>NZ_JAVFJK010000005.1 GCF_030908215.1 Sinomonas sp. ASV486 | reverse complement strand
GGGGGCCCCCCCGCCCTTCCTCGTCGAGTCGAGGTGAACTCGATGTCAGTCCTCGTGGAGCTCCACGCTGTCCGACTCGTCCTCGCCGTCGTAGTCCGCGTCAGCCGAGGCCTCGTCCGACGCCGAGTCCTGGCGGTACGGGTCGGCGTCGCCTGCGTGCCGCGCACCCTCGGCGAGACGGGCCACCTCGGCATCCCGCTCCTTGGCCTGCCGCAGCAGGTCCTCGAGGTGCGAGGCGTTGACGGGGATCTCATCCGCGACGAACTCGAGCGTCGGCGTGAGCCGGATCGTCAGGTTGCGCCCCACCTCGCGGCGGAGCACGCCCTTCTTGGCCTCGAGCACGTCCTGAGCGCCCTCGGCGGCGGCAGAGTCGCCGAGCACGGTGTAGTAGACCGTGGCGTGCTGGAGGTCATTGGTGACGCGGGCGTCGGTGATGGTGATCGCCTCGGCGCGCTCGTCCTTGACGGCCTTGCGCAGCGCCTCGGCGACGAGCACCTTGATCCGCTGCGCGAGTCGCGCAGCACGGGCCGGGTCGGCCATGGGTCTCTCCTTCATACGTCGTGGACCGGGAGCGGCTGGTCAGCCGGTCCGAAGGCGGAGGAAGGGGGCCCCGGTTTCCCGGGGCCCCCCTTCGCCCACTCAGGCTCAGACGCGCGGCTTCTCGCGCATCTCGAACGTCTCGATGATGTCCTCGAGCTGGAGGTCGTTGAACGACCCGAGCCCGATACCGCACTCGAAGCCCTCTCGGACCTCGGTCGCATCATCCTTGAACCGCTTGAGCGACTCGATGGTGAGCTTGTCGCCGACCACCGTGCCGTTGCGCAGCACGCGGGCCTTCGCATTGCGGCGGATGAGGCCGCTGCGGACGATCGAGCCGGCGATGTTGCCGAACTTGGAGGACTTGAAGATCTCCCGGACCTCTGCGGTGCCGAGCTGGACCTCCTCGTACTCCGGCTTGAGCATGCCCTTGAGCGCGAGCTCGATGTCATCGATCGCCGCGTAGATGACCGAGTAGAAGCGCATGTCCACGCCCTCGCGGTCCGCGAGATCGGCGACGCGTTCGGCCGGCTTGACATTGAAGCCGATGATGATCGCGTTGTCCACCGTTGCGAGGTTGACGTCGTTCTGGGTGATCGCGCCGACGCCGCGGTGGATGACACGGAGCTGGACGTCCTCGCCCACATCGATCTTGAGCAGCGAGTCCTCGAGTGCTTCGACGGCACCCGACACATCGCCCTTGAGGATGAGGTTGAGGGTGTCGATCTTGCCCTCGGCCACTGCCTGGTCGAAGTCCTCCAGGCTGATGCGCTTGCGGCGCTTGGCCAGCTGCGCGTTGCGGTCGGCCGCCTCACGCTTCTCAGCGATCTGGCGTGCCGTGCGCTCATCCTCGGTCACGAGGAACGTGTCGCCTGCACGCGGCACCGAGGACAGGCCCAGGACCTGGACCGGTCGCGACGGCGTCGCGGTCTCGACGGACTCGCCGTCCTCGTCGAACATCGCGCGGACACGGCCGTGGGCAGTGCCTGCAACCATGTTGTCGCCGACGTGGAGCGTTCCGGACTGGACGAGCACGGTCGCCACGGCGCCGCGGCCCTTGTCGAGGTTGGCCTCGATGGCCACACCGCGCGCGTCCTTGTTCGGGTTCGCGCGGAGGTCGAGCGCAGCGTCTGCCGTGAGGAGGACCGCGGAGAGCAGCTCGTCGATGTTCAGGCTCTGGCGGGCCGAGACATCCACGAACATCGTGTCGCCACCGTATTCCTCGGGAACGAGGCCGTACTCGGTGAGCTGACCGCGGATCTTCTCCGGGTTCGCGCCCTCCTTGTCGATCTTGTTCACCGCCACCACGATCGGCACGCCGGCCGCCTGGGCGTGGTTGAGCGCCTCGACGGTCTGGGGCATCACGCCGTCATCCGCCGCGACCACGAGGACCGCGATGTCGGTGACCTGCGCACCACGGGCACGCATGGCGGTGAACGCCTCGTGGCCCGGGGTGTCGATGAACGTCAGCTTGCGCTCCTGGCCGTCATGCTCGAACGCGATCTGGTACGCACCGATGTGCTGCGTGATGCCGCCGTGCTCGCCCTCCACCACATTGGTGTTGCGGATGGCGTCGAGGAGGCGGGTCTTGCCGTGGTCGACGTGGCCCATGACGGTCACAACGGCCGGGCGCTTCTCGAGGTCCTCGTCGGTCTCCGCATCCAGCTCGGCCTCGAGGTCGATGTCGAAGGACTCGAGCAGCTCGCGCTCCTCGTCCTCCGGCGAGACGACCTGGATCTTGTAGCCGAGTTCCGCGCCGAGCACCGAGAAGGTTTCCTCGTCGAGGGACTGGGTGGCGGTGGCCATCTCACCGAGGTGGAACAGCACCGTCACGAGCGAGGCGGGGTTCGCATCGATCTTCTCGGCGAAGTCTGTGATCGAGGAGCCACGGCGCAGGCGCACAATCGTGGAGCCGTCGCCGCGGGGCACCGAGACGCCGCCGAGCGACGGTGCGCTCATCTGCTCCAGTTCCTGGCGCTTCGCGCGCTTCGACTTGCGCTGCTTGCCGCGGCCGGCGCCGCCCTTGCCGAAGGCTCCCTGCGTGCCGCCGCGTCCGCGGCCGCCCTTGCCGAAGCCGCCCCCAGCGGGAGCGCCTCCACCCGTACCGGGCGCGCCGCCCGGACGGCCCGGACCGCGACCGCCAGTGCCCGCGGGGCGGGCGCCACCGGGCTGCGGACGATCCGTGCGGGGAGGCATCATGCCGGGGTTCGGGCGTGCGCCGCCCGGGCCGCCGCCGGGACGCGGAGCACCCGGGCGGGGTCCGCCCGGACGGGGAGCGCCAGGGCGGGGAGCGCCAGGGCGAGGTGCGCCCGGACGCGGGGCCCCCGGGCGCGGGATGCCTGCCGTGCCGCCTGCAGGGCGGGGAGCGGCCGGACGCGGACCACCGGGGCGGTCACCGTCACGTCCGCCACCCGGACGGGGCATGCCCTGGGAGGACGCGAACGGGTTGTTCCCCGGACGGGGCGCGCGCTCACTGTCACGGCCGGAGCGCTGCATGCCCTGAGAGGACGAGAACGGGTTGTTGCCGGGGCGCGGTCCGCTGGGCCGCGGGCCTGGAGTCGCGCCGGGGCGCGCACCCGAGGCGGGACGCGGCGACGGCGAGCCTTCTGCGGGGCGAGCGGCCGGGCGGGGAGCCTCGGAGCCCGCCTGGGGCGTGGTACGCGTCTGCTCGGCCGTGGGACGCGGAGCGGCGGCGGGACGCTGCGGAGCCGGGCGTGCGGGAGCAGGCGTCTCGGCCTTCGCTGCCGGAGCCGGTGCGGGCGCAGGGGCCGGTGCTGGACGCGCGGGACCGGGGGTCGGTGCCGCAGCGGAGGGCCGGGAGGCGGGTCGGGCAGGCCTATCGCTTGCCTTCGCACCCGACTTTCCGCCGTCGGCGGGGTAGGCGTCGCGAAGCTTCTTCACGACGGGCGCCTCGATCGTCGAGGACGCAGAACGCACGAATTCGCCGAGCTCTGCGAGCTTGGCAACGGCGTCCTTGGAGGTGATACCGAGCTCCTTGGCGAGCTCGTGTACGCGGACCTTGGCCACATTTCTCCTGTCTCGGTCCGCACCGAGCCAGGCACGGACCGTCTAATGCTTGCTGCGGGCTCCCTCAGCGCGGGCGCGCCTCGAGGAGCCGTCGGCGGTGCGCAACGAGAAGTTCATTGCTACGCACTCATCGATTGGGGACTCATCGGGTATCCATCAGATTTCTGACCCGCTTTCAACATGGACCTCAGGAAGGTCAGTGTCCGTCCCGACGGGAGCCGGGACGGAAGTGCCGAAGTAGTCATCGACGCTGCGCGCATCCACCGGGCTACGGAAAGCACGGTGGAAAGCACGCCGCTTGACGGCTTGCTTCAGGCATACCTGATCGGGATGCAGCCAAGCACCGCGACCGGGCAGTCGGCGGCGGGGATCCACGATGACGCGCAGGGCGTCGGTGGGATCCGCCACCAGCCGGAGCAGTTCCGACTGGGCCGCGGTGCGGCGGCATCCGATGCAGGTTCGCAGAGGCTGACCGTGTGTCTGCGTCATCTCTGCTCTCTCACATCGTGCGGGATCGGCGCTTGATACGCCCAACCCTGCCGCCGGGCGCAGGCCCAGACTCATCTATTCTAGACCCTTGGCCGAAGGATCCCGGAATGCGGGCCCGGGGTCCGCTCAGGCGTGAGCGTCGGATCCGATGTCGATACGCCAGCCGGTGAGCTTCGCAGCGAGGCGGGCGTTCTGGCCCTCCTTGCCGATCGCGAGCGAGAGCTGGTAGTCGGGGACGAGCACGCGGGCCGAACGGGTCGCCTCATCGACGATCGTCACGCTCGTGACCTTCGACGGCGAGAGGGCGTTCGCGATGAACGCCGCCGGAGAGTCGTTGAAGTCGACGATGTCGATCTTCTCGTCGTTGAGCTCTGTCATGACCGCGCGGACCCGCGAGCCCATCTCCCCGATGCACGCGCCCTTGGCGTTGACGCCTGGCACGAGGGCGCGGACCGCGATCTTGGTCCGGTGCCCTGCTTCACGCGCTATTGCGACGATCTCCACGCTGTGGTCTGCGATCTCGGGGACCTCAAGCTCGAACAGCTTCTTCACGAGCCCCGGGTGCGAACGCGAGAGCGTGATGGAGGGGCCTTTCATGCCTCGGTGGACGTCTACGACGTAGGCCCTGATCCGCGACCCGTGCAGGTACTTCTCGCCGGGCACCTGCTCCGGCGGCGGGAGAACGGCCTCGACGGTGCCGAGGTTCACCTGGACCATGCTGGGATTGTGGCCCTGCTGGATGAGGCCGGCCACGAGCTCACCTTCGCGGCCCTTGAACTCGCCCAGCACGTTGTCGTCCTCGACGTCGCGCAGCCGCTGGAGGATGACCTGACGGGCGGTGGTGGCCGCAATCCGGCCGAAGCCCGCAGGGGTATCGTCGAACTCGCCGACCGCGTTGCCGTCGTCGTCCTCCTCCACCGCCCAGATCGTCACGTGGCCGCTCTTGCGGTCCACCTCGGCGCGGGCGTGCTCAATCGCACCCGGCGACTTGTGGTAGGCAAGCAGAAGCGCCTGCTCGATCGTCGGAATGAGCTTCTCGACGGGGATGTCCCGCTCTCGCTCCAGCAGGCGCAGCGCGCTCATGTCGATGTCCACTAGGCCTCCTCGGCGTTGTCGGTGTCCTGGTGGTCTTCCAGGCTCGGATCTTCGACGTCCAGGTCTGTGTCCAGATCGACGTCGTCGAGATGGGTGAACTCGATCTCGACCCTGCCGCTGCGGATCTGTTCAAACGGAAGCTCGACGGGTTCGCCCGACTTCGGCTTGACGCCCTTCTTGGCAGGCAGGTCCGGTATGACGACGATCCCGCCGTCCGTCACCTCCTGGAGCCTGCCGGTCACGTTCTCGCCGCCGATCACGTTGACCTTCACGAGCCGCCCTCGGGCCCGGCGCCAATGGCGGACCTCGGTCAGCGGCCGGGCAACGCCGGGCGAAGAGACCTCAAGGTTGTAAGGCTGCCTCTGTCCGCGCGGATCAGCATCCATGACATCCGAGAGTTCGCGCGAGAGCTCGGCGATGACATCGAGGCCGACGCCGCCGGTCTGGTCATCCGTGAGGTCGACGACGACGTGGACCGTGCGGTGCTTCCCCGCGGCCTTTACCGTAACGGCTTCGAGGACGAGGCGGCGTGCCTGGACCGTCGGCTCGAGGAGCGCAGAGAGGCGTGCCTCCTCTCCGCCCGCGTGCGGGTCCAGCCCAGCCTGGGTCGGGGTGGCCTGCGAGGGCAGATCCGGCTCGGACATGGGAGTCCGCCTCCTTTTGCTCAATTGTCTACCTAGACTATCCGGTCGCGGCCTCGGGCGCGGGACTGAGCCGGGTCCGTGGCATCATCGAGACCGTGAATTCCACCACCCCGCCCTCCCCTGACCCTGCGCGCCCCGATGCAAGCGCAGCGCGGCAGGAATCGGCCCGCCGCGTGCGGCCGTGGGTGTGGGCAGTTGCCCTCGGCGCCGCCGCTGTGATCGGGGCAGGGGCCTCCCTTGTCGCAGCGCCTCCCCCACCGGCAACGCCGCCTACCGCGAGCGCGGCCGCGATGACACGGGCGCACGACGACGCCGCTCGCCTTGCTGCGATGGCTCGCCTCCTCGCCCGCTCCCCGACCGTGCCTGACGACGCCGCGCGGCGGGGCGCGCTGCACGCGGCTGACGTCCTAGACCTCCAGGCGGGCGTTCTCGCGGCCTCGCTCCCCTCACGGAGCACGTCAACGAGCCCGTCAACGAGCCCGTCCCAGGGCGCTGTCTCAAGCCCTTCCTCGGAGTCGTCGTCCGGTGTCCAGGATTCCCCCGCCCTCGTGATCACCGGGCTCTCCGCGAGCGCGGCTGCACGCGCGTCGGACCTCCGCTCGGTCGACGGGCCGACGGCAGCCCTTCTCGCATCTGTCGCGGCCGGCCAGGCGCTCGAGGCCGCCCGCTACGCCCATGCGGCAGGGGCACCAACTCCCGCCCCCACGCTGACGGCTCCTGAACCCACCGCAACCCCGCCCTCGGCCGGTCAGAGCACCGGGTCTTCCACCCCCAGCACAGCATCCGCCGGCCCGGCCACCTCGTCGGGGGGCCCGAGCGCGTGCTCGGCGCCGGCATCGCAGCCGCAGTCAATGTCGCCGTCACAGCCGCGGTCGCCATCGCAGTCACCGTCGGCCACGAACTCTGCGCTTCCCGCGACGCAGTCACTGTCGCAGGCCCCGTCGGAGGGAGCGGCAAACGGACAGTCGGCCTTCGTGGCGGTGGAGCAGGCGGAGCAGGCCGCCGTTTGGACGTACACAGTGCTGGCCGCCCGAACTGAGGCGGCCGCCCGCACGTCCAATCTGGCTGCGGCGGGCCTGCACCAGGCGCAGCTCCGCTCACTGGTCGTGCTGGCCGAGCGCGCGTGTGCGGCCCTGCCCGCGCCGGACGCCGGCTTCGGCCTTGCAGCCGACGCGGGCACCCCGGCCCAGCTCGCGGCCCTCGAGCAGTCGGTCGCCGCGGCGTGGTCCGGTCTCGTAGGTGCCAGCACCCCTGACTTCCGCACCACGGCGGCCGAGGGCCTGCTCGGGGCGGCGCGCCGCGCCGATGCGGTGGGGGCGCAGTCCACGCTCGCGGCATCGGCCTTCCCGGGGCACGCCGGCGGCCGGGCTGAGGCCGAGGCGTTGGGCAGCGCCGCCACGCGGGCCGCTTCCGCCACGTCCGCGGCGCCGAGCCCCGGCCGCTGACCGGCACTTACCGGCACTTATCGGCACTGACAGGTGCTGACGGGCGCTGATCTGGGCCTAAGGAAAGGCTTGCTTAGCTGGCATGGCGGCGCATCTGCGTGCCAGAGTGATTTCATGAGCAGCGATTCAGCCACGCAACTCCACCCCGAGCCCCAGGGCACCGATCTGGCGGCCAAGCTCAACTGGCTCCGGGCGGGCGTCCTCGGCGCGAACGACGGCATCGTGTCCGTCGCGGCCGTCGTCGTCGGCGTCGCGGGCGTGACCACGAACAACGGCCCGATCCTCGCCGCGGGCCTGGCCGCCGTCGTCGGCGGTGCCATCTCTATGGCGCTCGGCGAGTACGTCTCCGTCAGCAGCCAGAGCGACAGCCAGAAGGACCTCATCGCGAAGGAAACCCGCGAGCTCCGCGAGCAGCCGGCCGAGGAGTTCGAGGAGCTCGTGGGCCTGTACACGCACAAGGGCCTCTCCGAGGAGACAGCGCGGACGGTGGCGAAGGAACTCACCGAGAACGACCCGCTCCGGGCGCACCTCGACATCGAGCTCGGCATCGACCCCGAAGAAATCGTGAGCCCGTGGCACGCTGCCTTCGCGTCGGCCGTCTCGTTCCTCATTGGCTCCATCTTGCCGATGCTCACGATCCTCCTCGCGCCGGCCAGCTTCAGGGTCCCGCTGACGTTCGTCATCGTGCTGATCGCGCTCGCCATCACCGGGTGGGTCGGCGCCTGGATCGGCGGCGGCTCGCGGGGCCGTGCGTCATTCCGGGTCGTCATCGGTGGAGCGATAGCCCTCGCCGCGACCTTCGGACTCGGCAGCCTGCTCGGGACTACAGGCATCGCGTGACCCCGGCGGGACTCGTCCCGTCAGTCAGAGGCCCTCTGTTGCCTCCAGGGCAGCACGCACCGCGGCGACGCTCACCTCGATGTCGCGCGCGTCGGTGGACCAGTTGGCCACCGAGATCCGGAGCACCGTGCGATCGTGCCAGCGCGAGCCGGTCATCCACACGCGCCCGTCCGCGGCGAGCCAGTCCGCGACCGCCTCTGTGCGCGCGTCTGAGCCGAATGCGAGGCACACCTGGCTGAACACGACGTCGTTGAGCACCTCGGCGCCGGGCAGCGCCCCGATGCGCCGGGCCAGTTCGCTGGCGTTGGCCACGAGCCCGGACACGAGATGGTCGACTCCGGTCCGGCCGAGGGACCTCAGAGCTGCCCAGACCGGCACACCGCGGGCACGCCGCGACAGCTCGGGCACCTTCTCGAACGGATCCCCGGCACCGTGGTCCCCGAGCGGGTCGTGGATGAGGTAGTCGCCGTGCATCCCGAGCGCCGTTCGGAGGGCCGGGACGTCGCGGCAGACAACGATCCCGCAGTCGTACGGGACGTTGAGGTTCTTATGGGCGTCGGTGCCCCACGAGTCGGCCTGCTCCGCTCCGGCCATGAGGTGCCGGGTAGCCGGCGATGCGGCGGCCCACAGCCCGAAGGCCCCGTCGACGTGGACCCATGCGCCGTGTTCGCGAGCCGCGGCGATGGACTCCGAGAAGGGGTCGAACGCACCGGAGTGCACGTTCCCCGCCTGGAGGCACACGATCGCCGGTCCGTCACCCGCTGGACCGTGCGCAAGCGCGTCTCCGAGCGCGTCGGGCAGGATGCGCCCCTGGCTGTCGACGTCCACCGTGATCGGCGCGCCGAGCCCGAGCAGCCTCAGCCCCATGTCGACGGTGTCGTGCCGCTGCGCCCCGACGAAGACGCGGATCCGCGGAGCACCGGTCAGGCCGTTCGCGTTGACGTCCCACCCGGCCCGCTCGAGGACTCTCCACCGAGCAGCGGCGAGCCCGCTGAAGTTGGCCATGCTCGCCCCGGTCGCGAAGCCGACGTCCGCGCCCGCCGGGAGCCCGAGGAGGTCCAGCACCCACCGGCTGGCGGCCTCCTCGGCGGCGACGACGCCGGGCGTGGCGAACCGCAGGCCCGTGTTCTGGTCCCACGCGCTCACGAGCCAGTCGGCGGCCATGGCCGCAGGGAGGGTGCCACCGATCACGAATCCGTAGAACCGACCAGAGGCCATGGCCGTGAGGCCCGGCTCGGCAGCTGACGCCAAGAGGTCCACGGTCGCCGCCGGGGCGAGGCCTGCCTCGGGCAGGGCGCCACCGAACGCCTCGGCGAGCGAATCCGCCGTCGTCCTCGGCGCGACATGGCGCTCGGGCACACTGGCCAGCCACTTCCGGGCGTGCGTGGCGGCGCGTGCGAGAGGTTCGTCGTAGTCTTCGGGGCGCAGCATGCGGGCAGGATAAGCCCGGCTCCCCCGTCCCGAAAGTCCTGCGCTAAGCGAAGTTCTCGTTCCAGACGTCGATCCCGAGCTTGACCGCTAGGGCCGCAACCACGGCGAGGAAGACCCACCGGATGAACGTGTTGCCCCGTGCTACCGCCATGCGTGCGCCGAGGTACCCACCGCACATATTCGCGGCGCCCAGAGCCAGGCCGAGGCCCCAGAGGAGCGTCCCTCCCGGCGCGAACACGGCGAAGAGCACGATCGCGCCGATGTTGGTGGCCATGTTGACGATCTTGGCCTTCGCGCTCGCCTCGAGGAATGCGTACCCCATCCCGGAGACAAGGGCGATGACAAGGAACGATCCCGTGCCCGGGCCAATGAGGCCGTCATAGAACCCGATCGCGAGCCCCAGCCCGCAGGCGGCAGCGAGGTGCCTGCGGCCCTTGAGCCGCAGCTGCGTGTACTGGCCCATCTGCGGCTTGAGGGCGGTGAAGAGCGCAACGGCGATGATCGCGGCCAGGATGATCGGCTTGAACATCCGGCCGGGCAGCACCGTGGCCACTGCCGCCCCGCCGAACGCGCCGGCGAGCGCGACGAGCGCCATCGGGATGGCCGTGCGCAGGTCTGGCCGGACGCGACGCGCGTAGGTGACCGCGCTCGTCGTCGTGCCGAAGACCGAGCCCATCTTGTTCGTCGCGAGGGCCTGGACGGGCGCGATGCCGGGCACCGCGAGGAGCGCGGGCAGCTGGATGAGTCCGCCGCCGCCCACGACGGCGTCGACCCACCCGGCCGCAAAGCCCGCGACGAGAATCAGCGCAAGGGTGAGCGGATCGAGTGCCTCGAAGCCGCTGAGCACGCCGACGCGCTAGTCGACGTCGGCCGCGGCCGTCTCGCGCACCACAGCACTGGCTGCTTCAGCGGGGCTTCCGCTGGCCTTGCCGCTGGCCTGTGCGACGATGCGATCCACGACCTCGGCGACGGGGACGTCCTCCGCGGTGCCGGAGCGCCGGTCCTTGACCTCGAGGGTGCCAGTGGCGAATCCCTTGCCGACGGCGACGATGGTCGGCACGCCGATGAGCTCGGCGTCGCCGAACTTGACTCCCGGAGAGACCTTCGGCCGGTCGTCGAGCATGACGGTGAGACCGCGGGCCTCGAATTCGGCCGTGATGCGTTCGGCCTCGGCGAAGATCTCCTCGCCGCGGCCGACGGCCACGACGTGCACGTCCGCCGGGGCCACGGAGCGCGGCCAGATGAGGCCGCGGTCGTCGTGGTTGGACTCGGCAAGGGCCGCGACGGCGCGGGTCACGCCGATGCCGTACGAGCCCATCGTGACCGTGACCTGCTTGCCATTCTCGTTGAGGACCTTGAGCTCGAGGGCCTCGGCGTACTTGCGGCCGAGCTGGAAGATGTGTCCCATCTCGATGCCTCGCGCCGTCTCGAGCGGGCCGGAGCCGTCCGGGGCCGGGTCGCCGGCTCGGACCTCGGTGCACTCGATGACGCCGTCCCAGCCGAAGTCGCGGCCGGCCACGAGACCGTAGACGTGCTTGCCCTGCTCGTTCGCGCCGGTGATCCAGCGGGTGCCGGAGACCACGCGAGGGTCCACGAGGTAGAGGATCTTGGTCTTGCCCTCGAGGCCGAGGAGAGCCTCATCGCGGTCGAGGCCGGGGCCGAGGTAGCCCTTGACGATGAGCGGCTGCTTCTTGAGCTGCTCATCGTTCGCGGCCTCGATGCCGATCTCGCCCGCCACGGGGAGGAACGCCCCGATGTTGGCCTCGACACGCTTGAGGTCCACGGCTCGGTCGCCCGGGAGGCCGATGACCACGAGCTGGGACTCGCCGGTGGGCAGCGTGACCGCGAGGACCACGTTCTTGAGCGTGTCCGCGCCGGTCCACTCGCGCTCGGGGTTGGGGAAGATGGTCTGCGAGGCAGCGACGAGCGAGTCGATGGTCGGGGTGTCCGGTGTGTCGAGCACCTGCGCCGCGGGGGCACCGGCGAAGTCGATCTCGTCGGGGACGACCGTCGAGACGGCTTCGACGTTGGCCGAGTAGCCGCCGGGCGAGCGGACGAACGTGTCCTCGCCGATCTCGGTCGGGTGGAGGAACTCCTCGCTCTTGGACCCGCCCATCGCGCCAGCGGTCGCCTTCACGGCCACGACCTCGAGGCCGAGGCGCGCGAAGATCTTCACGTATGCCTCGCGGTGCTTCGCATAGCTGGCGTCCAGGCCTGCGTCGTCGACGTCGAACGAGTACGAGTCCTTCATGATGAACTCGCGGCCGCGGAGGAGGCCGGCCCGGGGGCGGGCCTCATCGCGGTACTTGTTCTGGATCTGGTACAGCGAGAGCGGAAGGTCCTTGTAGGAGGAGTACAGGTCCTTCACGAGGAGCGTGAACATCTCCTCGTGCGTCGGGGCAAGGAGGTAGTCTGCCTCCTTGCGGTCCTTGAGGCGGAAGATGCCTTCGCCGTACTCCGTCCAGCGATTCGTGGCCTCGTAGGGCTCCTTCGGCAGCAGGGCCGGGAAGTGGACCTCCTGCGCGCCGATCCCGGCCATCTCCTCGCGGATGATCTGCTCGACCTTCCGCAGGACCGCGAGGCCGAGCGGCAGCCACGTGTAGATGCCAGGTGCGGCGCGCCGGATGTAGCCGGCGCGGACGAGGAGCCTGTGGCTCGCGACCTCTGCATCGGCGGGATCCTCGCGGAGGGTACGCAGGAACAGGGTGGAGAGTCGCAGGACCACGGGCATCCGTTTCTCGAAGCTGAGCCGATCAGGCTCCAGGGCAGGGAAAGTCAGCTACCAATGTATCCCAGCACTGCAACTCCCCGATCGCTGGAGTGACGGCGCACACGCCGTGCGCGCAGGACACTCACCTCGCGGCAGCAACGGCGAAGACGCCGTGCGCGCCGCGTTCGGCGTCCACCATGTAGTGGCTCACGAACGGGTAGTTGCCCGCCTCGGGGAACGTCAGGTCGACGAAGCCGCCCTGCGCCGGGGCGAGGTCCATCGCCTGGGACGCCCCGGACTGTGCTCCACCGGCCCCAAGGGCGAGGCGGTAGGCGCCCTCGGACCACACGGCGCCGAACTGCGCGCCGACCACGTGGAACGACGTCGCCCGGTCGGGGCCCGCATCGAGCACCCACACCCGCACCCGATCGCCCGCGCGCACGGCGAGCGGCGCGGCGTCGTACTGGTTCGGGTAGCCGTTGAACACGACTGCGTCCGGGGTGCCCGCAGTGATCTTCGCCGAGACCGCGTCAAGGCCGGCGATCCCGGGGACCCCGCTGGCTGCTGCGCCGCGGTACTGCTCGCTCTGGACGAGCACGAACTCATGGTCGACCGGCGGCGCGTCTGGCGGATCGATCACGACGGCGCCGAACATCCCGTTCGCAATATGCAGGGACATGGGCATCGTGGAGCAGTGGTACATCCAGATCCCCGGCTGAGCGGCCGTGAAGGTGTAGGTGAGCTGCTGGCCCGGGTCGATGGTCCGCATGGGCCCGTCCGGGGCGATGGTCCCGGCGTGGAAGTCGATCGAATGCCCAGTGGAGGCGTCGTTGACGAGCGTGACCTCGAAGGTGTCCCCCACGCGCCCGTGCAGTACGGGGCCCGGCGCGGTGCCGTTGTAGGTCCAGAGGGTCTGGGTGACACCGGGCGCCACCTCGGCGACCGTGTCCCGCACAGTGAGCGTCACCTTATGGGTGGTGCCGGCGGGCACGGCCGGGAGGTCTGCGGGGTACGGGGTGTGCGGGGCCGTCGAGGCGTTGGCCGGGGCGCCGGGCGACGCAGTAGCCGCGTGCTGCATGCCCGGCATGTCCATCGCCTGAGGAGTGCTGGGGGCGGCGCCTCCCTGGGCGCCGGTGACGTTGACGCGGAACACCATGCCCATCTGCTTGTGCCCCACCACCGAGCACCAGCCGTCCACGGACGCGCCCATCACGCCGGCGTCGAGCCTGCCGTTCTGGCCGGGGTACACGCGGGAGGAGTCCTGGCCCGTCGCGAGCACGAGATCGTGTGGGGTCTGGTCCTTGTTGGTCAGGCTGATGACGAGCCTGTCCCCGACCGGCACGCTCACGTTGTCCGGCACGAAGCGCATCCCGGACATCACCACCTCCACGGTGGTGGTGTGCCCGGTAGGCACGACGCCGCCGCCTCCTTTCGCTCCGACCGCACCCGCCGCGGCCGCGGGCGAGCCACCGGCCGCGGCCGGAATCACGGACGGATCCGCCGCAACGCCGGCCACGACTGCCGCGAGGAGCACGGCCAGCCCCACCGCGCCCGACCCGAGCCTGCTGCGCACCGTAGCGCCCACGGCGATGGGACCCGAGCCAGCGGGGTGCCGCTCCTGGTCCTCCGCACGGGGCCGGGTCAGGAACGCCCTGAGGGCAAGCCACACGAACGCGATGAGGGCGAGGAGCCCGGCCACGGCCGCGGCGACCCGCACGGCGCTGGGCACGGGGAGCAGGTAGAGCGCGAGCGCGCCGTTGGCGAGGACCACGCGGAGCCACGCGCCAGCGTCAAGCATCTCCGTGCGCCGCCGCACCACGGACGGGCCACCCCCGAAGACCACCGGCAGCAGGTACGAGAGCGCGCCGAGGAGCACCTGGGCCGCGAAGCCGGCGGCGAGCGCGGGGGTGAGGTCGGCCAGAGCCAGGTGGAGGGCGTCCCAGTCGGGAGCCGCGGCGGTGATCCACAGGAGCCATGAGAGCGCCCCGATGAGCCAGAGGAGCGACGCGACCGCGGAGAGCGGCGCGAAGGCTACGGGGGGCTTGCTGCGGACCGCGCGGGCGAGGGGGACCGCGGAGACCAGGACGCCGATCAAGTACGCCAGGAGTCCGGCCGCCACGACGAGGCGCTGCCCCGCGAGCGCGCCGGCCGCTGCGCCGAGGACGCCGGCCAGGAGGAACCACAGCGCGCGGCGCGCTGTGGGCTCGGCGGCATCGTCGGCGCGGGTGCGCAGCATGGTGGGCAGGAGGGTCACGAGGGTTCCCAGCACACTCAGTCCCACCCAGCCGAGCACGTTGACCGACTCGTGGGCGAGAAGGAGGCGGGCGTGGAGCTCGCCGTCGTCCGCGCCGGGGAGGGCGAGCACGGCTCCGGCCGCCGCCCCGAACGGAAGGAGGGCGCACGCCGCGAGGTAGTACCGCAGCGTCGACGCGAACCTCGAGGGCAGTGCACGGCGGACCCGCACGAGCAGGGCGACACCATGCCATCCCGCGGCCAGCCCCACCGCCGCGGCACCGGTGACCGAGGCCGGCCAGAACCCGGACACGACGCCGGCCATCGCCGCCGTGGCGCCTGCATTCAGGAGCACTATCCGGACCGCAACAGCGCGGCGTGACGGCACGGGCAGGCGCAGGAGGGCCTCGGCGAAGTGCCACGAGTAGACGACGATCGCGTTGGTCGCGGCACCCAGGAAGGCGAGGTGGGTCAGGAGCCATCCGGACGCCGGGATGCCGCGGTGGATGCCCGCAAGCACGGCGATGGCCAGCAGCCACGCGAGCGTCGGGGCGTTCGCCCACCGGTGCCACCATGCCCGGCCGGTGCCGGGACGCCCGGCCGGACCCGATCCGCTGGCGGGCTTCAACCCCTTGGGGGGAAGGGACGGCATCATGCTGCGCCCTCCTGATGTGTTCGACCCGTCGCGGGCTCCCCAGCTCGGCTCCTGGGTATGGGTCCCTTGGTGGCGCGGCCGGCGGGGGCGCGCCGCCCGGTGGCCGCCGCATACGCCGCGAGCGCCACGAAGGCGAGCACGGCCGCGACATTGCCCATGCCGCCCCACTGCCACGCCACGATGTCCCCCCGCGCGTCACCAGTCGCGAGGCGCAGCACGAGGGTGGCGTGCAGGAGCGCGGCCGGGACCCACATCGCGGAGAGGTAGGGCAGGGGCCGGCGCAGGACGGCGGGCAGGATCACGGGCGCGTGGGCCATGATCATGGACATGACGAAGCCCAGGAACATCGCGTGGAGGAACGCGTCGTAGGCGGCCCCCGAGGGGGCGCCGGGCGTCAAGAGGCATACCCCCGCGGCCACGCCGAGCCACGCGTAGCCGGCCAGCAGGCACGCGGCTACGAAGCGCGGCAGGCCCGGCGAGCGGATGGTGGCCCGCGCGACGTCGTACGTGACGAGCCACGCGGCGAGGCCGAGCAGTGCCAGCCCGAAGAGCGGATACCCCACGGCGGGCCAGAGCAGGGTCACGGGGCCAAACGCCACGATCGCGGCGCACGCGCTGACGAGCAGCGGCTCCGCCCAGCGTCCGCGGATCCTCAGCCGGGCGAGCTCGAGCCGCTCCCCCGCGATCGTGGCCAGGAGGAACGCAGCGAACCACGGCACGACGGCGGCCACACTCACCCCGGCCGCCAAGAGACCGGCGCCGCCGGCCGCCGCGACGGCGCCGAGCGCCTGGACGAGCACCGCGGGGTCGCGCTGGCGGCGCCACAGCGGCACGTAGACCACGGCGAACATGACCGCCCCGGCAAGCACGACGGCGCGCGGCACCCACGCGGTCCCGGCACCGAGCACGGGCACCAGCTGGGCGAGGGACCCGATACCCAGGAGCGCCGGAGCGGAGTACCCCCACACACGGCGCAGGGCGACGGCCCGCTCGAGGGCGATGAGTGTGCCCACGAATCCGAACACCATGAGGATCCCGTGCGAGGGCGGCAGCACCGGTGCTGTGCCACCGCCAACGGGCGCGGCGACGCCGAGCAGGACCAGCGCCGCGTCGAGGCCCGCCAAGAGGGATGCCGCGCCGAGCGCGAGGAGCAGCGCACGCGGCCAGATGGTCGTGGCGACCTTGGGCGCCGGGTTGGGGCTCATGGACGGCCGATCGTGAGCAGGCACGCTCCGGGTTCGGCGAACGGCTCGAGGCGCGAGCCGAGATCGTCGTGGCCCAGAAGCCGCAGGGACTCCTCGACGAGCCCGGCATGGACCGAACACACGACGCCAGGCTGGTCCTTCGCCGCGGAGAGGAGCGGACACCGCACGAGTCGCACGGTCGCTGCCGCCTCGGCCTCGACCTCGGTGTCGGACCCAGACGCGGTATTGGCCGGAAGGCCGGTATCGGCCTCGCCGCAGGTGCTAGCCTCGCCGCCGGAGCCGCCCGGAGCACCAGTGTCAGCCCGGCGGGTCCGCGACGGCACCGCTTCGATGCCGAAGCCGAGCTCAACGAGTTCGGCGAGCACGCGGCGTCGTGCGTCGGAGGCGGTGACGCGCACCGGGGCCGGGCCGAGGGCCTGGCGGGCCCAGCCGCGGCCCGCCTCCGCCCCGGCAGCACGCGGATCCGGCGCGAGGCGCGCGAGCTCCGCGGCGAGCGCTCCCGCGAGCTCCGCGTACCCCAGAGATCCGCCGGCCTGCTCGACGGCGCGGTAGCGCTTCGAGGGGCGCCCTCGCCGCGCCGGACGGACCTCCCCCAGCAGGGGTCCGTCCGCGAGTTCGGCGAGGCCCGCGCCCACGAGGGCCTCGAGGTGCTCCCTCACGGTGTTGGGGTGCTGTCCCATCTCGCGGGCGAGCGCCTCGACCGTGCTCGGCCCTTCCTTTCCCCGCAGGACGTCCAGGATCGCGGCGCGCGCACCCGAGAGCGGGGTCGCGGGACTGGGCGACGTGGGCTGAGGGCCGAGCGGACTATTTATCACGGAATTTATTGTAGTAAAGTCTGACCCACAAAGCCCACCGGAAGGACATGGCATGGAATACACCGAGGCGAACCCGCTGACCCTGACCCAGAAGTCCTCGTGCGCGTGCGGGGAGCATGACGCCGAGGGCTTCCCCGAACTCGACGTGCGCGTCATCCCGCATGCCATCCGCCACGCGACGATCTTCGGCGCGCTGGACTCGCTCCCCGTCGGCTCGGGGCTCGTCATCATTGCCAACCACGCACCACTGCCCCTGCTGGCGCAGGTCGAGCAGCGGTACCGCGAGGGCGCCTTCGGGGTCGCCTACCTTTCAGAGGGGCCCGAGGAGTGGAAGGTCCAGTTCCGCAGGGAGGCCTGACCCCCCGGGGCATTGACCAGCCGGCACACCGGTCTTACGCTCAATTCATCACGTGATGAATTGAGCGTTTCCCTTCTCTCGGGAGTCAGCCATGGACCACACCCCAGCCCACGCCGCAACGACGCCGCCCGCCATCGAAGCAGACTCGCTGTCCGTCCGCATCCATCGCAAGCCGATACTCCACGACCTCGGGTTCGCTGTCCCCCAAGGGCGCGTCACGGGGCTCCTCGGCCCGTCCGGGAGCGGCAAGAGCACGCTCATGCGGAGCATCGTGGGCGTCCAGCGGCTGTGGAAGGGGTCCCTCACCGTTCTGGGGCGCCCCGCGGGCGCGGCGAGCCTGCGCCACGCGATCGGGTACATGACACAGGAGGCGAGCATCTACCGGGACCTGAGCGTCCTCGACAACGTGCGGTACTTCGGGGCGCTCCACGGCAGGTCGGCGGCGGACGCGCGCGAGGCGGTCGCCGCCGTCGGCCTTGCGGACCTTGCCCGGCGAAAGGCCTCAGACCTGTCCGGCGGCCAGTTCAGCCGCGTCTCGCTCGCGTGCGCGCTCGTCGGCGACCCTGAGCTCCTCGTCCTCGACGAGCCGACAGTGGGCCTCGACCCGGTGCTGCGCGTCGACCTCTGGGAACGCTTCCGCGCGCTCGCCGACGGGGGTGCAACCCTCCTCGTCTCGAGCCATGTCATGGAGGAGGCCACCCGCTGCGACTCGCTCCTGCTCCTGCGGGAGGGCCGCATGCTGGCCCAGCTCACGCCGGACGGTCTCCGTGAGCGCGGCGGGAGCAGCGATCTCGAGCAGGCGTTCCTCGGGATCATCCGCGCCGACCTCGAGCGCCAGGCGGCCGGCCTGCCGGTCCCGACCAAGGAGCATGCAGCATGAACCCTCGGATGCTGTTGGCCACGGCGGCCCGTGTCCTGTCCCAGCTGCGCCATGATCGGCGCAGTCTCGCGCTCATCGTCGTGGTGCCCTCGGCGCTGCTCGCCGTGGTCTACTGGCTCTACGAGAACGAGACGCTGCCGCCCGGTGCGCCCCGCACGTTCGACCGGGTCGGCCTCATCATGCTGGCGATCTTCCCGTTCATCGTCATGTTCCTCATCACGTCGATCACGATGCTCCGCGAACGAACCACCGGGACCCTCGAGCGTCTCATGACGACGCCGATCCACACCGCCGATCTCCTCTTCGGGTACGGCATCGCCTTCTCGATCATGGCCGCGCTCCAGTCGGCCATCGCCACCGGCGTCGCGTACTGGGTGTTCAACCTCGACATCAAGGGCAACGGCGGCTACGTGGTGCTCGTCGCCGTCGTGAACGCCGTCCTCGGAGTGGCGCTCGGGCTCTCCTGCAGCGCCTTCGCGCGCACCGAATTCCAGGCCGTGCAGTTCATGCCCGTCGTCGTCATCCCGCAGATCCTGCTGTGCGGGCTCTTCGTGGCCCGCGACCACATGAATGACGTGTTCCACACGATCTCGGACTGGATGCCGCTGACCTACTCGGTCGACGCCCTGCAGGAGATCGCCAAGAACGCCGATCCCTCGGCGACCATGTGGCGGGACTTCGGCGTCATGGCCGCGATCGTCGTCGGGCTGCTCATACTCGCTTCCTTCACCCTGCCGCGGAAGAGCTCGTGAATCCGCTGCGGCGGGGCCGGCCGGACGACGGCGGCGATCGCCGCGCGCGGATCGTCGCCGCCGCGACGCACCTCTTCGCCGAACACGGATTCGACGCCGTGAGCCTGCGCCAGGTGGCCCGCGAGGCCAAGGTGGACCCGGCGCTCGTGCATCACTACTTCGACGGGAAGGACGGGCTGTTCGCGGCCGCGGTCTCGCTTCCCGCCGATCCGGGCGACCTCCTCGCAGGCATCGATTCCTCGACTGCCGAGGGCCGCGGCCGGGTCGTCGCCCACGCCGTCATGTCGCTGTGGGAGGGACCCCAGAAGCACGTGCTCGCCGCGTTCTTCCGCACGACGATCGGCTCGACGGCCAGGACACGGCTGCTGCGCGAAGTGGTGCGCCGGCAGATCATCGGCAAGGTCGCCGCGGGCCTGCCCTATGACGACGCCGAGTGCGAGCTGCGTGCGTCCCTCGCAGCGACCCAGGTGGTGGGCTTCCTCGTGGCCAGGTATCTCGTGGAGCTCGAGCCCATCGCAGCATTGCGACAAGCCGATGCCGAGGCCTTCCTCGCGCCCGCCGTGCAGCGCATCCTCACGGGCCCGCTCCCGTTCGGCGGCGCGCCGGGCGTGTAGGGGCCCTCAGAAGAGGACGGTGGCGAAAGTCCCCACCTGCTCGAAGCCCACCCGCCGGTAGCTCGCCCGGGCCTTGTGGTTGTAGTCGTTCACATACAGGCTCACGATCGGGGCGAACCGCTGTGCCTGTTCGACGATGGCCGCCGTGCCGCCGTGGCTGAGCCCCTCGCCGCGGTGCGAGGGCCGCACCCAGACGCCCTGGATCTGCGATGCCGCCGGGGAGACTGCGCCGAGCTCGGCCTTGAACACGACCTCGCCCTGCGCGTCGAAGCTCGCGAACGAGTGGCCCTCGGCGATGAGCTGGCGGACGCGCCGATAGTAGTTGTCGCTGCCCCCCGCCACCGGGGAGTAGCCGACTTCCTCCTCGAACATCGACACGCACGCGGGCGCGACGGCGTCGAAGTCGTCGAGCGTGGTGACGCGCACCTGCGGGTCGGCGGGCACCGCTGGGGGTCCCTCCATCGCGAGGAGGGGCTGGTCGCGGCGGATGTCACGGGCTGCCGGGCCGGCGAGCTCGGCGAAGATCGCGAGCGCCGCGTCAGCCGGTCCGAAGATCGAGGCGAACCGGCGGCGCGAATGGCGGATCATGTCCGCATACGCGGGCGCATGGGCCACCGGGACCCCCACCGGGACGATGTTGGCACCGAGCCAGCACGCGCTCGCAAGCCGCCCGTCGCCGTCGAACGTTCCGATGATCTCGGCACCCGTCCCGGTCACCGCGGCCGTGCCGTGCGCGGCGAGGTGCGAGGCGACGAAGACGTTCGCCACGGGGTCCGCCGCCGCCAGCTCTGCGAGGGCGATCGTGTCGTCGTCCGTCAGCCGACGGACAGCGCGCCCCGCGGGGCGGCTACGAGACGGTGACCACGGGGCCGCCTTCGACAGTATCTTCTCCACCGGCCTCCCCCATCTCCTCGGCGATCTTCATCGCCTCTTCGATCAGAGTCTCCACGATCTCGCTCTCGGGGACGGTCTTGATGACCTCTCCCTTGACGAAGATCTGGCCCTTGCCGTTGCCGGATGCGACGCCGAGATCCGCCTCGCGCGCCTCGCCCGGCCCGTTCACCACGCAGCCCATGACGGCAACACGGAGCGGGAACGTCATGCCCTCGAGGCCGGCGGTGACCTCCTCGGCGAGCTTGTAGACGTCCACCTGGGCACGACCGCACGAGGGGCACGAGACGATCTCGAGCCTGCGCGGACGCAGGTTGAGGGACTGCAGGATCTGGATGCCGACCTTGACCTCCTCGACGGGCGGGGCCGAGAGGGAGACACGGATGGTGTCGCCGATGCCCTTCGACAGGAGGGCGCCGAATGCCGTCGCGGACTTGATGGTGCCCTGGAACGCGGGGCCGGCCTCGGTGACTCCGAGGTGGAGCGGCCAGTCGCCCCGCTCGGCGAGGAGCTCGTACGCGCGCACCATGACCACGGGGTCGTTGTGCTTGACCGAGATCTTGAAGTCGTGGAAGCCGTGCTCCTCGAAGAGGCTCGCCTCCCAGACCGCGCTCTCGACAAGGGCCTCCGGAGTCGCCTTGCCGTACTTCTTCAGGAGGCGGGCATCGAGCGATCCGGCGTTGACGCCGATCCTGATCGACGTTCCGTGGTCCTTGGCCGCCTGGGCGATCTCCTTGACCTGGTCGTCGAACTTGCGGATATTGCCCGGGTTGACGCGGACGGCCGCGCAGCCGGCCTCGATGGCAGCGAACACGTACTTGGGCTGGAAGTGGATGTCCGCGATGACGGGGATCTGCGACTTCTTGGCGATGATCGGCAGGGCCTCGGCGTCGTCCGCCGAGGGGCACGCGACGCGCACGATGTCGCATCCGGCCGCGGTGAGCTCGGCGATCTGCTGGAGCGTCGCGTTGATGTCGGTCGTGGGTGTCGTCGTCATGGACTGGACGCTGACCGGGGAATCGGAGCCGACGCCGACCGAGCCCACCTTGATCTGCCGGGTCGCGCGGCGGGGCGCGAGGACGGGCGGCGGGGCGGCGGGGATTCCGAGGCTGACCGAGGTCACTGGAGGGCTCCTTAGGGGTGCTGCGTGGGGGGTTGGTTCAGACCGTCGCGGCGTCGGCGAGGCGGCCGATGATGGGATTCCACTCCGGCGCATTCGTCTCGGCGACGAGGGAAGCCTTCTGGAACGGGTCCTGGGCCAGGAGCGCGTCGAGGGCTGCCCGGTCCGCCGCCCGGAAGATGAGCAGGGCCTTGGTTCCGTCGCCGATGGGGCCGCTCGCGAGGAGATCGCCGGAGTCGGCTCGTTCACGGAGCCAGGCGCGGTGCGTGGGACGCACCTCGTCGAGTCGGCTGACCGCCTCGTCCGGAGCGGACACGTAGCGGTATTCAACGGCGAAGACAGTCATAGGATCAGCCTATCCCCCTCAGCCGAACAGCTTCACCGGCTTGACGATGTCCGCGTAGATGAGAAGCGCGCTCATGCCGATGAGCACGCTGGCCACGACATAGGTGAGCGGGAGGAGCTTGGCGATGTCGAAGGGTCCCGGGTCCGGACGCTTCCGCCACGCCGCCACGCGCCGTCGTGCTCCCTCGTAGAGCGCGCCCGCCACATGCCCGCCGTCGAGCGGGAGGAGCGGAATCAGGTTGAACACGGCGAGGGCGAGGTTGACGCCCGCGACGATGCCGAAGAGCGTCGCGAGGCGCGCGTTGAGCGGGATGTCCTCCATCGCGGCGACCTCGCCGGCCACGCGGCCCACGCCCACCACGCTGATCGGGCCGTTCGGGTCGCGCGGCTGGCTGCTGAAGGCTGCCTGGCCTACCGCGACCACGCGGGCCGGGAGATTCACGACGACGCCCGTCACCTGGGCGATGTTGTCGCCGACGGCAGGGAGCACGCTGGTCGCCGGCTGGGGCACGAGGGCCTGGCGCGAGCCGATGCCGAGGAAGCCCGCCTGCACGGTCTGGTAGGAGCCGTCCGGGTTCTTGACTGGCTGGCCTGCCGCACCGAGCACGGGCCTCGCGCTGAGTACCGGCGTGAGCTTGGTCTGGATCTCGGACGTGCCGCGCTTGAGGGTCACCGTGACCTCGCGGCCGGCCGAGTCGCGGATCCAGGCGGTGAGCTGGTCCCAGCCGGTGACCTGCTTGCCGTTGAACGCGACGACCGTGTCCCCGGGCTGGAATCCGGCCGCCGCGGCGGGGGTCTTGGTGCACGTGGACATGTCTGTGGGCGCCTGCTCGTTGGAAGCGACCATGCACGCGGAGACGTTGGCGATCTGCGTGGTGGGCTGGGGTATCCCGAAGCCCATGAGCAGGATTGCGGTGAACACGATGCCGAGGACGATGTTCATGGCCGGACCGCCGAGCATGATGATGATCTTCTTCCACGCCGGCAGCTGGTAGAACAGCCGCCCGTGGTCCTCGGGCCGAACCTCCTCGTGTGCCTGGTCCCGCGCCGCCTCGGCGAGGCTCTGGAACATCCCGGTGCTCGAGCGGCGCACGGAGCCGTCGCGGATGTTCGGCGGGTACATGCCGACCATTGCCACGTAGCCGCCGAGCGGGAGTGCCTTGATTCCGTATTCCGTCTCACCGCGCTTGAACGAGAACACGGTCGGGCCGAAGCCGATCATGTACCGCGTGACGCGCACGTTGAACAGCTTGGCGGGGATCAGGTGGCCCACCTCGTGCAGGGCGATGGACACGGCAATGCCAACGGCGACGAACAGCACGCCGAGGATGAACAGGACAGTGGGGTTCACGTAACGCTCCTAGGACTTCTGCGTACTCAAACGCTCGTTGGCCCGGGCTCGTGCCCACTCCTCGGCCGCCAGGACGGAATCCACAGAGAGTTCCGAGGAACCGCCATGCTCGGACAGGACGGCCTCGACGGTGTCGACGATGTCGAGGAATCCGATCCTGCCCGCGTGGAAAGCCCCGACGGCCTCCTCGTTGGCGGCGTTGAAGACGGCGGGGAACGTGGAGGCCTGCTTCGCGGCGTCCCGCGCGATCTCGACCGCCGGGAAGGCCCGCGTGTCGAGGGGCTCGAACGTCCACGCGGTGGCCTGGCTCCAGTCGCACGGCTGCGCCGCGCGCGGCACTCGGTCCGGCCAGCCCAGGCCGAGGGCGATGGGCAGCCGCATGTCCGGCGGGCTCGCCTGGGCGATCACGGCACCGTCGGTGAACTGGACCATCGAGTGGACCACGGACTGGGGGTGCACGACGACGTCGATCGCCTCGAGGGGGACGCCGAACAGGAGGTGGGCCTCGATGAGTTCGAGCCCCTTGTTCACGAGCGTCGCGGAGTTCGTGGTGACGACTTTGCCCATGTCCCACGTCGGGTGGTTGAGGGCCTCGGCCGGGGTGGCCCGCGCGAGCTCGTCGCGGCTGCGCCCGCGGAACGGACCGCCGGACGCGGTGAGGATGAGCCTCTCGACCTCGTCCGCGCGGCCCGCACGCAGGCACTGCGCGATCGCCGAGTGCTCCGAGTCGACGGGCACGATCTGCCCGGGCGCCGCCGCCCCCGTCACGAGCGCGCCGCCCACGATGAGGCTCTCCTTGTTCGCGAGCGCAAGCTTCGCCCCCGAGGCGAGTGCCGCGAGGGTGGGCGCGAGGCCGATGCTTCCCGTGATGCCGTTGAGCACGACGTCCGCTGGGCCGCTTCCGCCGTTCCAGGCGGCGATGCGCGTGGAGGCGTCGGGGCCGGCGAACAGCTCGGGCCTGTAGCCGACGGCTCCGCGGCGGTCCGCATGCTCCTCGATGGCCGTGCGGAGCTCGTCGAGGTTGCCGGCGGCGACGCCGACGGCTTCCGCCCGGGTGTGGACGGCCTGGCGGGCGAGCGCGTCGATGTTGCCGCCGCCGGCGCTCAGCGCCGTGACGCGGAACCGGTGGGGAGCGCCGTCGACGACGTTGAGTGCCTGGGTTCCGATGCTGCCGGTCGAGCCGAGGATGATGACTGAACGCTGTGTCTTGGAGCGTGGCTCGGCGCCGGAAGTCTGCATGAGCCCAGTATCCCCCGGTGGCTGAGCGCTGCCGAAACCCCGACCGGCAGCGCTCGCCGAGCCCTACAGCCGCGTCGTCCCGTTGACGATCGCGAGCAGCGCCCCGGCGTAGGCGATGAGGATGACGGCGCGGCGCACGCTCTCCCCGGGGACGCGCCGAGCCATGAGATCCCCCGCCACGATGCCCACGACCATGCACCCGAACACCGCCGCCCACTGCCAGAGCTCGAGGCTCGGCCAGTGCCCCCCGGTGGCAAAGGCCTTTGCGAGCAGCGAGGTGGTGCCCGTGGTGATGAAGTACGGCTGGAGCGTGGCGCCGAAGCGCCGCTGGTCCCAGCGGCTCAGCACGGCGTACGCCGTGACCGCCGGCCCTCCCACGGCTGCCGCGGCGTTCATCAGGCCCGAGGTGAAGCCGCTGGCGACCATCACGCCGAGGCCGTCCACGCGGCGTCGTGCGCGCGCCACGAGCTGGGACACCACAAGGCCCGCGATGAGCGTCAGGCCGATCCCGATCTCGAGCGGCGCGGCGGCGACGTGGCTCGCGAGGGCCGCCCCGAGCGCAATGCCCGCGAGGCCCGGGACGATGAGGCCCACGTAGCGGCCCCACTCGACGTCGCGCCACACGCGAGACAGGATCAGCGCCGACGAGGCAGCGCCGCACGCGTTGATGATCATGACGCCGTCGAGCGGGCCGAGCAGCACGACGAGGATGGGCGAGACCACGAGCCCGAAGCCGAGCCCCGCGACCCGCTGGGCCACCGCACCGGCGACGACGGCGATCAGGACGAGGGCGAACACCTTTTGATCCTACGGTGCGCCTCGACGCCAGGATCCTGATACGGAACAAGCCCCGTGCCGGCCGTGAAGGTCGTTGTGCCCTCGCGCTCCGCGGCAAACTGCGCCAGCATGTAGGGATGACTGAGATCAGCACGACCGAACTCACCGAGCAGCCCACCGCCGTAGTCCGCACCACGGTCCGGATGGACGAGCTCAAGGACTTCTTCGACGGCGTCTTCGGGACTGTCATGGGCGCCGTGCAGTCACACGGCGCGCACGTGGCAGGGCCGCCCTTCGCCCTCTACCACGGCATGCCAGGCGAGACCGTGGATGTCGAGGCCGGGTTCCCTGTGGCAGGGCCTTTCGAGGGCGGAGACGGCGTCACGGCGAGCATTCTCCCCGGTGGCCGGACGGTGACCGCGATGCACGTAGGACCCTACGAGGGACTGGCCGACACCTACAGGGAGATGACCGACTGGATGCGGGAGCAGAACCTCACGCGCGGCGAGAGCATGTGGGAGGTCTACCTGAGTGACCCGAGCGCCGAGCCCGACCCCGCCGCATGGCGTACCGAGGTGTTCTGCCCCGTCGAGTGAGGCGACACGCTCAGCCCGCGTGCTGCGTCCGGCTCCGCCTGACCACCGTTTCGGCGTGGCGCAGGATCGGCCCGTCGATCATCTTCCCGTCGTGCTGGAACACGCCCGTCCCCGCTGCCTCGGCGGCCGCGAGGAGCGCCAAGGCGCCCGCGACGGCCTCCGCCGACGGCGCGTAGGCCGCCCGTACCGCGGCGACCTGATTCGGGTGGATGCAGGCCTTCGCCGCGAAGCCGGACGCGACGGCATCGGCGGACTCGGCGGCAAGCCCCGCCAGGTCCGGGATGTCCGTGTAGACGGCGTCGATGGCCGCTTTCCCGTGGGCCCCCGCCGCGAGCAGCACCGCGGACCGCGCGTGCAGCGCGACGGCCCGGTACGCGCCGTCGTCCGTCCGGCTCGACATCCCGCCGAGGGACGCGACCAGGTCCTCCGCGCCCCACATGAGGGCGACGGCGTTCGGCTCGGCAGCGATGGCCGGCGCCGCGAGCACACCCGCAGCAGTCTCGCAGAGCGCCACGACGCGGTAGGAGCGCAGGAGCGCGAGCTGCTCGGGGGCCTCGGCCTTGGCGAGCATGACCGTGCGGTACGGCGTGGCCTCGAGCGCGTCGAGGTCCGCCTCGAAGTGCACGCCCGAGGTGCCCCGGCCTGCGGCGTTCAGCCGCACGATCGTCCGCTCGGGATCAAGGGGGACCTCGACGAGGTTCCGGCGGGCGTAGTCCTTCGCATCGGGCGCCACGGCGTCCTCGAGGTCCAGGATCACGGCGTCCGCCCGCTCGGCGGCCTTCGCGAAGCGCTCGGGCCGGTCTGCGGGGCAGAACAGGAGCGCAGGGCCCATGGCGAAGGCGGGAGAAGAGAACGGTGCGTCAGTCACGGGGTGTGCGCTTCCTTGGTCCACATGAGGCACGAGCGGCGGGCCCGCGCCACGACGATGCCGTTCTGGTTGCGCCCGGTGTGCTCGAACGTCACGATCCCCTGGCCGGGGCGCGAAGCCGAGAGGCGCTTCTCCACGACGGCGGTTTCCGTGTAGAGCGTATCCCCGTGGAAGAGCGGGTGCGGGAAGGAGACGTCCGTGAGGCCCAGCTGCGCCACGATGGTCCCCTGGGTGAGCTGCGTGACGGACTGCCCCACCATCGTCGAGAGCGTGAACATCGAGTTCACGAGCCGCTGCCCGAAGGGCTGGCCGGCGCTCCACGCCGCATCGAGGTGGAGCGCCTGGGTGTTCATCGTCAGGGTGGTGAAGAGGACGTTGTCCGCCTCGGTCACCGTGCGGCCCGGCCTGGCCGCGTAGACCACGCCTTCCTCGAGCTCGTCGAAGTAGAGGCCGCGCTGCTCGACGACGCGCGCCTGCCCGTTCTCGGGAGAACCGGCGCTTTCCGCGGCCCGGGCGGGATCAGGGCTCGTTGTCATGGATCTCCACCTCGAGCTCGGCGGCCGTCGCCGCGGCAACCTGCGCCTCGGTCACGCCGGGGGCAAGCTCGCGGAGCACGAGGACGCTCTCGGCGGCCGGCTCCATGCCCGCGCCGACTCCCCCGCGCACGACGTCGATCACCGCCAGATCGGTGATGATCCGGTCAACGCATCCACGGCCCGTGAGGGGAAGCGTGCACTCCCTGAGGATCTTGGGGTTACCGCTCTTGTCCGTGTGCTCCATCATGACGATGAGCTTCTTGGCGCCGAAGACGAGGTCCATTGCCCCGCCCATGCCCTTGACCATCTTGCCCGGGATCATCCAGTTGGCCAGATCGCCGGTCTGGGAGACCTCCATCGCGCCGAGGACCGCAACATCGACATGCCCGCCGCGGACCATGCCGAACGATGTCGAGGAGTCGAAGAACGCCGCGCCCTTGTTGACCGTTACGGTCTCCTTGCCGGCGTTGATGAGGTCCGGGTCCACGTCCTCCTCGCGCGGGTACGGTCCCGTGCCGAGGATGCCGTTCTCGGAGTGGAGTACCACCTCGACTCCGTCGGGAATGTAGTTGGGGATGAGGGTCGGCATGCCGATCCCCAGATTGACGTACTGTCCGTTCGTGAGCTCCTTCGCCACGCGCGCGGCAAGCTCATTGCGGGTCCACGGCATTACGAAGCCTCCTTGACAGCAGCCACGGTCCTCTTCTCGATCCGCTTCTCCGCATGCGGGCCGCCGGCGGGGACATGGACCACCCGCTGGACGAAGATCCCTGGGAGATGGACGTGCTCGGGGTCGAGCTCGCCCGGCTCGAGGAGCTCCTCGACCTCGGCGATCGCGATCTTCCCGGCCATCGCGCAGAGGGGGTTGAAGTTCATCGCGGTCGCGTGGAACACGAGGTTCCCGTGCCGGTCGCCCTTCTGCGCGTGGACGAGCGCGAAGTCCGGGGTCAGCGATTCCTCGAGCACGTAGTCGGCGCCGTTGAAGGTGCGCACCTCCTTCGGCGAGGACGCGAGCGTGACGTTCCCCTCGGCGTCGTACTTCTGGGGGAGGCCTCCCTCGGCGACGAGGGTGCCCACCCCGGCCGTCGTGTAGAAGGCCGGGATGCCCGCCCCGCCGGCCCGCAGCTTCTCCGCAAGCGTGCCCTGCGGGGTGAGGACCACCTCGAGCTCGCCCGCGAGGAACTGCCGCGCGAACTCCTTGTTCTCCCCGACGTAGGAGCTGATGGTGCGGGCGATCCGGCCGTCGGCGAGCAGGATGCCGAGGCCCCAGTCGTCGACGCCGCAGTTGTTGCTCACGGTCGTCAGGTCCCTGGTGCCCTGGCGATGCAGGGCGTCGATGAGCGCAACAGGGATCCCGCAGAGCCCGAACCCGCCGACGGCGAGCGAGGCCCCATCACCGATGTCCGCAACCGCCTCCTCGGCGCTCGCCACCACTTTGTCGATCACGTGCCCCTCCTGACCTCGATGACCTTCTCCACTCCTGTGACCTACGCTACAGCCCGAGCTCGCGCGCGATCAGCATGAGCTGGACCTCGGTGGTGCCCTCCCCGATCTCGAGGATCTTCGAATCCCGGTAGTGCCGCGCCACGGCCGACTCGTTGATGAACCCGTACCCGCCGAAGACCTGCGTTGCGTCGCGGGCATTGTCCATCGCCGCTTCCCCGGCGACGAGCTTCGCGATCGCCGCCTCGGTCTTGAACGGCTTGCCGGCCAGCATCTTCGCCGCCGCCGCGTAGTACGCGAGCCGCGCCGTGTGGGCGCGGGCCTGCATGCGGGCGATCTTGAACTGGATCGCCTGGTGCTTGCCGATGTTCGTCCCGAAGGCGGTGCGCTCCTTGGCGTACTTGACCGAGAGGTCAACGCAGCCCTGGGCGGCGCCCGTGGCGAGCGCGGCGATCGCGATGCGGCCCTCGTCCAGGATCGAGAGGAAGTTCGCGTACCCCCGTCCCCGCGTCCCCAGGAGGTTCTCCTCCGGCACCCGCGCATCCTTGAACGAGAGCGGGTGGGTGTCCGAGGCGTTCCAGCCGACCTTGTTGTAAGCCTTCTCGGCACGGAAGCCGGGGGTCCCCGTGGGGACGATGATCGTGGAGATCTCCTTGCGCGAGCTCCCGTCCGGCCTCGCCCCTGCGTTGGTTGTCACCGTGCCGGTGACCGCCGTCACGGTCACGAACGTGGTGATGTCCGTTCCGGAGTTCGTGATGAACTCCTTCGAGCCGTTGATGACCCACTCGCCGGGCCCGTCTCCCGCCGTGTCGAGGCGCGCCGTGGTCGCGGTGCCGCCCGCATCGGAGCCGCCGCCCGGTTCCGTGAGCCCGAACCCGCCGAGGGCCTTTCCGGCGGCGAGGTCTGGCAGGAGCGCTTCCTTCTGCGCGTCGCTGCCGAAGCGGTAGATCGGCATCTCCCCGAGGGAGACCCCCGCCTCGAGCGTGATCGCGACAGACTGGTCCACGCGCCCCAGCTGCTCGAGGGCCAGCGCGAGGGCGAAGTAGTCCCCGCCCATGCCGCCGTACTCCTCCGGGATCGGCAGGCCGAACAGGCCCATCTCGCCCATCTGCGCGACGATCTCGTACGGGAAGCTGTGCTCTTCGTCGTGCTTGGCCGAGACCGGCGCGACCACCTCGTCTGCAAACGCGCGGACGGTGTCGCTGAGGTCCTGGTGCTCTTCTGAGAGCTGGAAGTCAACCATGGTTCTCCTTGGGTACGTTCGGTGCGTTGTCAGGGGGTTGCCGGCGCGGTGGCGGGCTGGGCGTGATCCGGCGTCGCCTTCCCGTCCGCGGCCGGGGCCGCTTCCGCTGCCGCTTCCGCTTCCGCTTCCGCTTCCGCTTCCGGCACGACCGTCGCAACAACCTGGTCCGCCTTGACGAGTGCGCCCGCGGCCACGTGCAGCTGGACCGTTCCGGCGAGGGCGGCGACGAGCTGGTGCTCCATCTTCATCGCCTCGACCGACACGAGCGGCTGGCCGGCGTCGACGCGCTCGCCCTGCTCTACCGCGACCGCGACGACGGTCCCCGGCATCGGCGTGCGCACGTCCGGATCGGCGTCGCCCTCGTGGCGGTGGACGCCCGCACGCACCCGCGCGAGCCGCTCCGCGCGGGACAGGACCGGCAGGGCCGCCGACCAGCCGCCGTCGCCCAGGAACACGGTCCGCTCCCCGGCAGGTTCGGCGCCGAGCGCCCAGGCAAAGCGATGCCGCGTTCCGTCGAGGCTGAGCACGACGCCGTGCGGACCGTCCGCGGCGAGGCTCGCCTCGCGCTCGGTGCCGCGCCCCTCCCCGAGATCGATGCGGACCGCGGCCCGTCGCACGACGCCGCCACGCGGCATCGGTTCTGCGCTCGCTTGGGCGCTGCTCGGCTCGGATGCCGGCCGGGCCGCCGGCACCCCGGTGAGCGCGCCTTCCCCTGCGGGCGGATCCGCGACGTGGACCGTGGCTACGCCCCCGTTCGAGGTGCCGATCGTCACCCGCCGCGCGGCGGGTTCGCCGAGACGCCAGCCGTCGGGCGCCCACGGGCCCGCCGCGGCGTCTTGCTGAGCTGGTCTGACGGCCGATGGGGGTCGCGCGGCTTGCGCTTCGGCCGACGCCGGCAACCCGAGCGCAAGGAGCGCCGCGGCGGCGTATTCCGCCTCGTCGGGCGCGCGGAACTCGAGCCCGTCGAGCCTGCGCTCGATGAGCGTCGTGTCGAGGTGCCCGGCGCGGACATCCGCATCGGCGAGCAGGAGCCGCAGGTACTCGATGTTCGTCGCGACGCCGAGCACGGTGTACCCGGCGAGCGCAGCGTCGAGGGCCGCGAGCGCCTCCGCGCGGTCGCGGCCCCAGGCGATGCACTTGGACAGCATCGGGTCGTAGTCCGAGCCGACGGTGAGCCCCCGCTCGAGCGAGCTGTCGACGCGGATGCGAGGCCCAGCGGTCGGTTCGGCGCCGTCCAGACCCCGTGCGGCGCCGTCGTGCGCTGCGGGTCCCGCCGCGGCGAGGCGGGAGCCGGCTGCGTCCGCGCTGCCGGGCTCGGCCAGGAGCTCGATGCGGCCGGTGGCGGGAAGGAAGCCCCGCGCGGGCACCTCGGCGTAGACGCGGGCCTCGATCGCGTGGCCGTCCAGACGGATGTCCTCCTGCCGCACCTCCAGCGGCGCGCCCGCCGCGATGCGCACCTGCTGCTCGACGAGGTCGATCCCCGTGACCATCTCAGTGACGGGGTGCTCGACTTGGAGACGGGTGTTCATCTCCATGAAGAAGAACTCGTCGGGCGCGTCGTCGGAGACGAGGAACTCGACCGTCCCGGCCCCGACGTAGCCGACGGAGCGGGCGGCCTCGCACGCAGCGGCACCGATCCGGGCGCGGGTCCCGGCGTCGAGCAGCGGCGACGGGGCCTCCTCGATGACCTTCTGGTGCCTGCGCTGCAGGGAGCACTCGCGCTCGCCGAGGTGGATCGTGGCGCCGTGCGTGTCGGCGAGGACTTGGACCTCGATGTGCCTGGGGGCCCGCACGAGTCGCTCGATGAGGAGGGTTCCGTCGCCGAAGGCCGCCGTGGCCACGCGGCGCGCCGTCGCGATCGCTGAGGGAAGCTCGGCGGCTGACTCGACCGCCTGCATGCCCTTGCCTCCGCCGCCGGCTGACGGCTTGATGAGCATCGGGTAGCCGACGCCTCGCGAGGCCTCGATGAGCTGGGCGTCCGTGAGCCCCGGTTCGGAGACTCCGGGGATCACGGGGACTCCGTGGCCGGCCACGTGGTTCTTGGCACGGATCTTGTCCCCCATGACGGCGAGGGCCTCGGTGCCGGGGCCCACGAACACGATGCCCGTGTCCGCGAGCGCGCGGGCCAGATCGGCATTCTCGCTCAGGAACCCATAGCCGGGGTGCACTGCCTCGGCACCGGTCCTGAGCGCCGCCTCGACGATCGCGGGGATGCTCAGGTAGCTCAGCCCGGCCGGCGCGGGGCCGATGCGCACTGCCTCATCCGCTTCGTGCACGTGGCGGGCACCGGCGTCGGCGTCGCTGTAGACCGCGACGGACGCGATGCCAAGGCGCCGAAGGGTTCGGATCACGCGGCACGCGATCTCGCCGCGGTTGGCGACGAGGATCTTGGCGAAGGGCCGCTGCGCGGGAGGGGTCACAGTCATGGGTTCACATCCTGAAGACGCCGAAGGACGTCTCCGGCAAGGGCGATTGGGCGACGACGGCGAGGGCCATGCCGAGGACGCGGCGCGTGTCGGCTGGGTCGATCACCCCGTCGTCCCAGAGGCGGGCGGTCGAGTAGTAGGGGCTGCCCTGGGACTCGTACTGGTCGCGGATGGGCGCCTTGAACGCGTCTTCGTCCTCGGCCGGCCATTCCTCGCCGCGGGCCTCGAGCTGGTCCCGCTTGACGGTGGCGAGCACCGAGGCGGCCTGGTTTCCGCCCATGACGGAGATGCGGCTCGCGGGCCACATCCACAGGAACCGCGGGGAGTAGGCGCGCCCGCACATCGAGTAGTTGCCGGCGCCGAACGAGCCTCCGATCACCACGGTGAGCTTGGGGACGCGGGTCGTCGCGACGGCCGTGACCATCTTGGCGCCATGCTTGGCGATGCCGCCGTGCTCGGCCTCGCTCCCGACCATGAAGCCAGAGATGTTCTGAAGGAAGACCAGCGGCACGCCGCGCTGGTCGCACAGCTCGATGAAGTGCGCGCCCTTCATGGCCGATTCGGAGAATAGGACGCCGTTGTTCGCGACAATCCCCACGGGGTGGCCGTCGATGTGGGCGAAGCCCGTGACGAGGGTGGCACCGTAATCCTTCTTGAACTCGTGGAACCCGCTGGCATCCACGAGCCGGGCGATGACCTCGCGCACGTCGTACTGTGCGTTGACGTCGGTGGGGACCACCCCGTACAGCTCCGTCTGGTCCGCCTTGGGCTCGACGGCGGCGCGCACCTCCCACGGCGCCGCGGCTGGCGGCTGGAGGGTCTCCACGATGCTGCGGACGATCTCGAGGGCGTGCTCGTCGTTGTCCGCCAGATGGTCCGCAACGCCCGAGATCGTGGCGTGGACGTCTCCCCCGCCAAGGTCCTCGGCCGAGACGATCTCCCCGATCGCGGCCTTCACGAGAGGCGGCCCCCCGAGGAAGATCGTGCCCTGATTGCGCACGATCACGGTCTCGTCACTCATCGAGGGAACGTATGCGCCGCCCGCCGTGCACGAGCCGAGGACGGCCGCGATCTGCGGGACCTTGGCCGCCGAGAGGCGTGCCTGGTTGTAGAAGATCCGGCCGAAGTGCTCGCGGTCGGGGAAGACCTCATCCTGCTTGGGCAGGAACGCCCCGCCCGAGTCGACGAGGTAGATGCACGGAAGGCGGTTCTCGAACGCGATCTCCTGCGCCCGCAGGTGCTTCTTCACGGTCATCGGGTAGTAGGTGCCGCCCTTGACCGTCGCATCGTTCGAGACGACCATGACGTGCCTGCCGTGCACGAGGCCGATCCCGGCGATCACGCCCGCCGCCGGGCACTCGCCGTCGTACATCCCGTCCGCCGCGAGCGGTGAGATCTCCAGGAACGGCGAGCCCTCGTCGAGCAGGACGTCGATGCGCTCGCGCGGCAGCAGCTTGCCGCGGGCGATGTGCCGTTCGCGGGAGCGTTCGGGGCCGCCGAGCGCGGCGCTCTCGAGGCGCTCCCTCAACTCGGCGGCAAGGGCGCGCTGGGCGGCGTTGTTCGCGGCGAACGCGGTGCCGGCCGGGTCGATCCGGCTGGTCAGGGTCTCCATCGAACCTCCGGGGGTGCGGGTCCAGAACTCACTCAGTTAGTGGTGGCTAACTGAGATCTAAGTTAATCTGGATTAACTGAGATGTAAAGCACAGGAGGGGAATGAGCGACTCATCGAGCCCGCGAGTCCTGGCCAAGGCCGAGCGGCGCCAGGCGATCCTCGGCGCCGCCGCGGGCCTGTTCGCAGCGCAGGGCTTCGCGGGTGCATCCCTCGAGGACCTCGGCGCGGCGGCGGGAGTGAGCGGGCCGGCGATCTACCGGCACTTCGCGGGCAAGCAGGCGGTCCTCGGCGCGCTCCTCGTCGGGGTCAGCGAGGAGCTGCTCGCGGGCGGGCAGCGCGTGTCCGGCGAGACGCACGACGACGTCGGCCGCCTCCGCGCGCTCGTCACCTTCCACGTCGACTTCGCCCTGAGCCAGCCCGACGTCATTCGCGTCCAGGACCGGGACTTCCCTTCGCTCGCCGAGGGGGACAGGGAACGGGTGCGGGCGCTCCAGCTTGCCTATGTCGACGTGTGGGTCGACGCCCTGCGGCCATTCCACCCAGACGCCGGAGCGGCCGACCTCCGGATGCGCGCCCAGGCCGTGTTCGGCCTCATCAACTCGACCCCGCGATCGGTCAGACGCCACGGAGGGCAAGTGGCGACCTCCTCCGCCGGGACGACGCTCGCCTCCATGGCCCTCGCGGCCCTGACCGCGCGAGTCTGACCAGAGACCCCGCAACCGGCCGCCAGAGACCCCACATCCGGAACCCACGTTGCGGAGTCACCTCCCCACGATGCGGAGTCACCTCTCTAGAGTCGCGAATGCCATTACTAGAAATTTGACCCGGCAACGCTGAAAGATGACTTCGCATCGTTGAGAGGGGACTCCCCAATGCTGAAAGGTGACTCCGCATCGCGGGGATGGGGACACCCCCAGACCGGCCCAGACCGGCCTAGACCATCGTGAGGACCATCCCGGGATCGGCGAGGATCGCCCCGACGTCCGCGAGGAACCGGGAGCCCTGCTCGCCGTCCACGAGGCGGTGGTCGAACGAGAGCGAGAGCGTCATGACCTGCCTCAGCGCGATCTCCCCCCGGTACTCCCAAGGGAGTCGCCGCACCTGGCCCATGGCGAGGATCGCGGCCTCGCCGGGATTCAGGATCGGGGTCCCGGCATCAATCCCGAAGACTCCGATGTTCGTGATCGACATCGTTCCACCGGATAGCTCGGCTGGTCCGGAACGACCGTCCTTCGCCGTCTGGGCGAGCTTCGCGATCGACTCCGCGAGGCCTGCGAGGGAGAGGGACTGCGCGTCCTTGATGTTCGGCACGATCAGGCCGCGCGGCGTCGCGGCCGCAATGCCCAGATTCACGTAGTGGTACTGCACGATCTCCTGCGCGGCCTCGTCCCACCGCGAGTTGAGCGTGGGATTGCGCGTGAGGGCGATGAGAACCGCCTTGGCCACCAGCGTGAGCGGCGTGACCTTGAGATCCGCGAAGGATCGGCTGGCCTTGAGCCGCGCGATGAGCTCCATCGCCGGCGTCACGTCGACCGTGAGGAACTCGCTTGCATGGGGTGCCGTGAACGCGCTCGACACCATCGCTGCAGCGGTGAGTTTCCGCACGCCCTTGATCGGCGTTCGCGTCTCCCGCACGACGCCGCCCCCGGCCACCGGGACCGGCGCGCCGGCCGCCGGGGCCGCCTCCGGTTCGGACGGAGTGCCGATCGAGGCGAGCACGTCATCGCGCGTGATCAGTCCGCGAGGACCGGAACCGTTGAGAGCCACGAGGTCGACCCCGAGGTCCTTGGCGAGCTTGCGCACCGGCGGGGTCGAGCGCGGCCGCTCGGCAGCGGCCATCGGCCCCGCTTCGCTCGGCTCAACCACCAGGGGCTCGACCACCGCAGACCCGACCACGGGAGCCACAGGTTTCGACTCAGGTTCGCTCCGCTCAACCACCGTGAGCCGACGGCCGCGCCTCGCGGGGCGCGCGCCGGTGTCCGGCATCGCCCCGTACCCGACGAGGGTCGCCTGCCGCCTGGGAGCCGCGTCCTCGGAGGCCAGGGGGCCGCCGGAAGGCGAGCCGGCGGCGGAGGGCGTGCGGACGGCGTCGGCCGCGACCTCGAATTCCGCGATCGGCGCGCCCACCGCCACCACGTCCCCGGGCTCGGCGAGCAGCGCCGAGACCTTCCCCGCGTACGGGCTCGGGAGCTCGACGACAGCCTTGGCGGTCTCCACCTCGCCGATGATCTGATTGAGCTTGACGCTCTCACCGACCGAGACGCGCCATGCCACGATCTCGGACTCGGTGAGGCCCTCTCCGAGGTCGGGCAGGAGAAGCGCCCGGGTCACGGTGCCGGGCGTCGGATCGACGGCCGCCGCGCTCATGCCTCCTCCTCGGTGCCGCTGAGGGAGTTCGTGCGGCCGAGCGCACGGTCCACACCGTCCAGGATCCGATCGAGATCCGGAAGATGGTGGAACTCGAGCTTGGACGGCGGGTAGGGAACGTCGAACCCTGTCACCCGCACCGGAGCGTGCTCGAGGTGGTAGAAGCAGCGCTCGGTGATCTCGGCAGCGAGCTCCGCGCCGAGTCCGAGGGTCCGGGACGCCTCATGCGCGACGACGAGGCGCCCGGTCTTCTTCACGGATCCCACGAGCGGCCCGTAGTCGACCGGCGAGAGGGACCGGAGGTCGATGACCTCGACCGACACGCCCTCGTCGGAGGCCGCGACGGCGGCGTCGAGGCACGTCTTGACCATCGGCCCGTACGCGACAAGCGTGACGTCCGAACCCTCGACGGCGACGCGCGCCGACCCCATGTCCAGAGCGGCACCCGGGGCGAGGGACTCGTCGACGTCGCCCTTGTCGTGGTACCTGCGCTTGGGCTCGAGGAACACCACGGGGTCATCGCTCGCAATGGCCTCCTGGATCATCGTGAAGGCGTCCTGCGGATTGGAGGGCGCGACCACCCGCAGCCCGGCGGTGTGGGCGAAGTAGGCCTCGGGCGACTCGGAGTGGTGTTCCGGCGAGCCGATGCCCCCGCCGAACGGGAGCCGGAGGGTGATCGGCACCTTGACCATCCCGCGCGTGCGGTAGTGGAGCTTGGCCATCTGGGCGACAATCTGGTCGAAGGCCGGATACACGAAGCCGTCGAACTGGATCTCGACGACGGGCCGGTAGCCGCGGTACGCCATGCCGATCGCCGTCCCCATGATCCCGGACTCGGCCAGCGGCGTATCGATCACGCGGTGGGGACCGAAGTCCTTCTGGAGGCCGTCGGTGATGCGGAACACACCGCCGAGGCGCCCAATGTCCTCGCCCATGAGCACGACCTTCGGGTCCTGCTCCATGGCCCTGCGAAGTCCCGTGTTGATCGCCTTGCCGAATGTCATCGCGGACATCAGTGGCCTCCCTCGGTGAGCGCAGCGTGCGGGGCGTGGTTGGAGTGCTCGGCGAATCCGGCGCGGTAGCGCTCGAAGTGGTCCCGCTGCCGCTCGAGGACCGCGTGCGGACCGGCGTAGACGTGCTCGAACAGCTCCTCCGGCTCGGGATCCGGCATGTGGATCGTCGCCTCGCGGATGGCCGCGGCGACCGCGTCGGCCTTCTCTGCCACCTGAGAGCGCCCTGCGTCGTCGAGGATGCCGGCACCCGTGAGGTACGCCTCGAAGCGGGCAATCGGGTCGCGGCCCTTCCAGTCCTCGAGTTCGTTGGCGTCCCGGTAGCGGGTCGGGTCGTCCGCCGTCGTGTGGGCGCCCATGCGGTACGTGACGGCCTCGATGTAGGAGGGGCCGTGGCCCGCACGCGCGTGTTCGAGCGCCTCGCGCGTCACGGCGAGGCACGCCAGGATGTCATTGCCGTCCACACGGACGCTCGGAATCCCGAAGCCGGGCGCCCTGAGTCCGATCGGGACGTGCGCCTGGATGCCCACCGGCTCGGAGATGGCCCAGTGGTTGTTCTGGCAGAAGAAGACGACGGGAGCCTGGAAGCTCGCCGCGAAGACCATCGACTCGTTGACGTCTCCCTGGCTCGTGGCGCCATCGCCGAAGTAGGTGATGACGGCACTCTCCGCGCCATCGAACTGGACACCCATCGCGTAGCCCACCGCATGCAGGGGCTGCGCGCCGATGACCACCTGGGTGGGCGCCATATTGGACTCGAACGGGTTCCAGCCCGCGTTCTGGGTGCCGCGCCACTGCTTCATGAGGTCTGGCAGGGCGATGCCACGAACGTACGCGACCGCGATCTCGCGGTAGCTGGCGAAGATGAAGTCATCGCGGTTGATGGCATGCGCCGAGCCCACCTGGGCTGCCTCCTGGCCGAGGAACGGGGGCCACAGTGCCAGCTGGCCCTGCCGCTGGAGGGCCGTGCCCTCGGCGTCGATGCGGCGCGTGACGATCATGTCCCCGTAGAGCGCCAGGAGCGCATTCGAGTCATCGGAATCGAGGTCGGCGAGGAGCCGGTCGTACCGCTCGTGGGGGCGCCGCTGCCCGTCTGGTGAGAGAAGCTGGACCGGCGCACCGTCGTCGCCGGTCAACATCTGGTAAGTGGACACTGTGGTTCGCATCCCTCTCTGGTCTCGGGAGGCCTGTGGGCCACCGGGGTTAATGTGACCATACTCACAACAGACAGGAGGTACAACCAATCACGTTGAAAGTGGGCGGGATGCCCAAATAGCCAGCAGCTCACCGTGCTAACCTGCGCAGCATGCACGTTGTCGATGCCACCGACTCCCGGATTCTGCGGGCCCTCGCCCAGGACCCGCGGCGCACGGTGGTCGCGCTCGCGCAAGAGCTGGGCCTGTCCCGCAACACGGTGCAGGCACGGCTCGCGCGCCTCGAGGCGGGCCACGTCTTCCTCGGCTTCGACCGCCGCATCAGTCCCACCTCCCTCGGCTATCCGCTCCTGGCCTTCATCACCGTGCATGTCCAGCAGCGCAAGCTGGCCGAGATCACGGCGCACATCGCAGAGATTCCCGAGGTCCTCGAGGGGCACGGGCTCACCGGCACGGCGGACCTGCTGCTGAGGGTCGCAGCGGTAGACGCCGAGGATCTCTTCCGGATCAACGGCAAGATCCTCGCGGTCGACGGCGTCGAGCGGACCGACACCGCGCTGGCCATGGGGGACCTCATACCGTTCAGAATGGACCCGCTCCTCGCCCGAGGACCACGGCCGCCGGCGTAGACGCACGACGGCGCGTCCTCACCGTCGGCATCCGGCGCACCATGCGTCCGATTCGCCTCGTGCGCGCTTCGCCTCGCGTGCGTCTGACCGTCCGGGCAGCACAGCGGCGGGCGGTGACTTCGTTCCCGAAGCCGCCGCCCGCCGTCCTGCGCCGTGATCCGACGCTCGATCTGGCGGTGCTAGTGCGAGACCGCCTTCTCGGCTCCGATACCGGTGAGGGAACGCACCTCCATCTCGGCCTGCTTCGCGGTATCCTCGCGCCGCTTGTCCAACACCGTGCCGAGCCACCCGAGGACAAACGCGAGCGGGATCGAGATGATGCCCGGGTTGCTCAGCGGGAACCACGCGAAGTTCGCGCCCTGGATCATCGAGGTCTTGGTGCCCGAGACCACCGGCGAGAAGAAGATGAGCAGGATCGCGGAGGAGAGCCCGCCGTACATGCTCCACAGGGCGCCCTGGGTGGTGAACTTCTTCCAGAACAGCGAGTAGAGGATGGTGGGCAGGTTTGCCGAGGCCGCGACAGCGAAGGCGAGGGCCACGAGGAAGGCGACGTTCTGACCGTTGGCGAAGATACCGCCGATGATCGCGAAGATGCCGATCACCACGACGGTGCGGCGGGCAACCTTGACCTCGGAGGCCGGCGTGGTCTTGCCCTTGGCGATGACGTTCGCGTAGATGTCATGGGCGAACGAGGCTGCCGCGGTGATGGTCAGGCCGGCCACGACCGCCAGGATCGTCGCGAAGGCCACCGCGGAGATGAAGCCGAGCAGGAGCGGGCCGCCCAGCTGGAAGGCAAGCAGCGGGGCCGCCGAGTTCACACCGCCGGGGGCGGCCTTGATCGCGTCGGCGCCGATGAGGGCCGCCGCGCCGTAGCCGAGGACGAGCGTGAAGATGTAGAACGCGCCGATGAGCCAGATGGCCCAGACGACCGACTTGCGGGCCTCCTTGGCCGTCGGGACCGTGTAGAAGCGCATGAGCACGTGCGGCAGGGCCGCGGTTCCGAGGACGAGCGCGAGGCCGAGGGAGACGAAATCAAGCTTGGACGTGTCGTTCTTGCCGTAGGCGAGGCCCGGGTTGAGGAGCTTCTGGCCGCCGGCCTCGGCAGCCTTGCCGAGGAGCGCGGACAGGTCGAAGCCGTTGAGGGCCAGGACCCAGATCGTCATGACGAAGGCGCCGATGACGAGCAGGACCGCCTTGATGATCTGCACCCACGTGGTGCCCTTCATGCCGCCGATCAGGACGTACATGATCATGAGCGCACCGACCACGGTGATCACGACCGACTGGCCGGCCCAGTCCGAGATCCCCAGGAGCAGGGCAATGAGCCCGCCGGCACCGGCCATCTGGGCCAAGAGGTAGAAGAAGCACACGGCAAGGGTCGAGATCGCGGCGGCGATGCGGACGGGCCGCTCCTTGAGGCGGAACGCCAGGACGTCCGCCATCGTGAACTTCCCGGTGTTCCGCAGGAGCTCGGCCACGAGGAGGAGCGCGACGAGCCACGCGACGAGGAATCCGATCGAGTAGAGGAAGCCGTCGTAGCCGTTGACGGCAATCGCGCCCGTGATGCCGAGGAACGAGGCGGCCGAGAGGTAGTCGCCCGCGATCGCGGTGCCGTTCTGGCCGCCGGTGAAGGAACGGCCGCCCGCGTAGTAGTCCGCGGCGGTCTTGTTGCTCTTGCTGGCGCGTAGCACGATCACGATCGTGATGCCCACGAACACGGCGAAGATCGCCATGTTGAGCCATGAGCTGTTCTGCAGATTCGAGGCGAGATTCATCGGGAGCTCCCGTCGGTGGCGGCGTCGGCGTCGAAGTCGTGGTGTTCGATCTCGTTGCGGATGGCCTCCGCCGCCGGGTCGAGCTTCTTGTTCGCGTGGCTCACGTACCACGCCGTGATGCCGAACGTGGTCACGAACTGGAGCAAACCGAGCACGAGGCCGAGGTTGATGTTGCCGGCGACCTTGATGGACATGAAGTCGTGTGCGTAGTCGGCCAGCAGGACGTACAGGAAGTACCAGAGCAGGAACGCTCCGGCGACTGGGAACACGAAGCTGCGGTGGTGCTTGCGAAGCTGGCGGAACTCGGGGCTGGCCTGGACCAGCTGGAAGTCCGGTTGCACAGCGGTGGTTCCCGCCGCGTCCCGGGAGGCGTCGTTGCCCATGGATCCTCCTCGACGTGCCGGACTCCTGCCCGGCGGATGAGTGATGCACATCACTCTCGATGGCTGGGGCGGTGTGGCGCCAGCTGCCCGAGGACCATATCGCTGAACGGCCGTCTGCGTGCGCCGAACGGTGCGTGGCCCACGCCCAACGGCGGGCGGTTCGCGGGGCGGTTAGCCTTGCTGCATGTCCCCCGATGCACTCACCCTCGCGGTCCTCGTGATCGTGCTCGTGGCGGGCGCGGCAGTGGGGGCGGTGGCCTGGCGCCTCTGGAGCGCCCGCCGGGATCTCGGGAGCGACGTCGAGCGGGCCAGCTATACGATCCTGCACTCGGCGGCCCAGGCTGGGCGGTACCTGCGCGGCGGCCTCGAGCCCGAGGGAGCGGCAAAGGCGGCCCGCCATCTCCGCTCAATGCTGGGGGCGCCCGCGCTCGCGCTCACGGACGAGGCCCGGCTCCTCGCGTGGGACGGTGAGAGTCCTGCACACGCCGGCACGGTCATGGCGCTCGCGGCGAAGACCCTCGCCCAGGGACGCACGCGCGTGCCCGGGGACGCCGAGCTGGACTGCGCGGCCGCCGGCTGCACCGATCCGGAGTGCCGGCTCCGCAGCGCCGTCGTGGCTCCGGTGCGGGCAGGCTCACGGGTGATCGGCACCGTGGTGACGTTCTCGCCGTCGGCCGGCGCCGGCCTCGTGCGGGCAACCGGCGAGGTGGCCGACTGGGTCGCAACACAGGCCGAGCTCGCCGAACTGGACCGTTCCCGGACCCTCCTCATGGAGGCCGAGGTGCGCGCCCTGCGCGCGCAGATCAGCCCGCACTTCATCTACAACTCGCTCACGGCGATCGCCTCCTACATCCTCACCGACCCCGCCCGGGCGAGGGAACTCGTGGTTGAGTTCGCGGACTTCACGCGCTACTCCTTCCGGCGGCACGGTGACTTCACGACCCTCGCCGAGGAGCTCAAGAGCATCGACCAGTACCTGCTCCTCGAGCGGGCCCGGTTCGGCGAGCGCCTCCAGGTCAGCCTCCGCATCGCGCCGGAAGTCCTGGGCATCCTGATCCCCTTCCTGAGCCTCCAGCCGCTCGTCGAGAATGCGGTGCGGCATGGGCTCGAGGCACGCGAGGGGGTGGGCCACATCAGCATCACGGCCGAGGACACGCCGCTCGACGCCGTCGTGCAGATCGAAGACGACGGCGCCGGGATGGACCCCGAGCGGCTGCGCGAGGTCCTCGCAGGGCACGTCGGCGGCATCCACGTGGGCCTGCGGAACGTCGACGCCCGGATGCGCCAGGTCTACGGAGACGACCATGGCCTCGTCGTCGAGACCGCGCCGGGACAGGGCACGCTCATCACCCTGCGCATCCCCAAGTCCCAGCCCCAGCACGAGGCGCGGCCCCCAGTAAACTGAGCGCCATGATCACTGCCCTCGTCGTCGACGACGAGCTTCCCGCAGTCCAAGAGCTGTCCTACCTCCTGGGCCGGGACGACCGTATCGGCGCCGTCCACACGGCGACCTCTGGGACCGAGGCCCTCAGGATCCTCGAGCGCGAGGACGTGGACGCGATCTTCCTGGACATCCACATGCCCGGGCTGAGCGGCCTCGAGCTCGCCCGAGTGATCGCCCGCTTCGCGGCGCCGCCCGCCGTCGTCTTCGTCACCGCGGACGAGGAGCACGCGCTCGCGGCATTCGACCTCGCCGCCGTCGACTACCTGCTCAAGCCCGTCCGGCCGGAACGCCTCGAGCGCTGCGTGGGGCGGATCGCAGACCAGCGCGAGGGAACGCGGCCCGTCCCCGCCGATGCGGGTTCCGAGGCCATCACGGTCGAGCAGGGGGGCGTGACCCGCGTGATCCGACGGGACGATGTCGCCTTCGTCCAGGCCCAGGGCGACTATGCGCGGCTGCACACCTCGGAGGGCTCGTACCTCGTCCGGGTCCCCCTGAGCGACCTCGAGCGCCAATGGGGGCCGGCGGGGTTCGTGCGCATCCACCGCTCCTACCTCGTGGCGATGGAGGCGGTCCAGCAGCTGCGGCTCGGCGGATCGCAGCCCTCCGTCCTCGCGGCCGGCACCGAGCTCCCCGTGAGCCGCAGGCTCTTGCCCGGTCTGCGCGAGCGCCTCGCCGCCACCCGCATCCGACCGCTCTCATGACGGGCACCACGCAGTGACGGGCCCCGACGGCGAACGCCGGATCGACCGTTCGAAGCGGGTGCGCGTGACCGCTCCCCTCTCGAACGCGGCCCGCGCGCCGCGCACCCCGTCCCTTTCTCGGGAAGTCGCGGAGCAGTCAGAGCTGGGTACCGTGGTGCTGCGTTCGCTCCTGCGCTCCCAGCTGCGCCTGGCCCTTCTCGTGGCGGGAGCCTTCCTCGTAGCGGTGGGATCCCTCTGGGCCGTCTCAGAGCTCGGCAGGAACATCCCGTGGCTCCCCGGCCTCACGCTCGAATGGCTGCTCATCGGGGCGCTCCCCTATCCCGCCGTCGTGCTTGCCGGCATCGCGTACTACCGTGCCTCGACCCGGAACGAGCAGCGCTATGCCGAGCTCCTCGAGGACCGCCCGTGAATCCGTTGATCGGCCTTGCCGCACTCGGCATCGTGGCAGTTGCGACGGTTCTCGTGGGGTTCTACGGGCTTCGGATCTCCCGCACGACGAGCGACTTCTACGTGGCCTCGCGCACCGTCAGGCCCTGGTGGAACGCGTCCGCCATCGGCGGCGAGTATCTCTCCGCGGCCAGTTTCCTCGGGGTGGCCGGCCTCATCATGGTCAGCGGCTCCAACGCGCTGTGGTACCCCGTGGGCTACACAGCGGGCTTCCTCATGCTGCTGCTGTTCGTCGCCGCGCCCCTGCGGCGCTCCGGCGCCTACACGGTTCCCGACTTCACCGCCGCGCGGCTCGGATCCCTCTCGGCACGGCGGACCACGAGCGTCCTCGTCGTCCTCATCGGCTGGCTCTACATCATCCCCCAGCTCCAGGGCGCGGCCCTCGCGGTCCGGATCACCACGGGCCTGCCGGGGTGGGCGGGCTCGGCCGCAGTCGTCGCCGTCGTAGTCCTCGCGGTCATGCTCGGCGGCATGCGCTCCATCACGTTCGTCCAGGCCTTCCAGTTCTGGCTCAAGCTTGCAGCCCTCGCAGTCCCGGCACTCTTCCTCATCCTGCTCCTGGCCGGCCGCGGTGCACCCAGCCTGCCCGACGCGGCAGGCAGCATCGCCGCAAGCACCCAAGCGGAAGCTCCGTCTGGCTCGTTCACGACGCTCGACGGCGGGTACCGCACCTTCTCGATCCTGCTCGCCCTGCTCTTCGGCACACTCGGGCTGCCCCACGTGCTCGTCCGGTTCTACACGAATCCGGACGGCCGCTCTGCGCGCCGGACCACCGTGATCGTGCTGGGACTGCTGTCCGTCTTCTACCTCTTCCCCACCGCGTTCGGGGCGATGGGCCGTCTCCTCGCGCCGGACCTCGCGGGCGAGGGGGACGCCGTCGCCATCCTCCTGCCCGAACGACTCCTGTCAGGGCCACTCGGCACCGCCCTCTCGGCCCTCGTGCTGGCGGGGGCCATGGCAGCGTTCCTCTCGACGACGTCGGGGCTGCTCGTCTCGGTGGCCGGCGTCATCAGCCAGGAACTGTTCGGCGGGAGCGTCCGCGGCTTCCGGACCGCCGCGGCCCTGTCCGCGCTCGTACCGTTCGCGATGGCCCTCGGCGTCAGTCCCCAGGCGCTGGCGGGAAGCGTTGGCCTGGTCTTCGCGTTCACGGCATCCACCATCTGCCCGCTGCTTCTCCTGGGGATCTGGTGGCGCCGGCTCACCCCCGCAGGAGCGATTGCGGGCATGGTCACGGGTGCGGTGGCGTGCGGGGGCGCGCTGACAGCGTCCGGGGTCATCGGCACTGGCCTGCTCGGCGAGGATGCGCAGCACTCCGTCGTTGCCGTGGTGTGCGCTCAGCCCGCCGCGTGGACGATCCCGCTCGCGTTCGCCGTCATGGTGATCGTCTCGCGCGTGAGCGGCCGGACGGTCCCCCACGACGCCGACCGCTTCCTCGTACGGCTGCACTCACCCGAGCCGCCCGGCTGAACCGAGGCTCAGTCGATCGCGGCCATGAGCTCCACGACACGGTCGAGGAACGCGTCCACTTGGGTCTCCTCGTAGCCTTCCCTGCCGGACACGGTGCGGAAGACGGCGGTGCGCACCTCGTCGGCGCTCATCGGGGAGCCCTGCTCGAGGTATGCGAGCAGACGCGTGCACAGGATGTCCACGTCGTCGACGTGATAGCTGGGGGCCTTGACGCTGGCTGGGCGGCGGAACCGCTCGCCGTCGGACCTCATGAGCCGGCCGCGGAGCAGCCCGGCCAGCTGCCCGATCTCGCGCAGCCAGGCCTCCTGGCCCGCTTCCTGGATGAGATCGTCGCGCTCGCGGCGTGCGAACGCATCCTCGAGCCGGTCCAGCGCGGCGTCGACCTCATTGGCGTCGTAGCCGCCGCGGACGGCGTCGAACGAGACGGTGCGGACATCGTGGCTCGTCACGGCCGCAGCCGCGCGATCCTCGAGGTACGCGCGCGCCGCGTCCAGGAACTTCTCCACCTGCTTGGGACTGTAACCGAGGTCGCCCCGCCCGACCCGGTCGAATCCTGCCGCCGCGCTGTCCTCAGTGTGCGCCACGTGTACGCGTCCTCTCGTTCGTTGGAAAGTCGATCATGTGAGGTCCCCGAGCCTAGATGCCCTGCAGGAGGCTGAATACGAGGTAGGCGGCCGGCACCCCGAACAGGATCGAGTCCAGCCGGTCCATCATCCCCCCGTGCCCCGGGAGGATGCTGCTCATGTCCTTGATGCCGAGCTCGCGCTTGACCATCGATTCGGCGAGGTCGCCTGCTGTGGCCGCACCGACCATGACGATGGCGAGCACGGCCCCGACCCACCACGGCCGCCCGAGCAGGAGCACCGCACCCAGCACGCCGATCACGAGCGCCCCCGCCGCGGATCCCGCAAAGCCCTCCCACGACTTCTTGGGGCTGATCTTCGGCGCCATCGGGTGCTTCCCCAGGCTCGCGCCCACAATGTACCCGAACGTGTCGTTGGCCACCACCAGGAGGAGCGTGACCGCGAGCTGAAGCGTCGAGGGCGGCACCGCGCCGCCCTGCCACAGTCCGAAGCCCGGCGGCGGTGTTGCCGCATGCAGCGGCAGGAGTGCGTAGCCGATGAGGAAGGGGATCCACAGGACGATGAACACCCCGGCGAAGACGCCACGCGTGGCGCCGTCGGGATGCTCGAGGCTCTGCCAGACGAGCACCGCTGCACAACTGGCCAGGAGCGCGAACAACTGCGCCTCCTGCCCCCCGAAATACGCCGTCACCGGGATGGCCACCGCCGCAGCCATGATGGGCACGATCGGGACCCGCGTGCCGTGGGCCTCGAACGCCCGGAAGACCTCCCAGACGCCCAGAAGGGCCGCCGAGACGGCGATGAGGACGAACCCCATCGGCCACAGGAACAGCCCCGCGAGCAGCGCTGCAAGCAGGGTCAGGCCCACGGCGATGGCTGCGGGCAGGTTTCGCCCTGCCCGCGAAGCCTTCTGGGACTTGCGGGCCCGGCGCTCGCCGAGGGCGGCTGCCTCCGGCATTGGGTTGCCCGACGAGTCGGGTCCCTCATGCGGCACGTCGGGCTGGGGCGTGCTCATCAGACCTCGAGGAGCTCGGCTTCCTTGCGCTTGACCAGCTCGTCGACGGCGTCCACGTGCTTCTTGGTCAGCGAGTCGAGGTCCTTCTCACCGCGCACGCCGTCGTCCTCGCCGACCTCGCCGTCCTTGACGAGCTTGTCGAGGGTCTCCTTCGCCTTGCGGCGGATGCTGCGGATCGAGACCTTGGCGTCTTCACCCTTGCCCTTGACGACCTTGACGTACTCCTTGCGGCGCTCCTGCGTGAGCTCGGGCAGGACCACCCGGATCACGCTGCCGTCGTTGGACGGGTTGGCGCCGACCTCGGAGTCGCTGAGGGCCTTCTCGACGTCGCGCAGGGCGCTCTTGTCGTACGGCGTGATGAGGATCGTGCGGGCGTCCGAGACCTGGAAGGAGGCCAGCTGCTGGAGCGGCGTCGGGGTCCCGTAGTAGTCCACCATGACCTTCGCGTACAGCGCGGGGTTGGCACGGCCGGTCCGGATCGACGCGAAGTCCTCCTTGGCCACCTCGACGGCCTTCTCCATCTTGTCGGTGGCTTCGAGCAGGGTCTCTTCGATCACGTCGCACTCCTTGAGGACTTCGTTGCAGCTGTGTACTTCCCGGCCGACCGCCGGGACCGCATGGCGGAGGCGGCCGCCCGGCTCCGCGGGACTAGGAACATCCTAGCCGCACCAGAGGGAGTGGCTCAGACGGTCACCCGCGTGCCGAGATGGTCGCCGCGGATCGCCTTGGTGACGTTTCCCCTGCCCTCCATGCCGAACACGACCATCTCGAGGCGGTTGTCCTTGCACATCGTCATGGCCGTCTGGTCCATGACGCGGATATCGCGGCGCAGCGCCTCGTCGTAGGTGAGGTGCTCGAGCTTGACGGCGCTGGGGTCCTTCTTCGGGTCGGCTGTGTAGACGCCGTCGACTCCGCTCTTGGCCATGAGCACGACGTCGGCGTGCACCTCGAGCGCGCGCTGCGCGGCAACGGTGTCGGTCGAGAAGTAGGGCAGTCCAGCCCCTGCGCCGAAGATCACGACGCGGCCCTTCTCCATGTGCCTGATGGCGCGACGCGGGATGTAGGCTTCGGCGACCTGGCCCATCGTGATCGCGCTCTGGACACGCGTCTCGACGCCGGCCTGCTCGAGGAAGTCCTGCAGGGCGAGGCAGTTCATGACCGTGCCGAGCATGCCCATATAGTCGGCGCGCGAGCGGTCCATGCCCGAGACCGAGAGCTCGGCTCCGCGGAAGAAGTTGCCGCCACCGACCACTATGGCGATCTCGACGTCGTCCACAGCGGCGGCGATCTGCTCCGCGATGCCCCGCACGGTCGCCGTGTCGACGCCGAGCTTGCCGCCGCCGAACACCTCACCCGAGAGCTTCAGGAGGACTCGACGCCGGTGGCGCGGCTCGCCGTCGAGCGCGGTGGACGCCTCCGTGGCAGACTCTGCGGCGATGCCGGCGGCCGGGTCTTCGGCGATGCCGGCGGCTGGGTTGGCTGTGTCTGCCAGCGGGGCGGAGGGCACAGTCGTGTCTGCGGTCGATACGGATTCCATGGATGTGTCCCCTCGGGTAAAACGTCTGTCTGGGAGCCTGCGTCTAGCGTAGCGGCACCTGCCGCCGGTCATGGCAAAGGGGGCGGCCACCGAAGTGGCCGCCCCCTTGTGGTCGTGCTAGGCGCCGACGCGGAACCGCGCGAACGCGGTCCCCTCGACTCCTGCCTCGGTGAGGACCTGGCCGACGGACTTCTTGGCGTCCTTGGCGAACGCCTGGTCGAGGAGCACCTCGCCCTTGTAGAAGCCGGTGACTCGGCCTTCGACGATCTTCGTCAGGGCAGCCTCAGGCTTGCCCTCGGCCTTGGCGGTCTCCTCCGCGATCCGACGCTCCGACTCGACGAGATCGGCCGGGACGTCCTCGCGGCGGAGGTAGTTCGGTGCCATCGCGGCCACGTGCACGGCGACGTCGTGCGCAGCGGTCTGGGCAGCGTCGCCCTCGCCGCTGACGGCGAACAGCACGCCGACCTGCGCCGGGAGGTCCTTGGACGTCTTGTGGAGGTAGGCGTCGACGGTCGCGCCCTCGATGCGGGCGAGGCGGCGGACGACGATCTTCTCGCCGAGCACTGCGCCCTCTTCGACGACGAACTCGCTCAGCGGCTTGCCTTCGACGTCAGCGGCCAGAAGGGCCTCGAGGTCGGCGGCGCCGGAGGCGACAGCCGCGTTGAGGACCTTGTCGGCGAGCTCGATGAACTTGGCAGACTTGGCCACGAAGTCGGTCTCGCAGTTGACCTCGACCATGACGCCGACGCCGTTCTCGACCTTCGCGGCCACGAGGCCCTCGGCAGTCGAGCGGCCCTCGCGCTTGGTAGCGCCCTTGAGGCCCTTGATACGGATGATCTCGACGGCCTTCTCGGCATCGCCGTTGGCCTCGTCGAGAGCCTTCTTGACGTCCATCATGCCTGCGCCCGTGCGCTCGCGCAGGGCCTTGATGTCAGCGGCGGTGTAGTTCGCCATGTGAACCCCTCGTCTCGTGTGTTCTGCTGTCTTCCGGCCAGCACAGATGGCCGCTCCCGTAGAAGGTGCGGCCATCTGCCGGCAGTCCCCGGAGCCTGGTGGGTCCCGGAGAGGGTCTTTGATCGAGTTAGTTGGTGCCCTCGGCGGACTCGGCCTCGGCCGGAGCCTCAGCAGTAGCCTCGGCGGGGGCCTCAGCAGCGGCAGTCTCGGCGGGCGCCTCAGCAGCAGCCTCGGCCGGAGCCGCAGCGGCGTCCTCGGCCTTCTGGCCCTCGAGGAGCTCGCGCTCCCACTCGGCCAGCGGCTCCGCCTGCGCGCCCTCGGTGCCGGAACCGCGGTTCTGGCGGGCAATGAGGCCCTCGGCCACGGAGTCAGCGACAACGCGGGTGAGGAGGTTCACGGAGCGGATGGCGTCGTCGTTGCCCGGGATCGGGAAATCGACCTCGTCCGGATCGCAGTTCGTGTCGAGGATCGCCACGACGGGGATGCCGAGCTTCTTGGCCTCGTCGACCGCGAGGTGCTCCTTCTTCGTGTCAACGATCCAGAGCGCCGACGGGGTGCGGGTCAGGTTGCGGATGCCGCCGAGGGTCTTCTCGAGCTTGTCCTTCTCGCGCTGCAGGATGAGGAGCTCCTTCTTGGTGCGGCCCGAACCGGCCACATCCTCGAAGTCGATCTCCTCAAGCTCCTTGAGGCGCTGGATGCGCTTGGCAACCGTCGAGAAGTTGGTCAGCATGCCGCCCAGCCAACGCTGGTTGACGTAGGGCTGGCCGACGCGCGTGGCCTGCTCCGCGATGGCCTCCTGCGCCTGCTTCTTGGTGCCGACGAAGAGCACGGTGCCGCCGTGGGCAACCGTGGCCTTGACGAACTCGAAGGCGCGGTCGATGAACGACAGCGACTGCTGGAGGTCGATGATGTAGATGCCGTTGCGCTCGGTGAGGATGAAGCGCTTCATCTTCGGGTTCCAACGGCGGGTCTGGTGGCCGAAGTGGACACCGCTGTCGAGCAGCTGGCGCATGGTAACGACGGGCATGCCGACGCTCCTTCCGGCAGGTCTTCATTCGAGGGCGCACGCGGTGGCCCTTGCCCCTGCCATAGTTGACGGTTGTTGACAACGACGGCCGGGTGGCCGCGTGTCCCTGGCATCCCCTCCCCGCCCCTACCGTTTGCACGGACCGATGGGCGGACAGTGCTCATGACGAGCGCTGGATGCGCGGAGTCGGCTTCCTTCACCCTTCTGAAGCGCAGGCATGGCGGACCATGGATTCTGGCACAGCAAAAGAGGCTCGGAAAGCCGCGGTCCCAAGTGTACTACAGCGGGCGGTGTCAGGGCGGGCGGCGCAGCGGCGGCCAGGCCGCATCCGGCGTCGGCATCAAGGCGTCGGCATCAGGGCGTCATCGCTGCGGACGACGCCGCATTGTCCACATGCGGGACCGTTGCCCTTGCCGATGGTCTCGCCACACCGCAAGGCTGGGCGTCATGACACCTCGGATGCCCCTTACCGGCCGAGAGCCGCTCAGAATCCTCACGGCAGTGCCGAGCGTCTGCGCTCTGGCGCTCTCCGCGGCTGTGGGCGGCCCCGCCGCGGCGCAGGCACCGCCTGCCGCACAGGTCGCCCTCGCCCAGCCCGTAGGCGCATCGCCCACGCTCCCCAGGCCCGCCGGAGCACAGCCTTCAGGTTACGGGTGGGCATGGCCGCTCGAGCCGCGGCCCGCCGTCGTGCGCCAGTTCGATCCCCCGAGGCGCCCGTGGCTGTCAGGCCACCGGGGGGCGGACCTCGGTGCGGTGCGGGGCGCCGAAGTCCGCTCGCCGCAGGCCGGGACGGTGGTGTTCAGCGGTTGGGTGGTGGACCGGCCCGTGGTGACCATCGACCACGGCGACGGACTGCGGAGCAGCTTCGAACCCGTCGTGGGCACGGCTACCGTGGGTGCCGCGATCGCCAGGGGCGAACCGGTCGGGGCCCTCGCTCCGGGCGAGGCCGGCCACTGCGGCCCCGACGACTGCCTGCATTGGGGCGTACGCCGGGGCGACGAGTACGTGGACCCCCTGGCATTCATCGAGGACCGCCGGCCCTCGGTCCTGCTGCCCTGGGGCTGAGCAGGTCAGACGATGGCTGAGATGCCCGTGATCGACCGGCCCACCACGAGAGAGTTGATCTCGTGCGTGCCCTCATACGAGTAGATGGCCTCCGCGTCTGCGAACACCTTGGCCATCCCGTAGTCCGTCACGATGCCGTTGCCGCCGAGCAGGCTGCGGCCGATCGCGACGCTCTCGCGCATGCGGGCGGTCGTGAAGGCCTTCGCGAGCGCAGACTGCTCATCGCGGGCCCGGCCGGCATCCTCGAGCTGCGCGAGGCGGACCATCATGCCCAGCGAGCTCACCACGTTGCCGAGCATCGTGACGAGCTGGTCCTGGACCAGCTGGAAGGAGGCGATCGGGCGGCCGAACTGCTCACGCTCGACCGTGTACCGCCGCGCCACGTCGAAGGCGGCCAGCTGCTGCCCGACGGCCTGCCACGCCACGGAGAGCCGTGTGGCTTTGAGCACCTTGTTCGTATCCCTGAAGCTGTTGGCGTGGGCGAGCTTGAACTCGGCCGGGACTCGGACGTCATCGAGCGTGATGTCCGCGTTCTGCACCGTGCGCAGCGCGATCTTGTTCTCGATCCGCGTGGCGCTGTACCCGGGCAGGTTGGTGTCCACGAGGAAGCCCTTGACCTGGTTATCGGCCTCGTCCCGCGCGAAGACCACGACCCAGTCGGAGAACGTCGCGTTGCCGATCCAGCGCTTGGCACCCTTGAGGATCCAGTCGCCACCGTCGCGGCGCGCAGTGGTCCGGGTCCCGCCGGCGACATCGGAGCCGCCGAGCGGCTCGGTCAGGCCGAAGGCCCCGATCTTGTCCAGCGAATAGATCTCGGGCAGCCAGGCAGCCTTCTGCTCCTCGGAGGCGAGCAGCTCGATCGACCCTGCGAACAGGCCGTCGTGGACGCCCATGAAGGTGGCGATCGAGGCGTCGGCGCGGGTGAACTCGGCGTGGAGGAGTCCCGCGAGCAGGTTCGAGTGACCCTGGCGACGGACCGGGCTCATGACGTCGAGCTCGGCAACCTTGGGCACGATCTCATGCGGGAACTCGGCACGGTTCCAGCAGTCGATGGCAATGGGGGCCACTTCGCGTGCCAGCCACTCACGCACCTCGTGGAGGCGGTCCCTCTCTTTGTCGGAGAGAAGGGCCTCGAAGGCATAGAAGTCGCCGTCGGCGTACGGCAGATCGGCGGCGGCGGTGCGCGGCTGCGTCATGGTGCTCTCCAGGGTCAGTTGTTACTCATGAGTAGTTACTCACAAGTAACATACGCTTCCCCGGCGGTCTCGACAACCCGGCCGGACCGGTGGACGCAAAAAGGCCCGGAACCACGCTGCGCATGGCTCCGGGCCTGACCGTAGGGCCTGTGGGACTTGAACCCACGACCAAGGGATTATGAGTCCCCTGCTCTAACCGGCTGAGCTAAGGCCCCACGCCCCAAGTGCTGGGGACCTTTCCATCCTAGGCCAGGTCGCCGCCGACGTCGGTGCCGCGGTACAGGGCCTCGAACGTGTCCAGTGTGGCCTTGAGTCCGTGCTTCTGGACCATGCGGTAACTCTCCGCGCCCATCCGGGCCCGTTCCGCCGGGGGAAGGCTCAGCACGGCGGTGATCTTGGCAGCAAGGTCGTCGACGTCGTTGGGGCGGAAGAGATACCCGTTCTCACCGTCGACCACGAGGTGCGGCAAGGCCATCGCGTTCGCCAGCACCACCGGGGTGGAGGCGCTCATGGCCTCGAGCGTCGCGAGGGACTGGAGTTCCGCGGTCCCCGACATGCAGAAGAGGTCTGCGCGGAGGTAGGCGAGCCGGAGCTCGTCGTCGGGTGCAAGGCCAAGGAAGCGGACCCGGCTCCTCACGCCCAGGCGGTCCACGAGATGCTCAAGGGACGGGCGCACCTCTCCGCCGCCCACGATCTCAAGGTGCACATTGAGCTCGGGCGGGGTCTTGGCGACGGCCTCGACGAGCACGTCGATATGCTTCTCCTCCGCGAGCCGCCCGGCGAAGAGAACAGTGGGATACGGGTTCTTCACGACCACCTCGCCGGGCCGCGGCTCGTAGGCGGCGATGTCGATGCCGTTCGAGAGGGGCAGCACCTCCGTCAGGAACGCATGGTCACGCATGGCCTTCGCGGCGAGCGGCGTTGGCGTCGTGACCACATCGGCCTGCCCCATGACCTTGCCCATGTCCTTCCACGACTGGCGGCCCACGATGTTCAGGAACCACTGCGGGAAGGGAAGGAACGGGTTGAGGTTCTCCGGCATGAAGTGATTGGTCGCGACCACGCGAATGCCACGCTTCACCGCCTCGTAGAGGACGTGCTCGCCGATCATGTAATGGCTCTGGATGTGGACCACATCGGGCTTGACATGGTCGAAGAGGAGCGCGATCTCCTTCTTGACCTCCCAGGGGAACACGACGCGCCAGTATTCGTGGGTCGGCACCGAGTGGGAACGGAGACGGTGGACGGTTGCCTCCGGGCGCACCTCGGTGAAGCTCTTTCCCCTGTCGGAGCGCACGGCGGCGACGTGCACGTGGTGTCCGCGCGCCGTCATGCCTTTGGCAAGCCGATACCCGAACTGCGCGGCGCCGTTGACATGGGGTGGATAGGTGTCTGCGCCAATCAGAATCGTCAGCGGCTTGCTGGTCAGGTCCGTCTCGGGTTCAGGCGTGGTCACAAGCTCTCCTGGTCGGGCGGGCCGGCGGTTCCGGTCCGCGTTCCCGGCGGGCCTCCAGATACGGATCAGCCGCCGGTGTGGGAACGTGCATCGGGCCCGGATCCTCCCCGAAGCTCGCGCGCGGAGTCCTTCTTCCGCTTCGCGACCTCCGGATGGTGCCGGGACAGGGCAATGACTCCCACGATAGCAATGAGGGCGGCCACCACCATGGCAACCGCAACGACGGCGGGCACGTCAGGACGCAGCTCACCGAGGATGGTGATGCCGATCGCAATGCCGACAATCGGATCGATGACCGTCAGGCCGGCGATCACGAGGTCGGGCGGCCCGGACGAATAGGCGTTCTGGACGAACCAGGAGCCGAGACCTCCCGCAGCCACGATCGCGACGACCGAATACCACTGCACGTTCAGGAGGAACTGCCCGTTGGCGGAGAGGAGGTCCCGACCGATGATCCGGGTCAGGACGGCCACGAAGCCGAACAGCACCCCCGCTCCGAGGATGTAGACGAACGCGCTCAGCCGGTGCCGGAACATGGTCGCGAGACCACCGAGCACCCCGACGGCGAGGGCGAGCAGCAGCACGATGGCCAGTTCCGCGTCGGCACCCACATGATGGTTCTCGACCGTCGCGTTCACGGCAAGCAGGACGAAGAGCGCCGATCCGGTCACGCAGGCGGTGATGGCGACGACGGTGGGCCGATTGATCGTGATGCCCTGGTCCTTGGAGTTGACAATCGTCGTGATGACGAGCGCGATGGCACCGATCGGCTGGATCACTGTCAGAGGTGCCGAGACAAGGGCGACCATGTTGCACAGCATGCCAGCGCCGAGGAGTGTCAGTCCGAGAATCCACCGGGGATTCCGCAGGAGCCGGACGAAGCTGCGGGAGCTCAGGGCGAGGCCGCCCATGTCCGCCTTGACGGCACTCCCCTGCCGCTGCGCGCCGAACGCGAGGAAGAAGGCGCCGAGCACGGCGAGCACGACGGCGAACCACACCATCAACGACCGCCTTCCCAGCCGTTGTCCTCAAGCCTGCTCTCGCGCACCGGCCGACCCTTGGCCACGATTGCGCGGAAGTAGTTGAACGCTGCAATCCAGTGCCCGATGAGGCCAAGGAGGAGCAGGACCCAGGCCACCACTGCGTAGGCAACCGCCCCGGGGACGGACAGTTTGGACAGAACGAGCAGCGGCGTACCCACGAGAAGGAATGCCGTGCGGAGCTTCCCGATCTTCGACACCGGGAGGTCAGGATGGCTGTGGAAGTAGAAGAGCGAGGCCGTGCCCAGTGCGAGGTCGGGCACGAGCAGAGCGGCGAGGTACCACCACTGCACCACGTCGGCGAGCACGAGGGTCAGCGCGACAGCAAGAAGCGCGAGGCGGTCCGCCGCCGGGTCGAGTACCTTCCCGAGCAGCGAGACCTGGCCGAGGCGCCGCGCCACGTAGCCGTCCACCCAGTCCGTGCTCCCCATGACTGCGAGCACCACTACGGCCCAGCCGTACTCCCGCTCGGCGAGGACGAGCCACATGAAGAGCGGCACGCCGAAGAACCTCAGGATCGTGATGATGTTCGGCAGGGTGAAGAGGCGGTCGGTCTCGACCTGCTCGGCCCCCGGCCGTGTGCCCGCGTCGAAGAACCTCACCGTTTCCGCACCGCCCACCCGTGGGGCGGGACCAGCGGCGGTTCCCCCGTGATCAAGGTACTGCTGTGCACTGAGGGCCCCCGGCCGCTCAGTTCTTCACCAGCTTGCGCAGGAAGACCACGAAGGCGGTGGCCGAGACGGTGAACACCGCGAGCGGCGCCCAGCGTCCCTTGAGCGCCTCCGCGGTGTCTGCCGCGCGGCTGGTGCCCTGCGCGCCCGGGCCACCCCGCGCCGTCGTGCCCGTCGTGGCGAAAGGGGCGCGGCTTGATCCACCGGCGAACCTGGCCTTGACGTCGTCGGCGAGGTAGCCGGCCTGGCGCTTGACGTCCATCTCGGCAACGAGGCCGTCGCGGACGTCCAGAAGGTGTGCGCGGCGCTTCTCGAGGCGCTCGCGAAGCTCGGCTTCAGTCGGTGCGGGGAGCTTGACCTTGCCGTGGGCCCGCTCCTGCGCCTCCTTCTCCATCTTGGCCTTGGCCTTCTCGGCTTCCTTCGTGGCCTGCGCGCGCTTGTACTGGATTGTCGACGGATCGAGCAGGCGCGGATCGAAGTTGCGGCCCTCCGTCACGATGCCGAGGTCGTAGCGCACGCCGCGGATCGCGTCGGCCGGGACAAGCGGCATGGCCTTCTTCACCCACGCCATGCCGATGAGCACCGCAATCGCGATGATCACAAGGAACGCGGCCCCGACGATCAGGGCCGCCAGCCACCCGGGCATGACGGTGGCGAGGCCGAGGATTGCCGCCACCACGAGCGCGATCACGAGGAGTCCGAGGAACAGGAGCGCCACGACGAACAGTCCAGCCCCGACTCCTGCCTTGACGCCCCGGTTCTTGAGCTCGATCTTGGCGAGGGCGAGTTCGTCGTTCAACTGGCGCGGCGCGAGCCGCGCGGCTTGGCCTACAAGGTCCGGCAGAGCGGCCAGCTTCGGCCGCCGGCCTGCCGGCGTACTGTGGCGTCCACTCATCGTCGTCGGGTCCTTTCCTGTCGGTCAAGAACGCGCGAGGCGCAATCCGTGACCAAACTACCACCCAGTTGCCGCTGGGGGCCCGCCGCCGCGCAGCTCAGGGAGTCCGCGGGCTTCCGGTGTCGAGGGCGCCGAAGGTGGCCTCGACCTGCAGGAACTGCTCCGCAGCTAGGACGGCCGCAGTGAACGCATCCGCATCGGTCGTCGAACCCCGGGGACCGCGGGGCATCCACTCATGCCGCTCCGTCCGGATCGTGCAGAAGCCCTCACGCGGCGGGGCGTAGTAGATGGCGAACCTCTGGACGGGCCACCCGCCTGGCGTCTCGGGCGCTACGAGCACCGCGGAGCGGAGCGCGAAGTTGACCCATTGGGCGATCGGGCGGCGCTGATCGCGCACGAACATCCCGTCGTTGAAGCCGTTCGCGGTGCCCTCGCCGTAGGCGCCCTCGAATCGGGCCCGCCAGATGGTCAGGAGCGGACCCTCGTAGCGCGTCCACCCAGGGGGAAGGGGGGCCGACGACTCGGACATAGGATCATGATAAGACGACAAACGCCCCGACAGAGCGGGGCGAAATGCCTGTCGCGGGCCCGCTGACTGCAGGCGCTGCGTGAAGGTGCTCCCCCGACTGGACTCGAACCAGTAACCCTTCGATTAACAGTCGAATGCTCTGCCAATTGAGCTACGGGGGACTGACACTGCAAATGGCTCCCCCGACTGGACTCGAACCAGTAACCCTTCGATTAACAGTCGAATGCTCTGCCAATTGAGCTACGGGGGATCGCAGCGGGTCCTACCCTAGCAGGGCCTGAGCCCTGAGGTGAAATCGGCGCCGGCCCGGCCCCGTGGCCAGGCTCAGTCGGCGGAGCGGAGGGCACGACGACGCAGCTCGAGCTCCATGAGGCGGCGGTTGAGGCGTTGGAACGCTTCCGGCGCACCGGCCGGGTCCAGACGCTGCAGCTGCCCGATCATCTCGGCCTTCTGGGCTGTGATCTGCAGCTCGGCGAGGCCCGCGAGGATGTCCCGGCAGTAGCGCTCAAGCGACTCCTCAGTCGTAGCCGGGAGGGGTGTCACCGCAAGCTCTGCCAGAAGCGGGCGCAGGGGCTCTGCCAGCTCGTGGCGCACACGCTCTATCCAGCCGGCCGTGGCCTCCTGCTCCGCCGGACGTCCGGCAGCGACGATCGCGGAGTGCAGGGCGGCGTACGCTGGCGCCGCAAAGCGTGCCGAGGCGAATTCCGCCCATGAGACATCGAGCAGCATCTGGGGCTGCTGGAGGACCACTTCGAGGGACTGCCGCTCCATGACCGCCACCGGGTCCCGCGGGTCCGGGAGCCAGACGGCAGGCGCGGCAACGGCGGCACTCGGCCCCGCGGCGTCGTGCGCCGCACCGGGCCGGTTGACGCCCTGCTGGGGCCCGCGAGACGCGCCCGACGCTGTGAGGTGCCTTCCGGCCGACGTGACCGCCCGCGTGACCTCCTCGAGCGGCACCCCGAGCCACTTCGCGAGCTCGCGGGCATAGGCCGGCCGGATGGCCTGGTCTCGGATCTGCGCAACGACCGGTGCGGCCTCGCGCAGTGCCGCGACGCGGCCCTCGACCGATTCGAGGTTGTGCTTGCGCAGGGTGGCCTGGATCGCGAACTCGAAGAGGGGTCGGCGCGCCTCGATGAGCTGCCGCACGGCGGCATCTCCGCGGTGCTGGCGCAGCTCGCACGGGTCCATGCCGCTCGGCTCGACCGACACGTAGGTCTGGGCCACGAAGCGCTGATCCTCCTCGAAGGCCCTGAGTGCGGCCTTCTGGCCCGCGGCATCGCCGTCGAACGTGAAGACGACCTCTCCCCCGGTCCCGTCGTCCGAGAGGAGCCGGCGAGCGATCTTGATGTGCTCGCCGCCGAACGCCGTTCCGCAGGAGGCGACGGCGGTGTCGACGCCCGCGAGATGGCACGCCATGACGTCGGTGTAGCCCTCGACGACGACGAGCTGGCGTTTCTTGGCAATGTTGCGCTTGGCCATGTCGATCCCGTAGAGGACCTGGGACTTCTTGTAGAGCGCGGTCTCTGGGGTGTTGAGGTACTTGGGGCCCTGGTCATCGTCGAACAGGCGCCGGGCGCCGAAGCCGATCACCTCCCCCGTGATGTCCCGGATGGGCCAGATGAGGCGGCCACGGAAACGGTCATACAGGCCGCGGTTGCCCTCAGAGAACATGCCCGTGAGCCTCAGCTCGTCGTCCGTGAACCCTTTGCCCCGCAGATGCTTGAGGAGCGCGTCCCATCCCTGCGGGGCGAAGCCCACACCGAACTGCTCGGCGACGTTGCGCTCGAATCCGCGCTCGAAGAGGAACTGGCGTCCCGCTGCGGCGGCAGGGCTGAGGAGCTGGGCCTGGAAGAACTCTGCGGCGATCTTGTGCGCGTCGAGCAGGCGCTGGCGGCGGCCGACCTCTTCGCGCCGTGGTCCCGCGCCGTCCTCGTAGTGCAGCTCGTAGCCGATGCGGGCCGCGAGCTTCTCGACCGTCTCGGCGAATGCTGTGTGGTCCAGCTTCATGACGAAGCTGATGACGTCGCCGCTCTCGCCGCAGCCGAAGCAGTGGTAAGTGCCCACGTGGGGGCGGACGTGGAATGAGGGCGAACGCTCGTCGTGGAACGGGCACAGGCCCTTCCAGGAGCCGATGCCTGCACCCTTGAGGGTCACGTAGCCCTCGACGACCTCCTTGATGTCCGTGCGCGCACGGACCTCCGCGATGTCCTCGGGTTTGATCAGGCCGGCCACTGGTCCACCTTAGTCCCGGTCACCGTCACCACAGGCTCGGCAGGCTGCCGACGAGCCGCTCATACCATGCGAGGCCCGAGCCATCCGTGAGGGAGGCGACCTGGTCGACGACGACGCGCAGCCGGCCCGCGTCGTCCTGCGCCGCGCGCCAGTCCGCGGCGAACATCGGCTCCAGATGCCGGTCCCCGGTGGCGCTGAGCGCCGTCACGAGGGCGTGCAGGACCTCACGCTGGCGCTCATAGATGGGCTGGCGGTGGTCGGTCGTCATGACGAAGGTGGTGGCGAGGCCCTTCATGACGGCGATCTCGGTGACCGTCTCATCCGGCACCATGACCTCGCCGGCGTACCGCGTGAGCGGGGCCGCGCCGTACGCGGCACGCGTCAGAGAGAGGGCGCTGTCGCAGAACCGGCCGATGAGCTGGCTGGTCATGTTCTTCAGGGCGGCCATCGACCGCCGCGAGCCGTCTGCCTCCCGAACCCACACGGGTGTGGCCTCGAGCCGCGCAAGCGCGGCGTCGATCTCGGCCGGCTCGCTGTGCGGGAGGTACCACTGCTGGGTGTAGCCGATCACGCGGGCGCGGTGGTCAGGGTTCTCCATCCAGCGCAGCTGGAACTTCCCCGCCACGATCGCGTCCTCGACGTCGTGGACCGAATAGGCGATGTCGTCCGAGAGGTCCATGACCTGGGCCTCGATGCAGGACCGACCCGCAGGGGCGTCTTCACGGACCCACGAGAAGATCGGCAGATCGTCCTCGTACGCGCCGAACTTGCTGGTCCGGTGCCCGTGGATGAGCGGGGCGTCCACCGCCGTCCAGGGGTACTTGCACGAGGCGTCGAGGCTCGCCCGGGTGAGGTTGAGCCCCGCCGGCTGGCCGTCACGGTCGAGGACCTTCGGCTCGAGGCGCGTGAGCAGGCGTAGGGTCTGGGCATTGCCCTCGAAGCCGCCAATCGCATGGGCGATGTCATTCAAGGCGCTCTCGCCGTTGTGGCCGAACGGAGGATGGCCCAGATCGTGGCTCAGGCATGCGGTGTCGACGACGTCCGGGTCGCAGCCAAGCACACGTCCGAGCTCGCGGCCCACCTGGGCCACCTCGAGGGAGTGGGTCAGGCGCGTGCGGACGAAGTCGTCGGTGTCAGGGGCGACGACCTGGGTCTTCGCCCCGAGTCGGCGCAGCGCCGAGGAATGGAGGACGCGCGCCCTGTCCCGCTCGAAGTCACTGCGGTAGCTCTTCTTGCGGGGCTCCTCGACCCAGCGGCTTGAGTCCTGCTTCGAGTATCCGCGGGTGCCCTCGGCGACCGCCTCAGCCACCGGACACGTCCAGTTCGGCGGCGGCGACATCCCGGGACTGGTCGGCATCCATCGTGCGGCTCTCGAGCCAGCGATGCGGGAGCGCCGGGCGCTTGGGCGAACCGGCCCTGCCGCGCGGGCCCTCGGCGTCGACGCCGGGGTAGGGCGCCTCGGCATCGAGGGTGTCGAGGCGCCCGCGCAGCTCCTCGAGGGTGTTGACCTGTGCGAGCTGGGCGCGCAGCTCGCCGCCCACGGCGTAGCCCTTGAAGTACCAGGCCACGTGCTTGCGGATGTCCCGGAGCGCCCGCCCCTCCTCCTCGAAGTACTCGACGAGCAGCTCTGCATGGCGGAAGAAGGCCTCGCCGACGTCCTTGAGGCCCGGGCGGATGCGGTCCGCACGACCCTCGAAGGCCGCCTGAAGGTCACCGAAGAGCCATGGCCGCCCCTGGCATCCACGCCCGACGACGACGCCGTCAACCCCCGTTTCGCGCACCATCCGCACCGCATCCTCAGCACTCCAGATGTCCCCATTGCCCAGGACGGGAACGTCGGGCAGGGCCTCGCGGAGCCGTGCGATCGCGCTCCAGTCGGCCGTTCCCGAGTAGAACTGCGCCGCAGTGCGCCCGTGGAGGGCAACCGCCGCGACGCCGGCGTCCCGCGCGATCCGGCCTGCCTCGAGATAGGTGAGGTGGTCCTCGTCGATGCCCTTGCGCATCTTGATGGTCAGCGGAACGTTGCCCTTGTCCGCCTCGCGGACGGCCGTCTGCACGATCTGGGTGAAGAGGTCGGTCTTCCACGGCAGGGCCGATCCGCCGCCGCGCTTGGTGACCTTGGGCACGGGGCAGCCGAAGTTGAGGTCGATATGGTCCGCGCGGTCTTCCTCGACGAGCATCCTCACGGCCTGCCCCACGGTGACCGGGTCGACGCCGTAGAGCTGGACGGACCGGACCGCCTCGTCGTCATCGTGTTTGATGATCCGGAGCGAACCGGGGTGGCGCTCGACCAGGGCGCGGGTCGTGACCATCTCCGCAACGTACAGGCCACCGCCGAACTCGCGGCACAGCCGCCGGAATGCCGTGTTGGTGATGCCTGCCATCGGGGCGAGCACCACGGGCGTGTCGATCGTGAGGCGGCCCAGCTTCAGGGGCGGCAGTTCGAGGCGCACTCCACCTGCGGACGCATCCGCAGAGGGGTTGTCAGGGAGAACGGTTGGCACAGCAGTCACTCGTCCATTGTGTCAAAGTGGCGCAAATCGCCAGGCAGCCGGTCACCGCCCGGCGCCTTCACGCCACCTGCTCGGCTCCGCTGCCGTGCCCGGCGATGGCCTCCATGACGCTCTTCGGCAGGGTGAGCACGGGCTGTCCGTGCTCGAACTCCGTAGCGGCCATGACCTCCCCGCCGGGGCGCCACCAGTAGAGGTGCCGACTCAGGGGTGCGACCTCACCCTTGGCGAGAATGGCGTTGACCTCGAGCATCGAGATGACCCCTTCCACCGTCGTCTCCTCACTCACTTCGCTGAACGTGATCATCCTCAGCGCTGGGACACTGAAGAAGACGCCGAGCGGACCGGGGTCCATTCCGAGTCGCTCCATGAGCCGTTCCGGGTACGCGAGCCACGAGGCCTGGCGCGGGTGGTCGGAATCGAGCAGGAAGACGGCGGAACCGTCCTTCACGAAGGCCTCCGGACGTCCGAGGTCGGCCGAGAAGAGATTCTCTTCGGCGGCCTCCCAGGCGGACTCGAGTCCTCCGGCCTTGGCAAGGTGGCGGTCCGCGACGTACATCGAGGTCTGTTCGCGCCGGATGGCCATGATGAGCGGAAGGCCTCCCACGCGTCGGGCGTAGGTGTACTCCTCGGTCCAGGCGTCCGGGGGCATGCGCTCCGGGGCGACGAACCGTGGAAAGAGCCTCTCCCGCAGGGCTGGTCCGGCGTAGCCCAGGCTCCCCCGGACGGCGCTTCCCTGGACTCCTGCACCGATGAGCTGCCGCACGATCGCCTCGACCATCACCGGCCACTCCGACTCGGGGAGGAGGAGGGCCTCCCGTGCGATCGTCCCGAACCCAAGCTGTGCACCGGCACCGGTGAACGGGCCGCCCATCACAACAATGTGGGTTCCGAGGTCCTTTGCCCTGAACCCGAGGCCCCGCACAGCGTCGCTGCAATGGCGTCGCAGGGCGTCCGCCTGACGGACGCTGAACTCTGGCAGGTGGCGGTCCGGGGCGTCGGCGCCTGTTGCGTCTCCCGCGGCGCCTGCGACACGCGCGATGCCGCCTACCTGACCCGCTCGATCCAACCGATTGCGCTGCGCCTTGCCCATTCCGGACCCCCTGCTCACGTGGCTCGGGCGCCGAATTCGGGGCCCGTTCCTGACGCTACGCACCGACAACCCCCGGCGGGACCCCGCCGGGGGTGTATGTGTATAACTCAGGCGCAAACAGCCTCCGCGGCCGGCGCGGGACGAAGCACCTCATCGGCGCGGCGCTGAATGATCCAGCTCTGGAGCCCGAGCGTCGCGGCGAGGTAGAGCATGATCGAGGCGGAGCCCACGGGGCCCAGACCGTGGTGGCCGTCAGCCACCGCGGCCAGCACGTCGACAATGACGTGGATGGCCAGCCCGGCCGCCCACAGTCCGAGGACGGGCCACCCGCCCCGACGGTAGGCCGCGCCGTTGTGCGCCCACACCGTCGCAGCCCACCCGCGGAGCCAGCCGAACACGGCGGCGAGCAGGAGGGATGCGGTGAGCGCCACGGCGTCCGCCGCTTGCATCCCGCCAGCATCGGCGAGCCGCGCAACCTGCCAGACGCCGATCGCCCCGAGGATCAGAAACAAACGGGCCTTGAACTGCTCCACCGGCCGGGTCTGGAATTGGCGTACAACGGCCCACGCGAGAACGGCTGCGGCGAGGACTGCGGTGGCGAGGCTAAGGGTGAGGGTGGACGTCATCGGGGATCGGGCTCCTAGTCTGGATGGTGCCGCTTCGTGCGGCTGATTCCATGGTTCAGCCCGCTCGGCACCCCGGCCCCACACGCGTGTCACCCGTTCGGCATGACATCTGTCAGTTCAGAGGAGCCAGCCGTTCTCCTCGGCGATTCGCGCCGCCTCGGCCCGCGTCGCGGCCCCAGTCTTGCCGATCGCGCTCGAGAGGTAGTTGCGCACGGTGCCCTCGGAGAGGAACAGCGTCCTCGCGATGCTTGCCACCGTGCCGCCGCCGGCAGCTTCCCGCAGCACGTCGGTCTCGCGCTCGGTGAGGGGGCTCTCACCCGCTGTGAGCGACTCGGCCGCGAGTGCGGGATCAACCACGCGCAGCCCTGAGGCGACGCGTCGCACCGCCTCGGCGAGCTGCCGCGCGGGCGTGTCCTTGACCACGAACCCTGAGGCCCCGGCCTGCATGGCGTGTCTCAGGTATCCCGGGCGCCCGAAGGTCGTGACCATGAGAACCCGGACTCCCGGAATGCCCGCAGTGATCTCGGCGCACGCAGTGATCCCGTCCTTGACGGGCATGTCGACGTCGAGGAGGACCACGTCCGGGGCGGCGCGCGCAGCCAGCGAGACCGCCTCGGCGCCGTCGCCTGCCTCCCCCACCACGTCGATGTCCGGTTCGAGGTCCAGCAGCGCCGCCAGGGCACCGCGGACCAGTGCCTGGTCGTCGGCGAGGACAACCCGGATGCTCACTGGGCTGCCCCTGCCCGTCCGGCCGTACGGGGGCTCAGGCGCACCGTCACGGCAAAGCCGTCAAGCGGTCCGGGGCCGGTCTCGACCGTAGCGCCGAGGGCCCTCGCGCGCTCGCGCAAGCCCCTGAGCCCGTGCCCGTCGCCCGCCGTCGGGGCAGCGACTGGCGAGGCGCCCCCGGCCACGACGCCTGCCGTCGTGCCACCCGCCGTCTGGGGCGGCGATGCGGCCGACGGCGCGTCCCCGCCGCCGTCGTCTGCGATCGTCACCGACGTGGGGCCGAGCAGGATCTCGCACCGACGCGCCTGCGAGTGCCTTAGGACGTTCGTGACGCCCTCTCGGACGGTCCAGGCAAACAGCTCGCGCGCGGCGCTCGGGACCTCGTCCGTGGCCCGGGGGATGTCCGCCTCAATTCCCGTGGCCGCGAGCGCGGCCCGGGCGCGCGCGAGCTCGCCGGGGAGGGATATCTCGCGGTACCCGTCGACGGCGCGGCGAACGTCCGCGAGGGCGTCGCGGGAGAGTCGCTCGAGATCCTCGAGCTCGGACCTGGCCCGCCCCGGGTCGGCGTCCATGACCCTCCTGGCCAGCTCGGCCTTGACCGTGATGACAGTGAGCGAGTGGCCGAGAATGTCGTGGAGGTCGCGGGCGAACCGGGTGCGCTCCTCTTCGACCATGAGCCGCGCGTTCTCGCGCCTAGCCCGCCCGAGCGCCCGCTGGCGCCGGGCGGAGATCACGGCAACCCCGACCGCGACGACGCCCATCGCCATTCCGGTGAGCGTCCCGAGATCCTCGGTCCAGCCAGGAACCACTGTCCAGGCGGCTGCATAGGCGACGGCGAGCGCCACGGCGACGGCGAACGCCCACACCATGGGCATAGTCCACATGCCGGCGATCGCGAGGAACACGAACGGCGTGGTCCCCGACTGGCCCAGCATTGCGAGGCAGACCACGGCGAGCGCCGCCATGGCGACGTACCCGAGCCAGCCCTGGAGGCGGGCGGACGGGCTCGCAACAACGTCGGCCCCGCCCATGACGTAGCCACGCCGCGAGAACTGCCACACGTACACGACGGCGAACCCGAGCACCGCCGCGAAGCCGACGTCCCCCTGCGGCTTCCCAAGGAGCTCCGCGGCGTGAACGAGCGGCGAGATGAGCCAGACGAGCCAGATCGACGCAACGAACACCCCTAAGAGCCTTGACATGCGGTCCGTGCGGCCGTCCTCGTCGTCAGGGGTCGCGCCGCGATTGGCGGCACCCCTGAGGAAGCTGATCATGGACACCACTGTGCCACGGACCGCCTAGACCCTGCGGGTGTCCCGGCGGAACATGAGCCCCGCCCCGGTCGCGAACACTGCGAGCCATGCGCAGATGTTCAGCGCCCATACCCAGTCGAACGCATCGCCGAGCAGCACAGCGTGCGCCACCATACTCGGGCCCCACATGGGCGTGAACCTCGCGACCTCCTGGAGGATCGGGTCCATGAGGTAGAACGGGTAGAACACCCCCCCTGCGAAGGCCATGAGCGCGAGGCCGAGCCCAAGGAATTGCATCGAGTTCTCTGTGGGCAGCAGGTACCCCATGAACAGGCCGAATGCCGCAAGGACCGCCGCGCCGAACCACTCGAGGAGCATCGAGAGCACCCAGACGTCCGACGGCATCGTTGCGCCGCTGAGCAGGCCCACGGCGTTGACGGCCACCACTGGAAGGAGGCTCGTGAGTAGGGCCGTGAAGGCCTTGACGGCGACGTACGCCTGAGGGCGGAGCGGGGTGAGTCGTAGTTGCCTCGACCAGCCCTGGGCCCGTTCCACGGAGACGCTCGCCGCCGTCATGACGGCCACAGTCATCGCCCCGTACAGGGCCATCGAGATCATCGAGTACGCGGCCACGTTCCCGCGGCCCACAGCCTGGCGGCCCAGGCCGCCCGAGCCGCCGAACGCGAAGTAGATCGCCACCGGCATGACGACGGCGAACGCGAGCGTGCGCGCGTTCCGCGCCACCCGCAGGACTTCGATCCTCACGAGCGTCGGGTTGAGCCCGCCAAGGCGCGGGACCCCGGGGGCCGGTCCCCCGGCCCTAGTCTGGTCCGGGTGTGCGGCTGCGGTGGTCATCGCGTGCTTCCTTCCTTGCTGAATGCTCGGCCGGGTTCCCGTGCGGTGCCTGCGTCTCCTGCGGTGAGTGCCATAAAGGCGTCCTCAAGCCCGTGCGACGTGATCGCGAGGTCCCGCGCAGACGTCGCCGTGAGCAGGTGTCTCGCCACGGCGTCGCTGTCCAGCGCACGGAAGGCGACCTGGTCGCCCTGCCGCTGCGCGCCGTCGTGCGCGGGGACTGCGGCGAGGTCCGCGTCCGTCGCGCCGGGCCAAGTTGCTCGCACCATGCGTCCCGCCGCCATGGCCCGGAGCTCCCCGGGCGTGCCGTCGGCGACGATCCGGCCCGCGTCCATGAGGATCACCCGGTCCGCGTACCGCTCGGCCTCCTCGAGGTAGTGGGTCGCGAACAGGACCGTGCAACCGCCAGCAGCGTCCTCGCGGATCGCGGCCCAGAAGTCCCGGCGCCCCGTGACGTCCATGCCGGTCGTGGGCTCGTCGAAGACGATGAGCGATGGATCAGAAATGAGCGCCATCGCAAAGCGCAGCCGCTGCTGCTGCCCGCCCGAGCACTTGTTGACCCTCCGCCCCGCGATCCCGGCAATTCCGGCACGGTCGAGGCACTCCTGGACACCCCGCGTGTGGCTGAACAGCGACCCGGTCAGCTCGACCGTCTCGCGGACCGAGAGGTCCTTGAGCAGCCCCCCGGTTTGGAGCACGGCGGAGACGAGTCCGCGGTCGACGGCCCGGCGCGGCTCAAGCCCGAACAGCTCCGCGGAGCCGGTGGTCGGCACCGCAAGACCGAGCAGCATGTCGATCGTGGTCGTCTTGCCAGCCCCGTTCGGGCCGAGGAAGGCCACGACCTCTCCGGGGCGGATTGCGAGGGAGACCCCTGCAACCGCATGGACAGCTCCGAAGGTCTTCTCAAGCCCTGTGGCCTCAACGGCCCAGAGCGTTCCCTGTGAACTCATGCGTCCATGGTCATCCGCGCGGGCATCTGGTCCCCCACACATCCGTCAGGGATGCCGCATGACAGATGTCATGCGAGGCCTGCTCACGAGGGCCGTCCCTTCCGGGCGTGAGGGTACTGTGGGCGGCATGGCGACACCCCGCGACGCCCGCACCGCCTCGACCGCGAACAGGCTGCGACGGCCGCGGGCACTCCAGCCGGGCAGCCTGTGGCTGTACGACACTGCGCGCCGGGCGTTCACGGGACTGCAGGGCCTCTTCCGGGTGGACGTGATCACCTCTGGCCTCGACGCCGTCCCCCACGGCCAAGTGGTGCTCGCCATCACCCACTTCGGCTACCTCGACTTCGTGCCCGTGGCCCTGACGTGGTGGGAACAGCGCCGTGACCGCCTGCGGTTCCTCGTGGGTCCCCGCCCCTACCGCAGCCGCCTCTTCGGTGCCGTGATCACGGCGTGCGGCGGGCTCGCGGTCGTCGGCCAGCCGGGCCATGCGAGCCTCAGCGCGTCACTGGCCGCTCTCGACGCAGGCTGGAGCATCGCCCTCTTCCCCGAGGCAGGCGTGAGCCGGAGCTTCACGGTCCGCCGGTGCCACACAGGAGCGGTCCGCATGGCGCGCGAGACCGGCGTCCCACTCATTCCCGTCGGCGTGTGGGGCGGGCATCGCATTATGACCCGCGGCCACGACGTGATGTCGAAGCGCGGCGGCGGCTCGCTCGCCGGCCTCTTGAGGGCCCCGATCCGCATCCACTTCGGCAACCCCGTGGACCTCTCCGGCTCGGCCGACGCCGACGACGCTGCGCGGCGTCTCCAGGCCGCGATGCAGGACGCGGCCGACGTCGCGGCGCGCGACTTCGCGCTCGGCCTTCCGGCGCGTGCGTGGTGGGTGCCCGCGAAGTTCGGCGGCGGGGCGCCGACCGAGGCCGAACGGGACATCTGGGATGCCCGCGACGCTGTGAACGGACTGCGCCCCGACCGGGACAAGATGTGAGCCGCCCGCGTTGAGTGGTCGGGCCCCTGCCGGTCCACGACCCCTCAACAGGCTAGGCGGCGCTCAGTCGCCGAGTGTCAGTGTCTCGGGGCCAATCTGCTCCACCGCCCCCGCCGCGAGCAGGGGGTCGACGGCAGCCCGGACAGCCGCCATCGAGTCGTCTACCTCGAGCTGCACGGGGTGCTGGTAGGCGATGAGGGCGAGAAGTCCACGCACGGCGTCCGCCGCGTCTGCGGGGTCGAGCCGCACCTCGTGCCCGAGGAGCACCTCGCTCGGCTGCTCGGCGACCGCACTCGCTGGGCCTGCGTAGCTCACCGCGAAGGCCCGCAGGCGGCCCTTCTTCTTCGCGGGGGCCACGCCCGCACCGAATGCACTCGCCGCCGGGGCGCGGAGCACCACGGCGCCGTGGGCGCCCGCCGCATCGGAGAGGAAGAGCTGCTGGGCCCGCCCTACGCTGATCGGTGCGGGCGGATCCCACGCATGCACTTCGGCGTAGTACCGGCCGACGGCGTCGCTGAGCTCGACCGAGCCAGTCGCCAGATCCTCGACGAGCGGCGAGGAGTCCCCCGCCTCCGTGCCGTCGCCGAAGACAGGCAGTTTGAGGGTGCCCGGGCGCACAAGGACCTCGCGCGAGCGCTGGAGCACGGTGAAGCCGGATGCTTCGGCGAACGCCGCCCCTGACGTGCCCGCGGTCACCTTGGTCCGCAGCTTCGCCGCGCCTAACGGGGCGTCCGCAGCGTGCACCGTTGTCGCCCCGGCGGCCGCCTCCCGCAGGCGGCCGAGGATCTCGGTCGCGACACCGGCTCGCCGGTGGTCGCGCGCGACCTCGACGTAGGCCCACAGCCTCGCAGGGTGAAGGGCCGCCTCGTACACGACGCCGGCCGCGACCGGGATGCCCTGGTCCTCGGCCACGAGGCATCGGCGCCACAGGGCGGGCGGCGTTGCGGCCCGGGGGCCGACGGCGGACGGCGAGGACGCGCCGTCGTGCATCGCCCTGGACTCAACGTCGCCCCGGGCCCCGTCAGAGTCCGGCGCCAAGGCACCGCGGAACTGCTCGGCAGCGGCGCCCTCGGCGTCTCCCCAGAGCTCGAGGAGGGCCCGGTCGTCGCCCTCGCGCCAAGGACGGTAGGTCAGCTGCGCCACGACGTATCCTCCCTCGTCCCTCGCCCTTACTTCCCGAGCCGCTCGAACAGGTAGGCGGAGACCTTATCCAGGGCAACGCGGTCCTGGGACATCGTGTCGCGCTCGCGGATCGTCACCGCGTGGTCCTCGAGGGTGTCGAAGTCCACGGTGATGCAGAACGGCGTGCCGATCTCGTCCTGGCGGCGGTACCGGCGGCCGATGGCTCCGGCGTCGTCGAACTCGATGTTCCAGTTCCTGCGCAGTTCCGCGCTCAGGTCGCGGGCCTTGGGCGAGAGGTCCTCATTGCGGCTCAGGGGCAGGACGGCGGCCTTGACCGGGGCGAGCCGCGGGTCCAGGCGCAGGACGGTGCGCTTGTCCACACCGCCCTTCGTGTTGGGGGCCTCGTCCTCGGTGTACGCGTCGACGAGGAACGCCATCATCGACCGGGTCAGGCCGAATGACGGCTCGATGACGTAGGGGATATATCGCTCGTTCGTGGCCTGGTTGAAGTAGGCCAGCTCGTGGCCGGAGGCCTTCGAGTGGCTGCCGAGATCGTAGTCGGTGCGGTTCGCGACGCCCATGAGCTCGCCCCACGCGTTGCCCTGGAAGCCGAACTTGTACTCGATGTCGATCGTCCCGGCGGAGTAGTGGGCGCGCTCGTCCTCGGGGACGTCGAACTTGCGCATGTTGTCCGGGTTGATCCCCAGATCGGTGAACCAGTTCCAGCATGCGTCGACCCAATGCTTGAACCACTCGTCCGCCTCGGCGGGGGCTGTGAAGAACTCGATCTCCATCTGCTCGAACTCGCGCGTGCGGAAGATGAAGTTGCCGGGGGTGATCTCGTTGCGGAACGCCTTGCCGATCTGGCCGATACCGAACGGCGGCTTCTTGCGGGAGGTCGTGACCACGTTGTTGAAGTTCACGAAGATGCCCTGGGCCGTCTCCGGGCGCAGGTAGTGCAGGCCCTCGGCGTTGTCCACGGCGCCGAGGAACGTCTTCATGAGGCCCGAGAACATCTGTGGCTCGGTCCACTCCCCGGTGGTGCCGCAGTTCGGGCACGAGATCGACTCCATGCCGTTCTCCGGCGCCCGGCCCTTCTTGGCCTCATACGCCTCGATCAGGTGGTCCTGGCGGAAGCGGTGGTGGCACTGGAGGCACTCGACGAGCGGATCCGTGAACGTCGCAACGTGGCCAGAGGCCTCCCAGACCTGCTTGGGCAGGATCACCGAAGAGTCGAGCCCCACCATGTCCTCACGCCCGCGGACGAAGGTCTGCCACCACTGTTCCTTGATGTTCTCCTTGAGCTCGACGCCGAGCGGACCGTAGTCCCACGCAGACCGGGAGCCTCCGTAGATCTCACCGGCCTGGTAGACGAATCCGCGGCGCTTGGCCAGGGAGACGATCGAGTCCAGTGCGGTCTTGGGTGCCAAAGCGGTTCCTCCGTAGCGTCAGGCCGCTGGGTGCGGTCCGTCAAGTGTGCGCTTCTAAGAGTACCGGCGGGCGGCGGAGCCCGCCCGCCGCCGGGGCTGCGAGGCACGCACCTGGCCTAGAGTTGCAGCATGCCTGACCGAGAATCCTCCGCCGCGCTCCCTCCCTACGCCCAAGGTGCCGAGGAGGTCGAAGTCCGCGAGGGCACGATCCGGCTCGGGCAGCTGCTCAAGCTCGCCTCGCTCGTCGATGACGGCGTTGAGGCGGCCGATCTCATCCGCAACGGCCTCGTCAAGGTCAACGGGGACATCGAGGACCGCCGAGGACGGCAGCTCACGGTCGGCGACGTGGTCGAGGTCAACGGCCAGCGCGTTCGGCTCGTTCCCCGCGGCTGACGGCCGGCGCGCGTCAGCCCTTGAGCACGGAGAGCTCGAGGAACTCCTTGACGTGCGCGAGCTCGGGTCCGCTGATGCCGTGCCCGCTCCCGGGATAGGTGACCTTCGTGAGGGCCACGTGGCTGCGGACCCATCCCATCGTGTACTCGACCTTGTCCGCCGTGATGACCGGATCCGCCTGGTCGCGCCCCCAGAACATGGGCACGGTCCCGTCGAGCTCGGTATCGCGGAAGTACTCGTAGTCCTTCTCGCCGGCGGCGGCCGGATCGATCGCGAAGCCCGAGAGTCCCACCACGGCGGCGAAGTCGTCGGGCCGGCGGCGCACGAGCGAGGTCGCCATCGCCACGCCCATCGAGAACCCGAGCAGGGTCACCGAGGTGTGCTGCTCGCGCACCCCGTCGAGCCACGCGAGCACGTACTCGGTCGCCGCCTCAACGGAGTCCATCGTGAAGTCCTGCGCGGCCATGAGCGGGAACCACTGGTACGCACCGGGGGCAAGCGTCTGCGGCGCCCGCAGCGAAACGACGGTGAACTCCTCCGGCAGGTACCCGGCCAGGCCCATGAGATCGGCCTCATTGGACCCATAGCCGTGGAACAGCACGATCAGCGGGGACCCGGCACGCTCGCCCTCGGGGCGGCTCCAGAGCGCGACGTGCGCGGGGTAGTGGGCAGGGAAGTTGGCGCGCCGGGCGTCGGCGGTGGCGTCAGTCATGACTCTATTGTTCCATATAGTTGAAACATCAACTATATGGACTTCATCACCCCGCGGTATGACTGGAGCACAGCATCGAACAAGTCGATGGGGCCCGAGCCGCCAGTCATGTTACCCGCAAGTAGCAAGTGATATGCCAATCAGCGCATAATGGTCCGGTGACCGAGATGCATGAGAACGATCGTCAGGAGATCGAGTCGCCAAACAGCCCGCGCCACCCGTGGCACCGGTATGTTGCGATCGGCGACTCGTTCACGGAGGGCATCGGCGACCCGGATCCCCACAATCCAGGCCGCCATCGCGGCTGGGCGGACCGGCTGGCCGAAGAGCTCGCACGCGGCTCCGAGGACTTCGCCTACGCCAACCTCGCGATCCGGGGCCGCCTTCTGGGCCGGATCCTCGAGGAGCAGGTCGAACCCACCCTCGTCCTCCACCCGGACCTCGTGTCCCTTTCAGCTGGCGGCAACGACCTGCTGCGCCCGGGAAGCGACCCCGACGCCCTGGCGCTCAGGCTCGACGACGCCGTCGGGCGCCTCTCCGACGCGGGAGCGACCGTCCTGCTGTTCAACGGCCCGGACATCGGCTCGACCCCCGTGCTCTCGGCAATCCGGGGCAAAGTCGCCATCTACAACGAGAACGTGCGCGTGGTCGCGGCACGGCACGACGCGGTGGTCGCGGACATGTGGGGCCTGCGCCAGCTCTCGGACCCGCGCATGTGGGACGCGGACCGGCTGCATTTCTCCCCGCTCGGGCACCACACGATCGCCATCATGGCGCTCGACGCACTCAACGTCGTGCATGGGCTCGAGCCCATGGAACCCAGCCCCATGCCGGTGCGCACCTGGCGGACGGCGCGCTCCGAAGACCTCGTGTGGGCGCGCGAGTTCTTCGTTCCCTGGGTGGTGCGACGGATCCGGCACAGATCGAGCGGCGACGGCGTCCTGGCGAAGCGGCCGACGGCGGAACCCGTCTTCGGCGCGGGCGTCCCGATGGGCTCGGGCGAACCGAGCTGACACCCAGCCTCCGCGCGTAGGCTGGGACCATGAGCTGGATCTTCTGGGTGATCGCGCTGAGCTGGATCGTTCCGTTCATCATGCGGAGGCTCGGCCAGCCCGGGCCGCGCGGGGGCCGCCCGCCGTACCAGCAGGGCCCGTATCCGCCGCGCGACCAGTATGGCCAGATCCCGGGGCAGTACCCGCAGGGTCGGTATCCCGGGCCGCAGCCTCCGCCGGCACCGCTGCCCGGGGGACAGGGGGCGGGGCCGCAGGGTGCGCAGACCCCGTGGTGGCAGCAGCCACTCCCCCCCGGATTTCCCGGCCAGCCAGCCCCGCAGGGGCAGTCCGCGCCGCAGCCCGCGCCGCAGCCCATGCCTCAGAATCAGCAGCCCCAGCATGAGGCTCCCCGGCAGGCGCAGCCGGCCCCCGCGCCGTCGGACGCGCCCGCCATCCCCGGCGAGGCGCCCGACGGCTACCGCGCCAAGAAGCTCGCCGAACTGGACCGGCAGTTCTCCGACCAGAAGATCTCCCTGGAGGAGTACATGAAAGCGCGCAACGAGGTCATGCGCGGCTGACTCGCCTCAGCATGAGCGCCCGCACGGGGCACAGGTCCACGGCATCCTGGGCGGCATCCGCGAGCGAGCCCGGCACCGGCACGTCGCGCCCGCCGCGGCCCATCGGGTAGCCCCAGTCGTCACGCACGAGGACCTCCGGCAGCAGCTCCGTGCACAGGCCCCGGCCCTCGCAGACTGTGAAGTCGATGTGCAGCTCGAGCTGGGTGCGGCTCATCGGTCCCCCCTCGGCCCGGCACTGCAGACGCCGCCGAGGTGCGCCTGCACCTCGTTCCGGAACACCGAGAGCGTGCTCCTGACGAACCCCGCCGTCCCGTCGGGATGCCTGCACGCTCCTCGCCCGGACACGACGCCGGCAAGGCGCTCTGCCTCCGAGGCGAGCCACGGGGTACGCTCCCCCGCCGCGATCCGCTCCAGGACTGTGGCCATGGCAGGCAGCCCGAACATGCACGGCCCGCACTGCTGTGCCGAGCTGTCGGCGAGGTACCTCGCGATGGGCGCGGCCGCCGCCAGCCCGCACCGGCCCTCCGCGACGGCGTACACGATGCCAGCCCCGGGGCGGGCAGCGTAGCGGGCCAGACCCGCCGCAGTCATGGGCCGGTCGAAGCCGTCACGTGGCACCCACGCACCGTGGAACCCTCCCACGAGGACTGCGGCCGTCGAACCCGCGCCCGCTCCGGCCGCAGTGAGGATGTCCCGCAACCGCGCCCCGCCCTCGACCTCGATGACCGCATCGCCCGGGACGTCGCCGGACACGCTCACGAGCCGCGTCCCGGGATCCTCGGCCGTGCCGGCCTTCCGGAACCACGTAGCGCCGTAGCGGGCCACCAGCGCGAGGTGGGCGAGCGTCTCGATGTTGTGCAGGAGGGTCGGCAGGCCGCGGAAGCCGGAGACGCTCAGGCGTGCGGTCGTGTCCCTCGGGACCGCATTCCCGGTCTCGAGTGCGTTGACGACCGCGCTCGCCTCGCCCGCGATGAACGTCCCGGGGGCCTCGACGAGCTTGACCCTCCGGGCATCGCGCCGTTCGGACACCGCCCGCCCCACGATCGCAAGCGAGTCCGCGGGCGCATACAGGAACAGCTGCGCGGCGCCGAGCGCCTCCCCCGCCGTCAGGAGACCGTCCAGGACGAGGTGGGGGGCTCCCCTCAGCAGCGCGGCATCCTTGCGGCTGAGTGGTTCGCCCTCGGCCCCGTTGGCGATGACCACGGGGCGCCGTCCAGTCACGGACGAGAGTTTGCGCCAGGCGGGGAAACCCGCGCCGCCACGGCCGGCCAGTCCGGAGGCCTCAAGCTCAGCCAGCAGGCTCTCGCGAGTCCAGTCCAAGGCGCGCTTCCCATACGCGGCCTCGTGGGCAGCGAGGCTCGGCGCGGCTGCAGCGAACAGCCGGCCTGTGCCGAGAGCCGGCACGTGCACCATGTCGCCAGTCGTCGTGCTCATCATCGCTCTCGTTCCCGGGCTCAGACGCGCCCGAGTCGGGCAGCGGACGTCTCGGCGAAGCCGCGGCTGAGGCGCCAGATCACCGCGCAGACGGCTGCGCCTGCGCAGGCCCAGGCAAAGGCCTCGAACAGGAGATCACCGGCGTTGGTCCCGGACCCCAGGGCGTGGGCGAACGCCAACGGCCACATGGCGTAGGCGGCCCAGTGGATGGCCCGGAACGTGCGCTGGCCGATGCGGTTCCGCAGCAGTCCCGTGACGACGAGCGCGATCACGAGGTCGAACGCCACCGTGCCGAGCCCGACCCACAACGGGTTCCAGCCGGAGATGAACGGCACGACCGCGTCCTGCAGCGCGAGCTTCGCGTGGGGATCGAGCATAAGCGTGCCCACGTGGAGGACGAGGAACACGAGTGCGATGAGAGACGTACTCCGATGGACGAGCGCCACCGAGAAGCGGGGCAGGCCCAGGAGCGGGCGCCCGGATCGGCTCACCACGCCGAAGACGAGCACAAGGGTGAAGAGGCCCAGCGACACGATGCCGCTCGCCCTGCCGAAGGCCCACATGACCTCGTTCACTGCAGAATCTCCCCCACGGCGCCGGCTGCCGCGGTCGCGGCAAAGGTCGTGCCAAAGGCGGCGGGCGTCGGAGGCCACCCATTCAACTCCACGACGTCCCCGTCACTGCGCACCAGCCGCGCGGGGTACCCGAGCTCACGGAGCCAGGCGACTCCCCGCGTGCCCAGCACCACGGCACCGGTGCTCGCCATGTTGGCGCTGAGGCAGTCAGGGGCCGCGACCGAGACACTGCGCCAGAGCTCGGGGGCCGGAAGGGACGTCCACGGATCGAGGATGTGCTGCGCGTGGGACTGCCGAGCGCGGCGCTTCTGGGTGCTCGACGTCGCGATGGCCCAGCCCCCATCGAGACGCACCTGGGTGACAGGATCGCTGGGCAGATCCTGTACGAGGACCTCCCATGATTCGGAGCCGGCGGTCGCGATGTCCCCTCCGAGCGAGACGAGCACGGACGTCTCGAAGCGCGCGAACACCTCGCGCGCGGCAAGATCAGCGGACGCGGCCTTCGCGGTCGCGCCGAGATCGAGCACGACGCCGGGGGGAACCGTGAGGACGCTGCCGTCGAGTCGGACGTCCCGCCAGCTCTCGGCGGGCACGATTCGGGGGACGACAGACGAGGTCCCGGCGACTTCCGAGGCAACAGGCGAGGCAGACGCGTCGGAAACCGGCGCAGGACCGAATCCGAGTTCGGCCAACGGCCGTCCGAGTGTTGGCACCACGGCACCGCGACTGCGCTCGGCGGTATCGAGCGCGCAATCGAGCAGGCCCGCGAGAAGGGGGCTGACCGTTCCGCCGCCAGCCTGGACAAGCCGGTTGAGCTCAGAGTCCGGTCTGAAGCGGCTCGCCGCCTCATCGACCCGGTGCAGGAGGTCACGGACTAGCTCAAGCGCCGGACCGAGTGCGGCAGGGTCGCTGACCACCAGACGGCACTCACACGTGAAAGCCTCGAAGTCTGCGCTGGCCGGCACGTCACGATCCAGACGAGGTGCCCATGGCGCCGCCGCCCTGCGATGGCTGGAGGCCCTGGTACTGCTGGCCGCGCTGATGGCGCTGGGAGCCGCTGTTCAGGCTGCCTCCGTCCGAGCCGGTGGCGGGCGCTTGGCTCGTTCCGGTCGTCGAGACGTTCTGGACGACCGCCGGCGCGTAGACCGCCGCGGCGATCGCACCGGCCCCGAAGACGCTCGTCGCGCCCACGGCGACTGCCGTGAGCCGTGCCCGCCGACGCCCGGTTTCGCGAATGCTCTCAGCCATCACGTGCCTCCTCTGCTGTCTTTGTTCCAGCATGGAGCATCCAGATGTGGCTGCAACCCGAGAATCCTGTGCGCTGACTGTGCCTTGCCGGGTGGACCGGCGCCGTACCACCGTCGGGCGACCGCCGGTCCACCCGGCAACCATGCGCTATAGGGTGAAGACCCTCCGCCGCAGGTCCCCCCCGAGCTGGCCGATCTCGGTGAGGAAGCCGTCGTGGCCGATCTTCGCATCGATCGTGTACACGGGGACCTCGCCGGGAAGCGCGCGCGCAAGCTCGTCGCTCTGCTCGGGGAAGTACAGCCGGTCCGAGTTGACCGAGGCAAGGAAGAACTCGGCCTTGGCGGTGGCGAGCGCACGCTGCATCCCGCCGCGGCCACGGCCCACGTCGTGGCTCATGAGGGCCTCGGTGAGCGCAACATAGCTGTTCGCATCGAAGCGGCCCACGAGCTTGTTCGCCTGGTGGTCCAGATAGCTCTCCACCTGGTACCGCCCACGCCCGGCGGCGCCCGCAGGCGCTTCGAGCGGGTTCTCTGCGCCTTGTCCCCGCCGGCCGAACCGGAAGTTGAGCTCCGGCTCAGAGCGGTACGAGATGTGCGCTATGCGGCGGGCGAGGCCCAGCCCAGCCGTGGGGGCCGGCCCGCCGTAGTAATCACCGCCGTTGTAGGCCGGGTCCTGCCGGATCGCGAGGAGCTGGGCCTGGGCGAGCGCGATCTGCTCGGCCGTGGAATAGCCGCCGATCGCCACGACCACGCAGTGCCGAACCCGCTCCGAGTACGTGGCGCCCCACTCGAGGGCCCGCGCGCCGCCCAGCGAGCCACCGACCACAGCATGCCACCGCCGGATGCCGAGCCGATCGGCAAGCCGCGCCTCGGCCCGGACCGAATCACGGATCGTCACGAAGGGGAACCGGGATCCCCACGGAACGCCTTCGGGATCGAGGCTGCTCGGCCCGGTCGAGCCGTAACAGCCGCCCAGCATGTTCGCTGCGACCACGAAGTACTTGTCCGTATCCACAGGCTTCCCCGGGCCCACGAGCGCGTCCCACCAACCGGCTTCGTCCCCGCTGCCCTGGGCAACGTGGGTGTCTCCGGTCAGGGCGTGCTGGATGAGGACCGCGTTGGACGCATCCGCGTTGAGGGTGCCCCAAGTCTCGAAGGCGAGCTCGACCTCGGGCAGCGCGCCGCCTGCTTCGAGCTGGAGCGCACCGACCGCGACGGTACGGAGCACACCGCTGACGGCAGCGTCCTGCCGCACCGGCGTGGTGCGCTGCGCCCCGCCTGCTGCGCGTTCGCGTGCCGTCCTCTCTCGGGCGATGCCGTCAACCACAGTCCTTCCCGGGGTGCCGTCAACGAGAGTCACGCCACGGGCTCCGCGACGACGTCGTCGACCTGCCCGTCGGCATCCTGCAGGGATGAGGCGACAGCGGCGAATCCGGCCTCGAGGTCTGCGAGGATGTCGTCGATGTTCTCGAGGCCGACGGCCAGGCGCACGAGGCCCGGGGTGACGCCGGCGGCGCGCTGCTGATCCGCGGTGAGCTGGGCATGCGTGGTCGACGCCGGGTGGATCACGAGCGAGCGCACATCGCCGATGTTCGCCACGTGCGAGTGCAGGGTCAGCGCATCCACGAATGCTGCGCCAGCCTTGGCCTGGGCGGCGCCGTCCACTTCGGTGCCGCCGGCCAGCTCGAACGAGACGATCGCACCAGCGCCCTTCGGTGCGTACTTCCTGCCGAGCTCGAACCACGGGCTCGAGGGCAGGCCCGCGTAGGCGACCGACTCGACGTCGACCCTCTCCTCGAGCCACCGGGCAACCTTCTGGGCGTTCTCGACGTGCCGCTCGATCCGCAGCGAGAGAGTCTCGATGCCCTGCGCGATGAGGAAGGCGTTGAACGGCGAGACGGCGGAGCCGAGGTCGCGCAGGAGCTGGACGCGCGCCTTGAGGATGTACGCGAGGTTTGCGCCGAGGATCCCGTTGACGCCGAGGTCGCGGGCGAAGACGAGGCCGTTGTAGGTCTCGTCCGGAGTGTTGAAGCCCGGGAAACGCTCCGGATCCTTGGCGTAGTCGAACGTGCCGCCGTCAATGATCACGCCGGCGATGGCCGTGCCGTGGCCACCGAGGTACTTCGTGGCGGAGTGCACGACGACGTCCGCGCCGTGCTCGAGGGGACGCACGAGGTACGGGGTCGCAACGGTGTTGTCGATGATGAGCGGCACACCGGCCCCGTGCGCGGCAGCGGCGACGGCCTCGATGTCGAGGACGTTCTGGCGCGGGTTGGAGATCGACTCGGCGAAGAACGCCTTGGTGTTCGGCCGCACAGCGGCCTTCCACTCGTCAAGGCTGTCCGGGTCCGTGACGAATGTGACCTCGATGCCCAGCTTCTTGAAGGTGTGGGCGAGGAGGTTGTACGTGCCGCCGTAGAGGCTCGCGCTCGCCACGACGTGGTCGCCGGACTCGGCGACGTTGAGGATCGAGTAGGTCGTCGCCGCCTGGCCCGACGCGAGGAGCAGCGCTCCGACCCCGCCCTCGAGGCTCGCGAGGCGCTGCTCGACGGCGTCCTGGGTCGGGTTGCCGATGCGCGTGTAGATCGGTGAGAGCTCCGCGAGCGCGAAGCGGGCCGCGGCGCTCTCGGCGCTCGGGAACACGAACGAGGTGGTCTGGTAGATCGGGAGGGCCCGGGCTCCGGTCTCGGAGTCAGGAGTCTGGCCGACGTGGATCTGGCGGGTCTCGAAGGACCATTCGGGGTTGCTGGACATAGCAAGCTCCTTTGCAGCTGCGCTTGACCGACGGCTCTCGCCGGCCCAGGTCTTCACCCGGGGCACCCCGCCGCATCTGGAGGGTTGCCGGCCAGCGAACCGGGGTTTGGCGCTGGCACTCATGACCTATCTGGAGTGTAGGCGGCACACTGATCACTGGGCCAAGCATGTGACCGTGTGTTAAGTGGGGGCCTCAGCCCTCCATGAGCCGGCGCCGGTGGCGCAGCTCCTTGACCCACGCCCGCGTGACGGTGGCGGCGAACGGCGAGGGACCGCCGTCGTGCTCCTGCAGGTCCTCCAGGAGCGGCCCGGCCGCCCGCAGAGCCGAGCCGAGCACCCCCTCCGCCGCGCGTGCGGGCAGGCCGAGCTCGAGCGCCCACGCGAGGAAGTGGCGCCGCGAGACGCCCGTGGTCTTGCCGCCGATCGGCAGCGCGAGGGTCTTGTCGCCGTACGGAACCGTCGACGGGATGTCGTAGACCGGCGCGACAGCCCACTCCCCCGGCACGGCGAGTCCTCGGACCACGGAGACGTTCTTCGCGTGGAGGTCGCCGTTGCCGGTCAGCCACGCGAACGCGCCCTGGAGGGCGAGGCTCCGCAGCGCCGGGAGGGGCGCCGCGCAGTGCGCGGCGACGGCGTGGCACAACTCCTCATAGGTCACGTTGTACTTGTCCGCGGGGTACAGGCCCAGCAGTTGGGAGCCGTCCTCGACAGCGAGTCGGCGTGTCCCCCCGCCCGCCTCGTCGGGAGGGCGGTCAAACCGCTCGACGAGCAGCCCCGCCCGCCCCGCGACGTCGTGCACGAGCCTGACCGGGCTCACCGGGATCCGCAGCTTGGCGGCATACCGGTACATGAGGCGCTCGTTCTCGACCACGTGAGGGAACTCGGGGGCGTTGAGCTTGAGGATGTACCGCCGCCCGGACTGCGCCGCCGGCACGGAGATCATGCCGGCGCTGACCTTGTCCTGGACCCCGGCGAGCGCCTTCGGGTCCACGAGGGCGGGATCGTTCAGGAGTGCCGCGAAATCGGGGGTACGGCGGGCATCGAGCACGACGGCGTGGGCGTCACCCGGGTGCGCGGCTTCGCTGGGGAGGGGCTCGCCGTGGGGGACGATCTGGACGTCGCCGACGGGGTCCGAGCCCGCGGCCATGAGGAGCCCGAGCTCGTCGTCCGCGCTCGTCTTGACGGCGCGGCGCAGGGACGCGAGCCGGCGGCCCTCGGGCAGCAGCCCGGTGAAGAACGGCGGGACGGCGCCGGCGCCCGTCACCACGGGGCGGGACGAGAGCGGGAGGGTGCTCGCCACCGCGTCGACGCCCGAGGCCAGATAGGACGGGAGGTAGGTGAAGCGCGTGCCGCCCTCGAACCGCTCGAGGCGGGCGGCCAGGACCCCGGCCTTGTAGACATCCGCGATGCGGTGCCGGGTCATCGCGCGGATCCTCGCGTGGCGACGCGCAGCTCGAGGCCGAGCGCATCGAGGACCGCTCCGAGGGCGTCGAGCTGGACGCTGGATTTGCCCTGCTCGACGAAGCGGACAAACCGCTCGCTCACCCCGGCTAGCTCGGCCAGATCCTGCTGGGTCAGCCCGAGCGCACGACGCCGCTCCCTCACCCCGGCGGCAATCTCACGGCTCAGGCGCTCCACACGCCCCCCTCCCGGAGTCGGGTGAGACGGCCTTCGGTTCCCCGCTCGCCGAACCGCTCACCGAAACGGCACGAACGTTCCGCTTCCCAGCTTGCGCTGGCAGGGAGTGTGAGTCAAGGCACGACCGAGCCATCCGATCGGCACGAACGTTCCTATTTCGCGAGAATATGGCCTGTCTGCGCGAGTTTCTTAGAACTGTCTTAGATTCCGGGGTCCACCATAGAACCATGACTGCCTCGGACCACGCGAAGACGACCGCCGGCGGGTGGACCCAGCTGCCCATCCGGAGCCGCCTCCTCCGGCTGCCAACCATCAAGCACTGGATCGTCGTGCCGATCGCCATGAGCATCGTGCTCCTGGCACTCGGCTTCGCGTCCACAACGCCCTCGTACCAGAACTCTGAGCTCGCGATCAACCAGTGGATGAGCACTCAGCACGTGGGCTGGATGAACGCCGTGGCACTCGCCCTCGAGCAGATCCTCGGCCCGCGGGGCGCCATCGTGATCCTGGTCCTCCTGCTCATTGTCCTGTGGTTTGTGCGCCGCACACCTGTCGACGCGATCGCCGTGGTTACCGTGACCGGATTCGGCTGGGTGTACAGCCTCATCTTCAAGTACGCGGTCCACCGGCACCGCCCGGACCCGAATCTGCTGGCCAACCCCCTCTCGCCGGACATGGACCCGAACAGCTTCCCGAGCGGCCATGTGTGCTTCGCCGTCTCCCTCACGATCGCGCTGTACTTCCTGTTCCGCCATACGAAGTGGGGCACGTGGGTCCTCGTCGTCGGCCTCATCGCATCGGCCTTCGTCGCCTGGACCCGGGTCTATGTCGGTGTCCACTACCCGATGGACGTCGTGGCCTCCTTCCCGGCATCGATCGCGGGCGTCTTCCTGTGGTCCGGCGTCTGGAACCGGATTGCCCCGCCCATCCTGAACCGACTTCCCTTCATTTCCCGACTCGAGAGCCGCTGATCCCCCAATGCTTGATCCCACTGCCCTCCTCGTCGGCGCCGGACCCTGGGTCCTGGGCGTCGTCGCGCTCATCGTGTTCATCGAGTCCGGCCTGCTCTTCCCGTTCCTGCCGGGCGACTCCCTCCTGTTCACCGTAGGACTCCTCCATGCCCAGCTCGGACTGAGCCTTCCCGTGCTCATGCTCGTGGTGGCGATCGCGGCCGTCGCGGGCGATCAGGCCGGCTACCTCATCGGACGGTTCGTGGGCAAGCGCTGGTTCCGCGAAGACGCAAGGATCCTCAAGCTCAGCTATCTCGACAGCGCCGACGAGTTCTTCGGCCGGTACGGTGGCCGGGCCCTCGTGCTGGCCCGGTTCGTGCCGATCGTGCGCACCTACGTGCCGCTCGCCGCCGGCATGGCCCACTACCCGTACCGCAAGTTCCTCGGCTGGAACGTGCTCGGCGGCGTGGCATGGTCCATTTCAGTCACGCTGCTCGGCGTCTGGCTCGGGCACGTCGAGTTCATCGCGAAGAACATCGACATCCTGTCCGTGCTCATCGTCGCCGCGTCCGTCATACCGATCGGCATCGAGGTCATCCGCCGGCGCCGCAAGGCCGCACAGGCCATGCCCGTCCGGGTGACCGTGCCCGCGGACGACGAGGAGACGGCCGACGCCGAGGACTACTCGCGCTGACCGCGCACCGTGCGTGGCCGCTTCCACGGGGTCTGGACCCGCGGAACTGGCCACGCAACGGGGCCTATGCCCGCGCCGGTTGACACAATGACAGCCATGGACACCCCACAGCCTCCCCGCGTGCTGCTCGTCGAGGACGACCGTCAGCTGGGGCCACTCCTGGCCGAGCTGCTCGGTGACGACTTCGATGTCTCCCTTGCCGCAGATGGCCGCGAGGGGCTCCGGCTCGCGCTGGCACGGGAGTGGGATGCGCTCGTCGTCGACCGAGGGCTGCCGTCGCTGGACGGTGTGTCCCTCGTCAAGTCGTTCAGGGCGAAGGGGCTCATGACGCCGATCCTCGTCCTCACGGCCCTCGGCAGCGTGCCGGACAAGGTCGAGGGCCTCGACGCAGGCGCCAACGACTACCTCGTCAAACCCTTCGACGTAGAGGAGCTCGCGGCCCGGCTCCGTGCGCTCACCCGGACATCCGCTGCTGCTGCCACCTCCGAGCCCGGCCTGCTCCCCATTGGTGCCTGGGACCTCGACCCGGCCGCCCGGGTACTCACCTCTCCGTACGGGCACAGGGTCGAGCTCTCCGCGGCCGAGTCCGCGCTCCTCGGGCGCCTCGCGGCGGATCCGGGCCGCGTCCACTCGCGGGCCGAGCTCCTCGAGTCCGTGTTCGACGCGGGCGACACGCCCGGCGTCGTCGACACGTATGTCCACTACCTCCGGAAGAAGACGCAGAAGACAGTGATCAGGACCGTGCACGGCGTCGGGTACCAGCTCGGCGGCCTCGAATGACCGGGCCGTCCCAATCGGCCCTCCGCTGGATGCGGCGTGTCCCCGCGAACTCGGACGAGGCGGCGCTGCAGCGCGCTGCCGTCCGCGTCGGGGTGCAGATCGCAGCGGCGGTCGCGGTCGTCGTCGTGCTCATGATCGCGGCGGCGGCCATCTTCGTTGCCGTCAAGTCGCAGCCGGCCGAGGTCGTCGCGCACCTGTCCCACAGCGGGCCGCAGATCGTCCTGGACCCGATCGACGTCTTCGGAGCGCTCATCGTGGGCGGCTTAGCCGGGATTGTGCTCGCCGGGATTGTTGGAGTGTTCGTCGCCCGGCAGGCAGTGCGCCCCCTGGGCGAGTCGCTCGCGCTCCAGCGCAGCTTCGTCCAGGATGCAAGCCACGAGCTGCGCACCCCGCTGACCGTCATCGACACGCGCATCCAGCTGGCCCAGCGGCGCCTCGGCCCGGACAGCGACGCGGCGGGCGTCCTCGCCGAGCTTCGCGGCGACTCGGCGAAGCTTGCCGCCGTCATCGAGGACCTCCTCCACGCCGTCTCGGGCGGACCCGACATCCCCGAAACGCCCACGGACCTCGGCTCGCTCGCACGCGACGTGGTCCGCGACCTCTCCGTCCTCGCGGCCGAGCGCGGCATCTCGCTCGCCGCGGACGCCCCGACCATCCCCGTCCCCGTCGCGGTAGACCCCGCACCCCTGCGCCGCGTGATCGTGGCGCTGGCCGACAACGCGCTCAAATACACGCCCGACGGCGGGCGGGTCACCGTGGGCGTCCGCGTCGCGGGCGGCACAGGAACCGACAGGCGGAGCCCGACGGCGGTACTCACCGTCGCGGACACCGGGCCCGGGATCGCGGGGCCGGCGCCGGAGCGCGTGTTCGAGCGGTATGCCGGTGGCGGGACGGCTTCTCACACCGGGCGCCGCAGCTTCGGCCTCGGCCTGGCCCTCGTGCGGGACATCGCCGTGCGCAACGGCGGCGCCGTGCGGATCGCCTCCACCGGCGCGGGCGGGACGACCATGGAGGTCACGCTGCCGCTCGCGGAAGCGACCCCGCGACGGTCATCCCACCTCGGTAAGGGTACCCTAAGCTGAGTGCCCGATCACAAAGTGGCACCATGACTTTTATGCGTATGGACCATGTTTCTTATGCCTGCGAAGCCGACGGCCTGCTGGCCACGACGGAGCGGATCGCTCAGGCCCTCGGCGTCGAGGCCGTCAAGGGCGGGGTCCACCCGCGATTCGGTACCCGCAACATGATCATCCCCCTCGCGGACCACCACTACCTTGAGGTCGTCGAGGTCCTGGACCACCCGGCGTCGGACAAGGCGCCCTTCGGCCAGGCCGTGCGCGCCCGCAGCGCCGCTGGCGGGGGCTGGATGGGCTGGTGCGTCGAGGTCCATGACCTCGCGCCGTTCGAGGAGCGCCTCGGGCGCCAGGCCGTGCCCGGCAACCGCAAGTTCCCCGACGGCCGCGAGCTCGTGTGGAAGCAGATCGGCATCCTCGGGCTCATCGCCGACCCCCAGGTGCCGTACATGCTCAAGTGGGAGGGCGACCCGTCGCTCCACCCGTCGAACGCCTACCCGGCCACCGTGCGCATGAGCAAGCTGACGATCGCGGGCTCGGCGGAGCGCGTCACCGAGTGGCTCGGCGAGCCGGTCGAGAAGCCGCTCGAGGACGTAGACGTCGAGTGGGTCTCCCCGAAGGGCACCCCGGGCATCATGTCCGTCACGTTCGACACGACCAACGGCGCGGTCATCATCTGACCCCGCATCCGCGAAAGGTGACCCCGCATCTGGAGATCTGGATGCGGGGTCACCTTTCGGCATTGCGGGGTCAGCCCAGGCCTATCGTCCTGCCCACAAGGCTGAAGCCCACGAACGCCGTGATGTCGAGCAGCGCGTGAGCGATCACGAGCGGCATCACCCGCCCGTACTTCCGGTAGACGAGGGCGAACACGAGCCCCATCACGGCATTCCCGACGAACGGCCCGATCCCCTGGTACAGGTGGTAGCTCCCCCGCAAGAGCGCGCTCGCCGCCACCGCGGCCGGAACGGCCCACCCGAGCCGCCGCAGCCACCCCAACATGAACGCCACGACGATGACCTCCTCGAGGACGGCGTGGCGCATGGCGGACACGATGAGCACGGGCACTGTCCACCAATGCTGGTCGAGCCCACTGGGGATGATCGCCGTCGTGATCCCGAGCGCGCGCCCAGCCCAGTACAGACCGAGCGAGGGGATGCCTATCGCGAGGAACAGCCCCACACCCCAGAGCCAGTCCCGGCCGGGCCGTGCGAGATCGAGCCCGAGGCGACGGAACGGCGCGGTCCATTCCACCGGGCCGCCGCTCGTGCGCGCAACAGCGTCCCACACGAAGTACAGCGCGAGCGCGACGGGGACGAGCGCGAACACGATGTCCAGCAGCTGATACGTGAGATCGAAGTATTCGCGAGCGTTGAGTGACCGGTTGAGGGTGCTGGTCCCCTGTGACAGCGGCGCCTGGGTGGCCTTGTCGATCAGCTGCACCACGGAGTAGACCGCCGACTGCCCCAGCGAGAGCCCCAGCACGATGAGCAGCTGGGCCCGCCGGCGGGCGTGGGAGACGGGACGGACGACGGCGCGTGGTTGGGGCATGCCTCCCATCATGCCGTGCGCCTCGCGGCGGTGCTCGCTGCCGCCGGGGCCGCACGCCTGCTCTACGCTGGGGAGCTATGAGCGCGCCGCGGCAGATCATCCTGGTCCGGCACGGCCAGTCGGCCGCGAACCTGGACACGAGCATCTACGACCGCGTCCCGGACTACCGGATCCCGCTGACGGACCTGGGGATCGCCCAGGCCCGCGAGTCCGGGCGCCAGATCCGCGCCCAGCTCGCGGGCGAGCAGGTCTGCGTCTATGTATCCCCATACCTCCGGGCGTACCAGACCCTCGAGGCGCTGGGCATCGAGGACCTCACCGAACGGGTCATCGAGGAGCCCCGCCTGCGGGAGCAGGACTGGGCCAATTTCCAGGACGCCGACGAGATCGGCAAGGAGCGCGCGCTGCGCAACTCGTACGGGCACTTCTTCTACCGGTTCCGCGAGGGCGAGTCCGGCAGCGACGTCTACGACCGCGTCTCGGCGTTCATGGAGACCCTCCACCGGCACTGGAACAAGCCCGCCTACGCCCCCAACACGCTCCTCGTCACGCACGGCCTCACGATGCGCCTGCTGTGCATGCGGTGGTTCCACTGGACGGTGGAGTACTTCGAGTCGCTGAACAACCCGGACAATGCAGGCATCCACACGCTCGTGAGGCAGCCCGACGGCCGCTACGAGCTCGACGCACCGTTCACCCAGTGGACGCCGCGCACCGCGACGGACACGGTCCTGAGCTCGATGCGGGAGCGGCTCTAGGGCCGGCGCGGCCAGACTGCGATCAGACCACGCGCTGGCCCGCGCGCCACACGGCGTGCGTGAGCGGCATGCCGGGCCGATACGCGAGGTGCGTGGCCGACGGAGCGTTGAGCATGTGGAGGTCGGCGCGATGCCCGACGGCGATCGAGCCCACCGCGCGCTGCCCGTCCACGTCGTTGCCCACGTGGCGGCGAAGCGCGAGCGCTCCTCCGAACGTCGCGGCGCGCACGGCCTCCTGGACGGAGAGCCCCATCTGCAGGACCGCGGTCGTGACACAGAAGCCCACCGAGCTCGTGTAGCTCGTGCCGGGGTTGCAGTTCGAGGCGATCGCGATCTGGACGCCAGCGTCGATGAGACGGCGCGCGGGCGCCAGCGGCGCGCGGGTCGAGAGGTCGCACGCGGGCAGGACGGTCGCGACGGTTCCGGCCATGGCTGCGGAATCGGCCGACGCCGGCCCCGTCCACCGTGCCCAGCTTCCCGCAAGCGCCTCCACGTCGGCGTCGTCGAGGAAGTTGACATGGTCCACGCTCGCGGCGCCGAGCTCGACGGCGAGCCGCACGCCCGGGCCCGGTCCGAGCTGGTTGCCGTGCACGCGCACTCCGAGGCCCGCCTCGCGGCACGCGAGGAGCACCCGGCGCGACTGCTCCTCCGAGAACGCGCCGGTCTCGCAGAACACATCGGCCCAGCGCACGTGCGGCCGCACGGCGGCGAGCATGTCGCCGCAGACCAGGGCCGTGTACTCGTCGGCGTCCGCTCCGGCGGGCACGAGGTGCGCGCCCAGATACGTGACCTCATCGACGAACTCGGCGGCCAACGCGGCGCTGCGGAGCTCGTTCGCGACATCGAGCCCATAGCCCGTCTTCGTCTCGAGATACGTCGTTCCCCCCGCGACGGCCTCGGCAACGCGTGCAGCAAGCAGCCGGCGCAGCTCGTCGTCCGACGCGGCCCGCGTGGCGCCCATCGTGACGCCGATCCCGCCCGCGGCATACGCCTCTCCGGCCATCCGCGCCTCGAACTCCGCCGTGCGGTCGCCAGCGAACACGAGGTGCGAGTGCGAGTCGACCCACCCGGGAAGCACGGCGCGGCCAGCCGAGTCGAATCGCTCGTCGGCTTCCGGGGCGGACGACGACGGGCCGACCCAGGCGATCCTCTCGCCGTCGAGCACGACGGCGGCGTCCCGCATCACGCCAGCCTCGGAACCGCCCGCGCCAAGAACAGCCTGGCCGTCACCGTCCGGAAGATGCTGGGTGGACAGTTCACCGATGTTGTCGATGAGGAGGGTTCGGCCACGCTTGCTCATGGCGCTATCCTCTACCGCCGCACCGACAATCTATGCGGATCAAGCGCCCTTGCTGTCTCGGATACCGGATGTTCCCCTGTTCGGACCGCCTGCTGGCCCGCCAGGAGCTGGCCTGCGGCGTCTTCGGCGAGGGCGGAGGACGTCTGGAAGCCGTAGCCGCCCTGCCCTGCGAGCCAGAAGAACCCCGGGGCCTCGGGGTCGTACCCCATGATGGGCAGCCCGTCCTGGGGTGAGGTCCGCAGCCCCGTCCACGCCCTGACGATCCCGGTCACGGGCAGGTCGGCGACCCTGCGGATGAGCTCGATGGTCCTCTCCACGTCCCCGGGCCGCGGCACGGCGTCCTCGGCGCGAGACGGCTCGGACTCCGACGGCGAGACGAGCGCGCCCGCCTCATCCGGCCGGAAGTACCACGAGTCGTCGGCAGCGCAGACCATGGGCGAATCGGGGTCGAGCGGCTGTGCGAGGGAGACGAGCGCGGCCGTGCGCCGGTAGGGCTGGAGGCCGAGGCGCTCTACGCCGAAGAGGATCGCGAGGTCGTCGGCCCAGGCGCCCGCCGCGTTGACCACGTTGGTCGCGTGGAAGCCCTCGGCTCCGGCCCCGACAAGCCAGCCCTCCCCCACCCGCTGGGCGGTGTGGACCGGGCTGCCGGGATGGATCGTGACGCCGCCGGCCCGGGCTCTGGCCTCATGGTCGGCGAGCAGCGCGAGGGCGTCGGTCCGGACGGACCCGGTATCCAGCGCCGCCGCCTCGAAGGCGCCCGCGCGCAGAGTCGGAGCGAGGGTGCGGGCCTCGTCCGGGGTGAGGCGCCGCATGCCCGCGTGGGCCTCGGCCTCGACCTGCGCCGCGGTGCCCACGAGCAGGAAGCGGCTCGGCCACGCGAGGCGGCGGCCGGCGGCGTCCACCGCATCCGCGAGCACCGCGAGGGTGCGCCGCGTGAGGTCCTGGACGGGCTCGGGGCCATAGCTCGGGATGAGCTGCTGGGCCGAGCGGGCGGACGTGTGGTAGGCAAGCGAGGGCTCGGCCTCGACCAGTGCCACCCGGCACTTCCCGGCGAGCTGCGAGGCCAGCGAGAGGCCGGCGATACCGCCTCCGACAATGAGGACGTCGACGTCATGGGTGCTGTTCGTGGTGCCCGGCATGGCCCCACCCTACCCGCGCCGCGCGCGGGCGGGGAGGGGAACTCCGCCCCTACCGCAGGCCCACCTCCGCGGAGTCATGCCCCGAGGGCGTCCCCCCCGACTGCGTTCCCTCCGACTGCGTCACGCGCCGCGGTGAAGGCCCGCACCGCCACCTCGACGTCCTCGGCTGAATGCGCTGCCGAGAGCTGCACGCGGATCCGTGCGAGGCCCCGAGGCACCACAGGGAACGAGAAGGCCGTCACGTACACACCGTGGGCGAGCATCTCGGCCGCGATACGGCCCGCGAGCGCTGCGTCGCCGAACATGACGGGGACGATCGCGTGTTCGCCCGGCAGGAGCTCGAAGCCCTCCTCGGCCATCCGTGCCCGGAAGCGGGCGGCGTTCGCGAAGAGCCGCTCGCGCAGCTGGGCGGACTCGGCGACCAGGTCGAGGGCGCGCATCGTCGCGGCGACGATGGAGGGCGCAACCGAGTTCGAGAACAGGTACGGCCGGGCCTTCTGTCGCAGCGTCGCGACGATCTCGGAACGGCCCGAGACGTACCCGCCGGACGCGCCGCCGAGCGCTTTGCCGAACGTCCCGGTATAGATGTCCACGCGGTCCGAGACCCCTGCATGTTCCGGGGTGCCCGCGCCCGTCGCGCCCATGAAGCCGACGGCGTGCGAATCGTCCACCATGACCATCGCACCGTACTTGTCCGCGAGGTCGCAGATCTCGCGCAGGGGGGCGAGGTAGCCGTCCATCGAGAAGACGCCGTCGGTGACGACGAGGACACGACGCGCCCCCGCGCCGTCGTGCATCGCCTTCGCCTCCTGCAGGCGCGCCTCGAGCTCGCCCATGTCCCGGTTCGCGTACCGGAGGCGGGCGGCCTTGCAGAGCCGGATGCCATCGATGATGGACGCGTGGTTGAGGGCGTCCGAGATGACGGCGTCCTCAGGGCCCAGGAGCGCCTCGAAGACGCCCCCGTTCGCGTCGAAGCAGCTGGAGAACAGGATGGTGTCCTCGGTGCCGAGGAACTCGGAGACGCGGCGCTCGAGGGCCAGATGGGTGTCCTGGGTGCCGCAGATGAAGCGCACCGAGGCCATGCCGAAGCCGCGCTCGTCGAGGGCACGCTTCGCCGCCGCGATCAGGTCGGGATGGTCGGCGAGCCCGAGGTAGTTGTTGGCGCAGAAGTTGAGCACCTCCTGGGCGGGCGCGCCGAGGGGGCCCGCCTGGATGTGCGCCGACTGCGGCGAGTCGATGTGCCGCTCCTCCTTGAACGTCCCGGCGGTGCGGATGTCCTCGAGCTCGGCGGCGAGCTGCTCCTTGATACCAGTGAACATGCGATTCCTCTCAGACTTCCGACCAGTCCAGCACCACTTTGCCGACGCTGCCAGAGCGGGCGACGGCGAACCCCTCCGCCCAGCGCTCGGCCGGGAGGACGTCGGTCACCACGGACGCGACGTTGCGGCGGAGCACGGGATTGGAGGACAGCATGGCGCTCATGGCGTACCAGGTCTCGAACATCTCGCGGCCGTAGATTCCCTTGAGCGTGAGCATGTGGGTGACGATCTTGGTCCAGTCGATCTCGGCAGACTCGGACGGCAGCCCCAGCAGCGCGATGCGGCCGCCGTGGTTCATGTTCTCGATCATCCCCGAGAGGGCCGCGGGGCGTCCGGACATCTCGAAGCCGATGTCGAAGCCCTCGACCATGCCGAGCTCACGCTGCGCCTCGCGCACGCTCATCGACGAGACGTCCACCGCGAGGTCTGCGCCCATCTGCCGCGCGAGCTCGAGGCGTCGCTCGGAGACGTCGGTGATCGCGATCTTCCGGGCGCCCGCGTGCCGCGCGACGGAGATGGCCATGAGCCCGATCGGCCCCGCGCCGGTGATGAGGACGTCCTCGCCGACGAGGGGGAAGCTCAGTGCGGTGTGGACGGCGTTGCCGAACGGGTCGAAGATCGCGCCCAGCTGGGGGGTGATGAGCGGGTCGTGGTGGACCCACACGTTGGCCTCGGGGATGACGACATACTCGGCGAACGCGCCGTCGCGCTGCACCCCGACGCTGACCACGTTGATGCACATCTGCCGGCGGCCGGCGCGGCAGTTGCGGCACATGCCGCACACGATGTGGCCTTCGCCCGAAACGCGGTCGCCGACCTTGACCACCTTGACGTCCTCGCCGGTCTCGACGATCTCGCCGTAGAACTCGTGGCCGGGGATGAACGGGGCGGTGGCCATCGCCTGGGCGGACGCGTCCCACGACTCCAGGTGCAGGTCGGTGCCGCAGATGCCGGTGGCGAGGACGCGGATCTTGACGTCCGCGGCGCCGGTCTCGGGCTCGGGTCGCTCGGTGAATTCGAAGCCGGCCTGCGGGCCGGGCTTGTACAGGGCCTTCATGAGGCTCATTCAACGCTGTCGAACAGCTTAGAACAACCGGATGTTTCTCAACGGACGGTTTAGGATCGACTAATGGATATCCGCCAGCTGCAGATCCTTCGCGAGCTCGGGGAGCTCGGAAGCGTCAAGGCCGTGTCTGAGGAGCTCATGGTCACACCGTCCGCGGTTTCGCAGCAGCTCGCACTCCTGGCCCGCAGCGCGGGGGTGCCGCTCACCCGCAAGGAGGGCCGCACCCTCGTCCTCACCGACGCGGGGAGGGTCCTCGCGGAGGCGGGGGGCGCCGTCGTCCGCGCGATGGCGGACGCCCGCGCCGCGATCGGCGCCTACCACGAGGACCCGGCGGGGATCGTGAGCGTGAGCGCCTTCCATTCGGCCGCGCAGGCGCTGTTCGGTCGGCTCACGGCACGCCTCGCGGGGCCCGATCACGACGTGACGCACGACGGCGCGACTCAAGCCGCCGCGCAGCCGGCACCGCGGCTGCTCCTCGCCGACGAGGACGTCCCCCAGCACGGCTTCCCGGCGCTCACCGCCCGGTATGACATCGTCCTCGCCCACCGCCTCGCGCACAGCGAATCGTGGCCCGAGGACCGGCTCGTAGTGGTCCCGCTCGTGCGCGAGCCGTTCGACGTAGCGCTCCCCGCCGCACACCCGCTCGCGGCGAGCGCGGTGCTCACCCCCGCGGACGTCGCGGGAGAGCGCTGGGTCTCGAGCCGTCCGGGCTACTCGCCCGCGGACGTGCTCTCTGCGATCGGAGCCGTCGCGAGCCGGTCTCCCGAGGTCGCCCACCGGATCAACGACTACTCGACAGTGGCAGCGGTCGTGGCCGGCGGCGGGGTGGTCGGCCTCCTGCCCCGGTACACCGCGGCGATCGGGCTGCCGACCGGCGTCGTGCTGCGGCCGCTCGCGGGGATAGGCACGGAACGCAGCATCGACCTGCTCGTGCGCCCTGAGAATGCGCGGCGGCGGTCGGTGCAGACAGTCGCCGACGCTCTGCGGGACCTCGTCGGAGACCTCGTCTCCGAGGCCGAGGGCAGGAAGACCGGCCCTTGACGCCGCACCTACACTGTGGCCATGGCAGCACGCGAATACGGCGTCATTCCCCAGGCCGCCGATGACAGGGCACCGAGGGCCGTTGTCCTCTCCGCGGACGCCTTCGAAGATCTGGAACTCTATGTGCCGGTCTTCCGCCTCGTCGAAGCCGGTTGGACCGTGGACATCGCCGCCCCCGAGAAGGGGAAGATCACCGGCGAGAGCAACTGGTACTACATCATGGCCAACAAGAGCATCGATGAGATCGACCCGGACGGGTACGACCTCCTCGTCATCCCCGGCGGAAAGCCCCATGGCGCGCCCACCACGGTGAGGAACAACAGCCACGCGCGGGAGATCGCACGTTCCTTCTTCGCCAAGGACAAGCCGGTGGCGGCGATCTGCCACGGCCCCTATCTGCTCGTCTCCGCAGGCGTCGTGGAGGGGCGGCGGCTCACCTCCTATTGGGGCGACGGCGTGCCGGAGGAAATTACTGCCGCAGGCGGCCAGTGGGAAGATGCCGACGTGGTGATCGACGGCAATCTCGTCACGTCGAGGTGGCCCATGGACATCGCCGCGTTCTCACGGGAAATGATGAAGCTCGTCAGCGACCGGGGCTGAGGGACGCCGCCCGCTGGGGCGCGATGAAGACCAGCGCCGGATACGTGATGAGCGCGAGGGCGAAGTGCATGAGCACGAGCACCCCCACGGCGGCCGGCGGCTGGCCTTTGGCCAGGATCCACGCGTCCGGGGCGAGTCCGACCAGGGTGACCGCGACGGCGAGCCACAGGAAGGGCTTCCAGGCGCGGGAGGAGATCCATGCGACCGCTGGCCAGGCGAGGCAGGCCAGCCCCACGCCGACCACGGTGAGCTTGAAGTAGTCGGCGAACTGGAAGTGCTCGTAGCCGGCCGTGTCCGGGAACGCCGCGATGCCGGCGGCCGCGAGGACGGCGCACGCCAGCACCGAGGCAGCGATCGCCACGAGGCTGGCCAGCACCCAGCGGCCCAGGGCCGGCTGGTTGGCGCCGCGAGGGAAGTCCAGCCCGAGCGTCCGTGCCGCGCGGGTGCCCTCAATGAGGGTCTGCGCCGGGGTTCCGGAACGGTGAGGGGACGGTGCGGACATGGAGTTCCTCCTGCTGGGGATCGGTCGCGTGAAGCTGACTCCAGCGTAGGAACCGCCGTCTAAGAATCTCCTAAGATCCGCGCACCCGTGGGGCCGGTACCCGCGAGGTCAGTTCTCGAAGAGGCAGAACGGATGGCCATCCGGGTCGAATAACACCATGACGTCCTCCTGCGGCTGATGCGGCGAGCGCTGGGCGCCGCAGTCCTCGGCGTGTTCCGCGGCCTTGGCGAGATCCGTCACGAGCAGGTCGAGGTGCATCATCATCTGCTGCTTCCCTGGCCGCTCCGGCCAGACGGGACGCTCGTAGCCCTCCTCGAACTGGAACGAGAGCTGCCGGCCACCCGCAGGGTCGAGGACGGTGGCCCACTCCTGCTCATCGTCGCCGAGCTCCCACCCGAGGAGATTGGAGTAGAAGCGGGCCGCAGCCTGCGGTTCGGGGCTTCCGAGGACCGTCGCGTGGTACTGGATGAGTGACGCCATGCGCTCACACTATTCACTTCGGAGCCACCATCGGAAGATGTCCGTGGGCCCCTTTCGGGGTTCGTCGACGAGCAGACCCGCTGAGGTGCCTCGTCGTCATTCGGGGGGCGTCCCGAGTGGCCGCCAGATTCCGAACCGGTTCCCTTCCGGATCGCCCAGGTGCGCGAACTCGATCGCACCGTTGTTCGTCAGCGGGATGACGACGGTAGCCCCGAGCCGCTCGGCCTCGGCGAGCGAGCTCGCGACATCGTCCACCTGGACGTAGAACACTGCCCAATGGCCCCCGCCCACCGCCCCGCTGTCCCACATGCCGCCGGCGTCCGTATTGATCATCCGATAGCCGACCGGCGAGGGCTCTCCGAAGCCCCAGCCGAAGAGGCCGTTGTAGAACGTCTTCGAGCCCTCGGGGTCCTGGGTTCCGATCTCGAAGTAGTTCACCTGCGTGGTCATGGCATCCTCCGTCTTCCGCGGCGGGTCCCTCGACGGATCCGCGTCCAATGGTGCAGACGCCGGCCGGTGCCTAAAGTGGGCGGTCGGAGGAGAAACTCATGGAGGAAGACCCCGACGTCCTTGGACGTGCCAAGGCCGGAGACCAGAGTGCGTTCGACGAGCTGGTAGCCCCGCATCGGCGCGAACTCCACGCGCATTGCTACCGGATGCTCGGCTCAGTGCACGATGCCGAGGATGCGCTCCAGGAGGCACTGCTGTCCGCGTGGCGGGCCATGCCCCGCTTCGAGGCACGTTCCTCGGTACGGGTGTGGCTCTACAGGATCGCCACGAACAGCTGCCTCGACGCGCTGCGGGCCGCCCGGCGTCGGCCGCCCGCGGTCACCACGATCCGCGGCACCACACCGCCCGAGCCCAGCAGTCTCGGCGAAGTGGCGTGGCTCGAGCCGTACCCGGACTCACTCCTCGAGGCCGCCCCCGCTGTGCCCGGACCCGAGGCCGCCCTGAACACGCGGGAGTCGATCGCGCTCGCATTCATCACCGCACTGCAGCTTCTGCCGCCGCGGCAGCGCGCGGTGCTGATCCTGCGCGACGTCCTAGGTTATAGGGCACGCGAGGTGGCGGGGATGCTGGGCACGAGCGCGGAGTCGGTGACGAGCGCCCTCAAGCGGGCGCGCGCCACGCTCGCCTCCCGCCGAGGCGGCGAGGCGGAGCGGCCCGCGCCGGGATCGGCGGCCGAGCGGGCGCTGGTGGACCGGTTCGTGGACGCGTTCACGGTGCACGACGTCGACGGGCTCGTCGCGCTCCTCACCGAAGACGCCACAGTATCGATGCCGCCCATGCCGTTCGAGTACAAAGGGACGGCGGCGGCCGAGCGCTTCTTCGCATCGATACGGCCTCGGGCCGCGCGGCAGGTCGCCGTGGTGCGCACGCGTGCGAACGGGGACCCTGCCATCGCGCCCTACGTGCACGACGACACCACCGGGCTGTGGCGGTCGATCGGCGTCATCGTGCTCACCCCGGGACGCGATGGGTTGCGCGGGATCACGCACTTCCAGGAGGCCACACTCGCGAGCTTCAGGCTGCCCGTAACGCTCGCGAGCGTGCCCTCGCGTTAGACCTGGACGCCCAGCCTCTCGAGGATGAGCTCCTTGACGCGGCCCGCGTCAGCCTGGCCGCGCGTGGCCTTCATGACCGCGCCCACGATCGCGCCGGCCGCCTGGACCTTGCCGCTGCGGATTTTGTCCGCGACATCGGGCTGTGCGGCCAGCGCCGCGTCGATGGCCTCGAGGAGAGGGCCGTCGTCGGAGACGAGCACGAGTCCGCGGGCCTCCATGACCTGGGTCGGGGTTCCCTCGCCGGCAATGACGCCGTCGAGCACCTGGCCAGCCATCTTGTTGTTGAGCTTGCCGCCCTCGACGAGGCCGTTGAGCTCGACGATCGCCTGCGGGGTCACGCCGAGGTCAGCGGGCTCGACGTCGGCGACCTTGGCGCGGCCCACGATCTCGCCCATCCACCACTTGCGGGCGGCTTGCGCGGTGGTGCCCGCGGCGATGGTCTCCTCGATGGAGTCCATGACGCCGGCGTTGACGACGTCGCGGAACTCGGCGTCCGCGTAGCCCCACGCCTCCTTGAGGCGCTTACGCCGCTCGGCGGGGGGCTCGGGCAGTGTCGCGCGGATCTCCTCGACCCACTCGCGGCTCGGAACCACGGGCACGAGGTCCGGCTCCGGGAAGTACCGGTAGTCGTCGGCGTCGCTCTTGGGGCGACCGGCCGTCGTCGTGCGCGTGTCCTCGTGCCAGTGGCGCGTCTCCTGGGTGACCTTCTCCCCCGCGGAGAGAACGGCCGCGTGGCGCTGGATCTCGAAGCGCACCGCGTGCTCGACGGATCGGAGCGAGTTGACGTTCTTCGTCTCCGAACGCGTGCCGAACTTCGTGGCGTCCTTGGGCATGAGCGAGACGTTCGCGTCGCAGCGCACGTTGCCGCGCTCCATGCGGGCGTCCGAGACACCGAGGTTCTTCACGATCTCGCGGACTGCCGCGACGTAGGCCTTCGCGAGCTCGGGCGCGCGGGAGCCGGCGCCCACGATCGGCTTCGTGACGATCTCGACGAGCGGCACGCCTGCACGGTTGTAGTCCACGAGGGAGTAGTCGGCGCCCTGGATGCGGCCGGTCGCGCCGCCGAGGTGGGTGAGCTTGCCTGCGTCCTCCTCCATGTGCGCACGCTCGATCTCCACATGGAAGACCGTCCCGTCCTCGAGTTCGATGTCGAGCCAGCCGTCGTAGGCGATCGGTTCGTCGTACTGGGAGGTCTGGAAGTTCTTGGGCGTGTCCGGGTAGAAGTAGTTCTTCCGGGCGAACCGGCAGGATTCGGCGATCTTGCAGTTGAGCGCGAGGCCGATCTTGATGCTCGACTCCACGGCGGCCTTGTTCACCACGGGAAGGACGCCGGGCATGCCGAGGTCGACTTCGTTGACGTCCGTGTTCGGCTCGTCGCCGAACACGTTCGGGGCGGAGGAGAACATCTTGGTCTTGGTGTTGAGCTCGACGTGGACCTCGAAGCCGAGGACCGGGTCGAACTTCTCCATGGCCTCGTCGAAGGACAGGATCTCGTCAGTGGATGCCATTTCTCTCTCCTTCTTAGAGTGCCGGGGCCTGGGCGAGCAGCGGGCCGCCCCACTGCGCCTCGAGCAGGGCCTCGAGGGCCGCACCCACCCGGTACAGGCGTGCGTCCTCGCGGGCCGGGGCGAGGATCTGCAGGCCAGCGGGCAGTCCGTCCTCGTCGGCAAGACCGCTCGGGAGCGAGAGTCCGGGGACACCTGCGAGGTTGGCCGGGATGGTCGCAACGTCGTTGAGGTACATCGCCAGCGGGTCATCGAGCTTCTCGCCGAGCCTGAAGGCCGTGGTGGGTGCCGTCGGCGAGATGAGCACGTCCGCTTGGGCGAACGCGGCGTCGAAGTCGCGCTGGATGAGGGTGCGGACCTTCTGCGCCGAGCCGTAGTAGGCGTCGTAGTAGCCGGCGGAAAGGGCGTAGGTGCCCAGGATGATGCGACGCTTCGCCTCGTCGCCGAAGCCCGCAGCGCGCGTGGCGGCCATGACGCGCTCGATCGTCATCGGGCCGTCCTGGGGCGTGACGCGCAGTCCGTACCGGACGCCGTCGAACTTCGCGAGGTTGCTGGAGACCTCGCTCGGCATGATGAGGTAGTAGGCGCCGAGCGCGTACTTGAAGTTGGGGCACGAGACCTCGACGATCTGCGCACCGGCGCCCTCGAGCAGAGTGAGCGCCTCGCGGAAGCGGGCCTCGACGCCGGGCTGGTAGCCCTCGCCGCCGAGTTCCTTCACGACGCCGATGCGCAGCCCCTTGAGGGCCCCTCCGGCTGCGCCGGCCTTCGCCGCCGCGACGAGGGTGTCGAACCGGTCGGTGAGCGAGGTGGAGTCGAACGGGTCGTGGCCGCCGACGAGCTCCTGGAGGAGCGCGGCGTCGAGCACGGACCGCGAGACCGGGCCGATCTGGTCCAGGCTCGAGGCCATCGCGATCGCGCCGTAGCGGGACACCGCACCGTAGGTGGGCTTGACGCCGACTGTGCCGGTGACGGCGCCGGGCTGGCGGATGGACCCGCCGGTGTCGGTGCCGAGCGCGAGGGGCGCCTCGAAGGCCGCAACGGCCGCAGCCGAGCCACCACCTGAGCCGCCCGGGATGCGGTCGAGGTCCCACGGGTTGCGGGTGGGACCGAACGCCGAGTGCTCGGTCGAGGAACCCATGGCGAACTCGTCGAGGTTGGTCTTGCCGAGGATCGGGAGCTTGGCGGCCCGGATCTTCTTGATGACGGTGGCGTCGTAGGGGCTCATCCAGCCCTCGAGGATGCGGGAGCCCGCCGTCGTGGGCTGGCCTACCGTGACGATGAGGTCCTTGATCGCGATCGGGACGCCCGCGAGCGGATGGAGGGCCGCAGCGTCATCCCCGCCGGCGGCGCGGGCCGAGTCGACCTCCCGGGCGACGCCGAGCGCCTCCTGGGTGTTGACGTGCAGGAACGCGTGGACTCCCCGCTCGCCGCCGTCGACCTCGGCGATCCGGTCGAGGTGCGCCTGGACGACCTCCTCGGAGGAGACCTCCCTGGCGGTGAGCTTCTCGGCGAGGGCCGAGGCGGTGGAGGTGATCAGTTCGCTGAGGTTCTTCTCATTGGCGCTCATGGGTTACTCCTCGCCCAGGATCGCAGGGACCTTGAAGAGGCCCTCGTCGGCATCGGGGGCCCCGGAGAGCGCCTCGGCGGGCGTGAGCACGTGGCCCACGACGTCCTCGCGGAAGACGTTCTGCAACGGGATCGGGTGCGATGTGGCCGGGACGTCGGGCCCGGCGGCCTCGCTCACGCTCTTGACGGCGTCGACGATGTGGGCGAGCTCGCCCGCCATCTTGTCCAGCTCCGCCTCGCTCATCTCGATCCGCGCGAGCTGCGCGAGGTGCGCAACGTCGTCGCGAGTGATCTCAGCCATGGATCTCCCCTGTGAAGGTGAATAAGGTTCGCGGTCCAGTCTAGTCGCGCCCCGAACACCGCTACGGCGTGCCGGGGCGGGACAGCGCCTCCAGGACGGCCAGAGGGTGCGGGTTGAGTCAGAGCCGCTTGATGTACACCGGCAGCATGATGTCGGTCTCCGGAATCGGCCAGTCGCGCTCGGGCGCGCGCTCGTAGCCGAGACGGGGATAGAGCGCATTCGGCGCCTCCCAGCCCTCTCCCGTGGTGAGCACGACGGCGGTCGCGCCCGCGCGCCGGGCCCTCGCCTCGACGTCGGCCACGAGGGCGGACGCCGCGCCCGTGCGCTGCACGTCCGGGTCTACGACGAGCAGCCGGAACTCGTACTCGCCCGCGCCGGCGACCTGCTCGAAGCCATCACCGTGCGCCATGACCGTCACGGACGCGATGACGCGCCCGTCCCGCTCCGCGACGAGGACCGTGCCGCGCGCAGCCCGGTAGGAGACATCCGCGATCTGGCGCATATAGGGGTGCTCCGGACCCTCGAAGTAGCCCGCGCCGAGGTAGGCGGCTTCGACGATGCGCGCGATGTCCGGGTAGTCCTCCGGGGTGGCCTCCCGGATCGTGACCGGGGGCCTCATACGATCGGGAACCTGCCCGAGAACTCGATGCCGCCGGCACAGGTCCACGCACCGAGGCGCTCGGCGTCGCTCGGACCCCCGTCGAGGGGGCTCGTGAGCACGGGCCGCCGGACCCAGCAGCCTGCCTCCTCGGCGATGAGGGCGCCGGCGGCAAAGTCGTGCTCGTTGAGACCCCGCTCGCCGTACGCGTCGTGGGTGCCGTCCGCCACGAGGCACAGGTCCAGGGCTGCGGATCCGAGGCGGCGCATGTCGCCGAAGCCGTCCATGAGACCGGGCAGGAAGGCCGCCTGGTCGGCGCGGACGCCCGGGTCATAGCTGAATCCGGTCGCGAGGAGCGCGGATCCTGCCTCGGCCCGGCCAGGTGCCGGACCTTCGAGCCGCATGGGCCAGGCCTCGAGGGCGCCCTCGCCGCCGGCCGAACGCGGGGCGTCGAGGCGCCATGCGCCGCCGCCGCGAACGGCCCAGTACTCGCGGCGCAGCGCAGGTGCGCTCACGACGCCAGCGAGCCACACACCGTCGACGTCAGCCACCGCCACGCTCGTCGCGTAGTAGACGATGTCGCGGATGAAGTTCGTGGTCCCGTCGAGCGGATCGATGGACCAGCGGAAGCCGCTCGGCTCGGTGACGCGGCTCGTGCCCTGCTCCTCGCCGGTCACGATGTCGTGCGGGCGCTCGGCCGTGAGGACGGCCCGCACGGCCTTCTCGGCTGCGAGGTCGAACTCCGTGACCCAGTCACTCCCCGAGCTCTTCGTCTCCGCGAGGCCGGTCGAACGCGTCAGGACCCCGGCATCGCGACCCGCGAGGACCGCGGCACCCGCCGCCGCGGCGCGCCGGGCGGTGTCGAGGAGGGTTGTCAGGAACTCAGCTGGGTACTCCGCGGCGTTCATCTCTCGTCTCCGTCCGACTCGGCCTCGCCAATCTCCGCAGCGAGCTGTTCAGGCGGGGCGGCCCCGCCGTCGTCCTCGGGGCCGGACTCGGGCTGCTCGCCCGCAGCGGGACGCCACTCTCCCGGACCGTTCTCCAACAGCCTGCGGAAGGCATCTTCGTCCAGGATCGGGACGCCGTACTGCTCGGCCTTGTCGAGTTTGGAGCCTGCGTTCTCGCCCGCCACCACATAATCGGTCTTCTTCGAGACGCTCCCGGAGGCCTTGCCTCCGCGGATGATGATCGCTTCCTTCGCCTCGTCCCGGCTGAACCTCTCGAGGCTCCCGGTCACGACGACGGTGAGGCCCTCGAGCGAGCGGCCCACCGAGGCGTCCTGCTCGTCCTCCATCTTCACGCCGGCGGAGGCCCAGCGGGCAACGATCTCGCGGTGCCAGTCCTCGGCGAACCACTCGATCAGCGCATCCGCGATGATCGGCCCAACGCCGTCGACGTCGGCGAGCTGCTCCCGCGCGTTCTCGGTCGCAAGGACCTCCCGCAGGGCGGTCATCGACCCGTACCGCGTGGCGAGGGCGCGCGACGCCGTCGGGCCCACGTGCCGGATCGACAGCGCCACGAGCACACGCCACAGCGGCTGGGTCTTGGCCTTCTGCACCTCCGCGAAGAGCTTCTCCGTCGAAGCGGTCGGGACCGAGGGCTTCCTGGCCGTCGGCTTGGTCCAGAAGTACGGCACAAGGTCCCACTGCCCCGTGCCAACGCCCTTGACGCGCTTCTCGCGCCACACGGCGACGTCGGCCAGACGATCGCGCAGGTTCGAATCCGGCCAGTCCGCAGCGAGCTCGAAGATCTGGGCCTCGCCGTCGAGGACCCCTGGGCCCTCGGGCCGCGGGTATCCGCCGATCGTGGCCGGGTCCGGGCCGGGCCCGGAGGTCAGGGCGATCGCGGCCTCCCAGCCCAGGGCCTCGATATCGAACGCCCCGCGCCCGGCAAGGTGGAACACGCGCTCGCGCAGCTGCGAAGGGCACGAGCGGGCGTTGGGACAGCGGATGTCCACCTCGCCCTCCTTCGACGGCGCGAGCTGAGTCCCGCACGAGGGGCAGACCGTGGGCATGACGAAGTCGCGCACGGGCGGGTCCTGCTGGTCCCTCAGGGCGAGCACCGGGCCCACGATCTCGGGGATGACGTCCCCCGCCTTGCGGAGCACCACGATGTCGCCGATCATGACGCCCTTGGCCTTGACGACGTCCTGATTGTGCAGGGTGGCCATCGAGACGGTGGATCCGGCAACCTTGACCGGCTCCATGACCCCGAAGGGGGTCACGCGCCCCGTGCGCCCTACGTTGACGAGAATGTCGAGAAGCTTCGTGTGCACCTCCTCCGGGGGGTACTTGAAGGCGACGGCCCAGCGGGGAACACGGGAGGTGTGGCCGAGCGCGCGCTGGGTCGCGAAATCGTCGGCCTTGACCACGATTCCGTCGATCTCGTGGATGAGACTGTGCCGCTTCTGCCCATAGCGCTCGATGAACGCCAAGACCTCCTCGTAGGTTTCGAGGACCTCGTAGTACGGGCTCGTGGGCAGACCCCAGGCCTTGAGGAGGTCATAGGTCTCGGCCTGGCTCGTCGCCGTGAGCCCCTCGCGGGCGCCGATGCCGTGGACAAACATCTTCAGCGGGCGCTTCGCGGTCTCCCCGGGGTCCTTCTGGCGTAGCGAGCCAGCGGCGGCGTTGCGGGGGTTCGCGAGCGGGGCCTTGCCCCGCTCGATGAGTGCCTCGTTGTACTCGATGAATGCCTTGGTCGGGATGTAGACCTCACCCCGGATCTCGACCTCCTCGGGATGTCCCTCGCCGGACAGTCGCTGGGGGACGTCCTTGATGGTCAGGACGTTGTGCGTGACATCCTCGCCCGTGCGCCCATCCCCGCGCGTGGCGGCGCGGACCAGCTCGCCGTTGCGGTAGAGCAGGTTGACGGCGAGGCCGTCGATCTTGAGCTCGGTGAGCCACTTCGCCGGGACCAGCCCGAGCGCGGCGACATTCGCCTCAGCACGCCGGATCCACGCCTCAAGCTCCGAGACCGAGAAGACGTCCTCGAGGCTGTACATCCGCGCGAGGTGCTCGACCGGCGCGAAGGCCGCGGTGGCCTCGCCGCCGACCTCCTGGGTGGGAGAGTCGTTCGCAATCATCTCGGGGTGGAGCGCCTCGAACTCCTCGAGCTGCCGGAACAGGACGTCGTACTCGGCGTCCGAGATCTCGGGGGCGTCCTGGTTGTAGTAGAGCGTGCGGTGGCGGCGGACCTCGTCCGCGAGTGCCTCGTACTCGTCGCGGAGCGACTCGGACGGGATCGCCGTCTCGGGCTCGACGCGCTGTGCTGGGGGGCTCGCTGGTTCTGGGCTCACGGTGTCTATCTTGCCCCATGGCTCCGACACTCCATCAGGTCCCCGGCGGCACGTCGGGGCATCCGGCGACAGCCCCTTCCGGGTCATCCGGCCGGTGGCGTCGGTCAGCCGATCCCGGTCGACGGCGACGAAGGGCCGACGTCGTGGGCGTCGACGACGATGACCGTCACGTTGTCCCGACCGCCGGATCTAATGGCCGCCTCGACGAGGGCCTCGACGGCGTCCTGCGGGTCCTCCCGACCCACCAGCAGGAGCTCGATCTCCGGATCCCGGAGCTCGGAGGTCAGTCCGTCCGAGCAGATGAGGAGCCGGTCCCCATCCTCTACAGGCAAGAGCCAGAAGTCGGCCTCGGCGTCCTCGCCGGTACCAAGCGCCCGCGTGATCACGTGCCGCCGCGGATGGACGAGTGCTTCCTCAGGGGTGATCTGCCCGGAGTCGACGAGCTCGCGCACCTCGGAGTGGTCGACGGTGATCTGCAGGAGCTGGCCGTCCCTGGACACGCGGTAGGTGCGTGAGTCCCCCACATTGGCCACGAGCCAATAGGGAGACGAGGAGATCTCGATGAGCACGGCCCCCGTCAGAGTGGTCCCTGCGCGGGCGCCGGTGGCCCTGCGGATCCGCCAGTCGGCGTGCTCGATGACCTGCTGCACGCCTTGGGCTGTGGCGTGGTGCGTGCCCGGGGCAAGGACCGGAGATTCGATGAGCGTCTGCACGCACAGCCCGCTCGCCACCTCGCCCGCCTCGTGGCCTCCCATGCCGTCCGCGACCATGAACACGGGATCCTGGGCCAAGAACGAGTCCTCGTTGAGCTCACGCCGCAGCCCCCGGTCGGTGCCAAAACCCACCGAGATCCGCACCCCACGCTCACGATCCAGTGCCTTGCCCATCGTCCCAGCCCTCCCCTCGCCGTCTGCCGGACCATCGTGACACACCGACGGCCTCCGCCCGGCGCACCCGGCAGCGACATCCCGCGTCCGCCTCGGGCCGGGTCAGTCGAGCACGATTCCCGGGCCTGCACCGTGGCTGAGCGACACGGGATGGATCTCCCCGAAACCGCGGACCATCTCGGGCTCCTGGGGTTCGAGCACAAAGCGCTCGTCACCTGCGAGGGCCTTGGCCGTGATGTCATCCACGAGGACCTGCCCGGGATCGGCGATCGAGGTAAGGCGTGCCGCAAGGTTCACGGTGGGGCCGTAGATGTCGCCGAGCCGGCTGAGGACCCGCCCCCAGACCATGGCCACACGGCACTCGGGGAGGATCTCGTCGTCCGCGAACTCTTTCGCGAGGGCGAGCGAGATCTGCGCCCCCGCGGCCGGCGTCTCGGCGATGTAGAGCACCTCGTCGCCGATGGTCTTGACCAGCCGGCCGCCGCCCACCGTGATGATCTCCGAGCACCGGTTCTCGAAGCGCTGGACCAGCTGGGCGAGCGTCCGCTCGTTCATCCGCCGGGACAGCGACGTATAGGAGACGAGGTCCGCGAAGCCGACGGCGCGCGCGAGCGGCAGCGGGGCGTCGTCCTCCGTGCCGTCGCGGCCCTCGGCGCTCGATTCGAGGCCCTCCCGGGCCCTCAGCGCAAGCCGCTGGACGCCGGCGGTCAGCTGCCGCCGCCACGAGTACACGAGCATCTCTTCAAGAGGCTCGATGAGGGTCGGGATGCGGTCCAGGAGGGCGACGCGTGCCTCGGCGTCGGTCATGCCCTCTGAGGAGATCATGTCCTCGACGAGCGCCTCGACCTGCCACACGACCATGCGGTCGGTCATCTGGCCGATGGCCCTCGTGACCGAGATGGCCGCCTCCTCGGTGAGGACGCCCTCGCGCACGAGCGCCGGCATGACCTTGAGGTGTTCGAGGTCGGTCCGGGTGAACGCGAGATCGTCGTCGGTGAAGTTCGGCATGCCCAGCGCGCGCCACAGCTTGCGCGCCGAGTAGAGGGAGAGGCCGACCGCGGAGGCCACCTCACGGCGCTTGAGCGTGCGGTCGCCTCCGAGCAGGAGGAGCTCGAGGTCCTTGGACGAGCCACGCCGGGCGGGCACCGGGGCCAGCGCCGCCGCGGGGGCCGCGAGGGCGCCGGGACCTTCGTCGGAGAGATCCTCGGCGGACTCCACGTCGGAATCCTCGATCGGCTCGTCCATCAGTCCTCCCTCAGTTCCCACGGAAGCGACTCGTCGCCGACGTCAGTGATCTCATTGCCCGGCCCCCACTCGTCGTCGGGCAGCTCCTCGATGGCGTCGAGGACAAACTGGCTGAAGCGCCGCGCTTCCGGGACATCGGCGAACGTGAGCTGCGCAGACTGGCCCGAGGTCAAGATTATCGTTCCGGACCTGAACATCCCCTGCACGAAACCTTGGCGGACGTTGACATCCCGCACGAGGGACAGCGGCATCTCGCGGTCCTGGCGGGTAAGGCCCCGCTCACGCCTGAGCACGCGCCGGCTCGTGAGCACGTAGCTCACGGAGCGCCACACGAACAGCTCGCGCAGGCAGTATCCAAGCAGGATCCACACAGCAAGGGCCGCCGGGGCGAGCTCGAACCACACCCGCGACGCGGGCGGGAGCCAGGGGAACGCCTGCTCGAGGTGGCCGCGTGAGAGCCAGCCGGCCGCGAAGGCTCCCGCGCCGCTGACGGCGACGAGCACGACGGCGGGCAGCAGGAGCATCCTTCCGTGCCGCCGTGTCCTGACGATGAGCTGCTCCCCAGGGGACAGGACCCTACGCATAGCCGCCGTCGGCGGGGCGCAGGTGGACCACATCCCCTGCTGCGACCGAGTGGCGCGAGCCGTCCTCCTCGACGACGCGCAGGGCGCCGTGGCTGTCCAGCCCGGTCGCGCGGCCCACGAGCGTCTGGCCGCCTGGCAGCTCGACCCGGACGCGCTTGCCGAGCGTGATCGTCGCGTCCTCCACCTGGCCCCACAGACCGCGGCCGCCCGACAGAGGCACTTCCGGGTCGCCGTCGGCCTCGCAGAACTCCCGGTACCGCCGCGCGAAGGCGGAGAGGTACGCGGTGAGGATGTCCTCCCGCCGCACCTCCCGGCCGCACGCGAGCAGCATGCTCGTCGCGGTGGGCACGGGCAGCTCCTCCTCGGTCTGGGCCACGTTGATCCCCGTTCCGAGGACGACGGCGGGCGGGGCGCCGTTCGCTCCCGGCGCAAGCTGGGCGAGGATTCCGGAGATCTTCCGGCCCTGCACGATCACGTCATTGGGCCATTTGAGGCAGGCCTCGATGCCGGCCAGCACCGCGAGCGCCTCACGGAGCGCGAGGGCGGCGAGGGGCGAAAACCACGAATAGCCCTGGGTGGGCAGGGGCCGGCCGTCGCGGTTGTGCGGCCGCAGCACGATGGAGACGGCAACCGACTCCCCCACCGGTGAGTCCCACGCACGGTGGAGGCGCCCTCGGCCTGCGGACTGGTGCTCCGCCACGAGGACGGAGAGGTCGCCCCAGCCCGCGGGGTCCGTCGTGGCCCGGCGCACGAGTTCGGCATTGGTCGAGTCGATCTCGTCGACGACGTCGAGCCGGGACAGACCGGCCTCTCGCACCAGGTCCGGGCCCAGAACCGTCCTGTCGAGGGGGCCGCGGGGCTCTGGCTGCGCGTGATCGTCCATGGATGCATGGTACCGATGCCGCCCGGCCGGGTCAGGGCTGTACGTCCCGGCGGTCCCAAGGAAATGAAGAAGGACAAGAATTTGCGGTCGCGACGGCGGGCGCGCGACGCGCCGTCGTGCACCGCGCCCCTGAGCACCGGCGGAAATTGTAGGGTTCCTACAGACGCCTGCCACGCCTGCCTCACTAGACTGAGGTGACGTCTCCGCCGATTGTGCGGAACCTACGAAAGCCACCACGGGTGAGCACGGACCGACAAGCTGGAGTGAGTGTGACCCACGACCTGACCACGACCGCAGGCAAGATCGCGGACTTCCGCGACCGGCGGGCGGCGTCGCTCGCACCCTCGGGGCAGGAGGCGATCGAGAAGCAGCACGCCCGCGGCAAGAACACGGCCCGCGAGCGCATCGACATGCTCCTCGACGAGGGCTCGTTCGTCGAGCTCGACGCGCTGGCCGTGCATCGCTCCACCGCGTTCGGCATGGAGAAGAAGAAGCCGCTCGGGGATGGGCTGGTCTCTGGCTACGGCACCGTGGACGGCCGCCCGGTCGCCGTCTACAGCCAGGACTTCTCCGTCTACGGCGGCTCGCTCAGCCAGGTCAACGGCGAGAAGATCGTCAAGGTCCAGGAGTTCGCGCTCCGCAACGGCTTCCCCGTCGTCGGCATCCTCGACGGCGGCGGCGCGCGCATCCAGGAGGGCGTCGCGTCCTTGGCGATGTTCGCGGACATCTTCCGCAACAACGTCCATGCCTCCGGCGTCATACCCCAGATCTCCCTCATCATGGGCCCGTCCGCCGGGGGCGCGGCGTACTCCCCCGCCCTGACCGACTACATCGTGATGGTGGACAAGACGAGCCACATGTTCATCACCGGTCCGGACGTCATCAAGACCGTCACGGGCGAGGAGGTGGATATGGAGACGCTAGGCGGCGCGCGCCAGCACAACGCCACGACCGGCACCGCGACGTACCTCGCCTCCGACGAGTCGGACGCCATCGAGTTCGTCCGCGAGCTCCTCGACTTCCTCCCATCGAACAACCTGGTCGAGGCGCCGGTGCTGGATGCCGACCAGGAGCTCGAGGAGACCGACGACGACGCTACGCTCGACGCGCTCGTTCCGGACTCAGCGACGCAGGGCTACGACATGCGCGCCGTGATTGCGGGGATCGTCGACGACGGCAACTTCCTCGAGATGCAGGCCCTCTACGCGCCGAACGTCATGATCGGCTACGGGCGCATGGAGGGCCACACCGTGGGCATCGTCGCGAACCAGCCGATCCAGTTCGCCGGGACGCTGGACATCGCGGCCTCGGAAAAGGCCGCGCGGTTTGTGCGCCACTGCGACGCGTTCAACATCCCGATCATCACGCTCGTGGACGTCCCGGGGTTCCTGCCGGGCAAGGACCAAGAGTTCCAGGGGATCATCCGGCGCGGGGCCAAGCTCCTGTACGCCTACGCCGAGGCCACGGTCCCCAAGCTCACCGTGATCTGCCGCAAGGCCTACGGCGGCGCGTACATCGTCATGGGCTCGAAGAAGCTCGGGGCGGATCTGAACTTCGCGTGGCCCACCGCTCAGATCGGCGTCATGGGAGCCCAGGGCGCCGTGAACATCCTGTACCGCCGCGAGCTGGCGGCGGTCGCGGCCGAGCCCGGAGCAGCAGCCGGCGACGTCGATGCGAAGCGCGCCGAGCTCATCCGGGACTACGAGGAGGAGCTCCTCAACCCCTACCAGGCCGCCGAGCTCGGGTACATCGATGCCGTCATCGCCCCCTCGGAGACCCGGGTCCAACTGCTCCGCGGGCTCCGCGCTCTGCGCGACAAGCACGCGTCGATGCCCGCCAAGAAGCACGGGAACATCCCGCTGTGAGCACTGGTCCGGTTCCCACCGCGCCGTCCGCTTCCGAGGCGTCCCTCGGCGAGGAGGCTCCGCTGCTCTTCGCCGTCACGAAGGGGCACCCGACGCCGGAGGAGCTCGCCGCGCTGACCGCAGTGATCGCGGCGGTCAGCGCGCCACCGGCGCAGGAGGAGGCCGCCGCGCCGACCCGCCGCGAGCGCATCCGCCAGGCGACGCTGCGCCCGCGGCACATGATCGCCCAGCGCCGCGGCCGGCAGTAAGCCCAATGTGGGGTCATCTCCCCACGATGCGGGGTCACCCGTCTCGAGTGGCGAATGCCTCTTCCAGAGACGCGACCCCGCATCCCAGAGAGCTGACCCCTCTTCGGTGAGACATGACTCCGCAACGCTATTGCGCGGGACGGATGTGCACGGGTTCTTTCAGATGTCGGTGCTGCGCGCTAGGCTCGTCACGTGACGCAGAACACTGACGAGAACACTCAGACCAGCACGACCCACCGCGAGCCCACCGCCGTCGACGGGATCGCGAACGAGTTCACCGCGAAGCTCCTCGAACTCGAACCGGCCCTCGCCACCGAACTCGGCTACCCGGGCCACGAGACCGAGTACCCGGACTACTCCCCCGCCGGCCTCAACGCGCTCCTGTCGCTCGCCAGGGACACCCTCGCCGGGCTCGAGTCGGCGACTCCCACAGACGGGATCGACGAGGTCACCGTGGACGCGATGCGTGAGCGGCTCGGCCTCGAGGTCGAGCGTCACGAGAGCGGCTGGGTCGCGGCGGAGCTGAACAACATCGATTCCCCCGCCCAGCACATCCGCGCGACCTTCGACCTCATGCCCACCGACACCTCAGAGCAGTGGGGCCATATTGCCGGCCGCGCGGCCAACGTGCCGGCCGCAATCGAGGGCTACATCGCCTCGCTGCGCTCGGCCGCCGCGGACGGCAAGGTCGCGGCAGCGCGGCAGGTGCAGGCAGTGATCGGCCAGTGCCGCAAGTACGGCGCCGAAGAGGGCGGCTTCTTCGCGCAGCTGGCCAAGGATGCGAAGCTCGACGGCGGCGCTCCCCTCCCCGACGACGTCGCCTCTGCCGTCTCGGACGGCTGCGCCGCAGCATCCGCCGCCTACCTCAGGCTCGCCGACTTCCTTGAGGAAGAGCTCCTCCCCCAGGCACCTCAGCAGGACGCCGTGGGACGCGAGCGCTACATCCTCGCGTCGCGCCGGTTCCTCGGCGCCACCGTGGACCTCGAGGAGACCTACGCGTGGGGCGTGGCCGAGCTGGACCGCATCATCGCCGAGCAGGAGGCGGTGGCCGAGCAGATCAAGCCCGGCGCCACGATCGCCGAGGCCAAGGCGATCCTGAACGCCGACCCGGAGCGCCAGCTCAAGGGAACCGACGCTCTCAAGGCATGGATGCAGGGCCTCTCCGACCGGGCCGTGGCGGGTCTCGCGGGCACGCACTTCGAGATCGCCGAGCCCATGCTCAAGCTCGAGTGCATGATCGCTCCGACCCAGGACGGCGGCATCTACTACACCGCGCCGTCGGACGACTTCTCACGGCCCGGCCGCATGTGGTGGTCCGTACCCGAGGGCGAGGACACGTTCACCACATGGGCCGAGACCAGCACCGTCTACCACGAAGGAGTCCCCGGCCATCACCTCCAGTGCGCCACCGCGGTCTACCGCCGCGAGCTCCTCAACAACTGGCGCCGGAACATCTGCTGGGTCTCCGGCCACGGCGAGGGCTGGGCCCTCTACGCGGAGCGTCTCATGGACGAGCTCGGCTACCTCTCCGACCCGGGAGACCGCATGGGCATGCTCGACGGCCAGCGGATGCGCGCGGCACGCGTCGTCTTCGACATCGGAGTGCACCTCGGCCTCGAGATTCCCGAGCGCTGGGGCTCCGGGACGTGGACGCCTGAGAAGGGCTACGACTTCCTGAAGCAGAACCTCGACATCTCCGAGGGGCAGCTCGACTTCGAGTACCACCGTTACCTCGGCTGGCCTGGCCAAGCGCCGTCGTACAAGATCGGCCAGCGGCTCTGGGAGCAGATCCGCGCGGAGCTCAAGGCAGAGGCCGAGGCGGAGGGCCGCGAGTTCGACGTCAAGGCGTTCCACATGCGGGCACTGAACCTCGGCTCCGTAGGCCTGGACACGCTGCGGCGAGCCCTTGTGGGCTGAGCGGGTGACATATCCCATAGACGAGCGCGGAATAGCGTAACAAAAGTGGCGTGACGGCGCGGATTATCGGCCTAAGCCTCGAATCCGCGCCGTCACACTCAACGTCACACTGCGAAACACAAGCTATCTGTGCTAGGAGCCTTCGCCCTACGGTAGCTCGGTGAGCACCTCTACCAGCACCCAGCGCGCAGAGCGCCGACTTCCGAAGTGGGCCACCTCATTCGGCCCACAGATCATCGCCGCCCTCGTCATCGGCCTCGCCCTCGGCCTCCTCGCCAAGTACACCGGCAGCACGAAGGCGCATCCGAACGGCCTCGGCGCGACCCTCGCCATGATCGGCAGCAGCTATGTGAGCCTCCTGCAGACCGCTGTGGTCCCCCTCATCTTCACAGCAGTCGTCAGCTCGATCGCCAACCTGCGCCAGGTCTCCAACGCCGCGAAGCTCGCGTGGAACACGCTCCTGTGGTTCGCGATCACCGCGTTCATCGCCGTCATGATCGGCATCGGCCTCGGCGTGTTCTTCCAGCCGGGTGCCAACACCGGCATCACGCAGCAGGCCACGTACGCCGGCAAGACCGGTGACTGGTGGGCGTTCCTCGTCGGCCTGTTCCCGAAGAACTTCCTCGGCCTGTCGGCTAGTTCCGCGGTTGCCGACGGCGGCACCGTCACCACGAGCGTGAGCTTCAACGTGCTGCAGATCCTCGTCATCGCCATCGCCGTAGGGGTCGCCGCCCTCAAGATCGGTGCGAAGGCGGAGCCCTTCCTGACCTTCAACCGGTCGGCCCTCGAGATCATCCAGAAGGTGCTGTGGTGGATCATCCGCCTGGCCCCTCTGGGAACCATCGGCCTCATCGGCAACGCGGTCGCCGTCTACGGCTGGGACACGATCGGCGCCTTGGGCAAGTTCTCCGTCGCGATCTACGCCGGGCTCGTCCTCGTGCTCTTCGTGGTCTACCCGATCCTCGTCAAGTCGCACGGGCTCTCGGTCAAGCAGTACTTCACCGGGGTCTGGCCCGCGGTCCAGCTCGGCTTCGTCTCCCGCTCCTCGATCGGAACGCTGCCGCTCACACAGCGCGTCACCGAGCGCAACCTCGGGGTCCCCTCCGGCTACGCGTCCTTCGCCGTGCCCCTCGGCGCGACCACCAAGATGGACGGCTGCGCGGCGGTCTACCCCGCGGTCGCAGCGATCTTCGTGGCCCAGTTCTTCGGCATCCCGCTGGACTTCAGCCAGTACCTCCTGATCGTGCTCGTCTCAGTCCTCGGCTCGGCCGCGACGGCCGGCACCACGGGCGCCGTCGTCATGCTGACCCTCACGCTCTCGACCCTCGGCCTCCCGCTGGCCGGCGTGGGCCTGCTGCTCGCGATCGACCCGATCCTGGACATGGGCCGCACGGCCGTCAACGTCGCGGGCCAGGCACTCGTTCCGGCAATCGTCGCCAAGCGCCAGGGCATCCTCGATCTGGACCTCTACAACGCCCCGCGCCACGGGGACCCGTTCAACGACGATTCGGCCACTGGGTCGGATTCGGCGGAGGGACACGCGCACGACGGCGAGCTGGCTGCCTCACACTGACCACCCGCCCCCGACGGGGGTCACCTCGTTCGCGCAGCAGCCACTCATGACGCCGCACCTGGGCATGCCGCATTCCCCTCGGAGACAGCGGTAGGTCCGGGTGCGGCGTTGTCTGATTGAGAGAAACCGCGCGCAAAAATTTGCCCTGAGTGCAAAGTTGCACCTAGTGTAAATACGTGACCACAGAAACCCCGTCCCGCCGTGAGCAGAACAAGGCCGCCACCCGGGAGTCGATCATCGGAGCCGGGCTCTCGCTCGCAACCGCGCGCGGGCTCGGCGGGTTCACGGTCGAGGAACTCGCCGACGCGGCTGGCGTCTCCCGTCGCACCTTCTTCAACTACTTCAGCAGCGTCGAAGAGGCCATTGCCGCGCCCACCTTCGGCTTCCTCGACACGGCGCTCGGCAAGCTGACGAGCCGCCCGGCGGACGAGGCACTCCTCGACTCGGCCCTGCACGTGCTCACCGGCCTCGCGGACAACGACCTCATCGCGCCCATGGCCCAGTCCTTCCTCCTGGCCGTGGGCCACGACCCGGTGACCCGCTACCAGCTCCAGGCGTTCGACGAATGCGGCGAGAAGATCGCAGCTGCCATCCGCGCCCGTGAACCCGCGCTCGGCGACCTGTACGTCGCGGCCCTGTCCGCAAGCGTCATCGCGTGCGGGAAATCCGCACTCGAGGTCTGGCTCGCCGAGCGCTCCGGCGACCTCTCGCCGTCGTCCCTCGCCAGACTCCGCACCCTCCTCCGCGAAGCGATCACCCACCTCAGGGCCGGCTTCGCCATGCCCTGAGCCCGCTGAACCGTTCCGCACCGGCTGAGCCTTCCGTCCCCACCCCTTCCGCCCTTCCGTCCCACCCCAGAGAGAGACCCTCATGGCTTCGCTCCTCTACCGCCTCGGGCGGTTCGCCTACGACCGCAGGTGGCTCGTCATAGCCCTCTGGCTCGTGATCATCGCGGCCGTCGGAGGCTCTGCCGCCGCGTTCCACGGCACCACGACCAACACGTTCCAGATCCCCGGCACCGAGACGCAGCGGATGCTCGACAAGCTCAAGGCGGACCTGCCGTCCGCCGCGGGCGGCAACGCGACGCTCGTCTTCGAATCCCCCGATGCCCCCTTCACGGACGCGCAGAAGAAGCAACTGAGCGCCGCGCTGGAGAAGATCAAGGGGCTCGACGGCGTACAGAGCGTCACCGACCCGTTCGCGACCCAGGCGCAGCTCGACAGCGCCAGCGCGCAGATCGCCGACGGCGAGAAGCAGCTCGCCGCGGCGCAGGCCCAGCTCGACGCCGGCAAGCCCCAGCTCGATGCCGCCAAGGCCCAGCTCGACCAGACGAAGGCACAGCTCGATGCCGGGCAGGCGCAGCTTGACGCCCAGAAGCAGGCCCTCGCGGCCCAGGGAATGTCGGCCGCCGCGATCGCCCAAGCGACCGCCTCCGCGCAGGCACAGCTCGATGCCGGGCGCGCCCAGTACGACGCCGGCAAGGCCCAGTACGACGCCGGCGCGAAGAAGGCGGCAGACGGTGCCGCGACGATCGCCCAGAAGAAGCAGGAGCTTGCCCTCGGCCAGCGTCAGGCGGATGCCTCGGCAGGCCTGAGGTTCGTCTCCTCCGATCATCGCGCGGCCATTGCCCCGGTACAGTTCACGAAGTCCACCGACAGCCTCCCGACCTCGCTCCGCACGCAGATCCAGGACATCGCCTCGAGCGTTGACGGAGTGCAGGGGCACGCGAGCAAGGAGCTCACCCAGGACATCAACCAGATCTTCGGGGCAGGCGAGACCATCGGCGTGACCGTCGCGGCACTCGTGCTCGTCGTCATGCTCGGCGCGTTCGTCGCGGCCGGCCTGCCACTCGTCATGGCGCTCGTCGGCGTGGCAGTTGGCGTTGGCGGGACCATAGCCCTCACCGGCGTGATCGAGATGAGCTCCGTGACGCCGATGCTGGGCCTCATGCTCGGCCTGGCCGTTGGCATCGACTATTCGCTGTTCATCCTCAACCGGCACCGCAACCAGCTGCTCGGCGGCATGGATCCCCGCCAGTCCGTCGCACTCGCGATCGGTACGTCCGGCACTGCCGTCGTATTCGCCGGCCTCACCGTGGTCATCGCACTCGTCGCCCTCGTGGTGCCCGGGCTGCCGTTCCTCGCGGTCATGGGCGTGGCCGCCGCGGCGACGGTCGCAGTGGCCGTGATCATCGCCGTCACACTGCTTCCAGCACTCCTGAGCCTCGTCGGGAAGCACATCATCTCCAAGCGGCGCTGGGCCAAGGCTGCCCGGGAGAACACCCAGCCCGGGCACGGGGTCGTGGAGGCGCGCGAGGACCTCGCCAAGTCCAACCGCGGCTGGGGCGCGTGGGTCACGCGGCACCCGTGGATCGCCGTCGTCGCCTCGGTGATCCTGCTGGGCGTGCTCACGCTCCCGGCGTCCCAGCTGCACCTCGCGCTCCCGGATGGCGGCGCGGACCCCGTGGACTCCACGTCCTTCAAGGCCTACGACGCCACGGGCAAGTACTTCGGCGCAGGCATGACGGGGCCCATCGTCGTGGTCGGCGAACTCCCGGCGGGCCTCGACGACGCGGCGGCGAAGGTCAAGCAGCTCGACGTCGCGGACCAGCTCCGCGCCGTGCCGGGCGTGGTCGCCGCCGTCCCGCTCGCGCTGAGCCCGGACCATCACACAGCCGTGTTCCGCGTGATCCCCACTGAGGGCCCCGCCAGCGCGAGCACCGTCCAGGTGGTCCACGACCTGCGGTCCCAGGGCAGTGCGATCCAGTCCCGTACCGGGGTCTCGATCGGCCTCACGGGCCAGACCGCGGCCAACGTCGACGTGACGTCCAAGATCGCGGACGCGCTCCCGGTCTACCTCGCGATCGTCGTCGGCCTCTCGTTCCTCCTGCTGCTGCTCGTGTTCCGTTCGCTTCTCGTGCCGATTCTCGCCACGGCTGGATTCCTGCTCTCGCTCGGCGCGGCGTTCGGCTCAGTCGTCGCCGTGTACCAGTGGGGCTGGCTCGGCCCGGTCTTCGACATCACCCATCCGGGTCCGATCCTGAGCTTCATGCCGATCCTGCTCATAGGCATCCTGTTCGGCCTCGCGATGGACTACCAGGTGTTCATCACTTCGGGCATCCGGGAGTCGTACGCGCACGGCCAGGAGGCGCACCTCGCCATCCGGACCGGGTTCCACCACGCGGCGCGGGTCATCACGGCCGCCGCCATCATCATGGTGAGCGTGTTCGCGGGCTTCATCTTCAGCCACCTCACGATGGTCCGGCCGCTCGGCTTCGGGCTGGCCCTAGGCGTGCTCCTGGACGCTTTCGTGGTGCGCATGACGCTCGTGCCCGCCATCATGCGCCTCTTCGGCAAGGCGGCGTGGTGGCTGCCGCGCTGGCTTGACCGCATCCTGCCCGACCTCGACATCGAAGGCGCCAAGCTCGAGCGCGCGACGGCGGCGCCTCATGGGGCGCATGTCGACGGCGGGGGCCAACCGGAGCCTGCGGCGGACAGCGTGCGCTGACCCGCACCGCGCCCATCGGCTGCTGTACTGTCCCGGGACAGTAGAGCAGCCGATGGGGTCAGCGCGTGCCTTACGGTGTCCAGCCTCTCCGCATCGTGTCGATTCCGTCGTGCATCAGCCGGTGCAGGTCCCCCGGAACAATCGCGGGGATCTGGCCCACGGCGCTCAGCCGGCTCAGCCCGTGGATGAGCCCCCACGCGGCGGCGCAGCGCCTCAGGAGCTCGCCAGGATCGATCCCCGGCGGCTGGCAGGCGGACACGGCCTCCTGCATCACTCGCCAATAGTGGATCGCGGCGCGCTGCAGGTCCGGATGGTCGGACTTGGCAACGAGCGGCCCGAAGGCCAGGTCGTGAAGGTTCGGCTCGTCGGTTGCGAAGCCGTGGTAGGCGTCCACGAGCGCATGGAGACGTTCGACGGCGCCCGGCCCGGCGGCGTCGACCGCCGCCCGCGCGCGCTGGGCCGCGGCCTCCAGACCGACGCCGGCCACGGCCGCAAGGAATCCGCGCTTGCCGCCAAGGTGAACATACGGCGCCTGATGGCTCACGCCGGCGGCACGTGCGATCTCGCGGATGCTGAGACGATCGGGCGGGGTGTGCTCGAGCGCCGTCAGGGCGAGTCCGATGAGCCGGGAGTCCAGCCCACCGACGCTGCTGGCATCAGGTTGCATCGAGGTGCCCATCCTCTCTGGTTGACACTGTCAAGTCCCAAGAGGATCATCTTACCCACACCCCCAGTTGACACTGTCAAGGTCGTGATCCACGATGCAATCCCGAATGATGGAAACCCCGATCGGCCGGCTCGAGGTCTCGGTTGACGGCGTGGGGCCCGCGGCCGTCCTCATGCACAGTCTCTTTGTCGATTCGCGGTCATGGGACCGGGTCCGCGGCCGCCTCGCCTCAGAACGGACGCTCGTGGCGATCACGGCGCCCGGGCACGGGCCAAGCGGGGACCCTGGCCGGACGTACTCGATCCACGAGATCGCGGCGGCCGCTCTCGGCATCCTCGACGGTCTGGCCGCCGAAAAGCGCATCCCACCGGGCCCAGCCGACTGGGTGGGCAACGCGCTCGGGGGCCATGCGGGCATCCTCGCCGCCGCCCACTATCCCGAGAGGATACGGTCGCTCATCACGCTGGGGGCTCCTGTCCAGGCTCCGACGCTGCCCTTCCGCCTCCAAGAGGCGGCCATCCTGCCCGCAAGGGCGCTGATGGGAATGACGGGCTGGCTGCGGCAGGCCATCGTGAGTGTGCTCCTCTCGGAACGGACCCGCGCGCACGATCCTGAGGCCGTCGGGTACGTCGAGGAATGCCTCACCGCGTCCGACCCGAGGCTCCTCGGACGGGCCATACGGTCACTCGCGGTGCGTCGTCCCGACTTGACGGGACTCCTGCCGAGGATCACTGCGCCAACGGTCTTCGCGACCGGAACTGAGCACAACTCGTGGCCACCGGAACTGGCCGCGGAGGCGGCACGCCTCCTTCCACACGGCACGGCCGTCGCCCTTCCCCACGCCGCGTACCTGCTGCCGCTCGAGGTGCCCGAGGAGACGGCGCAGCTCATCCTGCGGCACTGGTCTGCGGCCGAAGCCCGGCCCGAAAGGATCCACACGTCGACCCAGGACGCGGGATCTGGAACCGATTCCTAGGCCGGGGCTGAATCGCCGGAGGCTGCGGGAGACCCCTCCACCCGCTCCCGGGCTACGCTTGGCGGCGTGACCGTGCACACCGCCCCTGCCACCCCACCCAGCCTCATCCTCGCCTCGAAGTCGCCAGCGAGGACCAAGCTGCTCGAGGAAGCCGGAATCCCGCACCGCGTCCTGGTCTCCGACGTGGACGAGGAGGCCCTCGCCGCGGCCCACCCCACCGCAACCCCGGCCGAAACCTCGCTGCTCCTCGCGCGGGCGAAGGCCGAGGCCGTGGCCGCGCTGCCCGCAGCCGCGGGGGCGCTCGTGCTCGGCTGCGACTCGGTCTTCGAGCTCGACGGGCAGGCGCTCGGCAAGCCCTACACGCCGCACGTTGCCCGCGAGCGCCTCGCGGCCATGAGCGGGCGCGGCGGCGTGCTGCACACCGGACACTGGCTCGTTGACCGGCGCGCCGCCTCGCACAACGGCGCGCACGACGCCGCGCGCGCGCCGGGCGCGGGAGAGGTCGCCTCTGCGACGGTCGAGTTCACGAGCATGAGCGAACGGGAGATCGCGGCCTATGTCGCCACGGGCGAACCGCTCCAGTGCGCGGGCTCGTTCACGATCGACGGGCTCGGCGGCGCGTTCCTTGCGCGCGTCGACGGCGACCCGCACGCCGTCGTGGGCCTGTCCGTCTCCACCTTGCGCATGCTCCTGACGGGAGTCGGGGTGCGGCTCACGGACTGGTGGGCGGCCGCCGTCGGGGACTGAACGCCTCACCGCGCAGCGCAGAGTCGGATTTGTAGGTCTCCTACAACGGATCGGCCGTCTACGCACGGAATCCGCCACCAATATGGGCGATCCCACCAATGGGGCGCTAGGCTTCCCGGAGTACAGAACGGAGTTGCCCTTGTCTCCCAATGCCGCGTCCCTCAGCGCTGCCCACGAATCCGCCGGCCGTCCCATCACGAAGGTGCTCATCGCCAACCGCGGAGAGATCGCCGTCCGCGTCATCCGAGCGGCACGGGACGAGGGCATCTCCTCGGTCGCCGTGTATGCAGAGCCGGACCGCGACGCGCTCCACGTCCGCCTCGCCGACGAGGCGTTCGCGCTGGGCGGCACAACAGCGGCCGAGTCCTATCTCGTCATGGACAAGATCCTCGACGCCGCCCGCGGCTCGGGCGCCGACGCCGTCCACCCGGGCTACGGGTTCCTCTCGGAGAACGCCGAGTTCGCCCAGCGCGTCATCGACGCCGGTCTGACGTGGGTCGGCCCCTCGCCCGAGGCCATCGCGGCACTCGGCGACAAGGTCCGCGCCCGCCACATCGCCGAGAAGGTCGGTGCGCCGCTCGTGCCCGGGACGGCTGATCCAGTCCAATCGGCGGACGAGGTCCTCGCGTTCGCGCAGGACTTCGGGCTGCCCGTGGCGATCAAGGCCGCCTACGGCGGTGGCGGCCGAGGGATCAAGGTCGCCCGGACGCTCGAGGAGATCCCCGAGCTGTACGAATCGGCGGTGCGCGAGGCGACTGCAGCTTTCGGCCGCGGCGAGTGCTTCATCGAACGCTTCCTCGACGCTCCGCGCCACGTCGAGACCCAGTGCCTCGCCGACGCGGCGGGCAACGTCGTCGTCGTCTCCACGCGCGACTGCTCGCTCCAGCGCCGCAACCAGAAGCTCGTCGAGGAGGCCCCGGCCCCGTTCCTCACCGAAGAGCAGAACCGCCGCCTGTATGCGGCGTCGAAGGCCATCCTGAAGGAGGCGGGCTACCTCGGCGCGGGCACGTGCGAGTTCCTCGTCGGCCAGGACGGCACCATCAGCTTCCTCGAGGTCAACACGCGCCTCCAGGTCGAGCACTGCGTGTCCGAGGAGGTCACAGGCCTCGACCTCGTGCGCGAGCAGTTCCGCCTCGCGCGCGGCGAGGAGCTCGGGTACGGCGACCCCGAGGTCCGCGGGCACTCATTCGAGTTCCGCATCAACGGCGAGGACGCGGGCCGCGGCTTCATGCCGGCTCCCGGCACGGTCGAGACGCTCGTCTACCCGACCGGGCCCGGCGTGCGCGTCGACTCCGGCGTGGTGGCCGGCGATGTCATCTCGGGCAACTTCGACTCGATGCTCGCGAAGCTCGTCGTCTCCGGCGCCACCCGACAGCAGGCACTGGAGCGCTCGCGCCGAGCCCTCGACGAGCTCGAGATCACCGGCATGCCGACCGTCGTGCCGTTCCACGCCGCGGTGGTACGCGATCCGGCCTTCGCCCCCGCCGAGGGGCCCTTCAGCGTGCACACGCGGTGGATCGAGACGGAGTTCGTCAACGAGATCCCGCCCTTCGCGGGTGCGGTCGCCGCCGGGACGGACGCGGACGACGACGCGGCGCGGCAGAGCGTCGTCGTCGAGGTGGGCGGCAAGCGCCTCGAGGTGACGATCCCGGCCGGGCTGTCGCTGGGCATGGCCAAGGGACCCAAGGCGAAGAAGAAGGGCCGCAGCTCCCGCGGTCCCGCGACGGCGGCGGCGAGCGGCGATGCGCTCACGGCCCCGATGCAGGGAACGATCGTCAAGGTCGCTGTTGCGGACGGCGACGTGGTCGCGGAAGGCGATCTCGTCGTCGTGCTGGAGGCCATGAAGATGGAGCAGCCGCTCACGGCGCACAAGGCAGGCACCGTGCGGGGCCTGACGGCCGAAGCGGGCCAGACCGTGGCTGCGGGCGCGGTCATCGCCACGATCGAGGACTGACGCCCCAACCGCGAAAGGTGACCCCGCATCGGAAGATTCCGATGCGGGGTCAGCTCTCAGCCGTGCGGGGTCAGGCCGAGACGTTGTCCTCGAACTTGCGGTCGCGGGTCTCCTTGGTCAGCAGCAGCGCAACGAACGTCAGGACCGCAGCGGCCGCGAGGTACACGCCGACCCACACCGTGCTGCCCTTGCCGAACTGCCAGAGCGCGATCGCCACGAAGGACGCCGGAGCCGCGCCAAGCACCGACGAGAGGTTGTAGGCGATCGCTGAGCCCGTGTAGCGGACGTTCGCCGGGAACAGCTCGGGCAGGATCGCGGCCATGGGGCCGAACGTGGAGCCCATGAGCGTGAAGCCCACGATGAGGCCGACCATCGCGGCACCGGTGCCCGGGCCGAACATGAGGCCCCAGGCGAGGCCGAACACGAAGATGAGCCCAGTAACCCAGAGCAGGAACTTCCGACGGCCGTACTTCTCGGCCAGCGGGCCCGACAGCACCGTGAAGATGCCGAAGAACACGACGCCGATGATGAGCATCCAGAGGAACAGCCCGCGGTCGATCCCGAGGCCCGGGACGAACGAGGCGGCGTCGAACGTCTTCCCGGCCTTCTCGGCGGCGGCCTTGGCCACCTCGACCTTGTCGGTCGCCGTGCCGTACGTCAGGGTGAAGCTCGTGGTGAGGTAGAAGAGCACATAGGTCGCGAGCATGATGAACGTGCCGGCGATGACCTCGCGCCAGTGGTACTTGAAGGTCGCCGCGAGCGGGACCTTGGCGACCTTCTCCTCCTCGACGACCTTCTTGAAGGACGTGCTCTCGACGAGCTTGAGGCGCACGTACAGGCCGATCGCGACCATGACGATGCTGAACAGGAACGGGATCCGCCAGCCCCACGCCTCGAACTGCGCCGTGGTCAGGAACGAGTTCATGACCACGTACATCACGTTGGCGATGATGAACCCGATGGGGGCGCCGAGCTGTGGGAACGTGCCCCACACGGCGCGCTTGTTGGCGGGTGCGTTCTCGGTGGCGAGAAGCGCCGCGCCGGACCATTCGCCGCCGAGTGCGAGGCCCTGGAGGAACCGCAGGACCACGAGCACCAACGGGGCGAGGACCATCCAGCCGGGCGTCGTCGCGGGCGGCAGGAGCCCGATGAGGAACGTCGCGACGCCCATCGTGAGCAGCGACGCGACGAGCGTTCCCTTGCGGCCGAGCCTGTCGCCGAAGTGCCCGAAGAGGATCGACCCGACGGGCCGGGCGATGAAGGCCACGCCGAAGATCGCGAACGAGGAGAGGATCGCGTTGATGTCGGACGCGTTCGGGAAGAAGAGCTTCGGGAACACGAGGACCGAGGCGGTCGCGTACGCGTAGAAGTCGAAGAACTCGACGGTCGTGCCGATGAGGCTCGAGAAGATGACCCGGCCCTTGGTGTTGGCCGCCTGGCCGGCCGAGGGCTCCGTCACCGCAGAAGTGGTGGACATGATTTCGCTTTCACATGCTGGACCGAGGATTGACTTTCGGCCCTGGGTTTGAGTACACGCCATCCTACGTCCGGCCCGTCCACGCAACGGACAAATTGTCCGCATAGTGAGACGCCGAAACCTCGGCGAAACAGCGGGGTCCCCCGCCTCACGGGATCCCGCGGGTCGCGGAGAGGTGGATGTCACAACCTGTTTACGGCTGGCGCGGCTCCGCGAAACGCCACGTTCCTACCGTGGAAGGCAAGCACAGACCCCGCTCCCGAGGAGGACCAGTGAGCACCGAATCCCAGACGGCGCACGACGCCGCACCCGCATCTACCCGGGAAACCTCGCTCCGTCTCGACGTCCGCAAGGGCCGTTGGATCGAGCACTGGGATCCCGAGGACACCCACCAGTGGGAGCGCGAGGGCCGCACCGTGGCCCGGCGCAACCTGCGGTGGTCGGTCTTCGCGGAGTTCCTGGGGTTCGTGGTGTGGCAGCTGTGGTCGATCGTCGTCGTCCAGCTGCCGGCTGCGGGCTTCGCCTTCGACACCGCGCAGACGTTCTGGCTCCTGTCGATGCCGAGCCTCGTCGGCGCGACGCTCCGCATCCCGTACACGTTCATGGTCTCCCGCTTCGGCGGCCGCAACTGGACTATCGTCTCCGCGCTGCTCCTGCTGATCCCCGCGATGGGCCTCGCGGCCTGCGTCTCGAACGCCTCAACGCCGTTCTGGCTCATGCTCGCGGTCGCGGGCCTGGCCGGGTTCGGCGGGGGCAACTTCGCGAGCTCGATGGCCAACATCACGTTCTTCTTCCCCGCGAAGGAGAAGGGGTGGGCGCTCGGCCTCAACGCGGCGGGCGGCAACCTCGGGGCGGCGGTCGCACAGCTGGCCGTCCCGGTCGCAGTGGGCCTCACGGCAGCCCTCCTCACCGGTGCGCACGGCGCAACCCTCGCCGTGGCGGGCCTCATGTGGATCCCGCTGATCCTCGTCGCGGCCTTCGGCGCGTGGCGGAACATGGACAACCTCTCCCATGCGAAGGGCGACGTCGCGGGCTCGCTCGCCGCGCTGAAGGAACCGCACCTGTGGGTCATCGCGTTCCTGTATGTCGGCACGTTCGGTTCATTCATCGGGTTCGGCGGAGTCTTCCCGAAGCTCATCCACGACATCTTCCCTGCCTACTCGACCTTCACACTCCACGCAGCGAGCGTCCCCGTGGCCCTCTCGCTCGCCTTCCTCGGCCCGCTCGTCGGCTCGCTCGCCCGGCCCTACGGCGGCAGGCTCGCCGACCGCTTCGGCGGCGCACGGATCACGGTCGCCTCGTTCGCGGCCATGGCGCTGACGACGCTCGCGGTCATCGCCACGCTGCCGCTCAAGAGCTTCTGGCTCTTCCTCGGTCTCTTCCTGGTGCTCTTCGCGGCAAGCGGCATCGGCAACGGCTCGACGTACCGCATGATTCCGGCCATCTTCGCGACCTCCAGCCGCGCCGCGCGCGCCGGCACCGCGCCGTCGTACACCGCCCGGCTCGCATCCGCCGCCCTCGGACTCATCTCGGCGATCGGCGCCTACGGCGGGTTCGTCATCCCGCAGGTACTGGGCGCCTCGAGCAGCTCGACGGGCTCCTATGTCCCCGCCTTCTTCGGGTTCGTGGGCGCGTACGTGCTCATGCTCGCGGTCTCGTGGGCGTGCTACCTGCGCCGCGGCGCACGCGCCGCACGGGCAGGGGTGTGACGGTGACGGCAACGCACTGCCCCTACTGTGCGCTCCAGTGCGCGATGTCCGTGGTGGCGGCGCCGCAGGGCCCACCCACGGGCCCGCCAGCGGCCGCACCCGAGGTGGCAGGACGCGAGTTCCCGACCAACCGCGGCGGGCTGTGCCGCAAGGGCTGGACGGCCGCCGAGCTGCTCGGCCACCCCGAGCGCCTCACCGAGCCGCTCCTCCGTTCGGACGACGGCGAGCTCCGCCCCGTGAGCTGGGACGTGGCACTGACGAGGATTGCCGCGGAGGTGCGGACGGCACAGGACCGGTACGGGAAGGACGCGGTCGGCGTGTTCGGAGGCGGGGGCCTCACGAACGAGAAGGCGTACCTGCTGGGCAAATTCGCCCGCGTCGCGCTGGGCACCTCGCGCATCGACTACAACGGCCGGTTCTGCATGTCCTCCGCCGCGGCGGCAGCGAACCGCGCGTTCGGACTCGACCGCGGGCTGCCGTTCCCCGTCGCGGACCTCGCCGGTGCGGACACGGTCCTCCTGCTGGGCTCCAACGTGGCGGACACCATGCCTCCGTTCGTGCAGCACCTCGCCAGCGCGCGGGATGCCGGCGGCCTCATCGTCGTCGATCCCCGCCGCTCCGCGACGGCGGCACTCACGGCCGACGGCGCCGGGCTCCACCTCCAGCCCGCCCCGCACACGGACCTCATCCTGCTCCTCGGGCTCGCGCACGTGGTCATCAACGGCGGCTATGCCGCCCGCGGCTACCTCACCGAGCGCACCGATGGCATGGAGGACCTGATCCGCTCGGTGGCGCCATGGTGGCCCGAGCGCGTGCAGGCGGCCACCGGGGTCCCCGCGGCCCTCCTCCGGGAGACTGCCGCACGCCTCGCGCACTCGGCCCGCACCGGCTCGTGCTACATCCTCACGGGCCGCGGCATCGAGCAGCACGCGGACGGTACGGACACCGCGACTGCTGCCATCAACCTCGCCCTCCTGCTCGGCCTGCCCGGATCGACGCGCGGCGGCTACGGCACGCTCACGGGCCAGGGCAACGGCCAGGGCGGCCGCGAGCACGGGCAGAAGGCGGACCAGCTCCCCGGCTACCGCAAGATCACCGACCCCGCGGCGCGCGAGCACCTCGCCCGCGTCTGGGGCGTCCCCGAGGCGAGCATCCCCGGCCCCGGGCTGCCGGCGGTCGAGCTCCTCGCGTCCCTGGGCGCGCCGGCGGCCGAGGGCCAGACGGGCGGCGTGCGGTGCCTGTTCGTGCACGGTGCCAACATCGTGGTCTCCGCCCCGGACGCCACCGCAGTCCGCCGCGGGCTGCAGGCGCTCGACTTCCTCGTGGTGAGCGACTTCTTCCTCTCCGAAACGGCCCTCGAGGCGGACCTCGTGCTGCCCGTCCTGCAGTGGGCCGAGGAGGAGGGCACCGTGACGAATCTGGAGGGCCGCGTGCTGCGGCGCCGGCAGGCCGTCAGCCCTCCCGCCGGGGCCCGGTCCGAGCTGTGGATCCTCAACCGGCTGGCGGCGCTCCTGGACGCCCCGTCAGGCTTCCCCGAAGACCCACGCGAGGTGTTCGAGGAGCTGCGCGCCGCCTCGGCGGGTGGGCCCGCCGACTACTCGGGGATCACCTATGGGCGGCTCGACGCCGGCGAGGCGCTGCACTGGCCGTGCCCGCAGGGACCGGACGGGCTCCCGTCGGCGGGGACCCCCCGGCTCTTCGCAGAGCGCTTCGCACACGCCGACGGCCGTGCGCGGCTCGTCGCCGTCCGTGCCGCCGCCCCCGTGCGTCCGTCCGGGCGCGGCGAGTTCGTGCTCGCGACCGGCCGAGTGCTCGAGCAGTACCAGTCCGGCACGCAGACCCGCAGGGTCGCCTCCCTCTCGGCCGCCCAGCCCGAGGGCCGGCTCTCGCTGCATCCCGCAGCGGCCTCGGGGCTCGGGATCGCGGACGGCGACTGGGTGCGGGTCCGGCGTTCCGGGGAGGCCGGGGCTGCGCGGGCTTCGTCGGCGGGCCCTGCGGTCCTGGTCCGCGCCGAGCTCTCCCTCGGCGTCCGGCCGGACACGGTCTTCCTTCCGTTCCACTTCCCCGGCTCCGCCGCGGCCAACCGCGTCACCGAGGCCCGCACCGACCCCATCTCCGGGATGCCCGAGTTCAAGACGACCCACGTGATCGTCGAGCGCGCGCCGGTCCCCGGCCCCGTCCTCGTCCCCGCGGCGCGCCCCACCCTCGCCGCAGCGCCCGACCTCCAGGAGGCACCGTGACCAGCCCGCTCCCCCAGAGCGCCGAGCCCACGGGACGGCCGCCGCGCATCGTCGTCGTGGGCTTCGGACCTGTCGCCGCCCGGTTCGTGGACGAGATGCTCCCCGCGGCGGCCACGGGAGCCGTCAAGGTCACCGTGGTCGGCGACGAGGAGCACGCCGCCTACAACCGGGTCCTCGTCGCGGACCTCGGCGTCGGCAGGACGCATCTGGGCCTGATGGGCCTCGCCGACGCGGACCAGCTCGCGGCGGAGAACGTGCGCGTCCTCGTCGGAACCCGCGCGGTGCGCCTCGACCGCTCCCGCAGGCTCGTCCATCTGGCCAGCGGGGAGACGATCCCGTATGACCGCGTGGTCCTCGCGACGGGTGCGCGCGCCGTCGTGCCCAACCTGACCGGCCTCAACCCGGATCCGCTCCACCCGGTCCTTCCGCCGGGCGTCACGGCGCTCCGCGACACGCACGACGCCGCCCGGCTGGCTGCGGCGGTCGAGGCGCGCGGGCGGATCGTGGTCCTCGGCGGCGGTGTCCTGGGCCTCGAGGCCGCACTCGCTGCGAGCGAGGAGGGGGCCACGGTGACGGTGGTCCACCACGGCGACCGGCCGCTCGGCCGCTCGATCGACGGGCTCGGCGGAGCAACCCTTGCCGCGGTCCTGCGCCGCCGGGGGATCCGCGTGGCGGGCAACGCCCGGTCGACGGGGCTCGAGACCGGGCCGGACGGATCGTTCCGCGCCCTCCTGCTCGAGGATGGGTCTGCGGTCGACGGGGACCTGCTGCTCCTCGCCTGCGGGGCGAGGCCCCGGACGGAGCTCGCCGAGGGCGCCGGACTCGCCGTCGGCCCCGGGGTCCTCGTCGACGCAGGCCTCGGTGCGCTGCACACCGAGCACGTGTTCGCGATCGGCGACTGCGCGCAGCCGGGCGAGACCGCCCCGAGCGGTCTCATCGGCCCCGGGTGGCGCCAGGCCGAGTGGCTCGCGGCCCGGTTCCGCCACGAACTCCTCGGCGCGCCGGCGCCCGCCCCGCTCGCGGCCGAGGGGCCTAGCGTCATCCTCCTCAAGGCCCGGGGGGTGAACCTGGCCACTGCCGGGGACGTCATGGCCGATCCCCTCGACGCCTTCGCGCTCGACCACGCGGTCGGCGAGGGAGGCCCCGCGCCGCTGAGCGTCTCAGTGTGGTCCGACCCCGAGCACGGCGCCTACGTCAAGATGGCCACCCGGTCCGGCGTCCTCGCGGGGTTCGTGGCACTGGGCATGCCCCGCGCCGCCGCCGAGCTCACGCTCCTGTACGAGTCGGGGGCCGAGCTCCCGGCAGACCGCTCGGTGATCCTGCGTCTGGACGGCCCCGAGGCGACGGTGGGCGCCGGGCTGCCCGGCATCGCGGCCGCGGCGGGCCCGGAGTCCACGCTGTGCCGCTGCGCGGGCGTGAGCCGCGGGACGGTGGAGCAGGCCGTTGCCGGAGGGTGCGCCACGACCGAGGAGGTCTCGGGCGCAACGCGTGCGGGAACCGGCTGCGGCGGCTGCCGCGACGACGTGCGCGAGCTCATCGAACGGCACTTCGCGGCCGTCGCGGCCTGAGTGCACCGAGCAGGACGTACGCTGCCGCCCCGGCCAGGAGCCCCCAGAAGGGCGCCACAATGCCGAACGCGCTGACTCCTGAGGCCGTGACCACGAGCGTGATCACCGCAGCCTCGATCGAGTGGGGCCCCGCGGCGCCGTCGCGCGAGTGGGTCACGGCGTCGATGATCGCGCCCTGGGTCGCCCCGAGGAGGGCGACGCCCGCCAAGACGGTCAGGAGCGCGGCCGGCACCACGGCGACGAGCGCCACGGCCGCCGTGCTGAACAGCCCGAACAGGATGTAGAAGACCCCGCACGAGACGCCGGCCACGTAGCGCCGGGAGGGATCCCGGTGCGCCTCGCGGCCCGCGCAGATCCCTGCCGTGATGGCCGCGAGGTTGATCCCGTGCGAGCCGAAGGGTGCCGAGACGAGCCAGGCGAGGGACGCGCCGCCGATCATGAGCCGGTCCCCGGCGCTGTACCCGAGCTGGCGCATCATCGCCAGCCCCGGCGCATTCTGACCGGCCATCGTCACGACGAGCAGCGGCACCGAGATGCCGACAATGGCCGGCGCGCCGAACGTCGGGGTGGTCCAGACGGGACCGGCGAAGTCCCACGCGACACTCGGCGCAGCGATGCCGCCCGTCGCCGAAGCAAGCACGACGCCGGCCGCGAGCGCCACGAGGACGGCGTAGCGCGGCGCGAACCGACGCCCGGCGAGGAACGCGAGGACGAGCCCGCCGGCCACGAGCGGAGCATCGACGACGGCGCCGCTCGCCTTGAGCACGAACGGCAGCAGGACTCCCGCCAGCACGGCCGCCACCACGGGCTTGGGGACCGCATCAAGGATCTTCCCGAACAGGCCGGTCACGCCGAGTACGAGCGCCATTGCCGCCGCGACGATGTAGGCGCCGAGGGCATCGCTGTACGAGTAGTGGCCGAGCGCAGTGAGCAGGAGGGCCGCACCCGGCACGGACCAGGCCACGACGACGGGCTGCCGCGTGAGCAGGCTCAGGACGACACACGTGATCCCGCTCGCGATCGCAATCGAGCTCACCCACGACGCGGTCAGCTCGGCGCTGAGGTGCGCGGCCTGGGCGGCCTGCAGGACCACGACCATGGGCCCCGCGTACGAAATCGACACGGCGATGAAGCCGGCGGCGACGGCAGAGAACGACGCCGCCGCAAGCAGCCCCTGCCCGCGCAGACGCACTGTGCCCTCCGCCGCTGAGCCTCCACCGACGCCGGCGCCCTCGCCGCTGGCGAGTTCCTCTGCGGTCTTGGTCATGGTCCCTCCTCGCGCTGCGACCTTGCCTGTGACGGAGGCCACGGTAGCTCAGAGGGCGGATATGGGCCGAAACTCCGTGCGTCTCAATCCGAGGGGGCCACGGGCCTACTGCCCGACGACCTCCTCGAGCCCAGCCACCGCCTTGGCGAGCGAGAGGTCCGGGTTCCGCGCGATGTAGGGGAAGAGCAGCTCGTTCTCCTTGCGGAGGTGGAGCGCGAACGCACGGGTGATCACGAGGCCCAGCGCAGCAGCCCGCGCACCCTCGGCGGGCCGGAGCTCCTCGACGAGGCCGATGATCGTCCGGTGGTCCAGGAGCATCCCCTCCACCAGGAGCCGGCCCTCCGGCGTCTCTCGCGCCGGGCCGTACAGCGGCCCTTCCTCGGCCACGGCGTGCGGAATGAGCTCGTCCTCGCACCAGGCAACGAGGTTGGCATGCTCGTCGTACGCGGTGCCGCCGTCTCCCCCGGCGACGGCGGCGATCAGGGCATCGGACAGCGCCGTCACCCGGTGCAGCATGTGGGTGTGGTGCTCCTCGATGGCTGCCAGGGCATCGTTGTCGTTGTCGAACGCGCTGTGCGAATGCGCGTGGGAGTGGGAGTGGGAGTGCGCGTGTCCATCATCGGTGTGTGCCATGCCGCCATCGTCCCGCGCACCACCGACAGTCCTCAAGGGACCACGGACCCGAAGACCTCCGTGGAGGGCCCCTGCTACATGTGCACGTGCAGGCGGCGGGCGGCCTCGGCGATCGACCCGGTCAGGGAGGGGTACACGGCATAGGTGTTCGCGACGTCGTCCACGTGGAGCTTCTGCTCGACGGCCATCGCGAGCCCGAAGATGAGCTCCGAGGCGTTCGAGCCCATGACCACCGCGCCGATGAGCGTCCCCGAGCCCTTGCGCGAGATGACCTTGATGAAACCGTCTGTCGTGTTGCGCATCTTGGCCCGGGGGTTGCTCTTGAGCCGCAGCATCACGACGTCTCCGGCGACCCGACCGCTCGTGACGTCCTCCTCCGAGACGCCCACCGAGGCGATCTCGGGCGAGGTGAAGATGTTGGACGCGACGTGGTTGAGGTTGAGCGGGGTGACCTGGTCGCCGAGAATGTGCGCGACGGCGATGCGGCCCTGCATCGCGGCCACCGAGGCCAGCGCGAGGACACCCGTGCAGTCCCCCGCGGCGTAGACGTTGGTCGCGGTGGTGCGGGAGACGCCGTCGACCTTGATGTGGCCGCTCTCGGTGACCGCAACGCCGGCCTGCGCGAGGCCGATCCCGTCGGTGTTGGGGATGGATCCCACGCACAGGAGGCAGTGGGTGCCCGTCACCTTGGTGCCGTCGCCGAGGGTCACGGCCACGCCGTCGCCGGTCCGCTCGACCGCCTCGGCGCGGGACCGGGACAGGACGCGGACGCCGCGGCGGGCGAAGACCTTCTCGAGCACCTCGGCCCCGTTCGTGTCGGAGCCGGGGAGGACCCGGTCGCGGGACGAGATGAGGGTGACGTTGGAGCCGAGGCCGTTGTACGCCGAGGCGAACTCGGCGCCGGTCACGCCCGAGCCCACCACGATGAGTTCCTCGGGGATCTCCTCGAGGCTGTAGATCTGGGCCCAGTTGAGGATGCGCTCGCCGTCGGGGCGGGCCGTAGGCAGTTCCCGGGGGTGTGCGCCCACGGCGAGGATCACGGCATCGGACTCGATGCGCTCGACGCCGTCCACCGTCGTGGCCTCGATCACGCTGCCGTCGACGAGCCGACCGGAGCCCATGACGATCCGCACGCCCTGGGCCGCCAGCCCCGCCCGGATGTCTTCGGACTGCTGCCTCGCGAGCCCGAGCAGCCGGTCATTGACGATGCGGAGGTCGGCGTGGAGGTCGGAGCGCTGGAGCGGTCCGCCCCCCTCCGAAGCGAGGCGCAGGCCCAGCGCCGAAGAGGCCTCCTCGACGCGGGTCATGAGGTCTGCGGTGGCGATGAGGGTCTTGGAGGGGACCACGTCGGTCAGCACCGCCGAGCCGCCGAGGCCGGCACGCTCGACGATCGTCACCCTGGCGCCGAGCGAGGCCGCGACCGATGCCGCCTCGTAGCCGCCCGGGCCGCCGCCGAGGATTGCGATATGAGGAGCCGCGAAGTCAGGATTCATCGTCACGGACACCCATTCTGCCCCGGCTGCGCGCTGTGGGCCATTCCCGCCCCGCGTGCGCGCGTGCTCCGGGTCGTGCAGATTGGTAGGTTCTTCCTGTGACGACAACGGCGAGGACGGCGATCATGGACAGTCCCTTCGAACTGGCCCATGCCGCGGCAGACCACATTGCGCGGGCAACCGGCGTTCAGCAGCACCACATCGCGCTGGTCCTCGGCTCCGGCTGGGGCGGCGCGGCGGATCTCGTCGGCGAGACCACGGCAACGCTCGAGGCGTCCGAAATCCCCGGATTCTCGGCGCCGGCCGTCGAGGGGCACGTAGCGACCGTCCGCTCGGCGCTCACCCCGGACGGCAAGCGCGCCCTCGTCCTCGGAGCCCGGACCCACTACTACGAGGGCAAGGGCGTGCGCGCGGTCGCACACGGTGTGCGCACGGCCGCGGCTGCCGGCTGCCGGGTCGTGGTCCTGACCAACGGGTGCGGCGGGCTCAATGCGGACTGGGCGCCGGGCACCCCAGTGCTCATCAGCGACCACATCAACCTCACGGCCGCCTCCCCCCTCGAGGGCGCGACCTTCGTGGACCTCACGGACCTGTACTCCGCGCGGCTGAGGGCCGTGGCACGTTCCGTGGACCCGAGCCTCGCCGAGGGCGTCTATGCCCAGTTCACCGGGCCGCACTACGAGACGCCGGCGGAAGTCCAGTACGCCAAGCGGATCGGAGCGGACCTCGTCGGCATGTCCACGGCACTCGAGGCGATCGCCGCACGCCATGCCGGGCTCGAGGTCTTCGGAATCTCGCTTGTGACCAATCTCGCGGCAGGCATCGGCACCGAACCGCTGAGCCACGAGGAAGTCCTCGAGGCGGGCCGCGCCGCGGGACCGCGCATCTCACGCCTCCTCGCCGACGTCATCGCCGCGATCTGAAGGACTGCACCCCATGAGCACGCTCCCCCCTGGAACGCCCGACCTCGCCGAACTCGCCCCGCTGGCAGAGGCCTGGGCGGCAACAGACCCCGACCCCGAGACGGCCGCGCAGCTGCGCGAGACCCTCGCGCGGGCCTCCGAGGCGGATCCCTCGCCCGCCCGCGATGCGGCCGTCCAGGAGCTCTCGGACGCCTTCTCGGGGACGCTCCAGTTCGGCACCGCCGGCCTGCGGGCTGCGCTCGGGCCCGGGCCGAACCGGATGAACCGTGTCACGGTGCGCCGGGCCGCGGCCGGGATCGCGGCTTTCCTGACGCGCCGGGTCTCTGCGGCGGACGACGACGGCGCCCCGCCGCGCGCGGTCGTCGGCTACGACGCGCGCACCAACTCCGACGTCTTCGCGGCCGAGACAGCTGCGATCTTCACCGCGGCCGGGATCGACGCCTGCCTCCTGCCGTCGGCGCTGCCCACGCCCGTTCTGGCGTACGCGCTGCGGGCTCTCGGCTGCGATGCCGGCGTCATGGTCACCGCGAGCCACAACCCGCCGCAGGACAACGGCTACAAGGTCTACCTCGGCGGCCGCGCTGTGGAGGAGGCCGGGCGCGGCGCACAGATCGTCGCCCCGATCGACGCGGAGATCTCCGAGCTCATCGGGAGCGTCGGTCCGGTCGGGGACATCGCCCTGGCCGAGAGCGGCTGGACCGTGCTCCCGGCGAGCATCGCCGCGGACTACCGCGGCGCCGTCGTGCGTCTCGCCAAGCCGGAGATGTTCCCCGCGCGGGACCTCAGGGTGGTCCTCACGCCCATGCACGGTGTGGGCGGCGAGACGGCCATCAGCGTGCTGACGGCGGCCGGATTCACCGACGTCTCGCTCGTCCCCGAGCAGGCGCAGCCCGACCCCGCGTTCCCGACGGTCGCCTTCCCGAACCCCGAAGAGGCCGGTGCTCTGGACCTGGCCATCGACGCCGCGAAGTCCGCCGGCGCGGACCTCGTGATCGCCAATGATCCCGACGCCGACCGCTGCGCCGTGGCCGCCCCGGACCCGGCGACCGGCGAGTGGCGCATGCTGCGCGGCGACGAGGTAGGCGCACTCCTGGGCTCGCACGTGGCGCGCCGCCTCGGGCGGGCCCAGGGCCTGACGGACGACGACGTCCCCCTGCCGCCCGCCGACGGCTCACCCGCCGCCGATCCTCTGGCAGCGGCGGACGGGGATCTCGCGGCCTCAGAAGCCGCGCCTGTCTTCGCGAACTCGATCGTCTCCTCCCGACTGTTGGCCAGGATCGCGGCGTCGGCCGGTCTGGGCCACCGCGAGACCCTCACCGGCTTCAAGTGGATTTCCCGCGTGCCGGGCCTCGTGTACGGATACGAGGAGGCCCTCGGCTACTGCGTCGCACCCGGTCTCGTGAGGGACAAGGACGGCATCTCCGCGGCCCTGCTCGTTGCCGAGCTGGCCGCGGACGCGAAGGCCCACGGCCAGACCGTCTTCGACCGGCTCGATGCGCTGCACGTGCTGCACGGCGTGCATCTGACTGACCAGCTGAGCGTACGCGTGGCCGACCTCGGCCTGCTGGACGCGATGATGACGCGCCTGCGGCACGACCCGCCGGCGTCCTTCGCCGACTCCCCCGTCGAGACGGCCCTGGACCTCTCGACCGGTTCCGAGGAGCTTCCTCCCACCGAGGGGCTCCAATGGGTGACGCGGGACGCGACGAGAGTCATCATCCGCCCGAGCGGCACCGAGCCGAAGCTCAAGTGCTATCTCGAGGTGATCCGTCCCGTGGACAACTCGGCGGAGCTCGGCGAGGCACGCCAGGCAGCGCGGCACGCGCTGGACGCGGCGATCGACGACGTGCGCGAGGCCCTCGGGCTCTGACCGGGCGGCGCTATGCTCGCGGACGCCGTCGCTCGCGGGCAAACACTCCGGCCCGCCCACGCCGTCGCTCGCGGGCAAGACACTCCGGCCCGCGGCAACAACGGTTATGCCGCCCAGGGAGGGTCATCTCGCCCAAGGGCGGTCATCCGCAAATGAACGACCCACGCGTTCATGCAGCGAGCCGCGCGCGGACCGTGCGCGGGTCAACGCCCAAGCGCGCGAGGAGCGAGGCCGCGGGGTCGGGCTCCGGTGCGTCCAGGAGCGCGAGGATCAGGTGCCGCCCTGTGATCGTGCGGGACTTCTCGGAAGCCGCGTACCCGACAGAGCGGGAAAGGACGCCCTTCGCCCCCGACGCGAAGGGCAGGCGCCCCACCCTCCCCGGGACCTGGGCGAGCGGTCCCGGCCCCGGATCGATGCCGACGGCGGCGAGAGCCTCACGGTCGAGGGCCGCCTCGGCGGCGCGTGCATCCTCGAGTCCGGTGCCGAGGATCGCGGCACTGTCGGGATCGTGGAGGAGGCCGAGCAGGAGGTGCTGCGTGCCGATGCGCCGGTCCCCCCGGCGCTCGGCCTCGTGCACCCCCTCGGTCACGGTGGTGCGTGCCGCGGCTGCGAATCGTTCGAACATATCGTCCGCCCTTCAGATGGGCAGGGCGCGCCTCAGCGGGCCTTGCCGTGCTTGGTATGGACGGACTGGCGGGACACCCCGAGGGCGTCCCCGATCTGCTCCCAGGTCCAGCCGCGCTCGCGGGCGAGGGCCACGTAGCGCGTCTCCGTGGACTCGGCGAGTCGATGGAGCGCGCCGACGGCGCGCAGGCCCACCGCGGGGTCCTCGGATTGCAGGGAGTGTGAGATCTGCTGTTCCTCCATACCTGTCAATCTAAACTGACAGGTAGGCCGTGTCAATGCAAACTGACAGGAACAGCTTGCACTGGGAGTACTCAGGCCGCGATCTGCACGATGCCGTTGACTACGCGCGTCGGGAAGGCAGCGATGGACGTGCCGGGCGCGTCGAGCCGCTCCCCCGTCGCCAGGTCGTAGACCTGCTTGTGCAGTGGGGAGGCGATCGTGCGGCGCTCGCCGCGCGAGCCCACGATGCCGCGCGCCATGACATGGGCCTCGGTCGCGGGATCGCGCTGCTCGACGGCGAAGACCTCGTCCGTCGCGAGACGGAAGACGGCGATCTGCCGTCCACCGATGAGCGCCGCCTCGCCCCAGTTGGGCTCAAGGTCAGTGAGGTTGCAGACGCTGTGCCACGCGCCCGCCGGAAGGGCGAGGGCGGCGTCGTCCGTCGGGGCGGCGGGGGCTGGTGAGTCTGCGGTGATCGTCATGCCTCAACGCTACGGAGTGGGCGATTTCGGCGGGGTTGAGTCTGTGTCACAGCCACGTAAAACCGCCCTCACACCGACCGAAACATCCTCGTGACAGCGAAGTTAATCGGCCGTTACACACGGGCAACTGGTCCGAAACTGCGGGTTCCTACGCTGGAGGAAATCGTTTCGCCGGCGCCTTGTCGGCGCCCACTTCGACGGAAGGCCCCGCACGTGAGCATTCCCCTTCAGCCCGAGAACGCACCATCCCCGGCCCCGGAGGCTGGTGCACGCCCAGCTCCGCGACGCGTCGTCGTGATCGGCGGCGGTCCCGCCGCGCACCGCTTCGTCGACGCGATGGTCGCCCGCGGCCTCGACGGCTTCGAGGTCACCGCGATCGCCGACGAGGCGCACCTCCCCTATGACCGCGTGGCGCTCTCCAAGGCCCTCACCGGCGACCCGGCCGACGTCGACCTCACGCTCGGCGACCCCACCATGTGGGATCTGGCGGGCGTGACGCTCCGCACCGGGGCCCGCGCCGTGCGCATCGACACCGACGCCCGCATCGTCTACACGGAGGACGGCCGCGGCCAGACCGACCGGCACGCGTACGACGAGCTCGTGCTCGCGACCGGCTCGAATGCGGCCCGGCTCCCGATCCCCGGCGCCGACAAGTCATACGTGTACCGCACGCTCGAGGACGTCTGGTTCCTCCGCGCCGAGATCGGCCGCCTGGCCGAGGATCTGGGCCGCACGCCCGTCGTCGCCGTGATCGGCGGAGGCCTCCTCGGCATCGAGGCCGCGGCGGGCGCGCAGTCCCTGGGCGCCGAGTCCATCATCATCGACGGCTCGCCGTGGCCCATGAACAGGCAGCTCGACGAGGGCGCAGGCCAGGCGCTCACCCGCCTCATCGGGGCCAAGGGCTTCACGATCCACGGCGGCGTGTTCCCCTCCGAGGTCCAGACGGACGACGCCGGCCGGGTCACCGGCGTCGTCATGGCCGACGAACGCGTCATTGACGCTGACCTCGTCGTCGTCGCGATCGGCGTCCGCCCCCGCGACGAGCTCATCCGCGCAGCGGTCGATGCGTCCGTCGAGGCGGGCCGCGCGAACAGCACCGGCAGCGCCGGCCTCGAGCTCGGCCCGCGCGGCGGCGTCGTGATCGACGAGGCGTGCGCCACCGGGGCGCCGAATGTGTGGGCCATCGGCGAGGTCGCGAGCTTCGGCGGCATGTGCCTAGGCCTCGTGGCCCCAGCGAACACGATGGCCGAGATCGTGGCAGACCGCCTCCACGGCGGCGATGCGACGTTCCCTGGCTTCGACACGGCGACGAAGCTCAAGCTCTCGGGCGTGGACGTCGCGAGCTTCGGTGACGCGTTCGCAGCGGAGCCGGGCGCCCTCGAGATCGTCTACGCGGATCCCGCCCGCGGCGTGTACCAGAAGATCGTCACGACCGACGACGCGCGCACGCTCCTGGGCGGCATCTTCGTCGGCGACGCCTCCCCCTACATGGCGTTGCGCCCGCTCCTCGGCCGCGAGCTCCCGGCCGAGCCCGGCGCCTTCCTCTCCGCTGCTGGGGGCGGAGAGGCTCCCGAGACCGAGCTCCCCGACGACGCCATCCTCTGCTCGTGCAACAACGTCGCCGCGGGGACGCTGCGCGACGCGGTGAACGCCTGCGGGACCTGCGAAGGCAAGGATCCAGTCCAGGACGTCGCGGGCCTCAAGGCCTGCACCCGCGCCGGGACCCAGTGCGGCTCGTGTGTGCCCATGATCAAGAAGCTCCTCGAGGCCGAGCTGACCAAGTCCGGCGTGACCGTCAGCAAGTCGCTCTGCGAGCACATCGCCCTCTCGCGCCAGGAACTGTTCGACGCGATCCGCGTCCTGCAGCTGACCTCGTTCGAGGACATCATGTCCCGCTACGGGACTGGCGCCGGGTGCGACATCTGCAAGCCCACCATCGCCTCGATCCTCGCCTCCCAGACCTCGGCCTACGTGCTCGACGCCGGCCGCGGCACCCTCCAGGACACCAACGACCGCGCGCTCGCGAACATGCAGAAGGACGGCACGTACTCCGTGGTCCCGCGCATTCCGGGCGGCGAGATCACGCCGGAGAAGCTCGGCGTGATCGCAGCCGTTGCCCAGAAGTACGGCCTGTACACGAAGATCACGGGTGGCCAGCGCATCGACATGTTCGGGGCGCGCCTCGAGCAGCTCCCCGACATCTGGGCCGAGCTCATCGCCGCGGGCATGGAGTCCGGGCAGGCCTACGGCAAGAGCCTGCGCACCGTGAAGAGCTGTGTCGGCTCGACCTGGTGCCGCTACGGCCAGCAGGACTCCGTGGGGATGGCGATCCAGCTCGAGCTGCGCTACCGCGGCCTCCGCAGCCCCCACAAGCTCAAGCTCGGCGTCTCTGGCTGCGCCCGCGAGTGCGCGGAGGCCCGGGGCAAGGACGTCGGCGTCATCGCCACTGCCGACGGCTGGAACCTGTACGTGGGCGGAAACGGCGGCGCGACCCCGGCCCACGCCCAGCTCCTCGCGAAGGACCTGGACGACGAGACGCTCATCGCCTACATCGACCGCTACTTCATGTACTACATCCGCACCGCGGACCGCCTCCAGCGCACCGCACGCTGGCAGGAAGAGCTCGATGGCGGACTCGAGCATGTGCGCCAGGTCGTCGTCGAGGACTCCCTCGGGATCGCCGCCGAACTCGAGGCCGCGATGGCCACGCATGTGGAGCACTACGAGGACGAGTGGGCCGCGACCCTGGCGGACCCCGAGCGCCTGCGCCGGTTCCGCTCCTTCGTCAACGCCCCGCAGGAACAGGACGACTCGATCGTCCACGTCCCCGAACGCGACCAGATCCGCCCCGCGACGCAGGCAGAGAGGGAGGGCGCGCGGGTATCCCTCGGCGCGACGATCCCGGTCCGCGCTGCGGCCCTCGGCGAAGGAGTCTGACCATGGAGCTCACCCTGTCACTCGAGGGCCTTCCCGTCGTCGTCCTCGGCGACGCCGACGAATCCCGCCAGGTCCTCGCGCGCTACCGGAAGGCCGGCGCACACATCACGTTCTTCGACTCGCCCGAGTCCTACATGAGCTCAGCGGCAGTCCCGCCGAGGCCCGCGCTCGTCGCCGTCGTCGGCCGGTCCCCCAGGAGCCACGCCGCGCACGACGGCGCGTGGTCGACCGTGCTGGACCACTACCGCAGGCTCGGGGTGCCACTCGTCACGGAACCGCCCGCGGGCCTCCGCGGGCACGTTGCCCTCGTGGGCGGCGGCCCCGGCTCGCTCGGCCTCCTCACGGTCGACGCCGTCGAGGCCCTGCGCGACGCAGACATCGTCCTGTTCGACCGGCTCGCCCCGTGGCGCGAACTCGAGGAGCTCACGACAGCGCGCCTCGTCGATGTCGGCAAGCTCCCCGGCCACCACAAGGTGCCGCAAGGGGAGATCAACAGGCTCATCGTCGAGTATGCCTTGGTCGGCATCAACGGGCGCCCCGCCAATGTGGTGCGGCTCAAGGGCGGGGACCCGTTCGTGTTCGGCCGGGGGGCGGAGGAGGCGGCAGCGTGTGCCGAGGCCGGGGTCCCCGTGCGGATCGTGTCAGGGATCTCGAGCTCGATCGCGGTCCCGGCGGCGGCCGGCATCCCGGTGACGCACCGCAACGTGAGCCACTCCTTCACCGTCATCTCGGGGCACGCCCCGCTCACCGACGCGGAGCACCTCCACCTCGCCGGGCTTGCGGCGGAAGGAGGCACCGTCGTCGTGCTCATGGGCATTGCGAACCTGCCCCACCTCGCCGCCGGGCTGCGACGGTCCGGGTTGTCCGCGCAGATGCCGCTCGCCGTCGTCGAACGCGGCCACCTTGCGGGCCAGCGCACCACCGTCACCGCCCTCGGAAGCGCGGAGGCGGATACGGCCGGGTGCGCGAACCCCGCCGTCATCGTGATCGGCGAGGTGGTCCGGCTCGCGGGGAGCGGAAGCACGGCGGACGAGGCAGCTGCCGGCCAGCTGCGCGGGATGGCGGCTGCGTTCATGATGGAGTCAGGGGGAGTCACCCCTTGACGTCTACGCCTCCGAGGGAAGCAACGCGCATGGCACAGTCACCCGATCCCGAGCTCGGCACGATGCTCGCGGGGTTCCGCGTGGGCGTCACGTCCCACCGGCGCTCGCAGGACCTCATCGAGGCGCTCGAGCGCCGTGGTGCGGAGGTGATGCATGCCCCGGTCCTCACGATCGCACCGGTCGGCCAGGACCTCGCGGTTCTCGACGACACACGCCTCACGATCGCGTCCCGGCCCGATCTGACCATCGTGACGACCGCCTACGGCATGCGCCGCTGGCTCGAGGTCGCCGACGCGGCGGGCCTCGGCGAGGACCTCCAGGACGCGCTGGGCGCATCCCGCATCTATGTGCGCGGGCCCAAGGCGCGCGGAGCCGTGCGCGCGGCGGGGCTCACGGATGTCGGGATCTCCTCCGACGAGACGACGGCGAAGCTCGTGGACCTCGTGCTGCACGACGCGGGCGGGCGGCTCGAGGGCAGCGGAAGTGACGGCAGCGGGCTCGAGGGCCGCGTCCTGGAAGGCAAGCGCGTCGTCATGCAGCTGCACGGCTACACCGACAAGGTCCAGCTCGACCGGCTGCGCGACGCGGGTGCCGAGCTCATCACGGTCACGCCGTACCGCTGGGTGCGGCCTGAGGGTGCCGATCGGCTCCAGGGCCTCATCGAGGCCGTATGCGAAGGCGAGCTGGACGTCGTGACGTTCACGAGCGCTCCCGCCGTCGACGCCTTCTTCAGCACGGCGCACGAGCTGGGAGTCTATCCGCGGCTCATCACCGCGCTCCGGCAGCGCGTCGCGACCGCAGCGGTCGGTCCAGTCACGGCCGCTCCCCTCGTGGCCGCGGGCCTCCGTCCCTGGGTGCCTGACCGCTTCCGCATGGGCGCCCTCATCAAGCTCGTGACCGATCATCTCTCCCTGCGGCAGGTCGCGCGGCTCGAGACCCCGGAGGGCGTGGTCGAGCTGCGGGGCCGCACCATGGCGATCGACGGGCGCAGCCTCCAGGTCGCCCCCACCGGGATGCTCCTCTTCAAAGCCCTGTTCGATGCTGGGGGCGCGGTCGTCTCGAGGGAGACGCTCGCCCGACTCGTGTCCAGTTCGGCGTCCGACCACGCTCTCGACATGGCCGTCAACCGGCTGCGCAGCGCTCTTCCGTCGGCGGACCTGATCCAGACCGTGGTGAAGCGCGGCTATCGTCTGCGGGTCAACACTCCCTGAGGCGTGGCAATCATGTCCTGGGCGAATGTCGCCGGGGTCCGCGCGCGGGGATGTGCCAGTATGGGATGACCCAAGCGAAAGGACGCCGACGTGTCTACCGAGCCCGCACTGCCTGCCGCGGACCTTGCCGGCTACATCGATCACACCCTCCTCAAGCCGGAGGCGAGCGAGGCGGACATCCTTGCGGTGTGCAGCGAGGCCGTGCAGTACGGGTTCAAGTCGGTGTGCGTGAACCCCGTGTGGGTCAAGACCGTGGCCAAGGCCCTGCGCGGCTCGGGCGTGCTCACGTGTGCTGTGGCGGGCTTCCCGCTGGGCGCGACGCCGACCGATGTGAAGGTCTTCGAGGCACGCGGGGCCACGCTCGACGGCGCGGACGAGGTGGATATGGTCATCAACATCGCCGCCGCGCGGGCCAACGACCGCGGGACGCTGGTGGAAGACATCCAGGCCGTCGCCGAGGCCGTGCACGGCAGTTCCTCGATCCTCAAGGTCATCATCGAGACCTCGCTCCTGACCGATGAGCAGAAGGTCCTCGCCTGCGAGGCAGCCGTCGAGGCTGGCGCGGATTTCGTCAAGACATCGACCGGGTTCAACGGGGGCGGGGCGACCGTCGAGGACGTCGCCCTCATGCGTGCCACGGTGGGTCCCGACATCGGAGTCAAGGCTTCCGGCGGGGTGCGGAGCGTCGAGGATGCGCGGGCTATGATTGCAGCAGGTGCCACCCGGATCGGCGCGAGCTCCGGGGTGGCCATTGTTACCGGTGGCTCCGGCGCAGCCGGATACTGACAGCCGGCTACTAGACAAAGCGTTGAGGAGAGACATGTCCGACGAACAGTACAACCGCCCTCTTGAGCCGAACCCCCTGGGCGGCAGCATCATCCTCTTCGTGATCTTCATGGTCATCTTCCTGGTCGGGCTGTACGTGGTGCAGTTCCTCGACTTCACGACGGTGTGGCCCATGGCTGTGCTCATCTTCCTGTTCGCCGCGACCTTCGGCATCCCGATGACGTTCTTCGCCCACAACAACGCGGGCGACGAGCACCGCCGCTGACGGGCGCCGCCGCAGCCTGACGCCCGCCGGCCTCCTCTCCGTGAGGGGGCCGGCGGGCGTTTCTGTGCGATCTCACCCGGCCTCAGTGAAGCGGGGTCACGCGGCCGGGGCCGGTGTGGGGGCGAAGATCGCCTCCATGACCTGATCCGCCCACGCGAGGATGTCGCCGTCCACCAGGTCGCGTCCGCCCACAGGCGCGGTCTTGGGCTTCGGGATGAGCACCGCATTGAGTGTGGGCTTGTACTGCGCGCCCTTGTACATGCGGGTGAGCCGCATCTGCCTCGACTCCGGAAGATCGGCGGGCGCGAAGCGCACCATGTTGCCCTGGAGCGCGACGTCCGTCAGGCCCGCCGCGCGGGCACGGACCCGGAAGCGGGCCACGGCGGCGAGGTTCTGCACGGGCGCCGGCGGCTCGCCGTACCGGTCCGTGAGCTCCTCCATGACCGCATCGATCCCGGCGTCATCGGTCGCGGCCGCGAGCTTGCGGTAGGCCTCGAGCCGGAGCCTCTCCCCCGGGACGTAGTCATGCGGGAGGTGGGCGTTGACGGGCAGCTCGATCTTCATGTCGGCCACCTTCTCCTCGGCCTCGCCGCGGAAGTCGGCCACGGCCTCCCCCACGAGCCGGATGTAGAGGTCGAAGCCGACGCCCTGGATGTGGCCCGACTGCTCCCCGCCGAGCAGGTTGCCTGCGCCGCGGATCTCGAGGTCCTTCATCGCGAGCTGCATGCCCGCTCCGAGCTCGTTGTGCGCGGCGACAGCTTTGAGCCGCTCGAGCGCCACCTCGCCGAGCGGCTTCTCCGCCGGGTACAGGAAGTAGGCGTAGGCCCGCTCGCGGCCGCGGCCGACGCGCCCGCGCAGCTGGTGCAGCTGGGAGAGTCCGTACGAGTCAGCGCGGTCGATGATGAGCGTGTTGGCGTTGGAGATGTCCAGGCCGGTCTCGATGATCGTGGTGCACACGAGCACATCGAAGCGCTTCTCCCAGAAGTCCACGATGATCTGCTCAAGCCGCGACTCGGACATCTGGCCGTGCGCGACTTCGACACGCGCCTCGGGCACGAGCTCGCGGATGTCGGCCGCCTGCTTCTCGATCGTCGAGACGCGGTTGTGGACGAAGAAGACCTGGCCCTCCCGCATGAGCTCGCGCCGGATCGCGGCCGAGACCTGCCTGTCGGTGTACGGGCCCACGTACGTCAAGACGGGATGGCGCTCTTCGGGAGGGGTTGCGAGCGTGGAGGTCTCGCGGATCCCGGTCAGGGACATTTCGAGCGTTCGCGGAATCGGCGTTGCGGACATCGCGAGGACGTCCACGTTGGTGCGCAGCTTCTTGAGCTCCTCCTTGTGCTCGACCCCGAACCGCTGCTCCTCATCGATGATCACGAGGCCGAGGTCCTTGAACTGGACCTCCTTGGAGAGCAGTCGGTGCGTGCCGATCACAACGTCCACGGAGCCGCTCTTGAGCCCCTCGAGCGTGTCCTTCGACTCCGCTGAGCTCTGGAACCGGGAGAGCGCCCGGACGCGCACGGGGAAGCCCGAGAAGCGCTCCGAGAACGTCTCGAAGTGCTGCTGCGCGAGCAGAGTGGTGGGCACGAGGACCGCCACCTGCTTGCCGTCCTGCACGGCCTTGAAGGCGGCCCGCACCGCGATCTCCGTCTTGCCGTAGCCCACGTCCCCGGACACGAGCCGGTCCATGGGCACCTCGCGCTCCATGTCCGCCTTGACCTCGTTGATGGTCACGAGCTGGTCCGGCGTCTCGACGTAAGGGAATGCCTCCTCGAGCTCGCGCTGCCACGGCGTGTCCGGCCCGAAGGCGTGGCCCTTGGACGCCATCCGCGCCGAGTAGAGCCGAATGAGCTCCCCCGCAATCTGCTTGACGGCCTTCTTGGCCTTGGACTTGGTCGAGGCCCAGTCCGCTCCGCCCATCTTGGAGAGCGACGGCGTGTCCCCGCCCACGTAGCGGGTCACCTGGTCGAGCTGGTCAGTCGGGACGAAGAGCCTGTCGCCGGGCGCCCCGCGCTTGGACGGGGCGTACTCGAGCACCATGTAGTCGCGCGTCGCGCTCGAGCCGGCTGCCCCGCTGTGGCCGCCACTGTGCCCGCCGCCGGCTATCCTGCGCTGCACGAGCTCCACGAACTTCCCGATCCCATGCTGCTCGTGGACCACGAAGTCGCCCGTGTGGAGCGAGAGGGGGTCGACGGCGTTGCGCCGCCGGGAGGGCATCTTCCGCATGTCGCGGGTCCCCGCAGCGCTCGCCCGCCCGAGCAGGTCCGTCTCCGTGAGCAGCCCGAGCTTGAGCCCGTCGAGGACGAAGCCGTGGCCCGCAGGCGCCGTCGTGATCTCGATGATGCCCGGATCAGGGACCCGCTCGAGGCCGTCGACGCGGCTGCACGGGATGCCCGCATCGTGGAAGAGCTCGGCGAGACGCTGCGCCGGGCCGGGGCCGTCGGTCGCGACGACGGTCCGCCACTCGTCCCGCACACGCCCGCCGATGAAGTCCATCATCTCGGCCACATCGCCCTGGTAGCCGCGCGGCTCGCGGGCGGCCACCGTCACCACGTCGACATCGAGGACCGTCTCGGCATCGACGCCGAGGGACGTCAGGGACCACCACGTGACGCCGCGCTCCTGGGCCTCGGCCCGGACTTCCCCCAGGGTCGCGAAGCTTGCGTCCTCGAGTCGGCCGGCATGCTCGGCGGCGTCCTGGCCGTCCCCGGCCGCCGCGGCGAGCGTCACGTCGAGGGGCGCGGCGCCGCCGTCGGACGCCGTGGCCCACGCCGCGGCCAGGAACTCCTCGTTGGTCGCCGCGAGATCGTGGGCGCGGGAACGCACCTTCTCGGGCTCCATGACCAACGCGAGCGAGCCCTCCGGGAGCTGGCCGATGAACGGCACCATGCGGTCCACGAGCAACGGCGCGAGCGACTCCATGCCCTCGACGGCGATCCCGCCGGCGATCTTCTCGAGCATGTCCGCCGCGGCGGGCAGGCGGTCCTTGAGCTTCGCCGCACGGCTCATGACGGCCGGGGTGATGAGCAGCTCGCGGCACGGTGGCGCGAACAGGACGGCGGGGTGGTGGACGTTCGGGCCTGTCAGCGAGCGCTGGTCCGCCACAGCGAAGAGGCGCATCTGCTCGACCTCGTCGCCGAAGAATTCGACGCGCACCGGGTGGTCCTCGGTGGGTGGGAAGACGTCGATGATGCCGCCCCGCACGGCGAACTCGCCCCGGTGGCTCACCATGTCGACCCGGGCGTAGGCAGCATCCGCGAGCGCGCGCACCACGTCGTCGAACGGTGCCTCCTGGCCCACCGCGAGGGAGACAGGCACGAGGTCGCCCAGGCCGGCGACGAGCGGCTGGAGCACCGCCCGCACGGGTGCAACGACAACCCGGAGCTGCTGGGGTGTGCTGTGCGCGGCGTCGTCTTCCGGATGCGCGAGGCGGCGCAGGACGGCCAGCCGCCGGCCCACCGTGTCGGACCGCGGCGAGAGCCGCTCATGCGGAAGGGTCTCCCAGCTCGGGAACAGCGCGACTGATCCCGCGGGCAGGTAGGCGCCGAGGGCCGAGACCAGATCCTCCGCCTCGCGCTCCGTCGCCGTCACGGCGAGCACGACGGCGCCCGGCTCCGGGACAGCCTCGACCACGTCGGCCAGGACCACGGGCCGCAGACCCGTGGGAGCCACGATCTGGAGGTCCTGGCTCCGCCTCGCCCCGGGCTTCGACGCGTACCCCTGCAGCCGCGCGATGCTCGGGTCCTCGGCGACGGCGCGCCGCAGCCCCTCGAGGATGGGCGCGCCCTCACGGCTCGCTGGGCGCACGACGTCAACAGACACTTTGGCTCCTCAACTCGCACGGGATGCGGTCCGCGCAGGTGACAACACGACAACCCCGCCACGGGAGAACGGCACTGGCGTGAGTGGCGGGGGCGGTTCCAGCTTAGCCAATGCAGCCGCCACTGGTCCGGCCCTGCCGGTCACGGGGTCCGGGAGGGCGCGCTAGGCACCCTAGGATGGTCTTCGGCGCGCCCCCGCGCCCACCCCGGATCACCTCCGGAACACCCCATGCTACGGAAGGACCCCCTTGGCACTGTCAGCCAGCCAGACCCTCAACTTCTCCGTCGACCGCGTTGCGGCGGTGTTCGCCGACGAGGCATTCCAGCGCCACGTGAGCGAGCTCGTGGGCGGCCGCCTCGAGTCGTTCTCGGTCGACGGCGACGTGGCCGGCGCGTTCACCGCGACGGTCGTTCGCAAGCTCCCCACCCAGCGCCTGCCCGAGATCGCCCGCAAGGTGGTCGGCGAGTTCCTCAACGTCACGCAGACCGAGACCTGGGGCGCACCCGAGGCCGACGGTTCCCGTCAGGCCGACATCAAGGTCAAGGTCGCCGGCGCCCCGGTCGACGTTGCCGCCGTCCAGCGCCTCGCGGCCGAAGGTGCGGCAACCCGCATCGAGCTCAACGGCACCGTGACCTCCTCCGTGCCGCTGCTCGGCGGCAAGATCGCCTCCGCGGCCGAGCCGATGGTCGGCAAGGCCCTCAACCTCCAGGCGACGCAGGCCGAGGCCTGGCTCGCCGGGGAGATCGGCTGATGCAGCTCCCCGTCGCCCTGTCCTGGCTGCTCATCGTGGCCGGCGTGTGGAACCTTGTGGTGTGGCCGCAGTTCCTCCGCCGGATCATGAAGGATCCGCGGGCCAAGGATGAGCAGGGCCGCGCAACGCGGTTCCTGACCGTCCACCTGCTGCTCGTGTCGGTCTCCGTGACGTTGGGTGTCGCGGTGGCCGTGGTGGGCGTCAGGACGCTCTTCTCCTGACCCACCCTGAGGGGTTTGCTCGGAGAGAGACGGCTGTTCCGGGGCGGGGGACGTCCGGGACGATGCCGAAGGCGAACAGGATGCTCCGGCCACCGCGTGCGGCGGCCGGAGCATCCTGCGTATCTGGCGATAGAATCATTGTCAGGTGTGCCGGGAAGTCTGGTCGGCGTGTGATTCGTCCTCCCCGCGAGGAAACCCCCGACCGATGGGACCAGGCATGAACCACCGGGCCGCGCGCCGTCGTCCGTCCGCCCGCATACTGACCCGCGGAAGCTACCCCGAGTACCGCCGCATCGCCGAGATCCTGCAGAAGGAGACCGTCGGCGGTGCACTCCTCCTCATCGCCACCGTCGCCGCGCTCGTGTGGGCCAATTCCCCGGCGGGCGGCGCCTACGCGACCGTGCGGGACCTGCGCTTCGGCTACGCGCCATGGCATCTGGACCTGAGCCTCGGCGCCTGGGCCGCGGACGGACTGCTCGCGCTCTTCTTCTTCGTCGCAGGGCTCGAGCTCAAGCGGGAGTTCGTGGCCGGAGACCTGCGGCGGCCAGCCAAGGCCATCGTGCCGATCGTCGCGGCGTGCGGCGGCGTGGCAGTTCCCGCACTCATCTACATCGGCGTCAGCCTGGGCGCCGGCGCAGCCGGGCAGGGACTGGACGGGCTCAGGGGCTGGGCCATCCCCACCGCCACGGACATCGCCTTCGCACTCGCCGTGCTCGCGGTGATCAGCACCCACCTGCCGGCGGCGCTGCGGACGTTCCTGCTCACGCTCGCCGTGGTGGACGACCTCATCGCGATCGGCATCATCGCCTTCTTCTACTCCTCCGGCCTCGAGCCCCTCTACCTCGCGCTGGCGCTGGTACCACTCGGTGGGTTCGCGGTCCTCGTCCAGCGGCGCATCCGCTCGTGGTACCTGCTTCTGCCGCTCGCACTCGCGACGTGGGGGCTCGTGCATGCTTCCGGCGTGCACGCGACCGTGGCCGGGGTGCTCCTCGCGTTCACGGTACCGGTGCTGCGCAGCGAGAAGGCCGGTGGTCCCGACGCCGGGCCCGGCCTCGCCGAGCACCTCGAGAGACGCCTGCGGCCGCTCTCCGCCGGCATTGCGGTGCCAGTCTTCGCGTTCTTCTCCGCGGGTGTGGCCCTCGGGGGGTGGGACGGCGTGGCCTCGGCCGTGCGGGACCCCGTGGCGATCGGCATCACGTCGGCCCTCGTGGTCGGCAAGGCCGTAGGGGTGTTCGGCTCGACCTTGCTCGTGACCAAGACGCGGCACGCCGATCTGGACCCCGACCTAGCCTGGGTCGATGTGCTCGGGCTGGCCCTGCTCGCGGGCGTCGGCTTCACGGTCTCGCTCCTCATCGCTGAGCTCTCCTTCGACGAGGCGTCGGCCCACCGGGAACACGCCAAGGCCGCGATCCTCGCCGGTTCCCTGACCGCGGCGCTGCTCGCCGCCGTCGTGCTCCGCGCCCGCAACCGGCACTACCGGAGCGTCCAGCAGCTCGAGTCGGTCGAAGCCGGCGACGCCGACGGCGACGGCGTGCCGGATGCGTTCGAGCGGGAGGCGGACGGCTAACGCCGATCCAGAAACCGGGCGGCTAGCGCCGGCGAAGGGGCCGGTCGGGAGCAGCGGGTCGAGAGCGCCGCACCCTTCGGATCCCTTCAGTCAAGGCAACCAACGGTTACCCCGCTGGCCGCCGACACCGGGCCGCTCCCTGCGTACCGGATGAGAGTGCTGCCCGGCCACGCGCCGGCGACGACGCCTCGCCCCTCGCCCAGCGCAGCCAGCAGCGACCCCTGAGGATCGAGTTCCCAGGGTCGGAAGACCAGAAGCCATGTAGTGCGAGGCTCCATGTGGGTCGACAGGTCCCGGGCAGCCGCCTTCGTGCCCTCGGGAGAGCTCACCACCACATCCGACGGCCTGCAGCGCCAGCCGTAGTACTCGAGCGAGGGCAGGGCGTGCATGTTGTCCACCACCAGGACATCGTTCGGCCCCATCTGCTGTGCGAGCGTCACGGCCGGTGATCGGAGATCGTCCTTCGCATAGTGGGGGTCCGTGTACCAGTTCGAGAGCGAACAGGCCACGACGCAGGCGGTCAGCGCGACCGCGACCCGAGCAGACCAGACGGTGGCAAGGCGTGAGCCCGCGGCACCAACGAGAATGGCCACTGCAGGGAAAGAGGTGATGGCGTACCGGGTGTTGTAGCTGACGTCAGCGACGAAGGTCAACGCGATGGCAACGGTCGGCGGAAGCAGGCCCCAGCAGAGAATCCAGGCCGCCGCGGCCCTGCTGCGCCGCCAGAGGACAGGCATGCCGGCAACCGCAATCGCCGCAAGGGCGGCACTCACCAACGCGATGGACGGAGCGTTCTGCATGATCACTTGGGCCGTGCTGCTGAGCCGCAGATCACGCGTCGAGGGGCCAAGGCTCATTCCCGCCACGTCCGAGAAGAGCGTATAGGGCAACCAGAACAACTGTCCCGATTTCTCAAAGCCCGTCGCGTTGCCCTGGCCACCGGTGAGTACCAGCCATGGCACGAAGGCGGCCAGAGCGACGGCCTGGGTCGCCGCCCACATCCAAAGGCTTCGATTGCGGAACCCCCGCCGCGCAAGGGCGAACACGCCGAATGCGGTGATGAGCAGGGCCATGTAGTGATGGGTCCACAGGCCCAAGCCCGCGGTAAGGGCCATCAGGGCCCAATCCCAGCGCCGGATGTTTCCGTCAATGAGCCCCCAGCAGGCCCACACATATGCATTGGCAATGAGCAGGAGCAGCGAGTACATGCGCGCCTCCTGACCGAACCAGACGGCGAAGGGCGCGACGGCGGCGAACAATCCGGCCCCGAATGCGATGCCCAGGTCCCCGAGGATCCGCCGCGAGACAACGTATGTCGCCCCCGCCGCCAAGGTTCCGGCCACTGCCGCCGGCAGCCGCATCCAGAACTCCCCCGTTCGACCGACAGCAATCGAGGCGCTGTCGAGGACAGCCGAGAGGGGAGCCACGTGGTCCTGTGCGGCGAAGCCAGATAGGCCCGAGGACGTCAGTGCTTCGGCATTGCGCAGGGAGGCAATCTCATCCATCCACAGCGGCTGGCTGCCCAGCTGCCAGAACCGCAGAGCGGCCGCAGCAGCGAGGACCATAAGGACCGGCCACGCTGAACGGAGCTGTATCCGACGTTCCGGTGTCTGAATGACGCGAGCTGTCACCAAGCGACCCCCTCCGCGCGGCGGCTCGACTTCGGAGCCACGATGTGGGACTCGATCAGGATAGGAGGCGCCACGGGCAATTGGAATGACCTCTACGGTTTCTTCGGCCCGCCCCGTCGCGCCCTCCGCCTCCGGTACGCAGGGCAGCGCACACGGCTACGCGTGACTACTTGGACAGGCACCGCGTCCTACTTGTCCGTGCAGGGTTCCGGGGGCCGCCACCACGCGATTCCCGCTCCGGAAGGACGCGTTTCGCCCGCACCTCCTTGTCCGCCCCGGTTCCGGCCTCGGACCGTGGATACGGGAGGGCAGAGACCTCCCATCAGACCGGCATTGGAGGGGCGCCATGGCCCGGATCCACCCGACGGCGGAGGTCGCGGAGACCGCTGCTATCGGCAACGACACCGTGGTGTGGCAGTACGCCCACGTCCGAGAGGCCGCCGAGGTCGGTGCCGAATGCATCCTGGGCCGCGGGGTCTACGTGGGCCCGTGCGTTCGGATAGGAAACCGCTGCAAGATCCAGAACTACGCACTCGTCTATGAGCCCGCAGTGATCGAGGACGGGGCGTTCCTTGGGCCGGGTGCGATCTTCACCAACGACCTCACCCCGCGCGCGGTGAACCCCGACGGGACGCTCAAGGACACCGACGACTGGACGTCGGTGGGCGTCCATCTCGGCCGGGGCGCTTCCGTGGGCGCGCGGGCGGTGTGCGTCGCTCCCGTGCAGATTGGTGCGTGGGCCATGGTGGCGGCGGGCGCCGTCGTCGTGAAGGACGTCCCGGACTACGCGCTCGTCGCGGGCGTGCCGGCACGCCGGATCGGCTGGGTCGGCGAGGCAGGGCAGCGGCTCAAGGAGGAGGGCCCCACCGAGCGCGGCTCGGCCTATCTGTGCCCTGCCACCGGGGTCCGGTATGAGGAGACGGACGGACACCTGCGGAGGGTCGGGCCGTGAGCGCGGAGGTCCAGCCGGGCCGGACCACACAAGACGGGGACCGCGCCGTCGTGCCCGGCGGGACCGTCGTGCTCGGCGGCACCACGGTGACGCTCCTGGATGCCGAAGGTGCCGTCGAGGCGATCCTCGGAGGGTGCCTCGACCGGCGGGTTCCCCTCGGAGTCGTCTCCGCCAACCTTGACCATGTGTACCACTTCGGCTCGGGTGGGCGCTGGCAGCACTGCCTTGAGGGCGCCACTGACCTCGAGTGGCTCACGCTGCTCGACGGCGCGCCGCTCGCCGCTGAAGCTGAGCGGATCACGGGGCGGCCGTGGCCACGGCTCGCCGGCAGCGACCTCATCGGGCCCGTCCTTGACCGGGCTGAGGAGGACAGGCTGAGGGTCGGGTTCCTCGGCGGGAGCCCGGAGTCCCATATCCTCCTCCGCGGACGCCTCGCCGAGCGCCGCCCGGCCCTGCGCGTCGCAGGCTTCTGGACCCCCAGCCGCGGCGAGCTCGAGGACCCGGAGATGTCACGCGCCGTCGCCCGATCGATCGCCGACGCCAGGACAGACCTGCTCGTGGTGGGTCTCGGTAAGCCCCGCCAGGAGCTCTGGATCGCCGAGCACGGCAGCGAGACCGGTGCGCGAGTGCTGCTCGCCTTCGGAGCTGTGGTCGACTTCCTGGCCGAGCGGGTCCGGAGGGCGCCGTCGTGGGTCGCGGAGCACGGGCTCGAGTGGGCGTGGAGGCTCGCCCTCGAGCCGGGCCGGCTCTCGGAGCGGTATCTCGTCCAGGGGCCCGAAGCCTACACACGACTGCGGCGGAACAGCGCCTCGGCTGCTGGCACGCGAATCGCGCTCTCGGACGCAGCACGCGCTTCCGCTGCGCGCACGGCGGCTCTGGCCGCCCATCCAGCCAGCCGCGGGCGCGAACCCCTCCACCCACGGACCCTTCCCGACGGCAGATTCGTCCCCGCAGACGAGCCGGCCGACGTCGCCGCACTCGTCGTGACCTACAATAACGCCGACTCAATCGGGCCGCTCCTGGACTCTCTGCGCAGCGCGGCGCGCAGCGTCCGGCTGCGCGTGGTCGTCGCCGACAACTCCCCGGATTCCCAGACGCTCGACGCGCTCGCCCACGGCAGCGAGGCCTTCACGGACGTCGTCGCGTTCCAGACCGGCGGCAACCTCGGCTACGCCGGCGGGATCAATGCCGCGATGGCCGCCGCAGGCGACGCCGGGGGGTACCTCGTACTCAACCCCGACACGACCGTCCTGCCCGGGGCCGTCGATGCGATGCTTGCGCGGCTGCGGGCCGGGGCTGGCGCCGTGGTGCCGCTCATGCTGGGGGACGACGGCGCGCCCCACCCGTCGCTTCGCCGCGAACCGACCGCGGCACGGGCCTGGGGCGACGCGCTCTTCGGGGCCCGGCTCCCCCGTCGTCCGCAGTGGAGTGCTGAAACCGACTACGACCCGGAGAGCTACGCCCACGCCCACACGGTGGACTGGGCCACCGGCGCGGCGCTCATGGTCTCCGCGGAGGCCGCGCGCGCCGTCGGGCCGTGGGACGAGCGGTACTTCATGTACTCGGAGGAGACGGACTACTGCCGGGCGCTGCGCGAGCGCGGCTTCGACGTCTGGTTCGAGCCGGGCGCGCGGGTCATGCACTCCGGGGCCGGAAGCGGTTCGTCGCGCGGACTCGCCGACCTCATGGCCGTCAACAGGATCCGCTACATGCGCAAGAACCACCCAGGGGTGCCCACCGCCCTGGCGACGGCCGCCGTCGTCATGCGTGAGACGCTCCGGGCCGCTGACGCCGGGCACCGGCACACGCTCGGCGTCATCCTTCGGCCTGGCCGATGGAGCGGGCTGCCGCACGCAGAGCCGTACCCGAGCCCGCCCGACGGTGGACATCCAGAGGGGTGCGTCATCATCCCGGCGCACAACGAGGAGCGCGTCATCGCGCGGACGCTCGAAGGCCTCCGCCCCGCGCTCGCGAGCGGCCAGGTCGAGGTGATCGTCGCCTGCAACGCGTGCACGGACCGGACCGCACAGATCGCTGGGGGCCTCCCCGCCGTGCGTGTGCTCGATCTTCCCGAGCCTGGCAAGGCTCGTGCCCTCAACGCGGCCGATGCCATCGCAACGCGCTGGCCCCGCGTCTACCTCGACGCAGACATCGAGATTCCGCCCGCGGCCCTGAAGAGCGTGCTAACCGAACTGGGCCGCGGGCGGTACCTGGCCGGTCGTCCGGACTTCCGGTACGACACCTCGGCATGCCGGCCGCTCGTCGCCGCGTACTACCGTGCGCGGGTCCGAGTCCCCTCGAACCGTGCCGCGCTCTGGGGCGCCGGCTGCTACGCGATGACTGAGGCGGGGCATGCGGCCTTCGGCGCGTTTCCTTACGACGCCGCGGACGACTACTTCGTCGACACCGTGTTCGAACCCGATCAGAAGACCTTCATCAGCTGCGAGCCCGTCGTGGTGCGCCCCCCTCGCACGGCGGGCTCGCTTGTCTCCACCCTGCATCGGGTCTACCGGGCGCCGTCCGCCTCTGGGGGACGGGCGACGCCGGGGCGCACCGTGGGTGGGCTCCTCGCCTCGGTGCGGGGGCCGGCGTCGGCCATCGATGCCGCTGTGTACGCGATGTTCGCCCTCGCCGGGCGGCGGCAGCCCGGCGCGATCGGCTCACGCGGCGAGCGCGCCTGGGAGCGCGACGAGAGCAGCCGGCGATGAGGCGGCGGACGGCGTGGTGGGCGCTTGCGGTGTACGGTCTGGCCGTCGCCGCGGTCGTCTTCGCCCCTGTCGGGCCGAGCCTCAAGGGGGTTCCGCTCCCTGGGTGGCTGCATGCGGGTGCCATCGATGCCGCGGCCAATGTGGCCATCTTCGTTCCCGGTGGCTTCCTCGTCGCGCAGCTCCTGCCACGCGGGAGGCGCTGGCTTGCCGTCGCGATCTGCTGCGGGGTGTCCGCAACCATCGAGGCTGTCCAGGCATTCTTCCTTCCCGAGCGCTCGGGCAACGTCCGGGATGTCGTTACGAACACGACGGGCGCCCTCATCGGCATGCTCGCGTTCATCGTTTGGCTGCGGGTGCTGGGTCCCCGCGGATTGGCTCGCTCCACGGACGCGAGTCCCCATGTGTCAGAGAGCTCCACCCGGTCCTATGAGGAGTCACCGTGGGCAAGCCAGTAGCAGTCCGTTCACACCACCGCACGCTCCGGGGGCCCATGTGGCGGACCGTGCATCGGGCTGCCGCCGTCTGGGTGCCCGCGCTGCTCATCTCTGCCCTGCTCGTCGGGATTGAGCCGGTCGTCTCGGCACCTACAGCTCAGGCGGCCTCCAATCCGTGCGCCGCCCCGGTAGCCAGCGCCGTCGCCTGCGAGAACACCCAGGGTGGAACGCCGCAGAGCGACTGGATGATCTCCGGCGCGGGCGACTCGACCATCCAGGGCTACGCGACGCAGATGAGCGTCAACGTGGGTGAAACCGTGCAGTTCAAGGTGAACACCAACGCCAAGGCCTACCACTTCGATGTCCTCCGGCTCGGCTACTATCAGGGAAACGGCGCGCGCAAGGTCGCCGCCAACCTTCTCCCGAGCGCCACACTGCCGCAGAGCCAGCCCGCTTGTCAGACGTTCTCCGACACCGGGCTCATCGACTGCGGCAACTGGGCCGTCTCCGCCTCGTGGACCGTTCCCACCACAGCTGTTTCGGGCGTCTACATCGCCCATCTCATCCGAAATGACACTGGTGGCAGCAGTTGGATCACGTTCGTCGTACGAAACGACGCGGCAACCACCGCTATCGCGTTCCAGACCTCGGATGAGACTTGGCAGGCCTACAACACCTACGGCGGGAACAGCCTCTACCAGTGCAATGTCGCCTGCCCGCCCGGGAACCCCCTTGCATACAAGGCCGCGTTCAAGGTCTCGTACAACCGTCCTTTCCACACAGGCTTGGACGATCAGGGACGTAGCTGGCTGACCTATACGGAACTGCCGATGATCCGATTCCTTGAGGCCAATGGCTACGACATGAGCTACATGGCGGGCATTGACACGGCCTCACGCGGATCCCTTCTGCTCAACCACAAGACGATTGTCACCTCTGGGCACGATGAGTACGTCTCGTACGACCAGCGGACCAACCTCGAGGCGGCCCGAGACCATGGCGTCAACCTGGCCATGTTCTCGGGCAACGAGCTGTTCTGGCGCACCCGATGGGAGTCCAGCCAGGCCGGCACCACGACGGCCGGGCGGACCTTGGTCACCTACAAGGACACCCACTTCAACGCGCCCACAGACCCTGTGACGTGGACCGGAACCTACGCTGACCCCCGGTTCGGAACCTCAGGCGGTGGGGGCAATCCCCAGAATGCCTTGACGGGCCAGTTCTACAACGTGAATTCCGGGACGACCGACATCACGGTCCCTGCCAAATACGCCAGCCTGCGGATGTGGCGCAACACAACCATCTCATCACTCACCGGAAGCCAGACCGCGACCCTCGGATCTGGGCTCGGAACGCTTGGATACGAGTGGGACATCTACGCCGACAACGGCTCCCGGCCAGCCGGCCTGTTCGCGCTGTCCTCGACCACCAACACCAACGCGGAAGTCTTCACGGACTACGGAAGCACAACGGCTACCGGAAAGACCGCCACCCACAGCCTCACGGAATACCGGGCCAAGAGCGGCGCGCTCGTCTTTGGGGCAGGAACGGTGCAATGGTCCTGGGGGCTGGACAACTTCACAACCAACGGAAACACCGACCTCAATATGCAGCAGGCCACGGTGAACCTGCTGGCGGACATGGCTTCCCAGCCCGTCACCCCGCTGCCCGGCATCAAGGCCGCCGCGGGGTCGACGGACGCAACGGCGCCGACATCGACCATCACTTCTCCGACATCGGGCGCCTCCGTGGCCGACGGCACCACGGTGACCGTCTCGGGAACCGCCAGCGATACGGGCGGCGGCGTGGTCGCGGGAGTGGAAGTGTCTACCGATGGCGGAACCTCGTGGCACCCCGCCACGGGCACGACGAACTGGACCTATTCGTGGGTAGCCCACGGCAGCCCGTCGACCACTCTCCAGACGCGCGCAGTGGACGACAGCGGCAACCTCGAGACGCCCGGGTCGGGACGCTCCGTGAGTGTGGGGTGCCCCTGCTCGATCCTTGGGACTGGCATGAAGCCCGCAGTCGCCGACGCGGGCGACCCGAGCGGGGTGGAGCTCGGCTCGCAGTTCTACTCCGACGTCACTGGCACGGTGACCGGCGTCCGGTTCTACAAGGCTGGCACCAACGCGGGGACCCATGTCGGCAACCTGTGGACCACGGCTGGGGCACTCCTCGCCAGCGCGACCTTCACGGGAGAAACGGCCTCCGGCTGGCAGTCAGTCACGTTCTCCAAGCCAGTGACAGTCACCGCTGGCACGCGCTACATCGTGTCCTACTACGCCCCCAAGGGCCACTACTCCGAGGACTTGGGCTGGTTCTACAACAACCCGTCTCCGCAGCCCGCTGGTGGCGACTCGGTTGACTCCGCACCCTTGCATTTCACCCGGAGCGTCCCGGGATCGCCCAATGGGTTCTACAACTACGGCCCGAGTTCGAGCTTCCCCAACCAGATCTACAATGCCGAGAACTACTGGGTGGACCCCGTCTTCACGCCTTCGGCGACCGCAGCACCGGCTATCACGCAGACCGCGCCGGCCGCGGGTGCGACCAACGTGGCGATCGGTACCGCGCCGAGCGCAACGTTCAATCAGGCCGTCACAGCGTCCTCGGTGACCTTCACGGTCAAGGACGCGGGCGGCGCAGCCGTCTCTGGAACTACGGCGCTGGGGAGCAACGGAACCGTAGCGACCTTCACGCCGTCGTCCGCCCTCTCGTACAGCACCCAGTACACCGCCACCGTGAGCGGAGCCACCAACTCGACCGGACAAGCCATGGCCAGTCCCTATACCTGGACCTTCACGACCATGGCGCCGCCCCCTGCCCCCGCAGTCACGTCGACAGCGCCGGCGTCGGGGGCGACAGGCATCGCAGTTGCCATCACGCCGAGCGCGACGTTCAATCAGGCGGTGACAGCATCCTCGGTGACGTTCACCCTCAAAGACGGCGGCGGGACCTCGGTTTCGGGTACAACGGCGCTGAGCAGTGATGGGACCACGGCGACTTTCACGCCGTCCACCGCACTTGCCTACAGCGTGACCTACTCGGCGACCGTGAGCGGCGCAACGAACTCCACGGGGCAGACCATGGCCAGCCCATACTCGTGGACCTTCACGACGGCCAGCGCGCCGCCAGCCCCAAGTGTCTCCTCGACGAATCCGCCCCCCGGCGCAACAGGCGTCGCCGTGACGTCGGCTGTGACCGCGACCTTCAGTCAGGATGTATCGTCCTCCTCGATCCAGTTCGTCCTCAAGGACGCGTCCGGAGCGAGCATCCCCGGCTCGATGTCCTACTCGAGCACGACGACGACGGCGACCTTCACCCCGTCGGCTCCCCTCGCGAACAACACCCAGTACACGGCGTCGGTGAGCGGGGCAACCAATTCGACAGGCCAGACCATGTCTCCCTACAGCTGGAGCTTCACCACTGTTCCGGGATACAGCTGCCCGTGCACCGTGTTCCCGTCCAGCGCGACGCCCGCCACGGCGAACTCCGGCGACACAAGCGGGGTCGAGCTCGGCATGAAGTTCCAGACCACGATCGATGGGCAGATCACGGGCGTCCGCTTCTACAAGGGCAACCAGAACACCGGAACGCACGTCGGCAACCTCTGGTCAGCTGGCGGCACAAAACTCGCGACCGTGACTTTCGTGAATGAATCGGCATCAGGGTGGCAGCAGGCCTATTTCTCCGCCCCGGTTGCGGTGACAGCAAATACGACCTACGAGGTCTCGTACTACGCCCCGAACGGCAACTACTCCGACACCGGCAACGGATTCTCTACCCAGCTGGGGGCGACGCCCATCGTAGGACTTGCCAGCGGTTCGAGCGGCGGCAACGGGGTCTATGCCTACGGCTCGGCCTCGAGCTTCCCGAACGGGACGTACAACTCGACCAACTACTGGGTCGACGCCGTCCTCAATCCGGGTTCCCCAGCCGCGCCCGTCGTCCTGAGCACCGCACCGTCTCAGGGAGTCACCGGGGTCCAGACGGGTTCCCCAGTCTCAGCCACCTTTGACCAGGCCGTCGACACATCGTCCGCCTCGTTCACGCTCACGCCCACCGGCGGCACCGCGGTCGCGGGCAGCACCGGCAACCTCTCCGCCACAGGGACGTACACCCTCACCCCGAGTGCAGCGCTCGCGGCGAACACGACCTACACCGCCGCCGTGTCCGGGGTGAAGAGCGCAACCGGCCAGACTATGACGTCCGCGTACTCCTGGAGCTTCACGACTGGAGCCATAGTGTACAGCTGCCCATGCAGCATCTTCAGTTCCTCGTCCCTTCCCTCCACGGTCAACGTCAACGACACGAATGCGGTCGAGCTCGGTACACAATTCACATCCGATGTCGCCGGGTCGGTCACCGCTATCAAGTTCTACAAGGGCTCCCAGAATACGGGGACACACATCGGGCACCTCTGGACGGCGGGAGGCACACTGCTCGCAACAGTGACCTTCAGTGGCGAGACCTCGAGCGGCTGGCAGACCGCTACGCTCTCAGGCCCGGTCGCGATCTCGGCGAACACTGCCTACGTGGTCTCGTACTACGCACCGAACGGCTTCTACTCGGCCACTGGGAACTTCTTCGCGACATCGGCGGATGCGCCGCCACTGCACGGGCTTGCGAGCACCGCGAGCCACCTCAACGGCCTGTATAAGTACGGAACGTCCGGGTTCCCGACAAGCAGCTACAACGCGACGAACTACTGGGTCGACCTGGTCTTGAACACTCCATGACTCGGAACGCACACAGCAGCGTGCGACGGCATGCTCTCGCGGTGGCGGTACTGGGGCTCCTCCTCCTGAGCAGCTGTCACGGACCAGCGCCTGGTCCGGAGTCGCCCTCGTCGGCGTCGCCGCCTCCGACGGCGCCGCAGGTCCTCCCGACCGACACCTTGCCCACCGTGCAGCCATCGTCTTCCTCCGCCGAGGACGGTGAACCGTCCACGACGGAACCGCTCACCGTTGATCTGTCTCAGAAGCTCCAGCCTCTGACTGGACTCGGGGTCGACGCGAACGTCCACAGTTGGAAAGGCGGGCAGCTCAGAGCAGCGATCGACCGGTACACAGCACTCGGACCTATGGTCTGGCGAGTCATCATCGAGAAGGCCGACTGGGAGCCGACCGAAATCGGCCCTGCCGACGTGATCGATGACAGCTACTACCGCCGGATCTACGAGACGCCGAAGATGAGAGACCTCTGGGACACCATTGCCTATATCGAGTCCTCCAAGGGCCAGACGGTTTCGCTGAGTGTCATGGGGGCCGTCTCGCCGTGGATGGGTGGAACAAAGGTCCTCCCCGAGAAGGAGGACTTCTGGGTGCGCATGATTGCATCGCTCCTCGACTACGGGAGGAGGCAGAGAGGGCTCACGCTCTCCCTCGTGAGCCCTCTCAACGAGCCCGATACCAACGGAATCGAAGGCCCCAACGTGGGGCCTGCCCAGATGACGGAGCTCTTGGGGAAGCTCGGACGCCGACTCGATGCCCTCGGAATGGGAGACGTCCGGTTCGTGGTCCCGGACACGTCCAGCGCTCAAGGCGCGCGGGACGATTATGTCCCCGCGCTCGTTGCAGACGCGTACGTCTCAGGCAAGATTGCGCGCATCGGCATCCATACGTATTCCGGCGATGCGGCATCAGTCCCGGACGCCGTGTCGAAAGGCGCCGCCGCACGTGCAGGCGTGTGGGCCACTGAGTTCAACGCGTGGTGCGACGGCTGCGACTCGGGTGCCGCGCCGGCCGACACCTGGGACCAAGCCTTCGGCATGGCCCGCATGCTGCTGAGCCTCGTCGGCCAGGGCGTCAACGGGGCGCAGATGTACGACGCCTGGGACGGCTACTATGAGCACCACGGAGCGATGGGGTACTGGGGTGCGCTGAAGTATGATCCCGGTTCGGGCACCTATTCCCCCCGAAGCGCCTTCTCGGTCCTCTCTCTGTTCATCAGGGCACTACCATCAGGCACGGTGCATGTGGGCGCGAGTGGAGCACCCGCACTCGAAGTCCAAGCATTCCTGGACGAACCGAGCGGACAGGTCAACATCGTGGGAGCAAACCCCACCCGGTCGGCGCAGCGATTCGTTGTGGCGGCGGGTGGCGCACAGCTGCACGGCGCCGAGCTGGCCCTTCTCGGCCCGGACTCCGCCGTGGCACATGCGGCCATCCCGTCCGTGCGAGGCGGGGGCCTGGCCATTTCGGTTCCGGCTAACGACATCTTCTGGCTGAAGGCATCCCTTCCCTGAGATCCCGAACCCCCATCAGTCCGCATCAGATCCCAGCAGTGCAAGCTGGTCCTCCAGCACGGGCGACGGCACATCGAGGTCGTGTGCGTATAGGCGGATTCGTGGACCCGATCGGAAACGGCATACCTTCAAAGAGGCGCCGTATTAAGCGGCCGCGCATCGAGCACCCGTGACCCGCGCCCGGCGAGCCGTGCCAGGAGAGCCCAACCCTCCAGGATGGGTGACGATCACGTCAATGAGCCAAGTCATGGCATCTCTTCCGCAGGGTGGGCGGCTGCCTTAGAGCCGCCCACCGCATGCCACGCTCGGCCAGCCCGTGAAATGCGGCGATAGGCCCCCGCCGCCCCCAGGACGAGGAAGAGGAATCCAGAGGACAATGGAAAGGCGAGTCCGTCAAAGAAAGTCAAAGTCACCGCGCCCGCCGAAACGCTGGCAACAACCCCCGCCCCAATCTGCTCCGTGAGGCGATCGGGGGAGAACCTCCGCGCCCGCCACGGCGTCACAATTCCTGCGATGAACAAGGCCAGCACGGCTGCAAGGCCGAAGAGGCCCAGCTCCACGACGACGCCGATGTACTGGTTGTCCAAGTACACATAGCTCGGCATCAAGGTGCCGAACCCACGCCCGAAGAGTGGAAGCCGCTGGACCATCCCGAACGCGACGTCATACCCATTGACACGCGATGCCACGCTTGAGTCGTCGGCTGCACCGCTGAACATCCCGACAATTGTTCCGGCCATCCCCGGGACCAGGAAATAGACGGCAGCGAAGAGGACTGTTCCCGCTCCGGCAACGATCACACGCTGCCTCGCCGTCCAGGACGCCGCGAGCACCGCCGTGGCAATGACCACGGCGATGAGCGCTGAGCGCGACACCGAGAGAATTGATGCGCTGGCGATGAGGACGGCGGGTCCCCAGCGCAGGACGGGACCGCGCTTTGTATCCGCTACAGCAAGCGCGACCGCGAGCGGCAGGGTGATGGAGAGAACCGCACCATACTCTAAGGGGTGCGTAGCCGTGCCTGCGGCGCGGACGAATCCCGCCCGCTGATCGACCCCACCGTAGTCACCGCTCATCCCCGGGATGACCAGCCACGACAGGAGCGATCTCTTCGTCCCAAACTGCAGAAGGCCCAAGAGCGCCATCAGACCACCCGCCAACGCGACGCGCCGAACCAACACGACAATGTGCTCCCACGTACGCAGACCATCATGGGCAACGAGGAAGAGGCCACACCACGCAAGGACCCTGAGCAGCCCGTTGTCCGCAGGGCTCACCTCCGCCTCCGGGAGGCCCCTGAACATCGCGCCGATGTAGCTTGCAAGGACAACACCGACGAAAGGCAGGAGCATCCAACGCACCGGTTGCAGCTCGATGTGGCCGGCAAACGGCCGCTGAAGCTGATGGGCGAGCCACCATGCGAACATGAGCAGGCATACGAGGACGCTGGGCCTGCCGACTGACCCGATCACGGTGAACGACAGATAGGAGGGCACGGCGCACGCAAGGAGGAACAGGGTGAGCATGCTCACCGCATCGAGGTGCTGACGCAGTGCTGCGAAACCGCGCATGTTCATCGCCTCGCGCCCGTGAGGTTGGAGGTCGAGGGGATCGGTGATCTCGCGAGCCGGCGAATGGCCGCCCACCGCGCACAACGGTCGACGGACACAGCGCCCAGAACAGAGAGAAATGCCCCCAGCCCCATCAGGCCCGAGGCACCCCGCGCCCGCGTGGACGGCCTCACTCCGCCATCGACCACTTCGACCGCACTCAATGAGGTTGTCACCCGCGACGCGGGGGGGATCTGGAGTCTCGTCTGGAGATCAGCCGAGGCCTCGACGATCTGGCCCGTGAGCTGGCGCACCTGGCTCTCGGCGTCCTGCGGCGTAGCATCGACGGCCTCAACGCTGAGTACAGGCTGGTTGTACCACTTGGACCATTGGCCTCCTGCATTGGGAAGCAGAACCGCGAAGCCCTTTCTGACTCCTGCGCCGACGAGCGAGCCCCCGAAGGATTCACGGTCCGCGGCGCTTCCCGTGTCTGACGGCAAGGCCAGGCGCACCATGGCGGCGAAGTTGACGAGGGTGGGGATCTTGGAGTCATCCGACTGGGAGACGGGCCCTTGACCCGGCGGAAGGAACGTCACAGTGACACGCGCCGAGTAGACGTGCTGTCCTGGTGAGAGCACCAGCCACCCCACGGTCGTCAGCATGAGGCCAATGAGCGCTACGTACCAGCGGCGCCTGAGAGACATGAGAACGTCAGCGCTGGACACCGAATGCCCGCCGATCTCGCCTCCGCGGGGCAGTATTGGGTTCCAGGCCCCGCATCTCCTCCTCGATCCGGGCCTCGCCCGCCGTCACAGGAACGAGCACAAGGGCGTCGGTCGAGAGGGGTACCGTCTCACCCGTGCCCGCGCCGGTCGGTTCGATGCGCGCCTGTGCGGACCGACGTCGTGCATACCGCAACAGCAGACTGTCAAGCATCGCGATGAGGAGCACAAGCGCAAGGAGACTCCCCACGCCCGCAGCGGCTACGGCTTGGATCCGTGTTTTCGAATCGATCACCGGAGCCGGCGGCGGCGCGACTCTCATAGAGGAGATACGGGACTGTGTAGGGACCCTGAGCTCGTCCTGCATCGAGGCGAGCTCGGACGGAACGTCAGCGAGGATGGCCTGAACCAAATCGGCACTTTCGTTCGCCGACCTGCTCTTGACTGCAACAACAAGGATGGAGCTGCCTGAGGTGATGTCGGCTGCTGCAACATAGGACGCCGTCGGATGTCCTTGGGTGAGGCGCTCAACCGCATCAGGTGCCGAAAGCCTGCGGGTAAGCACGTCCATCGCCTGCCCGAGCCCGTTGAGGTACAAGTACGGGTTCCCGCCGGGACCTACCGCCTCGGAGGAGGGAAGGAGGACCATGGATCCGGAGGTCTTGTAGTCCGCAGGGACCACGCCGTAGAGGTAGGCGCACAAACCTGCCACACCCAGAAGCCCTGCAATGACCGCATACCATCTGCGCAGCAGAGCCCTTAGAACGGTTCTCAGCCTCACGGTTCTCCCACCCTTCCGAGGGGGCTCCTCAGTGCGCCCCTGTCGTGGCGAGCGGCTTGCGTGATGCCCATGACGCATGCGAAATCGCGTGCTCTGGCATCCCAGCTGTGTCTGGCCGCAAGCTCACGCCGACGACGGTCGGTTGCGGCACTCCTGCCGGCCGACGCCACGCTCCGGACGGCGGATGAGAAACTCTGCGGGTCATCGGCGAAGGTGATGTCCTCGGAGCCAATCCACTCGACACCGGGCAGCGACGTCGAGACGACGGGCAGACCCGCTGCGAGGTACTCGAGCGTCTTGAGCGGGAAGCTGCCGATGTTGAAGCGAGAGTGGTTGTAGGGCACCAGGCCGACATCGGCACACGCTAGGTAGCCTGGCAGAGAATCGAACGCCTGCTCTCCGACCCATTGAACGCTCGGATGCGCGAGGAGGGCGTCGAACCGCGCAAAGTCAGCGCGGAAGTGCCGCGGCCCGACCAGAAGCAGGCCGACACCATCGTGCACGAGGCGTTCGAGAAGCGTCACGTCGATCCGGTCTCCTAGGTGACCCATGAACACTGCGAGCGGACGACGTCGGATGACGTCCCGGGCCGGGGCGCAATCCGCGGCAGCAGCGAAGTGATCTGCGTCGCATCCGAAGGGGATCGTCCGGGGCCGGGCGCCCTTGGCTTCATGCTCACCCGCAACATGCGGGTTCGCGGCGATCACGATGTCGGCGGCCCGTGCAAGGCTCGCATCTGCGCGCGCGTACGCTTCAGCGCTGCCGCCTATCAGGGCAGCGATGCCGGCGAAATCGTCCTGGGCCCAGTAGACCCTGAGCTCCTCGCCGATCCGCCCCGAGATGGGACTGAGGACATTCGCTTCAAGGGACGCGACGACCCTGGCCCCGAGGCCGGCGACGACGCGGCGAACCTGGTGCGCAGACCATACTGCATTCACGTCCCTTATCCTCGGCCTCGACACCCCGAGCATGCCCTCCGGTGTGAAGCGCAGGAGGGTGGGGCTGAGCCATCGAACTCGCTCTCGGCGGGCGATCGCGCGCCAGCCCCCGGATCGGACCCTCACGGCCGGTGATTCCGGCGGATCAACGTACATGACCGGCACCAGCTTTGAGAGTCCGACCGCCAACTGCTGGTCAGCCAAGCGGATGCCGTCCCAACGATTTGCAGCAGACAGGACCACGAGATCACCGCCGGCCGCCCGCTGCGAGATCACGAGGACCACACTCCTGTACGCCGCCAGCGCTCATACTGAACGTGGTACTTCACTCGGCGTCCTGCGCGGGATGCGAGGGAGAGCACGCGGCCAGCTGGGCCGAGACCGGTGCGCCTCTTCTCCTTCCGGAGGACCTCCCACGCGGGAAGGACGCTCAGATCGACTCCCTGATCGGCCGCGAGCGAGCAGAAACGTCCAGCGACGATGCCATGTCCCCGACCGTGATCGTACTCCCGCGCGGCCCGGAGGAGGGCCTCGGACGCGATCGCTCGGCGCGAAGCCGCGTAGAGTTCCGCCGCCCGGGACGTTCCGGGGTCCCGTGGCGCATACAGGAACTCGAACATGGAAGACCGCTCCATGAGGTCCTGGACATCATCAGACTCGAAATGCATATTCTGGCCGTGGATCCTGTAGTAGCCCTGATGCCGTCCGTTCACCCTGGCCACGTCAGAGACGGATGCGGCGCGCAGCCAGAAGTGGAGGTCGGCCGTATGCGGCAGCAATCGTTCGTATCCTCCGATCGCCTCGATCACGGCCCGTCTCACGACAGCCTCGGGGTTGCTGATGACGTTGACGCCCCCGGCGCATACCCGCCATGTCCACTCGTGCCCGGCCCAGACCGACCACGTGACAGGGCCGCGCCCGCTCATCCGGGGCGGTTCCCGTTCGAAGGACGGGGCATGGCCGTACACGAGGCCCACCCCGGGGAATCTCTCGAACACGGCACCTGCGCGGGCCAATGATCCGGGTGCGAGCAGATCGTCAGCGGAGAGGAGCGCGACATAGTCACCGGTGCAGCGTGCCAATCCGTCGTTGTAGGTGGCGATGTGGCCCATATTGACTTCATGGACCACCGCCGTCACCTGTCGCCGGTGTCGTGCCAGGGAGCGAGCCACCTCTCCGCTTCCATCCGAGGATGCGTCGTCCACAACGATGACTTCTACGTCTACTCCGGGTTGACCGAGCACGCTGTCGACGGCCATCGGCAAGAATGCGCCGTAGTTGTAGCAGGGTATGACCACGGAGACGACGGGTCGGCCGTTCAGCGGACGCGCTCTCAGTTTCTGCATCAGGCTTCCTCTCGAAGGGCGGAGCGCCCGGGACGCAGCGCGGGAAGGTACACCGCCCACTCGCGGCGGAGGCCGCCGGCGTAGACCAGAGCAGCGGCTGCACCGCCCACGAACAGCCTCGACGCGTCGGTAGGCATCGGAATCGCGAGGGCTGTCCCGATCGCTGCGGCGGCAACAGTGGCGACCATCGGGCGGATGGCAAGCTTCCACAGGCCTGCGAGCACCCGGGGCAAGGCCCTCGTCAGCAGTCCCACTTGAAGCGGGAGGACAACGCCCAGCAGAACCGCCACGTGTGCCCACGCGACTCCCGTGAGACCAACGAGCTGCAGCCCGACGGCCATCGCGAGGCCCAGTACCACCAGCCACACCCCTTGGACCAGCAGGACGGTCCCTGTCTTCCCCAGGGCGACGAGAAGGTTCGACATCATGAGCTCGACAAGCATGGGGATCCCATAGAGAGCGAGGATGCCGACAACGGCTGCGGCAGGAGCCCAGGAAGTGCCGTAGAGGACTGAGATGATCTCATGTGAGAAGGCCATGGTGAGGCCACACACCGGCGCCCCCATGAGAAACACCGCGTGAAGCCACTTCCCAACGCTTGAACGTATCCCGGCCGGGTCCCCCGCGTGCTCGGAGAACGCGGGCATCGCCACTGAGTTGAGCACCGAGGACAGCACGGAGACGGACAGCGACGAGACGGTGAAGGCGACCGAGTAGATCCCCAGCTGAGCGGGCCCGAGGCTGTGTCCAACCAAGGCGAAATCGGCGTTCAGCAGCACGTAGCCGATGAGATTCGCTCCTGCCAAGGGGATTCCAATCCTCAGGACTTCAGCGAAGGCGACACGGTCGAATCTCGGCCAGAACCATCTCCTCGCGAAGATGGCCATCGCTGTCGCCGAGACCAGGCCGCCGACAACTTTCGACCATGCGAAGGCCATCGCCCCGGCGCCGCCCGACGCGAGGAAGAGCAGGAGCGCGCTGGACGGAACGAAGGCCAGAGCACTCGCGAGGAACAGCGACCCTTGCTTGAATCCACGAGCGAGCAATGAACCAGGCACCGCTGAGAATCCGGAAAGCGCAACGCCCAGCGCGAGCACCCGGATGGGCTCGGCGGCCTCGGAACTCCCCAGAACGATCCCGATGGGTTCGGCGGCGGAGGCCATGACCACGGCGAGGAGGACAGCCCAAACCCACGCGATCGCCACGACGGTCGGCGCAAGTCGGCCGAGGTCTAGATCCCGGCGGATGAGGGTGGACGCGACGCCGAGCTCGCAGATCGCCGTTGCTATCGTGCCGGCGACAAGCGCGGCGGTGAAGACACCGAAGTCATGGGGTGAGACGAGCCGGACTACGACCACGGTGACCGCAATGTTGGAGGCCTTCATGACGATGGTGTTCAACCCGCTCCACACGGCTCCGGAACCAACGCTGACGCTCGTCCTCCGCTGCTTCCACCTCACCCTCCTCCCCATCACCCCACCGCCCCCTGCAGCGCGTCCGCGACCCGCGCCACCTGCTCCGGCGTGATGTGCGGGAACATCGGCAGCGAAAGGATCTGCCCGGCGGCGGCCTCGGCTACCGGGAAATTGCCGGCCCGGTAGCCGAGGAATCGGAAGGCTGGGGTGAGGTGAACGGGCGTCGGATAGTGGATGCCCGAACCGATCCCTGCGGCGGCGAGCGCCGACTGCACCCGATCACGCCGCCCCGCTCCGAGGATCCTCACCACGTACAGGTGCCACACGTCCTCGTTGCCGGCCAGGGAGCGCGGCAACACCAGACCGCGCACCCCTTCGAGAAGCGAGCCGTAGAGCGAAGCCGCCGCGCGCCGTCGTGCGTTCCAGACCTCCAGACGCCGAAGCTTGGCGCGCAGCACCACGGCCTGCACGGCGTCGAGCCGCGAGTTCCACCCGGCAACCTCGTGGACGTACTTGACCCGGCTCCCATGCGCCGCGAGAAGGCGCACGTGGTCGGCGAGCGAGCAGTCGTCAGTGGTGACAGCGCCGGCGTCGCCTGCGGCACCGAGGTTCTTGCCCGGGTAGAAGCTCGTCGCGGCGATGTCGCCGAGGGACCCCGCGGCACGGCCGTACCGGCGCGCGCCCTGCGCCTGGGCGGCGTCCTCGACCACGGCGACCCCGGCATCGAGCGCGATCGGCAACAGCTCCTCCACGGGCGCGGTCTGGCCATATAGGTGGACCGGGACGATGGCCTGCGTCTTAGGACCCACCGCCCGGCCCACCAAGCTCGTGTCGATGAGGAGGGACTCGGGGTCGACGTCGACCAGTACCGGACGCGCCCCGGCCCGAACCACCGCCTCGGCCGTGGCGACAAAGGTGTTCGCAGGCAGGATCACCTCGCCGCCCGGTCCGACGCCTACGGTGCGCAACGCGAGCTCGAGCGCGTCCGTCCCGTTCGCGACCCCGACGCACGAGCGGGTGCCGACGAATTCGGCGTACTCCGCCTCGAATGCCGCGACGTGCGCCCCGCCGATGAAGTCGCCCGTCTCGAGGGCCCGCAGCACCTCGGGGACAACGTCCGAGCTGATCTCCGCCTGCTGCGCCGCGAGGTCCACGAACGGCACCGGCAGCGGGGGCGCCTGCAGGCGGTTGGCCTGTACCTCCGCAGTCATGACTCCTCCTCCGGGGCGTCGTCCGTGCTCTGGGACATGCGCCGGGCGGGAACGCCCACCCAGGTCTGGCCGTCGGGAATGTCGCAGATCACGGCCGCGCCCATGCCGATCACCGCGCGCGCTCCGACGCGGGTGCGCTGCCGGACGCTGCTGTTCATCCCGAGATAGGCTGCCCGGCCGACGACGACGGACCCCCCGAGCGCTGCACCCGCAGCGAACGTCGCGTAGTCGTCCACAAAGTCTCCGTGCGTGAGCACCGCGCCCGGCATCACGACGACGTGCCGCCCCACGGTCACTGCGGCCGTCAGGACGACGTTCGCCAGCAGGATGCTCCCCTCCCCCACGCTGCACCCCTCGGGCACCTGGACGCTCGGATGCATGATGGTGGCGTACCTGCCGGGAGGGAAACCCATCGCCCCGAGCCTGCGCACGATGTCCGCGCGCACCACTCCGCTTCCCACGCACACGACGACGCGGGCGCCCGGGTGCCTGCGCACCTCGGCGAGGGGGCCGAGGACATGTGCGCCGTCCAGGACGCTGCCCGTGCGGAGCGGATCGTCGTCGAGGATGCCGAGGACGTCGAAGTCGTCGCTCGCGCGGACGAGGGCCATCACTTCGCGGGCCAGACCGCTCGCGGCGACGAGGAGCAGCTCAGCCATGTCTGGCCCCTGAGCGCGCACTGGACGAGCCAGCGTCAGCCGACGCCCGACGGATCGCGGTGGCGACGCGCTGCACCCCATCGAGGCCCAGCTCGTGGTACAGCGGCAAGATGATCGTGCTCCGGGTGAGCCGCTCGGTGACGGGCAGGGGGACGCGCGCCGTCCCGACGAACGCCGGCTCGAGGTGCGCGGCCATGATCCCCGGCCGCGCCGAGATGCCCTCCGCAGCGAGCGCATCGAGCAGCCGGTCCCGGTCCAGGTAGAACTCGTCGCCGATCTCGGCCCACAGGGACTGGTAGTTCGTGGTCCCGTCGAGAGGGTCTTCGACGAGGCGAAAGCCGGGGAGGTCGTCGAGCGCGGCGCGGTAGGCCGCGGCCAGCTCGCGGCGCCGCGCCACCATCTCGGGCAGGCGCCCCAGCTGGACGAGACCGATCGCTGCCTGCACATCCGTCATCCGGTAGTTGAATCCGAGCTCGAGGTACTGCTCGGCGGGGGCCCGCACGGCCTCGTGCCGTTCGGCCGCGGAGACGCTCGCCGAGTGCTGCCGAAGACGTCGTGCCCGCTCGGCCCACTCTGCGTTGGAGGTCGTGAGCATTCCGCCCTCGCCCGTGGTCAGGAGCTTGCGCGGGTGGAATGACCACGCCGCGATATCGGCACCCGCCCCGACGGGTCGCCCGCGGTAGGTCGACCCGGCGGCGCAGGCCGCGTCCTCGACGAGTGGGATCCCCCGGGAGCGGCACACCGCCAGCAGGGGTGCGACGTCGGCCGGCAGGCCGCCCTGATCGACGACGACGACGGCCGCGGTCCGTGGGCCCAGCACCTCGGACACGGTCTCGGCGGTGACGTTCCCCGTCACGGGGTCGACATCCGCGAAGACCGGGTCCGCGCCCACGTACCGCGGCGCATTCGCCGTCGCGATGAAGGACAGCGACGGCACGACGACCTCCTGCCCTGCTCGCACCCCGGCGACGAGCAGGGCAAGATGGAGCGCCGTCGTGCAACTCGACGTCGCGACGGCATGCCGCACGCCCTGGGACGCGGCGAACGCGTCCTCGAAATTCGCCACCTGGGGCCCCTGCGCGAGCCACCCGGAAGCGATTACGTCGGCGACCGCGCGGGCCTCCTCCGCCCCCACCCACGGCTTCATGACGTTGATGCGCCCGCCGTCTTCGGAGGGACGGCCGCCCGGCTCCATGCCGGTCTCCACGCTGGGCTCCACCTGCTGGCTCATGACGCCGCCACCACCCGAGCGGCCGCGATCTGCTCGCGCAGCGGCGACCACCACGACACCAGGCGGCGAAGCCCCAGCCCGAGCGGCATCTCCGCGCGGAAGCCGAGATCCCGCGCCGCGGCCGTCGTGTCGGCGAGCCGACGGGCCACGGCGTTGACGGTCCGCTCGGGACCGAACTCGACCGAGAGCTTCGAGTCCATGGCCTCCAGGAGTGCTACGGCGAGCGCGAGGAGGCTCGTCTCCGAACCGCTGGCAACGTTGTACACGCCCTCCCGCACCGAGGATTCGGCCGCGAGGATGTTCGCCCGCGCGACGTCGGCGGTGTAGACGAAGTCCATCGTCTGCTCGCCGTTGCCATAGACGAGCGGTGGGCGCCCGTCCGCGATGCGCTCCATCCAGCGGACGAGCACCTCGGTGTAGAGCCCGTGGACGTCCATCCGTGGCCCGTACACGTTGAAGTACCTCAGGGCCACGTAGTCGAGCCCGTGCATCGCGCGGAAGCTGCGCGCCATCCCCTCATTGAAGCTCTTTGCCGCGCCGTAGAACGTGTCGTTGTTGTGGTGGTGGTGGCGCTCCGCCGTGGGGAAGTCGTCCGCTGCCCCGTACACCGACGCGCTCGAAGCGAGGACCACCTTGTCCACCCCGTGCTGCGCTGCCGCTTCGAGGACGGAGAACGTCCCGTCGACGAGCACTTCGAGCGCGAGCCGAGGTTGCTCGGCACACTGGGTAATGCGGATCGCGGCCTCGTGGAACACGAGGTCCTTGCCAACCGTCGCATCGTGGACCACGTCGCGGTCGCGGAGGTCGCCGTCGATGAGGCGCACCCGACCCGTCGCGAGCGCATGGTCGAGGTTCGCGAGCCGACCCCGCGTGAGATTGTCCAGAACGTCCACGTGGTCGACGCCGGCGTCGAGCAGCTGGTCGACGACCGTCGATCCGATGGTCCCAGCCCCGCCCGTCACGAGGGCGCACGCCCCTGCCAGCACGCTCACGCCTCGGCCCCCCTGCCCATCCCGATCTCCCCTGCGGTTTCCTGTCCATACCCGCCTGTCGCGATCGCGACGGGCGGCTCGGCGACTGCGGCTTGGGCGCCCCCGAGCTGGAGGCTCCGCGTCGTCGCGTCGAGGACCCCGAGCACGCGGAGCGCCGACGCTCCGCTCGTTACCGACGGGCGGGCGTCGCGGATGGCCGTCGCGAACTCGGCCACCATGCTGCCCAGTGCCTCCCGTTCGGGAAGGGCGGGCGACCATGTGTCGCCGAGGCGGTACGAGATCGCGACGTCCCTGCGGTCCAGTGCCCGCCGCGCGCCGCGGGGAGGCAGCTGGACGCCTCGGTCGTACACACTGAGCCGCTGCTGCGGGTTGAGGTCATCCCAAACGAGAGTCCGCTTAGTCCCTCCCACCACCATCTGGCGGATCTTGGTCGGGCTGAGCCAGTTGACGTGGATGTGGGCCATGCCCCCCAGCGGAAGGTCGAAGGACAAGTGGCCGACGCAGTCCCGGCCGGTGCCGAGGGGATCCGCACCGTGGGCCGAGATCGTTTCCGGGGCGAGCCCCTCGGGGAGGATGTAGTCCAGGATGGCCAGATCATGGGGCGCGAGATCCCAGAAGACGTCAACGTCCGGCTGGACGAGGCCGAGGTTGATGCGCACGGAGTCGATGTAGAGGACCTCGCCGAGATCGCCGTCGTGGAGCACCTCGCGCATCTTCTGCACGGCCGGGGTGTAGCAGTATGTGTGGTCGGCCATGAGGACGAGCCCGCGCGACTCGGCGGCTGTCACCATGTCGACCCCCCTGTCCCAGTGGTCGGCGAGCGGCTTCTCGACGAGCACATGCTTGCCGGCGCCGAGCGCCGTGAGCGCGATCCCGTGGTGGGTACGTGCCGGAGTCGCGATCGCGACGGCGTCGATGTCGAAGGTGTCGAGCGCCTCGTCGAGCGAACCCACGGCCGGAACCCTGAACCGGGCCGCGAGCACCGCAGCCCGTTCGGTGTCGAGGTCACAGATGGCCTTGAGGTCCCAGTCCGGGGCCGTGGCGAAGTTCCGGGCCAGATTCGGCCCCCAGTACCCGGCGCCGACAACGGCGACGCCGAGCGGCCGCGGGGTGCGGTCCTTGAGTCGGACGATGGAGTTCTGGGAATCCACCTGGTGGCCCTTCTTCCTTGGGTGCGTGACGAGTGGGCGGGCCCGGCGTCAGTAGGCGCCGGTGCTCGAGAAGACGGCGCGGAGCGTCCGCCAGAGGATCATGAGGTCACCCGTGATCGACCAGTTCTCCACGTAGTAGAGGTCCAGCCGGACGGCGTCGTCCCACGGGAGGTCGGAACGTCCGCTGATCTGCCAGAGTCCCGTGATGCCGGGCTTGATGAGCATCCGACGGCGCGTGTACCGCTCATACTCGCCGACCTCCTTCGCAAGTGGTGGCCTCGGGCCGACCAGGCTCATCTGGCCTTTGAGGACATTGATGAACTGCGGGAGTTCGTCGAGCGAGAAACGACGCATCCATCGTCCGCAGCGGGTGATGCGGGGATCGTCTTTGACCTTGAATAGGACGCCCGCACCCTCGTTCAGCGAGGCGAGGACGCTCAGCCCTGCCTCGGCGTCCCGCACCATCGAGCGGAACTTGAGCATGGCGAACGGCTCACCGCCCTTGCCGATCCGCTCCTGCCGGAAGAAGACGGGCCCGGGCGAGTCAAGCCGAACGATGAGCGCCAGCACGCCGAGGACCGGCGCGAGGACCACGAGCGCGGCCGCGGCGAGGACCAGGTCCATGGCCCGCTTGACCACGTGCTTGGCACCTGAGTAGTGCGGGAGCTCGACTTCCATGAGGGGCAGCCCCTGAACGGGCCGCCAGTGGATGCGGGGACCCGCAACGTTGGTGAGGGACGACGCGAGGACGAGCTCGGCGTCATGCGCCTCGAGGTTCCAGCCGAGCTCGCGCAGGTACTGACTGCCACCCGGGACCGGGCCGGCGATGATCACCGCACCGGCCCTCTTGAGCGCGACCGTCCGGACGACGTCGTCCGTCGAGCTCAGGACCGGCAGCCGCTCATCGTCCACCGCGAGGGACTGCCCACGTCGGCCGCCCGGGAGGATCGCACCGAGGACGTCGTACGGCGCGCCCTCGCTCGCGGCGATCCGGCGAACCACGTAGCGAACGTCCTCGGGCTCCCCCACCACGACGGCCGGCGTGAGGTACAGCCCCTCCTGCCGCCGCCGATTGAGCCAGCGGCGACTGGTCCAGCGCATGGCCAGGAGCCCCATGATTCCAGCGCCGAAGACCGCCACGAAGACGCGTGCCGGAAGCGATCCGTCAAGGATCACGACGCCGATCGCGACCGCCGCGAACAGGTGCACGCTCGCAGCGACGAGCCGACGGTACTCCTCGACGCCGATCCCCAGGACCGAGTGGTCGCGGCTCCCGTAGACGCCCAGCGCGACCGGCCAGACGGCTGCCAGCACCGCCATCGAGGCGACGGATCGCGGGGTGCCGTCGATGAACGCGATCCCGCTCGCCGCGGCGGCGAGGACCACGAGGGCATCCGCGACGCGGAGGTAGCCTGCGTATCGCCGTGGCCACGCCTGCGCCCGCAGGGACCGGGCGATCCGGGTCTGGGACCGGCCATGCAGGTCGGACAAGACCCTCATGCCGCCGCGGAACGCGGCCGTGCGTGCTGCTGGATGCTGCTCGGCGCCAACGGACATGACACGCTCCTCGGCTTCCCCATGGCGGCCCGATCGAACCCGGGCCCTTCACCTCCACCAGTACAGCGCGAGCGCCCTGTGGGGGTCACCAGTAGTGGGTACCCGAGCTGGAGAAGGCTTCCCACGGGCGAACCCTTGGCCGGTACGCAGGCAGGCACCTTTCCCCTACGTGTCCCGATCCACGTACGTGCGCACCGAGGCAGGCGACTACTCGGGTCGATGGCGGGGAGGTCGCCATGAAGCCCGCGGCAGGGCGGCGGAAAGGCCGCCGTAGCGGCGCCCGTTCAGCCGAGCACGGCGGCGCGTAGCTCCTCGCGGCTTCGGATGCCCAGCTTCGCGTAGCTGCGGTGGAGGTGGCCCTCGACGGTCCGCACGGACAGGTGGAGCCTGTCCGCGATCTGCCGGTCGCTCAGGCCATCGAGGGCAAGGTCGACGACGTCCTGCTCGCGGCGGCTCAGGCGCAGCGAGGCAAGGACGGCCTCCTCCCGCTCGCCCGCCTCTCCCGATCCGGGCAGGCCCTCACAGGTGCCCGCGGCGGCCGCGGCGCGACGCGCGGCGGCGCGGTCCCCGGCGGAGTCGGAGCATGCGGCTGCCCGCGCGAAGGCGGCCCGGGCACGCCGGAGCATGCCGAGGCTGCGGAAGAGCTCTCCCGCAGCCAGGTAGCCTTCGGCCGCGCCACCAGATCCGGGGTTCGCGGCACCTGCGGGTCCCTCGGCCGTCTGGGCGCTGGCCCAGGCAGCCCAGGCACTTGCCCAGGACCCCTCGGCCTCGGCGGCAAGCCCGGCGCCCCGCCCGTCGTCGTCCGAGGCCCCGAGTTCGAATCCGATGATGCGGGCCACGAGTTCCCAGCCCGGGCGAGAGGCCGCATGGTCTTCCTCGGCCATGGCCGCCAGGAGTGGGAGCCCGGCCCCGGCGTCGAGCATCTCGAGGGCGCCCGCACGGTGCATCGCAGCGAGGTGGCGCATCGCTGCGCTGCCCACGCCGGCTGTCTGCTCGGCGCGGGCCAGTCGGGCACGCGCTACATCGGGGTGCGCAATCGCCGCTGCGGACCACGCAGCGAAAGACCACGCGAGGCCCCGCAGCCGGAGCGGATCGAGGAGCTCGAGGTTCTGCACGACGTCGGCAAGGACGGCGTCGGCCTCCTCGGCCCGCCCCTGGCGCAGGAGGACATACGAGCGCGCGCAGTCCAGGCAAGGCCCGTACACCACGACCGGGCGCAGGTGTCCGCGCTCAGAGGAGCCAAGGACACCGTCGATGTCCTCCCAATCACCCGCCAGCACTGCCCCGGCCAAGTACCGCACCAATCCGTGCTCGGCGAGGGGGAAGTGCTCCTCGTCCATGACTCTGCCTGCTAGCACGACGCCCGCCGAGTGCGCGGCCCTCTCGTAGCGCCCTGCCGCGAGCTGGACCTCCGAGTCGAGGAGGATCCAGAGGTACTTCTCGATCTCAGGCGCCGCAGAGGCACGGGCCGACCGTCCGTCCTCTTCAAGCGCGGCGGCGACCGCGCCGAAGTCAGCACGCTCCGCCGAGGCGAGCGCCCGCAGGAGCCGCGCGCGCCGCAGGACGGCCTCCTTGGCTCCTGGCCCGATCACCCGGGCGTCGCCATGCGAGACGTTCGCCGCCGCCTTCTCAAGCGCGACGGCGTCCTCCTCCACGCGCTCGAGGTCGCCGAGGGCGAGCCGCACCATGAACTTCACGAGGGAGCCAGCGAGCACATCGGCCGCATCGCTGGGATCTGCTGGGCCGCGGGCAACGGCGGCGAGCGCCGCTTCCGGGCTCCCGAGATTGAGGTGGGCTCGGGCGACGACGCCCCGGACGAGGGAGCGCTCAGCGTCGCCGTCGATCATGGCCGCCGCCCTGAGTCCGAGCTCGCTGTCGAAGCGGCGCACGGCCGTCGAGGCGCGGGCGAGCAGCTCGGCTGCGGGCAGCACCGTGCCGGTTCCGAGCGCCAGTTCGAGGAGCCTGAGTTCGTTGGCGGGCTGCCGGAGGTCGTCGCCGGCGGCCTCGGCACGCCGGTAGAGGTGGAGGCGGCGGGTCGCCGTCGTCATCCGGCGAACGGCATCGCCCTCGAGTCTCGACCGCACACGCAGCCCGTCCCCCGCCGTCTCGGTGAGCCAGCCGAGTTCCAGGAGGCGGTCGAGCACGTCGCGCATGATGAGGGCGCGTGCGGCTGCCCTGGGCAGCGGCTCAGTGAGCGCGACCAGCATGACCGCCTCGCGCTCCGCGGGCGCGAGGGCCTCCATCCCGCTGCGCACATATTCCGCGAGGGCTTCGCCGCGGCTGCGGAAGGGTGCGGTCAGGAGCCAGAGGCCGTCCTGACGCACGAGCGTCTTCCCCTCGAGCGCCTCGTCCAGGAGGGAGACGAGGTGCAGCGGATTCCCGCCGGCGATGCTGTGCAGCACGCGGGCCGCGGTGGCGGACAGCCGGCCGCCGAGGCGTCCTTCCACGAGGCCTTTGGCTTCCGCAAGGCTCAGCGGCGGGAGCTCGATCCGTTCAGCGATCCCGTCATGCCACATCTCGAGCAGGTCGCCGGGGAGGCCGCTTCTCGCCGTCCCTGCAGCGAGGAGCCGTACCCACGACGACGCGACCGCCTCCGCGATGAGGCCTGCCGATCCGTCGTCGAGGTCCTGGGCGTCGTCGACGACCACGAGGACGGGCTGGCCGGTCTCCCCCGTCGTGCGGCGCAGCTCGGACCACAGCGCGCGCAGGACCCCGACGCGGTCCTGCACGTCGTCGACCGTGAGCTGAGGGAGGCGCGCCAGGAGGGCGGCGTACGGGATGTCGCGGAGACTGTGACCCGTCGAGAGGCGGAACGGCGTGACTTCGCCCGCGAGCTCCGCCAGGATCGCGTCGAGCAGATGCGACCGTCCTGATCCCAGCTCGCCGACGATGAACACCGCGGTCGGGCCCTCGCGGCGCAGCAGGTCCGCGGCCGCGGACGCGATCCCCTGACGTGTGGGCCCACCTGCGGCCGCAGTCTCCCGTCGGAGCTCCGCCTGCCCTGTCACCCCCGATCCCCCATAGCCTCAGGCCCTCCCCGCACCTCAGACCAGCCCCTCGAGGCCGCTGCGCGAGGACACCCCGAGCTTCATGAACACCTGGTAGAGGTGCCCCTCGACGGTGCGCACCGAGACGCCGATCGCCTCCGCGATATCCCGGTTCGACGACCCCGATGCGGCCATGTCCGCGATCTGGCGCTCGCGGCTCGTCAGCACTGGCGCGGGCACCTGCGGGACGAGGGGAAGGACCGGGAGGATCCGGGTAAGGCGGTCGAGCCTAGTCTGCGCGCGGCCTGCGGCCCCTGCGTCGCCGTGGTCGCGCGCAGCATCGAGCGCGAGAGCGGCGCATCGGGCCTCGACGCTGTCGAGGCTCATCGCGTGCGCCTCCTCGGCCGCCGCGAGCAGCGCCTCGGCTTCACAGCAGCGGGATGCGGCGGCCACCGACGTCATGAGGTGCGCGAGAGGTCCCTGCCGCTGCTGCCCGAGCCTTTCGATCCACAGGAACTCGCTATCGGTGCCGGGCACGGACGCCGCGAAGACCCTCAATCCAGCCGCTGCGACACGCCCCGCCTCCTCGTCGAGGGCCGCGTGGGCGAGAAGCCGCTCGGTGGCCGCGCCCTCCCCGAGCCAGCGACGGGCCAGGAGCTCGCAGAAATCGGCGAAGAACTCGAGCCGCCACGGGGTATGCCCGGCCGCGGCAGCCGCCCGCTCGAGGTACAGCGCGGCCTCGCCCGAGTCCCCGATCTGGGCGTACGCGAGCGCCGTCGCAGCCGACGCGGCCCGCTCCGCATTGGCGGCGGGGAATTCCTCGAGTTGGGCCAGCGCGTTCAGGAGCGGCTCGAGGGCAGGTCCTCCCTGCCCCGCCATGACGAGCGAGAGGCCCACCCAGAGCTCGAGGAGACCTCCGCGCAGTCTGAGCCGCCGCCCACCGCGCTCCATGTAGGTCTCGAGCCGCTCAAGGCACCGCTTCCAGTCGCCATTGACAATCCAGACGAAGCAGGCAGCGGAGATGAAGGAGTCATCCTCGCAGCACTGGGCCGCCCTCGACTCGACCGCGGCAAGGAGCGCGGCCGCATCCAGCTCCCGTCCGCAGGCCGCCCACGCGAGGGCGAGCAGGAGCGAAGTCTCATGGCGGAACCCCTCGCTCGCGTCAGCCCGCCGCGCGGCCTCCTCAAGCGTGTCGAGGACGGGGACGAACTCGCCCCGGAACGCCTGGGCGCGGAACTCGGCAAGGTCGAGGACTTCCGCCGCGTCTCGCAGGACGTGCCGGTCCGCGTGGCTCTCGGCCGCGAGCGCTGCCCGTTCGGTGCGAAGTGGGCCGAGCGGGTCGCCATGCTCGGGGAGCCACGTGAGCAGCTCGCTTTCCGTGGCCGCGACGCGCGCGCGCTCGACCGCTCCGACCCCGTCGAGCGCGGCCGGCGGCAAGTGCGTGATGACCGCGAGCGCCTCCTCCCTCCGTTCGAGGATCGAGAGCGCGTCGGCCCTCGCGAGGGTCTCCCCGACGGCCGCAGGACCAGTCGGCCTCCCGCCGCGGTCCAAGAGATCCAGTGCCCGCTGCGGTTCAAAGAGTCCCATCGCGGCATGTGCCGCGCGGGTCAGGAGGTCCGGGCCCACGGATCCCCCGCTCGCGAAGGCCCACTCGACGTACGAGATGAGATCTTCCGCGTCCAGCCCGTCCTCCTCGGGGGCGCCGCTGCGCGTCGCGAGCGACGCGAGCTCCCGGTGGCGGTCGGGCCCAAGCCGCCCCCGCACGAGCTCGGCCATCCGCGGTTCCCGGAGGTACGCGCACCGGCGCGGGGTCCCGTCGACGGCCAGGAGGTGCCGCTCCTCCATGTCAACCAGGACCTCGGTACCAAAAAGCCCGGCGAGCCCTGAAATCGGGATTCGCCGGGCCGCTGCGAGATGCTCGATCACCTCACGGACATCCTGGGGCTCGCGCGCCCAGCGCGCACGGATGATCTCATCCGTTCCCGCGCCGACCTCGCCCTCGACCGGACCGTCGAGGGTCCAGACCGCTCCTCTCCGATGGAGATTGCCGGACGCATGCTCGCGCCGCACGATGCCCTGGACCGTCGAGGGATTGCCTCCGCAGGCCTGATGGACTTCGGCCACCACCGAGGCTGAAACGCGCCCACCCATGAGGGCGGAGACGAGCTTTCGGGTCTCGCGGATGCTGATGCCGCGCAGGGCGACCTCGCTGAGCCTCCCGTCGCGGACGAGACGCAGGAAGTCGGCCGCCAGGTCGGTGGTGCGCGGGGCGATCGCGAGCAGCCTCGCCATCCCTCCGTGGAGAAGGTGGAGGAGCACTCCGACGGTGCCTTCATCCAGCGGGGCGCCGAACTCGACGACGAGGACGACCGGCAGCCCGCCGGCATCCCCACGGAGGATCTCCTGGACGGCGACCAAGAGCTTGGTGGGCGAGTCGGCCAGACCTCTCGGGAGACGGGCGAGAAGGGGCCCCAGGGACGCGAAGTGCACATCCGACGGCACGGAAGGGGTCCGGATCCGCAGTGGGTACACCCCGGCGCCGAGGGCAGAGAGGACGGCGCTCGCAAGGAATGACTTCCCCACGCCGGGCGGGCCAGTCACGACCGCCCCCAGTGAGGCCGGGTCCCTGAATGCGTGGACCCCGTGCGCGAGTTCCTCCTGACGGACGAGCATCGCCCACGTAAGCCGATCGGCCTGGCGTTCCGCTGATCCAGCCGGTGCATCGTCAGCGTGGACGAAGGTCATCGATGCAGCGGTATCTCTCTGCATGCCAAGTCACCCCACAGCCCAGGCGGCAACAGCTCGTCCGCCCAAATCAGGGCTTAGCGTACGTCAGAGGCCCGGCCCTCGAATAGAGACTTTTGACCGAGTCCGGGTGTCTATGCTGCCTGGCGCGCGGCGTCCTCGGCGGCAACCCAGGCAATCATGGCGCACTTGACCCGTGCCGCATAGCGGGACACGCCAGAGAAGGCCGCGGCATCGCCGAGGACTTCAGGATCGGCCTCGATGGTGCCGCGAGAGCGCAGCATCTCGCGGAAGGCCCCGACGAGCTCGCCGAACTCGGCCACCGTGAGCCCCTCGGCCATGTCGTGCAGCACCGACGCGGACGCCATCGAGATCGAGCAGCCGGCTCCGTCCCAACGCACCGAGCTCACGACGCCGCCGCTCACCTCAACACGGACCGTCACTTCGTCACCGCACACCGGGTTGAGCTGGTGCGACTGGCCCGTCCCTGCAGGGAGCGGCTCGGCCCCCGGTTTCCACGCGAGGCCGCTGCCGTGCTTGGCCTTGGCGTGCTCGAGGATCAGCTGCTGGTACAGGGAATCAAGGCTCATCGGGCCACTCCGAAATAGGCTCGGACCTCGGCGAGGGCGCCGAGGAAGGCCTCGACCTCCGCCGTGGTCGTGTACAGGTAGGCGCTCGCACGGGTCGACGCGGTCAGACCGAGGCGCCGATGGAGCGGCTGGGCGCAGTGGTGGCCCACGCGCACGGCGATGCCCGCGCTGTCGAGGTACTGCCCGACGTCGTGCGCGTGTACCCCCTCGACGTTGAAGGCTGCCAGACCGATCCGGCCGGAGCCGTGCCATTCCGCACCGGGAGCCGGGCCCAGGAGCCGCACGCCGGGAACCGCGGCGATGCCTTCGGCGAGGCGCGCGCCCAGCCCCGCCTCCCACGCGTGGATGCGGTCCATGCCCACGTGGTTCAGGTAGTCGACTGCCGCGGCGAAGGCCACGGCCTGGGAGATGCGCTGGGTGCCCGCCTCGAATCGCTGCGGTGCCGGGAGATACTCGGCCCGCTCCATGGTCACGGTCGTGATCATCGATCCTCCGACGAGCACGGGCGGAAGCGCGTCGAGCAGCTCGCGGCGCCCGTAGAGCGCGCCGATGCCGGTGGGCGCGAGCATCTTGTGGCCAGAGAAGGCCGCGAAGTCGACTCCGAGCCCGGCGAGGTCGAGGGGCATGTGCGGCGCGGACTGGCACGCGTCGAGGACCGTGAGTGCGCCCACACGGCGGGCGAGCCCGACGAGCTCCTCGACGGGCGCGACGGAGCCGAGCACGTTGGACGCATGCGCGAACGCGACCACTCTCGTCCGGGGCCCGATGATCTTCTCGGCCTCGTCCATCCGGAGCCGGCCAGCGTCGTCGATGGGGATCCACCTCAGCGTCGCGCCTGTCCGGAAGGCGAGTTCCTGCCACGGGATGAGGTTCGCATGGTGCTCAAGCTCAGTGACGACGATCTCGTCGCCGGGCCCGACGGCGAGCTCCCGCATCCCGGCTCCGCCGCGGCCACGCTCGGCCCACGCGGAGGCGTTGCCGAGTGCGTAGGCGACCAGGTTAATGGCCTCCGTGGCATTGGAGGTCCAGACGATCTCGTCCGGGGCCGCTCCGACGAACCGCGCCACGGCAACGCGCGCATCCTCGTACGCGTCGGTAGCCCTCACAGCTAGCTCGTGGGCTCCGCGGTGCACGGCGGCGTTGCGCTGCTCGTAGAAGTCCTGCTCGGCCTCGAGCACGCTCCGGGGGTGCTGGCTCGTGGCGCCCGAGTCCAGGTAGACCAGCGGGTGGCCGTGGATCGTCTGGTCCAGCACGGGGAAGTCGTTGCGGATGCGCTCCACCTCGGCATCATCCAGCGCGGCTGGGGAGGGCACGAGGGTCGGCGGCGTCTTGACCAGGGCCACGGGATGGGCTCCTTCGGGGTGGAACGAAGCTGCTTTCGCAGACTACCTGAATTACGGCACGAAGACGTGCCGGAATCTATTGTTCCACGCCGGGAGGGCAGGCAGCGCCGGAGGACTCTCAGGGGTCCATTCTCCGGTAGGGGACCCAAGGTCGGGTCGGCGGCGGCTGGGGGGAGGAACCTTGGTCTCGGGGAGGTTCCGACGCCGCCGACCCAGTCCTTGGGGCGACGAGGCCACGAGTCTTGTCGACTCCGGCCACATCTCAACTGTGGCACTGGGCGTTTAGTGCCACATGCGTAGCCGCTACTCGTATTTCGGTACCCCGTCGGAGACAGAGTACTTGGTCCCGTTCGAGGTGTACTCGATTGCGCGCGCCGAGGGTGTGCTCCGGCGTGTTCTGCCCACGGCAGACGTGAGCTGTTCGCGGCTCGTCACATCGAGCTTCGCATAGGCCCTGTAGAGGTGCCCCTCCACCGTTCTCACCGATACCGTGAGCCTCTGAGCGATCTCCCGGTCGCTGAGCCCGGACACGGCAAAGGCCACGACCTCGCGTTCCCTGCGGGTGAGGCGCTTCACCTCCGGCGGGGCGAGCGCCGGGCCCTCGTCCCCCAGGATGGCGTCGCAGTCCGTCTTCCTCGCCCAGGCCTCGCGCGCGTCGGCGCGGCGCAGCATCCTGTCGAGGGCGCGCGAGGCATCCGCAAAGCACTCCCGTGAGTTCCACACCGCACCGGCCGCAAAGAGGGACTCCGCTGCTTCAAGCAGCGTCGCTGGGGAGCCGTCGATGAGCGCCGAGGCCATGCGGGCAGCCGACGCAGCCCACGCCCCCTCGATCCTCTCCGCGACGTCCCGCAGCCGGTCGAGCCGGCTACGGTGCCCGGCTTCGAGCCAGAGGATCTCGCCCTGGATCTCAAGGTCGAGCCGACCCCTGCCGGACATCCGCTCCAGCACTGCCTCGAGGTCCCGGCCAGCCTCGGCGACCGGCAGTGCGCCCGGTCCGGCGAGCCCGGCTCTCGCGGCCGCGGCGAAGAGGTCGACCAAGGGCCGGAGAAGGGAAACTCCGGGATTCGCGGGATTCTCGACGTCGATGAGGAGCCCGCGCGCGACGTCGTACTCCCCGAGTCGCACACCTGCGTAGGCAGCGGTCGACGCCGCGAGGCCGACGACGTGCTGGGGATCGCGTCCCCGCAGCGCGTCGACGGCCGGAGTGAGCGCGGCGAGGGCATCGCGGAACATACCCCTGCGCAGCAGGCTCAGGCCCCGCGCCGTCTCAGCGGCGGCGCCGTCTGCAACCAGACCGGCGTTGGAGGCGATGAGGAATCGCTGGACGTCGGCGTCGGCCGCGTCCCACTGCCCTGCAGTGAGATCTGCGATGAGCAGCCGTGCGGTCGCGAAGGACTGAACGAACGGCGTCACGATGTTGCCCTCCACGGCCCGGGTGAGCCGGCCTCGCACGGCAGCGAGCGCCTGTATTGGGTGGCCCGCGCCGACGAGGAGCTCAGCCCGGACAGACTGGACGACGATCTCTGCCAGATCGTCCGCGCGAGCGTCGTGCGCACGCGCGGCCTGCCTCCGGGCCAGACGCTCGGCGACCCGCGCGGAGTCACCCACGAGTGAATCGAGCACGAGGCCGAGGACCTCCCTGACCTCTCCATCCTCCAGTCGGTCGACGTCGTCGCGGATGGCCCCAGCCGAGTGGCCCAACGCGGTGCGGGCGAAGATCCACACGAGACCTCCCGTGAGGCAGGCGTGGGTCCTGCCGTCGAGGCCTCCGCTCGGCCTTAGCAGCGCAGCGGCCTCAGCGTACTCGCCCCGACTGTAGGCGACCTGGCCGAGCACCTCATCGGCGGCGGGGCGCAGCTCGGGGTCCCCGACGGCGCGGGCAGCCCGCACGGCGAGCGAGGTCTCATAGAGGCGAAGCCCCAGTTGGGCGGCGGCCAAGAGCGTTGCGTCCTCCATCGTGAAGCCGCAGTCCAGAGCCCAGGTGGTGGCGCGCAGCAGGCCCTCCGCTGTCGACGTCTGGTGGGCCACGTACTCGGTCGCATGCTGCCTCAGCTCGAGCGACGTGGTGCGCGGGATGAGCGAGAGGAGGGCGTTGCCATACACGGGATGCCGCAGGCGGAGCACTCCATCGGGCCCCTCGGGCGGACGAACGAGGCGGGTCGCGACAAGACGCTGGATGGTCTCTGCGCCGTATTCGCGTTCGATCAATTCGAGCGGCGCCGGCTCGGCAACGACAATCAGGCTCAGCGCTTCCCGCTCGGGCGCCGTCAGGCGCGCGAGCTGCGCCCGTGCGAGGCCGACCAGTCCAACGCCCTGATGCGGGAGTTCGCCGGTGATGACCCAGGTCTGCCCGCGCAGCGCGAGGGATCCGGCTCGTCGGGCCTCATCGACGAGTCTGCCCAGCACCAGTGGATTGCCCTCCGATGCCTGCCAGAAGAGCCGCGGCACCGAGGCCAGGACGCGGCCGCCCAGGGCAGACTCGATGAACTCCCGGACCTGGTCGACGCTCAGCGGAGCGAGGTCCACGCGTTCGACTCCGCCGTCGAGCCACAGCTCCATGAGCGGCCGGGGCAGCGCTGCACCGCTGGGGGCCGCGACGAATGCCTTGGTCCATCGGGCCGAAACGAGCTCGGCGACCACCTCGCTCGACGCGGGGTCGAGCTCGTGTGCATCGTCGATCACGAGCAGGAGGTCTCTTCTGCGATCCCGCCGGAGGGCTTCGACGGCGCGCCAGAACGCCCGTAGCACCTCGACGCGCGATCCGGCCCCCTCGGGAGGAAGTGCGCCAAGGAAGGGCGCGAGCACGCCGTAGGGCACCTTCGCGAGCGAGGGGCTGCCGTGGAGGCGGAGAAGTTCCATCGCGCCGTCGAGGAGCCGCGCCGCGCCGTCGAGCACCGCGGACTTGCCCGCGCCCATCTCGCCGAGGACGAGCACAGCAGCCGTTCCTGGCCGCTGGACGAGCTCGACGACGCGCGCGGTGGTAGGGAGCACGTGCGGCCCGGGAGGCTCCTCGTTCACGGGCGGTCCCAGTCGCCAATGGTCACAGGAACTCCGCCAGTTCGGTGCGGGTGGAGACGGCGAGCTTGCTGAACACCTGGTAGAGGTGGCCCTCAACCGTGCGCACCGAGAGTCCGAGGTCCTCCGCGATGCGCCTGTTCGACTCGCCCATCGCCGCAAGGGCGGCGACCTCTCGTTCCCGCTGCGTGAGTACCCGCGGGGCCCGGCTGGGCACGACCGGCAGGATGACGACACGACCGGCGAGGGTGTCGAGGCGTGCCTGCATGAATCGGGCCACCACGACCTCGTTGATTTCGTGGGCCACGTCTAAGGCCACCGCCGCGCAGCGCGATTCGAGGGCATCGAGTTCGAGGCTGGCTGCAAGATCCGCGGCCGCAGCGAGGTCATCGAGGCTTCCGGTCCGTGTGCCGCGGGCGAGGCGTTCACCGATCTCGGCGAGCGGGCCTTGACGATGGGCGCAGACGTCCTCAAGCAGGCGCAGGTCGTCCTCGCTGCCCTCCACGGTGGCGCCCACGAGCTTGATTCCGGCCGGGTTCCAGCGGCCGTGGGCAATGTCCTCGCGCGCGGACTCGACGAGCATCGCGGCAGCGTGTGGCTCGCCGATCCACCGCCTGGCCATCGCGGAGCAGAAGTCGATGTAGGAAGCGGTGCGATACCCGGCGGCAGGTTCACAGTCCTCGAGCCTGCTGAGCCATTTCCGTGCCGAGGGCGTATCACCCTGCTGGGCATAGGCGAAGGCTGTGGCTGCGCACGCGAGGCCGAGCCATCTGCTCGCCGGCGTCCGCTCGAACAGTGCGGTCGCTGACAGGAGCGAGCCGATCGCCTCGTGCCCTCGGCCCGCGTAGACGTAGGCCAGCCCCACGGCCAGCTCGACCGATGCCCCAGACGTACTCAGGTAGTGGGGCGACCACTGCGGTGCGGCCTTGAGCAGGGCGAGGGCCTGGCGCCAGTGTCCGTTGAGGAGGAGCACGTCGAAAGCCCTCGTCGCGAACGCCCGGCGCATCCGCAGCGGCCCGCTGCCCAGGTTGATCTGCGCAGTGAGCTCGTGCAGGAGGGCAAGGCCTTCCTGCTCCCGTCCGAGTACGGTGCGGGCCTCCATGAGTATGGAGGCGGCCATCAGGCGAGTCTCCTCGTCGACAGGGTTGGGATCCGCCACGGTCGCCTCGAGGCGCCCCACGATGCGCCCGAACTCTCCGAGGAAGGCCCAGTACTCGAACTCGGCGAGGTCCAGCAGTGCGGCGGCCCTGGCGTTCTCCGCGTCCGATGAGGCGCCCGTCCCGGCACGAATGAGGAGCTCACCGCGCACGTCCGCGAGGAGGTCCCGCGTCGCCCGGGCACCTTCCGGAACCCAGCGCAGGGCCTCGGCTCTGATCGCCACGAACGTGGCCATCTCGACTGGCCCCTCGGCGTCCAGTTCGGCCGCGGACACCTGATCGAGGCAAGCGAGCGACTGCCGGGGCAGCTGGAGCACGAGGAACGCCCTGGCCCTCAGCCGTTGGACGGTGGGCCATGTGCTCGGGTCCCGCTCGACCCCGTCGAGGCATTCGAGGGCGAACTTCGCGTCATAGAGGCGCAGCGACTCGGCCGCCGCCGCGATAGCGTGGCCCGTGGGCAGCAGCGCGTGGCACTCACGGGCCCACGCCGCGAGTCCGAGCAGCTCGAGGTTCGTGATGGTGTCGAGCGGCGGCTCACCGTCAGCCATGAGGAGGGCGCGCAGCTCGCGCCGCCGCGGCACCGAGAGCCAGCCGCGCACGACGTCGCCCATGAGCGCGTCGGCGAGGGAGACAGACTGGCGGCCTCCCTCATCGATGGCGAGGAGCCCGTCGCGTTCCATCTGGGCGAGGTCCTCGCCCCGGAACGTGGACGCGAGCCGCACGAGCGGGATGCGCCGGGCGCACGCGAGCGCCTCGATGATCTCCTGGATCTGCGCGGGATGACGCTGGAAGCGGGCCCTCACGAGGTCGTCGAGCTGCCGGATCCCGCTCGTGTCAGTGTCGGGCGGAAGCGTCCACACGCCGTCGGCCACCGTCAGCGCGCCCCGCTGGAGGAGCTCGGAGACCGTCAACAGCAGTACTTGCGGATTGCCGCGCGAGAGGCCGTGAAGCTGGAGCGCGACCGTCTGCGGCACGAGCGCCCCGAGGAGCTCGCGCACGCCAGTCAGCGTGTCCTCGGGATCAAGTGCAGCCAAAGGCACTTCCCGCAAGCGCTCCTCGGAGAGCATCCAGTGGAAGTCGGTGGGCAGTTCGCTCGCCCGATCGGCGACGATCACGAGCTTCGCGGTGCCGGTGACCATGACGTTCACGAGCGTCGCCGTGCTCAGCTCGTCGAGGTTGTGGGAGGTCTCGAGCGACATGACCGCCTCGCGGCCGCGCGCATCCGAGGCGAGCAGCTGCAGGATCCCGCGCATGATCGTGCCCGGATCGTCCTGGGCGTCTTCGGGGAGCCGCGCGAGGAGCACGTTGAGCGCCCCGTACGGTGTCTCGGTGCCCATGATTGTGCTCCGCAGGCGCACGGTGTAGGCGACTGCCTCGAGGTCGTTGAGCAGCACAGAGGCCACCGCCGACTTGCCGAAGCTCGCGTCGCCGGTGACCACAACGCCGTACGTCGACGGATCAGCCAAGGCCTGTTCGGCCGTGGCGATCTCCTTCGCACGGACTACGCGGGCCCACGCCAGCCTGTCGCTGAGGCGTGCCTGCGCGTCGTGGATGATCTGGCTGTCCCCGGACAGCCCCAATCGAATCCCCATCTATGACCTTCGCCCCCATGCGTCGGTACGTTCCTTCGGAACGTTGCTGGGGACACGATACCGCGGTCCCACGGGCCCGGGCAGGAGCCGACGTCACATTCTGGGCGCCAACTACGCCTTGGCCGGATGGAACTTCTGCTGCGCCGCGGCGAGGCCGTCGCGCACGAGCGCCTCGACGGCGTCGGCCGACTCATCGAGAAGGAAGGGGAGGTCCTTCTTCTCCGCGGCGGAGAAGTCGCGGAGCACGAAGTCCGCGGCGTCCATCCGGCCGGGCGGCCGGCCCACCCCGGCCCGCACGCGAAGGTAGTCCTTGGTGCCGAGGGCTTTGGAGATGTCCCGGAGGCCGTTGTGGCCGCCCTCTCCCCCGCCCAGCTTGAGCCTGACCGTGTTGAACGGGATGTCGAGCTCGTCATGCACAGCGACGACGTGCGCGGGGTCGACCCCGTAGTACTTCGCCAGCGATGACGTCGGCCCGCCCGAGACGTTCATGTAGGTGAGCGGCTTGGCGAGCACGGCACGGGGCCCACCGACCCAGAGCCGACCCTCGAGCACGACGGCGCGTGCACCCTTGTGCGCGGCGAACCTGGCTCCCATTCGGGACGCCAGCTCGTCGAGGACCATTTGGCCGACGTTATGGCGGTTGCCGCTGTACTCGGGTCCCGGATTGCCCAGGCCCACGATGAGCCACGTCTCAGTCATGGATGCACTCCTCAGTCAGGTGGGGCGTCGGGCGGGGAAGGCAGGGAACGCAGAGAAGAGGCGGCCCACCCCGGTGGGGCGGGCCGCCTCACGCCCTTCGACGTCTGAGCCTACTCTGCGGCGGGGATTACTCTGCGGCAGGAGCCTCGGCGGGGGCCTCGGTGGAAGCCTCGGCGGCCTCTGCCTCGGGCTCCTCGGCAACCGGCTCGGAGACGTTGACCACGAGGGTCTCGGGGTCGCTCAGCAGGATGGAGCCCTTCGGGAGCTCGATGTCGGAGGCGTGGACGTGCTGCCCTGCCTCGCGGCCCTCGATGCTGACCTCGAGCGCGGTAGGCAGGTGCGTGGCCTCGGCCTCGATGGAGACGGTCATGGCCTCCTGGTTCGCGACGGCGCCCGCGGCGACCTCACCCGTGAGGTGGACGGGGACGTCGACGGTGACCTTCTCGCCGCGCTTGACGGTCAGGAGGTCCAGATGCTCGATCTCCTGGCGCACGGCGTTGCGCTGGATGTCCTTGACAATCGCGAGGTGCTCCTCGCCCGCGATGTCGAGCGTGAGGAGCGCGTTGGCGACACGCAGGGCAAGCGTCGTCGCGCGGGCCGGGAGAGCCACGTGGATCGGATCGGCGCCGTGCCCGTAGATGACGGCCGGGATCTTGCCGGCAACGCGCGTGCGGCGGGCGTAGCCCTTGCCGAACTCGGTGCGGACTTCTGCTGCGAGCTTCTCGCTCATGGTGTCTCCTTCGTATCGGTGCATTGGCGCGAGGTCTGCACGACCTCCACCGACCGGCTGCTGGAGCGCTGCGAAGGAGTTGTCAGACCCAGTCGATAACGGAGGCGGCCGCTGTCTTGGGCCCGAGGTGGGGGCGCTCCCTCGCCAAGGTTCGCCATCCATCGTATCAGAGGTGATGACGCACGACGGCGCGTGCCCACCTGAGGCGGGCACGCGCCGTCGTGCTGGTTCTGCCGCCCGCAGCGTTCTAGCTGCGGCCGTCGAAGAGGCTCGTGACCGAGCCATCGTCGAAGACCTCGTGGATCGCGCGCGCGATGAGCGGCGCGATCGAGAGGACCGTGAGCGACTCGAAGCGCTTCTCCGCGGGGATCGGAAGCGTGTTGGTGACGACGACCTCGCGGGCACCTGACTCAGCGAGCCGCTGCGTGGCCGGATCCGAGAACACGGCATGGGTCGCGGCGATGATCACGGAACGGGCGCCTGCGTTCTTGAGCACAGAGACAGCGCCCGAGATGGTGCCGCCCGTGTCGATCATGTCGTCGATGAGCACGCAGTCGCGGTCCTCGATCTGGCCCACCACGGTCTTGGAGACAGCCGAGTTCGGCACGTTGACGTCCCGCGACTTGTGGACGAACGCGAGCGGCGCGCCGCCGAGGCGATCAGCCCACTGCTCGGCCACCCGTACGCGGCCCGTGTCCGGCGAGACGACGGTGACCTTGTTGAGGTCGACCCGCGTCCGCACGTAGTCGGCCAGCAGCGGGATCGCCATGAGGTGGTCCACCGGGCCGTCGAAGAAGCCCTGGATCTGCGCGGTGTGCAGGTCCACGCTCATGAGCCGGTCCGCGCCCGCGGTCTTGTAGAGGTCCGCCATGAGCCGCGCCGAGATGGGCTCGCGTCCGCGGTGCTTCTTGTCCTGCCGGGCGTAAGGGTAGAACGGGGACACGACCGTGATCCGCTTGGCGCTCGCGCGCTTGAGCGAATCGATCATGATGAGCTGCTCCATGATCCAGTTGTTGATCGGCGCGGGGTGCGCTTGGATCACGAACGCGTCGGTGCCGCGGACGCTGTCCTCGAAGCGGACGTACGTCTCGCCGTTGGCGAAGTCGTAGGCCGAGGTTGGCAGCAGCTCGGTGCCGAGCTCCTTGGCGATCTCCTGGGCGAGCTCAGGGTGCGCTCGCCCGGAGGCGAGCACCAGTCGCTTCTCGCCGTGGGCCGTGATCTCGGACATCTACTTGCCCTCTTCTTTCTCGGTGGGGGTTGCGGAGGAAGCCGTGGGGGTTGCGGGGAGAGTCTGTGCCGCCCTGGCCCGGTGTTCTGCAGCTGCCGCTGCAGAGGGCGAGCCTGCGCGGTTCGCCTCGGTCCAGCCCTCGGCGTTGCGCTGCGGGGCGACCGTGAGCGCCAAGGCCCCAGCAGGCACGTCCTTGCGAACGATCGCGCCGGCGGCCGTGTAGGCACCGTCGCCCACCGTCACTGGGGCCACGAACACGGTGTTGGAGCCCGTGCGCACGTGGGCGCCAATTTGCGTTCGGTGCTTGTTGACGCCGTCGTAGTTGGCGGTGATGTTCCCGCAGCCGATGTTGGCGCCCTCGCCGATCTCGGCGTCGCCCGCGTACCCGAGGTGCGAGAGCTTGGCGCCGCGTCCGATCACCGCGTTCTTCGTCTCGTAGAACGCGCCGATCTTGCCCTCGGGTCCGAGCTTGGTGCCCGGGCGCAGGTAGGTGAACGGTCCGACGGTCGCGCCGGCGCCGATCTCGGCCTTCGTCCCGTCGGTGCGCTTGACCGTCGCGCCCTCGCCGACCGTGCAGTCCGTGAGGGTCGTATCGGGGCCGACGACCGCGTCGCGCTCAACGGCTGTGGCGCCGTGGAGCTGGGTGTTGGGCTTGACCGTGACGTCCTCCGCGAGCGTCACCGTCGAGTCGATCCATGTGGTCGCGGGGTCGATCACGGTGACGCCGGCCCGCATCCACGCCTCGACCGTGCGGCGGTTGTGCTCGGCGGCGAGTGCCTGGAGCTGGATCCGGTCGTTGGCGCCCTCGACCTGCCAGCGGTCGGTCGTCGCGAGAGCCGACACCTTCCCGCCGGCTCCGCGGGCGATCGCGAGGACGTCTGTGAGGTACTTCTCGCCCTGGGCATTGTCGGTCGTGACCTGCTTGAGCGCGTCGCGCAGCACATCCGCGTCGAACGCGTAGATCCCGGAGTTGACTTCGCGGATCGTACGTTCCTCGTCGGTCGCGTCCTTGTGCTCGCGGATCCCGGCGACCGTACCGTCTTCGTCGCGGAGGATGCGGCCGTAGCCGGTCGCGTCGTCGAGCACTGCGGTCAGCACCGTGGCGGCGTTTCCGCCCGCCTCATGCTCGGCAACGAGATCCTTCAGGAGCGCGGTGGTGAGCAGGGGAACGTCGCCGTAGGTCACGACGACGGTCCCGCTGACACTGCCGCCCGTGGCATCGGCGTCGAGGGCCTCAAGGGCGACCTCGACGGCGCGGCCCGTCCCCGGAATCTCGTCCTGGTCCACAATGACGGCGGCCGGGTCGTGGTCCACGATGTGCTCGGCCACTCGGTCGCGTTCGTGACGCACGACGACGGCGAGCCGGCCCGGGGCGAGGCCCCGCGCGGCGTCGAGCGCATGGGTGACCATCGAGCGGCCGCCCAAGAGATGGAGGATCTTGGGCGTCCGGGACTTCATGCGCGTCCCGGCACCAGCCGCGAGGACCACGACGGCTGCCGGCCCCTGCGGCTCCTGGAAGTGCTGTGATGGTGCGCTCTGTCCGGGGGTATCCGCATTCACTGTCGCTGGCTCTCCTGATCGATCGGCTCGCGCGAGTGGGGCTGACGGCCATTCTAGCCACGCCTCGTTCCGCCCCTAGGATTCGAACCTAGACTGCACGGCTCCAAAGGCCGGCGTGCTGCCATTACACCAGGGCGGAGTGCGCGCGTGTCGCCCTGGGGCCGCGGCACAATGGTCAATTCTGCCACGGATAGCCACCTGAGGATGGCACGCGCCGATCGGCGTTCGCCGCGCACCTCGTGAACCTCCCGTGGAACGGGCTCACTGGCCTTCAGAAGGATCCGGAGCTGATCGGCTCCTGAACGCCCGCTCGTCGCGCCGGTCGGAGCGGCCCTTGCGGAGGCGCCACACGACGACGGCGACCACGGCGATGACGAGCACGACGGCGGCAACGTCCTTGCCCACCGTCCCTGCAACCGCCTGGTACGAGGCTCCCGCCGCGTAGCCCAGGAGCGTGAAACCCGTGCCCCATACCAGGCCGCCAAGCGCATTGAAGGTGACGAAACGGCGGTAGCGCATCTGCGATGCACCCGCCAGAGCCGGCATCATCGCGCGGAAGAATGCGACAAAGCGTCCCAAGAACACGGCGGAGCCGCCGCGCGTGCGCAGGAAGGCCTGGGCGTCCTCGAGCCGCTTGCGGTGCCGATCGAAGACCTTGAATCCGAGCAGCCGCGGCCCGAAGTGCTTGCCGATCTCGTAGCCGACCGTGTCGCCGATGATCGCCGCGGCGACGACGAGTGGCACCATGACCCAGATGTCCGCCTTGCCCTGATTCGCGATCACGCCGCCCAGCACGGCCGCGGTCTCGCCCGGGATCACAAAGCCAACGAAGATCGCGTCCTCCGCAAAGACCAGCGCTGCTACGAACAGGTACGCGAGCAGAGGCGGCATGGACAGGACGGATTCAACGATAGAGGACACCTAGCCGATCGTAGGCGCAGCGTCTGGGAGCAGCCAGAGTGGATGGTGCCCGGCGCGGCCCAGTCGGCGGGGCGCCGGTCAGTGCAGCTCGACGTGGGCTATGTCGGTGCGGTGCACCATGTGGCGTCCCTGGCCGCCGTCCTCCATGACCCACAGCACCGAGCCGTCCGGCGCCACGGCGTCGACTATGCCGGTGACCATGAGCCGTCCCGGAGCGGTGACAGTGACGGTGTCCCCCGCCACCACCTGTGTGAAGTCATCGTTGCGGCCGCCCATGCGTGTCCCCTTCCGCGCGCCGATCTGGATCAGTCGGCATGGTCTCAACGGTCCCGAGCCTAGGGGCCGCCGGTGCCCGTACGGTGACCGCGAGGTGAATGTTCTTCGCTGGGCTAAGGGCTTGTTGTTCGGAAGCGTCATCGGGGCCTCCGCGTGGGATGACCCACGCCGCTCCCCCTCAAGGAAGATCACCCACCTTCGGTGAATACTGCAGACGTGGGCTACTTCGGATCTTGGTTGTTCGAGAACGGTTTGTGGGCACGAGCGGATGAGCCGCCTCTCGACCGCAGCGGGCCATGGCTCCATCTGGACATCTACGACAGCGACATAGCCACGATCCGCTACGCGCCGAACCGCGCCGGAACCGGCATCGCCTTTCTCGGGATGACGCCACGCGTGTACTTCGATGATGAATCGGCGTCCGCTCCGACGAACCTTCAAGCGGAGACGGAAGGGCTCGCAGCTTGGGTCGCCGACTACGTCGACGGCGACGAAGCCCAGCTTCGCACGCAGGCGAGGACCTACCTCGCCGATGACTCCGAACCCGATACGGATGAACCCGACCATGGCAACGGAGAAGACGTCTTCGTCGAAGTGAAGACCGCCAGTTTCCTCAAGGCAATGGGCTTAGGGGTCCCCGAGCGCTACCGGGAGTAGACCGAGGCTCGTCATGTGCCGAGCACCTGGTCCACAACCGGATCGGGCGCGCGCGCCTCGAGCCCGGGCAAACCGACCGGATGCTGGCGCTGATGAGATTTTGGCCAGCGCGTCATTGCGCTCGGCTCCATGATCCGCACCGAGGGGTGACGCAGCTGCGCCGCCTCGCCGACCTGGGCTACCGGCACGAGCACTTCACCCAGCTCGGCTCGGACGTCCAGCGCACGTGAACATTCCGGCGGTCCACATGGCCGCCTCCCAGCTCACGCACCGCGACAGAATGGCAGTGTGGGCATCACAGCAGAGGACGTCCTCGGCCCAGTGCTGAAGGACATCGCAGCAACCGGGGCACCGATCCCAGCAACGCGGTTCAGCAGCTACGGCTCGACCGGTCTCTGGTCCGTGACCCTGACCGCCCGGGACGGGACAGGACAGGGGTTCGTCCTGGACCCCGCTGAACGACAAGAGTGCCTCATTGCCCGGACAGGCGATCAGGTGCAGGAGTAGGTGTTCGACCAGCTATGGGGTACCAGATCCACTAATTGGCGCCCTGCCCGCTCCACCTCCAGAACCACCCCCTCACGGCCAGCGTGGCCGACGGCAGGCCAGTCTGGACGTGCCCCTCCGGCAGAACCGTAATTGCCGAGATCGGGAGCCTCACCGCCAGCACGCCCGATGAGCGCGCATCGGAGCCAGGCCAATAGACCGCGCCGACGATCTCAAAGTGCTCTCGAACCCTGTCAACATCCGACGGGATAGCTGTGAGGACGCTTCTGGAACCTGCTGCAAACAATCAGGATACCTAACAGTTTTGTTCTAGCCCAACCCGACACAATCCATTGTCATTCGAACATAGTTTCGATAGACTCGTGTGAGGGGTTGAACCCAGCAGGTCATTGAACCGGCACGCGGCGCAATGTTCCTCGACTCGAGCGGGAGCGGGTGATGACATGGTCAGTCTTGCAGTACCAGAGGACGCACCACCTTCTCCGGTGAGCAATGAAGAACTCGGCGCATGGGCACGGCGGCTTTCCGCGCCCATCGTGGTCTCGGCCAACCTCACCGGAAGCTCCCAGCTGACCGCTTCTGCGCTTATCGACCGGGCCCAGCTGCTTGAGCACCTGTCATCGGCGCTTGCTGCCGAACAGGTACGGATCGCCGCGCAGTTCTCCGATATCTGCCTCGGTCGCGCGGACTCCGGTGACGATGACCGCCGCCACCTCCAGACGGTCGACCACGATCGGCGCGCCCGCGTGCGGTCGACGGGCGCCCAAATCGCCCTCGCCCGGAGGGCTGCGCCTTCCCAAGGAATGCGCATCGTCGAGTTGTCGGAGATCCTCGTCCGGGAGATGCCTCTGACGCTGAATGCCTTGGCAGAGGGCTCGCTGACAGAACATCGCGCCTTCGCAATCGCGGCTGCAACGCGCGGACTCGCGAGCAAAGACCGAGCCGACGTCGACAGGAAGCTCTGCTCGGAGCCCGGTCGACTTGCTCATCTCGGAGACCGGGCGGTCGAAGACGCGGCACGGCGCGTCGTCGAGGAAGTCGACCGCGGGGCCGCGGCGGAGCGGATACGGCGTGCTGAGGCCGACCGCCATATCTCAGTCCGCCGGCTGCCAGACGCCATGGCGAAGGTCACGGCGATCCTGCCCATCGCCGGGGCGATGGCAGTCCGGGAAGCGTTGGTGAGCGCGGCAGAGACGGCAAAGGCCGCAGGCGACGATCGATCGCTGGGGCAGTTGACAGCTGACACGCTCATCGAGCGCGCCACGGGCCTCGCCGATGGCGGCCGCATCCCGCTCCGGATTGGGCTGGTCATGACAGATCGCACGCTCCTCGCCGGAGGCGCCGAGCCAGCCGTTCTGCCGGGGTACGGCACAGTTCCCGCGGACTGGGCGCGCGAACTCGTGGCCCGTGTGCTGGGAGAACCTACGGCCGCGTCCGGCGAGCGTCCGCTCAGGGCCCGCGAGCGAGTCTGGCTCGAACGCCTCTTCACGGCCCCGGAGACAGGCCAGCTCGTCGCGATGGACTCCAAAGCCCGCCTGTTCCCGGCACCAATGGGCCGATTCCTGAGGCTGCGCGATGACCGGTGCCGCACGTCCTTCTGCGACGCGCAGGCACGACACCTCGACCACGTCGTCCCCGTCGCCGAGGGCGGCCCGACGACCCTCGAGAACGGCCAGTGCCTGTGTGCGTTCTGCAACCTGACCAAGGAGTCGCAGGGCTGGCAGCAAAGCGTCGTCGAGTCTGGCCCCGCGCCCGCATCGCCGGCGCTGGAAAGCCAGACACCGGGTGACCTCAGGCAGCACGGCGTGTGGGTAGAGGGCGCATTGCCACCTGCAATGCGGTCAATGGCCTGGATCGCATCGTGCCCGCAGACACGCAGGAGAATTGCTGACGGGCAGGCGTACAGGCCGCGTCCACATGCTGCCACGAGGGAGCGTCCGCGGGGCAACGCCAGACGGGACGCCTCGAAGACGCATCACACGGTAGAGACGAGGACGCCCACCGGCCACAGATACCGGTCGACGCCGCCGGGACTCCCCGGATCCCCTGGGCCGTAGGCCCAGGAGGACCGAAACACCCCTACGCCACGATCTCGGAGGCCTCAAGCCACGCCATCTCGAGCTCCTCCTTCTGCCCAAGGAGGTCCTGGAGCTGCGTATTGAGCTCGCCGACGCGGCCGTAGTCATCCGCGGAGGCGGCCATCTGGCCATGCAGCTTCTCCTCCTGCGCGGCCAGCTTGCCGAGCTGGCGTTCGATCCGGGAGAGCTCCTTGCGCGCCTCGCGCTTCTCGGCCTCGGTGTGCGGGGAGGAAGCCGCAGCCGGCGCGGCCGCGCCCACCGCCGCCGCACCCGGCTCCCCCACGGCCGCCGAGCCGCCAGCCGCAGGACCTGTCGAACCACCACTCGGCCTGTCGGCAGCAAGGGCCTCCTCGCGGAGTTTGAGGTACTGGTCGACGCCGCCGGGCAGCCCGCGGACCTTGCCGTCGCCGAGGAGGGCGAGCTGGTGGTCGGTGACGCGCTCGAGCAGGTAGCGGTCGTGGCTCACGACGACGAGCGTGCCGGGCCAGCCGTCGAGCACGTCTTCGACGGCGGCGAGGGTGTCGGTGTCGAGGTCGTTGGTGGGCTCATCGAGCATGAGCACGTTGGGCTCGCCGACGAGGAGCCGCAACAGCTGGAGCCGGCGCCGCTCACCGCCGGAGAGTTCGGACACCCGCGTCCACTGCTTCTCGTTCGTGAACCCGAGCTGCTCGACGAGCTGGCCCGCCGTGAGCTCCTTGCCCCCCACGGCAAAGGTCTGCTTCTCCCGCTGGATGACCTCGATGACGCGCAGGTCAGACACGTCGTCGAGCTCCTTGACGTCCTGGCTCAGAACTGCCGGCACCACGGTCTTGCCGCGCTTGACGCGGCCACTCGTCGGCGCGATGTCCCCCGAGAGGAGCCGCAGCAGCGTGGACTTGCCGGCACCGTTGACTCCCACGATCCCCACGCGCTCCCCTGGCGCGAGGCGGAGGGTGACGTTGTCGAGCAGAGGCTTCGCGGCAACGCCGGCCGCCGCGTCGGGCTCGAACGCGAGGGTGACGCCCTCGAGATCGATGACGTCCTTGCCGAGGCGCGCGGTGGCCATCTTCGAAAGGGCCACGGTGTCCCGCGGCTCTGGGACGTCCGAGATGAGCTCGTTCGCCGCGTCGATGCGGAACTTCGGCTTCGAGGTACGGGCCGGGGCGCCGCGGCGGAGCCACGCGAGCTCCTTCTTCATGAGGTTCTGGCGCTTCCCCTCGACGACGGCGGCCATCCGGTCCCGCTCGGCGCGTGCGAGGACGTACGCCGCGTAGCCGCCTTCGAAGGGATCGACGATCCCGTCATGGACCTCCCACGTATCGGTGCAGACCTCGTCGAGGAACCAGCGGTCGTGGGTGACGACGAGGAAGGCCCCCTCGGTCGGTCGCCAGCGGGTCTTGAGGTGCCGCGCGAGCCACGCGACCCCCTCGACGTCGAGGTGGTTCGTCGGCTCGTCGAGCATGATGACCTCGTGCGGCTCGATGAGCAGCTTGGCCAGTGCCACCCGCCGCTTCTGGCCGCCCGAGAGGGACGAGACCTGCGCGGTCCAGTCGACATCAGCGACGAGGCCGCCCATGATGTCGCGGATCTTGGGGTTGGAGGCCCACTCGTAGTCGGCCCGGTCCCCGACGATCGCCGCGCCGACCGTGAGGTCGCCGTCGAGCACGTCGCCCTGGTCGAGGAAGCCGACGTTGACGTCGCGGCGCTTGGTGACGCGCCCGGCGTCGGGCGTCAGTCGCTGGGCGAGGAGGCGCATGAGGGTGGACTTGCCGTCGCCGTTGCGGCCGACGACCCCGATGCGGGCGCCCTCATCGAGGCCCACCGTGACGCCGTCGAGCACGGTCCGCGTGCCGAAGGAGATGGTCAGGCTCTCGCCGCCGAGGAGATGTGCCACGGATCAGGATCCTCACTTAGGGGGCCCAGCCACACCGCGAAGACCGGCAGACCGGGAATTGGGACTACAGAAGCCTACCGCTGCGATCAGAGGACGGTGTCGCTCACGATCCTGGCTCCCGGCACCGGCCCGTGGACGGCCACGGCCTCGACGCCGCGATGCGCCAACTCCGCGGCGAGATCCTCGGCGGAGGCGGCGTCGGGCGCAAGCAGCGCGATGGTGGGCCCGGAGCCCGAGACGATCGAGGCGAGCGCACCGTGGGAGTCCGCCCAGCCGAGCGTGTCGCGCAGCTGCGGCGCGAGGCCGATCGCGGCGCGCTGGAGGTCGTTCACGAGCAGATGGGAGAGTCCGCCCGCATCGCCGGTGCGGAGGGCGGCGAGGATCGCGGGCTCGACGTCGATGGGCTCGGGCACAGCGATCCCTTCCTCGTCGCGGAGGCGGTCCAGCTCGGCGAACACGCGCGGCGTGCTGAGCCCGAAGTCGGCGGGCACGAGAACCCAGTCGAACCGGCTCGTCGCGAGCGCGGGCGAGAGCTGGTCCCCCACGCCGAGCCCGACGGCGGCGCCGCCCAGGAGTGCGAACGGCACGTCCGCTCCGAGCTCGGCCGCAACGTGCGCGAGCTCCTCCTTGGACAAGCCCGAGCCCCACAGTGCGTCACACGCGAGGAGCGCCGCCGCGGCGTCGGCCGATCCCCCACCCATTCCCCCGGCGACGGGTACACGCTTGGTGATCGTCAGGTGAACGCCGGTCGGGTCCTCGGTCATCTCGGCCATGAGACGGGCGGCCTTGACGGCCAGATTCCGCTCGTCGAGGGGTATCTCGAGCGCGTCGACGTCGAGCGTGCTGGCGGGGCTCAGGCTCACCGTGACACCCGTCCCGGGTGTGCTCGTGGCCGTGACCTCCTCGAAGAGCGACACCGCGAGGTACACGCTCGCCACCGAGTGGTATCCGTCGGGGCGGAGCGGACCGACCTGGAGCGAGACATTGACCTTGCCCGGGGCCCGGACCCTCACGGACCGTGGACGGCCGCCGGGGCCGGAAGGGGTGCGCATGGCTCCCACGCTAGCGGACCGCGCCCGTCTCCGCGGCCCCGGCCGCGGGGTCCTTGTGCTCAGCAATCCGCGCGAAGTCGGCGACGCCGAGCACCTCGCCCCGCGCCTGCGGGTCCACGCCGGCGGCATGCAGGATGCGCTCGGCCTCCGCCCCAGTGCCCGCCCATCCCGAGAGGGCCGCGCGCAGGGTCTTCCGCCGCTGCGCGAACGCCGCGTCGATGACCGCGAAGACCTCGCGGCGGGTCGCGCTCGTGGCGGGCGGCTCGGTCCGCACGAAGCCCACGAGCCCCGAGTGGATCTTGGGGGCGGGCCAGAAGACGTTCATCCCGATCACGCCGGCCTTGCGCATGGTGCCGTACCACGCGGCCTTGACGCTCGGCACGCCGTAGACCTTGGACCCGGGCTGCGCCGCGAGTCGGTCCGCCACCTCGTCCTGGACCATGACGAGCCCATGTCGGAGGCTCGGGAAATGCTCGAGCAGGTGCAGGACCACCGGCACGGCCACGTTGTACGGGAGATTCGCGACGACGGCGCTCGGCTCCCGGGGCAGCTCGGTGACCTTGAGCGCATCCGAGAGCACGAGATCGAAGCGCCCGACGGCGTCCGGTCGCCACCGCGCGACCGTCGCCGGCAGTCTGCCGGCCAGGACGGGGTCGATCTCGACGGCAACGACGCGCGCGGCCGCGTCCAGCAGGCCGAGCGTGAGCGAGCCGAGCCCGGGCCCCACCTCGAGGACGGTCTCGTCCGGATCGATCTTCGCGGCGGCCACGATGCGGCGGATCGTGTTGCCGTCGATCACGAAGTTCTGGCCGAGGGTCTTCGTGGGCCGGATCCCGAGTTCGTCCGCGAGGGCACGGATGTCGGCAGCGCCGAAGAGCGGGCGGGAACCGGGGGCGTCAGTCACCCGAGCATCCTACCGTCGCGGCCGGCCGGATCCGCCGGTACACCGTGTGCTCAGCCGCCGACGGCGGTCCGGCAGCCCCAGGGCGCGAGCCCAGCCTTGGCGTAGTAGGTGTTCGCCACGGCGATCTGCTGCTCGCGCGAGGCGAGCGAGGCGTTGGGGGCGTACTGGCCCCCACCGTTGGCCATCCACGAGGAAATGTCGAACTGGAGGCCACCGTAGTAGCCGTTGCCACTGTTGATCGACCAGTTGCCGCCGGATTCGCACTGGGCGATCTTGTCCCACATCGCGCCGTTCATGACGGCAGGGGCGGCCGCACCCGTGTTTGCACCGGCAGCCTTCGGCTTGGTGCCGACAAGGACCTTCTCGGTGATGGGTGCCTTCGTGGTTGTCTGGGAAACGAGGGTTCGCTGGGCCTCGCGGCCGTCCACGGTCACGAGCTGGTAGGTCTTGTCGACCGTGCCGTCTACGCCCGCCTGGACCACCTTGGTATCGCCCACCGTGAGGTCGGCGCTGTCGGTCTTCTCGGTGCTGTAGGGGAGAGGCTCGGAGACGGTCCTCGCGCCGGAGGTGTCCACGCGCGTGACCTTGAGGGCCATGTTCGCGACGATCGGCGCGCTGCGCGGGGCCGAGACACGGTCCGCGGTTCCCGGGGTGATCCCCAGCTCGGCGAGGAGGTCCGCGACGGTCGCGGCCGTCGTCGTGCGCGTGACGGGGTTGCCATCCACGATCACGGTGACGTCCTTGGCGGTTGTGATCTCGATGCGGGCGCCGTCGGAGTCGAGATGGGCCGAGCGGTCCAGGGAGACGAGCGCCGTGGAGGCGACGCCGAGCTGGCTCACGAGTCCGGCGACGTCGGGTGAGGTCGTGTCCACAATGCGCTGCGCGCCGTCGAGGTCCACGGTGACGCGCTTGGCGCGGCTCACGGTCACCACCGCGCCGTCGTCGACCGAGGCGTCAAGCGCTGGCGAGATCTGGTCTGCTCCTCCGAGCTCCACGGACGCGCTCTTCACGACCTGGTCGACGGTCGAGGCGAACGTCGTCACCGTGCTGGCCTGGCCGTCCACCGTGAGTGTGACGGTCTTTCCATTCGCGACAAAGGCCGTGGTCCCCAGTGCGAGGGCCGCTACGACGGCTGCCTGGCCCGCGATGCGGACGGGAGAGCGGCGGGCTGCCGGGTGCGTGGGGGCCAAGCGTGCTGCGCGGCGCGCGGAGTGTCTGCTCACAAGGGTCCGATCGTCGGTCCGTCCGGGTACGGATCGCCGCAGACACGGGCAGCCGTGACTCCGCTGGGGCGCACGACGGCGCACCAGCGGCATTGCTTCTGCCTCGCCCGGGGAGGGGCATGTGTCCGGCGGATCCCCCGACCCCGGCTATTGAACATCCACTGTAACCGAAACGTTATGTAGCGGCCAATCGGATCACGGATCGGCCACGTTGATGGCCCGCTCGCGGCCTTCCCGGCTCAGGTCCAGGACCCGTACGCCTCCTCGGTGTTCGCCGAGAGCCTCGAGCACAGCTCGGCGAGGTCGGCCCCGAGCACCTCGGCCATCGAGCGCACGGTGTACGGAACCATGTAGCTCGCGTTGGGCCGGCCACGGTACGGGTGCGGAGTGAGGAACGGCGAGTCGGTCTCGACGAGGATCCGAGACGGCTCTGCCATGGCGATGGCGCGTCGGAGGTTGTCGGCGTTCTTGAACGTGAAGGTGCCCGCGAAGGAGAGGAACCAGCCGTTCTCGTTGCAGGTCCGCGCGAGCTCCTCGTCCCCCGAGAAACAGTGCAAGACGACCTGCTCGGGTGCGCCCTCCTCGGTGAGGATGCGCACCACGTCGTCGTGCGCGTCGCGATCGTGGATCTGGAGCGTCTTGCCGAGCCGCTTCGCGAGGTCGATGTGCCAGCGGAAGGAGCTGTCCTGGACGGCGAGCGCATCGCCCTTTGAACGGAAGTAGTCGAGGCCTGTCTCGCCGATCGCCCGGACGCGGGGGTGCTGCGCGAGCTGCTCGATCTCGGCGTACGCCGCGTCGAGCTCCCCGCGAGCGGCATACAGCGGCGCGTCGTTGGGGTGGAGGGCGACGGCGCCCAGGAGCCTCGCGTCGATCTCGAGCGCCTCGACGGTGAAGCGCGAGGACGGAAGGTCGCAGCCCACCTGGACGGCTCGGTCCACGCCCACGGCGGCCGCGGCGTCGAGCGCCTCCTTGACGCCGACCTCGACGAGCCCATCCCGGAAGTTCAGGTGAGTGTGATTGTCCACGACGGGCACGGGCAGCGGCTCCGGCGCGGGCGGGTACTCGAGGCGCCGCCTGCGTCCGGACTCGTCGGTGGCCGCCCGGCGCCCGGCCGGGCTGTCCTCGGCGGAGCGGCCGGCGGCAGCGTCAGCGGCGTCGTCGGCCTCGTCAGCCCAGCGGTAGGCGGCAGGGGCATGGGCAGAACACATGGCCTCAACTCTAGTGCGCCCGTCCGCGAAGCCGCGGCAGCGGGTAACGTGGAGCTAGGCGTGACGAAGGGCACATTCCGGCGGGTCGGGAGGGGACACATGGATGGTCACGAGAACGGCACCGATCGGGCAACGGCGTCGGTGAGCCCCCTCCGCGCGCTCCACACCGCTGGTCGCCCCGAGCCCATGGACGCGGCACGCTTCAAAGCCACGTGCGAGCGGATCCTCGCATCGATCGGCACCGTCATCGACGGTCAGGCCGAGGCCGCTCGGCTCGCGCTGACCGTGCTCCTCGCCCAGGGCCACCTCTTGGTCGAGGACGTTCCCGGCGTGGGCAAGACCTTGCTCGCAAAGACCTTGGCCCGTTCGATCGACTGCTCGGTGAGCCGCATCCAGTTCACCCCGGACCTGCTTCCGAGCGACGTCACCGGCGTGTCGATCTACAACCAGGCCACGCGGCAATTCGAATTCCGGCCCGGCGCCGTGTTCGCCAACATCGTAATCGGCGACGAGATCAACCGCGCCTCGGCGAAGACCCAGTCGGCGCTGCTCGAGTGCATGGAGGAGCATCAGGTGACGGTGGACGGCACCTCCTACACCCTCGGGGAGCCGTTCATGGTGGTCGCCACGCAGAATCCGATCGAGATGGAGGGCACCTACCCCCTCCCCGAAGCCCAGCGGGACCGCTTCATGGCGCGCATCTCGATGGGCTATCCGGACGCGGCCGCCGAGGCTGAGATGCTCGAGGACCACCAGTCCGACTCCCCTCTGCTCAAGGTCGAGCCGGTCGCCGACGCCGCGGAAGTCCGCTCGATGATGGCGACCGTCAAGGATGTCTTCGTCTCCGCCCCGGTCAAGGAGTACACGGTGGCGCTGGGCAGGGCGACACGCTCAAGTGAACGCATCCGTCTCGGAGCCAGCCCGCGCGCTGTCCTCCAGCTGCTCCGCGCCGCCAAGGCCCGGGCTGCGCTCTCCGGGCGGGACTTCGTGCTGCCGGACGACGTCGCCGCGATGGCACCTGCGGTCTTCACCCACCGCCTCGTCCTGGACCGGCGTGCCGCCAGCAGCGGCCTCACCGCCCCCGCGGTCCTCAAGGCACTCGTGGATTCCGTACCAGTCCCGGCCGCGGGGGCACCCGCGGTGCGCCGCCGAGGATAGGGGCGGACCGTGGGCGAGGCGCCCCGGACCGATTGGCGGGGCACCCTCACTGCACGCGGCTGGGGCTTCGTGGCCGCGGCCGCCGTGGCTCTCATAGCTGCCCAGATCATGGGCCGCCGGGACCTCCTGCACCTTGCTGTCTTCCTCGCGCTCATCCCCACCGCGGCCTTCCTCTCCAACCTCCTGATCCGGCCGTCGATGACCGTGCGGCGCGAGCCCCGCCCCGAGGTCGTCGAGGCCGGGCAGCTCGCCGAGGTGGTGCTGGGACTGGCCCACAGCGGCCTCCTGTCCGGCCGGATGTCGATGGCGGAGCAGCTGCCCGATTCCCTCGGAACGGGCCCGTCGTTCGTCTACCCCGGGCGGTCGATCGCCCGCGATGGATCGAGCCACTACCGCTACGAGCTCGCGTGCCCGCGCCGCGGCGTCTTTGCCCTAGGCCCGGTCGAGGCGCGGCACACCGACCCGTTCGGCCTTGCCGAGCGCCACAGCCGGATCGGTTCGACGGCGCCGCTCACCGTCACGCCCGCCGCCGTGCCCCTCGCCACGTCCGTCCTCGCGGGGCTGCGCGGCGCCGAGGGCCCCATTGCCGCCCGCATCCAGTCGATGCCGAGCGACGACGACGTCATGACCCGCGAATACCGCCACGGCGATCCCATGCGCCGCGTCCACTGGGCCGCCACGGCCCGGCAGGGCGAGCTCATGGTCCGGCAGGAGGAATCGGCCGTCTCCCCCGAGGCGACGCTCGTCGTCGACCTGCGGCGCTCGGCCTTTCCCCAGCCGGGGCGCGACGACCTCGAGGGCCCAGACTCCCCCGCGTTCGAATGGGCGGTGACGGCTGTCATGTCCATAGCGTCACATCTCTCGGACCTCGGCTATGCCCTGCGGCTCCTCGAGCCGAGCGGCGGGCTGGCCCTGGCCCGCTCGGCATCCGCGCCGGAACCGGACCTCCCCGAATACTCCGGCCGCGACGGCCTCGCTATGGTCGCCGAGGGGCTCGCCGCCCTCACCCCACACGAGGCGTCCGCAGGTGAGGAAGGATTCAGCGACCGGCTCCTGGACCGGCTCGAGGGACACCGGCACCGCGGACCGATCGTGGCTGTGCTGGGGCGGACCACGCGAGCCGAGGCACTCCAGCTGGTCCAGGCCGCCGGCTTTGCCGAACGCGCTCTCGCTATCATCATCACGCCACGGACAGGATCCTCCCGCGAATCCATCGAGGCGTTGCGCGACGGCGGATGGCTCGCCGTCGAGGCGACGCCCCGCTCGTCGACCGCCCGCGTCTGGGCGGCTCTGACCGGGGACACCCCGACGCGGGGCCGGACCAACGAGGGAAGGATGACGGACGGCGGCGGAGAAAGGAGCTCGGCATGAGGCGCCGAGGTGCCCAGTGGCGGCACGTGCCGGCAGAGGTCTTCCTTGCCGTCGCGATCGGCGGCGGATCGGTCGGATATGGCGGCGTGCTGCGCGGCTGGACCTGGCTGTACCCCGTCCTCGTGGTAGTGGGCGCGGTCCTCGCCGGCACGACGCTGGCCCGCACGCTCCGCTGGCACCCTGTGCTCGTGGCTCTGGCCGGCCTCGTGGGCTGGACCGTCGGCATGGACTCGATGTTCTTCCGGGATACGAGCCTCCTCGGCGTCATTCCGACGGCGGACACGCTCGGGGCGGTCAAGGAGGCCTTGGACCAGGCCTGGCGCACGGTCGCGTTCGACGCCGTTCCCGCGTCTCCGAATATCGGCATCGTTGCACTCACCGCCGGTGCCCTCGGCCTCATTGCGCTCATCACTGAGACGATCGCCATCTCGTGCCGCATGCCCGCGGTCTCCGGGGTGGCGATCCTCGCCGTGCTCGTGGTCCCTGCGGTCCTCAAGCCGGAGAGCGTCGGGGCGGTCGGGTTCGCGGCGTCCGCGGCGGGGTACCTCGGCCTCCTCGCCACGGCGGGATCCGCAGAGCCTGCAGGGAAGAGCGCAGGCAGTGGCGCAGGCACGGGCGAGCGCACCGCGGCCGCGCTCTCCCCCGGACGCCTCGCCGTGCTCCTCGCCGCAGTGGTGGCCGGCGCCCTCGTCATCCCCCAGATCATCCCCGGGTTTGACCGAGGCACGTTCCCCGAAGGTGCCCGGCTCCACAGCATCGGCCAGAACGTGGGCCTGAACCCCCTCATCAGCCTCGGCAGCGACCTCCGCAGCTCCAACGCCCTGGGCGTCCTGAAGTACGCGACCAATTCGCCGACTCCGGTGTACCTGCGCACCGTGACGGTGGAGGACTTCAACGGCAGCACGTGGGGACCCGAGAACCACGACGACCAGCTCCAGCGGCCCATCACTCAGATCACGGACGGGACCGCCCCGACCGTGCCGTCGAACACGACGATCACCGTCATCACCACCGGCGACTTCACAAGCCCCTATCTGCCCGCCCCCTACGCCCCGCAGGCGCTCGACGGCGTGCGCGGCGACTTCGGGTGGGACCCGAGCGATCTGAGCGTCAAGGGCCAGCCGGCGTCCAGCCAAGACCAGCTCTACGCAGTCCGCTCGGCCATGCCGCAGCTCACGGCGGCGGCCCTCGGTGCGGCAGCGACGCGCCCGCGGGGCATCGACCTCATCGCGGCCGAGGTCCCCCGCGGCGTCCCCCAGAGCGTCCAGACAGCCGCCGAGCAGGTTACCAAGGGGGCTCAGACCAACTACGCGCGCGCGCTCGCGATCCAGACATGGCTGCGCACCTTCCAGTACTCCGAGAAGACCCCCGTCGAGGACGGATACGACGGGACAGGCATGGATGTGCTCGAGACGTTCCTGCAGAAGCGCTCCGGGTACTGCATCCACTTCGCCGCAGCGATGGCCGTCATGGCCCGCGTCGTCGGCATCCCGAGCAGGATCGCCGTGGGATTCGCCCCCGGGCACCCCACCGGCCAGACCGTCACGGTGCCGTCAGAAGGGGCGCTCCCCGAGTACCAGGTCGACGGCCGCGACGCGCACGCGTGGCCCGAACTGTACTTCCAGGGGCTCGGCTGGGTCCCCTTCGAACCCACCCCGTCCCGCGGCGTCCTCCCCTCGTACGCCTTCACCGACACCGCCGGGGCCAGCGGAAGCACCAATCTCGACAACCCCAACGACGGTCTCCGCGCCAATCAGAACGGCGAGACGTCCTCCCCCGCGCCCGTCGTGACCCCGCCGGCCGTGTCCGGTCCCGCCGAGCCCACGCCCTGGATCCCCGCGCTCTACGCGGCGCTGGGCGTGCTGGCCCTGGCCATCGTCGTCGCGCTCCCGGCAGGCGTCCGGGCAGCGCAGCGCCGGCGCCGGCTCAACCGCGGCCTGAGGGGGATCTGGGAAGAGCTCGAGGCGGTGGGGCTCGACCACGGCCTCGCTCCCGATCCTTCTGACACGCCGCGCACCTATGCGCACCGGCTCGGTGCGTGGGGCGCGGACGACGGCGGGCTGCATCGCGCGCTCGATACCCTCACCGCCGAATACGAGCGGCAGGAGTTCGGCCGCCCGGGCTATGAGGCCGACGAGGACGCAGCCCGCGCCGCCGTCACCGAGGTGCACCGCGCCGGGCGGCTCGCCCAGCGCCCCGTGCACCGCGCCCGCATCGCCGCGCTCCCGCCGTCGTCCTTCGCCTGGCTGCGGCGTGCCGCGACGCGACTGGCCCCCGCGGCCAGGGCTGCGGGGGCCAGGGTGCGCTCCATGGCGCGGCGCGCGTGGCGGCGGAAGAGGGACTAGCGCCCGTCAGACCGCGTAGGGATCCGCGATGCGGTGCTGTCCCTCCGCCCGCCGGGGTCGGGCATCGCCGTCAGACCGCGTAGGGATCCGCGATGCGGTGCTGTCCCTCCGCCCGCCGGGGTCGGGCATCGCCGTCAGACCGCGTAAGGATCCGCGATGCCGATGTACTGCGTCGTCGTGTACTCCGCAATGCCCTCGGAGCCGCCCTCGCGGCCCAGACCGGACTGCTTGACGCCGCCGAACGGCGCAGCCGCGTTGGAGATGACGCCGGCGTTGAAGCCGACCATGCCGAACTCAATCTGCTCGGCCACACGGAACATGCGGGCGTAGTCGCGCGTGTACAGGTACGAGGCGAGGCCGTACTCGCTTGCGTTGGCGAGGCGGATGGCGTCCTCCTCGGTCGCGAACGTCGTGACCGGGGCAACCGGGCCGAAGATCTCGTTGCGGAGGATCTCGGCGTCGTGGGGGACGTTGGCCAGCACGGTGGGCTGGTAGAAGTAGCCGTCGCCGTCGACCACCGCGCCGCCCGTGGCGAGCGTCGCACCGGAGGCGACAGCTTCCGTCACGAGCGCGTGGACGTCCTTGCGGGCGCCACCGTCGATGAGCGGTCCCACGTTCGAGGCCGTCTCAGTGCCACGGCCCGGCTTGAGTGCGGCCATCGCGGCGGCGAACTTCTGGGTGAACTCCTCGGCAACGGAGTCTTGGACCAGGAAGCGGTTCGCGGCCGTGCAGGCCTCGCCCATGTTGCGCATCTTCGCGGCCATCGCACCCTCGACGGCCTTGTCCAGGTCCGCGTCCTCGAAGACGATGAACGGCGCGTTGCCGCCGAGCTCCATCGACGTGCGCAGCACGTTCTGGGCTGCGTCCGCCATGAGCCTGCGGCCCACCGGGGTGGAGCCCGTGAAGGAGACCTTCCGTAGACGGTGGTCCTTCATGAGGGGGCCCGAGATGCTCGACGCGGAAGACGACGAAACGACGTTCACCACACCTGCAGGCACACCCGCCTCGACGAGCACCGAGGCGAACAGCTGCGTGGTCAGCGGCGTGAACTTGGCCGGCTTGATGATCACCGTGCAGCCCGCGGCGAGCGCCGGGCCCACCTTGCGGGTCGCCATGGCGAGCGGGAAGTTCCAAGGCGTGATGAGCAGCGCCGGGCCTACGGGCTTGCGCGTCACGAGGATCTTGTTCTTGCCCTCGGGCGTCGTGAGGTAGCGGCCGTAGTCGCGCACAGCTTCCTCTGAGAACCAGCGCAGGAACTCGGCACCGTAGGTGACCTCGCCGCGCGACTCGGGAAGCGGCTTGCCCATCTCGAGGGTCATGAGCAGCGCGAAATCCTCGGCGCGCTCGGTCACGAGGTCGAAGGCGCGGCGCAGGATCTCGCCGCGCACCCGCGGCGCGGTGCGGGCCCACGAGGCCTGGACAGCGGCGGCGGCGTCGAGCGCGGCCATGGCGTCCTCGCTCGTGCCGTCCGCGATCTCGAGGAGGGTCTTGCCCGTCGCAGGGTCCTCGACCGCGAACTTCTTCCCGCCCGTGGCCTCGCGCCACTCGCCATTGATCAGCAGGCCGGTGGGAACCTTCGCGAGCAGCTGCTGCTCGCGCTCGGGGGTGACAGCGATGTTGTCGGACACGTCGACTCCTTCGTGGGCACGCTCGACGGCGAGCGTGGGGTGGACTGCCTCCACGCTAGGCCCCAGAGAGCCCGGGTGTCCATGCTGACCAGCACGGCTGTGATGGACTTCACCTGTGCACTTGCACAATTGGCTTCCGCGGGATTCTGCGGGTTTTCGGGTTTTCGGGTTTCGGGGCTTCGGGGTCTGCCGCGGTCAGCGAGCAGCCACGACGGCGGCGTAGAGCTCGCGCTTGCTGGCTCCCGCGTCCTCGGCGACCACAGCCACCGCATCCTTGAGGCGGGTGCCCGCTGCGACGAGGGTCTGGACCTGCTCGACGAGATCCTCAGTCCGAGCCGGCGGCGCCTCTGCGGCGCCCTCGACCACGATGGCGATCTCTCCCCGCACCTCCCCCGCCTCGGCCCACCCCGCAAGCTCGTCGGCACTGCCCCTGCGGACTTCCTCGTACGTCTTCGTCAGCTCACGGCACACGGCCACGCGGCGCTCCGCCCCAAACGCGTCGGCTAGCGCCCTGAGCATCACGGCGAGCCGGTGCGGGGCCTCGAAGAAGACCATCGTGCGCCGCTCGGTGCGCAGCTCCCCGAGTCGGGTGGCGCGTTCCCCCTGTTTGCGCGGCAGGAAGCCCTCGAAGCAGAATCGGTCCGTGGGCAGGCCCGAGAGTGCCAGCGCCGTCAGCACAGCCGATGGCCCCGGTACCGCCGTGACCGCGAGCCCCTGCGCAACTGCCGCCTCGACGAGCCGGTAGCCGGGGTCCGAGACCGCGGGCATCCCGGCATCCGTGACGAGCAGGACGGTCCCGCCGGCGGCCACCGCGTCCAGGAGTTCGGGGGTCTTCGCTGCCTCGTTGTGCTCGTGGTAGCTCACCACGCGCCCGCGCGGCTGCACGCCCAAACCGTGCACGAGGCGCTGGAGCCGCCGCGTGTCCTCGGCCGCGATCACGTCCGCTTCGCCGAGCAGTTCAACTAGCCTCCGGCTGGCATCGCCGAGGTTGCCGATGGGCGTCGCCGCCAGGACCACAGCCCCGCCGACGTGATCACTGGGCTCGTCTGCCGGATCGGCGGGGGTCTCGGGATGCTGCACCGCCCCAGCCTACGCCAGAGCAGGCCGCCGACCCCCGGTAGCATGGGGCAGGATGGCCACCCCGACCCGTACCCGTGCGCAGGTTCGCAGCTGGAACTCGTCCCGCGCCCTCATCGTCGACCCCGCCCGCGCGGCCTCCGAGGGTGGGGTCGAGCCTCGGGCAGTCAGCCGCGACCGCCTCCTGGTCTGGCTCATCCCCGCGGTCGTGGGCCTCATCGCCGGGCTCCTGCGGTTCTGGCAGCTGGACCGCCCCCACGCCCTCGTCTTCGACGAGACGTACTACGTCAAGGACGCGTACTCCTACCTGCTCTCGGGGGTGGAGCGGAGCTGGAGCCAGAACGCCAACGACCTCTTCGTCAATGGCGACATGTCCGGCCTGCTCGCCTCGCCCGAGTACGTGGTCCACCCTCCGGTGGGCAAGTGGATGATCGCCGTCGGCATGGCGCTGTTCGGGCCCGGAAGCTCCTTCGGGTGGCGTTTCTCCGCCGCGGCGGTCGGCACCCTCTCGGTCATGCTGACGGCCTGGGCCGCGCGCCGCCTGTTCCGCTCGCACATTCTCGCGGCCGCCGCCGGTGTGCTGCTCGCCATCGACGGCCACCATCTGGTCATGTCCCGCACGGGCATCCTCGACATCTTCCTGTCCTTCTGGCTCCTCGCCGCCTTCTGCGCGCTCCTTCTCGACCGCGACGACGGCCGCCGCCGCCTCGCAGCACGCCTGGGGCGGCTCACCGGAGCGGACGGCAGGATACGTCCGACGGCGCTCGTCACGGGACCGTGGCTCGGCGTGCGGTGGTGGCGGATCGCCGCCGGGGTGTGCCTCGGCCTCGCGGTTGGCGTCAAGTGGTCGGGCCTCGCGTTCGTGGTGGCCTTCGGCCTTATGACGGTCCTCTGGGACGTGGGGGCCCGGCGGCAGGCCGGGGTGCGCGCGTGGTTCTCCGGGGCTCTTCTCCGCGATGCACCCCTCGCCGCCGCGAGCATCCTCGTGACCGCAATGGCCGTGTACCTGGCCTCGTGGACGGGGTGGCTCCTCTCGGACGACGGCTTCTACCGGCACTGGGCGGAGGCGAACCCCGACCCCGCGTGGAACTGGGTTCCGGCGTCGCTGCGCTCGCTCGCGCATTACCACCAGGAGGCGTACTCCTTCCACAACAGCCTCTCGACCCCGCATCCATACGCCTCAAGCCCTTGGAGCTGGCTCCTCCAGGGCCGGCCGGTCTCGTTCTACTACACCGAACCGCCAGGGGTATGCGGCGTGGAGCACTGCTCCTCCGCGGTCCTGTCCGTGGGCAACCCGCTGATCTGGTGGGCCGGGACCGTCTCGCTCCTCGTGGTCCTCCTCCTGTGGATCGGCCGGCGCGACTGGCGGGCGGGCGCGGTCCTCGCGGGGGTCGCCGCCGGCTACCTGCCGTGGTTCATGTACCCGGACCGGACGATGTTCGCGTTCTACGCGCTCTCCTTTGAGCCGTTCCTCATCCTCGCGCTCGCGATGGGCCTCGGGTTGGTGCTCGGCCGGCCTACCGACCCGCCCGGCCGCAGACAGGCCGGCCTCCTCGCGGTCGGTGTCTTCGTGCTCGCCGCGCTCGTGGTGTCCGCCTACCTCATGCCCCTCTGGACCGCGGAGCCCATCCCCTACCTGGAGTGGCGCCTGCGGCTGTGGATGCCGAGCTGGACCTAGCCGGATCCCGCACTCCGGACGCGTGGGATATGCGGCGGTAGATGGCAGGATGGGTCCCGGGGGAAGCGCGGAGCGGACAGAGGGAGAGCACGTGGCTGACGAAGCGAGGCCCACACCGGGACAGCGCCGACCCCGGACTGAGGTGTCCGCCGAGCTCCTCGAATTGCTCCCGCCCGAAGCCAACGTGACTCATCTCCTCGAAGCACGCGTGGCCGAGGCCCCCGACTCAGAGCTTTTCTCGCGGCGCACCGAAACGGGCTGGGAGCCAGTGAGCGCGGACCAGTTCCGCCGCGAAGTGACCTTGCTCGCCCAGGGCCTCATCGCAAGCGGCCTCGACGCCGGGGAACGGGTCGCGATCCTCTCGTCGTCAAGCTACGCGTGGGCCCTCGTCGACTTCGCGGTGTGGTACGCCGGCGGCGTCCCAGTGCCGATCTACGAGACGTCCTCGACGTCGCAGATCGCCTACATCCTCGCCGACTCCCGTGCGCGACGCGTCTTCGTCGAGAACGAACACCTTGCGCTCACGGTGCAGGAGGCCATCAGCTCGACGCCGGAGCTGGCCAACACATGGCTCCCCGTCACGCTCATGAGCGAAGACGGCTCAGGCTCGCACCTCGTGTCCCTCACGGGTCCGGGCCTCGGGGTGTCTCCCCGGGAACTCGAACGGCACCGCGCCGCCGCGAACCTAGACTCCCTCGCGACGCTCGTCTACACCTCCGGCACCACGGGACGCCCCAAGGCCTGCGAGATCACCCACGGGAACCTCGCGCTGCTCGCAGTGAACCTCCGCGCACATCTGCCCGAGGTCGTGGGGCCGGGCGCGCGCACGCTCATGTTCCTGCCGCTGGCACACGTCCTGGCCCGCGCCGTCCAGATTACCTGTGTGGCCGCCGGAGTCGTGATCGGGCACTCACGCCAGTCCACGCTGCTCGAGGACCTCGCCACCTTCCGGCCGACTTTCCTCCTTGCGGTCCCCCGTGTCTTCGAGAAGGTCTTTGCGGCCGCCGAGGAGCGCGCTGCGGAGGGTGTCCGGGGGACACTCTTCGAGCGCGCGGCCGCAACCGCGCGGGAGTATTCCCAAGCACTCGACGACGCGGCCGCCGGACGAGGTCACCGCCCCGGTCGCCGGCTGCGGGTCCGGCACGCCGTGTTCGAACGGCTCGTCTACGGGCGGATCCGCGCGGCATTCGGCGGCCACGTCTCCTCGATCGTCTCGGGAGGCAGCGCCCTGAGTCCTTCGCTCGCACACTTCTTCCGCGGCGCAGGGCTACCGGTGCTCGAGGGCTACGGGCTCACAGAGACCACCGGACCGTGTACGGTCAACACCCCCACCGCCACCCGTGTCGGCAGTGTGGGACAGCCGCTGCCGGGCACCTCGATCCGCATCGCGGAGAACGGCGAGGTGCTCGTCAAGGGGATCGGTGTGATCCGCGGGTACGGCGGCTCAGATCCGGCGGACCAGGTCGGCACCCCGGTGCCGGCCTCGCCCTTCCACGAGGACGGCTACTTCGCCACCGGGGACCTCGGTGCGCTCGACGACGACGGTTTCCTGACCATCACGGGCCGGCTCAAGGACGTGATTGTCACGGCTGGCGGGAAGAACGTGCATCCGGGCCCGCTGGAGGACGCACTGCGCGAATCAGAGCTCGTGGCACACGCGATCGTGGTCGGCGAGGGCCGGCCCTTCATCGCTGCCGTCATGGGGCTCGACGGCGATCAGCTCGGCTCCTGGGCGCGTCGCCGCGGGCGCGTGCTCACCGTCGCCGAAGCGGCATCCGATCCCGAGGTCATCGCGGAGATCCAACGCGCAGTGGACGCCGCGAACGCCACCGTCTCCCGCGCCGAGTCGATCCGCAAGTTCATCGTGCTGCCCAGGGAGCTCACCCTCGAGGACGGCGATCTGACGCCATCACTGAAGCTACGGCGCCAGTCGCTCAACGACTCGTTCCCCGAGGTGCTCCCGGAGCTCTACTCCCACTGACTCCCCGGTCGGGCTGAACCCCTCCTCGGAGGGACCCCCTGTTCGGGATGGTCCCTACTCGGGCCCGACGGCGGCCTGCACGGCCTCGCGTCGGGCAACACGCCGCGGCGTGGGCCAGCAGAAGATGACGAGGAGGCTCGCCACGAGCATCACGAGCACGCCGACCACGAGCGCCGAGTCCACCCAGAACTGGCCCGGGAAGAGGCGGATGAGGGTGTCCTCGAGGCGGAACGTCCACGTCCCGTTGGCAAAGAAGATCCGGTGGAAGTCTGTGAAGAACTGCTCCCAGCCGAGCGCTGCGAGGACGGCCAGGGCGATGATGATGCCGATCGTGACGAAGGCTCCGGCGAACACCCCCCGCACGAACGCGCCCTTGGTCTTCCTCAGCCCGATGAACGCGAACACGAAGAAGAGCAACAGGACGATCCCGGCCCCGTAGGCCGAGAGGACCACCCCCTTGACGTCGGCCATGTGGCTGACCTCGCCGGCATTGAACAGGTGGTCCCCGGAGGGGAGGACCAGGCTGCCCAGATACCGCGGTCCCGCAAGGTTGGCGAGGTAGTCAACGGCGTAGGAGCCGTAGGTGAGGCGATCGTCGGTGCTGAACCCGTAGCCGTCCCCGGGGAAGCCAGGGCGGTAGTACTCGATCCAGAGGAACACCGGGCTCGCTACCACCCGTACCGCGGCGATGAGCAGGAAGAACGGCGTGAGGATGGCCATGAGGACCTGCACGAAGCGCGGGCCTGCGGGCTTCGACCGTGCCACCGCATCGCGCTGGTTCCGGCGCCGCTGGACCTCGGCCTCGGGCGGGCGCACGTTGAGCGCCCCGGTCGGAGCAGGATCCGTGTGCGGCGCAGGCACAGACTCAGTGGGCGCTGATTCAGCAGTCGCCGATGCAGTCGGCGAAGATGCGGTCGCCGCAGATTCAGTCTGCACAGATTCAGAAGCGGCCGGAGCCTTCTCTGAGGCGGTGTGCCTGGGGCTTGCCGGTCCGGCGGCCGTCGGCTCCATCGCCCGTGTCTCGGTCGCTGCCGGTTCTGCCGCTCGTGTCTCAGTCACTGCCGGCTCCGTCGCTCGTGTCTCGGCCGCCGCCGGCTCCGGCGCGGCACCCCGCTTCTCGCCAATCGCCGCCTTGCCCTCCGAAGCCGGCTTCCCGGCGTCGGGGCGTGGCCCCGCGGGCTTCATCCAATCGAAGGCGGGCTCGTCGCTGTCCTGCAGCTCATCGAAGCCCTCGCCGGACTCGGGTCTCTTGTCGGTCAACACTGTCACCGTCCAGTAGCGGCCCCTGCGGGCCTGAAAGTCTGCATGATCTAGCGTCCACGGTACCTGTTGCCCTGCCCCGCGTCGGGGCATCGGCGCCCTCATGTGGCCGAAGCGTTATGCGGGGCCGCCAGACTGACTCACCCGTTGGCGTATTGGGCCCACGGGATGTTCCAGTCTCCGAATCCGTCATCGAAATTGGCGTAGTCGCCGTCCGTGTTGATGACCTGCACGACGTCGCCGGCCGTCATGTTGTTGAACACCCAGGCTGCGCCGTCGGGCCCAAGCCCGATGCACCCGTGAGAAAGGTTGATCTGACCGAGGTAGGGCAGGGCATTGTCAGTGGCTTGGTGGATGAACTCGCCACTGGGCGTGAGACGGGTCGCATACTCGACGTCGAGCTCACCGTAGTTGGCCGGGTCACCCGGCTTGAGCCCGATCGACGCCGCAACGAAGTGAGCCTTCCGCTGCTTCTCCATGAGCACGAGGTATCCGCGGGCCGACGGAAAGCGCGTGTCACCCATGGTCGCGGGCCACGTCTGCACCGGCTTGTCGTTGATATACGCGGTGAACGTGTGGGCCTGCGCATCGGCAACGGCTGTCCGTTTGTCGCCGATATGCACGGTGTTCGTCTTGGAGAAGTTGCCGATCTGTCCGTTGCCGAGGTCCACGCCGAACAGGTCCATCTTGACCGTGATGGTGCTGTTCGCGGCCCAGAAGGTCTCGGGCCGGTAGCGCACCATCGTGTCGCTGAACCAGTGGAAGGCGCCCGTCTGGCCCGAGGTCGAGGTGATCGTGATCGCCTTCTCGACGGCCTTCTTGTTGGTCACGGGCTCGCTGAAGGTCAACTGGATCGGCTGGGCGACCCCGACGCTCATGGAATCGAGCGGATACATCGCGGCGTCGGCCTCGTTCTTCGTCGTGACGGTCGCGAAGGTCGACGTCGCCGACGACGTGCGGCCGGCCAGGTCAAGCGTCGTGTAGCTGAGGGTGTACGTGCTGTTGAAAGCGAGCTGACCGCTGGACGTCCACTCCGTGCGCGAGCCGCTGACTGCACCCTCGACGTCCTGCCCCGACGAGGATCGCAGGCTCACATTGTCGATCGTGCCGTCCGTCACGGTGACCTTCACCGGCACGGCCGGATTGACCTCCTTAGCACCGGCAGACGGAGTCGTCGCGGCCGTGGCCGGCTTGACGACGGGGAAGGCGGTTCCGGGCTGGCTGCGCACAGGCGAGGCGGCCTCCGAGCCGACAGGAGCTGTCTCAAGCGGGCCGACCGCAGCGAACGTGCCGCCGATCCCGGCAACAGTGAGGACCGCCACCACAATGGCGATCTTCCCGCCCCTGCCGAGTTTCTTCCGCTCAGACACGAATGAGTCCCCCTTCGCCGCGAATGCCTTCTCTCAAGATTACCGGCAGGCGCGAACCGCCCCGATCACTTCCCGAGCACAATCGGGAAACGATCGGGGCGGCCGCAACGTGCAAGGCCGGTACGGTCAGTACCGGTAGTGGTCCGCCTTATACGGTCCGGCCACGTCGAGGCCTAGGTACTCGGCCTGATCCTTGGTCAGCTCCGTGAGCTCTACGCCGAGGGCACCGAGGTGGAGCCGGGCCACCTTCTCGTCGAGGATCTTCGGCAGCACGTACACCTGATTCTCGTACTCACGCTCGCCAGCGATCTGGTCCCGTTTGGTCCACAGCTCGATCTGCGCGATCGTCTGGTTGGCGAACGAGTTGCTCATCACGAAGGACGGGTGGCCCGTGGCGTTCCCGAGATTGAGCAGGCGGCCCTCGGACAGCACGATGACTGAGTGCTCGGGCACGGCGCCGTCGACGCCGGTGGACGCCGGGAACACCCACTCGTGCACCTGGGGCTTGATCTCGACCTTGCGGACGCCCGGGACCGCGGCAAGACCGGCCATGTCGATCTCGTTGTCGAAGTGGCCGACGTTGCCCACGATGGCCTTGTCCTTCATGGACGCCATGTGTGCGGCGAGGATGATGTCCTTGCCGCCGGTCGTCGTGATGAAGAGGTCGCCTTGGCGGAGCACGGACTCCAGGCGCGCCACTTGGTACCCGTCCATCGCGGCCTGGAGGGCGCAGATCGGGTCGATCTCCGTAACGATGACGCGCGCGCCCTGACCGCGGAGGGCCTCGGCCGCGCCCTTGCCCACATCGCCGTACCCGCAGACGACGGCGACCTTGCCCCCGATGAGGACGTCGGTGGCGCGGTTGATGCCGTCCGGAAGGGAGTGGCGGATGCCGTACTTGTTGTCGAACTTGCTCTTCGTGACGGCGTCGTTGACGTTGATGGCCGGGAAGAGGAGCTTGCCCTGCTCGGCAAGCTGGTAGAGGCGGTGCACGCCCGTCGTCGTCTCCTCGGAGACACCCTTGATGCCGCCCGCGATGCGCGTCCACTTCTGCGGGTCGACCGCCTGATCGGCGCGCAGGACGTCGAGGATGATCCTGTACTCGTGCGAGTCCTCATCAGTCGCGGCCGGGACCGCACCGGCGGCCTCGAACTCGACACCCTTGTGCACGAGGAGCGTTGCGTCACCGCCGTCGTCGAGGATCATGTTCGGACCGACGGACGGGTCCTGGTCGGCGCCCGGCCACGTGAGGATCTGCTCAGCCGTCCACCAGTACTCCTCGAGGGTCTCGCCCTTCCACGCGAAGACGGGGATGCCCTGCGGATTCTCGGGCGTGCCCGCGCCGACGACGACGGCCGCGGCCGCCTCGTCCTGCGTGGAGAAGATGTTGCACGAGGCCCACCGGACCTGGGCGCCGAGCGCCACGAGGGTCTCGATGAGGACTGCCGTCTGGACCGTCATGTGCAGCGATCCGGCGATGCGTGCGCCGGCGAGCGGCTGCGAAGCGCCGAACTCCGAGCGCAGGGCCATGAGACCAGGCATCTCGTGCTCGGCGAGGCGGATCTGGTGGCGGCCCGCCTCGTGGAGGGAGATGTCCTTCACCTTGTACTCGAGGGTCATGCGTGCTCCTGGTTCGCGGGCGTCGTGCTGGAAGAGGTCTGCGGGGCGAGGAGAACGGGAATGCCGTCCTCGATCTGATAGCGGGGTGCTGTCCCGTCCGGGCCCGGCACGGTCGCCACGAGGGTGTCACCGTCCTGGACGAGAGCGGATCCCGTCACGGGACACCTGAGGATCGCAAGCAGCGAGGGGCTGAGGTTCGGCATGCCCTCAAGAGTACCGAGTCCGCGACGTCAGGACTGCTCGCGCAGGAGACGCAGATGGCGCCGCGGGGCAGCGTCCGTTCCCGGAGGCGCCTCGAGCGGCGCCTTCGATCCTCCGCGGTCGCGCGACGCGCTCTCGTGCGCCCGTCCGGACTGCTGCTCATGGTCACGGACGGCATCGGCGAGGGCGAGGATGTCATCTGAGCCGCGGGGCGGCGCTGCTGGCAGGGCCAGCCGGAGCACCTCCCAGCCGCGCGGCACGGTGAGACGCTCTGCATGGCTTGCGCACAGGTCATAGCTGTGCGGCTCGGCGTATGTCGCGAGCGGACCGAGGACAGCGGTCGACTCGGCGTACACATACGTCAGCGTGGCCACCGCGGCCTGGCGGCAGGCTGATCGAGAACAATGGCGTAGGGGACCCACGGCACAGAACCCTACTCCCGGCACATGCCGTGCCGGGGCATTGACTGCTTGCGCTGCGGCCGTGCCGTGCCGCCCGCGTGGCTCGCACCGCGCCGGGGCGACGACTACAGTCGATGTATGCAGGATCGTTCCATCGTTGGGGATTCGCCGGATTCCGGCGGCCCCTCCCTCAGCATCCGGGCCGTCCCGCCGCAGGATGAGCTGGAGGCCGTCCGTCACAGGACCTTCCGTGCGCGCCGCAGGAATCGGCACGGCCGTGGGCTCCGGGGCGAGATCCTCCCCTCAGTCCTGCCCGCAAGCCGGACCCGCGCAGAGCGCTTCGAGGACTGGGTGTTCGAGGCCGCGGACCGTCTCCAGGACCTCAACGGGTCCAAGCTCGACGGCGTCGAGTACGCCGTCGAGGAGATCCCTCCCGGGCTCGAGCAGATGCTCCGCGACGGCGGCCGTCCCCCGCAGGGCCACTACACACCGGGCGCGGGCGGCCGCGCACCCCGGATCACCGTCTACCGGCGGGTCGTCGAGACGGGCGCGGGATCCCCCGCAGAGATCCAGGACCTCGTCCACGACATCGTGGTCGAATACACGGCCCTCATGCTCGGCGTTGCCCCCGAGACCCTCGATCCCTACTACCGCGGCTACTAGCGCAGCGTCAGGAGTGCCGGGCCAGGAGTGCCGCCGGGCTAATAGCCCAGCGTCACCGGCATGGTCTGGGCCGCCGCGGCCGCGGGGACGATCGTCGCCGCGGCGATCGCGTTGCCGTCGCCCTTGAGCAGGATGGACCCGAAGGCCGCATCGCCCGACGCCGAGAGGACGTAGCCGGCGAGTGGGGCACCGTCGACCTTGTCCGGGACGTCGAGGACCGCGGTGGTGCCGCCAGCGACGTCGAGCGTCACTGGGGCGTGCATGGCGCCGTCATCCGTGACAGGCACGGCGCGGATCTGCGCCCGCCCGTCGGGAACGCCGAACACCATCTGCCGCGATCCGCCGGATCCGATGGCCACCACGTGGTTGTCCCCAATCCGCTGTGTGGCGGCGGCGACCGCGAAGTCGAGTGGATCGTTGGCCGACAGCCCGCGCGGCACGCGCGCGCTCGCGGTGAAGGAGACATCAGCAGACGCCGAAACGCTGTACGTCCCCGCCGGCAGGCCTGTGAGCGGGACCTCGGTGACGGCGCCTGCCTTGGCCGTCACGACTCCCCCGCTGGGCAGCTGCACCGCACCATTGCGGCCGTAGACGCGCAGCTGCACCACAGCGTCGGCAGCTCCGGGCACGGTGATCTGCACGGCAGCGCGTGCATCGGCGAACCCGTCTTTCGCCGCGAGCGCGTTCGCCTGGCCGGGTTCCTGCAGCTCGATCCCGGAGACCGTCTGGCGCGACGACGGCGCCGCGGCCGGTGTGATCAGCTCGACGCCGCCCGGCGTGAGGCCGCGCAGTGTGGACTGCTGGATGGCGGCTGCGACGGGCCCGCCGCTGCTGTGCACATGCACGGAGACGTTCGCCTGGCCGGGCATGTAGCCGCTCAGGACGTACGACGCCGAGCTGCCGGGCTTGATCGTCAGGCCGCGGCTCGAGGGCGGGGCCTGCGTGAGCGGCTTGTCGCCGAAGAACTCGAGGTCAACCGTCGCCGGCGTCGCACTCGAGTTGGCAAGCGTCAGGACCGAGGTACGTCCCACGGTCGTCTCGCCGCCCGAGAGCCACTGGTCGTTCGACGGGGCGGTGCAGGTGGCGGCCGCCAGACCGCGGAGGTCGCCGTCCGACGCCTCGAACCGCACGGCGGCCCCGGTCGCTGCCGCCGATCCGGAGACGGGCTTCGCCGTCAGGACGCTCAGCCCGTCGACGCGCTGGCCCGCAACCACTGCCGCGCGCGGCTGCGCGACCGTACCGGGCGGCGCCGGCTGCCCCGGCAGCGTGCGCAGGGCCGATCCGCTCTGGGGGGTGAGGGACGTGTCAGGCAGGGTGCCCTGCGTGTCCGAAAGCACGATCCCGGTCACGGACGTCTGGGCAGTCTTGCTCGCGGGGCTGAACTGCGGGTCGCCCTGCACCGGGGAGCCCTCGAGCAGCCGCGCCGGCCCAGCGCAGGCACGGACGGCGTCGCCGGTCGGAACCCTGACGGACTGCGCCTCCCTCGTGCCGAGCGACGCTGGCGCGGGCACGGTGGAGGCCACAACTGTCAGCCCGGCCCACACGCCGGTGAGTGCCGTTCCGGCCACTGCGGCGGCGATGATGCGCAGGCGGTGCCGACGGGTGCCGGCTGCGCTGTCAGAGGCTGGCTTCGTCATGCACCGGCTCCTCTCGTGCGGCAGGTCCCTCGGACCCGGCGTCGTGCGGTGGGAGGGCGTCCGGATCCTCGGTGGTCCGGGACCGTCCCGTGCGAGTGGCGGTTCCGCGCTCGCGGCGGCCGAGTCCCTCGGGTACCAGTAGAGCAGAACGGGCCCGCCCGGTGCGGCCGGTCTGGCGGGCGGCGGCAGGGATGGCCAGGAGAAGCGTCAGGGCGAGCCCCACGATCGTCACGACTGCGAGCGGGATGGCTGCGGGATGGGCGTACCGGACCTCCACATGCCCGCCTGTGGCCGGGAGGTCGAAGGCCTGTGCCCAGTCCTGCGCGGTGGAGGCGAGGGCCACGCCGTTGAGGGTGGCCTCCCAGCCCGCGTCGCTGCGTTCCGCCAGGACGAGCCTGCGTCCGTCGGGTCCGGCGGGCAGGTCGGCGGAGATGCTCTCGCGTCCCGAGGGCACTGCCGCGATCGTCACCCCCGCAGGGTCGACGATCCTGGCCCGCTGGTTGATCGAGAACCCTGCATCCGGTGCGGCGTTCTGAGGCGTCACTCGCCACAGCCAGCCCGCGTCTGTATGGCCCACGGCCACGAGAGACGGCACGGCATCGATGTGGCTCGCGGTGAGGTCGTCGGCCGGACCGCTGTCTGGGAGCACAACGAATCCGATGCCGAGATCCCGGAGGTCGCTGCCCGGGTCGACAGCGGCACCACCGCCGACGGTGGCGACGGCCCGGCGGACGGCGGCCAGGGCGGCGTCGTCCTCCGCGACGTGCTCGCTGCCCCAGTCGCCCACGACGCGGCTCGAGGCGGCGACCGCTGACAGCGCGTCCAGAGTGGTGCCGGAGCCACGCATGACGGTCGCGGTGAACCCGCCTGCGTCGGCAGCCCGGAGCACGAGGGTACGCGTCTGCTGGGCGCCTTCGCCAAGGTCCGCCGCGGTAGCTGGCAGGCCACGCGCCCTCGCGGGCGTCACGAGCTCTTGGACGCCCAGGCCGCCGGACGCAGGGGCATGCGCGAACCCTGAGGCTGCCCACTGGGCGAGCACTCCGACAGGGCCCGCGGCGAGGAGCACATAGGCGACGACGATCGCTCCAGAGGCGATCCGGCGTGCGCCCTGAAGGGGTGCCGTCCCCTCGAGAGGCGGGCGATGCGCTGCGATCCGGCGATGCTCAAGAAGCCGGTCCGCGGCAAGCACGGCCACGATGAGGAGGGCGAGGAAGGCCGCCGCCACGCTCGGGCCGGCGTAGGGTGCCGCGAGGGCATCGCCGGCAACGGCAGTCGGGATCCGTGAGACGGCCCAGGCGTACGCAAGGCCCGCGATGCCCAGAACGAGGAGGAGCCGTGCCGCGAGGCCGCGGCGGCCGATCAGCAGGACCGCTCCCGCCACGGCGACGAGCAGCACGGGGGCGCCAACGAGCAGCGCGGACACGAGGGACCATGGCACGCCCGCGGGGAGGAACGGGATGGCCGCCAGTCCCGCCGCGGCGTCGAACGCCACCGGCTGGCCCAGGACAAGCTGCCAGGCTGGGGCGGGGTCCACGGGAAGCGGCACCCCCGGATCGGTGATCCATGCCCGCGGGCTGTTCGGCGCCGAGACCCAGAGCGGGAGGAAGAGCACCACGGTGGGGATGAGCGACCACCACAGCGTTCTGGCCCTGCCGCGCAGGGCCACGGTCAGCACGAGGACGACGGCGCCCGCGAGCGGAACAAGGGAGGGCGCCCCCGCAGCGGCGAACGCAAGCGCGATCCCGCCCGCCGCGGCAGCGGTCCACGATGATGCGCCGCCCGAGCCCTTGCGTGGTTGGTGATGCTGGCCAACGCTCCCCCGGACGCGGGCCGCTCCCACGGCGCGCAGCATGCCGAGGGCAGCCCACGGCAGGGCGGCGTGGGCCACGACGGCGCCAAGACGGCCCTGCGCGAGGGCGAGGATGAGCGAGGGCGCGGCGGCCCACACGAGGGCCGCAAGCGTGCGCGGAGCGCGATGTGCGGTGAGGTTCGCTGCAAGGGCCCAGGCCCCGATCCCGGCGATGGGCGCGGCGAGGACGAGGACCACCACGACGGCACGGTTCGTGTCGCCGAAGCCCGTCAGGCCGAAGAGCCAGAGGACGAGGTCGAACGGATCGCCATGCCCGCGCTGGCCCGCGCCGAGGCCCGTCCACCAGCCGGTCGCATGCGCGAAGACCGCGGAGAGAGCCGTCGAGACGGGAAGGAGTGCGCCGCCGACGGCTGCCTCGGCCCCGAGCAGGGGCGCGAAGGCCACGAGCGCGGCAAGGAGGGCGGTGCCGGTCACGACGAGCGCGCCCGTACCGATCCATCCCCGGGACGCCACGGCGAGGGCCGCGAAGTCATGCTGGGAATCACCGGTCGGCTCGCTGGGCCCGTCCGCGATGCCCGTACCGTCGCCGACAATGGCGTCCGAGTCCGGCTCGGCAGACTCGAGGAGGGCGCGGCGGTGCGCCCAGATCTCGGCCCGCGGAATGATCAGGGTCCCGAGGAGGGAGCGAGACACCCTGCGTGTCCGGCGCGCAGAACGCCGGCCGCTGACGAGACGGCCCGGCGAGGACAGGGCTGAAAGGCTCGCGCCGAGCTTGGCCGCGCCGAGGGCGGGCTCTTTGAGGACAATCCCGAGCAGGAACTGCCAGAGCCCCCCGAGCAGGGCACCGACTGCGTGGAACGGCAGGAGCCCCAGAGGGGTGTGCTTGAGTCGTGTGTAGACCTCGGCGCGGCGGGCGGCGAATGGCGTCCCGGCGGCGTCGGGCCGGATCGTGTGGAGCATCCGCGCGGCGGGGACCACGACAACGCGGTTGTCGGCCAGGCGGGCGCGGAGGCAGAAGTCTACGTCGTCGCCGGTGGCGGGGAGCGCTGGGTCGAAGCCGCCGAGCCTCTCCCAGATGTCGCGCCGCACGAGCATGCCGGCCGAGTTGACGGCGAACATGTCACTGCGGGCGTCGTACTGGCCCTGATCCACCTCATCGACGTCGACGAGGGTGAGCCGCTCGTACCATCGGCTCACGGAGAGCCCCACATCGATCAGCCGCCGCGGCGACTCGGCATCGAGCTGCTTGCACCCGGCGACCACCACCCTCGGGGCGGCTTCGACGGCCTCGAGCAGCGCCGCGAGGGCGTCCGGGGCGGGGGCGGAATCGTCATGGAGGAGCCAGAGCCACTCCTGGGTCCCGCTGGCGCCCGAATCCTCGCCAGGCGAGAGGGCGCTCAGGCCTCGGGCCACGGCGCCGCCGAATCCCCCGGGCGCCCGGACCGCCGTGACATGCTCTGGGCCGAGGGCGCCACGCAGCAACTCGGCGGAGTCGTCCCGGGAGCCGGCGTCGACGCCCATCACGACGTTGGCAGGCCTGGTCTGGCCCGCGAGGCCGGCGAGCGTCGCGGGCAAGTAGGGGGCGCCGTCGTGCGCTACGACGACTGCGGTGACGCGTACAGCCTCCAGGGTCAGACCGCCCGCTTGCGGAGCCGGCGGCGCTCACGCTCCGACAGGCCGCCCCAGATACCGAAGCGCTCGTCGTTGGCGAGCGCGTACTCGAGGCACTGGGCGCGCACCGTGCACGAGCCGCACACCTTCTTCGCGTCGCGCGTCGAGCCGCCCTTCTCGGGGAAGAACGCCTCGGGGTCGGTCTGGGCGCACAGCGCCTCGGCCTGCCACGCGAGCTCGCCTTCCTCGGGGTCACCCGGCTGGACGAGCTCGATGAGAACCGGCTTCGGCGTGTGCTGGGCGGGGTTCGCGAGCAGCGCGAGCGCCCTCTCGATCGCCTCGTCCGCGGGCTCGTCGTCGAAGTCGGACTCGGCCTCCTCCGTCTCGTGCGCCGTGAGGAATGCCGTGGCGGCATCCTCCAGGGCTTCTGCGGACAGGGCCTCATAGCGTTCTTGGGCCTCTGGGTCCGCTGGGTCGACGTACCAGTCGGAGGGAATCCCCCGCGACCGATAACGGGTCGATGCATGCGCAGCGACCGTCGACTCGTACTGGATACGCTCCGTCTGTCCCACGGTGCTCCTCCTCGGGTCGTGTCTGCGCGGCGAGCCGCGAAGTCCAGCGCCAGGAAGAATCCCGGTGCCGGTTCCCCTCGGGCATGCGATGATCGGTTCATCGCTGTCCGCCGGCGCAGTTACTGTCCAGTCCTAATTACATGCGTGTAAGTCGTTCCGAGTCAAGCGGCGGCCGCAAATTCTAGCCAGAATTCCACCAGCAGACTGCGGACGACACGCCCGGCAGCGGGGCGGCCTTCCGCGCCGGACCTCCTGCGGCAGCCGCCCTCCTGCACCTTCCATGAGTCCGGCTCCGACGGTCCATGACGCGATATCGGCGCAGCAAATTCCATGAACGTGATTCACGGGTCCGCGGGAAGAAACCGAACATGAACCGGCGACAATGACCTCATGGCATCCACGATCCCGGACCTGCTCAAGCAGCTCCGCAGCGGCAACCACTCCTCCTCTCCCCGACTGACCTGGTACGGGCCGGGCGGAGAGCGCATCGAGCTGTCCGGCCGTGTGCTCGACAACTGGGTTGCGAAGACCGCGAATTTCCTCTCCGAAGAGCTCGATGCCGAGCGGGGGACGCGCATCCGCCTGGAGCTCCCCGCGCACTGGAAGTCCGCCGTCGTGGCCCTCGCGGCGTGGCAGGTGGGTGCCGTCCTGCTCGCGGGTTCGGACCAGGGCCCGGCGGACATTACGTTCATCGGACCGGACGGAACGCACGACGCCGCACCCGCCACCGGCGGGGAGAGCACCGGCGGGGAGGTCACGGGCACAGGGGTCGCCGGCGCCCGCGTCGCCGTGGCGCTGGGGGCGCTTGAGATGAGATTCCCGGGCACATTGGCCGCTGGGACCTACGACTACGCGGCGCTCGTGCGGCAGTTCGCGGACTCGTACGAGCCGTTCGACCCGCCGGTCCAGGAGGACGAGGCCTTGAGGACCGGGGACAACGCGCTCACCCAGGCAGACCTCCTCGGGCGCTTCGCAACGGCTGAGGCAGATGGCGCCCGGATCCTCGTCACTGCGGGGCAGGGGCTCATCGGGGCCGTCGCACGAATGCTGGGCGCGTGGGCAGCGGGCGGCTCGGTGGTGCTCGTGCACGAATCGGTCGAGGAGACGGACACCGAGAGAATCCGCGCAGCGGAGAAAACCAGTCCAGCGGAGAAGATCAGTGCGGCGGACAAGACCAGCGCAGCGGAGGAGATCAGCTAGCGCGGGCGGCTACTGTTCCCGATCGGCTTTCAAATCGGCTTTCAGATCGGCTTTCAATTCGCTGGCCTGAGTGCCCGGCACCGCTGGGGATGCGGCGGTGCCGCCGTCCCGGTGGTGCCCGGCGTGCTCGTGGTCGAAGAGCTCGTGGTCTTCCTCGTAGCCGGGTTCGGTGTCGAGCTCCTGGTTGAAGACCCAGAAGCGGTAGGCGAAGAATCGGACCACCGTGGCCACGAGGATGCCCACCACGCCCGCGAGGAAGAGCAGATTCTTGTCCTGGACGTTGAGCCAGTACTTCGCGATCGCCGTGAATCCCGTGGAGATCCCGATGCCGATGCCGTTGATCACGACGAACATGACGAATTCGCGGACGATGTTGGCCTGCTTGCGGTGCCGGAACGTCCAGTACCGGTTGGCCAGCCAGGAGAAGACCGTGGCAACGGTCGCACCGAAGAACCGGGCCTTGGCCTCGGAGTCGGACATGATCGTGTGCATGAACAGATAAGTCAGGCCGTTGTCGATGACAAAGGCCACACCGCCGACCGTCCCGAACTTGGCGACCTCACGCCAGAACAGCGAGGCCAGACCGTGCAGACGGTCGGAGATTGACGAGATCATGTTCCTCCACGGATATGTTGAGATTCGGCGTTGAGAATCGGCCGAGGCCACAGGACATTCTACCGCCGCGCCCGGGTACGGCCCGGGCGCGGCGTCCCAGCACCAGATTGGAAGGGGGCCACGCGGCCGCCTCCAATGAGCCAACTGCCGTGTTCTGTAGGCTGGGCTAGTGAGTTTTCCTGTAATCGGCGTGGTCGGAGGCGGCCAGCTTGCCCGCATGATGGCCCCTGCCGCAACTGCCCTGGGCCTCGAGCTGCGGGTTCTGGCCGAGGCTGAGGACGTCTCTGCCGTGCCCGCGGTCCCGTTCGCCCCGATCGGCGACTACCGCAGCCTCGACGACCTGCGCGCCTTTGCCCGCGGGGTTGACGTCCTGACATTCGACCACGAGCACGTGCCGACCGAGCACCTTCTGGCGCTCATGGCCGAGGGAGTCAACGTGCAGCCCGGCCCGGAGGCGCTGGTCCATGCCCAGGACAAGCTGGCGATGCGCGCTGCCGTTGACGCGCTCGGACTGCCCAACCCGCGCTGGCGCGCGGTGCACCACGTTGAGGAGCTCACGGACTTCGGCGCGGAGATCGGCTGGCCGATCGTCCTGAAGACCCCGCGCGGCGGCTATGACGGCAAGGGCGTGCGCGTGCTCCGCTCCGCGACGGATGCCCTCGATTCCGACGACTGGTTCGGGACCATGACGCCGCTGCTGGCCGAGGAGATGGTCGAGTTCTCGCGTGAGCTCTCGGCCCTCGTCGCCCGGACCCCCGGTGGGGAATCGCGCGCCTGGCCCGTGGTCCACACCATCCAGGTCAAGGGCGTGTGCGACGAGGTCATCGCACCGGCGCCCGAGCTTGACCCGGCCGTTGCGCGGGCGGCCGAGGACGCAGCACTGCAGATCGCGGAGAGCCTCGGCGTCACGGGAGTCATGGCCGCAGAGCTGTTCGAGACTCCGGGACGCGGCCCGGGCTTCCTCATCAACGAGCTCGCGATGCGGCCGCACAACACCGGCCACTGGACCCAGGACGGTTCGGTGACGAGCCAGTTCGAGCAGCATCTGCGCGCCGTTCTGGACCTCCCCCTCGGGGCCACGGATGTCCTCGGTGAGTGGGCGGTCATGAAGAACTACCTCGGCGGCGCCAATCAGGACCTCTACAGCGCGTTCCCGGCCGCACTCGCGGCGGATCCGGCGGCCAAGGTCCACACGTACGGCAAGTCGGTACGTCCGGGCCGCAAGATCGGTCACGTGAACCTCGTGGGCGGCCCCGGCGCCGACCCTGTCGACCTGCGCGAGCGCGCCTCTCGTGTCGCGGCCCTCGTCCGTGACGGCGTACCAGTTCCCCCCATCGCCGCCCGCACGACCGCGTCCGCGCTTCAGAAGCCTCAGGAGACCGCATGAGCACGACAGCACCCCAGCAGCCCCTCGTGGGCCTCGTCATGGGCTCGGACTCGGACTGGCCCGTCATGGAGGCGGCCGCCGACGCCCTCGCAGAATTCGGCATCCCCTTCGAGGCCGACGTCGTCTCCGCCCACCGCATGCCGGAGGAGATGATCGCGTACGGGAAGGACGCGCGCACCCGTGGCCTGCGCGTCATCATCGCGGGGGCTGGCGGTGCCGCGCACCTGCCAGGCATGCTCGCCTCGGTGACGACGCTGCCGGTCATCGGAGTCCCCGTGCCGCTCAAGACTCTGGACGGCATGGATTCCCTCCTCTCAATCGTCCAGATGCCGGCGGGTGTCCCGGTCGCGACCGTCTCGATCGGCGGCGCCCGCAACGCGGGGCTCCTTGCCGTGAGGATGCTAGCCTCGGCCGACGACGATCTGGGCCGTCGGCTCTCGGCGAGCCTTGCCGACTTCGCGTCCGAGCTCAAGGCCGCTGCGGCCCGCAAGGGCGAGGCGCTGCGCGCGAAGGCGGCCAGCGTGTTCGCGTCAGAGCACGTCGACCAGCGCGCGGTCTGACCGGCACAACCTCAACCAGCGAGCCGAAGGAGGACCATGGCACTGCACGCCCCCGAGCGCAGCCACCAGACTGACCCGATCCGGCATCCCGAGGATGCCCCCTCGTCGGTGCGCACCAGACGGGCGTTCACCCTCCTGGTCCTGACCCTGCTCGTGCCCGGCTCGGCCCAGCTGATCGCAGGCAACCGGAGGCTGGCCCGCAGGGCCCTGGCCGTGACCATCACGGTCTGGGCACTGCTTCTCATCCTCCTTGTGGTAGGCCTGATCAACCGGGGCGCGATCCTGACGATGGTCACCCATCCGGTGATATCGCTCGTGCTGATCATCGTCCTGATTGCGCTCGCACTCGGGTGGGCGGTGCTCTTCATCAACACCCTGAGGCTCATCCGCGTGCCACTGCTCGCCCAGAAGATGCGGCCGATCGTCATCCTCGCGCTCGTGGTCTCCATGGTCCTCTCGAGCGGGAGCCTGGCCTACGCCGCCTACCTCATCGGAGTCGGCCGCGGAGCCATCGGTTCGATCTTCGCCGGCGGACCGGCGATCAGCCCAGTCAACGGGCGCTACAACTTCATGATCATGGGCGGCGACGCGGGCGACGATCGCGTGGGCCGCCGCCCCGACAGCCTCTCGATCGTCAGCGTCGACGCGAACACCGGGCGGACCGCGCTCATCTCGATCCCCCGCAACCTCCAGAACGCACAGTTCTCGGCGGACTCGCCCATGCGCAAGGTCTACCCGGACGGATACAACTGCGGCGACCAGTGCATCGTCAACGCGATCAACACCGAGGTCAACCAGAAGTACCGTGACCTCTACCCCGGCGCGGACGATCCCGGCGCGCAGGCAACGCTCGAGGCCGCCTCTGGCACGCTCGGCATCAAGGTCCAGGCCTACGTAGTGGTCGACATGGCTGGCTTCCAGCAGCTCATCGACGCGATGGGCGGCATCCGGATCAAGGCCGGCGGCTGGGTCCCCATGAGCGGTGCGGCCCTCGATGACAACGGCACGCATGCCCTGCCAGTGGGCTGGATCGCGCCCGGCGTGCAGACGCTCGACGGCTTCCACGCCCTCTGGTACGGCCGCAGCCGCGAATTCGTCAGCGACTATGACCGCATCGCACGCCAGCAGTGCATTGAGCAAGCGATGATCAACCAGCTCAACCCCGCGACCCTCCTGAGCAAGTTCCAGGACATCGCCAACGCGGGGACCAAGGTCGTCGAGTCGAACATCTCCTCGTCCCAGCTCGGCAGCTTCGTCGATCTCGCCCTCAAGGGCAAGAGCCAGCCCACGAGCCGCCTCGTGATCGGACCCCCGGACTTCGACGCCTCCTTCCCCACCTACCCGGACTTCAGCGCCATCCACGCCAAGGTTCAGAACGTCCTCAAGAGCGCCACCGGCTCGGCGTCCAGCTCGCCATCGCCGCAGGCACAGAGACGCACGACGACGCCGCTCGCCTCAGCGACGGAGGTCACCGGTGGCGCGGGGCTCGCTGGCGGTGCGGGACTCGCGGTGGCCGCCGTGCTCTCGGCCAGCCAGTTCGGGCCGGCCCGCCAGTTCACGCCTAGGGGCCAATACAACGACATCGGCCCGGACGGCGTCAAGGTCACCCCGGACCGGCTCAATACGCTGTTCCGCACGGGTCAGAACGACCTGCTGAACCAGATCCTGGCGGGCAACGGGGAGTGCACACCGCTCTGACGGTTCGGTCACGCCGACCCACCGCCCTAGGCTGACGCACAGCTCCGACATCCGCACCTGACACCTTCGAGGACGCACATGTACCTGCTCAGCAACACCGTCCGCGACTACGCATGGGGTTCAACCACCGCGATTGCCGGGCTTCTCGGCTATGAGCCGAGCGGACGGCCCGAGGCCGAGATGTGGATCGGCGCACACCCCGATGCGTCGTCCAAGCCTGTCGACGGACCTGACGGCGAGAACCTCGCGTCCCTCATCGCCGCGGACCCGATCAGGGCGCTTGGAGCCCGGAGCATTGAGTCCTTCGGGGCGCGCTTGCCGTACCTGCTCAAGGTCCTTGCCGCGGCCTCTCCGCTGTCCCTGCAGGTCCACCCGAGGCTCGACCAGGCCAAGGCCGGATTCAGGGCGGAGGAGGCGGCCGGCGTCGCCCCTTCTGCGCCGCATCGGAACTACAAGGATGACAACCACAAGCCGGAGATGATCTTCGCGCTCACCCGCTTCGAGGCACTCTCGGGCTTCCGGCGACCGGCCGCGGCCGCCGCTCTGTTCGAGAGGCTGACCGCGCTCCTGGCGGGGTCCGATGCGGCGGAGGTCACGGAGCAGGTCGCGGAGCTCTTGCGGGTCCCAGACGAGACGGAGGCCCTCAGCGCGGCGTTCGCGCGGCTCATCACCGGCGGACAGGACGTACGCGAGTGCGTCGACGCCTCGGCAGCCGCGATCAGCGCCCACAGTCCGGCTGGGAGGGCAGCCCGGCCGGGCCCGGAGCAGGACGCAGCCCTCGCCACCGTCGTCGACCTCGCAGCGGCCTACCCCTCGGATCCCGGGGTCCTCATCTCCCTCATGCTCAACCGCGTGAGCCTCGCGCCGAGCGAGGCCCTCTACCTCCCTGCAGGCAACGTCCACGCGTATCTCGAGGGCCTAGGCATCGAAGTCATGGCCTCGTCCGACAACGTGCTCCGCGGCGGCCTGACCCCCAAGCACATCGACATCCCCGAACTGCTGCGCACGGTCGTCTTCGAGTCGGCTGGCGTTCCGCTGCTTGCCCCTCAGGAGTCCGAGCTCGGCCAGGAGCTCTACCGCCCGCCGTTCGCCGAGTTCCAGCTCCAGCGCATCGACGTCGCACGTTCTGTCGATGACCCGACACCTGAGCCTGTCCCCATCGCCCAGGCCGGGGCCGCCGTCGTGCTCGTTGTGCGGGGCTCGCTCACACTCGACACTCCCAAGGGTGATCTCCCGCTTGCGCGCGGAGAGAGCGCGTTCGTCCCTGATGCCGAGGCTCCGGCGCTCGCCCATGTTGGTGCTGAGGGGGTACTCGCGTTCGCGGTGACCACCGGCCTCGGCCCGGAGTCCGGTCTGGGCTGAACGGACTGGGCTAAGTCCGCGTCGGGCTAGCGGCCCACGAGCCCCTTGGCTTTGCCCGCCGCGCCCTTGATCCGGCGCACTGCAGCCTTCGCGGCGCTGCGGCCCTGCTGAAGGGTACGGCGAGCGAGCGGCATTCCCGAGGCGTACACGGAAAAGAACGGCGAAAGCGGCAGTTCCCACGTTCCCACGAGAAGGTTCTCATGCGGAGCGAACTGCTTCTTGAAGTCGGAGATCCCGTCATTGAGGAGTCCGTTGAGATCGTACCGAGTGCAGCCGTCGGCCTTCATAGCCGTGAAGGCCGCCCATTTGACCCCATAGTTGGCGCGGGCCTTCTGCCCGGCCTCGTTGACGCCTCCGTACAGCTCGAACGCGGTGCCCGCGCTCCTGGCGATCCACACGAACGCGACGACACTCTCGCCGTCGAACGCCGCGATGATGGGCGAATCCTCGCCGAGGAATCGCCAGATGTCCCGGTAGTAGGCGTCCTCGTGGATGCCGAAGCCGGCGCGGGCAGCGGTCTCCCGGTAGATCGTGAGCACCTGCTCGAGCTCACCGTCCGTCGCGACTTTGCGGAAGACGAGCTCGCCCTTGAGGTTCTTGCGCACGTTGGCCCGCGTGGTGCGGGACATCGCGGCCATGAGGTCGTCCTCGCTCTGCGCGAGATCGAGGATGAGGGTCCGCGGGATGAGGATGGTCGAGTCCGTGCGGCGGAATCCTGCAGCCGCGAGGCCGCGCTCGCCCTCCGAGTCCGCATCCCAGTCCGGCTCGGCCACGAGGGCCACGGACCCGTGGGACGCCTGGACGGAGCGCGCGACGGCCCCGAGCACCCGTTCGGCGTCCTCGACGGCGCACACAGGCCCGCGGGAGAGGTACGCGAGCGACTTGAGCGGCCACGGCAGGGCGCGGTACAGCACCTGCGCCCCGCCGACCGTCCTACTGCCGTCCTGGACGAGCAGCCGTTCCGTCCGCCAATGGTGCTCCGCCTTGACCTGCCCCCAGCCCCAGAGCTGGAGCGGGTGCCCCCCTTGGCTGTTGACCAGTGCGTCCCACTCGGTGCGGTCAGTGCAGGGACGGACCGTCAGCTCATTCGTGGCCAGCTGGCTCTCGGGGGTCATGATCCTCCTGGGTCGTACGGCGGCAGGTCGCGGCCCAGTCTAGCGGCGCGCCCAGCTCTCCCACTTGCTCGCGTGGTGCTCGGCGTCCACGAAGCGGACGGTGCCGGACTTGGAGCGCATCACGATGGACTGCGTCTTGACGCGGTCCTTCTCGTAGCGGACGCCCTTGAGCAGGTCGCCGTCGGTGATGCCCGTCGCCGCGAAGTAGCAGTTGTCGCTCGTGACGAGGTCATTCGTGGACAGCACGCGGTCGAGGTCGTGGCCGGCGTCGAGCGCCTTCTGCTTCTCGTCATCGCTCGTGGGCCAGAGTCGGCCCTGGATCACGCCGCCGAGAGACTTGATCGCGCAGGCCGCGACGATGCCCTCGGGGGTGCCGCCGATGCCCATGAGGGCGTCCACGCCTGTGCCAGAACGGGCCGCCGCGATCGCACCGGCTACGTCGCCGTCCAAGATGATCTTGGTGCGTGCCCCAGCCTCACGGATCTCCTCGATGAGAGGCTTGTGGCGGTCACGGTCCAGGACCATGACGTTGAGCTGGTTGACCTTGACGCCCTTGGCCTTCGCGATGAGGTGGAGGTTCTGCTTGACCGGCAGGCGCAGGTCCACCATGTCGGCAGCCTCGGGACCGGTGACGAGCTTTTCCATGTAGAAGACCGCGGACGGGTCGAACATCGTGCCACGCTCGGCCACCGCGAGGACGGCGAGCGCATTGTTGATGCCCAGTGCCGTAAGGCGGGTGCCGTCGATCGGGTCGACCGCGACGTCGACCTCGGGCCCCGTTCCGTCGCCGACGCGCTCTCCGTTGAAGAGCATGGGCGCCTCGTCCTTCTCGCCCTCGCCGATGACCACGACGCCGTTGAAGTGGACGGTCTGGAGGAAGGAGCGCATGGCGTCGACTGCGGCGCCGTCGGCCTTGTTCTTGTCGCCGAAACCGACCCAGTGGCCGCCGGCGATCGCCGCGGCCTCGGTCACGCGGACGAGCTCGAGGGCAAGGTTGCGGTCAGGCTCATCAGCTCCGACATGGAGCGAGCTGGAAAGGGTCGAGTACTGGGTGCCTTCGGGCGCAGTGGACACTGTGGACCTCTTCTTCGAGCGGGTTCTTCGAGCGGGCTTGTCCCCCTCATCCTAGTATTGCCGGGCCTTCCGCTCCGCTCCGATGACGTCCGTTCGCCCTCGGGGGTCCGCATGCGGGACCATAGACGGGTGAGCAGCACCGACCACGCCCCCGAGCCCGCCGTCAAACCCGTCCTGACCCCCGCGGCGGCCAAGCGTGCCAACGCCTCCGTGATCGGGATGATCATGGCCCTGCTCGTGAGTGTGCTCGCGATCGTGCCCATCGTGCTCCTGAACGCGTCGCAGAAGACGGACACCTTCCGGCCCGACGTGGACGTCGCCGCCGTCGCGGCCAACGCCAAGGATGTGGCGCATTTCACACCTGCTGTCCCGCAGCTCCCGTCTGGCTACTCGCCCAACTACGCGCGCTGGGTGTCCGGAACCACGGACGGCGTGACCCACTGGGACATCGGGTACCTCACGCCTGCCCAAAAGTTCGTCTCGATCGTGCAGACGGCGACCGCGAACCCGACGTGGCTCGCCGACCAGGTCAAGAAGGCGCCGACGACCGGCACGCGGACGGTGGCCGGGGTGGACTGGACGCTCTATGACAAGCCGGGGATCGAGAAGAGCCTCGTGGCGACGATCGGCCGAACCACCGTGGTGGTGAGCGGCTCGGCGGGGTTCGACGAGTTCGACGCCGTCGCGGACGCCGTCGTCAAGGCCCCGCGCGAATAGGCCCCACGACTGGACGGCGCGCCGTGCGTGCGTAGAGTTAGGCCCGTGCCTCAGACTCTTACCCCGGCCCAGGCGTGGCAGCAGCTGCGCGAAGGAAACCAGCGTTTCGTGGAGGGCCGCAGCAGCCATCCGAACCAGGACGCCGCCCGCCGTACCGAGCTCGTGAGCCAGCAGGACCCGATCTGCGTCATCTTCGGCTGCTCGGACTCCCGCCTCGCGGCGGAGATCATCTTCGATCTGGGCCTCGGCGACGCGTTCGTGGTCCGCTCGGCGGGACACGTGATCGACGAGGCAGTCCTCGGCTCGCTTGAGTACGCCATCGATCCCCTCAACGTCCCCCTCATCGTGGTCCTCGGCCACGACTCATGCGGCGCGGTCACGGCCAGCGTCAATGCGTACGAGACCGGCATCATGCCGCAGGGCTTCGTCCGGGACCTCGTCGAGCGCATCATGCCGAGCGTGCTCACGGCCCAGCGCAACGGGGTGACCGACGTCGACAGCACCGTCGTGGAGCACGTGAAGCAGACCGGCGCCCGGCTCCTCGAGACGTCCCAGATCATCGCCAAGGCCGTCCAGGAGGGCCGCACGGCCGTCCTCGGCGTGTGCTACCACCTTGCAGAGGGCAAGGCCGAGCTGGTCTCGGGACTCGGCGACGTCTAGATGCACTGACGCAGGACGCCGCCGTCTCGGTTCGAATCGGCCCACGCGAGGGGTCTAATCTGGGTGCCATGACTGACTCTGCAGTGCAGGCCCCTGCAACGAACACCGTCGAATACCGGATCGAACACGACACGATGGGAGAGGTCCGCGTTCCCGCGTCGGCCCTCTACCGTGCCCAGACGCAGCGCGCCGTCGAGAACTTCCCGATCTCGGGCAAGACCCTTGAGCGCAAGCACATCGAGGCACTCGCGCGCGTCAAGAAGGCCGCCGCGCGGGCCAACGAGGACCTCGGAGTGATCGACGCCGATCTCGCCGACGCGATCGCCGACGCCGCCGACCGCGTCGCCGAGGGCGAGTTCGACGGCCAGTTCCCGATCGACGTCTTCCAGACCGGCTCGGGCACGTCCTCGAACATGAACATGAACGAGGTCATCGCCGAGCTCGCAACGCGTGCGCTCAAGGACGCGGGCAGCGACAAGGTCGTCCACCCGAACGATCACGTCAACGCCTCGCAGTCCTCGAATGACGTGTTCCCGACGTCCGTCCACGTTGCCGCGACGAACGCGCTCCTGAACGATCTCGTCCCAGCCCTCACGTACCTCGCAGCGTCGCTGAGCCGCAAGGCCGAGGAGTTTAAGGATGTGGTCAAGTCGGGGCGCACCCACCTCATGGATGCCACCCCCGTGACGCTCGGCCAGGAGTTCGGCGGGTACGAGGCGCAGGTCCGCTACGGCATCGAACGCATTGAGGCCTCGCTCCCCCGCGTGGCCGAGGTCCCCCTCGGCGGCACCGCCGTCGGCACAGGCATCAACACCCCGGCCGGCTTCCCGCAGCGCGTGATAACCCTCCTCGCCGCGGACACGGCGCTGCCCATCACCGAGGCGCGCAACCACTTCGAGGCCCAGGCGAACCGTGACGGCCTCATCGAGGCCTCCGGCCAGCTGCGCAACATCGCGTACTCGATCATGAAGATCAGCAACGACCTGCGCTGGATGGGCTCGGGCCCGAACACAGGCCTCGGCGAGATCGCGATCCCCGACCTGCAGCCGGGCTCGTCCATCATGCCGGGCAAGGTCAACCCCGTGATCTGCGAGGCCGCGATCATGGTCGCGGCCCAGGTGATCGGCAACGACACCACGATCGCACTGTCCTCGACCAACGGCGCGTTCGAGCTCAACGTCGGCATCCCGGTCATGGCCGCGAACCTGCTCGAGTCCATCCGCCTCCTGTCCAACACCGCGCGCGTCATGGCGGACAAGATGATCGACGGCATCCAGGCGAACGTCGAGCGTGCTCGCTTCCTCGCCGAGGCCTCGCCCTCGATCGTGACCCCGCTGAACAAGTTCATCGGCTACGAGAACGCCGCCGCCATCGCGAAGAAGGCCGTCAAGGAAGGCCTCACGATCCGCGAGGCGACCGTGGCGCTCGGCTACGTGGAGCGCGGCGAGCTCACGGAGGAGCAGCTCGATGCCGCCCTCGACGTCACCACGATGACGGGCCCCAACAAGTAGGCCCACCCGACCCGGGGTCGTCTCCCAGCGACCCGGGGTCACGTGGGACGAGCACTACGACGGCCGTCGCCTCACGCACGAGGCGGCGGCCGTCGTCGCGCGCGGCAACGCCTAGGCTGGTTCCATGCCCACGCCTGACTTCATCCTGACCCTCCGCGAGAAGATCGGTGTCCATCCCCTGTGGCTCCCGGGGGTCAAAGCGGTCGTGACGGACGACGACGCGCGGCTGCTTCTCGTGCGACGGGCCGACAACGGCCGGTGGACGGTCCCGGCAGGGATCGTGGAACCCGGCGAGGAGCCCGCGGCAACGGCCGTGCGGGAAGTGCTCGAGGAGACCGGGGTAGAGGTCGAGGTGACCCATCTGGCTGGCGTCGGGACCACAGCACCGATGGTCTACCCCAATGGCGACCACGCGCAGTACCTCGACGTCGTGATGGCCTGCCGCTATGTCGGCGGCGAGGCGCGAGTCGCCGACGACGAGAACCTCGAGGTCGGCTGGTTCGAGGCCGATGCGCTGCCCGATCTGCCGCCGCTGCACCGCCGCGCCATCGAGTGGGCGCGGGATCCCGCGCGCCGGGCGCACTACGTCGGCTGACCCCGCGTTGTGCGGCGCGAACCGCCAGCCGGTCAGACGGGGAGGGCGAGCGCCAGTGCGGTGCCCGCGAGCATGAAGGGCCCGAACGGTATGGCTGACTTCGCTGTGCCCCGGCGGGAGACGATGAGCCCGAGGCCGAAGAGGCCGCCCAGCAGGAATGCGGCCGCGGTCCCCCAGAACAGGTGCGACCAGCTCAGGAACCCGAGGTACAGGCCGAGCACCCCGGCGAGCTTGACATCACCGAAACCCATCCCTGCCGGGTAAACGATCCGCAGCACGAAGTAGACGAGCCACAGCACAGCGCCGCCGCCGAGGACGCGCAGCGCAGCCCCGACATCGAATCCGCCTGCCGCGATCGCGGCGGCGACCGTGAGCGGAACCGCAGCCCAGTAGCTGGGCAGCACGATCCGGTTGGGCAGCAGGTGGCTGCGGATGTCGATCATGGCAAGCCGCGCGGCCATCCACACGTAGTAGCACAGGCAGGCCACAACGAGCCAGAAGGCCAGCGGGCTCGTTCCCCAGAGCTCGGGCAGTCGGTGCGTCACCCTTGGACACTATCGGACGCTGCCTCCGCCGACGCGACGCGTGCGCTAGCGTGACGGCATGACGCTGGGCTCGCTCCGGGACGATCCAGGCTAGATCTCGGCCCCCTCGAGCAGTTCGGTGACGAGAGCGGCAATCGGCGAGCGCTCGGACCGCGTGAGCGTCACGTGGCCGAAGAGCGGGTGTCCCTTGAGCGTCTCGACCACGGCGGCGATACCGTCGTGACGGCCCACCCGGAGGTTGTCCCGCTGCGCGACGTCATGCGTCAGGACGATCTTCGAGTTCTGGCCCATGCGGCTCATGACCGTCAGGAGGACATTCTTCTCGAGCGACTGGGCCTCGTCCACGATGACGAAGGAGTCGTGGAGCGAACGCCCGCGGATGTGCGTCAGCGGCATCACCTCGAGCATGCCGGCGTCCACAACATGGTCGAGGACATCCTTGCTCACGAGGGCCCCCAGAGTGTCGAACACCGCCTGGCCCCACGGGTTCATCTTCTCGGCCTCAGTGCCGGGGAGGTAGCCGAGCTCCTGCCCGCCGACCGCGAAGAGCGGCCGGAACACGACGACCTTCTTGTGCTCGCGCCGCTCCATGACGGCCTCGAGCCCCGCGCAGAGCGCGAGCGCCGACTTGCCGGTGCCCGCCTTGCCGCCGAGCGAGACGATCCCCACCCCGGGGTCCATGAGGAGGTCGATGGCCAGCCGCTGCTCAGCCGAGCGTCCGTGGAGGCCGAACACCTCGCGGTCGCCCCTGACGAGCCGCACCTGCTTGTCCGCACCCACCCGGCCGAGCGCGGAGCCGCGATTCGAGAGGACCACGAGGCCCGTGTTGACGGGCATCTCGGCGGCCTCGGGGATGAAGACGGCTTCGTGCCCGTACAGCGCGCCGACCTGCTGATCATCCGCCTCGACCTCGGCGACGCCGGTCCAGCCCGAGTCGACGATCTGCTCGTTGCGGTACTCGTCCGCTGCGAGGCCCATGGCCGAGGCCTTGACGCGCATCGGGACGTCCTTCGAGACGAGCACCACTGCGCGGCCCTCGTTCGACATGTTCTTCGCGACGGCCAGGATACGGGCGTCGTTGTCCCCGCTGCGGAAGCCCGCGGGGAGCACCTCCGCCGAGATGTGGTTGAGCTCCACAAGCAGCGTCCCGCCCTGCGCGCCGCCGTCGGTCTCGAGCGGCACGGGGTGGTTGAGGCTCCCGTGCTGGACACGGAGGTCGTCGAGCAGCCGGAGCGCCTTGCGGGCGAAGTAGCCCAGTTCCGGATCGTTCCGCTTGCCCTCGAGTTCGGTGATCACGACGACGGGGATCACCACTTCATGCTCGGCGAAGCGCAGGAGTGCCCGCGGATCGGAGAGCAGCACGGAGGTGTCAAGAACATAGGTCCTGCGTGCGCCATCGGCGGTGGCGCGTGCGCCTGCGGACTCCTCGAGCAGTGCAGCGTTGGCGGCCTCGTTGCTAGTCACGTCGACTCCAGCCCCCGGGTGGTTCCCCCGGTATTCTCCTGACGTCCGGCTCGGCCGCGAGGCCGGGACGGGCCTCCAGGAGCTGCTGCAACGCAACGCCCATACTCGGCCTCCCCGCACCGGAGGCGGGTTGCCTCCGATGCGGCCAATGTACGCCGCGTCACATGACGGGCGGGTTACATCGCGGGGAGTGTCCGGTTAACTACAACTGTGTAGTTCACGACGGCGCGTGGCGGCTGGGGCGGGGCGCACGCCCGGGCCGGGCGGGCGTCGTCGTGCGCGGAAACGGGTGCACGGAAGGGCTCCCCGCCGTCAGCGGCCTGCGGCCACTACGCCCCGTAGCGGCGCTGGCGCCCTGCGTAGTCGCGCAGGGCCCGCAGGAAGTCGACTTTGCGGAACGCAGGCCAGAGGGCCTCGCAGAAGTAGAACTCGCTGTAGGCGCTCTGCCACATGAGGAACCCGGAGAGCCGCTGCTCGCCGGAGGTACGGATCACGAGGTCCGGATCGGGCTGTCCGGCGGTGTAGAGGTAGCGGGAGATGTCATCGACGTCGAGGTTCTCGGCGAGCTCGGCGATGTCCTTGCCGTGCGCCAGGGCGTCGCGCAGGAGTTCGCGGACGGCATCGACGATCTCGCGCCGTCCGCCGTAGCCGACGGCGACGTTGACGTGGATCGGCTCCGACGGGCTCGGCTTCGCGGTGAGGCGCTCGAGCCGCTCGGCGAGGTGGTCCGGGAGCATCTCGGGGGCGCCCATGGCATGCACGGACACAGCCGGGTCGCTGTCGAGACGGTCGAGGGTGTCCGCGATGATCGCCGTGAGCTCGGCGAGCTCCTCGGTCGAGCGGTTCAGGTTGTCGGTCGAGAGCATGTAGAGCGTCACGACCCGCACGCCGAGCTCCCGGCACCAGCCCAGGAACTCGTGGATCTTGTCCGCGCCTGCGCGATGGCCCTGGCTCGTGGGTGCATTGAACTGCCGGGCCCAGCGCCGATTGCCGTCCACCATGACGCCGACATGCTTGGGGATACTGTCCGGGCTCAGGGAACGCTGGAGGTGCCGCTCATAGAAGCCATAGAGGAAAACGGGCAGCTCCATGCCCCTCCCGCCCGTCGATTCCATGCCCGTACGATTCCATGCCCGTACACGGCGACACCGCTGCTTTTCCTCTAGGCTACCGCAAGCCTCACAGCCGCTACTCAGGAGTAACTTACCGGACCGTAAGTTAGAATCAGTCCATGCAGCACCAAGCGGCAGACCGCCTCGAGCTCCTGTCCCTCAAGCCGTCGTGGCGCGGCTGGATCCATGCCGCGGCCATCCCTTGGGCCCTGGCTGCCGGGCTCGTGCTCATCGCCCTTGCCCCTGGAGCTGACCGCAAGATCGCCTCGGCGGTGTATGCCTTCACCGGGCTGCTGCTGTTCTCGGTGAGTGCCATCTACCACCGCGGGAACTGGACCCCGCGGGTCAAAGCCGTCCTCAAGCGGCTCGACCACACCAACATCATGCTCGTCATCGCGGGCACCTACACGCCGCTGTCCTGGGTGCTGCTCCCGCGGTCCACTGCGATCCTCCTGCTCACGCTCATCTGGTCCGGTGCGCTCGCTGGCGTCGCGTTCCGCACCCTGTGGGTCGGTGCGCCCCGATGGCTCTACGTGCCGATCTACGTGATCCTCGGCTGCGCGGCTCTGCTGTTCCTGCCGCAGTTCTTCGCGGCCAGCATCCCAGCGGCGATTCTCATCTGCGTCGGTGGGGCACTGTACATTGCCGGCGCCGTCTTCTACGGGATCCGCCGCCCCAACTTCTCGTACCGGCACTTCGGCTTCCACGAGTTCTTCCACGCGTTCACGGTCGCGGCATTCGCGGCCCACTACATCGCCATCATGTTCGCCGTGTTGGGCACGCCGACGGCGTAACTGTCACCTCGGGAACGAGCCGGGGGCGACGGCCCCCCGGCGGCAACAGCCCGCCGGCAGGGCTTGCGGGGCCTACTGCACACCGGTCCCGTCCGCTGGGGCCGAACCCCCGCCCATGAGCTGCTCCCGCAGGGCGCCCAAGGTATTGACCGGCAGCCGGCACGTGAACTCCCGGCACACGTAGGCAAGCGGGCCGCCGTCGTCGGCCGCGGGTCGGTCCTGAAGCAGCGGCACGGTCACGGGCACGACGCCGGACTCCGCACCACCCGCAGTCGGCCCGCCGGACCCGCGGCTCGGCTCGCCCGCAGCCGGGGCCAACCCGCGCGTGCCCGGAGTGGAGCCAAAGGCCACGGCCAGTCCAGGGCTCGGCGAAAGCAACGCCTCGCGGTGCAGTGCCAAGGTCTCGGGGGCCCGGGTGCCGTCCAGCGCCCCGACGATCGCTGCCTCGAGCGGTCCGGCCAGCCGGGCCTCGGCCACCGCAAGGAGCCAGCCCGCAAGCCGCGGACCCTGAGACAGGAGCTTCGGGAGCCCCGCGAGGATCGATCCGGCCAGCGCGCGGTGCTTCCAGGAACCGCTGTACGCGGCCGCGGTCAGGAGCGCACCCGCGAGCAGCGACGCGCCGCTCGGCGCCTCGTTGTCGTGCGGATCGAGCGTGCGGGCCCCCGCGCGGGCCGTGCGCACGGCGCTGCCGGCATTGCCGGCGTCTGTGGCAGGGGCCTCGTCGGAGAGCAGCCCACTGACCACGAATCTCCCGGTCGCCGCGTCGACCAGCTCGATCGCCCACGCATACCAGCGGGTCGCACCGGTTGCCGCGTACAGCGCGAAGGCCCCCTCGGCACACCCGGCATAGTCGGCCAGCACGCCCTCGACACCCGTTGCCTTCCCGTCGTGGGACACCCTCGCGAGCCGGGTTCCGTCCCAATGGACGCCAGCGAGGAGGTCCGCCGCACGTTCGGCGGCGTTGAGCAGGTCCGCGCGGTCCAAGACGGCGGAGGCGTCGGCGAGCGCTGCGATGGCCAGTCCGTTCCACCCGGCCACGACCTTGTCGTCCCGCGCGGGCGGTGTCCTGCGCGCTCGGGCGCCGAGCAGAACGGGGCGGTGGCGTTCGAGGAGCTCCCGCTCGTCAGCTCCCAGGGGGCGCCCGGCGTGCAGCGGCGCCGCCGTGGTGGCGTGCTCCCCCACCCGGAGGCCGAACAACGACGCCAGTCGGGCGCCGTCGTGCGGCGCGTCCACGAGGGCGCGGGCCAGCTCAGTCCCCGTCCACACGTAGTAGCCGCCCTCCACCGGCCTCCCGTCCCGCTCCGAGTCCGCGTCGAGCGAGGACGCGTAGCCGCCGCCGGGGAGCCCGAGCTCGCGGACGAGCCAGTCTGCGGTGAGGGAAGCGGCATCGCGCGCCTCGTCGGCGGGGAACTCCGCAGAGCCGCCGAGCCGCGTCCAGTGGGCCAGGACGCGCAGGAGCTGGGCGTTGTCGTAGAGCATCTTCTCGTAGTGCGGCAGGGACCAGTCCGCCGTGACGGAATACCGCGCGAAACCGCCGCCGAGGATGTCGAAGAGCGCCGAGCGGCACATCGCGGCGAGCGTGCGCCCGGCGAGTGCCCGGGCGTAGCCTGCCGTCTCGCCCGCTCCGGCCGCATGACGCACGAGGAACTCGAGCACGGGCGAGGGCGGGAACTTCGGCGCGCCGCCGAACCCGCCGTGGACGTGGTCCTCAGTCTGGCCCAGACGCACGACGGCGCCGCTCGCCACGGCGGCCAGCCCGCCGGCGTCGTACTCCGGGGCCTGACCGACGCTCAGGAGCTGGTCGGAGAACAGTCCTCCCAGTGCCTCGGCGAGCGCGTCGGCCTGGCGCTCGACGGCGTCGCGGCGATCTGCCCAGGCCGCCGCGACGGACGTCAGTACCTGTCTGAAGCTCGGCTGGCCCGGACGTGGCTCCGGCGGGAAGTACGTGCCCGCGTAGAACGCGCGCCCGTCCGGGAGAGCGAAGACGCTCAGGGGCCACCCGCCCTGACCTGTCATCGCCTGACAGGCGGCCATGTAGACGCCGTCGACGTCGGGCCGCTCTTCGCGGTCCACCTTGACGTTCACGAAGCCGGCATTGAGCTGGCTGGCTGTGGCTGGGTCCTCGAACGACTCATGGGCCATGACGTGGCACCAGTGGCATGCCGCGTAGCCGATCGAGATGAAGACGGGGACGTCCCGCCGCGCCGCCTCCGCGAACGCATCGTCGCCGAAGGGCTGCCAGTGGACAGGGTTCTCCGCGTGCTGGCGCAGGTAGGCCGAAGCCTGCCCCGCGAGTCGGTTCGTCATAGTCCGAGTCTGCACCCTCACGACTGCGGCACCGGGCGGCGACGGCGACATCCGGCGTCTCCTGGCGTGCGGCCGCGAGGCCCCGTCGTCTAGAATCTGGTACCGATGGCCATCCCAGACAGCGGCACCCTCAGTCCCGGCACGTCCGCACACGAGGACGGCGGGCCTGTCTTCGTCGACGCATCGGGCCGGAAGCTGCGCCTCATGCGCCTCATCGGCGGGGTGGCACTGCTCCTCGTCGCGGGCTACCTCGTGACCATCGGGATCGCCCTCATGACCGGGGGCCCCAACGCCGCGGCCCCCTTCCTCCCCGCTGCGGCCGTTCCCTCCCCGACTGTCACCGCGCAGACCCCCGACGGCCGCCCGAGTGCCGCGACTCCGAGTCCGAGCGCGGCGGACAACGCCCCGGGATCGGCGCCGCTGACCGTCGCGAACTATGTCACACAGGCAACGGCGCCGGCGGGGACGGCACGGGTCCCTGTCGGGGCGTCGACGCAGGCCGCCTCGGCACCGACCGCTGCACCGGCGCCCACGGCCACCCCGATCTCGGCTCAGGGCAACCCCTCGGCACCTGGGCAGGACAAGCGCACCATCCCGACGCAGCCCACGCACCCGTGATGGCTCGACGCACGGCCGGACGGCGGCCCATGGCCCCGTCCCCGGCGAAGGCGCACCGCGCCGCCCGCCTCCCGGGCCGTGTGCGCACACACTGGATCGTCCTCGCGGCGCTACTCGTCGCCCTCGCCCTCGCCCTCGCCGTCCAGGGCTACACCCAGCACCTCGCCGGGATCGGCGACGACTCCGCGTCCTCGCGGGACGGCGCGGCCGGCGTCCCGGCATCCGTCCTCAACGGCGGGCCGGTGGTCGATGCCCGCACCGCGGACGTGCACACGGCCCGGCCCGCGGACCGCACGCTAGCCCTGACGTTCGACGACGGCCCCGACCCCGTGTGGACTCCGCTCATCCTGGACGTGCTGGAAGCGCACCACGTGCACGCGACATTCTTCGTCGTCGGCACGGCCGCGATCGACCACCCCGACCTCGTTCGCCGCATGATCGCCGAGGGCCACGAGGTGGGCCTCCACACGCTCACCCACGTGGACCTGGGCAAAGCGCCCGAGTGGCGCCGCCAGCTCGAGGTCCAGACCGCGCAGCGCGCCCTCGCGGGCATCACCGGCGAGACGGCCACGCTCCTGCGCCCTCCCTACAGCTCGGAGAACGACGCCGTGACCTCCGGCACGTGGGCCGCCATGCAGTCGACGGCCGCTGATGGCTACCTCACGGTGCTCAGCACCATGGACAGCCGGGACTGGTCGCGGCCGGGGGTCGCGCAGATCGAGCAGAACCTCGCGCCCAGCGGGACGCACGGGCAGATCCTGCTCATGCACGACGGCGGCGGGGACCGGAGCGAGACCGTCCAGGCCCTCGATGAGATGCTCACGCAGGATGCGGGCAAGGGCTATCGGGTGACGACTGTCGGCGACGCCGTCGGGATCGCGAGCATGCGCCCGGCACCCGAGTCGGAACAGCTCCTGGGCACCGCCTTCGTGTGGGGCATGGGTGCGAGCGGGACCGTCGTCGACGTCATCTCGTGGCTCCTCGCAGCCAGTGGCATCGTCACGCTCATCCGCGCCGTGCTCGTGGTCGCGGTCGCCTCACGCCACCACCGCCTGGCCCGGCGCGGCCGACGGCGGCGCGACGTGCCGCTGCTGCCCGAGATCACCGAACCGGTCACCGTCATTGTGCCCGCCTACAACGAGTCCGCAGGGATCGAGGCGGCGGTCCGGTCCATCGCCGCCTCGACGCATCCGGTGGAGATCATCGTCGTCGATGACGGCTCGAGCGACGGCACGGCGGACCTTGTCGAGTCGCTCGGGATCCCGGGCGTCTTCGTGATCCGGAAGGAGAACGGCGGCAAGCCGTCTGCACTCAACGCGGGTCTGCGGGCGGCGTCCTACGAGATCGTCGTCATGGTCGACGGTGACACGGTCTTCGAGCCGCACACCGTCCACGCGCTCATCCAGCCGCTCGCCGACCCACGCGTCGGCGCTGTCTCCGGCAACACGAAGGTGGTGAACCGCGGCGGAATCCTTGGGGCGTGGCAGCACATCGAGTACGTGGTCGGGTTCAATCTCGACCGGCGGCTGTTCGACCTGGCCGAGTGCATGCCCACCGTGCCAGGCGCGATCGGCGCGTTCCGGCGCGGCGCGCTCCTCTACATCGGAGGAGTCAGCAGCGACACCCTCGCCGAGGACACGGACCTCACGATGTCCCTGTGCCGTGAGGGGTGGAGGGTCGTCTACAAGGACGACGCGCTGGCCTGGACAGAGGCCCCGGCCACCCTGGGCGCCCTCTGGAAGCAGCGCTACCGGTGGTGCTACGGGACGCTGCAGGCCATGTGGAAGCACCGCGGCGCCGTCGTGCAGGGAGGCCAGGCCGGGAAGCTCGGGCGCAGAGGCCTCGGGTACCTGCTGGTCCTGCAGGTCCTCATGCCGCTCTTCGCGCCGATCGTCGATGTCTTCGCCGTCTACGGGCTCATCTTCCTTGACCCGGTGCGGATCGGGATCCTGTGGCTCGCGTTCATGGGGGCCCAGCTGGCTATGGCCGCCTACGCATTCCGACTCGACAAGGAGAGGCTCGCCCCCCTGTGGACGCTGCCGCTCCAGCAGCTCGTGTACCGCCAGCTCATGTACCTCGTCGTGATCCAGTCCGTCTTCACCGCGATGGCGGGACTCCACCTCCGCTGGCACCGGATGGAGCGCTACGGGAGCCTCAGCGTCCCGGCGACGAACCAGCGCTAGGAGCGGCTGCTGCCCGTCTCGCGGTCTCTGGCGTCGGTCGCGTCGACAGCATTTCCGTCCGCGGCCTTCTCGGGACCCGCCTGCGTGTCGGCCTCGCCGCGGGCTGCAGTGGCGGCGCTGGCCTCCTCGACCTGCGCCTTGTAGCGCAGGCGGCGGAGGCGGCGCACCATGTCGACGATGAGGAAGATCGTGAGGACCACGACGAACGCGGTCGCAATGAACCCCCACGTTCCAGGGGTGATCATGTCCTCGCTCAGCCCGGGGCGCAGGGTTCCCTCAGGGGAAGGCTGTGGTGTCTGGGCGAGGGCAACGAAGAGGTTCTGCACCGATCTATCGTAGCCCGGCGAAGAGGTCGGTCTCGGTCGTCCCTTCGGCCGGGAAGCCCACGGTCGACTCGATCAGGGCATAGTCCTCCCACGGCCACTCGCGCTGGCGCAGGGCGAGTGGAACCGCGAAGAACCAGCCGCCGGGATCGATCTGCGTCGCGTGCTCCAGGAGCGCGCGGTCCCGGACCCCGAAATACTCGGCGCTCTCCACGTGCGTTGTCACCGGATGGCGCGACGTCCACGGGCGGTGCCCCTCGGCGTCGTTCTCCGTGGCCCGGGCGATCCATTCGGCGAAGGGCGAGTCGAGCCCTGCGGCGATGAGCGCGTCGTGGATCCGCAGCGTCCGCTCGGGATTGAACGGGATGTCGTAGTAGAGCTTCGCAGGAGCCCACGGCTCGCCGGCGTCCGGGTAGTCCTCCGCGCGCCCTGCGGCGTGGAACGCCTCGACGGCCACGCGGTGGGCCATGATGTGGTCCGGATGGGGATAGCCCCCGTTCTCGTCGTACGCCACGACCACATGGGGTCGGAAGTCGCGGACCAGCCGTACGAGGGGCGCGGCGGCCTCCTCGAGCGGGAGCGAGGCGAACGAGCCCCACGGCAGTGGCGGGAGCGGGTCCCCTTCGGGCAGGCCCGAGTCGGTGAAGCCGAGCCAGCGGTGCTGGACGCCGAGCACCTTCTGGGCAGCGGCCATCTCGAGGCGGCGTGCGCCGGCCATGTCCCGGTGCGGGTGCGGGGCATCGAGGATTGTCGGGTTCTGGATGTCTCCCCGGGAGCCGTCGGTGCACGAGACGACCATGACATCGACGCCCTCGGCGAGGTATTTCGCCATCATCGGGGCGCCCTTGCTCGACTCGTCGTCGGGATGGGCATGCACGGCCAGGAGGCGGAGCGCGGAATCGTTGGCTGACACGCCTCCTAGAATAGTGGGGTGACCGATTCCCTCGCTGCCCGCTACGGCGCCCCCCGGCGCCGCCTGACCCGGCGCACGGCCCGGCTCGTCATCATTGCCGCACTCGTCGTGGCCGTCGCGATCGCCGGATGGCTCACCTACACCTCCAACGCCGCGGGCGGCGGCGTCGACTCGAAGGACATCGGCTTCTCCACACCGGACGCGTGGCATGCCGAGATAGATTTCCAGATCAGCAAGGATGCGTCCGCGACCGCCGTCTGCGCGGTCCATGCCCTCGCGGACGACTTCGCGATCGTCGGCTACAAGGAGGTCGAGATCGGCCCCACGGACGGCGCCAAGGGCATGACGACGACCCTTCAGCGCGTGCCGCTGCGCACCGAGGCCGCGGCCGTCTCCGGAGTCGTCGATTCGTGCTGGCTCAAGGGGGCGTAGAGCGACACGGCCTGCGTCCGGCTTGGGATCCGGACCCATAGTCATTAGACTGTACTAATACCAATTGCCCCGCAGGTGGCTGAGAAGTCCTCACGAGACAGCCGCAGGCGGGGTCTTTGCTTGGAAAGACGCTACAAGGAGACGACATGTCCACCACGACCCATCAGGGCGGCGCCTGGCTCACCCAGGAGGCGTACGACCGCCTCAAGGGCGAGCTTGACCACCTCTCGGGCCCCGGCCGTCATGAGATCGTCGAGAAGATCGAGGCAGCTCGGCAGGAAGGCGATCTCAAGGAGAACGGCGGCTATCACGCCGCCAAGGAGGAGCAGGGCAAGATCGAGGCCCGCATCCGCCAGCTCACGGATCTGCTCCGCAACGCCCAAGTGGGCGAGAAGCCGGCTGACGACGGCGTCGTCGAGCCCGGAATGCTCGTCGTCGCCAAGATCGCCGGCGAAGAGGAGCACTTCCTCCTCGGTTCGCGCGAGATCGCCGACGCCGGCACCGACATCGACGTTTTCAGCGACAAGTCTCCGCTGGGTTCAGCGATCGTGGGCCACAAGGCGGGCGACAAGCTCTCCTACACCGCCCCGAACGGCAAGGACATCGCGGTCGAGATCATCTCGGCCACCCCGTACAACGGCTGATCGGTCCTTCCCGGACTGCACCCCGCACACGCACGACGGCGCCGCCCACCTCACGAGGTGGGCGGCGCCGTCGTCGTGGTCCAAGTGAGGGCTCAGCTCGCGGTTCGGCCGCGCGGACGGAGCATGACCGCGGCAATGACGCCGCCCGCGAGGCCGAAGAGGTGGGCCTGCCATGAGATTCCCCGCCCGACCGTAGGCAGGATGCCCAGGAGCACGCTCCCATAGGCCGCGAAGAGGACCACGGCGAGCAGGATCTGCCACCAGCTGCGATTGAAGAATCCGCGGACCAGCAGGAAGCCGAACAGCCCGAAGATCACGCCCGAGGCACCGACGGTGATGCCCGGGTGGCCGAAAACGCTCCCGCCGAACAGCCACACGCCGATCCCCGAGGCCACCCAGGACAGCGCGACGGCGGTCAGGAACTGCCTCAGCCCGGCGAGGAAAGCCAGGAGCCCGAACACGAACAGCGGCAGGGTGTTCGCCAGCAGGTGCGCCCAGCTGGTCGAGTCGTGCACGAGCGGCGAGGTCAGGATGTCGGGGAGGCTGCCGACGTCCCGCGGGCGGATGCCGAACATGCGCGACAGGAGGCCGAACGTGGCCATGTTGACGATCTCGATCACGTACAGGAGCACGGTGACGGCCGTCATGGTTGCGAGTCCCGCCCTTGCTCGGCCAGCGAGCTGGCCCCTCGTCCCCGGCGCGCCGGCCGTCATGGCACTGCGTCCTCAGACGTGGATGACGATCGGCTGGAAGCCCTCGGCCCGCAGGGCACGGAGCACCTGGTCCGAGTGCTCGTGGCCCTTCGTCTCCATGTCGATCGTGATCGCCACGTCCCCCATCGCGATCGAGCCGCCTACGCGCGTGTGGTCGACACCGGTCACGTTCGCATCGTTCTCGGCGATGATGCGCGAGATCGTCGCGAGGGAGCCCGGACGGTCATCCAGCATCATGCGCACCGTGAGGAATCGCCCGGCCGCGGAGAGGCCACGCTGGATGACCTTGAGCATGAGCATCGGGTCGATGTTGCCGCCGGAGAGGATGACGACAGTCTTCTTGGGGTGGATGCCGAGCTCGGCGAGCTTGCCGTCCATGAGTGCGGCGACGCCGACCGCGCCGGCAGGCTCGACCACGAGCTTCGCGCGCTCGAGCAGGAAGATGAGCGCGCGGGCGAGGGAGTCCTCGCTCACGGTCACAACGTCGTCGACGAGCTCGCGGATGATGCTGAACGGGATCTGGCCGGGGAGGCCCACGGCGATGCCGTCAGCCATGGTGGCGACCTTCGGCAGCGGCACGACTGCGTCTGCGGCGAGCGAGGGCGGGTAGGCGGCAGCGTTCTCCGCCTGCACGCCGATCACGCGGATCTCCCGGCCGAGCTCGGCTGCCTTGGCCTTGACCGCCACGCTGACGCCGGCGAGCAGTCCGCCTCCTCCGACCCCCATGAGGATCGTGTCCACCTCGGGCACCTGCTCGAGGATCTCGAGCCCGATCGTGCCCTGGCCGGCAACGACGTCTGCGTTGTCGAAGGGGTGGACGAAGACGGCGCCCGTCTCGTCGGCGTACCTCTTGGCCTCGGCGAGCGCCTCGTCGACGTTGTGCCCGTGGAGCACGACCTCGGCGCCGTGCGAGCGGGTGGCCTGGAGCTTGGGCAGGGCCACGCCGAGCGGCATGTAGATCCGCGCGCGGATGCCGAGACGCTTGGCCGCAGAGGCCACGCCCTGAGCGTGGTTGCCGGCGGAGGCCGCAACGACACCGGCGCGCTTCTCCTCGTCGCTGAGCCGCGCCATGCGGACGTAGGCGCCGCGGACCTTGAACGACCCCGCGCGCTGCAGGTTCTCGCACTTGAAGTAGACGTCGCCGCCCACCATCTGCCCCAGCGCCCTGGACTGCTCAATGGGCGTCTTGGCAATAATGCCCTCGAGCAGCTCCTGTGCGGCAACAACGTCGTCGAGCGTCACAGCGAGAGTCGAGAGGGCATTCATGCTCTGTGCCTCCTAGGGGGCTTCGGGGGAAACGGGCGTCCGCCCGGCATCAGCCGGTGCGGTCGCCCCTTCAGTTTCCCACGAGTTCTCCCACGAACGGGACGCGATGTAGCGCACCGCCGAGTTCGTGACGGCGAGGGTGGGGACCGCGAAGAGCGCCCCCGCGATCCCCGCGATGTACGAGCCTGCCGCGACCGCGAGGATCACGGCGACCGGATGCAGCGCCACGGCACGGCCCATCACGAGCGGCTGGAGCACGTGCGACTCGAGCTGCTGCACTGCGACGACGATGATGAGCATGACCACGGCGTTCGTGAGGCCATTGGCCACGAGGGCGAGGAGCACGGCGACGGCGCCGCTCACCAGGGCGCCCACCACCGGGATGAAGGAGGAGACGAACACGAGGATCCCAAGCGGCAGGGCGAGCGGGACTCCGAGGATCGCCGCACCCACCCCGATCCCGAGGGCGTCCACCGCGGCGACGAACACCTGGACCCGGACGTAGCTCACGAGGGATGTCCACCCCTTGCGGCCGGCACCGTCGGCCGCCGGCCGGGCCTGGCGCGGAAGCATCCCGACGAGGAAGCCCCAGATCCGCTGGCCCTCGAGGAGGAAGAAGACGAGCACGAACAGGGCGATGAGCGCGCCCGTGATGAAGTGCCCGGCGGACGAGCCGACGCTCAGGACGCCGTTGACCAGCGTGCCCTGGTTGGTGGTCAGGATCTGCTGGGCGTCCTTGACGTAGGTGTCCAGCTGGGACGAGGTGATCTGCAGCGGCCCCTCGGAGAGCCACTTCTGGACCTCGGCGAGCCCCGCGAGCGCCTCGCCCCACAGCTGTGAGAAGCCGGAGGAGATCTGGCGGCCCACGAGCGTCAGGAGTCCGGCGACGACGGCGATGAAGCCCAGCTCGGTGATAGCGACGGCCAGGCCCCTCGGCAGCCCGACTCGCCGCAGCCACGTGACAAGCGGGCTGAGCAGCCCCGCGAGGAGGGCGGCGACGAGGACGGGGATCACGATGAAGCTCAGCTGGGCGAGGGCCCAGGCAATCGCCCACGCGACCGCGAGGATGATCGCAAGGCGCCACGACCAGGCCGCCGAGATCCGGAGTGCGAACGGCAGATCCGTGACACCCACAGCCCTCATGGGCCTGGAAACAGGAGGCAGCGGCGTCACATGGTCGGGCTGGGGTCCCTCATCGGCAGGCTCCATGTCCCCCATCCTGCCATTGCCAGCCCGTGGGCACGGGCCCTCGCGGACCTCAGAGGATTGAGCCGATCCCCCAGCGCATCGAGGCCGACTCGCCCGGCGCGATCCACCCGAGGCCGTCTCCAGAGTTGAACGCATTTGCCGGACCGGTCATCGGCTCGAGCGCAACGGCCTTGAGCCGCCCCGGGAAGGTGTCCGTGACGAAGACGTGCACGTACGGGCAGGAGTCATCCTGCCACAGCCAGACGCTGCGTCCGTCTTCCGTGGAGAGCGTCGCGCGGAACACGCCGGGCGCCCCAGCGCCGTCGTGCGCGAAGTCCAGCTGCGTGAACGCGGAATCGAGCGAGAGCCCGCCCACCGCCCGCCCGCCGCGCAGGTCCCACTCCCCCTCCACAGGCTCAGAGGCCCGCGGGATGAGGCGGTCGTCGGCCACGAGACGGGTGCCCGCCGGGACCGTGAGGAGGAGCTGTTCGGTCGGGGTGTCGCCGAGCCGGAGGTACGGGTGGGCCCCGAGCACATACGGCGCAGGCGCGGACGAATCGTTCGTGAGGGTCTGGGTCACGCTCAGACCGCCCTCGGCGTCGAGCGCATAGTCGACGCGGTGCCGCACGAGGAAGGGGTAGCCGTGCTGGGGGAAGGCGACGGCCTCGAGCGAGACCGAGGCTTCCGTCCGGCCCAGCAGCTCGTAGCCGGCATTGCGCAGCAGCCCGTGGCTCGCGTGGCCCCGCTTGGGCTCAGTGATGTCGAGCTGCTGGACGGCGCCGTCCAGCATCCAGCGGCCGTCTTCAACGCGGTTGGCCCAAGGGGCGAGCGTGATCCCCGTGGCCCCGGGCGGGATCTCGTCGTCGCCGAACGTCTCGGTGAGCACGACGCCGTCCCGCGAGTAGGCGCGCAGCGCTGCTGCCAGCTCGGTCACCACGGCGACGGCACCCCCGTGCCGGAGCTCGTGCTGGCGGCCGGTTGCGGCGCGCCGGGCGCCCGATGGTCCCGGTGGAACCGATGTCCCCGATGTGCCCGAAGAAATTGCCATGCGCTAACGCTAGCGGGAACTCTCGGACTGATGTTATATTTTGTGAGAAATCTGTTCGTTTGTGTTTGTTCGCTCTCACTATGGTGTCCACCCACCGCAGAATGTCAGGGGGATCGCATGCTGGCCGCAGAACGCCACGCACATATCATCGCCGAGCTCGAGCGGCGCGAGGCCGTGCGCGTCACGGAGCTCGCCTCCACTCTGCGCGTCTCGGAGATGACCATCCGCCGGGACATCGAGCACCTCGAGGAGCAGGGGCTCGCGCGGCGCGTCCACGGGGGAGCCGCTCGGCCCACCGAGGTGGGCTTCACCGAGCTCGGCTTCGCGGTCAAGAGTGCGCACCGCCCGGACGCGAAGAGCGCGATCGCCGCCCGCGCCGTCGAACTCGTGCGGCCCGGCGCCACGATCTTCGTCACGGCGGGCACCACCACGTTCGCCTTCGCCCGCCTCCTCGCGGGGATCCCGGAGCTCACCGTCGCGACGAATTCCATCAAAGTCGCAGAGGCGTTGGGCGACGCTGGCCACCCCGGCATCCGCACCATCCTCACCGGAGGCGAGCGCACGCCGTCGGAGGCCCTCGTGGGTCCGCTCGCCACGTCCACACTGCGCCAGCTCCACGTCGAGACGTGCTTCATGGGCGTCCACGGACTCCACCCGCGCGGGGGCCTCACGACCCCCAACATGCTCGAGGCCGAGACCAACCGCGCCGCCGCCGAGTCCGCGGCCCGGCTCGTGGTCCTCGCCGACCACAGCAAGTACGGGCTTGTAAGCCTCGCCCGAATCCTGCCCCTGAGCGCCGTCGACACCCTCATCACCGATGACGGACTCTCGACCGGCGCACTCGAAGAGCTCCGCCAGAATGTCGCCGACCTCATCGTGGCACCCGTCGATGAGGATGGCACCGACCACGAGGACGGCCGTTCATGACCCACGCACCCATCGCCCCCGGGACCCCGACCACCCCACGGATCACCCAGATGCGGCTCTCCGACGGACGCGAGCTGCTCTACTTCGACGATCCCGGCACCGCACCACGCACTCCCCTGGCCGACGCGCGGGGGCTCCCCGGCCGCGCAGACCACGGACAGCTGCGCTTCGACGAGCTCTCAGGCGACTGGGTCGCCGTGGCGGCCCATCGGCAGTCCCGCACCCACCTGCCGCCCGCCGACCAGTGTCCCCTGTGCCCGAGCACCCCGGGGAACGCCTCCGAGATCCCCGATCCCGACTACGACGTGGTCGTGTTCGAGAACCGCTTCCCGTCACTCGGGCCGGATCTCACCGAGCTGCCTCGAACGCTGCCTTGGGGCCACACCGTGCCCGCGGTGGGCCGCTGCGAGGTCGTGTCCTTCACCCCGGAGCACACAGGCTCCTTCGGCGAGCTTCCCTACGAGCGCGCGCGGACCGTGGTCGACGCCTGGGCCCACCGCACGGCGGCCCTGAGCGCCCTGCCCGGCGTGCGGCAGGTATTCCCGTTCGAGAACCGCGGCGCGGACATCGGAGTCACCCTGCACCACCCGCACGGGCAGATCTACGCCTACCCGTACGTCGCCCCCCGGGCCGCGCAGCTCGGCGCCGCCGCCCGGCGCTTCTACGACGACGCCGAAGGAACCGCCACGCTGCTCGGCTCGCTCCTGGACCGCGAGCGGGACTCGGGCGAACGCGTCGTGCTCGACGGCGATCACTTCACCGCCTTCGTGCCGTTCGCCGCGCGCTGGCCGCTCGAGCTGCATCTGGTCCCCCATCGCCACGTCGCCGACTTCACCGAGCTTACCGGGGAGGAGAAGGACGAGCTCACCCACACGTACCTCACCCTCCTGGGTGCCGTGGACGCGATGTACCCGACACCCACGCCCTACGTCGCCGCGTGGCACCAGGCCCCTCTCGACGCCGTGCTGCGCCCCGCGAGCCGGTTCCACCTCCAGCTCACATCGCCCCGCCGGGCCGCGGACAAGCTCAAGTTCCTCGCCGGATCCGAGGCCGCAATGGGCGCCTTCATCAACGACACGACCCCCGAGCAGGTAGCCGAGCGGCTCCGCGAGGTGCTCGCTGCCGGAAAGGCCTCCGCATGAGCACCACGCCCTCTCCCGCTCCCAGTCCCACCGCCGGGGTGCTGCGCGCCTTCGCGTCGGCGTTCGGGGGGACGCCCGACGGCGTGTGGCAGGCGCCGGGCCGCGTGAACCTCATCGGGGAGCACACCGACTACAACGAGGGCTTCGCCCTTCCGTTCGCCATCGACCTCGCCGCCCGGGTGGCCGTCCGCGTCCGGCCCGACCGGACGGTGCGGCTCGTGTCCACGCACGGCGGCGGCGTGGTCGAGTTGGGCCTCGATGCCCTCACCCGCGAATCCGCGGTTGGCTGGTCGGTGTACCCGGCCGGTGTCGTGTGGGCGCTGCAGGGACGTGGCATCGCGGTGCCGGGCTTCGACCTCGCTCTCGACTCGAGCGTCCCTGCCGGCTCGGGCCTCTCGTCGTCGCACGCGATCGAGTGCGCCGTCGCCACCGCGCTGACCGAGCTCGCGGGCGCGGGCCTCGGCGCCGAGGACCTCGTGCTGCTGACGCAGCAGGCGGAGAACGGCTTTGTGGGCGCCCCGACGGGGATCCTCGACCAGTCCGCCTCACTGCGCGGCGCAGCAGGGCACGCCGTGTTCCTCGACTGCCGCGACCAGAGCATCGAGCTCATTCCGTTCGATGCATCCGCCGCCGGGCTCACCGTGCTGGTCATCGACACCAAGGTGGCGCACTCCCACTCCGACGGCGGCTACGCGAGCCGGCGGGCGGCGTGCGAGCTCGGTGCGGAGGTGCTGGGCGTCGATGCCCTGCGCGACGTGGACACTGCAGGCCTCGCCGAGGCCCAAGGGCTCCTCGACCCGGTCACGTTCCGACGGGTGCGGCACATCGTGACCGAGGATGAGCGGGTGCTCCAGACGGTCGAGGTGCTCCGTTCCGCAGGGCCCGCCGCGATCGGGCCCCTTCTGGACGCAAGCCACGCCTCGATGCGTGACGACTTCGAGATCTCGTGCCCGGAGCTCGACCTCGCCGTCGAGACTGCCCGGGCCGCCGGGGCCGTGGGCGCCCGGATGACTGGGGGCGGATTCGGCGGCTCCGCCATCGCGCTCGTTCCGGCCGAGGCCGCGGCAGCGGTCGGCGACGCGGTCACGGCAGCGTTCTCCCGTGCCGGCTACAGGGCGCCGGACCTCTTCAGCGTGTCCCCGGCCGAGGGTGCACGGCGGGTCCTGTAGCCCGCCAAAGACCCCACAACCGGACGCCAGAGACCCCGCAACCGTTGCTTTCGGTTGCGGGGTCTCTGGCGTGGCGTTGCGGGGTCCCTGGCTCAGTCGTTGCTGTTGAAGATCGCCAGGAGGCGCAGGATCTCGGTGTACAGCCACACGAGGGTGACGGTCAGTCCGAAGGCCGCCGTCCACGCGTAGCCGCGCGGTGCCCCGGCGCGGACGCCCTGCTCGACCGAGTTGAAGTCGAAGATGAGGGAGATGGCCGCGAGCACGACTGCGAACAGGCCGACGATCACGCCCAGCGGGATGCCGAACAGGTGCACACTGCTGCGCAGGCCCCACGCGCCCATGCTCGGGTTGGCGAACATGATGACGACGTTCACGAGGCTGAACGCGAGGTAGCTCACGAGCGCGATCATCAGGAACTTCGCGAGGCCCGGGGTCGCGCGGACCTTGCCACTCTTGTACAGCCCCAGGGTCACGCCAGCGACGACCAGCGTCCCGAGGACCGCCTGGAGGCCCACGCCCGGGGCGAGGGCATCGATGAGACGCGTGAGCCCGCCGAGGAAGAGCCCTTCGAGGCCCGCATACGCGAGGATGAGGCCAGCCACGGGCTCGCGCTTGAAGGTATTCACCATCGCGAGGACGAATCCGCCGATGGCCCCGAGCAGGGTGAGGCCCATCGCCGCACCTGCGGGTACTGCAAGGGTCACCGCCGCACCCACCACCACGAAGCCGAGGCAGGCGAGCGTCTTGACGATGACGTCGTCATACGTCATGCGCCCTGTCTCGGCAGGGCTCGCCGCCGGCGAGCGGTAGAGCGCATCCAGCTGGTCGGCGGACATCGGCTGCTGGAAGCCCTGGCCGTAGGGGGTCTGGCCGTAGGGCGTCTGGCCGTAGGTGCCCTGCCCGTACGGATTCGCGCCGTACGGGTTCTGGCCTTTGACGTAGGGGCTCTGGTCCTGGGCGTGCGGAACGGGCGGCTGAGCGGTCGCGACCGCTCCCTTGAAGGTCTTCCCCCGGAAGACAGGGTTTCCCCCGAATGCCATGTCGGCTCCTTGTTCGTCGGCGGGTCGAGGCTGTTTCGATCCCGATGGCCCACCACCGGTGCTGCGGCGGTCCCTGCCGGTTCCACGCACAGGAAAGCCCGGAAGTTCCCCGAGGTGGGCTTCTTGCCCTGACGCTACAGCCTCTGGCCTGCCTGCGGCGAAGGTTTAGGCCTATTCCATCGGGAGGGCCGAGAGTTAACTGGAACTGAAAGTACACGGAGGCGTCCCTTCACAGTTGTTATCCGATCGCGATGCGCACCGGCGCCTCATCGCGGCAATCCCCACGCTTCCCCCGGGTAACATTGCTCTCAACGGGTGAGATTCGTCACATTCCGGAGCTTGCGTTCCCAGTGCGATGGGCTGCACCCGTTGCACCAACCGTTCCGGCTGGCCGTGCCAGCCGCTCCCCCCGGAAAGTACGGAGGCTCCTACGTGACAAGCACAGCCCCGGCCATACGCCGGCCACGCGTACCACGCGTGCTGGTGGCCGCTGGCGCCCTGATCGGCGCCTTCCTCGCAGTGCTCCTGGCTCTCGCCCCAGCCGCTGACGCGACAACCTCGCCCAGCCCCGGTCCGAGCTCAAGCCAGACCCAGTTCCAGAACAGCATCTCGGGCTTCCTGCGCAACGCCGGTCAGCCCCTCCAAGGCGTCAAGATCACCGCCGAGGGAGAAGGCTTCACCGGCAGCACGACCTCGGGGGCGTCGGGCGCGTGGACCATCTCCGTGCCCACCCAGGGCAGCTACAAGGTGACCCTTGACGAGTCCACGCTGCCGGATGGCATCAAGCTTGCCGAGGGCCAGGACAACCCCCGGACCGTGACGTTCAACCAGACCTCGAACGCCAGCACGATCTTCGCGTTCGGCGCGGGCATCCAGGTGCATCAGGAGAGCTTCTTCTCCAATCTGGCCAACCGGCTCGTCGCCGGTCTGAGCTTCGGCCTGCTGCTCGCGCTCTCCGCCGTCGGCCTCTCCCTCATCTTCGGCACCACGGGCCTGACGAACTTCGCCCACGGCGAGATGGTTACACTCGGCGCCGTCGTCGTCTTCTCGCTCAGCGCCATCGGCGCGCCCTTCTGGCTTGCGATCATCGCGGGCCTCGCCGCCGGTGTCGCCTTCGGCTACGTTCAGGACGCGTGGCTGTGGAAGCCGCTGCGCCAGCGCGGCACGGGCCTCGTGCCGATGATGATCGTGAGCATTGGTCTCGCACTCGCCGTCCGCTACGTCATCCTGTTCTTCTTCGGCGGCGCGACCCAGCAGCTGCCGTACTCGCAGTCCACGGACATCGAGCTCGGACCCATCTCCGTCTCGCCCAACAACCTGTGGTCGCTGCTGATCTCGCTCGTCGTCATCCTCCTGATCGCGTTCGCGCTCCTGCGGACGCGCCTCGGCAAGGCGACGCGTGCGGTCGCAGACAACCCAGCACTCGCGGCGGCGAGCGGAATCGACGTCGACCGCGTGATCCGGCTCGTCTGGATCACGGGCGGCTTCCTCGCGTCGCTCGGAGGCATACTGTGGGCCTACTACCGACCCGGAGTCTCCTTCAACATGGGCCAGCAGATCCTGCTCATGATCTTCGCAGGCGTCACCCTGGGCGGTCTCGGGACGGTGTTCGGCGCACTCCTGGGCTCCGTCATCGTGGGCGTCTTCGTCGAGCTGACCACCGTGTTCGGTCTGACATCTGATCTCAAGTACGTCGGGGCGCTGGTCGTCATGATCCTCGTCCTCCTGTTCCGGCCCCAGGGCATCCTGGGCCGCCGTGAGCGTGTGGGCTAGAGGAGGCCATCATGGATTTCGGACAGATACTCAGCGAGGCAGTCGGGGAGCTCTTCAGCCCCACGACGGCCGCCTACGCACTAGCCGCCCTCGGCCTCGCCGTGCACTTCGGCTACTCGGGCCTGCTCAACTTCGGCCAGGCGGGCTTCATCGCGGTCGGGGCGTACGTCTTCGCCATGACCACGATTCACCTCCAGTTCCCCTTCTGGCTCGCCCTCATCGCGGCCGTGCTCGCCTCGGTGGTCTTCGCCCTCATCCTGGGCATCCCGACCCTCCGCCTGCGCGCCGACTATCTCGCGATCGTGACCATCGCCGCAGCGGAGATCATCCGTTATGTCGTCACGACGAACACGCTCACCGATGTCACGGGCTCGGCCAATGGCCTCGCCGGCATCCGGCAGGACTTCCTCCGGCTCAACCCGTTCCCCCAGGGCACGGTCTACTTCGGCTACAGCAGCAACGACTTCTTCTTCCGTGTCTTCGGCTGGGGCCTCGTCGTCATCCTCGGGATCGTCGTGTGGCTGCTCATGCGCAGCCCGTGGGGCCGCGTGCTCAAGGGCATCCGCGAGGACGAGCTGGCCGTGCGCTCGCTTGGGAAGAACGTGTACGCGTACAAGATGCAGGCGCTCATCCTCGGCGGCATCTTCGGCTCCCTCGCGGGCCTCGTGTTCACCCTCCCGCGTGACGTGGTCCAGCCCGCCAACTACGGCACGGAATTCACGTTCTTCCTCTGGACCTGCCTCCTGCTCGGCGGCATGGCCACCGTGCTCGGCCCGATCGTCGGCGCGATGATCTTCTGGGTCGTGCTCTCGCTGACCCAGAACGTGCTGTACGGGCTCATCCAGATCGGCGCCCTGCCGTTCCTGAGCACCACGCAGGCAGGCCAGCTGCGCTACATCCTCGTGGGTGTGGCCCTCATGCTGTTGATGATCTTCCGGCCACAAGGTGTGTTCGGCAACAAGAAGGAGCTCGCGTTCTCATGAGCGAGACCAGCAGCACCGCAGGTGCTCCCGTCGATACCGTCGACTACATGACGGACGCCCGTCCGATCGCCGAGGGGCCCGGGGCCCCGGGCTGCAGGAAGAGGGACCCGATCGTCGTCGCGGACAACGTGAGCCGGCGATTCGGCGGCATCAACGCCGTCGATGTCGAGCACCTCGAGATCCCGCGCCACAAGATCACGGCCCTCATCGGCCCAAACGGCGCCGGGAAGACCACGCTGTTCAACCTGCTCACGGGCTTCGACACCCCGAACACGGGCTCGTGGCAGTTCGAAGGCACCAATCTGGCGGGCATGTCGTCCTACAAGGTCGCCCGGCTCGGGATGGTGCGCACGTTCCAGCTCACCAAGGTCATGGGCAAGCTCACGGTCATCGAGAACATGCGTCTCGGGGCCTCCGAGCAGCCCGGCGAGAAGCTGCGCAACGCGCTCTTCCGCGGCATCTGGGGCAAGCGCGAGAAGGACATCACTGGGCAGGCCGAGGGCCTGCTGACCAAGTTCAAGCTCGACACCAAGCGGGACGACTACGCCGCCTCGCTCTCGGGTGGCCAGCGCAAGCTCCTCGAGATGGCACGCGCGCTCATGGTCAGCCCCAAGCTCGTCATGCTCGACGAGCCCATGGCCGGCGTCAACCCTGCACTCACGCAGAGCCTCCTCGACCACATCAAGAACCTCAAGGCCGAGGGCATGACAGTCCTCTTCGTCGAGCACGACATGCACATGGTCCGCCACATCGCGGACTGGGTCGTGGTCATGGCCGAGGGCAAGATCGTGGCGGAGGGGCCGCCTGGGGACGTCATGAGGGATCAGGCCGTCATCGACGCCTACCTGGGCGCCCACCACGACGTCGACCTGGGCGCAGCGGGCGGCCTCGAGGAGCTCGAGGAGGAACTGGCCGCCGATGAGGAGTCGGTGGTCGGCACTGAGGATGCCGGCATCCTCGCCCCCGGATCCGTCGTGGACGGCGCCGAGACCCTCACCGTCGACCAGCACGAGAAGCCCTCCAAGGAGGCGGAATGAGCCAGCAGACCACGCCCGAGGCGACCAGTGCGCCGTCGGACGGAGACGCCGTCGTGGCAGTCACCGACCTCGTCGCCGGGTACCTGCCCGGCGTCAACATCCTCAACGGCTGCAGCATCGTGGCCCGCAAGGGCGAGCTCATCGGCATCATCGGCCCCAACGGCGCCGGAAAGTCGACGCTCCTGAAGGCCATGTTCGGCCTCGTGAAGGTCCACTCGGGCTCCGTGGTGGTGCGCGGGCAGGACCTGACCGGGCTCAAGGCGAACAAGCTCGTGAGCCGGGGCATCGGCTTCGTCCCCCAGACGAACAACGTGTTCACGTCCCTCACGATCGAGGAGAACATGCAGATGGGCATGTTCCAACGCCCCAAGGACTTCAAGCAGCGCTGGGACTTCGTGACCGAGCTGTTCCCCGAGCTCGGGAAGCGCCGCGCCCAGCGGGCCGGCTCCCTCTCGGGCGGCGAGCGGCAGATGGTCGCGATGGGCCGGGCACTCATGATGGAACCTGCCGTCCTGCTGCTCGACGAGCCCTCCGCGGGCCTCTCCCCCGTCAAGCAGGACGAGACGTTCCTGAGGGTCCACGAGATCAACCGCGCTGGCGTGTCCGTGATCATGGTCGAGCAGAACGCCCGCCGCTGCCTGCAGATCTGCGATCGCGGCTACGTCCTTGACCAGGGCCGCGATGCCTACACGGGCACGGGGCGCGACCTGCTCAAGGACCCCAAGGTCATCCAGCTCTACCTCGGAACGCTCGCGGACGACGTCGAGGGCAAGGGGGCATAGCGCTCCTGTTCCACGCACGACGGCGCCGCCCACCGCATCAGGTGGGCGGCGCCGTCGTCCGTGGTCACCAACTCCACCGAACGAAGCGAAGGCCCCGACTCCCTCTCGGGAGCCGGGGCCTTCGAACGGTGCAGTACGTCAGGCTGAACGGGTTAGCTCAGCTTGCCGAACTCCTCCTTGAGCGGCTGGGGCACGTTCTTGTCATCGAACTTGTAGATGCCGATGTAGGCCTCCTGAGGATCGCCGTTCTTGGCGAAGCTCACCGGACCAGACTTGCCCATGTAGTGGATGTCCTTGCCCTGCCGGATGAGCGTCACACACGACGGGAAGTCATAGCACTGGTTGCTGCCGTGCGTGATGCCCACGAACTGCGCGGCGATGTCGACGCCCTTGGTGCTCTTGGCCTTCTCGGCTGCGAGCGCGATGAGGTTCGTCGCGTCCCACGACTCGCCGGCGTAGTTGTAGTCCTTGAGGCCCGCGTCGATCGACTTGAGCTGCGTCTTGAACTCGTCCTTGGCGAACGTTCCCGGCTGGGTGCCCTGTGCGCCCGTGAGCGTGCCGGCCGCGAAGTCCTTGCTGTAGTCGGACGTGTTGCCGTCCACGAAGAACATCTGGGTGGGCTTGACGCCCTTGGCCGCGAGGAGCGGGATGATCTGCTTGGCCTGATCGAACGAGATGACCGCGATCGCGTCCGGCTTGGCCGCGACGACCTTGTCCACCTGCGAGCTGAACTGCGAGTCGCCCTCGTTGAACAGCTCCTCGTCGACGACCTTGCCGCCAGCGCCCTCGAACGCCTTATTGACGTTGTCGCGCAGGCCCGTGCCGTAGGCGTCGTTCAGGACGATCATGCCGACCGTCTGGGCGCCGCAGGAGGCCATGTAGTTGCCGAGCACGCGGCCCTGGAGAACGTCCGAGGGAGCCGTGCGCCAGTAGAGGCCCTTCGAGTCCCACGTCGAGAAGTCCGGCGAGGTGTTGGCCGGGGAGAACTGGATGACGCCCGCGCCCGTGATCTGGTTGATCACCGTCTTGGACACACCAGAGGACGCCGCGCCGATGACGGCGCTCACGCCCTGCCCGAGGAGGTTCGTCACCGACTGGGTCGCGATGTCTGTCGTCGTGTCGCCCGAGTCGCGGTGGGTGATCTCGATCGGATGGCTGAGCACGCCGCCAGCGTCATTGATCTGCTTGACCGCGAGGTTCACACCCGCGATTTCGGGCGGGCCGAGGAAGGCGAGGGCACCGGTCTGCGGGAGCAGCGAGCCGAGCTTGAGCGGCGTTGCCGACGTGGTGGGCGACTTCGGGACGTCCGCCGGAGCGACGGTGGTACCCCCGGCCGCTGCACTTGCGCTCGCGCTGCCCGAGGGTGCCGGGCACGAGATCCCGGCGGCCGCTGCGCTCGAGGTGCTGGACCCGGACGGGGTCGAGGACGAGCCACCGCACGCAGTCGCCAGAAGGGCGACACCGACACCGAGGGCAGCCAGCTTCGCCACGCGGGGCGCCGACTGGTGACGTTGAATCATACGTAATCTCCTCCATCGAGGCGCATGGTGTGCACCCCTGATGCGAACAACCAGGTGTTCCTGATTACAAGACAGGCTAATTGAACGGTTAACCCGGAATACAGTGATTGCGGTCACAGACTCGTAACAGCTCGCCGAAAGGCTACTGAAAAGTAGGTGAACGGCGATTCGGGGGTGCCCCAGCAGGGATTCGAACCCTGACTGTGCCGATTTTAAGTCGGCTGCCTCTGCCGATTGGGCTACTGGGGCGTGCTCACAGCCTACTGGCTCCGCGGAGGCCACCGGCTCCGGGAGCGCCGAGCCGGGCCGGCCGCGGCTCGCCGCCCGTGGCGGCCGTGATGCACGACGACGGCGGCCGCCTCCCGTGCTGGGAGACGGCCGCCGTCGGGGTCACCGCCGAACAGTTCGACGGCGAAATGCCTACTTGGCTCCGGCAGGAACCTTCTCGCCGGCGCCGTCGGACGCAGCAGCCGGGGCCGCGACCGAGGCCGGGGCTGCAGGCTTGGGCGCCGGGCGTGCGGCCGTCTCGAAGGCGGCGCGCGGGTTCGCCAGGCCCTGCAGCGGGGTGGTGTCGCGCCCCGCGAAGAGGGAGGAGAACCAGTCGAGCATCACGCGGAACTTGCGCTCGGCGGTCGGGATCGCCAGGCCGTGGTAGCCGCGGTGGGCAACCCACGCCAGCGGGCCCGTGAGGCCGATGCGGCCGAGCACGTTGATGTTCGCGACGCCCTTCCAGGGGCCGAAGCCGGCCACGGCACCGAGGTTCTTGTGCTTGTAGTCGACGAGGGGCTTGTCCCAGCGGTTGGCCCACAGGTTCTTCGCGAGGACCTTGGCCTGGCGCAGCGCGTGCTGGGCGTTGGGGACACATGTGCCGTCCGGAAGGCCCTTGCCCGTGAGGTCCGGGACGGCGGCAACATCGCCAGCAGCCCAGGCGTTGTCGATGATGCCCTCGTCGCCTGCGATGCGGAGGTCCGGAAGGACCCGGACGCGGCCGCGAGGCTCGAGCGGGAAGTCCGTCGAGCGGACCATGGGGTTGGCCTGCACACCGGCGGTCCAGATGAGGGTGTCCGCCTCGAACTCGTCCGCCGGGGTCTTGTCCGGCATGTTGATGAGCTTGAGGGAGCCCTCGGCGTTCGCGAGAGACGTGTTGAGGAGGACCTCGACGCCGCGGCTCTGAAGGTGCTTGACGACCCACTCGGCCTGATCGGCGGTGACCTCTGGCATGATGCGCCCCATGGCCTCGACGAGGACGAAGCGCACCTCCTCCTGGCGGAGGCGGCCGTTGTTGCGCACGGCCTCGCGGGCGAGGTCCTCGAGCTCGGCGATGGTCTCGATGCCGGCGAACCCGCCGCCCACCACGACGAAGGTCAGCGCACGCTTGCGCTCGGCCGGATCGGTGGCGGTCGAGGCGAACTCGATCCGCTCGATCAGCTGGTTGCGGAGGGCCACGGCCTCCTCGATGGTCTTGTTGCCGATGCCGGCCTCGGCAAGGCCCGGGATCGGGAAGGTGCGCGTGATGGAACCGGCTGCGAGGACCACATCGACGTAGGGGATCTCGACGAAGCCCTGATCGCCCGGGAGTTCGACGACGGCCTTGCGGTTCTCGTGGTCGACGCTCGTGACGGAACCCTGGATGACCTCGCTGCCCTTGAGGTGCTCGCGCAGGGAGACGACCGCGTGCCGTGCTTCGATGTTGCCGCCGGCAACCTCGGGCAGGAACGGCTGGTACGTCATGTAGGGGTTGGGATCGACGACCGTGACGATGCCGCCGGCCGTGGCGATCTTCTTCTGGAGGCTAAGGGCCACGTAGAGGCCGACGTAGCCGCCGCCGACGACGAGGACGCGGGGGCGATCGACAAGCTGCAGGGAGGAAGGCATGATCCAAAGATACCAGTTTGTGAAAAAATTCACTAGCGGTCTTCGAGAGGATTCTCCACCGCTCTTCCGCGCCCCTCGAGAGGCGCCTGCGCGCCGTCGTGCGCCCGTTCGAGAAGTGCCCTCCGGCGCAGGTGGAGGGCACCGCCCGCAGCCACGGCGACCACCACGGCGGCCGAGCCGAGGACGGTCACAGCGGGCCAGGGGCTGTCGACGGAATCGATCCGCGGAGTGGGCGCCGTCGGTTCGGGAGCAGCCTGGACGGGGGTCGTCGGCGCGGCGGTCTCCCCCGGCGCCGACGTGGCGCTTGCTCCATCCGCGGCGCCGCCCTTGCGGTGGACCCGGATCCAGTCGGCGATGGATCCCAGCGGGTTGGCTGCCGTCTCGGGAACATCCGCCGTGAGCGCCGCGGCGGCGTCGAGGATGCCCCGGCCGTAGATCGGGTCCACACCTGGGGCGCCGGCGTCCCTGGCCGTCGACACGATCCGGTTGATGACCTGCGCCGCGCTCATCTGCGGCCACTTCGAACGGATGAGCGCAGCAACCCCGGACACGATCGGGGCCGCGCCGGAGGTCCCGGCCCACTCGGCATACTGGCCTCCGGGGAGGCCACCGACCAGCTGCTCGGCCGGCGCAGCGACGCCGATGCTGATGCCCTGCGAGGACGAGTCGAGGCTGGCATTCTGCTGACGGTCGAGCCCTGCCACTGTGAGAACCCCCGGAATGGTGGCCGGTGCACCCACCTCGACATTGCCGCCACCCCGGTTGCCGGCCGCGGCCACAATGACGACATCCTTCTGCTCGGCATACAGGAAGGCCGAGTCCCAGCTCTCCGGCCACACGGGCGAGGAACTGCCGAGCGAGATGTTGATGACCTTGGCGCCCTGGCCCACGGCCCAACGGACGGCATCAGGGATCTGGTCCGTGTCCGGCCGCCCAGCCGGATTGGGCGAGCCGAGCCACGTGGAGGCCGAGAGGATCTGCGCCTCGGGTGCAACGCCCACGATCCCGTCCGGTCCGCCGGCAGCACTCGCGGGATCCCCGCTCGGGTTGCCGGGGGCGTTGCCGGTGTGGCCCCGCCCCGCGAGCATCGTCGCGACGAGCGTCCCGTGCTCGGGCTTCGCCCCGATCGGCTTCTGCCCGTCGGGCTGGCCCGCCCCAGAGGAGTCGTGACCGCCGACGACGACGCCGCGCAGGTCCGGGTGGCTGCCGTCAATCCCGCTGTCGATCACCGCAACCTTGACGCCCGCGCCCTTCGACACCTCCCAGGCCTTCTGGATCCCGTAGTCGCTGAGCCAGTACTCGCGGTCCCGGATACTGTCGGCAAACGCCCTCGGCGCCGCCGGCAGGAGCCCGAGGGCCGCGACGGCGAAGGCCGTGGCAAGGCTTGCAGCGAGCGACAGCGCGGTCAGGAGCGGGCGTCGGATCACGAAGCGCTTTCCGCCAGGGTGCTCAGGGCGATGCCGTCGAGGATGTCGTGCTCGCTCGTCACGGCAGTTGTGATCGCGCCTCCGGTCAGTTCGCTCACGCGAGCGAGGATGCGGCGCCACACGAGGGCTCCCGCGCCGATGACGTCAACCCGGCCCGGGTGCATGTACGGCAGGGCGGCGCGCTCGCCGCGGGTGAGTGCGAGAAGATCCGCGCAGGCGTCCGTGATCTGGCCGATCGTCAGCTCGGCGGCATGGATCCGCTCGGGCTGGTACGTGGGCAGGCGCAGGGCGTGGGCGGTGATGGTCGTGATCGAGCCCGCGACGCCGATGATGGCCGTCGCTTCGCCGAGCGCCACCCCTGCGAGGGCCCGGGCAAGGCCCGCGTCGACGTCGCGCTCCGCAGCGGCGATCTCGTCGGGGGTCGGCGGGTCGGAATGCAGGTGGCGCTCGGTCAGGCGCACGCACCCCATATCGATGGACGCCGCGGCGATGACCCCACGCGCGTCCCCGAGGACGAATTCGGTGCTGCCGCCGCCGAGGTCCACGACAAGGACGGGCCTGCCCTCCTCGAGCGCGAGGACGCTTGCGGCGCCCGCGAAGCTCAGCGCAGCCTCTTCGGTGCCGGCCACGATCTCGGGGTCCACGCCGAAGCGCTCGCGGATTCCCTCGACGAACTCGTCGCGGTTGCCGGCGTCGCGCATCGCCGAGGTCGCGACGAAGCGCACCCGCTCGGCGCCGAGGCTCCGCACGGTGGCCGCGTAGTCGTCCGCCGCGGTGAAGGTGCGCTCGAGCGCCTCGGGGGCGAGCATGCCCGTGGCATCGACTCCCTGCCCGAGCCGGACCACCCGCATCTCGCGATGCACGTCCTCGAGCCGTGTGGTGCTGCCGGCCGCCGCCGCGTCTGTGCGTGCCGCGTCAGCGCGTGCGCCGTCGGCGGTCACAGCGTCCGCGACGAGCAAACGGATGGAGTTCGTCCCGCAGTCGATTCCGGCGACCCTCACGATGCGCCCCCTTCGCGTGGTGACGCGGTTTCTGGCCCGGTGTTCTCAGGCCCGCCCTCGGACTTGCGCACCGGTGCGGGCCGCCCGGTCATGGCCGGCAGTCCCTGGGGACCGTGCCGCGAGAGGTCCCTGTCCGGCGCCGTGCCCTGTGTGTCCCACGCGCCGGCGCAGTAGCAGCGGTCCGTGGTCCACCACTCAGCAAGGGCCCCGATCGCCTCGTCACCGAGCGGATTGACCCCCGGCCCGAGCGCGAGGGACTCGCCCACGAGCACATGGAGGCACTTGACGCGCGTGGGCATTCCGCCGGCCGAGACGCCGTCGATCTCGGGCACGGGCCCGGTTCCGGCGCGGTGGCCGATCTCCTCGCGCGCCGCGAGGTAGGCCTCGTGCGCGCCACGGTACGCCGCGGCCAGCTCGGGGTCGGCAGTGAGCCGCTCATTCATCTCCGTCATGAGGCCCCCGGCCTCGAGCCGCGACACAGCGGCCGTGACCACAGGGTGCGTGAGGTAGAAGGTGGTCGGGAACGGAGTCCCGTTCGACAGTCGCGGCGCCGTGGCCGCGACCAGCGGGTTCCCGCACACGCATCTGGCCGAGATGGCGACGACGTCGCGCACCGGCCGCCCCAGCTGGCGGCTGAGGGTGTCCAGGTCGTGCGCCGTGGGGGCGTCGCCCAGTGTCGAGGGGGTCTCGGTCACGATGTTCACTGTCCTTGATCGTTTCGGTGCCACGCACGACGGCGCTCGCCCACCTCGCGAGTCAGCCTCACGCTGCGTGAGTGCCGGGCGGTTCAGTCGGTTGCCGCCCGCACGAGCGAATCCCAGAAGCCCTGGGTCCAGGGCTTCTCGGCGCTGGCGGGAGCCGTGCCGCTACTGCTCGTGCCCGTGGTCGCCGCCCCAGTGTCTCCGAACACCCAGTACGCCGTCTCGCCGGGCATGACCATGTTAATGCGGTCGCGTGCCTGCTGCTTGACGTAGTTCTGGTCCTGCCACCGCGCGATGGACTGCCTGAGGGAATCCTGCTCGGCCTGCTTGGCGGCGATATCGCCCTGGAGCGCGCTGATCTCGGCCCGCTGCCCGATGAAGATCCGCACGGTCGGGGCGAGCATGATCGTGATGGCCACCAGGACGACGGCGAGGGCGACGATGCGTCCGGAGAACGCCCGCGCGGGAACAGGGACCTCGTCCGTGGGGACCGGAGTGCGCAGCTGCGTCTTCGACTTCGCGGGCGCGGTGGCCTTGGCCTTCCTCGAGGCCTTCTTGACCTCCTTCGGCGCGCCCGGAGGCTGGGCGTTCGGCATGGCCTTGGCCGTTGGCTTGGCGGCCGCAGGCCCGGCAGCGTCCTGCCGCGCCAGCTCCGACGGTGCTGGCCGCTTCGTGGCCGGCGTGCGGGGCACGGCCGGTCGACGCGTCGCCATGGGAGCTCCTCGCGGTTCGGTGCCGGGTGGTCTGCCGCCGGAAACAGGGCCGCGGCGGCCATCGTCTTCAACGATAGCCGCCGCGGGAGCCTCTTCCGTGCAGGCGGGGCTGAGCCCGCCCGGCATAGACCGCCAGACTCAGCCCTTGAAGCGCGGGAAGGCGCTGCGCCCTGCGTAGCGGGCGGCGTCGTCGAGCTCCTCCTCGATGCGGAGGAGCTGGTTGTACTTCGCCACGCGCTCCGAGCGGGCCGGGGCGCCCGTCTTGATCTGGCCGGCGTTGGTTGCCACACAGATGTCCGCAATGGTCGTGTCCTCGGTCTCGCCCGAGCGGTGGGACGTGATCGTCGTGTAGCCGCTGCGCTGGGCCAGGGACACGGCGTCGAGCGTCTCAGTGAGCGAACCGATCTGGTTGACCTTCACGAGCAGCGAGTTGGCCGTCTTGGCGTCGATGCCGCGCTGGAGGCGCTCCGGGTTGGTCACGAAGAGGTCGTCGCCGACGATCTGGACCTTGTCCCCGATCGCCTCGGTGAGGATCTTCCAGCCATCCCAGTCGTTCTCATCGAGCGGGTCCTCGATCGAGACGAGCGGGAAGTCCGCCACGAGCTCCGCGTAGTACGCGCTCATCTCGGCGGCGGAGAGGGACTTGCCCTCGAACTGGTAGGTGCCGTTCGTGAAGAACTCGGACGAGGCGACGTCGAGCGCGAGCGCGATGTCCTTGCCCGGGGTGTAGCCGGCCTTCGTGATGGCCTCGGTGATGAGCTCGAGCGCCGCGCGGTTGGACGGCAGGTTCGGGGCGAAGCCGCCCTCGTCGCCGAGGCCCGTCGAGAGGCCCTTGTCCTTGAGGACGCTCTTCAGGTTGTGGTACACCTCGACGCCCCAGCGGAGGCCCTCGGAGAAGGTCTCCGCGCCGATCGGAGCGATCATGAACTCCTGGATGTCCACGTCGGAGTCGGCGTGCGAGCCGCCGTTGAGGATGTTCATGAGCGGCACGGGAAGCACGTGCGCGTTGGGGCCGCCGAGGTAGCGGTAGAGCGGCAGGTTCGCCGAGTCCGCGGCAGCGTTGGCGACGGCGAGGGAGACGCCGAGGATCGCATTGGCGCCGAGGTTGCTCTTGTTGGCGGTGCCGTCCAGGTCGATCATCGCCTGGTCGATCGCGCGCTGGTCGGTCGCGTCGAAGCCCGTCAGGGCCGGGGCGATCTGGTCGAGCACGGCCTCGACGGCCTGCTGGACGCCCTTGCCCTGGTAGCGGCCCTTGTCGCCGTCACGGCGCTCCACGGCCTCGAACTCGCCCGTCGACGCGCCCGATGGCACCGCTGCGCGGCCGAGTGAGCCGTCGCTGAGCAGGACCTCGACCTCGACCGTCGGGTTGCCGCGGGAATCGAGGATCTCGCGGGCGTGGATGGCATCGATAAGCGCCATGAATGTGCTCCTTGATGGATGGAACGACTCAGGACTGTGGCGCAGCCCGCAGGAGGGCACGAGCGCAGCCACGGTGTCGGCCCCAGCCTAACCGCCCCACGCGCGCGCACGCGACCTGTGACGCGGACGGCCGGCTCAGAGGCTGGCGACGGCGGTGCGCAGCGCCCGCTCGGCGTCCAGGCCGCGGGCACGGGCCTCCCGCACCACGCCGAGGAGGAACTCGCCCAGTTCCTCTTCCGTCGCGAAGGCCGGCGCGACCGGGGCCTGTGTGCCGGAGACCGGGTCGTCTGCGCGCGGGATTGGGGCACCTTCGGCCGAGGCCAGCCCGTCCAGCGCCCGCCGCCGCTCGGCCCGGCCCAGCGCCTTCTGCGCGAGCGCGAGCGCCGGCAGGTGTCGGGGAAGCCCCTCGAGCGCGCCGGGGCCGACCAGACGCGGCGAGTCACCGCCGTCGTGCTTCTCCTGCCGTTTCGCCTCGTCCCACGAGGCGATGATCTCCTCGACGGTCGAGGGGAAGCTCGGCTGCAGGGCGCCGTCGGCCGTGAAGACGTGCCTGTTGCGCCGCACCATCTTGTCCGTGAGCGCCGCCGCCACGCCGTCGAGATCGAATGCGTCCCGCTCGCGGGCAATCTCGGAGTGCAGCACCACCTGCAGGAGCACATCGGCGAGCTCGCCCTTGAGGTCTTCCTCGGGATGGCCGTCCTCGATCGCCTCGACGAGCTCGTAGGACTCCTCGATGAGGTAGGTGACAAGCGAGGCGTGCGTGAGTGCCGCCGTCCACAGGCAGTGCTCGCGCAGGAGGCGCACCACCTCCACGAGACGGTCGACGGCGGCACTCACCTCAGCGCCTGCTCACTCGGCGAGATTCGCGTAGGCCTCGTTGATGTACTCCACGAGGTCCTCGCGGTCCTCGAGCGGCAGGAACGCGGCCTCTGCGGCGTTGAGTGTGAGCTCGAGCAGGTCGTCGAGATCGTAGTCGAAGGCCTCCACGAGCAGTTCGAACTCGTCGGTGAGGGTCACGCCGCTCATGAGGCGGTTGTCCGTGTTGACGGTGACGTTGAAGCCGAGCTCGTAGAGCATGTCGATCGGGTGGTCGAGGATGTCCTCGCCCCACTTGGCGATCGCGCCGGTCTGGAGGTTCGAGGACGGGCACAGCTCGAGCGGGATGCCGCGGTCGCGGACCCACGCCGCGAGAGGGCCCAGCGTCACGTCGAGGATCGGCACGCCATCCTCGTCGACCTCGTCCGTGGACTCGACCGTGATGTCCTCGGCGATCCGCACGCCGTGGCCGAGGCGGAGCGCGCGGCCGTCCACGAGCGCAGACTGGATGCTGTCCAGACCCGCGGCCTCGCCGGCATGGACCGTCGCGGGGAAGTTGTTCCGGGCGAGGTACGTAAATGCCTCGGCGAAGCGCGAGGGCGGGAAGCCATCCTCGGCGCCCGCGATGTCGAAGCCCACGGCGCCAGCGTCGCGGTGGCGCACGGCGAGCTCGGCGATCTCCTGGGAGTTGTCCGCATGCCGCATCGCCGTGATGAGCTGGCCCACCGCGATGACCCGGCCCGATTCCTCGACCGCCGCCATGCCGTCCTCGAGCCCCGCCTGGACGGCCTCGACGGCTTCGTCGAGCGTGAGACCTTCGGTGAGGTGCTGCTCGGGTGCCCAGCGCACCTCCCCATATACAACGCCGTCGTCCGCGAGGTCCTCGACGAATTCCCTGGCGATGCGGCGCAGCGCGGCGTTGGTCTGCATGACCGCGATGGTGTGGTCGAAGGTCTCGAGGTACCGCGGGAGCGAGCCGGAGTCGGCGGCGTCGCGGAACCACTGGCCGAGGGCCACGGGGTCCGTCGACGGGAGCCCGTGCCCGATCTCGGCGGCAAGCTCGATGATCGTCGCGGGGCGGAGGCCACCGTCCAGATGATCGTGGAGGGAGACCTTGGGCAGAGCCCGGAGGTCGAAGGTCAGGTCGGGGGCGTCGTTGATGTAGGGCTCAGTCACGCCACAACTCTAGAGAACGCCGAGGCATCCGGCCACTGGACGGGCCGGGGAGCCAAGGGTCAGTCGCCTGTGGCCCGTGTCGTCTCGCGCGGGGCGCCGACGCCGCGGTCACGGGGTGCGTAGTCGTCTGCCGGCGCATGGGGGTTCAGGAGCCGCTCGCGCTCGTGCTCTGCCGCGGCCTCGGCGGCGGCCTTGCGGGCGTCCACGGTGTCCCGCCACCGGTGGAACACCGTGATGGCGTGGTCGAGCCCGATGCCCAGGACGACCGCGAAGGCAACCGCCACTGCCACGCTCAGGAGCGGATTGTGGTGGAGCCACGGGAAGGAGCTCGCGAGCAGGCCGATCCCGATCGAGTAGCCCACCCAGGTCAGGCATGCGAACGCGTCGAGCCAGAAGAACGTCCGGTGCCTGAAGCCCGTGCTGCCGGACACGTAGTTGACGGCCACACGGCCCCACGGGATGTAGCGGGCCGTGAAGATGAGGACAGCGCCCCGCTTGTCGAGCTCGTGCCGGGCCCATCCGAAGACCTTCTGCACACGGGGGCGCCGCATCCACTTCCAGCGGTCGGTGCCGATCTTCCTGCCGAGGTAATAGGCCATGTTGTCGCCCGCCATGGCGCCGACAAGCGCGGTTGCGCCGAGGAGCCACAGGTTTGGTTGGCCCGAATGGCGCCAGTACGCCGCGAGCGCGACGATGAGCGTCTCGCTCGGCGCGATCATGGCGAAGCCGTCAACGAAGAAGAAGACGAGCAGTACGGGATAGACCCACCACTGCCCGGCGGCGTGCAGGATCACCTCGTTGATTTGCTCAAGCGGCATGCGGTGCGGGCTCCTCGGACTGTATAGACCTCACCAGTGTCCCACGGTACAGCCCCTGCTTCCTATCCGCGCTTCCTATCCGCAGTCGGGCCGCCAACCCCTGGGACAGGGTCGTCTCCGGGACGACGGCGCGCGCTCCCGGGGCGGGCGCCTCCGGCACCGCCGCAGCGAGGCCTCAGGCGATCCTGTCGAGGATGAGCCTGTGGGCCGGTCGAGAACCCTCGGGCGCGATCGTGACGGCTCCCTCGAGAGCCTCACTGGCCCGTTCGAACCGCTCCGGCGTGTCCGTCAGGAGGGTCATGAGCGGTTCCCCCGCGCGCACGGTCGCTCCGGGCTTCGCGTGGAGCCGCACCCCCGCTCCAGCCTGCACTGCGTCCTCCTTGCGCGCCCGCCCCGCACCCAGCCGCCACGCGGCGACCCCCACGGACAGGGCGTCGAGCCCCACGAGCACACCGTCTGCGGGTGCGTACACGGTCTCGGACTCCTTCGCCTGGGGCAGCGCCGCGTCGGGGTCTCCGCCCTGGGCCGCGATCATACGGCGCCACACGTCCATCGCGCGGCCGTCCCGGAGCGCGGCGGCCGGGTCGGCGCCGTGCACGCCAGCGCCTACGAGCATCTCCTCGGCCAGGCGCACGGTCAGCTCGACGACGTCCTCGGGCCCCCCGCCAGCGAGCACCTCGAGGGACTCCTCGACCTCGATCGCGTTGCCGGCCGTGAGGCCGAGCGGAGTGCTCATGTCGGTCAGGAGCGCCACCGTGTGCACGCCCGCGTCCTGGCCGAGCGCCACCATAGTCTGGGCGAGCTCACGCGCGCTCGCCTCGTCCTTCATGAACGCGCCCGACCCGACCTTCACGTCGAGGACGAGCGCGCCCGTTCCCTCCGCGATCTTCTTGCTCATGATCGAGGACGCGATGAGCGGGATCGCCTCGACCGTCCCGGTCACGTCGCGCAGGGCGTAGAGCTTCTTGTCTGCTGGCGCGAGCCCGGCCCCGGCGGCACACACGACGGCGCCGACCTCGCCGAGCTGGGACATCATCTCCTCGTTCGTGAGCGACGCCCGCCAGCCGGGGATCGATTCGAGCTTGTCCAGGGTGCCGCCCGTGTGGCCCAGACCGCGGCCGGAGAGCTGTGGAACGGCGACACCGAACACCGCCACGAGGGGGGCGAGCGGAAGGGTAATCTTGTCGCCCACTCCACCGGTCGAGTGCTTGTCCGCCGTGGGCACCCTGGCCCCCGAGCGCGTCCGGAGCGACGAGAAGTCCAGGCGCTCGCCCGAGGCGATCATCGCCGTCGTCCATCGGGCCGTCTCGCGATGGGTCATGCCGTTGAGCAGAATCGCCATGGCAAGCGCGGACATCTGCTCGTCGGCAACGGCGCCGCGCGTGTACGCGTCGATGACCCAGTCGATCTGGGCATCGGCCAGCTCGCGGCGGTCACGCTTGGCGCGGATGACGTCGACGGCGTCGAAGGGCTCGGCGGTGGTCATGGGCTTCTCCTTCTCAGTGGTCAAGGTTCTGCGGGCCGAAGGCGTCTGGGAGGACCTCGTCCATGGTGCGCACCCCGCTGACCGTCAGCAGGCGCATTCCGGGCGCACGGAACTCGTAGAGCAGCTGGCGGCAGCGCCCGCACGGCATGAGGACTGCGCCCCCGGCATCGACGCACACGAACGCTGCGATGCGGCCGCCGCCGCCCAGCCGGAGCTGGCCCACGAGGGTGCACTCGGCGCACAGGGTGAGGCCGTACGAGGCGTTCTCGACGTTGCAGCCCGTGATGACCCGGCCGTCGTCGACGAGCGCCGCGGCGCCGACCGGGAACTTCGAGTAGGGCGCGTACGCGGCGCGCATGGCCAGCGTGGCGGCCTCCGTGAGCGCGTCCCAGTCGACATCGCCGGGCCGGACGCTGTGTCGGGCTCCGGCCGCGTCTCGGTCTCGGTCTCCGTCTGGGTCCCGGTCTCCGTCTCGGTCTCCGACCAGATCATTGCTTGACATACGGGATGCCTTCCATGGCTGGCGGCCGTGAGCGGCCGACGAGGCCCGCGACGGCGAACACCGTCACGACGTACGGGAGCATCGCCATGAACTGGCTCGGCACCGGCGAGCCGATGATCGTGATGATGCTCTGGAGGTTGTCGGCGAAGCCGAACAGCAGCGAGGCGAGGAACGCCCCGATCGGGTTCCACCGGCCGAAGATGAGCGCCGCCAAGGCAATGTAGCCGCGGCCCGCGGACATCTCCTTGCTGAATGCGTCGACCGCCACGAGGGTGAAGAACGAGCCGCCGATCCCTGCCACCGCGCCGCCGAGGATCGTGTTCCAGAACCGCGTCCGGTTGACGTTGACGCCGAGGGTGTCCGCGGCCTGGGGGTGCTCGCCCACGGCCCGTACACGCAGGCCCCAGCGGGTGTGGAACAAGCCGACGTACACGACGATCACGGCTGCATACATGAGGTAGCCCACGAGCGACTGGCGGAACAGGATGGGGCCGATCACCGGCACGTCCGCGAGGATCGGGATCTCGATGCTCCCCAGATGCGGGGGCTTGTTGAGCCCGTCGGGGTCTTCGGTGAGGAGGGTCGAGAAGAGGAAGTTGGTCAGCCCGACCACGAGGACGTTGAGGACCACGCCCACGATGATCTGGTTGACGAGGTACTTGATGCTCACGAGCGCGAGCACGAGCGAGACGAGCGCGCCCGCAATGGCCGCGGACGCCAGGCCAACATAGACGTTGTGCGCGATCGTGGCCCCGACTGCCGCGCTGAATGCGCCCATGAGCAGTTGGCCTTCGATCGCGATGTTCACGATCCCGCTGCGCTCGCACAGGACCCCGGAGAGCGAACCGAACACGAGCGGCACCGAGAGGGTCACCGCGCCCGCGAGGAGCCCTGCCAGAGAAATGTATGGAGTCTGGTCCCGGCCGCCGGCCACGATCCACACGAGGAAGCCCACGAGGAAGGCGACGGCGAAGACGGCGGTGGCCCAGCGCGGCGTCCTGCGTCGCCGGATGGTGAGCCACACGGAGTACGCCGCGATCGCGAGCATCACGAGGGCGGTGAGCCACCCGAGAAGGGGCGCGCTGAGCGTGATGACGGTGACCCCCGCCACCCCCAGGACCGACAGGAGGAAGACGACGACGGCTGCAGCGAGCGTCCCCGGCACCCAGCGGGCGGGCGCGTGGCCGGCCCTGCGGGCCCGGAACCAGAGGTAGCCGAACCACGCGGAGGCGATCAGGGTGACGGCGAGCGCAAGCCAGGCCGCGAGCGCCGAAGCCTCGCGGCCGGTGTCGACGAGGCCGAACGAGGCGCTCTTGGTACCCGCGAGGAACCCGAAGAGGACGAGTGCCACGAGCGCGAGGACGCTCAGACCCACCGCTGCCTTCCGGGACACGGGCAGGACCACCACTGCCGGAGCAGCCCCCTGCGGAGCGGGTGCTGTCGTGGTGCTCATGATGCGGCTCCGCTCTGCGCTGGGGCGGGGGTCGATGGTCCGGGGTCTGAACCCTTCGCGCTCCGCCGGCGGCGCGGGTTGAGTCCGAAGATGGCACGCACGAGCGGCGGCGCAGCGATGAACAGCACGATGAGCGACTGGATGACGAGGACGATGTCGATGGGTGTCTGCGTCACGGCCTGCATGGACACGCCGCCAGCGCGGAAGGCGCCGAAGAGGAGGCCCGCGAAGAAGGTCCCCCACGGCGTCGAACGCCCGAGGAGCGCCACCGTAATGGCGTCGAAGCCGATCGATGCAGCGACGCCCGCCGAGAGGTACTTCTCCGTGCCGGATACCTGGGCAATGCCTGCCAGGCCAGAGAGCGCGCCTGCGATCGCCATGACGAGCACGGTGGAGCGGCCCACGTTGATGCCGGCGGTCCGCGCGGCGTGGGGGTTCGCCCCGACCGCCCGGAACTCGAACCCGACCGTGGAGCGGGACAGGAGCCACCACACGCCCCACGTGACGAGGATGGCGAGGATGAAGCCGGCGTGCAGCCGGAACTGCGGCCCGAGGAGTTGGGGGAACTGTGCGCTGGGGTCGAGGAAGGGCGAGATCGGGTTCGTCGAGCCCTTGCGCTGGAACGCCGCAGTGGTGAGCAGGAAGAGGAGGAAGAAGACCGCGATGTAGTTGAACATGATCGTCACGATGACCTCGTGCGCCCCGGTCCGGGCCTTGAGGAAGCCGACGATCGCACCCCAGATGCCGCCGCCCACGATTCCGGCCACGATCACGAGAAGGAGGTGGAGGCCGAACGGCAGGTGCCATGTGAAGCCCACGTATGCGCCGAACAAGGCTCCGAAGATGAGCTGCCCCTGGGCGCCGATGTTGAACAGGCCCGCGCGGAAGGCCAGCGCCACCCCGAGTCCGGCGAAGATGAGCGGGGTCGAGACGGTCAGCGTCTCGGCGATCGGGTAGAGCTGCGCAACGAGGTCGACCCCCTGCCAGTTGAAGATCGAGCCCTGGATGAGCGCGCCATACGGCTTGAGGACCTCGGAGATCATGTCCGAGGGTCGAGCGAAAAAGTAGCCCGCCGTGGTCGCGACCTTGGGGTTCGTGACGGCCATGAGGATCCCGCCGATCACGACGGCTAGGACCACAGAGAGCACGGAGACCATGGGCGTGCCAGTGGCAATGCGCCGGAACACCGACTCGCCGTTCCCGGCGGCGGAGCCGGGATTCCCTCCGGGCTCCGGCGTCGGCACGGGCTGCGGCGCCCGGGCCCCTTCGGGGCTGTTCTGGACGTCAGGCATGGGTCTCTCCTGGGGTGTCGTCGCTGGCCCTGTGGGTCTGCTCGTAGGTCTCCGCGGCGGCCGCCCGCGCCTCGTCCGCGCTCATGCCGGCCATCATGAGGCCGAGCACGTCCCGGGGCGTGTCGCCGTGGACGATGCCCATGAGGCGCCCACGGTAGAGCACGGCGATGCGGTCCGAGAGCTCCATAATCTCGTCGAGCTCGGTCGAGACGATCATGACCGGCGTCCCGTGGTCCCGCTCCGCGATGATCCGGCGGTGCAGGAACTCGATCGAGCCGACGTCGACGCCCCGCGTGGGCTGCGAGGCGATGAAGAGCCGCAGCGGGCGCGAGAGCTCCCGCGCCATGACCAGCTTCTGCTGGTTGCCGCCGGAGAGCGACGAGGCGAGCTCGTCCGCCGACTGGGTGCGGATGTCGAATTCCTCGATCTTGTCCTTCGCCTGCGCGGCGACGCGCCCTGGGCTCATCGCGAGCCCGCGGGCAAACGGGGCGCGGTCGTAGAGGTCGAGGACGAGGTTCTCGGCGACGCTGAAGGAGCCCACGAGCCCGTCATGCGAACGGTCCTCGGGGACGAACCCGACCCCGGCCTCGAGCACGTGCTTGACCGACCGGCCCAGGAGCTCCTCGCCGTCGAGCATCACAGAGCCGGTCGCCTGCCTGTGGAGGCCTAGGATCGCCTCGGTCAGCTCTGTCTGCCCGTTCCCCTGCACGCCTGCGACGGCCAGGATCTCACCCTTGGCAACCTCGAAGGAAACACCGTCCACCACCCGCTGCCCGGTGGGCGCCACGACCGTGAGATCGCGGACGGAGAAGGTGGTCTCCTGAGGCTGCGCCGGGGCCTTGTCCAGGGTCAGGCTCACGGGCCGGCCCACCATCATCGTCGCGAGCTCGGCGGCAGCGGCCGACGGCGCGGCGTCGCCGACCACGCGACCGCGCCGGATCACGGTGATCACATCGGCGACCGCCTTGACCTCGCGCAGCTTGTGGGAGATGAAGATGATCGAGGTGCCCGAGGCCTTGAGCTCGGCAATGATCTCGAGGAGCTCATCGGTCTCCTGCGGCGTGAGGACGGCGGTCGGCTCGTCGAGGATGAGGACCTTCGCGTTGCGGACGAGCGCCTTGATGATCTCGACGCGCTGCTGGACCCCCACCGGGAGATCCTCGACGAGGGCGTCCGGGTCAACGTCGAACCCATAACGGGCAGAGATCTCGCGGATCTTCGCGCGCGTCGCGTCGAGGTCGAGAAACCCAGCAGCCTTCGTTGATTCGGCGCCGAGGGCCACGTTCTCCGCGACCGTGAAGACGGGGACCAGCATGAAGTGCTGGTGCACCATGCCAATCCCGGCGGCCATCGCGTCTGCCGGGCCGCGGAACGTGACAGGCCTGCCGTCCACGAGGATCTCGCCCTCGGTGGGCTCGTACAGCCCGTAGAGGACGTTCATGAGCGTGGACTTGCCAGCGCCGTTCTCGCCGAGGAGGGCGTGGACCTGGGAATCCCCGACGACGAGGTCAATGTGGTCATTCGCGGCGAAGGTGCCGAAGCGCTTCGTGATGCCGCGGAGCTCGAGTTTCACTTCTGGAACCATCCCCTAGTGTGCAGTGGGGCGTGCGTGCGGTGGGGCCAGCGTCAGTGCCCATCATGCCAGCGCCGCCCGCTGTGGAGGGCGGACGGCGCTGGAACAATGTGTGCGGTGCCTAACCCGTGACGGGGCTGGACTTCGACTCGACCTTGACGGTGCCGGAGACGATGTCCTTCGTGAGCTGGTCGAGCTCGCTCTTCATGTCAGCTGGGACCGAGGAGTCGAGATCGTGGAACGGTGCCAGGGCCACGCCGCCATTCGCGAGGGTTCCGACATACGGAGCCGCGTCGAACTTGCCCGAGGTGTCGTCCTTGAAGACGGCAGCGACGGCATCGGTCATCTTCTTCTGGACCGAGGTCAGGAGCACCGACTTGTAGTCGGGTGCAGTCAGGTAGCCGTCGGAGTCGACCCAGATGAGCTTCGCGTCCTGGCCGGCCTTCTTGGCGTCGAGGACAGCAGAGCCCGCGCCCGAGCCCACGGGGCCCGCCACCGGAAGGACGATGTCCGCGCCCTGCTGCAGGAAGCCCTGCGTGAGGACCTTGCCCTTGTCGATGGACTTGAAGTCGCCCACGAACGTGCCGTCCTGCTTGTCCTTGTCCCAGCCGAGGACCTGGACTGTCTTGTTCTTCTTCTGGTTGTAGTACTTCACGCCGTCGGCGAAGCCGTCCATGAAGATCGTGACCGTCGGGATGTTGAGCCCGCCGAACGTGGCGACCTTGCCGGTCTTGCTCTCCCCTGCGGCGAGGTAGCCGGCGAGGAAGGCTGCCTGGGCCGTGTTGTAGACGATCGGCTTGACGTTCTTCGGGAACGCCGGGTCGGTGTAGTCGATGATCGCGAAGTGGCTGTTCGGGTTCGCGGTCGCGGCGGCCTTGGTCGCGTCGCCGAGCAGGAAGCCGACGGTGACCGTGAGCTTGCAGCCGGCCTGCACCATCGACGTGAGGTTCGGCGTGTAGTCCGTGTCAGCCTTGGACTGGACGTGCTTCTCCTGGATGCCGAGGTCCTTCACGGCCTTCTGGAGGCCTTCGTAGCCGGACTGGTTGAACGACTTGTCGTCGAAACCGCCGGAGTCGGAGACCATGCAGCCCAGGTAGTTGGAGGCCGCTGCGCCGGATGTGCCGGACGGGCCAGACGTAGTGGGTGCGGCGCCGCAGCCCACGAGGGCGAGCGCTGCGGCCCCCGCGATGGCAACGCCGGCAAGTCCGGCCGTGGGAAGGCGGGAACGGAAGGGGTTCAAGTGGTCCTCCAGAGGGGAAGATGATCCTCAGCCCCGGGCTGCGTGTGACGGCGTCCGGGCGCGTGGTACAGCTCACAACGATACTCGGAAAGAAGTCCTTCACATAGAGCGGCGTCCCGCCGTCCTGGAATCGTTGGCGAATTGTTACCGTGAAGTAGCCGACCCTCGGCCCGCCCTTCACCTCAGAGGTCCCTGATGCTCCTCAGGGCGGCAGCGGTGAGCACCTGCACGCCGTAGCCGATCGCGGCCTCATCGACGATGTAGTCGCCGCGGTGGAGGTCGTACTCCTCGCCGCCGGGTGTGTGGGTGCCGAGCCGGAACATCGAACCGGGCACCTCGGCGAGGAACCAGGCGAAGTCCTCCCCGCCCATGGACTGGGGGGTCAGCACCACGGCGTCCTCCCCCAGCTCGGCGCGCGCGGCCGCCTCGAGCAGGGCGGTCTCGTGCTCGGAGTTCACAACGGGCGGGACCCCGCGGGTGTGCTCGAGGCTCACGTCGACCCCGTAGGGCGCTGCGACCTGCTGGACCACCTCGTCGAGGAGTTCTCCGGCGCTGTGCCATGCCTCGCGGTCCAGACACCGCATGGTCCCGGCCATCGATCCCGAGGCCGGTATCGCGTTCGGGGCAGCCCCGGCGGAGATCTGTCCCCAGACCATGGACACACCGCTGCGCACGTCGACACGCCGCGAGAGAACCGCGGGCACGTTGATCGCGATCTGGGCTAGCGCGAAGACGAGATCCTCCGTCAGGTGGGGACGCGAGGTGTGCCCGCCGCGGCCCGTGAGCGAGATCCTGATGGTGTCCGAGGCGGAGGTGATAGGCCCGATGCGCGTGCCGATCCTGCCGACTTCGATCCGCGGGTCGCAGTGCAGCGCCATGATCCGCGGCACACCGGAGAGGACCCCCTGGTCGATGCACGAGACGGCGCCGCCGGGCATGGTCTCCTCGGCCGGCTGGAAGATGACTCGCACCGTCGCGCCGAGCGGGCGCTCCCGGTCGAGCTCCGCTAGGGCGAGGGCGACGCCGAGGGCAACCGTTGTGTGGACGTCATGACCGCACGCGTGGGTGACGCCGTGGTTGCGGGAGGCGAAGGGGAGGCCCGTCTCCTCGATGATGGGCAGCGCGTCGATGTCGCCGCGCACCGCCGTCGCGATCGGTCCGGAGCCGATGTCGACGACGACCCCGGTTCCCTCGAGCCGGCGGGGAGTGAGGCCGGCGGCCTCGAGTCGGGACGCGAGCCTGTCCGTGGTGCGGTACTCGTGGAACGAGAGCTCAGGGTGCGAATGGAGGTCCCTGCGGAAGGCGATCAGCTCGGGAAGGAGCGCCTCGAGCCGGGGCCCCACAAGCGGTGTGGGCTCGGTCTCCGTCGTGTAGTTTCGCACCTGTTCACAATAGCGTCACGACGCTGTGGCCCCGCCGTCATGCGCACGGGCCCGTCACAGAACGTCGGTGTCGCCGCTCGCCTTGAGACCCGCCACAGCGTTCTTCACCTTCTGGGCGTGCTCGGTCGTGGTCACGAGGAGCGCGTCCGGAGTATCCACGATCACGACGTCCTGGATGCCGATGAGCGCGATGACCCGCTTCGTATCCGACACGACGATCCCGCTGGCGTCCTCGGTGAACACGCGGGCGCCCTCGCCGAGCACCGTCACCGAATCGACCTCACGGGCACTGTTGAGCCGGCCGATGGCGGCGAAGTCGCCGACGTCGTCCCACCGGAACGCCCCGGGCACGACGGCGACGTCCCCGGCCGCAGCGGCAGGCTCGGCGACCGCATAGTCGATGGCGATCTTGGGAAGGGTCGGCCAGACCCTGGCCGCCACTTCGTCCCTCGCAGGAGTGTCCCAGGCCTCGGCGATCTCCGTGAGGCCGGCGAACAGCTCGGGCTGGTTGGCCTTGAGGTGCTCGAGCATGAGCGCCACAGGAGCAACGAACATGCCCGCGTTCCACAGGTACTCCCCCGTGGCGAGGTAGTCTTCGGCGACCTCGCGGCTGGGCTTCTCGACGAATTCGACGACGGCGCGCGCGCTCGGTGCGCCCTCGACCTCGAGCGCCTCGCCGCGGCGGATGTAGCCGAAGCCGGTCGAGGGGTGCGTCGGTTCGATGCCGATCGTGACGATCTTGCCCCGCGGGCCGGAGGCCGCCGTGCGGATCGCTTCGACCACGGCCGCCTGGAAGACGCTGTCCGGGGAGATGACCTGGTCCGCGGCGAACGAACCCATGATGGCGTCCGGGTTGCGGCGGTGCAGGATGGCAGCTGCGAGTCCGATCGCTGCGCCCGAGTCCTTGGGCTCGCTCTCGAGCACGAGGTCCGCGGCGTCGAGCTCGGGGATCTGACGGCAGACCGCGGCGCGGTGCGCTTCGCCGGTCACGACGAGGAAGCGGCCGCGGGCCAGGGGCGTCAGCCTGTCATACGTCGCCCGGATGAGCGTGCTGCCGGAACCGGTGAGGTCGTGGAGGAACTTCGGGGCCGCGGCACGCGAAAGGGGCCACAGCCTGGTTCCCACGCCGCCTGCCGGGATCACGGCGACGAACCGGTCGAGCGGGTCCGCAGTGGTGGGAACGGCGTCCCGGGCAGGGGCTGGAGAGTCAGTCATCGAGCCCAACTGTAATGGAGCACGCGAGGCTTCCACGGCCTCGGACCGCAAGCAAGGCGCACCGATGTGATAATGCCCACGCGTCTGAACCGAAGACCGGTGCGAATTGAGTAAGCTGTGGGCGAAGTCTAGATTTAGGCTGGAGCTCGATTAGGTGAGCGTGCCCTGCGCACAACAGGGCCACTCCGCACCGGTTGCCCCCACCGCATGGGCCCCATGCGGGCACCGGTGCCCGCAGGGAGGTTTATTCAGTGCCGACAAAACCAGCTGGCACCCTGTACCGCGGCCGTGAAGGCATGTGGTCTTGGGTGGTACACCGGATTACCGGTGTCGTGATTTTCTTCTTCTTGTTGGTGCACGTCCTCGACACCTCGCTCGTGCGGGTGTCCCCCGACGTGTACACCGCCGTCATCGGCGAATACAAGAACCCGCTCATGGCGCTCGGAGAGACCGGCCTCGTCGCCGCGATCCTCTTCCACGCCTTCAACGGCCTCCGCGTGATCCTCGTGGACTTCTGGAAGAGCGGCCCGAAGTACCAGCGCCAGATGCTCTGGACGGTCGTCGTCATCTGGGTCATCGCCTTCGCTGGCTTCGCGATCCGCCACCTCTCACTCTCGCTGGGAGCCCACTGACATGAGCACAGCACCTGAAATCCGCGCGCCGCGCACTACCTCCGCTACGGGACGCATCGCCCCGCAGTACAAGCGCTCGGGCGGCTCCAAGAGCCAGTTCGAGATGCTTGCGTGGCTGTTCATGCGCCTCTCCGGCGTGGTCCTCGTGGTCCTGATCTTCGGCCACCTCACGGTGAACCTGCTGCTGGGCCAGGGTGTCCACGGCATCGACTTCGGCTTCGTGGCGGGCAAGTGGGCCGATCCGTTCTGGCAGGTCTGGGACCTCGCGATGCTCTGGCTTGCGATGCTCCACGGCACGAACGGCGTCCGCACGATCATCAACGACTACGCCGAACGCGACTCCGTCCGCTTCTGGCTGAAGATGGTCCTGTTCGCGGCGAGCGCCGTCATCGTCATCCTCGGCACGCTCGTGATCTTCACGTTCGATCCGTGTCCGCATGGGATCACGACCGGACTCCCCGACTTCTGCCCCGCGGCGTAACCCCCTGAAAGAGAGCATCTGAGCATGCAGGTCCACAAATACGATGTGGTGATCGTCGGCGCCGGTGGCGCCGGCATGCGGGCGGCGATCGAGTCCGGCCAGCGGGCCCGTACCGCCGTGCTGACCAAGCTGTACCCCACCCGTTCGCACACGGGAGCCGCCCAGGGCGGCATGTGCGCAGCACTCGCCAACGTCGAGGAAGACAACTGGGAGTGGCACACGTTCGACACCGTCAAGGGCGGCGACTACCTCGTCGACCAGGACGCCGCGGAGGTCATGGCCAAGGAGGCCATTGACGCCGTACTGGACCTTGAGAAGATGGGCCTGCCGTTCAACCGGACGCCCGAGGGCCGGATCGACCAGCGCCGCTTCGGCGGGCACACCCGTGACCACGGCAAGGCGCCCGTGCGGCGCGCGTGCTACGCCGCTGACCGCACCGGTCACATGATCCTCCAGACGCTCTACCAGAACTGCGTCAAGCACAACGTCGAGTTCTACAACGAGTACTACGTGCTCGACCTGCTCGTGGTCGAAGAGGACGCAACCCGCGCGGACGGCACCCCCTTCAAGCAGAAGCGCGTGGCCGGCGTCGTGAGCTACGACCTCGCCTCGGGTGAGCTCCACGTCTTCCAGGCGAAGTCCGTCATCTTCGCGACGGGCGGTGCGGGCAAGGTCTTCAAGACGACCTCGAATGCCCACACCCTGACGGGCGACGGCATGGGCATCGCGTTCCGCCGGGGCATCCCGCTCGAGGACATGGAGTTCATCCAGTTCCACCCGACGGGCCTCGCGGGCCTCGGCATCCTCCTCTCGGAAGCCGCCCGTGGCGAGGGCGCGATCCTGCGCAACTCCGAGGGCGAACGCTTCATGGAGCGCTACGCGCCGACCATCAAGGACCTCGCGCCGCGCGACATCGTGGCCCGTTCGATGGCCAATGAGGTCCGCGAGGGCCGCGGCGCGGGGCCGAACAAGGACTACGTGCTCCTCGACCTCACGCACCTCGAGCCCGCGCACATCGACGCGAAGCTCCCGGACATCACCGAGTTCGCCCGCACGTACCTCGGCGTCGAGCCCTACACGGAGCCGGTCCCGGTGTTCCCGACAGCGCACTACATCATGGGCGGCGTGCCGACCAACATCAAGGGCGAGGTCCTCCAGGACAACGACACGATCATCCCCGGCCTGTACGCCGCGGGCGAGGTCGCATGCGTGTCCGTCCACGGCTCCAACCGCCTGGGCACCAACTCGCTGCTCGACATCAACGTCTTCGGCAAGCGCTCCGGCATCAACGCCGCCGAGTACGCCAAGACTGCCGAGTATGTCGAGATCCCTGAGGACCCGGCTGCCGAGACCGTCGCCCTGCTCGACGCAGTCCGCACCGCCTCCGGCACCGAGCGGATCGCCGCGATCCGCTCGGACCTGCAGGAGACCATGGACGCGAACATGCAGGTGTTCCGCACTGCCGACTCGATCGCCCAGGCGCTCTCCGACATCGCGAAGCTGCGCGAGCGCTACAGGAACATCAGCATCCAGGACAAGGGCAAGCGCTTCAACCTCGATCTCCTCGAGGCCGTGGAGCTCGGCTTCCTCCTGGACCTTGCCGAGGCCATGACCGTTGCGGCCCTGCACCGCAAGGAGTCTCGCGGCGGCCACTACCGCGAGGACTTCCCAGACCGCGACGACGCCAACTGGATGAAGCACACCATGCTCTACAAGGACGACGCCGCGGAAACCGAAGGCATCAGGGGCCTCCGCTTCGGCACGAAGCCCGTGATCTTCACCCGTTACGAGCCGATGGAGCGTAAGTACTGATGAGTGCCCCAACCGTAGAGCCCGCCTCCAAGGTCGAGCTGCCCGCAAGCGTGGGCGGCGGGGGCGAGATCCCCACGTTCGACGTGACGCTCCGTGTGCGCCGCTACGACCCCGAGGTCTCCGAGGAGTCCTCGTGGGAGGAGTTCAAGCTCACCATGTACGGCACGGACCGCGTGCTCGACGCGCTGCACAAGGTCAAGTGGGAGCAGGACGGATCGCTCTCGTTCCGCCGCTCGTGCGCGCACGGCGTGTGTGGCTCGGATGCCATGCGCATCAACGGCCGCAATCGTCTGGCCTGCAAGACGCTCCTCAAGGACCTCGACACGTCCAAGCCGATCCTGGTGGAGCCCATCAAGGGCCTCCCGGTCGAGAAGGACCTGATCGTGGACATGGAGCCCTTCTTCCAGTCCTACCGCGAGATCATGCCGTTCCTCATTTCCAAGGGCCACGAGCCGACCAAGGAGCGCCTGCAGTCCGCCGAGGAGCGAGAGCGCTTCGACGACACGACCAAGTGCATCCTGTGCGCCGCGTGCACGTCGTCCTGCCCGGTGTTCTGGACGGATGGGCAGTACTTCGGCCCGGCCGCGATCGTCAACGCGCACCGCTTCATCTTCGACTCGCGCGATGATGCCGGTGACATGCGCCTCGAGATCCTCAACGACAAGGAGGGAGTGTGGCGCTGCCGCACGACCTTCAACTGCACCGAGGCATGCCCCCGAGGCATTCAGGTGACGCAGGCGATCGCCGAGGTCAAGCAGGCCATCCTGACCCGCAAGGTCTGATACGGTCCTGACCACGCGCCGAAGGGGGCGCCGCTCATGCGAGCGGCGCCCCCTTCGGCGTCCCCAACGGAGCGGGGTCTGCGGCACGTCAGCCGGTGGGGACCTCGTCCTTGCGACGCCGCAGGCTGCCGAGCCACGCGAAGGGACCCGATGCTCGACGGCGACCCTCACCCGGCGCCGACCGCGCGCCGTCGTGCGTGGCTGGCACTGCCACCGGGGCTGATGCGTTCGGGGAGGACCCGTACAGGGCCGACTCGTGCTGGGTCTGGGACCTGGCGTTCGCACGGGTGAGCGCAGCCGAGGGACGCGCCACGTGGTGCGCCGATCCGAAGGATTCAACGCGCTTCGGGGTTGCGGCGGCGAGGTCCGCCTCACGGATCGCGCTCCACGCCGCGGAGACCAGATACACCTGACTCACGAGGTTGAACCAGATGAGCAGGCCGATGATGATCGCGAAAGGTGCCAGGAGCGGGTTCGCGCCGGCCCTCGCGAGGAGCTGCGTGCTGAAGGCCTGGAGCACCGATGACCCGATCCCCGCGAGGAGCGTCCCCTCGAAGAGCGCGCGGCGGCTGAGCTTGAGGCCGCCCGCGAGCCGGAAGAGGATGAGCGCCGTGAGCACATTGAGCACGAGCGGAATGAGGAGGCCGATCAGCCACCCGACCGGAGCGACGAAAGCACCGTCGATCCCCAGCAGGCCGGCGAGGAAGTGCACGGCCGAGGTGAACGCAACACTCACTGCGGAGGTCAGCACGAGCAGGACCCCTAGGAGCAGGAGCGTTCCGATATCGCGGACCTTGACGATGATGGGGTTGCCCTTGAGCGGAGGGACGCCCACCACGCCGCGCAGCCCGTCCCGCAGGCTCGTGATCCAGCCCAGTGAGGAGAACAGGGTCACGAGGATCGCGATGACGGCCGTGACCCCGATACCCGTGGGGTTCAGCAGGGTCTTGGGGTCGACGAGCCCGTCCGAGCCGTCTACCTTCAGGAGGCCGGGCGCGGCCTTCGCGACGCTGTGCACCACTTGGTCGACGAGATCAGGGTTCCCGGCCAGGACGAGCGCGGCCAAGGAGAAGCCCGTGGCCAGAAGCCCGAAGATCGAGAAGAACATATTGAAGCCGATGCCGGCACTCATGAGCGGACCGTGCTGGAGACCGTAGTGAGTCCACGCGCGCATGGGCCGGAAGGCCTTGAGCCTGGCCACGAGCCACAGGAGTGCGGCCAGCGCGGTCTTCGGCAGGCTTCCATCACGGCGGGCCCGGCCGAGCGCCTGCCGCTTGTGGATCACCTCGAGCTTGAGCAGCGCCCGTTCTGTGGGCAGGGGCGGTTCGTCGTCGCGCCTAGCCTTCGTGCTTCCCTTCGCGGGGAACTTCCGGTCGCGTACCAAAGTCAAGCTCTTCCTTCAGCTGCCATAACCCGTCGGAATCGTGCTCGTACAGGCCCATGCTAGCCACAGTGAAGGACTCGCTGTAGGACTTCAGCGCATTCTGCGCCTCGTCCAGCCGCTCTGGCTGGAGATCATGCGCCACCGTGACGTGCGGGTGGTAGGGGAACTGGAGGGCGCGTGCGAGCGGCCCCTTCTGCAATTCGCGGTGGAGCCGCACGCACTCGTCGAAGCCCTCGGCCACGTTGACGTACACGACCGGGGAGACCGGGCGGAACGACCCCGTGCCCTGCAGTCTCACCCTGAAGGGGTGCATACGGGACGCCACGGCGCGCACGTGCCGCTCGGTGGCCTCCCAGTCGTCGGTCTCCGTCGTTGTCACGAGGGTGATGTGCGCGGGGATGAGGTCGGCGAGGCTGTCACCGAAGGATTCGCGCCATCCCCGCAGGTCCTCGGCGATCCGGTCGGGAAACTCGAGAATCACGCCGACAAGCGGGCTCCCCGACGGCGCAGCCGCCTCCGGACTCGCCTCTCTCCCGTCCTGAAGCTCAGGCATGGCCTCAGGCGAAGGTCGCCGCCGCCGGCGGGAGGAACCCGACGCGCTCATAGACGTCCGCTAGGGTCTTCGATGCGATCTCGCGGGCCTTCGCGGCGCCCCGCGCGAGGAGGCGGTCGAGCTCGGCGGGGTCCTCGAGGAGCTCCTCGGTGCGGGCCTTGATCGGCGCCACCACGTCCACGACGGTCTGAGCGACGTCCGCCTTGAGGTGGCCGTACATCTTGCCCTCATAGGAGGCCACGAGCTCGTCCATGTCCTGCCCGGTGATCGTCGCCATGATCGTGAGCAGGTTCGACACGCCGGGCTTCGTCTCACGGTCGAACCGTACGACCGTCTCGGTGTCCGTCACCGCGGACTTGACCTTCTTGGCCGTGGCCTTCGGATCGTCGAGGAGGTTGATGAGACCGTTGGGCGATTCAGCCGACTTCGACATCTTCGCCGTCGGGTTCTGGAGGTCGTAGATCTTCGCGGACGATGGCGGGATGAGCGCCTCGGGGACCGTGAATGCCTCGCCGAACCGGGTGTTGAACCGGTGCGCAAGCGTGCGCGCGAGCTCGAGGTGCTGGCGCTGGTCCTCCCCCACGGGAACCCCATAGGGCTTGTAGAGCAGGATGTCCGCGGCCATGAGCATCGGATACATGAACAGGCCTGCGCTCGTCGAGTCCTGGCCGTAGCGGGCCGACTTGTCCTTGAACTGCGTCATCCGGGCGGCCTCGCCGAAGCCCGTGATGCAGGCGAGGACCCACGCGAGTTCAGCGTGCTCGGGCACGTGGGACTGGACGAACAGGGCGGACTTCTCGATGTCGATCCCACCGGCGATGTACTGTGCCGCGGTGAGGCGCGTACGATGCCTAAGCTCGGCGGGATCGGTCTGGACCGTGATGGCGTGCAGGTCCGGGATGAAGTAGAAGCACTCGTAGTCGTCCTGGAGGCGGACCCAGTTGACGAGCGCGCCGAGGTAGTTGCCGAGGTGGAGCGAATCACCCGAGGGCTGCATGCCCGAGAGGAGACGCTGGCGGGAAGTGGGGGCAGTGGAGGTCATAGGTAGGTGCTTCCGGGTCTAAAAGCGTGTAGTCGACATCTGGAGCTTGTCATCGATATCTGGAGCTTGTCATCGATATCTAGAGCTTGTAATCGATAACGAGAGGGGCATGGTCGGACCATCGGGTGTCCCAGGCGGTCGCCCGATCCACGACGGCGTTGCGCGCCACCGCGCCGAGGCCCGGCGTCGCCATCTGGTAGTCGATGCGCCATCCGGCGTCGTTGTCGAATGCCTTGCCGCGCTGCGACCACCACGTGTACGGTCCGTCGATCGGGCCCGCGAGTTCGCGGTGGACGTCCTTCCAGCCGATCTCGTTGCCGAAGAACCGATCGAAGTAGACGCGCTCCTCGGGGAGGAAGCCGGCACGCTTCTGGTTGGCCTTCCAGTTGCGGATGTCGAGCTCGGTGTGGCCCACGTTCAGGTCGCCCACGACGAGCGCGTAGTCGGAGTGCTCGGCGAGCTCCGGTAGGCGCTTGAGCATGACGTCCAGGAAGCGGTATTTGTCCTCCTGCTTTGGGGTCCCAGCCTCGCCGGAGTGCACATAGGCGCTGACCACGGTGAGCTGCCGACCGCCGTCGAGCGCGAAATCCGCCTCGATCCAGCGGCCCGCCGTGGCGAAGTAATCGTCGCCGATACCGACGCGCGTCGCCGTGGGTATTTGGCGCGAGGCGATCGCAACCCCTGCACGGCCCTTCGCGTCGGCCTCGGCGTGCAGCACGCTCCACCCCTCGAAGTACTCGTGCACGATCTCGTCCGGGGCGCGGACCTCCTGCAGGCACAGAATGTCGACCCCGCGCGGCGCAAGCCACTCCTGCATGCCCTTGCGCCACGAGGCCCGCAGGCCGTTGACGTTGACAGTCGCGATGCGCAGGGCCCCGTCCTTGGGGGCCGCTTCGGGAGAAGTCACCTAGCCACTCTACCCCTCGTCGATGACCGTCCCGGAGACGGGTGCGGAGTCGTCGGGGCGAAGCATGTCACGGGCGTTGGCCGCGGTGATCTGGATGGTTTCGAGGGCTCGGGCCACCTGCTCGTCGTCCTTGCCGAGGTTGTCTCGGACCACCCGTTCCTGGACTTGGATGATCTTGAAGGAGTGGTCGAGCTTGAGGTCGCGGACGTCGTCGACCGAGCGGGCCTCACTGGCCGCTGTGCCCGACACCGAGGGCGCTCGGCCGCCGAACTGCCCCGCCATGCGCTCGAAGCGTTCCTGGGCCTTGCGGCCTGCGCTGCGCACCGTGGTGAACACGAACACGGCGAAGACGAGCCAGCCGAACGAGATGACGGCCACGATCCAGCCGATCACCTGGCTCTGGTTGGCCGCGAAGACCACCGCCACGAGAAACGCGAGCACGAGCACCGAGAGGCCGAGCGCGCCGACCCTGAAGCCGCCTCCTCGGCGAGACCCCGGCGCGGCGTCGGGCTGCTGGGACGGGTTCTGGTGGCCGAGACTCTGCATGCCCTCCATTGTCCCAGACCGACGGCGGCCCCCCGCACCCACCCAGATCACCCCCTGCACCGCCGAGGTCACCCCGTGTGGGCACGAAGTCACCCCTCCGGACCGCGAAGTCACCCCGTGTGGGCACGAAGTCACCCCGTGTGGGAGCGAGATCGCCCCCTGCTCCCCGCATCAATGTCTTTACGTCCGATATCGCGAGCAGCGGAAGACACGGGTAGACCTGATCGGCAGGCGACGCCCACCGTACCTGGCCTGCGGGCTGTCAGACGGCGTGACCTCGACTCCACACCGGCCTCGGCGCCACCGGGTGACCTCGACGCCACACCGGGTGACCTCGGCGCCACACGGGGTGGTCCACACCGGGTGACCTCGACGCCACACCGGGTGACCTCGGCGCCACACGGGGTGACCTCGGCGGATGGGCGGTCAGCGGAGGAACAAGGACCTCAATCGTCGGGTCGTGAAGGAGACACCCACGAGGATCATCGCCGCGTAGTACAGCAGGTGGACCCAGGTTGCCGGGCTGAAGACACCGATGCTGATCTGCCGCATGAGTTCCACGCCGTGCCACAGAGGGAACGCCTGCACAATCCACTGCACGGGGAGCGGATACACAGAGAGCGGGTAGAACGTGGCCGAGAACAGGAACATCGGCAGCATGAAGAACGTGATCATGTCCATCTGCTGGAACGTCTTCATGTAGCTCGTCACGGCCATGCCGAACGAGGCGAAGCCGAAGGCGACCATCACCGATGCCGGCACGAGCAGAAGCGCCCACGGCGTGGTGACGAGGCCCATGAGCGCCATCACGCCCGTGAACCCGAGCGCATAGAGGAACCCGCGGAAGAGCGCCATGACGATCTCGCCCATAGCGATGTCGAGCGGGCCGAGGGACGTGTAGAGCATGCCCTGGTAGATCTTGCCGAAGTGCATCTTGAAGAACACGTTCCATGTCGAGTCGTAGATGGCTCCGTTCATCGCTGACACAGCGAGGAGCGCTGGCGCGATGTACGCCGCGTAGGAGATCTGCGCCCCGCCGGGCCCCTCGACCGCACCCACGAGGCTCCCGAGCCCAATCCCCATCGACAGCAGGTAGAAGACCGGCTCGAAGAACCCGGAGACGAGGATGATCCAGTTCTGGCTCTTGATAACGCGGAATCCGCGCTCGACGACGGCCTGCGTGTTCCCGGAGTACAGGGCCCCGAACGGGCGGCGGCTCGGGGCGATCGCGTAGTCGTCGTCGGTCAGGACGCTCACTTGCCCATCCTCTTCGTATAGTTACGCCGCGCCCACCAGATGCCGACACCCCACAGCACCGCGAGGTAGAGCACATGCACGACGACGAGCCAGCCCGGTTCCGCAAGCCCGTAGGAGACGATCCGGCCGAGCTGGTTCCCGTGCCACAGGGGCGAGATCCAGCCGATCCACTGCATGCCGATCGGCATCGTGCCCAGTGGATAGAACGTCGCGGAGAACAGGAAGAGCGGCATCACGATGAAGCGCTGGATCATCGAGAACTGGAAGTTCTCCTTCTCGATGTGGGCCGAGTACGCCATGAGCGGCGCCCCGAACGCCATCCCCGTGAGCACCCCGAGAGGCACGAGCAGCCAGGACCACGGCCCGGGGGCCGCGCCGAACAGGAGCATGATGAAGAAGAACACAAGGCTCTGGATAAGCAACCGCACCCCTACCGCCATGATGTGGCCGGCGGCGAGCTGGCCCGGGACGAGCGGCGTGACGTGCGGCCCGTAGTAGATCCGGCGCCACTTGAATCCGTCCATAACGGGGAACATCATCTCGTTCGCGCTCGTCATCACGGCGCTCGACACCAGCAATGCCGGGGCTGCGAACGCGAGGTACCCCACGCCGTCGAACGCGCCGTGTGCCGCCGCGCCCTGCCCGGAGGAGCTGCGGTCCACGATCGAGGCGAGGCCCACCCCCATCGAGAAGAGGTACAGGAGCGGATTGCCGACGCTCGTGACGATGATCGTGACGAGGTAGGCGCGCATGCTGCGGAGCATGTGCTCGGCGAAGTAGAACGAGCCCCAGCGCCGAGCCTTCGCGGCGGAGACCTCGGGGGTGTGCGCTGACAACAGCCTCCTAGGTTTCGCCCGCCGCGACGTCTCAGTCAACGAGGGACCGTCCCGTCAGACGCAGGAAGACGTCCTCGAGCGAGGCCCGGCGGACGAGGGACGTGATCGGATGCAGGCCGCGGGAGCGGATCTGCTCAAGGGACGCCTCGCCGTCCTCCGTGTAGACCAGCACGCGGTCCGGAAGGGCCTCGATGCGATGCCCGACCCCGTCGAGCTCGCCCACGACGGCGGCGTTCCGCTCCGCGCCGAACCGCACCTCTAGCACCTCCCGGCTCGAGTGCTGCCGGATGAGCGCGGACGGAGACCCCTCGGCCATGATCCGGCCCTTGTCGACCACGATGAGCCGATCGCACAGCTGCTCGGCCTCGTCCATGTAGTGGGTCGTGAGGACCAGAGTCACCCCCTGTTCCTTGAGGCGGAACAGCCGGTCCCACAACACGTGCCGCGCCTGCGGGTCCAGCCCCGTGGTCGGCTCGTCGAGGAGCAGTATCTTGGGGTCGTTGACGAGCGACCTGGCAATCGTGAGGCGGCGCTTCATGCCGCCCGAGAGCGAATCGACCTTGGCCCCGGCCTTGTCCTCGAGCTGGGCGAAGGCAAGCAGCTCGTCCGCACGCTGCCTGAGGTAGCTCATGGGCAGACCGAAGTACCGGCCGTAGACGATGAGGTTGTCGCGGACGCGGAGCTCCTCGTCGAGGTTGTCCTGCTGGGGCACCACGCCGAGATGCGCCCGGACCTCAGGGCCCTGCTCCTCGGGGTCGAGGCCCATGATGGTCAGGCGGCCGGACGTGCGCTGGGTGACGCCGCCGATCATCCGCATCGTTGTCGACTTGCCCGCGCCATTGGGCCCGAGGAGGCCGAAGGACTCGCCAGCCGGGACGTCGAAGGTGATGCCGTCCACGGCATTGGACTCCCCATAAGTCTTGACGAGGTCCTCTGCCGCAATGACGGTTCTGCGAGCTGCTTCATTCACGGCTGGCCCCCTGGCAGGTGCTGAAGCGGAGTGTGACACAGATTGCACCCTAGTACGGGGGTCCCACATCCGCAACGAATCTTTCACAACGGGATGACAACTCTCGTTAAGTTTCCCCGCCAGGCCGGGGCGCCATCCGGGCGAACGGTTCCTTCGTGATGAATTCCCTCAGGGCACGGGCGCGCCGGGTGGGCCGCACGGCCGCGTTCCAGGCCATCACGACGCGCACGGGCGCTGGCGCCGGCGTGATCTCGACCGGGACCACTTGCAGCCCCTCGTACGTCTCCTCGCGTGCGGGCCGCTGCACGAGGATGGCATAGCCGAGCCCGCGGCCCACGAGGGAGCGCGTGAGCTCGAAGTCCGTGGTCCGATAGCGGATCCGCGGCGTCACGCCCGAGGCGCGGAACACCGAAAGGGTGTGCTCGCCGCTCGGGTGGAGGTCGAGGAAGACGAGTGGCTCGTCTGCGAGCGCCTCGAGCGCCACAGACCGTTCCCCTGCGAGCGGGTGTCCGGCTGCGAGGAGCGCGTACGCCCGGGCTTCGAGGATCGTCGTCGTCTCGAGTCCGAGGGGCAGGTTCATGTCGTAGAGGAGCGCCGCGTCGAGCTCCCCGCCGAGGAGCCGGCGCTCGAGCGGTTCCTGCTGGTCGGCCACGAAGTCGAGCCCGACCTCCGGGTAGGCGTCGCCGAACCCTTGGAGGATCGGCGGCACGAGCGTGACCGCGAGCGTCGAGTAGCAGCCCAGGGCGAGGGGCCCGCGGAGAGTCGTACCGGCGTCGAGCGATGACAGCTCCAGATCGACGGCGTCCGCGAGCAGGCCCCGGGCACGGTCGCACACATAGGCCCCCGCCGGGGTCAGAACGGCGCCGTGCGCGCGCCTTCGCACTAGCAGCTGCGCGCCGAGGGCACGCTCCAGATCGCTCAGCGCGGCGCCGACCGCCGTCTGCGTGACGTGGAGCCGCTGGGCCGCGGCGCTGATCGTACCCGCATCCGCAACGGTCAAGAGGTATCCGAGCTGGCGCAGCGTGAAGCGGCTCGGAATGTTCACGACTGCGGCGCCTGGCTCGTCGGCCGGGCTCAGCTTTACCATTCGCCATCCTCTTCTCAAGGAGAACTGCATATTCGATGAGTATTTTTGAACTTTACCTGGATATATGCTCCGCGCCACACTCGATGCATGACTTCGACCGCACAGCCGACCGCGTCCGACGCGCCCCCCGTCGCAGACTGGGTCCGCATCGAGGACCTCTACGACGACCCCTACCCCATCTACGCCCGGCTGCGGGCCGAATCCCCCGTCGCCTGGGTGCCCGCGGTGGGCCGGTACATGGTGACGAGCTTCGAAGCCTGCCACCAGATTGAGCAGGACGCCGAGACGTTCTCAGCAGACGAGGAGAGCTCGCTCATGAAGCGATCCATGGGCCACTCGATGCTGCGCAAGGACGATCCCGAGCACCAGGTGGACCGCGCCGCATACGGCCCGGTGCTCCGGCCCAAGGCCATCAAGGAGACGTGGACCTCCGTGTTCGAGAAGAACGCAGAGAAGTACCTCGCCGCCTTCGCGGCGCAGGGACCCGGCTCGGACCTGCACCTCGGCTTCGCCGCCCCATTCGCCGCCGAGAACCTCCGCGAGATCATGGGTTTCCGCAATGCGACGCAGGAGGACATGCAGCGCTGGAGCCAGACCCTCATCGACGGCACCGGCAACTACGCCGACGATCCGGAGGTCTGGGCCAAGGCCGCCGCCTCCAGCGCCGAGGCGGACGCCGCGATCGACGAGCTCGTCCCCCTTCTCAGCGCGGAGCCGGACGCGACGCTCCTCTCCGCCGTCGTCAACGCGGGCCTGACGCTGCCAGCCATCCGCGCCAACATGAAGATGACGATCGGCGGTGGCCTCAACGAGCCCCGCGACGTCCTCGGCACGGCCGCGTGGGCGCTCCTGTCCAACCCGGAACAGCTCGCGCAGGTCGTGGCAGACCCGGGCCTTTGGGCGGTGGCGTTCGAGGAGGCCGTCCGCTGGGTCGCGCCGATCGGCATGTACCCTCGCCAGACCACGCGGGAGGTGGAGATCGGCGGAGTGACGCTGCCTGCCGGTGCCCGGCTGGGGGTCAACATCGGCGCCGCGAACCGCGACCCCGTCCAGTTCGAGGACCCCGAGGCGTACAACCTCAATCGGGAGAAGAAGCCGCACCTCGCGTTCGGCGGCGGCGCCCACTTCTGCGCCGGCACGTGGGTGGCCCGGACCTCGGTAGCCCACGTGGCGCTGCCGAAGCTCTTCGCGGCGCTGCCCAACCTGCGCCTCTCCACGCGCCCTGCCCGCGAGGGCGGCTGGGTATTCCGGGGCATGCTCGAGCTCCCCGTCGACTGGGACTGACGCGTTCGTCCCTCCCCGACTCCACAACCACGAAGGAAGACCTGTGCCCACCATTACATACGTCCAGCCCGACGGCGCCGAGACCGTCCTGATCGTCGACCCCGCCACCTCGGTGATGCGCGCCGCGGTTTCCGCAGGGGTCCCCGGGATCGTCGGCGAGTGCGGAGGCCAGGCCATGTGCGCCACCTGCCACGTCCTCGTCCGGCCCGAGTACCTGGCTTGGCTGCCTGAGGTCAGCGAGGACGAGGACGAAATGCTCGACTGCATCGCGACGCCCCGCGACGGCACGCGGAGCCGTCTCGGCTGCCAGATCACGTGCGGAAGCACCGACGCGCTCGTCGTCGACGTGCCGAAGGGACAGGTGTGATGTGCTGACCGAGTCCGACCACGTGGTGGTCATCGGCGCGGGCCACGCCGGCGTCCAACTGATCGATTCGCTCCGAACCGGGGGCTTCACGGGACGCATCACGCTCCTGTCCCGCGAGGCCGAGCGGCCTTACCAGCGCCCACCGCTGTCCAAAGACTTCATCTCCGCCGACGACGACGCCCAGCCCCTCCCGCTGCGCGGTGCGCGCTTCTTCGAGAAGGGCGGCGTCCGGGCGCTGTGGGGCGTCTCGGCGGACTCCATTGACCTGTCCACGCGCGAGGTTATCGCGGACACCGGCGATCGGATCTGCCGAGCGTCCGCTCCGCCGCTCCGTCTCCCCCGACGTCTCGGCATTCCTCGCCGAGCGGCACGGGCTCGATGGCGTCCGACTCGAGCTTGGCGCTGCCGTCACCGCCTTCCACGGGACGGAGGGCCGAGTGGCCTCGGTGGTGACCGATGACGGCCGCGAGCTGCCCGCGGACCTCGTGGTGGTGGGAGTCGGGGTGGTACCTGCCACGGGGATCGCCGTGACCGCGGGGCTGGCCGTCGACGGGGACAACGGCGGCGTCACGGTCGACGGCGCCCTGCGCACCTCCGACCCCCGCGTGTTCGCGATCGGCGACTGCGCGAGCTTCCCGAGCGAGCACGCGGGCCACCGGGTGCGCCTCGAGTCCGTCCAGAACGCGACCGATCAGGGCCGACACCTCGCCGCGGTGCTCCTCGGGCAGGATCCCGGCCAGTACCGGGAGCTTCCCTGGTTCTGGACCCATCAGGGACGCACCAAGGTGCAGATCGCCGGGATCGGCAGGCCCAGCGTGCACCGCATAGTCCGGGGCGACCGCTCGTCGGGGAAGTTCTCCGTCTTCTCCTTCGACGGGGCCCACCCGGGCGCGGCGCTCCTCGCTGTCGAGAGCGTGAACAGTCCAGGCGACCATCTGGCCGCCCGCAGGATCCTCGAGGCCGGCCGGACGCCGTCGCTCGCTGATCTGGCGGACCCGTCCTTCGATCTGAAGGCCTATTCGCGGTTCGTGCCGCTTCCCGCATGAGGCGACGTCCCCTTGTTAGCCGGCCCGGCGGCGTCGTGCGCCCTGCCGGGCTGCACCGCGTGCCCGTAGCAGCCGAGCTTCTCGACTGCGTAATCGAGCAACGCGGCCGCCCGCGGGGTGAGAGCCATGTCCTCTGGCCAGATGGCGACGACGTGCGAGGCTGTCGCGGACGGATCGAGCGGGCGCACCGCGACAGGCCGGCCCTCGACGCTGACCGGAAGCACGTTGGGTCGGGACATGAGCAAGCCGTAGCCGACGCCGCGGCCCACGAGGGCCTGAACGAGGATGATCTGTGGCACCCGAGCGACGATTCTCGGCTCGAGTCCGCGCGCAGCGAAGGCCTCGACGGTATTGAGCGTGCTGGGGCTCGACTCGTAGTGGATGAGCGGCTCGGCCGCGAGGTCGGCGAGGTCCACCGTGCTACGCGCCGCGAGCGGATGGTCCGGATGCAGGTGCGCCTCGAGTTCCGTCGCATAGATCTCGCGACGGCGGTACCCGGCAGGCAGGAACATGTCGTACACGATGGCGACGTCGAGGCGGCCGGACTCCAGCGCAGGCAGCAGGTCATCGTTGGTCCCCACCGTGATCTCGAGGTCCACTCCGGGATGCCTGAGCGGGAAGCCCTCGAGGAGCTCGGGCACCACACTCGTGGCGAAGCTCGCGAAGCAGCCGAGCTTCACCGGCCCCCGCAGGTCCTCGCCCCGCCGCGCGTCCAGCACGAGTTCCCGGGTGTCCGCCAGGATCCGGCGCGCACGCATCGCGAAGTGCTGGCCCGCGGGTGTCAGGGCCAGCCCGCGTGCCTTGCGGCGAACGCACAGCTGCTCCCCTACCGCCTTCTCAAGCCCGGTAATGGCCTGCGAAAGCGCCGACTCCGAGATGTGCAGATGGACCGCGGCCGCGCTGAGCGTGTCGTAGTCGGGCAGCGCAGCAAACAGCTCGAGCTGCCTCAGGGTCACCTCCGCCATTGCCGCTTCCTTTCGTCGCCACCAACTTCTTAAGTACAGCCGAACTTTATCCGCAATTATCTGACGTTTACACGAGGAAGTGGGGCAGCTCACCATAGAGTCACCGCAGTGCTCCCTACAGCTGGCCCACCGGGCCAACCCAACCGCACCCCCCGCACCCGTGAGGCATCACAGTCGATGCCACTCCGAAGGACAGGCAATGACCACCACTAGAGCCGTGAGCAGCCCGGCCACCCAGCGACGGGTCGCATTCGCGACCATCATCGGCACCACCATCGAGTGGTACGACTTCTTCATCTATGCCACGGGCGCAGGGCTCGTGTTCGCCCAGCTCTTCTTCAAGCCCGCCGGCGAGGACATCGGGCTCCTCCTCTCCTTCGCGACCGTCGGCATCTCGTTCCTGTTCCGCCCGCTCGGCGCATTCCTGGCCGGGCACTTCGGCGACGTGATCGGCCGACGGTCGATGCTCGTCCTCACCCTCATCCTGATGGGCGCATCGACAACCCTCATCGGTGTCCTGCCGACGTTCGCCCAGATCGGCATCGGCGCTCCGATCCTGCTGCTGCTCCTGCGCATCCTCCAGGGCGTCTCAGCAGGGGGCGAGTGGGGCGGCGCCGTCCTCATGGCCGTCGAGCACGCTCCGGCCGACCGCCGAGGCCGCGCGGGCGCCTTCCCACAGCTCGGCGTGCCCCTCGGCATGCTCCTCGCCTCCGGCGTCATGGCGATCATGACGGGTCTCGTCTCCCCCGGAAAGGCGTTCCTCGAGTGGGGCTGGCGCGTTCCGTTCCTCCTGAGCGTCGTGCTCATCGTGGTCGGCTTCCTCGTGCGGCGCTCCGTCGAGGAGAGCCCGGTCTTCGCTGAGATCGCCGAGCGCGGCCAGCAGACCAAGGTCCCGATCGTGGCCCTGTTCCGCAAGCACTGGCACCTCGTGATCCTCGCCGCCCTCGTCTTCGTGGGCAACAACGCGGCCGGCTACATGACGACCGGCGGCTTCCTCCAGGGCTATGCGACGGGCAAGCTCAAGATGGACCCCACAACGGTGCTCCTCGCGGTGACCGTCGCGGCGGCCGTCTGGTTCTTCTCGACCCTCGCCGCAGGCTATCTCGCCGACACGATCGGGCGCAGGAACACCTATCTCATCGGCTTCGCGATCCAGTCGGTCATGGTGTTCGTGGTGTTCTTCTTCGTCAATGCGGGAACCGTCGCCGGTCTCTACACGGGGCTCGTCCTCTTCTCGGTCGGCCTCGGCCTGACGTACGGACCGCAGGCGGCGTGGTACTCCGAGATCTTCCCGGCCTCCGTGCGGTTCTCCGGCGTATCGATCTCCTACGCGATCGGCGCGATCCTCGGCGGCGCGTTCGCGCCGACCATCGCCCAGGCGCTCCTTCAGGCCACCGGCAGCACTGTGTCGATCTCGGTCTACCTGCTCATCGCGACCATCGTGTCCATCGCCGCTGTCCTGATGCTCCGCGACCGCCGCGGCATCCCGCTCGGCCCGGACCACGAGGACGAGCAGGCATCCGGCGCCACGATGTTCGCCCCCAACCTCTCCGCCAAGAAGGTCCAGGCCAAGGCCTGACGGCCCGCCTCAGAAGCTACTGAGGGACAACGTCTGGGGGTCACCTTCTGGGGGTCACGTCATGTGACTTCCAGAACGTGACCCCCAGGACGTGACTCCCGGACGCGCCCCGCTCAAGCGAAACGGGCGCGGGGTCATCCACCGCGGTGGATGACCCCGCATCGCAGGGAGCTGACTCCGCAACGCGGCTTGGTTCAGGCGAGGCCGGCTGCCCGCTCCGCGGCCTCAACCACATTGGTCATGAGGAGCGCCACGGTCATGGGGCCCACGCCGCCGGGGTTGGGTGAAAGGTAGCCGGCAACCTGGGCGACGTCGGGGTGCACGTCGCCGTACACCTTGGACTTGCCGCCCTCGGGATCGTCCTCGCGGGTCACACCGACATCGAGCACGGCGGCACCGGGCTTGACGTCCTCAGGCTTGACGATGTGCTTCACGCCGGCCCCGGACACGATGACGTCCGCATCACGCAGGTACCGGCCCATGTCCGGGGTGCCGGTGTGGACGATCGTCACCGTCGCGTTGATCTCGCGACGGGTCAGCAGGAGCGGCATCGGCCGTCCGATCGTCACACCGCGGCCGACGACCACCACGTGCTTGCCCTTGAGGTCGTACCCGTTGCGCAGCAGGAGCTCGATGACTCCACGCGGCGTACAGGGAAGCGGGGTGGTGATCTTCCCGTTGACGTTGAGCACGAGCCGCCCGAGGTTGGTCGGGTGCAGCCCGTCCGCATCCTTGGAGGGGTCGATCCGTGTGAGCAGCGCGTCCGTGTCCAGGTGCTTCGGCAGCGGCAGCTGCACAATGTACCCGTGGCAGGCGGGGTCCGCGTTGAGCTCGTCGAGGAGCGCCTCGACCTGCTCCTGCGTCGCGTCCGCGGGCAGCTCCTTCTGGATCGAGTTCATCCCGATCGCCTCGGACTGCCGGTGCTTCATCCCCACGTACAGTTGCGACGCGGGGTCGCCGCCCACGAGCACGGTGGCGATCCCGGGGACCACACCCTTGGCTTTGAGCGCGGCGACGCGCTCGGCGAGTTCCGCCTTGATGGCCGCCGAGGCGGCTTTCCCGTCGAGGACGACGGCGGTCTGTGCTGGCATCTCCCTGGTCACCATGCCTCGTGGCCGGGGTACAGCGGGAAGTCTTCAGCGAGCCTGTCCACGCGGGCACGGAGCGCGGCGAGATCAGCGCCGCCCTTGAGCGCCGTCGCGATGATGTCCGCGACCTCCGTGAACTCGACCGCGCCGAAGCCGCGCGTCGCAAGGGCAGGGGTGCCGATGCGCAGGCCCGAGGTGACCATCGGGGGCCTGGGGTCGAACGGGACGGCGTTGCGGTTCACCGTGATACCCACCTCGTGGAGGAGGTCCTCGGCCTGCTGGCCGTCAAGCTGAGAGTTGCGCAGGTCCACGAGGACGAGGTGGACATCGGTGCCGCCCGTGAGGACGGACACTCCGGCGTCGGCCACATCCTTTGCGTTGAGGCGCTCCGCGATGATCTTCGCGCCTTCGAGGACGCGCTGCTGGCGCTCGGCGAACTCGTCGGAGCCCGCGATCTTGAACGCCACGGCCTTCGCGGCGATGACGTGCATGAGCGGGCCGCCCTGCTGGCCGGGGAACACGTTGGAGTTGATCTTCTTGCCGAACTCCTCCTTGGCCAGGATCACGCCCGAGCGAGGTCCGGCAAGGGTCTTGTGCACGGTGGAGGTCACGACATGCGAGTGGGGAACCGGCGACGGGTGGAGGCCGGCCGCGACGAGGCCCGCGAAGTGGGCCATGTCGGTCCAGAGCAAGGCGCCGACCTCATCGGCGATCGAGCGGAACGCCTCGAAGTCGAGGTGGCGCGGGTACGCGGACCAGCCTGCAATGATGACCTGCGGACGCTCGGCGAGGGCCTGCTCGCGCAGCTTGTCCATGTCGACGCGGAAGGTGTCCTGTTCGACCTGGTACGCGGCGACCTGGTACAGCTTCCCGGAGAAGTTCAGCTTCATGCCGTGCGTGAGGTGCCCGCCGTGGGCGAGCGAGAGGCCAAGGATCTTGTCGCCCGGCGTGATCATTGCGGACAGCGCGGCAGCGTTGGCCTGCGCGCCCGAGTGCGGCTGGACATTGGCGTACTCGGCATCGAAGAGGGCCTTGACGCGCTCGATCGCAAGGTTCTCGGCCACGTCGACGTACTCGCAGCCACCGTAGTAGCGCTTGCCGGGGTAGCCCTCGGCGTACTTGTTGGTCAGGACTGAACCCTGCGCCTCCATGACGGAGCGGGGCGCGAAGTTCTCGCTGGCGATCATCTCGAGCGTGTTGCGCTGGCGTCCGAGCTCCTGCTCGAGGACGGCGGCGATCTCCGGATCGACCTCGCTCAGCGGGAGGTTGCTGACGGCGGACACGGTAGGAGTGGCGGGAGTCACGGAATCTCCTGGGGTCGTTGGCTGGGAGGCTACTGGTCAGGCTACCGGCCCCAAGCGCTGCCCGGTACTGCGTGGCAGAGCATGAAGACACGGCTTCTCGACCCTCGGCCCAGGCGTACGATCCGCGGTGTCCCCTGTGCGCCGCTCCCCGGTGGTGACCCACCCAACGCCAGTTGCGACGTGTCGAGTCTAACCCGGAGCCGGGGAATCCCCGGAGCTGTCCGGGCGTTGGATAGAGCAGTTGACACGTCAGACAAAGGAGATGCGGTGGAGACCCTCAAGGCCGTGGTGATCGGTGCCGGGCAGGCTGGCCTCAGCGCTGCGCACTGGCTGGGCCGCCGCGGGCTCACGCCGTGGGAGGACTACGTGGTCCTCGATGCCAACGAGGGCCCCGGCGGAGCGTGGCGGCACCGCTGGGACTCCCTGACCTTCGACGCCGCGCACGGCCTCCACCCCCTCCCCGGCCTCCCGCTCGAGGCTCCGGACCCCAAGGAGCCGGCCTCCGCCGTCGTGCGCCGCTACTACGGCGAGTACGAGCGCGAGTTCGCTCTCCCGGTGATCCGACCGGTGCGCGTCGCGTCGGTCGGGACGACGGACGACGGCGACCGCTTCCTCGTGCGCGCGGCCGACGGTCGCGCGTGGCACACCGACACGGTCATCAGCGCGACGGGGACGTGGGACACGCCGTACTGGCCCCACTACCCCGGCCGGGAGACCTTCCGCGGGCGGCAGCTCCACACCCACGACTTCGTCTCCGCCGAGGAGTTCACCCACCAGCGCGTCCTCGTGGTGGGCGGCGGGACGAGCGCCCTGCAGTTCCTCCTCCAGCTCCGCGACGCCGGCGCCGAGACGGCGTGGTCCACGAGGCGTGCGCCGCAGTGGACCGAGGAGGCGTTCGATGCTGACTGGGGCGTCGACGTCGAGCGCCGCGTCAACGAGCGGACCCGCGCCGGCCTCCCTCCGCTCTCCGTCTCCGCTGCGACCGGGCTGCCGCTGACCGAGCAGTACCTCGCCGGAATCCGCTCAGGGGTGCTCGTCTCGCGCGGCCCGCTCGCCCGCATCACCCCCACAGGGGCCGTCCTTACTGACGGCACCGAGCTCGAGCTCGACGCGATCCTGTGGGCCACCGGCTTCCGTGCCTCGCTCGGACACCTCGCACCCCTGCACGTGCGGGAGCCGGGCGGCGGCGTCCTCATGGCCGACGACGGCGTCAGCGTCGTGCGCGAACCTCGCCTGTTCCTGGTCGGCTACGGGGCGAGCGCCTCGACGGTCGGGGCCACCCGCGCCGGGCGCGCCGCGGCGATCGCCGCCGTCCGCAGCCTGCAGCGCGAGGAGGCCGGCGCCGTCGTCCGCTGAAGCCCGCGACGACCCCTGAGCTGAGCCGCGCGTGGGCGGCTCGGTACGCTTGACCCCGTGCAACGGAACACCTTCATCGTGACCCTCTCCTGCCCTGACCGGCCCGGCATTGTGTATGCCGTCTCGGGCGCGCTGCTCGAGGCCGGCTGCAACATCGCCGAGTCGCGCCAGTATGAGAGCCCGGACACGGGAACCTTCTTCATGCGCGTCGAGGTCGAGACGGAGTCCGAGCGGCCCGCGCTCGAGGCTGCGCTCGCGCCAGTCGCCGAGGCGTTCTCGATGCGGCTCGGACTCTTCGACGGCGGCGAGCCGGTGCGCACCCTCATCATGTGCTCCAAGGACGGCCGTACCCTCAACGACCTGCTGTTCCAGCAGCGCGCGGGCACCCTTCCCATCGAGGTGCCGGTGGTCGTCTCCAACCACAGGGACCTCGCCCCGATGGCCGAGTTCTACGGGGTGCCGTTCGTGCATCTGCCCGTCACGTCAGCGACAAAGGCCGAGGCGGAGGCGCGGCTCCTTGCCCTGGTCGAGGAGCATGGGGTTGAGCTCGTGGTGCTCGCACGGTACATGCAGATCCTGTCCGACGATTTGTGCCGGGCACTCGAGGGCCGCGCGATCAACATCCACCACTCGTTCCTGCCCTCGTTCAAGGGAGCCAAGCCGTACCATCAGGCGCATGCACGCGGCGTCAAGATCATCGGGGCCACCGCGCACTACGTCACGGCGGACCTGGACGAGGGACCCATCATCGAGCAGGAGGTCATCCGGGTGGATCACTCTCGGACTCCGGAGCACTTCGTCCAGCTGGGCCGCGACGTCGAGGGCCGCACCCTGAGCCGCGCCGTGCAGTGGCACGCCGAGCACCGAGTGCTCCTCGACGGGCACCGGACGGTCGTCTTCCCCTAGCAGCTGGGCGTTCGCGCCGAGATCACCCCGTGTGGCGCCCAAGTCACCCCGTGTGGCACCCAGATCACCCCGTCTGGAGCCGAAGTCACCCGGCCTGGCACCCCGTCCAGGACAGCCCGTGTGCCGGCGCCTGTTCCATCGGGGCGGGCGGACGACGGCCCATAGCCACGTCGGTGCCATGGCCGCCTGAGGTGACCAGTCGCCGTCGTGCGCCACTCGCGACCCGATATCGGGGGCACACCACCTGACCTCGCGCACACACCCGGTGACCTCGGCCCCACGCCGGGTGACCTCACGCACACACGCGGTGACCTCGGCCGCACACCGGGTGACCTCGCGCTCACACGCGATGACCTCGGCCGCACACACCCGGTGACCTCGGCCCCACACGGGGTGACCTCGGCGGCATGGTGAGTCAGCGGGGATTGGCCTGCCGGTGGGCACGGGCGAGGTCCACGTAATGCGAGGCATTGCGGTAGAGGCTCGCGACCTCGTCGTCCGTGAGTTCACGCCGCACCTTGGCCGGCACCCCGGCCACCAGGGAGCGGGGAGGCACCTGCGTCCCCTCAAGCACGACGGCGCCGGCCGCGACGAGGGATTCGGCTCCGATCACGGCTCCGTTCATGATGGTCGCGCTCATGCCCACGAGGACGTTGTCCCCCACCGTGCACCCGTGCACGACGGCGTTGTGGCCAACTGAAACGCCAGCCCCCACCGTGCAGGGGAAGCCCGCATCCGCGTGCAGGACCACGTTGTCCTGGAGGTTGCTGCCGGCGCCGATGGTGATCGTCGCGGTGTCCGCGCGGACCGAGACGCCGTAGAAGGCACTCGACCGCTCGGCCAGATGCGCGTCGCCGATGATCGACGCGGTCGGCGCCACGAACGCGCTCGGATGGATGTCCGGGGCCACGCCCCCGAACTCGATGACTGGGCTCATGCGCCCAGACTAGTGGCCAGTAGGTAAACGGGGCCCGAAGTCCTCGGTTGCGTTAATTTCTTGACGACAAGCCGTGGGCGGGTAGAAGCTGTAGGGCATGGTCTCCACCCTGCGCTCGATGACGAGCGGCGCCGGCAATCCGGGCTCCCAGTCTGCTCTCCGCAAGCTCAACGAGCAGCGTATTGTGGAGGCCCTCATGGCGGGGCCTGCCACCCAGGCTGAGCTGTCCCGGCACACCGGGCTCTCCACGGCGACCGTCTCCAACATCGTCAAGGTCCTTCACGATGCCAGCGTGGTCGCCACCGAGCCGACGACGAGCTCCGGCAGGCGCGCCCTGAGGGTGCGGCTCAACAGCAACTCGGCGGTCGCCGTCGGCATAGACTTCGGACGCCGGCACCTCCGCGTGGTCCTGGCCAACCTCGCCTACGAGGTGCTCGCCGAGGAGAGCATGAGCCTGCCGCTCGGGCATCAGGCCGATGTGAGCATCACGGCCGCCGTCGACGTCCTCGACCGCCTCATCGCGGAGACCGGCGTGCGCCGCGAGGACATCGTAGGAGTCGGCGCCGGGATCCCCGGGCCGATCGACCACCGGACGGGAACCGTGGTCCAGGGCGCAATCCTCCCGGAATGGGTCGGATTCCAGATCCTCTCCCACCTCGAGGAACGGCTCAGACTCCCGGTTTTCGTAGACAATGACGCCAATCTCGGCGCTCTGAGCGAGATCACGTGGGGCCCGCACAACGGGGTCTCGAACCTCATGTTCGTCAAGATCGGATCAGGGATCGGAGCGGGCCTCATCCTCGACGGCGCGCTGTTCTACGGGCACGTCGGGGTCACCGGCGAGATCGGCCACATGACCATCTCCGAGCACGGGCTCATGTGCCGCTGCGGCAATCGCGGCTGCCTCGAGACGGTATCCTCGACCACTACGATGTCCGAGCTCCTGAGCCGCGGTGAACCTGAGCCCCTCACCCCCGACGACATCGTGCACCGCGCCCTCGGGGGCTCGCCCGCCGCACTGAGGGTGCTCGACGACGCCGGGCTGGCGACCGGCCGCGCGCTCGGCGCCGTGGCCAATCTGATCAATCCCGAGGTGATCGTCATCGGTGGCCCTCTGGCCGAGCTCGGGGAGCTGCTCCTCGAGCCAATCCGGCGCGGGCTCCTGCGCCATGCCGTGCCGCTCATCGGCGAGACGACGACCGTCGCGATGTCGGCACTCGGCGCCCGCGCGGAGGTCCTCGGCGCCGCCGCGCTCGTGTTCCAGAACGCGGACATCGCCCGCCACACCTGAGGCGGAATGGTGACCCGGAAGACAACAATCCGGGTATAGATTGCGTTAAAGCCTTGACGACAAGCCCCGAGGGCTTGTTTACTTTCTACTCAGACGGCGCCGCTCCAAGGCCGCCGGACAATGAAGTTCGTGTTTGATGACCAGGAGGCCAGCGGCACATGGAGCCGAACGAACCTGTGATCCTCGAGATGCGGTCCATCACCAAGGAATTCCCCGGGGTGAAGGCGCTCTCGAATGTGACCCTGAAGGTGAAGGCCGGCGAGATCCACGCGATCTGCGGCGAGAACGGCGCGGGCAAGTCCACGCTCATGAAGGTCCTCTCGGGTGTCTACCCCTACGGGAGCTACTCGGGCGACATCGTCTACCAGTCCCAGACGCAGGAGTTCAAGGACATCCGGGCCAGCGAAGCGGCCGGGATCGTGATCATCCACCAAGAGCTCGCGCTCATCCCCGAGCTGTCCATCATGGAGAACATCTTCCTGGGCAACGAGCCGGCCAAGCGGGGAGTGATCGACTGGAAGGAAGCGCGCAAGCGCTCCATCGAGCTGCTCGCCCGGGTGGGGCTCAAGGACGATCCGGACACGCAGGTCAAGGAGATCGGCGTCGGCAAGCAGCAGCTCGTGGAGATCGCGAAGGCGCTGAACAAGTCGGTCAAGCTCCTCATCCTCGACGAGCCCACTGCCGCGCTGAACGAGGCGGACTCGCAGCATCTGCTCGACCTCATCGTGGGCCTCAAGGGCCGCGGCGTCACGAGCATCATGATCTCCCACAAGCTCAACGAGATCGAGCAGATCGCAGACGAGATCACGATCATCCGCGACGGCAAGTCGATCGAGACCCTCAACGTCAAGCGCGACGGCGTCGACGAGGACCGGATCATCAAGGGCATGGTCGGCCGCACGCTCGAATCCCGCTTCCCCGACCACACCCCCACGATCGGCGAGGTGCTCTTCGAGGCCAGGAACTGGACCGTCCAGCACCCCGTCATCGCGGACCGCCTCGTCTGCAAGGGCTCCAACTTCTTTGTCCGCAAGGGCGAGATCGTCGGGTTCGCCGGGCTCATGGGCGCCGGCCGCACGGAGCTCGCCCGCAGCATCTTCGGCCATTCCTACGGCAAGTTCGTCGGCGGCCAGACCTTCATGCACGGCAAGGAGGTCAAGATGCACACCGTCGCCCAGGCCATCGACACCGGGCTGGGCTACGTGACCGAGGACCGCAAGACCCTGGGCCTGAACCTGCTGGACGACATCAAGACGACCACCGTCTCGGCCGCGCTGAAGAAGATCACCCGCGGCCTCGTCGTCGACCGCAACCAGGAGTACAAGGTCGCGGAAGAGTACCGGAAGTCGCTGCGGACCAAGACGCCGAACGTCGACGAGGGGGTCGCCAAGCTTTCGGGCGGCAACCAGCAGAAGGTCGTCCTGGCCAAGTGGATGTTCACCGATCCCGAGCTGCTCATCCTCGACGAGCCCACCCGCGGCATCGACGTCGGAGCGAAGTACGAGATCTACGGGATCATCCAGCGCCTCGCGAGCCAGGGCAAGGGCGTGATCGTCATCTCGTCCGAGCTCCCCGAACTGCTGGGGCTCTCCGACCGCATCTACACGATCTTCGAGGGCGCGATCACCGGCGTCCTGACCAAGGAAGAGGCCACGCAGGAGAGCCTCATGAAGCTCATGACCCAGGCCCGCAAGGCAGCCTGAGAGAACGAAGGACCAATCATGGACGCCCTCAAGAAGCTCTTCGGCGGCAACACCCGCCAATTCGGGATGATCTTCGCCCTCGTGGCCCTGATCGTCCTGTTCCAGATCCTCACCGGCGGGCTCACGCTCACCCCGGACAACGTCATCAACCTCTTCAACGGCAACTCGTACATCCTCATCCTCGCGATCGGCATGGTCCTCGTGATCATCGCGGGCCACATCGACCTCTCCGTCGGCTCGATCGCCGCGGCCGTGGGCATCATCGTGGCCATCACGATGCGCGACTGGCACCTGCCCACGTGGGTCGGGATCGTCCTCGGCCTCGCGATCGGCGCGCTCATCGGGGCGTGGCAGGGCTTCTGGGTGGCCTACGTCGGGATCCCCGCCTTCATCGTCACGCTCGCCGGCATGCTCATCTTCCGCGGTGTGAACCAGTTCATCGGCCAGTCCAACACGGTCCCCGTTCCGACGGACTTCCAGTACATCGGCGCCGGTTACCTGCCCGAGATCGGCCCGAAGCTCGGGTACAACAACCTGACGCTCCTCCTCGGGCTCATCGGGGCCGCGGCCGTCATCTGGTTCGAGGTGCGCGGCCGCCGCCAGGCCAAGGAGCTCGGCGCCGAGGTCCCCGAGCTGTGGGTGAGCATCACGAAGCTCGTGCTCATCTGCGCGGCCATCCTCTACGCGACGTACCTCTTCGCCACAGGCCGCACCGGCACCTCCTTCCCGGTCCCGGGCATCATCCTCGGCGTCCTCGTGCTCATCTACGGCTTCATCTCCGCCAAGACAGTCGTCGGCCGCCACATCTACGCCGTCGGCGGCAACCGGCACGCGGCCGAGCTCTCCGGCGTGCAGTCCAAGAAGGTCAACTTCCTCGTCATGATGAACATGGCCATCCTCGCGGCCCTCGCCGGCATGGTCTTCGTGGCCCGCTCCACCGCCTCCGGCCCGTTCGACGGCACCGGCTGGGAGCTCGACGCAATCGCGGCCGTGTTCATCGGCGGCGCGGCCGTCACCGGCGGCGTCGGCACCGTGATCGGCTCGATCGTTGGAGGCCTCGTCATGGCCGTGCTCAACAACGGACTGCAGCTCCTGGGCATCGGCGCGGACCGCACCGCCATCATCAAGGGCCTCGTACTCCTCGCGGCAGTCGCCTTCGACGTCTACAACAAGTCCCAGGGCAAGCGCTCGATCATCGGCCTCCTCCTGCGCAACAGCTCCAGGAGCGAGCCCTCCCGCCCGGACGAGACCACCAAGACCAGCGAAGTCCTCGCCAAGGAAAGCTGACGACGGCGGCGGCCACGCGCCGTCGCCCATCACCACCCCCGATTTCCCCACTGGAAACCAGAGAAGAACCACAGAAAGCGAACACCATGCGAAAGTTTGGCAAGGCAGGAAAGGCAGCAGCCATTGCTGCGATCGCAGCACTGGCGCTGACCGCCTGCGGTCGCTCGGACAGCGGATCAAGCGGCTCGAGCAGCGGCGCTGCCGGGTTCGCGCAGAACTCCGAGATCGGCGTCGCGCTCCCGCAGAAGACGTCGGAGAACTGGGTCCTCGCCGAGGGCCTCTTCAACGACGGGCTCAAGGGCGCCGGCTTCACCGCGGACGTCCAGTTCGCGAACGGCGGCGTCTCCGAGCAGCAGAACCAGATCTCCGCGATGGTCACGAAGGGCGCCAAGGTCATCATCGTCGGCGCCATCGACGGATCGCAGCTCGGCACCCAGCTCGCCCAGGCGAAGCAGGCAGGCGCCACGGTGATCGCGTATGACCGCCTGCTCCTGAACACCCCGAACGTGGACTACTACGTGGCGTACGACAACTTCAAGGTCGGCGTGCTCCAGGGCCAGGCGCTCCTGGACGGCATGAAGGCCAAGAAGGCCACGGGCCCTTACAACGTCGAGCTCTTCGCCGGCTCCCCGGACGACGCCAATGCGAAGGTGTTCTTCAACGGCGCCATGAGCGTCCTGCAGCCGAAGATCGACGACGGCACACTCAACGTCGTCTCGGGCCAGAAGTCCTTCGACCAGGCCGTGACCCAGGGCTGGAAGGCTGAGAACGCCCAGAAGCGCATGGACACCCTCCTCGCGTCGAGCTACAACTCGAAGACGCTCGACGGCGTGCTCTCGCCGAACGACACCCTTGCCCGCGCCATCATCACCTCGGTGAAGAGCGCTGGCAAGCCGATCCCGGTCGTGACGGGCCAGGATTCCGAGGTCGAGTCGGTCAAGTCGATCATGGCGGGCGAGCAGTACTCGACCATCAACAAGGACACGCGCAACCTCGTGAACAAGGCGATCGACATGGTCAAGAAGCTCCAGGCTGGCCAGACGCCGGACGTCAACGACGACAAGTCGTACAACAACGGCACCAAGGTCGTCCCCGCGTTCCTGCTCCCGCCGGTCATCGTCACGAAGGCGAACGCCAAGGACGCCTACGCGAACGATCCGACGCTGAGCAAGCTCACCCAGTAGGACCCTGCACCGAACCACCACGCCAGCCGTCGCCTCTTCCGGAGGCGGCGGCTGGCGTCTTTACAGCCCCAATCCTGCGGACGGACACTGTCACTGCTCTTGGCCCCCGTCAGACCTATCGATTGGACCGGAAATGAAAGCTCGTCGTGCTCTCGCCGTTGTCGCCTTGGTCGGAACCCTGTCGTTGAGCGCCGGATTCGTCAGCAGCGCCCAGGCGGTCAACCCGAGTCTGGACGTGAAGGCCCACGGCCACCTCGACAACGGCAAGGCCCTTCCCCACGTCTCCGGCGGCACGGAGGTGACCTTCGACGAGGAGCGGGCGCTGGGTGCCGATGCGCAGTCCGCTGCGTCCTCCGACCTTCCTCCCGACGCGGCCGTGTCCGCGCTCGGCTGCGCGAACCGGGGCTCCCCCACGAACCGCAGGGTGAACCAGGACTGCACCGCGCGCCGGCAGGCCGAGGAGCAGGTGGCCGTCAACCCCCTCGACCCCACCAACGTCATCGCAGGCCAGAACGACAGCCGCATCGGCTTCAACCACTGCGGCTTCGACTACTCACTGGACCAGGGGGCCACGTTCGGCGACGGGCTCCCTCCGTTCTTCCAGCACCTGAATCCCGGCACGGGCCACACCTACGACGCCGCGAGCGACCCCAACGTGACCTTCAACGGAGCGGGTGTCGCCTGGTACTCCTGCGTGGTCTTCGACGTCAACAGCAACGCCACAGGGCTCCTCGCTGTCCCGTCCACCGCGGCGCTCAAGGGATCGGCCTACGCGAACGTGGGCGCGGGCGCCTCGAAGTTCGTCGTCGCCGAGGCCAACGACGGCCACACCTTCTACGACAAGCAGTTCATGGCTGGCGACCCGCGTACCGGTCAGAAGAGCGTCTACGTCACCTTCACGGTGTTCAACTCCGACCAGAAGTGCTCCACGGGCAACAACCCCGGCGCCTACTGCAGCTCCGAGATCTTCTACTCGAAGTGGGACGCCACGAGCCAGAGGTGGTCCCCGATCGCGAACGTCAGCGGGTCCTCCCCCCTGTGCACCGGCGGCAACACGTTCGACAAGAAGGCTGCCGCAGATGCGTGCAACTTCGACCAGGGCAGCATGCCTGTGGTCGACCCGAGCGACGGAAGCGTCTTCGTCGTGTGGAGCAACGGCAACACGCCGACCGCGCTCAACCAGCAGCTCGGCCGTCGCATCAACACGGACGGCACGATGGGCCCGGTTGTGAAGGTCGGCCAGGATGATGAGAGCCATGTGGCGCTCTGCGACTTCGGCCGAGGCCCGGAGGAGTGCGTGAAGTCGCTCAACGTGAGGACCAACGACTACCCGGCAGTCGCGGTCGATCCCACGAACCCCAACCACCTCGTCGCGGTCTGGCAGGACGGTCGTCATGCCGCGGACGCGAGCGGGACGTACAACGTCGTGGTCTCCGACAGCACCAACGGCGGCCGGACCTGGACCGACGCGGCGGGCGGGGGCACCGTACTCGACGGCGTCACCGGGGCAGCCCTGTCCCAGCCGTCCGTTGCCATCACCCGGACGGGCACGACGGCGGTCAGCTTCTACAACGCCAACCCGTACAGCGGCACAGCCGTCGGCGGCGGCACGTTCGGCTACGGACTGCGCGCCCGCGCGGCGGGTGCCACCAGCTTCTCCGCCTACCGCAGCGTCAGCGACGGTCAGGCGTACCCGAGCCCGCAGGCCAACGCGAGCCAGAGGGGCTTCCTCGGGGACTACTCGAGCATCGCGGCCTCGACGGCGCCCGGCTCGAACCTCGTGCACGCGGTCTGGGCAGACACGCGCAACAGCGGCGCGGCCGGTCCCGACGAGGACGTATTCCTGGCGACGATCACGCCGTAGCCCCGCTCCGCACTGACGACGGCGGCCGTCCCCTCGCCGGGGCGGCCGCCGTCGCGCTGCACTCGCCGCGCTGCGACAGGACCGGTCAGGGCAGCCTGACGGGATGGCTGGTGGCTTCCACGGACACGCGCACGGCCGGGCGGCCCCCGCGGACCGCCCTCAGCGCATTGAGGATGGTCGCGAGGTCCACGGCCTCCTGGAGGAGCGCGCCGGCAACCGCGGGCAGCACACCGGTCAGCGCCACGATCATGAGCCCCACGCTGAGCGCAATGCCCAGCCAGATCGACTGGAGGGCAACGCGGACGGTGTGCTGGGAGATCTCGACGGCGGTCGCCGTCCGCGAGATGTCGTCGACGAGGACAACGGCGTCGGCGGACTCGCTCGCAGCCGTCGAGCCGCGCGCACCCATCGCGATGCCGACATCCGCGGCCGCGAGGACCGGAGCGTCGTTGACGCCGTCGCCGACCATGAGCACGGGCCGAGGCGCCGCCGCCCGCACGATCTCGACCTTGTCCAGCGGCAGCAGTTCGGGCCGCACATCAGAGACCCCCAGCTGGTCGGCGATGCTGCGGGCGGTCCGTGCGCCGTCGCCCGTGAGCATGACCGTGTGCCGCGCACCGAGCTCGGCGAGCCTGGCGAGGGTCGCCTTCGCTTCGGGGCGGGGCAGGTCGCGAAGCACGACGACGCCCGCGAACGCCCGGTCCACTGCCACGTAGACGGCGAGCTCCCCCGGCTCGAGCGGCGGCTCTGCGATCTCGCGCCCGGTCTCAGCGCCCACGAACGCGCGCTTGCCCACGAGGACCCGCTGGTCCTCGAGCTGTGCCAGCACGCCGTTCGTTGCGGCCTCCTCGGCGCCAGACCCTGGAATCAGCTCGGCACCCTGGGCGACGGCCGCCTCGACGATGGATGAGGCGAGCGCGTGAGTGGAGTACTGCTCAGCCGAGGCCGTGAGCGCTAGGAGTTCCGCGGCGTCGAACCCGCGCTCGGGGCGGACTGAGACGAGCTCGGGACGACCACGGGTGAGCGTTCCCGTCTTGTCGAACGCGGCGGTCTTGACCCGCGAGAGCAGCTCGAGGACGGCGCCACCCTTGACGATCACCCCGTTCTTCGCCGCGCGGCTCATGCCGCCCATGAACGCCACGGGGGCTGCGATGAGCAGCGGGCAAGGGGTCGCGACGACGAGCACCTCGGCGAACCGCCGTGGGTCGCCGGAGAGCCACCAGCCCACGGCCGCGAGCGCGAGCGAGAAGGCTGTGAACGGGACGGCATACCGGTCGGCGAGGCGCACCACCGGGGCGCGGCTCGCGGAAGCCTCGCGCACGAGGGCCACGATCTGGGAGAACTGGCTGTCCGCGGCCGTCGCGCTCGCACGGAGCAGCGCCGCCGTCGTGCTGTTGACGGAGCCGGAGAGGACCTTCTCCCCCGCCTCGCGATCCACGGGGAGGCTCTCCCCAGTGAGCGAGGACTCGTCGAACGAGGCCGCCCCAGATTCCAGCACGCCGTCAACAGGGACCACCTCGGAGGGACGGACCACGAGGAGGTCACCGGGGGCCACATCCTCGAGCGGCACGTCCTCCACGGTGCCGTCTGCGAGGCGTCGGTGTGCGGTGCGCGGCACCCGGTCCAGAAGAGCCGTGAGCTCCCGCTTCGCGCGCCCCGCGGCGTAGTCCTCAAGCGCCTCACCGCCCGAGAGCATGAGCACGATGATCACCGCAGCGACGTACTCCCCCACGAGCAGGGTCGCGACGATCGCCGTGACAGCGAGGAGGTCGAGTCCCCAATGCCCCCGGAGGATCTCCCGCACCATCCCCACGAACGTCCAGGCCGCCACGCCTCCCGCGAAGATGCTGGCCACGAGCTGCGCCGCCTCGCCCTGCCCGATCCCGGCCAGGAGCAGCGAGAGCGCGAGAACGATGATGGCGGCGATAACGAGCGGATAGGCGCGCACGAGACGGAGGATCCCCATGGTCCGATCCTGCCCGTCCTGCCACGCCCCGTCCAGCGAGGGGAGGCTCGCCTCACGCAACCCTCCGTTCCTCGCATCGGCATGGTGTCGCCAGGGGCGTGGAAGGATGGGCGCATGACGCGTCACATCCAGCGCCCGTGGCTCTCACTGCAGCCGTCCGATGACCCGCTCGAGCCGACGGGCCGCACGGTCCGCTGGGGCGTCGTGGCGACGGGCGGCATCGCCCGGACCGTGACGCGCGACCTGATCCTCCTGCCCGATGCCTCCCTGCATGCTGTGAGCTCGAGGCACCACGAGACCGCCCTCGCCTTCGCCCGCGAATTCGGTGCGGCCCACACGTACGCCGATCAGGGGGCGACTCCGGGGTACGCGCAGCTGGTGCAGGACCCTGATATCGACGTCGTCTACGTCGCCACTCCGCACGGACAGCACTTCGAGGTGGCGAAGGCAGCGCTCGAGGCCGGGAAGAACGTGCTCGTCGAGAAGGCCTTTACCGTCAACGCCCATGAGGCGCAGGCGCTCGTGGACCTCGCCTCGGCGCGGGGCCTCTTCCTCATGGAGGCCGTGTGGAGCAGGTTCGTGCCGGGCATGCTCAGGGCGCTGGACATCATCGAATCTGGCGATCTTGGCGAGATCCAATGGGTCTCCGCCGATCTGGGCTTCCCGGCGCCCAAGGACCCGCAGAGCCGCATCTGGGACGTGTCCGCAGGCGGCGGGGCGCTGCTGGACCTGACCGTGTATCCGCTCCTGTGGGCCGTGGGTGCGCTCGGCTTCCCCGACTCCCTGACGGCCGTCGGGAGCCTCAACGAGGATGGCGTGGACGAGCAGAATGCCCTCACCCTCTCGTACAGCGGCGGGCAGCTCGCGACCCTCATCTCCTCGTTCGTCGCCCACGGGCCCCGAACCGCCACGGTGGCCGGCACCGAGGGAGTCCTCACGAGCGTCGGCAGCATCAACAACCCCACGGAGCTCGTGGTGCGCCGCGGATGGGACCCGGCGCGGACCGAAACGATTGACGTGGTGGGCCGGGGCTACGTGTACGAGCTGCGGGAGGTGGTGCGCTGCATCCAGCAGGGCGCCGTCGAGAGCCCCACCATGCCGTGGAAGCACACAGTGGACACGATGCGCCTCTTCGACGGCGTGCGGCGGCAGCTCGGCATCCGCTACCCGAACGACGAAATCCACTGACAAAGTCCTCCAGCTCTGGACCCGAACTCGGAGCGCGCCTAGCATGAGGCTTGAACAGCCCGCCGCGGGGCGGCGGCTTGCCTTGGGGAGGAGGGAACCCATGCGCATTGGTGGACGCTGGCGCGCACGCGCCCTCACCGTTGCCCGCCACGCGGCCGCGGCCGCTGGCCTCGGAGCCGCTTGGATTCTCCTTTCGGGCGCCCCAGCGAACGCCGCCATTCCCTCCCCAGGAGACCTCGTGGGCGGCATCGTTGCGCCCGCACCCTCGGCCACCGCCTCAGGACCCATGAGCTCGGTACCTGCCACGACGGCGGCGCTCGCCTCGGATCCGGGCGGCACCCTCGCGGGCCTCACAGCCACGACGACGTCGACGGCCACCTCGCTTGCCGGGGCCGTGCCCACGGCCGTGGCGCCACTCACCGGTGGACCGGCCTCGCCCCTCGCGCCAGTGATCACACCCGTCGTCGAGGGCACCACGAGCTTGGCCGTAGAAGCGGTGGGAGCTGTCGGAGGCACAGTGGGCGCGGTTGCCCAAGGAACAGGGGACGCGCTCGCCCCAGTCGCACAGCCCGTGGGTCAAGTGCTCGAGACCACGACCGCTCCGGCGCCCACGCGGCCGGTTCCCGGCCTAGCCGACATCTTCATGGACACTGCACCAGCGGCATCCACGCCTCTTGACCACCCCGGCGGAGACTCACCCGCCGGGGAGCCGATGAGGCAGGACCCGCTCGCGGGCGAAGCTGGGCTGTCCGCGGCCGCAACCGCACGCCCCACTCCCCCGGCAATGGCCGGTGCCTTTGTCCTCGATGGCGCCGCGATGGTCGCTTCAGGCACGGGCAGCGGGTGGCCGGACCTTCCCCGGGATCCCGTCATTGCGCCAGCCCCTGCTCCCACCTCGGGTGAGAGTTCGCCCTCCGGTGCGGGAGGCGGCTCCGGTGCCGCCACCGCCTTGGGCGCGAGCGCTTTCTCGCTCATGCTCCTGAGCCGCGCAGGCGGCCGACTGGGCCACACGGCCACGCGCCTACCGGCCTCGCCCTCGTTCGATCCCGGATCGACTCCCGACTAGGAGGGGACAGGTCTGCCCTCGCGCAGACACTCGTTCCCCGGCGCCACCGGCGCCCCCATCACCTCGTCAGGAGAAGAACCATGCACATCTATGTGCGCCGAGCCATGCTCGGAACTCTGGTCGCGGGAGGCCTGCTGGGCCTCGGCCACGCCGCCGCAAGTGCGGCCACGACCCCACCCGATCCGCAGTCCGGCGTGATCGTCACCCCGGCAACCGTCAGCTCATTGACCGCCACGACAGATCCCGTCCTCACCCTCACCGCACCCACCACGCTCACCACGAGCACTGGCACGGGCACGGGCACAGGGACCGGCCAGGTCGGCGGGTCCACAGGCGCACTCAGCGCAGCCACCGACCCCGCCGTCACCCTCACCCCACCCACCACGCTCACCACGAGCACTGGCACCGGCACAGGGACGGGCACGGGGACCGGCCTGGTTGGCGGCGTCGACGTCGCGACGAACCCGAAGGCGTGCCTCGCGCTGCCGCTTTCCGCGGGCTTCGGCGGACCAGCCGCGATGGTTGCGGGCGACTGCGGCACGACCGGCACTCGTGGCGCCTCGGGTACACCGGGCTCCTCGGGTACACCCGGCACGTCGGGCATGCCCGCCACGCCCGGCGCATCAGGCGAGCTCGGCATCCCAGGAGCCTCGGGCACACCAGGCATGCCCAGCACCTCAGGGATGCCCCGTGCAGCCAGCGCGCCCGGCACTGGCGGCGCTCGTGCTGTCTTCGTCGTCTACGTGACGCTCGCCCCCGGCAGCAACGCAGGCACGTCTGCAGTGGCTCGACCTCTGGCTGCCTCGTGGACGCCAGCGGCTACGCAGACTCAGGCGTACGCTGCGTCGCAACCGCAGGCACCGACACAAGGCGGCGCGGCACCAGAAGCCTGCCTTGCGTCGCTCTCGCAGGAAACAAGCGGCACCATGACGCTCACGTTCACCCTGCTGCTGGCAGCCCTGACCCTGAGCCTCGGCCTCGGAGCCGGCCTCGGGACGGGGTTGGCCCTGAGCCGTCGTCGCGCAAGGGCGTCCGCGACGGCGTAGACCCGTCCGCTGACGGCCAGAAGCTGGCCTGTCGCCGCGCGCCGTACGTGAAGGGCTGGGGCTCCACGAACGGCACACGGCTTGCGGCCTGACGTATGGCTGTCACGGGCGTGTGACGGGGACCCGTTGCTTCCAGGCAACGGGTCCCCTGAGCCCACCCTGCTGCGGGGTGGTCCCGACGACTGGGCGCTCGAGTCGTCCGGAGGATCCGCTCATTGCCCCGTAAAGCGTTCCCGGGGCGGGGTCCGGTGAGAGCGACCGTGGCCAGCTACGCGGAGGGACGGGTCCCCATCCGCGCCGGCCAGCGGATGCGGAGGATCAAGGACTTCAACGGTCGTGAGGAACACCCGGCCGGCCGCCAGGGTCATGACCTGAGGATGGTGAGTCGCGAACGGCAGCTAGACGCGGCGAACAAGCTCGAAGCGTGTGCGCCGCGTCCAGGTGGCGACCTCCGCGGAGAGGCTCCCGTCCCGCGGTGGGTCAGTCCACACGTGCGGGCTCGAGATCGGCGCGCAGTGCCGCAGTCCATGCCTCGTGCAGCTCGGCAGCATGCTCGGGCCGCGCCGCGAGGACGCCTCCGGACTCGGGCCACGCCGTCAGGCGGCCATCCTCGTCGAGGACGACCCCTCCGGCCTCGCGCACGATGAGGACCGCGGCCAGATGGTCGATCGGGCTGAACCGCACAACGACACCGCCGGCGCCCCGCCCCACGGCAACCCCTGCGAGCGAGAGCGTCCCGGAGCCCATGACACGCACCGTGCAGAACCGCCTGGACATTTCGTCAAGGAACGCGGCGAAGCCCGGCCATGGCAGGTGGCCTAGAAGCTCGGTGGCGACCACGGTGCCAGCGAGGCCCGCGACAGCGTCCCCCGGCGACGCGACGTCGTGCATCCCCGCCCCGTGGGAGAGGTCGAGGCGGTCGCCGTCGGCTTCGGCGCCGTAGCCGGCGACGGCTGCGAGGACGTTCCCGCGCCATATGTCGGCTACTACGGCGACGAGCGGCTCGTGGTCGATGGCGAGGGCGAGTGAGAAGGCGGTCCATGGCATGCCGTTGGCGAGGTTCGCGGTCCCGTCGACTGGGTCGACGTACCAGCACGGCACCCCCGGCGCCGGGGTGCCGCCGAGTTCTTCGCCGACCACGAGGTGGCCGGGGAGACGGGCGGCGATGACCTGGCGGACGTGCTGCTCGACGGCGAGGTCCACTTCGGTGACGTGGTCGGCGGGGTTGGCCTTGGTGCGGACGCGGCCGAGGTTGGCTTGGCGGGTGTAGTCGATGGCCCAGAGGGCCAGCTCGTGGGCCACGGCGGCTGCCGCCGCGAGCTCATCGCCCGGGAGGTGCCTCGGGTGCGGTGCCGAGGCCCAGGCGGCCGGGCCCTCGGCGATGACGGTCCGGAGGACGGAGAGGCGGTTGGTGGTGACCGCGTCCACCCCGAGGGCGAGTGCCCAGCGCATGCCGTCCTCGGTGTCGACCGTCCAGCAGGCCGCGAGTGCGCCCGCGGCGTGGGCGGCGTCGACGAGCGCCTGGCTGAGGACGGCGTAGTCGGAGTTCACGGCGTGCGGGCGCAGCCGTGCAAGGAGCTCGGCCGGCGGCAGGTCGCGGCGGTTCCAGGGGAGCCACACGCTCGCGTCCGCGTCGAGGCCGCGCACGATCGTCATGGCCTCGAGGTTCCCGCACCATGCGACGCGGGCTGGTTCGGTGCCCGCTGCGCGCGCGTCCTGGGCATGACTGCGGACGACGGCGACGCTCGCCTGGGCGGGGCCGGGCTCGTCCATGTCGATGAGCAGCACGGAGCCGGTGCCCGCGACGAGGTCGAGGGCGTCGGAGAGGAGCGGGATGCGGTGGTCCTTGCCTTCGCCCCGGCCCAGGGCCGCGACGTCTGCCCAGTCCACGTCCCCGATGTCCCGCGGGTCCTCCCACATCCGCTCGAGGGTGGGGTCGTGGAGGAGCACTGCGTACCCGTCGCGGGTGAGCCGGACGTCGACCTCGACGAAGTCCGCGCCGGCTTCGACGGCCGCCCGGACGGCTGCCAGGGTGTTCTCGCGGTGCTGCTCCACGTCGCCGCGGTGCGCGGTCACCAGCGGCGCGGCGGCCGTCGTGGGCGACGTTGCGTCGTTCACGCGCCGTCCCCCGTGGTGACAAGCCTGCCGTCCTCGAAGGTGAGCCATTTGGTGACCCGCGCGTGGCCGCGGGTCCCGACGGGGGGCGGGTTGCCGGTGGCGTAGCTGCGCAGGCTGGCGTCGTCGCGGGTGAGGTGGACCTCGGTGAAGTGGCCGCGGGGGACGACGCGGTGGACTGTGGCGGGGATCCCCTCGCTGCCGGTGCTGTGCTTGGCGGCGTCGGCGGAGCGGAGCCGGGGGTGAAGACGACGTCCTCGGGGCGGATGCCGACCACGCCGGCGCCGGGGATGATGCGGCCGTCCTGGAGGCGGCCTTGGAGGCGGTTGAGGCTGCCGATGAAGGTCGCGACGAACTCGGTGGCGGGGGTGCTGTAGA
>NZ_JAVFJK010000004.1:96920-380015 GCF_030908215.1 Sinomonas sp. ASV486 | reverse complement strand
GGTCAGAGGCCGAGTTCGTTCAGGATGGGCAGGTGTGAGCGGGCGCCGGTGCGGGCGGTGTGGGCGTCGGGGGCGGTGAGGGCCGCCTCGGCGAGGGTCTGGGCCTGGTGGAGGGTGATGGTGGCCAGGACGCGGTTGACGGCGGTGAGGGCGCGGGGGGACATGGACAGGGTGGTGACGCCGAGTCCGACCAGGACGGCTGCCAGGGCGGGGTCTGCGGCGGCTTCCCCGCAGACCCCGACGGGTTTGGGGGTGCCGGTGGCGGCGGTGGCGGCGGCGGCGCCGTCGCAGGTGGCCTTGATCAGGTGCAGGACGGCGGGCTGCCAGGGGTCGTTGAGGTGGGCCAGGGGCCCGAGCATGCGGTCCGCGGCCATGGCGTACTGGGTGAGGTCGTTGGTGCCCAGGGACGCGAAGTCCGTGCGGGCCAGGATGTGCCCGGCGGTCAGGGCCGCGGAGGGGACCTCGACCATGACCCCTGCGGTGGGCAGCCCGGCGTCCTTCGCCAGCGCCGTGAAGTGCGCGGCCTCCTCGGTGGTGGCGATCATGGGGGCCATGACCCAGACCTCGGCCTCGCTCTGTGCGGCGGCGTGGGCGATCGCGGCGAGCTGGCGGGCCAGGACGCCCGGGCTCGTCCAGTCGGTGCGGTACCCGCGCACCCCGAGGGCGGGGTTGGGCTCCTCGGTGTTGGTCAGGAAGGGCAGGGGCTTGTCCGCGCCGGCGTCCAGGGTGCGGATGACGACCTTCTTCCCGGGGAACTGGGCGAAGACCGCGGTGTAGGCGGCGACCTGCTCGGCGTGGGAGGGCTCGGTGTCCCGGTCCAGGAAGCAGAACTCGGTGCGCAGCAGGCCCACGCCCTCCGCCCCGGCCGCGGCGGCCTTGGCCGCGTCCGCCCCGGTGGCGACGTTGGCCAGCAGTGGCACGGGGTGCCCGTCCGCGAGCCGGTTGGCCCCGGCGAACCCGCCGGCCAGGGCCGCGGCGGCCACCGCCCACGCCGCCGCGGCGTCCCGCTCCGGGGCGCCCGGGGAGGTCGCGACGGTCCCGGCGGCGCCGTCGACGTAGACCTCGGTCCCGTCCGGGATGCCCTCGACCCCGGGCGCGGCCACGACCGCGGGCAGGCCCAGGGACCGGGCCAGGATCGCGGTGTGGGACTGCGGGCCCCCGCCGGAGGTGATCAGGGCGATGACCCTTCCCGGGTCCAGGGTGGCCGTGTCCGCCGGGGCCAGGTCGTGCGCGGCCAGCACGAACGGCTCCTCCGAGGCCGGGATCCCCGGGGCTGGCAGGCCCCTCAGCTCCGCGACGATCCGGGCCCGGACGTCCAGGACGTCCGCGGCCCGCTCGGCCATGTACCCGCCCAGGGACTTCAGCTTCGCCGCCACCGCCGCCCCGGACTCCCACACGGCCCGCTCCGCCGACCGGCCCCCGCCGTCGGCGCCCGGGTCCAGCAGCTTAACGGCGCCCTTGACCAGCACCGGGTCCGCGGCCATCAGGGCAGTGGCCTCCAGCACGCCCCTCGCGTCCCCCGACGCCGCCGCGGCACGGGCCTTCAGGGCCGACTGGACGGCCCTGGACGCCGCCCGGATCCGCTCGCCCTCACCCTCCACCGACGCACCCGCGCCCAGACCCGACCCCACACCAGGCTCCGACACCGGCGCCGGCATCTGCCGCACCCGCCCCACAACCCGCCCCGGAGTCACACCGACACCGTGAAACTGATCCATTGGTTCGACCTCGAACTCTCTCCGCCTGCTAGGCGGCGACGGGAACGGCTTCGGCAGCCTGGGGCGCCTTCTTGCCAACGTAGCGCTTGAGGCCGATCGTGGCCAGAGCCGTCACCACGACGCCCACGGCGATCGAGATGACCCACATCACGAAGTTGTCGATCGCGAAGAAGACGAAGATGCCGCCGTGCGGGGCCTTTGAGCCAGCGCCGAACGCCATTGAGAGCGCACCCGTGATGGCGCCGCCGAGCATCGAGGCCGGGATGACGCGCAGCGGGTCCGCCGCGGCGAACGGGATGGCGCCTTCAGAGATGAACGAGGCACCGAGCAGCCACGCCGCCTTGCCGTTCTCGTGTTCCGTGGCGTTGAAGTTCTTGTGGTCGAGAACCGTGGCGAGGGCCATGGCGAGCGGTGGAACCATACCCGCAGCCATGACGGCGGCCATGATGTGGTAGGGCGCTGCGTTGTCGGCGCTTGCAGCGCTGAGACCGGCGACGGCGAACGCGTAGGCGACCTTGTTGACCGGACCGCCGAGGTCGAAGCACATCATGAGGCCGAGGATGATTCCGAGCGTCACGGCTGCAGCGCCGCTCATGCCGGTGAGCTGCGTGTTGAGCCACGTGGTGATCCAGGCGATCGGACCGCCGAGCACCACGAACATGAGCCCGGAAGCAACGATCGATGCCAGGAGCGGGATGATGGCGACCGGCATGAGCCCGCGGAGCCAGCGCGGCGCGGGGAGGGACGCGAGCCAGTGCGCCGTGTAGCCGGCCAGGAGACCACCCACGATGCCGCCGAGGAAGCCGGCGCCCATGAAGCCCGCAACGGCACCGGCCACGAAGCCGGGGGCGATGCCGGGACGGTCAGCCAGGGCATATCCCATGTAGCCGGCCAGGGCCGGGACGAGGAAGCCCATCGAGAGGGCACCGATCTTGAAGAGCACGGCGCCCAGATACGCGCCCAGCGGCCCCCAGGCCTGCGGCCCGAACTCCGCCGGCAGGTTGAACAGGTTGTTCTTCAGGACGATCGTGTCCGCGTACTTCGTGATGTCGTACCCGCCGAGGAGGAAGCCCAGCGCGATGAGCAGGCCACCGCCGGCCACGAACGGGATCATATAGCTCACGCCGGTGAGGAGCACGCGCTTGAGCTTGGCGCCGCCCGATTCAGCGCGGTCGGAGCCCGAGGCCGAGGCCGACGACGATCCGCCGGCCGCCGCGGCGACGCGCCGGCCGCTCGGATCGGCGGCGATCTTCAGCGCCTCGTCGAGCATGACGCCCGGTTCATCGATGCCGCGTTTGACGGGAGACTGAACGTACGGCTTGCCCGCGAAGCGCTCCTTGTCCCGGACATCCACATCGACCGCGAAGACTACTGCATCTGCGGCGTTGATCACCGACTGGGGCAGCGGCGTCGAACCGGCCGAGCCCTGGGTCTCGACCTGCACGTCGATGCCCTTCTCCTTGCCCGCGGCCACGAGCGAATCGGCGGCCATATAGGTGTGGGCGATGCCCGTCGGGCAGGCGGTGACGGCGACGATGCGCTTGTGGCCGCCCGAGGCAGCATTCGCGAGGCCGACCTGTGCTGCGGCTCCAGCGCCGGCGGCTGCCGTCGTCGCGCCCGCGGGACCGAGCCCGAGGGCATCGTTCACCAGCGCCACGACGTCTTCGCGGGTTGCTGCCGCGCGGAGGGCTGCCGTGAAGTCCTTCTTGATGAGGCTTCGGGCGAGCTTGGCGAGGAGCTTGAGATGCTCCTGGTCTGCGCCCTCGGGCGCGGCGATGAAGAAGACGAGATCGGCGTTGCCGTCCTTGGCGCCGAAATCGACAGTTTCGGAGAGGCGGGCCATCGCGAGCGACGGCTCCGTCACCGCGGCGGAGCGGCAGTGCGGGATCGCGATCCCGCCAGGTACCCCGGTGGCGGTCTTCTGCTCGCGGGCGTATGCGTCAGCGAACAGGCCCTCCACCTCGGTGGCGCGGCCAGCGTCGGCCACGAGGCCGGCCAGATGCCGGATCACGTCGGCGGGCGAGGAGCCCAGCGACGCGTCGAGCACCACGAGCTCGGGGGCGATGAGTTCGGTCATGGTCAGTCCTTCTTCTACAGGGCCGTGATGTTCACGGCTGAGGGGGTGGTCTGGTTCGCTGCCGGGACGGTGGATCCCGGCAGGGACGCGGCGGCGGCCCCATGGGCCACTGCCTGGCGCAGGCGGCCCTCGGCGTCCGCCCCGATGGAGTCGGCCAGGAGATACCCGGCCAGGGAGGAGTCGCCGGCACCCACGGTGCTGACGGCCTTGATAGGGGAGTGCGTGGCGTACCACGCGCCGTCTGCCGTCACCAGGACGGCCCCCTTCGAACCGAGCGTCGCGAGCACCGCTCCGACGCCGGCATCCACAAGCGCACGGGCCGCTTTGGCCGCGCGCTCCGGTGAGGCCTCAAGCTCGGCCGGGGTGCCGGCGTCGTGCAGGCCTACCATCGCGGCCAGCTCGGCGAGCTCGTCCGCGTTGGGCTTGAGCAGCTCCGGCTTGCCCTTCAGCGACGCCGCGAGCGGGGCGCCCGACGAGTCGATGGCAATCCTCGGAGCCGACCCATCGGCTGCAGCGCGCAGGCGCTGCGCAGCCGTGGCATAGAAGTCCTCCGGAACACCCGGAGGAAGCGAGCCTGCGAGGACCACCCATGTGGCGCCCCGGGCCCGATCGACGAGAAGGGAGAGCAGCTGCTCCTGGAGCTCGGAGGAGAGCTCGGGGCCCGGCTCGTTGACCTTGGTAGTGACCCCGTCCGGTTCGGTGAGGGCCACGTTGGAGCGAAGCGGAGCGCCGATGGGGAGGGCGACGAAGGGCACGCCCGTCGCGCTGAGCCCGGCGAGGACCGGATCGCCGGCGTCTCCGGGAAGCACGGCGAGGGTCTCAAGGGCGGAGGCCCGCAGGGCGCGGGCAACGTTGACGCCCTTGCCCCCTGACTCCTGCCGCACGGACACTGCGCGCTGCACCTCTCCCCGCTCGAGGGGACCGCCGAGCTCGACCGTGCGGTCAAGGCTAGGGTTCGCGGTGAGGGTCACGATCATGGTGTGCCAGCCTCCACAACTTCAACTCCGGCCTCGGCGAGCGCCGCGGCCACGTCCCCTTCAGGGGCCCGGTCTGTCACAATGGCGTCCAGCTGGTCGAGCCGCGCGAACTGCACGAGGGTCTCGACGCCGAACTTGGTGTGGTCCACGAGGGCCACGACACGCCGGGCGCAGCGGACGAACGCGGCCTTGACCCCTGCCTCCTCTGCGTCAGGCGTGCTGAGCCCGAACGCGGCATGCAGGCCGTTGGTCCCCACGAAGGCGAGGTCGGGGCGCAGCCGTTCAACGGCTTCGACCGTCGCCGGGCCGACGGCCGCCCGGGTGAGCGGCCGGATCCGGCCTCCGAGGAGCTGGACGTTGAGGTTCGGGTCCGCGGCGAGCTTGTCTGCGATGGGCAGCGCGTTGGTCACGATCACGAGACTATTCCCGTCGGGACGCGTGCCCATGAGGCGCTCCGCAAGCTCCTCCGTGGAACTTCCGGCGTCGAGCAGCACGCTGCCCGCGCGGGACGATGCCACGAGTTCCGCCGCCGCCTCCGCGATGGCGTGCTTCTCGAGCAGGTTCTGGATCTGCCGCTCGAGAAGGCTCACCTCGGAGGTGACGCCGCGCTCGGCGGGGACAGCGCCGCCGTGGACCCGGCGCAGGGCACCGGCTGACTCGAGCGCCGCGAGGTCACGCCGCACGGTCTCGGTGGTGACAGAGAACCGCTCGGCGAGCTCGGTGACGCTCACACGCCCGACCTCGGCGACGCGGTCCGCAACGAGCCGCTGGCGCTCTTCGGCGAACATCGACATGCCCCACTCCCGCCCTTTTCCGAGCCGCTGACGCGGCGGATTCTGTCTGTGGTCTCCATCACACGAATGTGGGATTGATTGACTGTATCTTCGTATCCGTTGGTATGTCAACAGATCCCACAGAAACACAGATCGGCCCGGCGGAGCGCTGTGCTCCGCCGGGCCGATCCGGGCGGTGAATCAGGTGGGTATGTGCGGTGTGGGGCGGAAGCTGCCCGCCTGGACGCGCGCCGTCTAGATGTCCCGGATGTCGCGGTGGGTGACCGTATCTCCGGTCTCCGGATCGACGATCCGGCGGGACGAGCTCACGCGGCGGCGGGTGCCGGAGTTGAGCAGGGCAAGGGTCATGATGAGCCCGAGCACCCCCACGCCCATGAGGATGTAGCCCACGAGGGCCTGGTCGATGAAGGGGATCAGTCCCGGCGTGAGGGCGAAGGATAGGATCGCCCCGATGGCAATGAGGAAGATTGACGCACCGATGCCCATGGTTGGGGTCCTTTCCGTGCTGCAGGTCGTTGCTGCAGGTCGTTGTACGGAGGACTATTACCCGGAGGCGGACGATCCACACATGGTGCGGACCAGGCGGACCCGGGCGACCGCGATCATCCGAACGGTTGATGCCGCGTCCACTATGCCCACGGGATGCTGGAAGCATGCTCAACAGACTCCTCACCACCTCGTTCGTGTTCGCCGCCGTGGGCCTTGCCTCGGGCCTGTTCTTCCGCGCGTGGAGCAAGGCCTTCCACTTCGACGGCCAGACCCAGCTCGCCCTCGCGCACACGCACTTCCTGGCGCTCGGCTTCATCGTCACGTTCCTGGCCTTCCTCGCCGAGAAGGCGTTCCGATTCTCTGCCGCGGCCCCGCGGGTGTCGTCGTGGTTCGTGTGGACTTGGGTGCTCGGCGTGGCCGTGACTGGCGGCATGATGGTGCTCAAGGGCGCCCTTGAGGTGACCGGCGCGGATGTGTCCTCGCCCGGGTTCGCGGGGATCGCCGGGCTGGGCCACGTCCTGCTGACGGCCGCCTTCGTCCTGTTCTTCCTCGCCCTCCGCCGGTCGATGGTTGCCTCCGGCGTCTCCACGCACGACGCCGGTGGCTCGCCGTCGGCTTCCCTGCCCGGCGGCGGCGCGCCGTCGCGATCCGCTAGCTGATACGCCTACGCCCAGCGCGAAGCGGCCGCGGCGCGCGTCGGGGCCCGGCGCTACTCTAGGGGCCATGGCGAAGAAGAATGTGGCACTTCGTATTGCACAGGACACCGCCCACCAGACGATGTTCGACTCCCGAGGCCGGGCGACCCCGCGGGTGCACCGCGCACTCCTGCGGGCAGTCGATGTCCAGCGGCCGCTTGTGCTGGCCAATCTGAGACGCCTCCGGCGCCAGCGCCCGGGGTACACCCCCGAGCAGCTGGCGCGGCAGCTCGAACGCGACTACCTCACCGCAGTGGCCGGAACAGGCGCCGCTGTCGGTGGCACCGCCGCAGTGCCCGGCGTCGGCACCATGGCCTCGCTCGGCCTGTCCGCCGCGGCAACGGTCGGATTCCTCGAGGCGACCGCCGTGTACGCGGCGTCGATCGCCGAGCTCCATGGCGTGCACCTCGAGGACCCCGAGCGGGCGCGGACCACGATCATGGCCATCATGCTGGGGGAGGAGGGCACCTCCCTGCTCTCGGCGCTGAGCGGTCAGGCGCTCGGCCGGGGTGGGCACGCCACCAAGGCCTGGGGTGCGGCCCTGAACCGGTCTGTCTCCTCCTCGGCCGTCAAGGCGTTGCAGGGGACCGTCCAGAAGCGGTTCCTCAAGTGGATGCTCAAGAAGCAGGGCGGGGCGCTCGTGGGGCGCGCCCTGCCGTTCGGCATCGGCGCTGTGGTGGGTGGTGCGGGGAACCTCGTCATGGGCCGCGCGGTCATCAGATCGACACGCGAGGCCTTCGGTCCCGCGCCTTTGGTCCTTCCCGGCGAGTTCCACGTGAAACCGGAACAGGTTGAGAAGCGGCGCGGTCTGCTCGCGCTCATGCCCACGCCCGGGAGGGCCTCGGCTCTTGGGTCGCCAGCCGAGACGCCTGAACAGGCCGTCGAGCGCGAGATCGAGGAGCACCGCGCGCGTCTGCGGTCGGAGGGCGCGTAGGCCGCCGGTGGCTTCGGCTACCCCCCGAAGATGGCGTGTGCCACGGCGAAGATAAGCACCCCGGCGAGGGCGCCGACTACGGTGCCGTTGATTCGGATGAACTGGAGATCCTTGCCGACCTGGAGCTCGATCTTCTGCGAGGTCTCCTCGGCATCCCACCGCGCGACGGTGTCCTCGATGACTCCGGCGATGTCGTCTCGGTACGTCGCCACGATGTAGGCGGCGGCATCGGCCACCCACGCGTTGACCTTCCCGGCCAGTTCCTCGTCCTCGACGAGCCGGGCGCCGAAGTCCCGCACCGCCGTCGTGAACCGCTGGTGCAGCTCGCTGCGCGGGTCGGACACGGCCTCGAGGAGCACGCGCTTGATGGTGGCCCACGTGCGGCCCGCGAGGCTGCGGACCTGCGGGTCCCCGAGTACCTGCGCCTTGATGCCTTCGACCCGGGCGATCATCGCCGGCTCGTGCTGGAGGTCCAGCGCGAGCGAGCGCAGGTAGGCGTCGATGGACTGGCGCGCCTGGTGGTTCGGGTCGGACTGCACGGCCGCAACGAACTTGGACAGCTCGATGTAGACCTTGTCTCCCACGAGATCATTCGCGAAGTTCGGCACCCACGAGGGCGAGCGGTCCGTGACCACGCGGGTGACGGTCGCGTAGTTCGCGGCGACCCAGTCGGCGGCACGGTCCACGAGGAGGTCTACGAGCTGGTGATGGTGCCCGGCCTCGAAGACCTGCTCGGCCACCCGGCCGAGCGGGGGGCCCCACGGCGGGGTGAGCAGGTGCTTCCGGACCATGCCCTCGATGACGGACTGCACGTCATCGTCATTCAGAACGGTGAAGGCACCGCGGATGACTGCGGCACCCTCCTTCGAGACGCGCTCGGCGCCCCCGGGGCTCGCCAGCCAGGTGCCCGCCTTGCGGGCGACGTCGACGGTGTCGAGCTTCGCCCGCACGACGGCCGAGGAGAGGAAGTTGTCCCGCACGAACCCGCTCAGCGAAGCGCCGATCGCGTCCTTGCGGGTGGGGATGATCGCGGTGTGGGGGATGGGCAGCCCGAGTGGGTGCCGGAACAGCGCGGTCACGGCGAACCAGTCCGCGAGGGCACCCACCATCCCGCCCTCGGAGGCCGCCCGCACGTACTGAAGCCACGCGTACTGGCCCTGGAGCGCGAAGGACACGGCGAACACGACCGCCATCCCGAGCAGGAGGGACAGGGCGAGGGTCTTCATCCGGCGCAGCGCGGCGGCCCGCTCGGCGTCGGCCGGACTGAGGCCCGGCGGGGTGCCAAGGAGCCGATTCAGCGTCACCATGGGTCAACCCTACCGGCGGCCTCCGACACGGGAACGCGGTGTTCGCCGACGGCGGCGAGCCGGGAGCTAATCCCGGCCCGCCGCCGTCGTGCGTCGCCTTGTGCTTCGCTTTCGTGCGCCGAGGGCACCGACCACACCCGCACGTCGAGCCTCCGACGGGCCTACTCGGCGCGGACACGGGGTTGGGCGCCTGCGGGCTCAGGGCGGTCACGTCGGTGGCGTCAGCAGCTGTTGCTTCGCTGCGGCTTTGGGCATGGCACTGGGCCCGCCGGGGGGAGCGGGCCCAGTGCTGTCTGGCGGCCTCTGGAGGCTGGGGTCAGTTGGCCGTGACGGTGTCCTGAGTCGTCTTCCAGGCCTCCCAGCCCGCGTAGGATCCGTCGAGCTCGACCACGTCGTAGCCCGCGCGGCGCAGTGCGCTCGCGGCGACCGAGTTGCGGACACCGCTCTGGCAGTAGGCCACGATCGTGCCCTCTGCGGGGAGCTCGTCGGTGTGCCACAGGACGCGGGCTGCGCTCAGCTGGGACGAGCCGGGGATGTGGCCGTCGGCGTGCTCCGTCTTGTTGCGCACGTCGAGGACCAGTGCGGCGTCGAAGCCCTCGAGCTCTGCCGGGGCGAGCAGCTTCGGCGTGGCCATGGGGAGACCCTCGAGGCTCGGGGTGAAGCCCGCGACGTTGTCGATGCCCACGCGGATGAGGTGGTCCCACATGGTGCGCGCCGCGTCCTTGTCGGAGGCGAGGAGCACGAGGGGGCGGGAATCGGTCTCGGGATCGTAGGCCCACGCACCGTAGGTGGCGAACTTGCCGCCGGCGGGGATGTTGAGAGAGCCGGCCACAGTGCCCTCGTGGACCTCGCGGTTCGAGCGGGAGTCCACGAACGTGATCCTGTCCGCGGCGAGATCCTCGGCGACTGCGCTGTTCTCGAGCTCGGGGAGCTCGCCACGCTCGCCCAGGACGGCCGGCCCCTGGCGGTTCTGGCGCTTCATGCGGCCGAAGTAGGCGTGCGCGTCGGGCTGGCCGCTGAGGAGCTCGTTGACGAAGCCCTCCTCATCGTTCGCGGCGAGGTACGGAGCCCACCAGGCGAAGAGCCGCTCGTAGCCCACAGTGGTGGACGGGATCGCGCCAAGGGCCTTGCCGCATGCGCTGCCGGAGCCGTGGCCCGGGTGGACCTGGATGTGGTCCGGGAGGGTCAGGAACTTGTCCCTCAGGCTCGTGAAGAGCTGCTTGGCACCCGCGAAGCGCGTGTTCACGCCGCCGGCGGCCTCGTCGAGCAGGTCGGGGCGGCCGAGGTCACCAGAGAAGACGAAGTCACCGGAGAGCATGTAGCCCGGCTGGTCGGTGAACGCACCGTCCGTGATCAGGAAGGACAGGTGCTCGGGGGTATGGCCTGGGGTGTGGACGGCCTGGACGGTGATGTTTCCGAGCTTGACGGTGGTGCCGTCGTAGAGGCGCTCGGCCTCGAACCCGTACTGCCAGTCCTCGCCGCCCTCGCCCGAGACGTAGGCAGTCGCGCCGGTGGCGGCAGCCAGCTCGCGGGTGCCGGAGAGGTAGTCGGCGTGGATGTGGGTCTCGGTGACCGCCACAATCCTCATGCCGTTGGCCGCGGCCAGCTCCAGGTACGGCGCGATGTCGCGGCGGGCGTCCACCACGAGGGCCTCGCCCTTGGCCTGGCAGCCGATGAAGTAGCCCGCCTGGGCCAGATCTTCGTCGTAGATTCGCTCGAGCAGCATATGCTTCCCCTTCGTTCTGGATACCCCCTGGGGTATCTTCCTGAGTCAACGATATTACCTAGGGGGGTATCTTGCAAACTTTCTCGTCGGACGGGTCCGCTACCCTATGCGGCATGACCATCCGCCCCTTTGTCTATGCCCATCGTGGCGCGAGCGCGCGCTTCGCGGAACACACCAGGGCCGCCTATCTCCAAGCGATTGCCGACGGCGCGGACGGCGTCGAGTGCGACGTCCACCTGACCCGCGACCAGCACATCGTCCTGCTGCACGATTCCAATCTGGACCGCACCTCGAGCGGTACCGGGCCGGTCGGAGACCGCACGCTCGCCGAACTGCGCGAGCTGGACTTCTCCTCGTGGAAGGGGGCCCGGATCCCTGACGAGTTCGGCGCCCGGACCCAGCAGCTGCTCACGCTGCCAGAGCTGCTCGATCTCCTTGAGGCCGCGGGCCGCGAGATCGGCCTCGCGATCGAGCTCAAGCACCCGAGCCCCTACCGGCTCAAGCTCGAGGATCGGGTCCTGGAGGTGCTGCGCTCGCGCGGGTGGGACCCCCAGTCCTCGCGCGTGGGGAACATCCAGGTGAGCTTCATGAGCTTCGACGCCGAGGCTGTCGAGTACCTCCTCGGCACCGTGCCCGCCCGGCACGTCTGCATGCTCGTCGACGACATATCCGTCGTGGGGCTCCGCGAGTCCACTGCCCTCGGGGCCCTCACCGGCGGCGCGGTCGCGAACGTGCTCAGGGCCGCCCAGCTCGACGCCGAGGCGATCCTCGACGGTGCGCGCGTAGGCATCGCCGGCCCCGGGATCACCTACGTGAAGGATCACCCGAACCGGGTCCGCGCGTGGCTCGACGCGGGCCTGACATTCCGGGTCTGGACCGTCGACGCGCCCGAGGATGTGGACCACTGCGTCGCCGTCGGCATACAGCAGATCACCACGAACCGCCCCGCCGACGTCCTCGCCCAGCTCAGGGCGACGTTTGCCTGAGCACGATCCAGCCGTTCCCTCCCTCCCGTCCGCGGATTCAGCGCACGACGGCGCCGCGCGCCTTCCGCTGAGACGCTCGCCGGGCGTGCGGGTCGGCGTTTCGATCGCGATCGCCACGGGGCTCTACGGGATCTCGTTCGGTGCGCTCGGGGTTGCTTCCGGCCTTGACGTGCTCCAGACCATAGCGTTGAGCCTGCTCATGTTCACCGGAGGGTCGCAGTTCGCGTTCATCGGCGTGGTGGCGGGTGGCGGCTCGGGCAGCGCGGCTGCGGCGGCCGCGACGTTGCTCGGCGTGCGCAACTCCGTGTACGGGATGCAGCTCAACGCCATGTTCGGTCCCAAAGGCTGGCGGCGCTTCGCCGGAGCGCACGTCACCATCGACGAGTCCACGGCAACCGCCGTGGGCCAGGACTCGTCGGTCGAGCAGCGCCGCGGATTCTGGGCGGCAGGCCTCGGCGTGTTCGTGCTGTGGAACGTGTTCACCGCGGTCGGGGCGTTCGCGGGAAATGCCCTCGGCGACCCCAAGCAGTGGGGGCTCGACGGTGCTGCCGTCGCGGCATTCCTTGGCCTCCTCTGGCCGCGGCTCCGCGGTCGTGAACCGGTTGCCATCGCTGTCGTGTGCGGGCTCGCGACCGTCCTCGCGGTGCCGTTCGTCCCCTCGGGCGTGCCAATCCTCGTCGCCGCGCTCGTGGCCGCCGTCCTCGGATGGGTCAGCCACGCGCGGTCGGCGGCACGGGCCGCGGCCGGTGCTGGCGTCGAGGGCCTCGAGCCGGATCTCGATCCTTACTCGTCCCACGCCCACGGACGGCATGACGCGCTCGGTGAGCAACGCCGTCGTGCGCCGGAACCGGGGTCCACGGGGACTGAGGCTCCGCAGGCGGGGGAGGGGGAGGGCGCATGAGCCTGTGGATCTGGATCCTCGTGGCGTGCGCGGCGGCCTATGCGCTCAAGCTGCTCGGCTACCTCGTGCCCCGGCGCTGGATGGACAACACGCGCATGCTGCGGATCGCGGGCACCATCACGATCGGCCTGCTCGCATCCCTGACCGCGGTGAATGCGTTCGGCAGCGGCCAGTCACTCGTCCTCGACGCGCGGCTCGGCGCCCTCGTTGCCGCGGCGATCGCGCTGCTGCTGCGTGCGCCGTTCCTCGTGGTCGTCATCGTCGGTGCGGCCGCCGCGGCCCTGCTGCGGCTGGCGGGCTGGGGCTGAATCCCGCGCCGGAGGCCCGGGCGCGTCAGACCGGGAGTTCGACCCCGGGGATCGGCTCGAGCGGAGGGAGGGGGCGGTTCTCGCGGTGGGTGCGGATCGCGTCCTCGACGAGGGCCACGTAGCGCTGCCATGCGAAGGATCCCGGCTCCACGGTGTCCCCGGCGCCGATGAGCATTGCGACGAGCCGGACCATATCGACCAGCTGGAGTTCCTCGCGCAGCGTGCCCTGCTGCTGACCGCGCTGCAGGAGGAGTCCGAGGGACTCGATGAGCTTGCCCGCCAGCCCGAGCAGGAGGCCGCGGCGCCCTGCAACGGCGGAGAGCAGGTTGTACTCATCGTTGGCAACCTGCATCACGGCGCTCAGGACCTCCACGAGGCCCGCGGCGGCGTCGGGATTCTCGAGGGCCATTTCGGCCACGGGGTCGACCTTGACCTTGAGCTGGCGCTCGACCGCGGCCAGCACGAGCTCGTCCTTGTCCGCGAAGTTGCGGAACAGGGTCGCAGGGCCCACGCCGGCCCGGTCGGCGACGGTCTTGAGGGAGACGTTCGGGCCGTCTTCGCGGAAGCAGTCGAGCGCTGCGGTGATGACTTTTTCGATGTTGCGCGCGGCGTCAGCCCGCATCGGCTTGCGCCACGCTCGTTCCTGCTGCATGTTTCCACACTACATCCGAGAGTTTCGGTGTCGCCTATATGACGGTGCGCTCTCAACACGCGCACGACGGCGAGTGGCAGACTGGCGGCATGATTGTCGCCTTCTCCGTCGCGCCGTCGGGTGCCTCCTCCAGCGATTCGGTTCACGAGGCGGTCGCCGCGGCCGTGCGTGTGGTGCGCGAATCGGGCCTGCCGAACCACACGAGCTCAATGTTCACCGAGATCGAGGGCGAGTGGGACGAGGTCATGGACGTGGTCAAGCGCGCCACCGAGGCGGTGGGTCGATACGGGTCCCGCGTCTCGCTCGTGCTCAAGGCAGACATCCGTCCCGGGCACACGGGTGAGATTACGGGCAAGGTCGAGCGGCTCGAGAGGGCCATCGAGCGGCAGGCAGAAGGCGGCGCTGCCGCCCAGTAGCCTGGCCACCGGCGGGGTGCCAGATTGGCCGTGCAGGGTACGTGACGGGCCAGTTTGGATGTGAGGCCACTGAACGGCTCAAGTTAGATGGTGAGCCCAAAACCCGTCATCCGCCCATCCCTCGGGAATGCCCATCCCAGCGAGGTTCATCGCCGGACGGCCGCTCACGAGCCCGTGGAGGCGTCGTGCCCAGCTGCTGTGCGGCGAGACCACGGCAAGTACTGACTGCAACGACACCAGGACCGGATAGAGGCGTCTCCTCGAGCGCTCAGGAAGGGCGTCCGCGCCCCTCAGCCAGGAGATCGCGGATGAGTTGGGGATTGCTGGGTAGACGCCGAGGCCAACGTTCCACAACCGCCCGTGGTGCGCACAGATGTTCCGGACGCGCACGTAGGTCTGCATCCAGGACTCCAGCACCGGAGCGGTGAGGCCGATGCTCGCCGCGACCGCGGTCCTGTCGGCCCTTTGGCGCAGGTTGCGGTACATGCTGGTGAGCTGCCCGATGGTCAGGGTCTCCATCATGAGCCACGAAGGCGGCAGCTCGGGGGAACGGTAGGTGGTCAAGTAGTGCTCCAGGGCCGAGCGATGGACGAGCGAGTCTTCGCCCGCATCCGGCGTTCCGCGGAGTCGCTCTTCGCAGCTGTCCCTGACAATCCGGAGAAACCGCTCATACCTGACCCGATCTCGAAACAGCGAGGCATCCGTGTACCAGTGAGAGTCTCCGTAGGCCGTGGACATGTGGTCGGTGAGGGCCGCGCGCACCGCGACCTCGACGCGCTCGAGTGCGTCCATGACAAGCAGGCGCAGAGCGCGGTCGAATACGTAGAGGTCGAGCAGGTTGTCGAATGTGACGCCCTCGTTGAAGAGGGCGTCCGGACGCCCCTGCTGGAAGGGGATCGCGTAAGGCGAGAAACGGTAGTAGCCGATGTGTCGCAGATACCTGGCCGCTCTGTCGACGTCAGGGATACAGACCCCGTTCGGAGAGACGGCCCACGAGGTCGCCAAGCGCCAGCGGGGGCTTGTCGTAGTGAAGAGTGCCGCGCGGCCGCGGTGATCCGGGCATCGGCGCTCCTTGGCCCGTAGCGAAGAAAATCCCCCAAGTGCGCATCGTGGAGAGGCGTGGGGGATGTAGTGAGATCAGGCTAGCAGGCGTGGGCATCGCATGAGGGGTTCTCGCAGGCAGAAGACAACGAGGCCGCCCAGTAGCCTCGCCACCGGCCGGGTGCCAGACTGGCCGCATGATCGAGCATGTCGCGCAGCCCGAATGGATCGATGTTGAACGCTGGCTCACCCGCACCGTGGTGAAGCCCGGCCCGGAGCACGAGCGTGCATTGACGACCGCCCAGGAGCGCGGCATGCCGCCCATCGAGGTCCAGCCCACGTCCGGGAAGCTCCTGAACCTGCTCGTGAAGATTTCCGGTGCCCGGCGGGTGCTCGAGATCGGCACGCTGGCCGGCTTCAGCAGCATCTGGATGGCGCAGGCGCTCCCCGAGGGGGGGTATCTCGACACGCTCGAGTACCTGCCTGAGCACGCCGCCGTGGCCCGCGAGAACCTCGCGTCAGCGGGGCTGTCGGAGAAGGTCACCGTCCACGTCGGACCCGCGCTCGACTCCCTCCCGGGCCTCACCGGGTCCTATGACCTGGTCTTCATCGACGCGGACAAGCAGAACAACTCGCGCTACCTCGAATGGGCCGTGAGGCTCGGGCGGCCCGGCACCGTCGTCGTGCTTGACAACACCGTGTGGGAGGGCGCCCTCCTCGACACCTCGCGCGATGCGGCCAATGCGCCGTCGATCGTCGAGTCCCTCGAGCTGCTCGGAGGCCCGCTCTTCGACGCGACCGTCATCCAGACGACGGGGTCCAAGGGCTGGGACGGCTTCGCCCTCGCGATCGTGAAGTAGAGCAAGGGTGCGCGGTGGCTGAGCGGAGAGCCTCAGAGTCGAAACCCTTCGAGATCGCGGACGCCCTGCCCGACGACGCCGAGGCCATCCTCGCCGTCAAGGATGCCGGCTGGCGCGAGGCCTACGCCGACCTCCTTCCGGCCGAATTCCTGGCCGGCGGCCTCGGTGCGGGGCCCGAGCGCACGGAGCGGTGGCGAGGGTTCATGACGCCCGACGCCGCCGGCCGGTTTGCGCTCGCCCGTTGCGGCGGGCGCGTGGTCGGCTTTGCGGGCGCGGGGCCGGCGCGGGACGACGACGCCCCGGCGCCCGAGCAGCTCTACGCCGTGTACGTGCTCGCCGAGATGCACGGAACCGGGGCTGGCCGAGCATTGGTCGAGCGTGTCTTGGGCGACCGCCCCGCGTGCCTGTGGGTGTTCGAGGACAACCCGCGCGCCCGGGCCTTCTACGCCAAGCTAGGGTTCGCACCGGACGGCGCCCGCAAGCTGGATCAGTTCGGCGGCCGGTTCCTCGCGGAGATCCGCATGTCCCGGGTGGTGTAGGAAGGAGAGCATGAAGGCGCTTGTGTACCACGGTCCGCACCGGAAGGAGTGGGAGGACGTCCCCGATCCGGTGATCCATGGGCCCGCGGATGCGATTGTCCGCATGGAGGCCACGACGATCACCGGCACCGACCTGCACATCCTCAAGGGGGACGCGCCGTCCGTGCCCGTGGGCCGGATCCTGGGCCACGAGGGTGTCGGCGTCGTGACCGAGGTTGGCCCGGAGTGCCGGAAGGTCCGCGTGGGCGACGTCGTGATCATCTCGTCCATCACCAAGTGCATGGGCTGCGATTCCTGCCTGTCGGGGCTGACCTCGTACTGCAAGACTCTCGGTGGGATCGGATGGGTCTTCGGCCATCTCATCGACGGCACTCAGGCGGAATACGTGCGGGTGCCGTTCGCGGACAACGGGCTCGTCCCACTGCCCCGCGGCGTGACCGTCGAGCAGGGCACCGTGCTCAGCGACATGCTGCCCACGGGGTACGAGATTGGCGTGCTCTACGGCGGCGTGGGCGAGGGGGACGAGGTGGCGGTGATTGGAGCCGGACCGGCGGGGCTGGCCTCGATCATGACTGCCGGCGCGCTCGGGGCCTCGAGGATCATCGCCGTGGACCGCAACGACTACCGGCTCGAGAGGGCGCTCAGGTGCGGGGCCACCGACACGGTCAGGGTCGCGGACGGGGTCGACCTCGGAGCGGCGGTCAGGGCGCTCAGCCGCGACGGCCTCGGCGTCGACGTCGCCGTTGAGACCGTTGGCCTGCCGAGGACCTACGCCGAGGCGCTCGACACGATCAGGCCCGGCGGCCGCGTGGCCAACGCCGGTGTGCACGGCAAGCCCGCGGTCTTCCCGCCGGACCGAGACTGGATCGCCAACCTCACCGTCATGACCGGACTCGACAGTCAGGCGGAGGAGCCAGACCTCCTCGAGCGCATCGCCGACCGCGAGATCGATCCGGCCAAGCTCGTCACGCACCGGTTCCCGTTCGCCAGGATCCTCGACGCGTACGAGGTGCTCGGGAACGCGGACGCCAGGCGCGCCATCCGGGTGATCGTCGGGTCGGGGAAGTGATGGCGCGCGTTGCGGCCGGTGGCCCCGTTGCCGGCATCTACCCGATCAGCACGGGCACGGCAGAACTCGTCCAGGACGGCGACTCGCCCGACGGTTGGCTCCTGAAGATCAACGGGGTGCAGAGCTCGCACATCGTCCTCAGCGACCCCCTGCGGCTCGACTTCGAGTACATGCGCTGGATCGTCGCCCTCATCGAGGACCGCTTCGAGCCCCATGCGGTGGACAGGCTGCGGGTCCTCCACCAGGGCGGCGGCGGGTGCTCGATGCCCCGCTACCTCGCGGCGCGCTATCCGGAAGGGCGGCAGGTCGTCGTCGAACTCGATGCGCAGCTCGCCGAGTACGTGCGCGAGTGGTTCGACCTGCCCAAGGCGCCGCTAGTGCGCCTCCGGGTCGGCGAGGCGCGGGAGGTGACGGAATCGCTCACGCCGGCCACGCGCGACGTCGTGATCCGTGACGTGTTCGCTGGCGCGCGGACGCCGGACCCGCTCACCACCGTCGAGTTCATCGGGGCATCCGCCCGGCTCCTCGACACGGGCGGACTGTTCGTCGCGAACATCGGCAGCGCACCGAACCACATCACGGCCCGTGCCGAGGCCGCGGCGATCGCAGCCGTGTTCCCGCACACCGCGATCGTCTCGGATCCGGCGATGCTCAAGGGACGTCGCTACGGCAACATCATCGCCGCCGGAAGCACGACGCCGATCCTCGCCTCGCCTGCGATGCGTCGCCGTCTCCTGGGCGGGGGCGTTCCTGCCCAGTTCTGGGACGACGCCCAGGTTCGGGCGTGGATCGGCGCGGCGGAGGCGCGCCGGGACCCGTCGCCTGGGGCAGACACCCTCGACCCGGACGCGCTGCCCTGAAACAGACGCTACCCTGACCCGAGGCGCCTCAGTCGAGCGGGAACCAGGCCGTGGCGGCCGTGCGGGCCCTGTCGGTCAGGACGGTCCACCGGGCGGCTTCGTCCGGGTCTTCCCTGAGGGCTGCGTCGAGGTAGTCGCGCAGGGCCCACACGTCCACCGGCGAGACGTCGGACCCCACCGCGAGGGTTGCGTCGAACCGCTCACGGGTCCATCCGAGGTCGGTCTCGACCGTGCCGCGGGGGATGCCGCTGCGGCGCAGGTTCTCTGCCAGATCCGTGCTCGTCTGCCGGCGTTGGGCTGAGGTCAGTGACATGCGGCCAAGCCTATGTCGAGGCACTGCCGGCGGCACGCCCGCTTGGGGCGCTGCCGAGCAGCATGGGCCGGGCGATCTCCATCTGGGCCTGCAGCGCCTCGGCCACAGCCGCCACGGCAGGCTGGCGGTAGGAGTCGGCGCGCAGGACCATCCAGTAGGGCAGCCGCTCGCTGAAGTAGTCGGGCAGGATGCGCACGAGGTCCTCGTGGCGGTCGGCCATGAAGCAGGGGAGGAAGCCCACCCCGGCGCCGGCCCGGGTGGCCTCGACGTGAACGAACACGTTGGTCGAGGTCAGGCCGTCCCGCATCTCGGGGGCGAGGCGCCGGGGGGCGTCGAGGTCATCGACCTGCAGCATCGAGTCCACAAAGTACACGAGCCCGTGGCGGGCGACCTCGCTGGGCGTCTGGGGCCTTCCGTGCCTCGCGAGGTAGTCCCGCGAGGCGTACATCCCGAGCGTGTAGTCGCCGAGCCGGATGGCCTGGGCGCGGTGGACCTGGGGCTCGCCCACCACGACTTCGATGTCCACCCCCGAGCGCTGCTGCATCGCCCGCCGTGTCACGGTGATGAGCTCGACGGTCAGCCCCGGGTGCTCGGCCCTCAGGGCCGCGACGGCGGGGGATGCGATGTAGGCGCTGAAGCCGTCGGTCGCCGTCATGCGTACTGAGCCGGTGACCGGGTCCTCTTCGCCTTGGCCGAGGCGGCCCATCGCCTCGGCGATCTGCACCGCGACGCCCACGGCGCGCTCGCCGAGCGGCGTCAGCTCCCAGCCGCCCGCCGCGCGGGCGAGCACGCGCCCGCCGAGGGCCTTCTCGAGCGCCGAGATCTTGCGGGCGACGGTCGTGTGGTTGAGGCCGAGGCCCTCGCCCGCCGTCGTGAATTTCCCTGAACGGGAGACCTCGAGGAGGACCAGCAGCAGCTCGGGCGAGGGCGACGTCATGGGCTCAGCCTACGAGTGATCTGCACATCTGCACACGACCCTTGCCTGATTGGTCATTGAGTGCGCAGCAATGCGCAGGGAATACTCGTCCAAGGCATGTGACGGGCGTCATACCGTGGTGGCGTCCGCGAGACTGCCAGTTCCGACCCAGGAGGGCAAACATGAGCGTGAACCAACGCTCCGCCGGTTCCGCCGGCTCCGAGACTTCGCTTCTCAAGAAGATCGTGTCGGCCTCGATGGCCGGCACGGTCGTCGAGTGGTACGACTTCTTCCTCTACGCGACCGCCTCGACGATCGTGTTCAACAAGGTGCTCCTGCCCAAGATGGGCAACGAGTACGACGCGATCATCGCCGCGTTCCTCACCTACGCCGTCGGCTTCGTGGCGCGTCCGCTCGGCGGCATCGTGTTCGGCCAGATCGGCGACCGGATCGGCCGCAAGCAGACGCTCCAGATCACGATCATCCTGATCGGCGTCGCGACGGTCCTCATGGGCTGCCTGCCCACCTACGCGCAGATCGGGGCGTGGGCGCCGATCCTCCTCGTTCTGCTCCGCTTCATCCAGGGCCTCGCGCTCGGCGGCGAATGGGGCGGTGCCGTCCTCCTGGTCGCGGAGCACGCACCTGACAAGAGCCGGGCGTTCTGGGCCTCGTGGCCGCAGGCCGCGGTCCCGCTCGGCAACGTCCTGGCCACCGTAGTCCTGTGGCTCATGACCACGACCCTCTCCAATGATGCGTTCCTGGCCTGGGGCTGGCGGGTCGCATTCTGGCTGTCCGCGATCGTCGTGGTCGTGGGCTACTACATCCGCACCAAGATCGACGAGGCCCCCATCTTCCAGGAGGCCAAGGCAGAGATGGACTCCGAGAAGGCGGCCGGCTACGGCGTGTTCGAGGTCCTCAAGCGGTACCCCAGGGGCGTCCTGACGGGCATGGGCCTCCGCTTCGCGGAGAACATCATGTACTACCTCGTTGTGACCTTCTCGATCGTGTACCTCGGCACCGGCCTGAAGATGAACACCGGGTCGATCCTCGGCGTCATTGCGATCGCCCACATCTGCCACTTCGCGATCATCCCCCTGGTCGGCCGCCTTGCCGACCGCGTGGGCCGCAGGCCCGTCTACCTCGTCGGCACGATCCTGGGCGGCACGTGGGGCTTCTGGGCCTTCCCTGCCTTCGGCACCAAGAACACCGTGGTGATCCTGGTGACCATCATCGTGGGCCTCATGTTCCACGCACTCATGTACGCGGGCCAGCCCGCCATCATGTCCGAGATGTTCCCGACCCGCATGCGCTACTCGGGGGTGTCGATCTCCTACCAGGTCACCTCGATCGTGGCGGGCTCGCTGGCCCCGGTCTTCGCCACGGAGTGGCTCAAGGCGACCGGTTCGTGGTGGCCGACGGCCGTGTACCTTGCGATCGCCGGAGTGATCACGCTCGTCGCGGTGCTCTCCCTGCGCGAGACCAAGGGTGCCTCGCTCCACGCGCTCGACGCCGCCGATGCGGCCAAGCAGCGCAGCGAGGTCCCCGAGGCGGGGGCCCGCGCGTGAGCCTCGAAGGACGCAAGGCCCTGGTCACGGGCGGCGCCGCCGGCATCGGCGCCGCCGTGGCCCGGGGGCTCGCCGAGAAGGGCGCGCACGTGGTGGTCGCCGACCTCGACGGCGAGGCCGCGCAGAAGCTGGCCGCGGATCTCGGCGGGAGCGTCTGGGCGGTCGACCTGCTCGACACGATGCCGCTCGAGGACCTGCGTCTGGACTGCGACATCCTCGTCAACAACGCCGGCATCCAGAAGATCGCGCCCATCGAGGACTACGAGCCGGAGACGTTCCGCCGGATCCAGCGGCTCATGGTCGAGGCGCCGTTCCTGCTCGTCCGGGCGGCACTGCCGCACATGTACGAGAAGGGTTGGGGGCGGGTCATCAACCTTAGCTCGGTGCACGGCATCCGCGCGTCCGCCTTCAAGAGCGCCTACGTGACCGCCAAGCATGCGCTCGAGGGGCTCTCGAAGGTGACCGCCCTCGAAGGCGCCCCGCACGGGGTGACGTCCAACTGCATCAACCCCGGGTACGTCCGCACGGCCCTCGTGGAGCAGCAGATCAAGGACCAGGCCGAGACCCACGGCATCCCCGAGTCGGAGGTCCTCGAGAAGGTCATGCTCACGGAGATGGCAGTCAAGCGGCTCGTCGAGCCCGCCGAGGTCGCCTCGCTCGCGTGCTGGCTCGCCTCGGACGACGCAGGGATGGTCACCGGCGCGAGCTACACGATGGACGGCGGCTGGTCGGCCCGGTAGCCGGTAGCTGCGCGGGGCCGGACCCCCCGGAGCCGATGCCTCCGGAACCTCGGGCGTCCCGCACGACACCACTCAGCGCCGTTTCTGCCCGCATTGGGACGGAAACGGCGCCGAGTTGTGCCCGGCGGGACGCCTGTGCCGCGGCACCCCGATGAGGTCTCGGGCCGCAGACGGTCGTTATGTCTGGAATACCGGACGGTAGCCGGACAGCGGCGGATGCGCATAACCGTCGTCCGCGCGCACACTGGAGTTCGGTATTACAGACAGCGACCCGACCGAGGTGCCATGCCCGAGCTCGACCAGAAGTCAAAGGTGCCCGCCGCCGAGAGCACCCTGCGCATCCTGCGCCTGCTCGCCTCACGCCGTGGGCCGCAGCCGGCCTCCGCGATCGCGACGCAGCTCAGCCTGCCGCGCTCCACCGTGTACCACCTCCTGGCGGTCATGGAGGAGAGCGGATTCGTCATGCATCTGAAGGAGGAGCAGCGCTACGGTCTCGGGATCGGGGCGTTCGAGCTCTCGAGCGCCTTCTCGCGTCAGGAGCCCCTCTCGCGTCTGGGCCGACCTGTGCTCGCGGCACTCGTCGATGCGATCGGCGAGAGCGCGCACCTCGCCGTCCTGCACGGCCGGGACGTGCTGTACATCGCCGAAGAACGGGCCAAGAACCGGCCCTCCCTCGTCACCGACGTGGGCGTGCGCCTTCCGAGCCACCTCACGGCGAGCGGGCGGGCGATCCTCGCCGCGCTACCGAAGTCGCAGGTCCGCGCGCTCTACCCGAATGCCGCCGCGTTCTCGACCCGCACGGATGAAGGGACGCAGATCCGCTCGTACTCGACGCTCCAGTCCGAACTGGACCAGGTGAGGCAGCGCGGCTACGCCACCGAGGACGGTGAGATCACGCCGGGGCTCGCATCGGTCGCCGCCGCGGTCCTGGACCACACCGGGTGGCCCACGGCTGCCGTCGCAGTGACATTCGAGGGAGATCGTGTGCCTGCCGAGCGCCGCGAGGATCTCGCGAGGCGCGTCACGAGGGTCGCGGGCGAGCTCACGGCGAGGATCTACGGGCGCGGCTGACGCTCGAGGTGGTGCGCGGCCCGGTGGCCGGCGGTATGGTGTGCATCACATGTCGGTGCCCTCAAGTGGCGTTCCTCGCCACGCGGTGCGCCGCGCGGAAGGCAGCTCGCATGGGGGAGCAGGCACGCGGTACAGGCCGCCGATTCGCGCCGCGCCGGCGCAGGTGGCCGAAGGTCTTGGCCATCGTGGCGATCGTGGTCACGCTCGCGGCCGCCGGCAGCGCCGTCTACGTGGCGCAGCTGGCGGCGAGGTTCAACGGCAACGTGCGCCGCTCGGACGCGCTGTCCCGCGCGCTCACGGAGCAGTCCGCTAGCCCCTCTGCCTCCGCCGTGCCGAAGCTGTCCAAGGACACCAACGTCCTCATCATGGGTCTCGACTCGAGGCTCGACGAGAACGGCAACCCCCTCCCGCAGGACATCCAGGACGCGCTGCACGCAGGTGACGACAGCGTGGGCTTCTACAACGCGAACGTGCTCATGCTTGTGCATATCCCGGCCGATGGCTCCCAGTCCACGGCGGTCTCGATACCGCGCGACGACTACGTCCAGACCGCTGGCTTCCCCGGAGCTGGCTTCATGGCCAAGGTCAAGGAGGCCTACAGCTACGGCTTCGCGGCCGAGCAGTCCACGCTCCTCGCCCAGGGAAAGCCGAACGACGACGCGACGTATCAGTCGGCGCGCGACGCCGGCCGCGCCGCCGAGATCGCCACGGTCTCCCAATTCCTCGGCGGCGTGCAGATCGACCACTTCGTCGAGATCACGATGGTCGCGTTCTACCAGGTGGCCCTCGCCATCCAGCCGATCACGGTGTGCGTCAACCGGGCCACCCAGGACACGTTCTCCGGCGCGGACTTCCGTGCGGGAATGCAGCAGATCAACGCACAGCAGGCGATGTCGTTCGTCCGCCAGCGGCGGGACACCTCCGATCTCACCTACAACTTCACGGACCTCGACCGCTCGCGCCGCCAGCAGGCGTTCATCGCCTCGGTGCTGCACCAGCTCAAGCAGGCCGGGACGCTGACGGACCTGCCGAAGATGGAGGCGGTGCTCGACGCCGTGAGCAAGAACATGGCGATCGACCGCGGCCTCGATCTCCTCGAGTTCTCCCAGCAGGCCAGCTCGCTCACGGGCGGCAACATCTCCTTTACGACCCTTCCGATCCTCGGCTTCGGGACCTCTCCCGAGGGGGCGTCCATCAACCTTGTCGACGTCGGCCAGATTCGCGCGACCGTGCGAGACCTCCTCGCACCGAAGCCCCCGCAGCCCACGACGCCGCCCCCCGCCATTCCGACCCCGGCCCCTTCGACACCGGCAGCGTCGGCATCGGCCTCGTCGGAGTCGGGGGGCGAGGCCTCGTCCGGCGGGACGGACAGCACAGGGGCGGCCGCGCCGTCGTCGTCCCTGTCGCCGGACGCCGCGAGCACGACGGCGAGCCCCGCCCCCACGACCTACGCGGACTGGCAGGGCCCCCTCCAGGGCGGCGGAATCCCCTGCGTGAAGTAGCGACGGCGTCCCGCCGCGGCACGCCGCGCGTGGGTGTGGTGCCGGTCACGAGGCGAGTAGTCTCGGGGCCATGACCCTTATCTCGTCATCTGACCGTGTCCGACGATGGGGTGGCTGGCTGCCCGAGCAGCAGGACGACCTCGAGGAATGGATCTCCGGCCACCGGGAACGGGTCGAGGCGCGGGGTGAGGATGTTCCCCTGCATCCGGTGATCGTGGAGTTCCAGGAACTGATTGCCAGCGACCCGGTGGTCCGTCTCTACATGACGGAGATGATCGAGCAGGTTCCGACGTCGAAGCCCTACCGCAAACGGCACCTCACGAGCGTTGACCAGATGCTCCGGCTGATCAACGAAGTCCTCACGACGGCACCGGAGTTCAGCGAAGGCGGCATGGTGACCACCCCGTTGACGGCGATCCTCGATTGGACCATGGGAACCGAAGCAGGGTTCGCGGCCCACCGCGATCCGCGCATCATCGCCATGTTCCGCAAGATTCTGGACGCCTGGTGCGAGTTCTTGAGCAGCGAGGACTCGCTGTATGTGTTGAACACCTCGTCGTCGGGGTGGATGTCGGAGAAGGCGCGGCAGGTCGTCGGGATGGACGACTACCAGCACGATGCCCTCGCCGAGCACTGGGGCTTCACGTCGTGGAACGATTTCTTCGCCCGTCGGCTCACATCGACCGCCAGACCCGTCGCCGCGCCTGACGATGACAAGGTCATCGTCAGCGCCTGCGAGTCGACCCCATACAAGATCAGCTCCGGCGTTCAACGCCAGAGCCGGTTCTGGGTCAAGGGCCAGCCCTATTCGCTCGAGGACCTGCTCGCGCGCGACGAGTCGGTGGACCAGTTTGTGGGCGGAACGGTGTACCAGGCGTTCCTGAGCGCATTGAACTACCACCGGTGGCACGCTCCCGTCGCCGGAACGATCGTGCGCGCGTACCTCAAGGACGGCACGTACTTCTCCGAGGCAGAGTCCGAGGGGGCCGACGCCGTGGAGGCGAGTCTCTCGCAGGCGTATCTGGCCCATGTCTCGGCCCGGGCGATCATCCTGATCCAAGCCGACGACCCCGTGATCGGCCTCATGGCGGTGATTCCCGTGGGCATGGTCGAGGTCTCGTCCTGCGTCATCGACGCGGAGATCGTCCCGGGCCACCACGTGGACAAGGGCGACGAGCTGGGATACTTCCAGTTCGGCGGCTCGACGGAGTGCCTCGTCTTCCGGCCCGATGTCATCGACCAGTTCGCTCTGGCTGCCCTTCCCCAACCGCAGGATCCCCAAGCGCCTCTCGTGCGAGTTCGGTCCAAGCTCGCGACCGCCAGGTCCTGAGGGCCGCTTCGCGTACCTGTTGTCGGGGCGGCTCTGACGGCATCGCACTGCCTTCGGCGACTCGTCGGGCCCAACCAGCCGGTCGCCCTCGTGCGCTGAATATGCCTCTGGCCTCCGTCCGGAATCCCGGACAGCTCCCCTCCGATTCCCCTGTTTCTCCGCCTCTCGACGCGGTGTCATAGATGCAGAGGGCCGAACGGCCCAACAGACACCACTCACATCGACGCTGACGCAGGAGTCACGATGAGCACCCAGCCAGAGCCCACGGTCCGTCCCACGCCGAAGGCGGACTTCACCACCGGCGCCCGCCCGGTCCGCGCCCCCCGCGGCACCGAGATCTCCGCCAAGTCCTGGCAGACCGAGGCGCCGCTGCGCATGCTCATGAACAACCTCGACCCCGAGGTTGCCGAGCGCCCAGACGACCTCGTGGTATACGGCGGCACCGGCCGCGCTGCGCGCTCATGGAAGGCCTTCGACGCGATCGTCGACACGCTCAGGGACATGGACGACGACGAGACCCTCCTCGTGCAGTCCGGCAAGCCAGTCGGCGTCTTCCGCACCAACAAGTGGGCGCCGCGCGTGCTCATCGCCAACTCGAACCTCGTGGGCGACTGGGCGAACTGGCCCGAGTTCCGCCGCCTCGAGGCCGAGGGCCTCACGATGTACGGCCAGATGACGGCCGGCTCGTGGATCTACATCGGCACGCAGGGCATCCTCCAGGGCACGTACGAGACGTTCGCCGCCGTCGGCCGCAAGCTTGCCGCCGAGAACCGCCACACGACCTCCGCCACGGAAGGCCCCTTGGCCGGCACCCTCACCCTCACCGGCGGCTGCGGCGGCATGGGCGGGGCCCAGCCGCTCGCCGTGACGCTGAACGACGGCGCGTGCCTCATCGTCGACGTCGATGAGACCCGCCTGCGCCGCCGCGTCGGCAAGCGCTACCTCGACGAGGTCGAGACGGACCTCGACACCGCCATCGCCAAGGTCGTCAAGGCCAAGGAGGAGCGCCGCGGCTGGTCCGTGGGCTACGTCGGCAACGCCGCCGAGGTCTTCCCCGAGCTGCTCCGCCGCCACAAGGCTGGCGAGCTGACGATCGACGTCGTCACCGACCAGACCTCCGCCCACGACCCGCTGTCCTACCTGCCGACCGAGTACACGGTCGAGCAGTGGCACGCCGAGGCTGAGGCCGATCCGGAGGGCTTCACCAAGAAGGCCCAGAACGCGATGGCCCGCCACGTGCAGGCCATGGTCGAGTTCCAGGACGCCGGCGCCGAGGTCTTCGACTACGGCAACTCGATCCGCGACGAGGCCCGCAAGGGCGGCTACGAGCGTGCCTTCGAGTTCCCGGGCTTCGTCCCGGCCTACATCCGCCCGCTGTTCTGCGAGGGCCTCGGCCCGTTCCGCTGGGTGGCGCTGTCCGGGGACCCGGAGGACATCAAGGTCACCGACGAGGCGATCAAGGAGCTCTTCCCCGAGAACAAGCACCTGCACAAGTGGCTCGACGCCGCTGAAGAGCGCGTCGAGTTCGAGGGCCTCCCGGCACGTATCTGCTGGCTCGGCTACGGCGAGCGCCACAAGGCCGGCCTCCTCTTCAACAAGCTCGTCGCCGAGGGCAAGGTCAAGGCGCCGATCGTCATCGGCCGCGACCACCTCGACTCCGGCTCCGTCGCCTCGCCGTACCGCGAGACCGAGGCCATGAAGGACGGCTCGGACGCGATTGCCGACTGGCCGCTCCTCAACGCCCTCACCGCCGCGTCCTCGGGCGCCACGTGGGTCTCGATCCACCACGGCGGCGGCGTCGGCATCGGCCGCTCAATCCACGCAGGCCAGGTCTCCGTGGCCGATGGCACCGAGCTCGCCGCCGCGAAGCTCACCGCCCTCCTCACCAACGACCCGGGCATGGGTGTGATCCGCCACGTCGACGCCGGCTACGAGCGGGCCGTCGAAGTCGCCGCCGAGCGCGGCGTCAAGATCCCCATGGCCGGCCGCTGAGACCGCCGAGAACAGGAACTGACATGACTCTCACCGTTACGGAAACCCTCCCGACCGAGGTCACCCTCTCCACGCACGGCCTCACTGCCGAGGACGTCGTCGCCGTCGCCCGCCACGGCGCCAAGGTGACGATCGCGCCCGAGGCGCTCGTCGAGGTGGCCCGGGTCCGCGCCCACGTCGAGGCGCTCGCCGCCTCCGAGATCCCGGCCTACGGCATCTCGACTGGCTTCGGGGCGCTCGCGAACCTGCACATCCCGCAGGACAAGCGCACGCAGCTGCAGAAGTCCCTCATCCGCTCGCACGCCGCAGGCATGGGTCCGGCCGTGGAGACTGAGGTGGCCCGTGCACTCATGTTCCTGCGCGCCAAGACGCTCGCCTCGGGCCGCACGGGCGTCCGCCCGGTGGTCCTCGAGACGTTCGTCGCGTTCCTCAACACGGGCATCACGCCCGTGATCCGCGAGTTCGGCTCGCTCGGCTGCTCGGGCGATCTGGCCCCGCTCTCCCATGTGGCCCTCGTGCTCATGGGCGAGGGCGAGGCGTTCGGGCCCGACGGCGAGCGGTTCGGCGGCGCGGGCGAGCGTCCCGTCGCGGAGCTCCTCGCCGTGCACGGCATCGAGCCGATCGTCCTGGCCGAGAAGGAGGGCCTCGCCCTCGTCAACGGCACGGAGGGCATGCTCGGCATGCTGCTCATGGCCCTCGCGGACCTCCGCAAGCTCGTCAAGACCGCGGACGTCACGGCGGCCCTGAGCGTGGACGGACTCATGGGCACCGACCAGGTGTTCCTGCCCGAGCTGCACGCCGCCCTGCGCCCGCACCCGGGCCAGGCGGACTCGGCGGCCAATATGCTCGCTGTGCTGCGCGACTCCGCGATTGTGGCCTCCCACAAGGAGGGCGACTCCCGCGTCCAGGATGCCTACTCGCTGCGCTGCGCTCCGCAGGTGGCCGGTGCCGTCCGCGACACGATCGCCCACGCCGAGACGGTTGCGCAGCGCGAGCTCGCCGCCGCGATCGACAACCCCGTGGTCCTTCCCGACGGCCGGGTCTCCTCCAACGGCAACTTCCACGGCGCCCCCGTGGCCTACGTGCTGGACTTCCTCGCGATCGGCGCGGCGGATCTTGCCTCGATGGCCGAGCGCCGCACCGACCGCATGCTGGATCCGGCCCGCTCGCACGGACTCCCGGCCTTCCTGGCCCACGATCCGGGTGTGGACTCGGGGCTCATGATCGCCCAGTACACGCAGGCCGGCCTCGTCTCGGATATGAAGCGCCTCGCGGTTCCCGCGTCGGTGGACTCGATCCCGAGCTCCGCGATGCAGGAAGACCACGTGTCCATGGGCTGGCACGCCGCGCGCAAGCTCCGCAAGGCTGTGGAGAACCTGCGCCGCGTCCTCGCGATCGAGCTCGTGACGGCTGCCCGAGCGATCGACATCCGCACCGCGGCGTCCGACGGCGCACTGGTCCCCGGACCTGGCGGTGCGGCGGCCATCGAGGTGCTCCGCCAGACGGTCGCCGGGCCGGGCACGGACCGCTTCATGTCCCCGGAGCTCGAGGCGGCCGATCGGGTCCTCGCGGGCGGCGAGTTTGTCGCTGCGGTGAGTGCCGCCGTCGGCGGTCTGCGCTGACGAATGGTGCTCGCGCGCGGGCTGCCCTGTCGGGTTGCACAGCGGTTCTCCTGAATCGTGGTCGAACCCTACAAGGCGGCGCGCCGCAGAAGCCGATAGAAAGGAGTGTCCTACCTCACGGGGGGACACTGAGGGCATCAGGCGATCTCCGCCGGCACCCATCACAACAACAGACAAAGGTCTACACAAAGGAGTGGAGAGCAATGAAGGCACGTGGAGCGGTAGTGTCCCGACGGGGCGCCTACCAGGCGCCAGTGGAAAACTGGGCCGAGCTCGCGGTGGGGGAAGTTGTTGAGGTCGTGAGGCACGCGCAGGTCGTGTCCCGCGGGACGGTCGAGGAGGTCTCGCTGAGCGGAAACGTCATGTGGATCCTCTCGGACGGCCCGCACGACCGCCAGCTGTGCCTCAAGTCGGACGGGGTGATTGTCCGCCGCGGCTGAGCCACAGCTCGCCGCGCGGTCTGCCTCCTTGGAGGCTCGCAACCGGGAAGGGGCCCGCACCAACAGGTGCGGGCCCCTTCGCCGTTGGTGTCCCGGCGGCGTGCGGGCTCCCGTCGACCCGTTGGTCCCCTCGTGCGGCATGTCGCCGACCGCATGCGCGGCCCCGGGCCCGGGCAGGGGCCCGCGGCCGTAGGCTGGCCACGTGCTGTACGTCGCGCTGGCCGCACTCCAGCTCGGGATCGAGGTGGACCTCGCCCCGGGCCCGGAGGACGCGCCGGCCGCTCGGCTCGTCGCGGCGTCCTTCGCGGCCTTCGCCGCGTGGGCATGGTCGACCTCGCGGGACGCGCGTCTGCCTCTTCCAAGCCGTCTGGGTCGGCTCGCCCTCGCGGGAGCGGCCTCGTCGGCGGCGCTGCTGGCCGCCTCCGCTGCAGCGTGGGCGGTCGGGGCCCCGGGATGGCTGCACGGAGGCCTGACGGACCTCGCGGTGCTCGCGCTCGCGGGGTCGGGGGCAGCAGCCCGCACGCGGCTCGACGCGGCGGCCGCAGGGGACCCCCAGTTTGCAGGGGCCACGGTCGCGGGAGCCATCGCGCACGCCTTCGCGGGCTGGCCGACGCAGGCCGCGGCCGGAGTCGTGCGCTGGCGGCAGGGGTTGCGCGACCGGCCGGAGTCCGGGTGGATGGTGCACTCGCCCGGCGTGCACGAAGGACGCACGTCAGGGCGCCGGGGGCTCCTGGTCGCCGTCTTCCTGGTGTTCCTCGCGGCGGTCCTCGCCAATGGCCTCCTCGGGTACCACGTCGGAGGCGTCGTCGTGAGCCGGTACGCCGCGGTCACGGGCCTGAGCCTTCTTCTGGCTTCGACGCCCGGCATCGTCCTGACGTGGCTCATCCTCGTCACTGTGAGCGGCAGGCCGAGGATCGCCGCGTCCCTCCAGATGGCGGGGGACTACTCGGGCCGCGGGCTCGTGTGCGGGTTCGTCGTCGGCATCACCGGATTCGCCCTCGACCACGTGGCCGACCGTACCTCGAGCCCCGCGCTCGAGGGGTTTCGCGCGGCCGAGATCGGGGACTGGCTCGCGCTGCTCCTCACCCTCTCCGCGGCCGGCACCATGATCGGGTTCGCGCTCTCACAGCTGCGCCTGCTGGACTTGGCGTGCCAGTCGTGGCGCTACCCCAAGATCGCCTGGCTCGCGGCGCCGCCGCTGATCTTCGTCGTGCAGGCAGTGCTCGGCGCCGACCTCCTCGACGCCCGCCGCATCTACCTCGCACTCGCGACGGGGCTGACCCGTGGCCTCGCCCCCGTTCCGCCGGGCGGGATCACCGAGGACCTCATCGTGCAGGACGCGCGGTACGCATTCGCCGTCGACCAGACGAACATCACCGCGCTGATCCCGGATCCGGTGTGGCTCGCCGGGCTTTGGGGGGCCGCTGCTGCGGTGTTCCTGTGGGGTATGGAATGGCGGGGCTCGGCGCGGGCCAGTTCCGAGCGTGCCAGCCTGGGGTAGCGCTACCCCAGGATCGTGTCGACGAGGCGCGCCGCGACGCGCGCCGTCCGGCCGTCGATGTCGACGGCGGGGTTCAGCTCGGCGAGGTCGGCGTGCAGCAGCTTCCCGCTCGCGGTGACCCGGCGCACGACGGCGATGATCACCTCGAGCGGCACGCCCAGAGCGGCGGGGGCGGAGACGCCCGGTGCCACGGCAGCGGGGAGCACGTCCAGATCGATCGTCAGGTACACCGCGTCGAGGTCGGCGAGGAAGTCCTCGACAAAGGTCTCGGCGGTCTCGCGGGTCGTGTACTCGTCGAGGAGGTACCGCACGCCGAGCTCGTCCGCCCGGTCGAAGAGGGCCCGCGTGTTGTTGGGCCGGGAGATCCCGAGCACCGCGTACTGCAGCGAGCGTCCCTCCGCGGCCTCGGCGCGGGCCATCTGCAGGAACGGCGTGCCGGACGTGGCTTGCTCCTCGTCGCGCAGGTCGAAGTGGGCATCCAGGTTCAGCACGCCGACGCGCACCCCGCCCGAGCGTTGGGACCCGGCAACGCCCAGGTAGCTCGCGAACGCCGTCTCGTGGCCGCCGCCCAGGCCCACGGTGAGCGCACCGCCGTCGAGTGCCGCGGCCAGGGCGGTCCCGAAGCGCTCCTGGCCTCCCTCGAGGTCGCCGGGGAACTCGTCCCCGCCGGTCACCACGGTGACGTCTCCGGCGTCGAACACGTCCCTGCCGAGGTGGAACGCGAGCGGGCCGAGGGCGGCGCGGATGGCGCCGGGCCCCTCGATCGCGCCGAGCCGGCCCTTGTTCCGCCGCACGCCTTCCTCCGAGCGGAAGCCGAGGAGGACCGCGGGCCGCGACCGCACGCCGTCGGACGCAGCGGCGTGCGCCGACGCGGCGAGCGCCTCGGGCGAGTACGGCCGCACGGCCTGCCACCAGCGGCGGTGCTCGGGGGCATCGCCGTCGTTGCGCCCGATCCAGGGCTCGCAGGGGATATCGACCGTCAGGGGAGACACTTCGCTCATCCCCCCAGCACACCAGCATGGGAGCCCGCCGCGCCAGAGGCCCCGGCGACCAATGTCCGGTACCCCGGACCCATCTGAAGCTCACCTTCTGACGGTTACCTTCTCACGGTCACCTTCTGGAGATCACGTCCCGAAGGTCACCTCCCGTGGGTCCACCCGCGGGGCGTGACTCTCCGGACGTGACTCTCAGGAGGTGACTCCGAGATTCCCGGGCGGCGCCCCCTCGCCTCGGCGCTGCCCGAGGGGCAGGATAGGGGGAACGAGACCGGCTGGGGAGAGACCAGGAGGAACTCATGTCGGGCAGAGGCACCAACGGTTCGGCGAAGGGCTCTGGCCCGGTTGCGGTGAACCGTTCTGAACTGATCCGGAACGTGGCGCTCGTGGGCCACTCGGGCGCGGGCAAGACCATCCTGCTCGAGGCAATCCTGGCCTCGACAGGAGCGATCGCCCGCATGGGCACTATCGCCGACGGCACCACGCTGAGCGCCTCGGATCCGGCCGCCGTGCACCAGCAGCGCTCCGTGACCCTTTCCCTGGCCCCCGTGATGTCGGAGGACGTCAAGGTCAACCTGCTCGACACGCCGGGCTATGTGGACTTCGTCGGCGAGCTGCGCGCGGGGCTCCGCGCCGCGGACGCAGCGCTCTTCGTCGTCTCGGCGGCCGAGGACATCGATGCCGCGACCACCGCGCTGTGGGGCGAGTGCGAGCGCGTGGGGATGCCGCGCGCCGTCGTGATCAGCAAGCTGGACCACCCCCGCGCGGACTACGACGCCGCACTGGCCCGCTGCCAGGCGGCGTTCGGCGAGTCGGTGCTCCCGCTGTACGTCCCCGTGACGCACGACGGCGCGCTGACCGGTCTGCTGGGCCTGCTCACCCGCACGGTTTCGGACTATGGGGATCGCAGCGCGGCCCAGGCACCGCTGCAGCCAGAGATGCGGCCCGGGCGCCCCGAGGAACTTGCCGGCTGGGACGAGGCGCGCGGGGCACTCATTGAGGGCATCATCGCCGAGAGCGAGGATGAGACGCTCATGGACCGCTACCTCGGCGGCGAGGACATCGGCCTCGAGACGATCATCGGCGACCTCGAGAATGCCGTGGCCCGCGGGTCCTTCTTCCCGGTGGTGCCCACGTCCGCTCTCGAGGGGATTGGAACCGCCGAGGTGCTCGAGGTGCTCCGGCGCGGCTTCCCGTCCCCGGCGGAGCACGCGCTGCCGGCCGTGGCGGATCTGGACGGCAAGCCGGTCAAGGGGCTGCGGTGCGACCCGGACGGCCCTCTCGTGGGCGAGGTCGTGCGGACCACCGTGGATCCCTTCCTGGGGCGCGTGTGCCTCGTGCGGCTGTTTTCGGGGACGCTCCGCGAGGACACCTCCGTGCACGTGGCCGGCCATGGGCTCGAGGACCGTGGCCACCCGGACCATGATGCTGACGAGCGCCTCGGGCACCTCTACACGCCCTTCGGCGCGTCCCTCCAAGCGGCGCCGTTCGCCGTGGCCGGCGACCTGTGTGCCGTCGCCCGCCTGAGCGCGGAGACGGGCGATTCGGTCTCCGCCCGTGAGGCCCCCATGATCGTGGCGCCGTGGGACATGCCCGAGCCGCTCATGCCCGTGGCTATCGAGGCGGCCTCGCACGGCGACGAGGACGCACTCGCGAAGAGCCTCGCGAAGGTCGCCGCCGGTGACCCGACGCTGCGGGTGGAGCGCAACCCAGAGACGCACCAGCTCGTCCTGTGGTGCATGGGGGAGGCGCATGCGGACGTCGTGCTGGACCGGCTGCGCGAGCAGGGCGTGAAGCTGCAGACGGTCGACGTCGTCACCCCCCTGCGCGAGACGTTCGCCGCCCCCGCCGCCGGGCACGGGCGGCACGTCAAGCAGTCCGGCGGGCACGGCCAGTACGCGATCTGCGACATCGAGGTGGAGCCGCTCGCGCGCGGCGGCGGGTTCGAGTTCGTGGACCGGATTGTGGGCGGGGTGATCCCGCGGACCTATGTCGAGTCCGTAGAGAAGGGTGTACGCGCCCAGATGGCCCGGGGCGTAGCGGAGGGATTCCCCGTCGTGGACATCAAGGTCACGCTCGTGGGCGGCAAGACGCACAGCGTCGATTCCTCCGACGCGGCGTTCCAGGCCGCGGGGGCGCTTGCCCTGCGCGAGGCCGCCTCCGCGGCGCGGATCCAGCTGCTCGAGCCGGTCTCGACCGTGACTATCAGCGTCCCCGATGACTACGTGGGCGCCGTCATGAGCGACCTCTCCGCGCGGCGCGGGCGCCTCACCGGCACCGTGTCCGCGGGCGGCGAGTTCACCGACATCTCGGGCGAGGTGCCCGACGCCGAGCTCCTCCGGTACGCCGTCGACCTGCGTGGGCTCACGGCCGGGACGGGCACGTTCCGCCGCGAGTACCTTCGCCACGAGCCAGTGGCGCGCTGAACTATTGCGCCCCGGACCTTGGATGCCTAGATTGTCTAGGTATGGGACGAAGTGCAGTGAACGGACAGCTTGACCTCCTGCTTCTGGCCTCGCTCGGTGTGGGCGAAGCCCACGGCTACGCGCTCATCGCTCGCATCCACGAGCGAAGCGGCTCCGGGTTCGAGCTCCAGGAAGGCTCGGTGTACCCCGCCCTTCACAGACTCGAGGCGGCGGGGTGGGCCGCGAGCCGTTGGGGGGAAGACGACGCCGCGCGCCGCCGCGTCTATCGCCTCACCTCAACGGGGCGCGCCGAGCTCGAACGAAGGACCCAGGAATGGCGAGGATTCGCCTCGGCCATGGGCAGGGTGCTGGGGGCGGCACAGTGAGCGCGACGGGCGCGGGGCGCACCGAAGGCCAGAGCCCCATCGACGCCTACCTGGACGAGCTCTTCGCTGCCGCGCGCGATTCCGATCCGGGCGCGGCGCGCCGACTGCTCTCCGAGACGGAGACGCATCTGCGCGAATCGGCCGCACGCCTGCGCGCCCAAGGTCTCGTGCCCGAGGCTGCGGAGCTCGAGGCCGTGCGCCGGTTTGGGCCGCTCGGCACCGTCACGCCGTCTCTCCGGACGCCATGGCGTTCGGTGGGCCGGCTGCCCCTGCGTGCCTTCATGCGGCCAGCGGTAGGCCTCGCAGCGGTGGGTGCGATCGCCGTCGGCCTCAGCGGGCTGGTGTCCGAGCTGTTCGGCCGGCTGTGGGGCGCAGGGTTCGTCTCGGGCGACTTACCCGGCGTCGCGTACACAGCCGCGCGCTGCGCCGTCCTCCAGACCCCTTACCCGGGGCTCGATTGCGCTCAGGCGGCGGCCGCCCACCACTGGGGCGAGGTCGTCGAGTACCGCGTGGCCTTCGGGGTGCTCGGGCTTGTGCTCCTGATCGTGTGGAGGTACCTGCCGCGGTCGGTACGGCTTCCAGCCGGGCTCGCGCCGCTGGTCGGCGCAGCGGCCTTCCTCCTCGCCGCGGGCGGAACCGGCGTCCAGGCGCTCAACGCGGCCGTCCAGGGTGGTCAGGGCGTTGGCGCGTGGCTGAGCGCCGTGGCGGTCGCGCTGCCCCTCGCGGCGGCCTTCGCCGTGGCCGCACTCCATCGGCGCCCGTTCAGCCCTGCGGCAGCACCCTGAGGACCCGTTCCACGAACAGCCCGAACTCCTCCATGAAATGCCGCAGGAACTGCTCGGTGCTCGCGTCGCTGACTTCGCCGTCGTCCGTGATGAGCCCCGGTGTGAACTGGATGTAGGCCTCCGGTGCGCTCATCTGGGGCGAATTGCAGAACGCGAGGATCCCGCGCAGGTTCTGCTGCGCCACCGCCGTGCCGATCTTGCCCGGGGACGCGCCGATGATCGCGGACGGCTTGCGGTTGAGCGAGTTGGTGCCCCAGGGGCGGGACGCCCAGTCGATCGCGTTCTTGAGCGACCCCGGGATATCCCGGTTGAACTCGGGCGTGATGAACAGGACTGCGTCCACCCGTTCGATCGCCTCTTTGAGGGCGCGGCCCTCCGGCGGGTAGTCCGCGTCGAGGTCCCGGTTGTAGAGCGGGAGGTCCTTGATGGGGATCTCCTCGAAGTGCAGGGACTCGGGTGCGAGGCGGATCAGGGCCTTCGAGAGCGTGCGGTTGATCGACTTCGAGGAGAGGCTGCCGATGAAGTAGCCGACGGTGTAGGTCATCGAGGATTCCTTCCATTGCCGGGGGACTGCGAGCGGTGCAGGGACGGTGTGTCCGTCGGCAGCGCCGTCGTCAGCGTATGACTTCGGCCGTGCACCGGGAAGGTCCACGTTCTTCGGAAGATCCTGTAGCCCTCTCCGCGCGCCGGGAGGAGGGGCGTCGTCGCGAGGCGGCCCACCGCCGTCGTGCGTGGGCCCCGCGGCAGCCGGAGCAGCTAGAACCCGAGGAGTTTCTCGACCGGACCGATGCCGAAGAAGATGAGGAACGCCGCTGCGACGGCCCACATGAGCGGATGGATCTCCCTCGCGCGGCCCTGGAAGATGCGCACGAGCACGTAGGAGATGAAACCGGCGCCGAGGCCGTTGGCGATCGAGTACGTGAACGGCATGAGGCCGATCGTGAGGAACGCCGGGATCGCGATGCCCAGGTCATGCCAGTCGATCTTGGCGACCTGCTGGAACATGAGGAAGCCCACCACCACGAGAGCGGGAGCGACCGCCTCGAACGGCACGAGGTTGATGAGCGGTGTGAGGAACATCGCGACGATGAAAAGCAGGCCCGTGACCACGGACGCGAGCCCGGTGCGGGCGCCCTCGCCGATGCCCGCACCGGACTCGACGAAGATCTGGTTCGAGGACACCGACGTGCCGCCGCCGGCAATCGCGCCGAAGGCGTCGACGAGCAGCACGCGGTCCACGTTGGGGATGTTGCCGTGCTTGTCAATGTTCCCGGCCTCACGGGCCAGGCCCACCATGGTGCCCATGGCGTCGAAGAAGATGCTCAGGAGGATCACGAACGCCAGCAGGAGGGCGCCGAGTGTCCCGAGGTGCTGGAACGCGCCGAGTGGGTTGGCCTGGCCGAACAAGCTAAGGTCCACGGGGGCCACGTTGCCGAGGCCCGGGACCACGAGGGACCATCCGGCCGGGTTGGGCTGCTGGCCCGGGGCCACGGACGGCCCCACGTGGAACACGAGCTCGATGATGTTCGCGAGGATTGTCGCGGCGATGATGCCGATGAGCAGCGCGCCGCGGACCTTGCGCACCATGAGGGCGATCGTGAGCACGAGCCCCACGACGAACACGAGCGTGGGCCATCCCACAAGCCTGCCGGCGTCGCCGAGCCCGAGTGGGACAGTGGTCCCGGCAGCGTCCGGGATGCGCCGCACGAAGCCCGCGTTGACCAGGCCGATGAGGGCGATGAAGACGCCGATGCCCACCACGATGGCCGTCTTGAGGCCCTCCGGGACGGCCTTGAACACCGCCGTGCGGAACCCGGTCAGGACGAGCACGAACATGACCACGCCCGCGATGAGCACGAGGCCCATCATGTCCGGCCACGTCACGTTGGGGTGGGTCGCCACAGTGACGGCCACGAAGGCGTTGACGCCGAGGCCCGTGGCGAGCGCGAAGGGGTGCTTGGCCCACACGCCCATGAGGATCGTCAGGATGCCGGCCACGAGGGCGGTCATGGCAGCGACGCGTGGAATGCCGAGGTGGCTGCCGGCGGCGTCCGCTCCCGAGAGGATGAGCGGATTGAGGACCACGATGTAGCTCATCGCGAAGAACGTCGCTAGGCCACCGCGGATTTCACGGGAGACCGTCGAGCCGCGCTCGGCGATCTTGAAGTACCGGTCCATTGCGGTTGCCATGGGCGCTCCTGGGTGCGGGAGATGTTGTTGGGGTGGCCCGGAGGCCGGATCAATCCTACTCGCCAGTTGTTCTACAAAGGGCCCAAATCTAGGCTTGTGTGATGCAGATCCTTCGGCGCGTCCGGTCGGTGCTGAGGCCGTTGTCCGCGCTGGCGGCCGTCGGCTTCATTCTCGTTGTCCCGGCCCCCGCCTTCGCCCACGACGCGCTGGAAGGTTCGGCGCCGGCGTCGGGCGGATATACAGCGGTCTGGCGGGCGGTCTCCACGGACTCGCACCCGATCGAGGACACCCCCGGCTTCACCGTCACTTCGGGAAGCACCTCAAGCACGACGCCGGCCTCCCCGCCCGGGGCATCGACCTCGCCGTCCGTCGGGCCCGGGATCCAGGCGTCGCAGCCCGGGACCGCCCAGACGCCGCCAGCGGCCCCCGCCGCGCAGGGCGAACCGTTTCCGTGGGCAGTGGTGGTGTTCGCGGTCGTCGCGATCGGGCTGCTGGCCGCACTCGGCGTCGGGGCCAGGCGCCGCTTCCTGCGCGGGGAGGATGGCGGCCCCGGGCAAGGCTGACCCGCGGGGCCGCTTGCGTCAGGCCCGTCGCGTCAGGCTGGCTGAAGCCCGGGGCTGGCGCCCTGAGTCCCGTGTTCTGCCACCACGTGTTCTGCCACCTCGCGTTGTGCCACCTCCGTGGCCACGTGCTTCGCCTGCCGGAGAACCTCGCGCGTACTCGGCGCCGCGAGGCCAGTGATGCCCACGAGGTACAGGCCGATCTGGGCGAGGGCCTCGAGCAGGTGGTCGCCGAGGGAATAGCCGAGGTCGGCGAGGAATCGGCGGAGCTGGTTGTGCGCGCACCGCGTGAGGATCACGGCATCCGCGAACACCACGCCGTCGTCGGTGCGCACCGCCCAGCGCGCAGGAGCGGCGGCGGCCGGCCCTTCGACGAGCGCGAGATGGCGGGCCACGACGTGGTGACGGACATCGAGTCCGTGGCTTGTGGCGTACTTGCGGAGGTGGCGGAGCACCTCGAGGTACTCGGCCGATTCGGAACTCGCGAGGTCGGCGACGCGTAGCGCACTCGTTGCCGTGGAGGGGGAGGAGCTCTCCAGCCCGTCAACGGTGACGGTCCGGATCCCGTGCCGGTTGAGCTCTGCGGCCACTGCGAGGCCCGACAGCCCGGTGCCGATCACGATGGCGCTGGTGGACTCGACGCCGTTACCGCTGCCGCGACTGCTGTCCGCCCCAGATGCCGACGGACCGTGCGTCAGAGCGTCGACGGCGAGACTCTCCTGATGGCGCGGCGGTACAGACACGAGCTAGTCCTCCTGCGGAGTTCACGGATGGTTGCTGCTCGCGTGTTCCCCTCAGACTGCTCGCAGAACATCGGCCGATCCGAAAGCTTCCTTCCAGATCGACACGGACGATTGAAACCCTACATAAAATCGGGTGCTTTGGGTAGGCCGCCTCCACAGTCCGCAAAAGACCCTTCGAGACCCCCATCGAGACCCCTTCATGACACCCTCGGAGACCCGCCGCGCGGAGGCTTGACCACCCCCTGAAACCGGGGGACATTGGCCATGAGGGGCCGCGTTAGGCTCGCAGCGTTTGGAGGAGGTTGCCATGGAAGAGCGGCTTCAACCGCAGGGCGGCACGGCCGGGCAGGATCCGGATCAGGCCGACCTTCCCACCGGGATCGTGGTGGGCGTCGACGGTTCCGACCATGGGCGCTGCGCCCTCGCATGGGCCGCACGGGAGGCCAAGCGGCGCGGCCGCCCGCTGCACGTCGTCACTGCCTACAGCGTTCCGCTCTTCGCCGCATCCGGCCTCGACGGAGGCTACGCGAGCTTCGACGACACCGTGATCCGTGACGGCGCCGAGGCGGTCCTCAAGGAGGCCCTCTCGAATCTGGGCACGGTCGAGGGCGTCGAGATCACCTCCTCGGTCGAATCAGGCGATGCGTCGGGCGTCCTGCTCGAGTTCTCCAAGGCAGCCGAGCTCCTGGTGTTCGGCACGCGGGGCCGGGGCGGATTCGTCGGGCGGCTCCTCGGATCGGTCTCGAGCGCGCTCCCCGCCCACGCCCACTGCGTCACCGTCACCGTCCCTCTGCGCTTCGCCGAGCGGCTCGGCGAGGCGATCGGCGACAAGTACGTGGCCGCCGAGCAGGCCAAGGAGGGCAGGGCACCCGTCGAAGACGTTGTGGCGGTGGGTGTCGACGGCTCGGACCAGGCCCGCAGGGCAGTCCTCGTCGCGGCCGAGGAGGCCATGTTGCGGGGCGTGCCGCTGAGGGCAGTATGCGCGGTGCCGCAATTCAGCGGAAGCCTCGCCTGGGTCCCCGCGCCCGTGGACCGTGAGCAGCTGTTCGAGGACATCCGCGGCCAGCTCAAGGCTGGTGTGGCCTGGCTGCAGAGCCACTTCCCGGACCTTGAAGTGCAGACGAGTCTCGTCGACGGAGCGCCCGTCGACGTCTTGGTTGACGTCTCCCGGACGGTAGAGCTCCTGGTGCTCGGTACCCGTGGGCGTGGCGGCTTCACCGGGATGCTGTTGGGCTCGACGTCAGACGGTGTGCTGCACCATGCGAAGGGCCCCGTCATGGTGGTCCCGGACCAGGCCGACGAGCGGCTGGCGGATCGGCCGTCCTTCGGGCCGATGCTCGCAACCTGAGCGGCCTGGGCTAGGCGTGCTGCTCGGGCTCGTGCTCCCGGTGTGAGGCCGGCTCGAGCTGGAACGTGCAGTGTTCGGTGTCGAAGTGCTCGCCCAGGCACCCCTGCAGGCGGTCGAGCACGTGGTCCATCCCCTCAGCGTCCAGCACCGAGTCGTCGACGACCACGTGGGCCGAGAAAACCGGCACCCCAGAGGTGATGGTCCATGCGTGGATGTCGTGGACGTCGACCACTCCCGGCGCCGAGAGGACATGCTCCCGGATCGTCTCGAGGCTCATGCCCTTGGGCGTTGCCTCGAGCAGCACGTCGACGACGTCGCGCAGGAGGGACCATGCGCGCGGCACGATGAACACCGCGATCGCGAGAGAGGCAAGGGCGTCCGCTTGCACCCACCCCGTCAGGACGATCACGACCCCTGCCACGATCACCGCAAGCGATCCCACGAGGTCGCCGAGCACCTCCAGGTACGCCCCGCGGACATTGAGGCTCTCGCGGTGTGCGCCGTGCAGGATCAGGAGTCCCGCGATGTTCGCGGCGGCGCCGATCACCGCGCCGGTGAGCATCGGCGTCGTCTGCACCTCCGATTCGCCCTGGAGGCGGCGGACGCCCTCGACGAAGATGAAGACGGCCACCACGATCAGCACGAGGGCGTTGCCGAGGGCCGCGAGGACCTCCGCCCGCTGGTAGCCGAACGTGCGGTGGTCGGTGGCGGGACGCGCGGCGATCCACGCGGCGGTGAGGGCGATCGCGAGGCCCGCGGCGTCGGAGAACATGTGCCCGGCGTCGGCGAGCAGCGCGAGGGATCCGGAGACGAGGCCCGCCACGAGCTGTACCACGACGACGCCGAGCGTGATCGCGAGGACGAGCAGCAGCCGGCGCCGGTGCCTTCCAGTAGCGGTAGAGGCCCCATAGTCGTGTGAGTGTCCGTGGGAGTGGCTGTGATCGTGGCCCATGTCAGCCCCACCCCAGCTCGTGCAGGCGGGCGTCGCCGATCCCGAAGTGATGGGCGAACTCATGGACCACGGTCACGAGGACCTCCTCGATGACGTCCTCGCGGGTTTCGCAGATTTCCAGGATCGACTCGCGGAAGATCGTGATGCGGTCAGGGAGCGAGCCGGCGGCGTACCACTCGCCTCGCTCCGTGAGGGGGATGCCCTCGTAGAGGCCCAGCAGCACGGTGTGCGGATCCTCATGGGCGTGCGGGACGTAGTGGTCCTCAATGAAGACGGCCACGTTGTCCATGTGCTTCGCGATGCTCCTCGGAATCTGCTCGAGGGCGGCGTCGACCGCAGCCTCGAACTCGTCCTCGCTCATCCACGCCGCATCCATGTCTCAACTCTACTGATTTGTCTCGGCGCGCCGGCTCGCCCTATAGTTTGATGGTCTACGCGCCCCCATCGTCTAGTGGCCTAGGACACCGCCCTTTCACGGCGGCGACACGGGTTCGAATCCCGTTGGGGGTACGCACGGATTGGATTTTGGAAGGCCCCGCGCGGTCTGCTAGGATCTTAGTCTTGTGAGCGGGGGTGAGACCCCCAAATCAAGGCCCTGTAGCGCAGTTGGTTAGCGCGCCGCCCTGTCACGGCGGAGGTCGCGGGTTCAAGTCCCGTCAGGGTCGCTACGGCGACATGACTCCGGTCAGTTGCCTTTCGATGAGAGATCATCGAGGCTCTGTAGCTCAGTTGGTAGAGCGTTCGACTGAAAATCGAAAGGTCACCGGATCGACGCCGGTCGGAGCCACTAGGAAGAACCCCCTGCATCCCGCGGAAACGCTGGGAAGCAGGGGGTTATTGCGTTTTCGGGGCAACGTTCGGTTCACCGGTGTCCGCTTGATTAAGGGAGATTCCGGTAAGCGGCTCTGGTGGGCCCTTGGTAAGAGAGCCCTGCTCTCGCAGGAGGCACTGATCGCCCCGTTGGACGCGAAGCGGGTACGAGTCGTCAACAGGGCCATTCACTCTCTCACCGGGGAGACGCCGCTGAAGATCGAGCGCGCTGCACTCGCAGCGGACACCGCTATGAGGGTGAACCCGGGGAGGTGAATGGTGATTAGGGGCCACCTCCGGGGGGTGCGGCCAGCCGATGAGTGCGAACCTAACAACAGGCAGGCCTCTCCGAGTTCTCCCGCGATTCCGGAGAGGTCTGCACAGCTGGACAGACCAAGCGAGAATGACGAGGGCGAGCCTTGCGGTTCTCCGATCTGATCTACATGAGTACAATTTCGCTTCGGTTCTTGCCGTCTCTGTCCGTGATCACGAGAATGCGGTCATTCTTGGTCTCACCCCAGACAAAACGGTAGAGGGCAATCGCGCGGCGAACCACTTCTGTGATGGAGTATCCGCCGCGTTCGGCTACCTCTCGGAGCTCCCGGGCGGTCTTCTCGTTCATGTTCACGTTGAGGCGAACAAGCTGCTGTTCTGCAGCTGGGGCTTGTGTGGTGGGCATTATCGACTTCTTCTTCCTTGGCCGCAAGTTTGAGTGGTGGGCTTCCTGGCGCTGCGATGGGCCGTGTAGCCAGTTACACATCTCATCTGCATGATGTCAACACCTTAGGTGCACGTTCTATGCCCGACCCCTGCCCTCTGGCGCTGTCGCTTCCGGCCGAGATGGAGTCTAGGTGACTCTAGTGCGCAGAGGTGACTCTAGTGACAGATGATGCACAGAACCCGGGCTGACCCCCGGAGAAAGCGGGGGGCTCCTTGACTCTCAGCCCAGAGGCGGACGCTGAGGAAATCAGCGCCCACATGTCCGAGCTCCTCCAGAGTCTGGCTGTCTATGGGTGGACGGTCTCAGTGACCAAGGACGGCGAGGCCGCAACGCGCAATCCTGACGGTTCGCCCGAGCCTACTGAGGGCGAGGATGAAGAACCCGGCAGCGACGACACCTTCGACCTGCGGCGGATCCCCGATGAGAAGGATTGCTGATGACTGGGGAGGCGCCCGGAACGGAGGGGCGCGGCGGCGGTGACTTCATTGAAGACGTGATTCCCGGCTCTGGCGATGCGGCATACTTCAGTGAACGTAGTACTCCGCGTACCGCCGACACCCTGGATGTCAGAAGGAGCAAGGCGCACCCAGCCAGTATGCGCCGGTCTCTCGCCTTGCCAATCATGTGGTTCTTGCTGGGCTCATATGGGGTCACGATGGGTGTGTTCCTAGTGGCCCGATTCATACCCCACGATCCTGCCCTCTTCGGGTCAGCAGACCTGTCGGCTGCCATTGCTGGGGTTTCGGGTCTGCAGGGGCTAGCGGCTGCAGTGGTCGGCTTCTACTTCGGATCCAAACAAGACGACGATAAGATGTAGTCAGCGCCGCGGTCCACCCCAGGATGAACCCGCACGACGGTTTCAGCTGGCTTGGCCTCCGGCCCGGCACCGCGGACGCCGCAAGGCAGGGTCTGGCCTGTGCGGCGATCCTTGGGGTGTGGGCTCTGAGAGCCCCAGACATGGCGAGATAGAGGCTGTCAGCGATGGTCAGCGCCTCGTTCAGCCCCGGCGGCATCCCCCGCCTAGCTAGAGGAAGTTCGTCCGCGTCTGCCGGCGCCATGAGCGGATCGTACTGTCTGGCCGGTCGACGGCATCGACAGCAAGATCCCACCATCTGAGAGCGGTGCGCAGGGGAAGTTGAAGGAGTCGACTACCAAGCGTGGTGCCAGGCGCGACGACGTGATGTCGCGGAGGAGTGTCCCTGCCTGCTCGTGGGCGAGGCTTTCGAAAACGAGGTTAACTGTGAAGTTTGAGTTGACCGTGTGCCATGGGTGAATGCTGAAGGCGTCGGTGGCAGAGAGAAGGACGATCCTCCTCAGGATTGCGCTCTCGATGTCCACGCCGGCCGTCAACTCCGGGTACGGCTTCACGAAGACCCGCTCTTCGTTCGTCCAGTCGGAGGGCTCGCGGTGTCCGGGCAGGACCCCAGCACACGCTGGGGTCCTTCCGCTTTCCTGCCACTCCGGATTCAGGGCCAATCCGCATTCAGGGCCACGCTAGAATCTCGGGCCAGTCCAGTCCCTCTTCCGCGGCCACGTCGGGCGCACTCCCCTCGGCCCACCCCGCCTGATACTCCGCCGATTCACGCAGTGGCCCGAGATGCCGTTCGGTGAGGATCGCGTCAAACGGGTGCTGGACTACTCCCAGAGATCGGCGCACGACGGCGGCCCTCGTCTCTAGTGCGCCGGCTCGCCTCCCGTCGTGGCCGACTGCGGCGAGGTGGGCAAGGGCGGAGAGCGTCTCGGCAAGGCCGAAGCGGTCCTCAGCTTCGTGGACGGTCCGCAGGCTCTCCTCCAGGAGTCTGCGCGCGGGCGCTACCTCTCCGGCGAGGACCTGCACGGCGGCGAGGTGGCGGAGCGCCCGTGCCCGGTACGTCTCGTCCCCGAGGGCCGCGAACCTGTCCCGTGCCTCGGCAAAGCGCTGTGACGCCTCAGGGAGGCCTCCGGTATGCGTGAGGCCCACGCCGTCGTTGAGGGTTGAGATGGCAACAAGCCATGCGATGTGGCGATGGCCGGCCAGGCCATCCGCCGCGGGCTGGCCCGCGGCCCGGCCTTCTTCCGAGGCTGGCGGGTCGGCGGCGAGGATGTGGGCGGCCTCGAGGGCCTCGCCGAGGAGCCTGGCCGCGTCGTCGAGTCGGCGGTCCGCGAGGGCGACCATTCCCGTGAGGGTGAGCGCGTTGCGCCGCTCGGAAGTGCTGCCGCTCGCGGCGGCGAGCCGCGCGAGGGACGAGGCATGGATCCTCGCCTCGGGGTAGTCCCCCTGGAGGTACGCGAGCCAGCCCGCGCCCCAGTGGGCGCTCGCGCGCAAGGAGGGGTCGGCGTCGTGCGCTGCGGCCAGCGCCGAGCGGATCCACGCCCGACCTTCGGCGAATCCACCGTGCCAGAGCCAGAACATCCATAGTGCGGCCGCGAGCCGGAGGGCCTTCTCGCCGCGCTCGGAATCTTCGAGCCACCGGAACGAGATCCGGAGGTTGCCGAGGTCCGCCGCCATGTCCTCGTGCACGTCACGTTGGCCAGCCCTGCGCATGGCGCCCGCCGACGACTCGGCAGCGGCGAGGAACCATGCGGCGTGCTGATCGCGGACGGTGCGTTCGATGCCCTCGTCTGCGAGCCGCGCGAGCCCGAACTCCCGCACCGAGTCGAGCATCGTGTAGCGACCGTGCGGGTCGGACGGATCGGGCGCCGCCACGAGGCTCTGGTCGACGAGCGTGGTGACCTCAGGCAGTGGGTCCTTGGACAGGAGCGCCCCCGCTGCGGCGAGCGTCCACCCGTCGAACAACGCCAGGCGGGCGAGCGCCGCCCGGGCCGCGCCGTCGAGGAGCCCATAGCTCCAGGCCACCGTTGATTCGAGGGTGCGGTGCCGCGCGTCGTCGTCCACGGAGCCGCCGGTGAGCACGCCGAGTTGGCTGCCGAGCCGGTCCCGGAGATCGGCGAGGCCGAGATGGGCCACGCGGGCCGCCGCGAGCTCAAGCGCGAGCGGGACCCGTTGGACGCGCTCGCAGATATCCGATACGAGCGCACCTGAGCGGGCCAGGTCAACCCCGGGCCGTGCCGCTACGGCCCGGTCGGCGAAGAGCAGCGCGGCCGCGGCGGCATCCAAGGGTCCGAGGGGGCAGAGCCGCTCGCCGCCGAGCCGGAGGGGAGACCTGCTCGTCGCGAGGACCGTGAGGTTGGCGCAGCGCGCGAGGGCCTCTGCGACGAGCGGCGCTGCCTGCGGCACGACCTCGAACGTGTCGCAGACGATGAGCAGACGGCGTGCGCCGATCGCGGTGCACACGACGTCGGCGGTCGAGCCGTGCGCCGCATTGGCCCCGAGTGCCGTGGCGATCGCCAGACCCGCCGATTCGGCATCGTGGCAGCTCGCGAGCTGGACGAAGGCGACGCCGTCCGCGAACGACGCCGCGGCCTCGCCGGCCGCCGCGAGGGCGAGCCGCGTCTTCCCTACTCCGCCGGTGCCGGTGACCGTCACGAGCCCGGGCCCGGCCAGCAGTGCGGTGAGCGCCTCCAGCTCTCGGCCGCGGCCCACAAGCGCCGTGCGGGGCGCCGGGAGCGGGCCGAGCACGCCCCGGGCGGAGCGACCCCGGGCCACACCTGCGAACCGCTCCCGAACAGCCCCCGCGAGCCCGAGCGCATCGGCGAGCCGCGCCGTCGTGTCCGGGTAGAGGCGGGTCCGGAGGCCGCGCTCCGTGTCGCTGACAGCACGGATGCTCAGGCCCGCGCGCTCGGCAAGGCCCTCCTGGGTAAGCCCTGCCGCCGTGCGCAGCCGTCGGAGTTCGGATCCCAGTCCGGTGTCCGCCGCCATGGCGCCGCCCTTCGTCCCTCCAAGGGTAGGACCGGAGCCAGCGGCCCGCACTCGGTGGTCAAGTCGGTGGGTTGCCATCGTGTTCGCCGCCCCGACCCGCGCTGACACTGAAGTCACACCACTAGGAAAGGACGGACATTATGTCTACCGAAACGTCACGCGGGCTTGTCGGACGGTTCTACGAGGAGGTCCTCAACGGACGCCGCCTTGACGTGATCGACGAGATCGCGGTGGGGGACTACGCAGAGCACGATCCGCTGCCCGGTCAGGGCGACGGCCGCGACGGCCTCCGCAACCGCGTGTCCATGCTCGTGACCGCCCTTGACCCGCACTTCGCGGTCGAGGACGTCATCGCCGAGGGCGACCGCGTCGTGGTGCGCTGGCGCAATCAGGGCACCCAGGTCGAGCCGTTCCTCGGGCTGCCGGCCTCAGGCAAGTCGTTCGAGATCGCCGGGATCGACATCTACCGGGTTCAGGACGGCCGGCTCGCCGAGCACTGGCACGTGATCGATCAGTTCGGGATGCTCATGCAGCTCGGGTTCATTCCCGCACCGGAGCCGGCTGCGCCATGAGCGTGGCCACGGGACGCCTCGCGGCGGGCGCGGATCGCGCGCTCGCCGCGCTCGAGCCCGAGCTGATCCGGTGGCGCCGCGAGATCCACGCCCACCCCGAGCCGGGTTTCGAGGAGCATGCTACGGCCGAGCTCATGGCCGCCAGGCTTGGGGGCCTCGGGCTAGCGGTCCGCACCGGGATCGCGGGCACCGGGGTCATCGCGGACCTGGACGGCGCGCTCCCGGGGCCGCGCGTCCTCCTGCGTGCCGAGCTTGACGCCCTCCCGGTCCGCGAAACCACCGGTCTGGAGTTCGCGGCCGATGGGCCGGCCGGTCACCTGTGCGGCCATGACGCACATCTTGCCGCGCTCGCGGGCGTCGCGAGCGTCCTCGCCGCGCGCCGTGAGGCGCTGCCCGGTTCGGTGCGCTTCTGCCTGCAGCCCGCCGAGGAGCTTCTCGCAGGCGCGGCGCCCATGGTCGCAGCCGGGGTGCTCGACGGCGTCGGCATGGTCGTCGGTGCGCATGTCCTCTCCGGCGTCCCTTACGGGACCGTGTCGGCGAATCCCGGCACGGTCCTGGCCGGCGCGGACTTCTTCCGGCTCGTCGTGGTCGGCGGAGCAGGCCATGCGGGCACGCCGGGCCAGTTCTCGGACGCGATCCTCGCCGCGGCGCACGTCATGACGGCGCTCCAATCAGCCGCGGCGCAGGAGACGCCGATGGGCGAGGCCCTCGTCGTCGCCATCGGCTCGGTGCGCGCCGGCACAGCGGCGAACGCTGCCCCTGAGGACGCGGTCCTGCTAGGCAACCTCCGCTGGTTCGACCCAGCTCTCGGGGAGTACGCACGCCGGCGAGTGGCCGAGGTCGCGGCGGGCGTCGCCGGGGCGCTGGGCTGCTCAACACGTCTCGAATGGACAGGCCACGCTCCCGTCCTGGCCAATGACGCCGCCCTCGCGGCCACCGCTGAGGCCGCGATCGGCGCCGCCGGTCTCGCCACCGTCGTGCATGCTCCGCCGCTCTCGGCGAGCGACGACTTCGCCGAGTTCTCAACCCGCGTGCCGGGCGTCTTCCTCGGGGTGGGGTGCGGCACTGGGGCCAGCGCGCCGCACCATCACCCGATGTTCGCGATCGATGAGCGGGCGGTGCTGCTGACCGCCCGGGTCGAGTGCCGCGTGCTCCTCGCGCTGCTCGGCACGGCCTGAAGACCCGGGTCTTACGCCCGTGGTGGGTGGGCCGAGGCCTGAGTAGGTTCGAAGGTGAACCTTTCGATTGAGGAGGATGTCATGGGCCACATCAAGGTGAGCATGCCGATCGATGCGCCGGTCGAGCGCGTGTACGAGATCGCATCCGACCCCCACCGCTGGTCGTCCTGGTGGGTGAATCTCGGCGATGCCGAGAAGGTCGAGGGCGACGGCGGCGAGGGGACCGTCGTCGAGCACAAGTACCTCATGGCGGGTATCCCGTTCCACGTCACCACGCACGTGCTTGAGAACGGCCCGCTGCCGAACGGCGGCAAGCGCATACGCCTGCGCTTCGACGGCCCGCTCAACGGCTCCCAGGTCTGGGACTACGAGCCGACCGACACGGGCACCCTCGTGACGTCGGAGATCGACTACAACGTCCCGGGCAGCGTTGTCGGAAAGTTCGCTGACGAGCTGCTCATCGAGCGGATCCAGGAGCGGGCCCGTCACCAGGGCCTCGAGAACCTGAAGCTCTTGGTCGAGGCGGGCTGAGCCCGCCGCCTCCCCGCGACCGTCGCCACGGGCGGTCCCCACGGGCGTGCGCCCCCGGCCCAAGGGCGGCGGGGACGCAGGGCGGGCATCGCCGTCGTGCGCGGCTACGCCGACGCCCGCCGCCTGAAGGCAAGCCCCGTGGCGGCCGCGAGTGCGAGCGCCGAGAGGACCGCCGCCGAGACAAACCCGGCGCGCCCGCCCACGAGGAAGTCCCCGGGGACCGCGAACGCCGCGAACGTCGAGGCGACGATCGCGAGGCCAACGGCGCCGCCGAGCTGCTGCATGGTCTGGAACAGCCCGGAGGCGGAGCCTGCGTGCTCGGGCTCAACGTCCCTCAGCGCGAGGGACGTGAGCGGCATGAACGTGAGCCCGGCGGAGATCCCCGTGAGGAGGAGCGCGCCGATCACGACGCCGAAGGGCGTCTGCGAATCCAGCTGGGTGAGGGGCAGGAACCCGACCACGCGGAGAATCGCACCTCCGAGCACGAGCCGTTCGGCGCCGAAGCGCTCCACGAGGCGCGGAATGACCCGCGACATGACGAAGATGCTCAGCGGCATCGGCAGGAACACGAGCCCCGTCACGAGCGGCGTCAGGTGCAGGACGTCCTCGAGGTACTGGACCATGAGGAAGAACATCGCAAGCATCCCGCCGAACGTGGCGGCCATCGCGGCGAGTGCGCTGAGCCGGCTCGCGCTGCGGAGCAGACGCGGCTGCAGGAGCGGATGCTCCACGCGGAGCTCGGTGAAGGCCAGGGTCACGAGGAGCACGACGCCGAGCGCGAGCCCGCCGATGGTGCGGGCATCAGTCCAGCCGTAGTCCGCGGCCTGCAGAAGTGCCCACACGATGGCGACGGCGCCGCCGGTCGCCGTCACGGCGCCGAGCGCGTCGAACCGGCCGGACCGACGCGGCGTCTCCTGGACGAAACGGGGGACCGCCAGAAGGATCGCAATGCCGATCGGCACGTTGATGAAGAGCGTCCAGCGCCAGTTGGCCGCGTCGGTGAGGATGCCGCCGAGGATGAGGCCGAGGGCTCCTCCCATGGACGCGATCGCGGAGAAGAGGGCGAGCGCACGGTTCCGTGCGCCGTCGTCCTTCGCGTTCGTCGTGATGAGCGCGAGGACGTTGGGGGCGGCGAAGGCCGCGCCGAGACCTTGGAGGGCACGGGCCACGACGAGCAGGAGCGGTGAGGTGGCAAGCCCGCCGAGCAGCGAGAACACCGTGAAGGCGGCAACCCCGAGCAGGAACGTGCGGCGCCTGCCGATGACGTCGCCGATGCGGCCGCCGAGGAGGAGGACGCCGCCGAACGCGAGGGCGTAGCCGTTGAGGACCCAGCTGAGGTCGGCGCGGGAGAAGTGGAGATCCGAGGCGATATGCGGGAGGGCCACGTTCACCACCGTGCCGTCGAGGACGAGCATGAGCTGGGCGAGCATGACGAGCCAGAGGCCGGTGTTGCCGGCCGTGGCTGTGGTTGGCGCGGGAGACACGCGCAGTGTTGTTGAGAGAGGCATCGGGGAAGTGTCCTGTTCTGGCCTGTGGGCTGACGTACACTAAGAGGAGAGTAGCTCCGGTTAGAACTATACGGAGAGACTCTCCGCTTTGCAACCTCTCATGGGAAGGTGTTGTGACCGTGCGTGCCGATGCCCGCCGCAACCGCGATCGGATCGTGGAGATCGCGCGCGCCCTGTTCAAGGCCAAGGGCTTCAACGACGTCTCGATGGACGAGGTCGCGAAGGCCGCCGAGGTCGGCGCCGGCACCCTCTATCGACACTTCCCGACCAAGGAAGCGCTGTATGACGCCGTCCTGGAGGCCTGGGCGGAGCGGGTCAATGCCGCCGTCGAACGGGCACTCGGGCTCGACGCACCCGCCCGTGAGCGACTGCTGAGCTGGTTCACGGACTACGTGGAGCTCCTCAACGGGCACAAGGGCGCTGCCGCTCGGATCACTCTCGCCCTCGGGGACCCTGGGTCTCCCTTCGCCGCCAAGTGCACGCGGTACCTCGGCGCCAATCAGCGGGTCATCGACGAGCTCGGACCCCTCCTGCGCCCGGGCGTGAGCGCGATGGAGATCTCACGGCTCGTCGGGGCCGTGGCCTCCGTGGCGGATGCGAGCGGGCTGTCCGAGACGGACCTCGCGTCCATGCTCGGAGTCGTCGCCGACGGGATCGTCGCGCCTGCGGACCTGCCGCGCCGCTAGGCTGGCCTTGCCCTGAGCCGAAGGTTCACGGCCGTCCGATCCTCTTGACCCTTGACGGATGGCATGTGCGCATGCCGGTTAGGCCGTGAAGTCCAGAGCCGCATGCCCGAGGCCGTGCTCGTCACAGCGGACCGTGAGGAGCACGAGGTGGGCGCCCCTGTCGCGCGAGGTGAGCGCGATGCGGAAGGTGGGAGCGCCGCCGTCGTGCTTCACCCCCGCAATCTCGGGAGGTTCGCCCCCTCGGAGGACCACGAGTACGGAGCAGCTTTCGGCGGGCACATTGCGGGGTCGCACGGCCGCGGTTCCGGGGGCCGGAGGTGTGGGCGCATCCAGCGAGTACGTCTCCATGAGCGCGAGCGTCAAGCCCTCGAACAGCTCGAGGAGCTCAGGGGGGAGCGGTTGGATGGGCAATCGCTCGAGGCGCCACCCGCCATCCGCCCACGCGTCAAGGATCGGGTCCCTCAACACAGCATCCTCCTCGCCGTGCGTCCGACTCCCCAGCCCGGCCATGGCGCATTGAATCTCAGGTCATGCTGGCACACGGGCCAGTCGGCCGGAAGAGCGCGTGCAGTGTGAGCGGTGCGTACTAAGGTAGTGCGCGTAGGCGTCCCGCCGCTGGTGCCCGCGTCGGCACGGGCGGGCAACGACGAGGGGAGGCGCGGTGACCCAGCAGGCAGGCCCGTTCGGGGACGGTGCCGCGCGCTCAGACGAGTACGCCGTGGCGGCCACTGGCAGGACAGTCGTCCATGAGGCGGCCGTGGCGAAGGTTGCCGCGGCGGCCGCACGTCAGGTGCCCGGTCTCCACTCGCTCGGGACCACGCCGTCCCGCGCACTCGGTGCCATCCGAGGTGCTGTGGGCCAGAACCCGGGCGACAGCGCCGCTGGGGTCCGGGTGGAGGTCGGCCAGAAGCAGGCCGCCATCGACGTCACGCTCGTGGCCCAGTACGGCATCCCCCTCCAGGATCTGGCGGATAGGGTCCGGGCCGCGGTGTACCGCGCGGTCGAGGCGCTCACCGGCCTTTCCGTCATCGAGGTCAACGTCGAGATTGCCGACGTCTATATCGGCGAGGCACGGCAGGGCGCCAAGCCGTCCGGAATCGAGGTCCAGTGAATCTGACCATAGTGGGTGCGGGCGCAGGCGCGTTCCTCGCCTTCATGTCCTTCCAGTTCGGCCTCTGGGGCTTTCTCGGCTCCCTCCTGTTCATGGTTGTCGGCGCGGTCCTCGGCCGGGCCGCCGACGGCCGGCTCGACTTGCGGCGCGTCTGGGAGGCTCTCATCGGGCGGCGATCCTCCTCGTGATCCCCGTTCCCGATTCCAGTGGCGAACCCGGGCGCCTGCCAGCCCCGCCCGCACGCTCGCCGGGCCGTGCCCTCGCGGGGCTGAACCGCGTGAGCACGCAGGCCCTCACGACGCTCGCGCAGGCCGCCGCGGCGGCGGAGCTCGGCGTGCGGCCAGCCGACGTGCGGGCTGATTGGTCGGACGACGCCGGCCTGCTCGCCCTCCGCGTCGTCGCGCCCGTCGCGATCCCGGACCTCGCAGACGTCTCGGGGCCAGCCGACATGCTCAGGTGGGGCGGAAGCGTGTGGGAGCGCGCGGCGTCGGCCAAGGCCCGGATCCTCGAATCCGTCATGACACTCAGCGGCGCCACGCTCTCGCGCGTGGACATCCGTATCTCCGGCGTGCGAGTGGGGAGGCCGGTACGCGGTCTAGCCCTCGGCGGCGGGACGAACCCTGCACGGGAGGCAACCCGTGGCTGAGAATTCTGCGCACGGGCTCGATTCCGCGGTGCGTCGCGAGATGAGCTCCTCGCGGGCCTACCTCGCGGGGTTCATCGCGCTGATCGTGGCCGCGGCGTGCGCGTATCTCCTCCTCGAGTCCACGCTCCAGGCGGTCGGACAGCCGGCGTGGCTCATCGACCCCGAATCGGCGGCCGAGTGGACCGCTCGGCTTCCCGAGGGCACCAACCAGGGCCTTCTGGGACTCGTCGGCGCCGTCGTCGCGATGGCCGGTCTCGCCCTTGTCATCGTCGCGGTACGGCCGGGGCGCCGGGGGCGCCGCTCCCTCCCCGGACGCCGGGTCGCTGTGGTGGTCGACGACGAGGTGCTCGCCTCTGCGCTGGCCCGCCGGGCGAGGGCGGCCGCAGTCGTGCGTCCCGAGCAGGTGACCGTGGTGCTGAGCGATCGGGAGGCGACGGTCAACGTCCGCCCGACCTCGGGCCTCCCCGTGCGGGGTGAGGACGTGCTCGCGGCGACCGAGGCCGAACTCGTGCGGCTCGCACCCGAGCCGTACCCGCAGCTCCGCGTCCGCGTCGAGGGCACCGGGGTGATCGGCGCGTGAACGGAACGCCGCGGACCCTCAACCGCGTTCTGATCCTGCTCTTCGGGCTGCTCGTCCTGACCCTCGGCATCGTTCTGGTGCTCCTCGCGAGTGTTCCCGCTGCCGGGACGTGGTGGCGCAGCTGGGCGCCCACGGCGGCAGAGGCCGTCGGGGCGGTCTTCCAGGGGTCGCGGGTGCCGGGAACCAGCGTGTCCTGGCTGTGGCTGCTCATGACGGTTGCTGCGGTCGCCGTCGTGCTCCTCATGATCTGGTGGGTCGCACAGCAGGGGACTGGACGGCGTGACCTTGTGGCCTCGACCGGACCCGACGGCGGTGCCCGGCCGGGCGGCGAGTTCGCGGAAGGCGAGGTTCCGGGACGTGTGAGCATCGCTGCGACCGCCGTCGAGCAGGCCATGCTTGCGGCGCTCGCGCCACGGAAGGACGTTCTCGGCACGAGCGTGGCCGCGGTCGAGTTCGAGGGACGGACCGCGCTGAAGGTCCGCCTCGTTGCCCGGCAGGGGGCCGATCCCGCTGCGCTTGCCGCTGCTGTCGAAGGGCTCGTGGACCGGTTCGAGATCGTGATGGGCGTCTCTGTCCCGGTCCTCGTGCACATTACGTCCGGCGCGCGCTCGAGATTCAGCCGGGCCGAGCGAGTCCGCTAGGAGTGCGGCTGGCCCGCTTTGGCCTTGGGCCGGATGGGCGCCGAACCGCTTGTGTGGGCATGGGCATGCGCCTACGTTGATGCGTGGGGCGCATTCTCGTCCACTCGAGCCGGCTCGGCCGGTCCTGACAGGGAGGGTACACATGAGTGAGAACCACGGTTTCGACGGCGCGAAGGACGGCTTGGACGCCGCCGTGGAGAAGGGCAAGGAGATCGCGGCAGACGCAGCCGAGAACGTCAAGGAATTCGCGAGCGATGCGACCGAGAACGTCAAGGAATTCGCGAGCGATGCGACCGAGAACGTCAAGGAGTTCTTCTCGGGAGACGTTGGCCAGCACGCCAAGGATCTGGCCGAGGACGTGACGGAGAACGTCAAGGGCCTCGGATCCAAGATCACCGGGATCTTCAAGGGAGACAAGGCCTAAGGGCCCTTCTGACCTCCCCATCGACTCACACAGGCAGGGCGTCCTCATGGAGGGCGCCCTGCTGGCGTTTCCCGGCGGAAGGGCCAAAGGTCACGGAGAGGAAACGATCTGCGTAAGCGCTTGCACCTCCTTGTGGTGCGACCTAGTGTGATGCTCACCACAGATCAATCGGGCGGTGACGCATTCTGCACGCCGCCTTGACCGACTCAGGAGTCGAGCATGAGAAACCGCAAGTTCTCCAGGTTTGCCCCTCCTCTCGCGACTGCGAGCGTCCTGGTCCTGGCACTCTCTGCCTGTAGCGGCGGGTCCAGCGGGGGCAGCGGGAGCACGAGCGGCGGCGACGCCGCCAGCAACGTCGACGGACGCGGCCCCATCACCTACGTCCAGGGCAAAGACAACTCCGATGTTGTCCGCCCGCTCGTCGACAAGTGGAACGCCGCCCACGCGGATCAGAAGGTCACCTTCAAGGAACAGTCCGACTCGGCCGACCAGCAGCACGACGACCTCGTGCAGCACTTCCAGGCCAAGGATGCCAACTACGACGTCATGAGCGTCGACGTGGTGTGGACCGCAGAATTCGCGGCCAAGGGCTGGCTGCAGCCGCTCAAGGACAAGACGGCCCTCGATACCTCAACCTTCCTGCCGGCCACGGTCAAGGCCGCTACGTACAACAACACCCTGTTCGCCGCGCCCGTCTCGTCCGACGGCGGCCTGCTCTACTACCGCAAGGACCTTGTCCCGACGCCTCCCAAGACGTGGGACGAGATGATGGGCATGTGCTCCATCGCCAAGACGAACAACATGGGCTGCTACGCGGGCCAGTTCCAGAAGTACGAGGGGCTCACGGTCAACGCTGCTGAGGCCATGAACACGTTCGGCGGCAAGATCGTCGACGATTCCGGCAAGGCCACGGTGAACTCGTCTGAGTCGAAGACCGGGCTCGGCAAGCTCGTCGAAGCATTCAAGAACGGCAACATCCCTCCCGAGGCCATCACCTTCAAGGAAGAGGACAGCCGTACCGCGTTCCAGGACGGGAAGCTCCTGTTCCTGCGCAACTGGCCGTATGTCTACAACCTCGCCTCCAAGACTGATGGATCGTCCAAGGTCGCTGACAAGTTCGGCATCGCGCCGCTTCCCGGCATGAGTGGCCCGGGCGCCTCGTCGCTCGGTGGCCACAGTGCGGCTATCAGCGTCTACTCCAAGAACAAGGCCACCGCGCTGGACTTCCTGAAGTTCCTCACGAGTGACGAGGAGCAGAAGTTCTTCGCGACCCAGGGTTCGCTTGCCCCGGTAATCGGCAACCTGTACAAGGATTCGGCCCTGACAGCCAAGCTGCCGTACCTCCCCACCCTGCTGACCTCGATCCAGAACGCCGTGCCGCGTCCCGTGACACCGTTCTACCCGGGCGTCACGAAGGCCATCCAGGACAACAGCTACTCGGCCCTCAAGGGCGAGAAGTCCGTGGATCAGGCATTGACCGACATGCAGTCGGCACTCGTCGCGGCAGGCGCCAAGTAACCGTTGCGGAAGGGCGGTCCGGCGCCTGCGGGTGCCGGACCGCCTGCCCCTGACGGACACTGAGAACAGGAGTCATCATGTCCACTGAGGTCCCATCACGGCCCTCTGAGAAGACCGCGCCGAGTGGAGTCCATCAGATGCCCGGCCGGGAGAGCGCTGACCGCAAGCAGGTGACCCAGGGACGCTGGGCCTCCATGCTCCTGCTGCCGACGCTCATTCTCCTGGCGATCGTGATCATCTACCCGGTCGTCAACGCCATCATCATGTCCTTCCAGAAGGACGCGGCCCTCAACCCGACTACAGGCCTCTTCGAGGAGGGCGGTTCAGCCGGATTCAGCAACTATTCCGATTGGCTGTTCCAGCAGTGCAGCGGCCAGTCGTGCCCTCCGGGTACGCTCGGCTCGCAGTTCTGGAGCTCGATGGGGACCACGTTCTTCTTCGCGGTGGTCACGGTGGCACTCGAGACCGTGATCGGCTTCTGGATGGCCATCATCATGGCGAGGGTCTTCCGTGGTCGCAGCGCCGTCCGCGCCGCCGTTCTCGTGCCCTGGGCCATCCCGACCGCAGTAACGGCCAAGCTGTGGTTCTTCATCTTCGCGTTTGAGGGCATCGCCAACAAGCTCTTCGGCACCCAGATCCTCTGGACCGGATCAGAGTGGCCCGCAAAGTGGGCCATCATCATCTCGGATGTCTGGAAGACCACCCCGTTCATGGCCCTGCTCATCCTCGCCGGGCTCCAGCTCATCCCGGACGAGGTCTACGAGGCCGCGAAGGTCGACGGCGCCAGCACCTGGCAGCGCTTCACCCAGATAACGCTCCCGCTCGTCAGGCCCGCGCTCATGGTTGCGGTCCTCTTCCGCGCGCTCGATGCGCTGCGCATGTTCGACCTGCCGTACATCATGACCCAGGGTGCGAACAACACGTCGACGCTCTCGATCCTCGTGGTCGATCAGATCCGCCAAGGGTTCAACAGTGCCGCCGCGCTCTCGACGATCACCTTCCTAGTGATCTTCATCGTCGCCTTCATCTTCGTCCGCTTCCTCGGCGCCAACGCCGTGGGCGCGGCGACCTCCTCGGGAAGGAAGTGACATGGCAGCCACCGCCACGCTCCCGCGAACAGCGACGATGCCTGTGCGCCGCAAGAAGTTCGATTGGGGGCAGGTCCGCACCTACGTCTCCGCTGTAGTGATCCTGGTCTGGTGCCTTGCTCCGGCCTACTGGATGATCGTTACTGCGTTCCGCGACACTGGCTTCACGTTTGACCCGTCCATCTGGCCCACGCACGTCACGTGGGACAATTTTGCGACCGTTTTCGACGAGAACCTCGGCAACCACTTCGGGAGGAATCTTCTCAACAGCCTCCTCGTCGCGGGTGTGACCACGATTGTGGCCCTCGTGGTCGGCGTCTTCGCCGCCTACGCCTTGGCGCGGTTGAACTTCCGCTTCAAGTTCGCCGTCATGGGCTTCATCCTCGGGGCATCGATGTTCCCGGGTGTCGCCATCGTGACGCCGCTCTTCCAGCTCTTCACGAACATCGGCTGGATGGGCACGTATCAGGTACTCATCATCCCGAACATCTCGTTCGTGCTCCCGCTCACCGTCTACACGCTCACCTCCTTCTTCCGTGAGATGCCGTGGGAACTCGAGGAGTCTGCACGCATTGACGGATGCACCCAGGGGCAGGCGTTCCGGAAGGTCATCCTCCCGCTGGCCGCACCCGCTACCTTCACGACGGCGATCCTCGCCTTCATCTCGGCCTGGAACGAGTTCCTCATCGCGAGCCAGCTCTCCTCGGACTCGACCCGCACCGTGACCGTGGCGATCGCGTACTTCGCCGGGGCGCAGCCGCACCAAGAGCCGTATACAGCCGTCATGGCAGCCGGGACTATCGTCACCGTCCCGCTCGTGATCCTCGTGCTGGTGTTCCAGCGCAAGATCGTGGCCGGTCTGACTGCCGGTGCCGTGAAGTGACGGAGCACCACACGGAACAGCGTCGTCGGTTACCCTGGGGCCCGTTCGCGGTCGGTGGTGCGGCATATCGCCGCTCCGCCGACCACCGACGGGCGGTCATCGAGCAGTTCGAGATCTTCATCGGATTCCTCGGATTCTGGGCACTCGTCCTCCTGGTGGCGACTGTGTGGCTCGAGGTGACGGGGCAGCCAGCCCTCGGGTGGGCGCTCGGGCTGGCTGGTGTGCTTGCAGCGATGGTCGGCTTGTGGGCGCTTCGGCGGAGAACACTGCGAGGCTCCAAGGACGATCCCGAGCGTTAGTCCGTGGCAGCCCTTTGTGCGTGTCCGCGTCCGAGGGCAACGGAGAGGATCATGGTAGGGATCGATGATGTCGCCGCCGCAGCAGGGGTCTCGACGGCCACGGTTTCTCGGGCCATCCGCGGCCTCCCCCGCGTCTCGCCCGCGACGCGTGCCAAGATCCTCGCGACGGCTGAGGATCTCGGGTACGTGCCGTCGTCGGCGGCATCTCGGCTTGCGACCGGAAAGACGCGGACGATCGGTGTGCTCGCGCCCTACGTGGACCGATGGTTCTTCGGTAAGGCGATCGCCGGGGTCGATCAGGAATTGCACGAGCGCGGCTACAACCTCTCGCTCTTCAACCTGGGCGGCCGGATTACCCCGCGTGAACGCCTCTTCAGCCGGTCCATGGTGCATAAGCAGATCGACGCGCTCCTCCTCCTGTGCATGTTCCTCCATCCGGAAGAGATCGACGACCTCCATGCGATTGACATGCCACTCGTCGTGGTCGGCGGACCCGTGCGGGGCTGCTCGAGCGTGGGCATCGATGACTACCTGGCCGCTCGGAGCATCACGCAGCACCTCATTGGGCTCGGGCATCGGCATATTGCCCTCCTTCACGGCAGCGGCGATGCGGAGCTCAACTTCTCCGTTCCCAAGATCCGCGTCGAAGGCTTTCACGACGCCGTGCACGACGCCGAGCTCGAACTCAATCCCGACGCCGAGTTCTTCGGCAATTTCACGGTGGAGAGCGGCGTTGAGGCGATGCGCCGCTTCATGGAGCTTCCCGAGCCGCGGCCGACGGCCATTGCCTGCGCCTCGGACGAGATGGCCCTCGGCGTGCTCTTCGAGGCCCGGCGCCACGGCGTCCGGGTGCCCGAGGACCTTTCGGTCGTGGGAATCGACGGGCACGAGATGGGAGCCTCGGCGGGGCTGACGACTGTGTGGCAGGACCCGACGTCACAGGCACGTCGTGGAACGCAGATGCTGCTCGCCGAAATCGGTGGCGAGATCGGCGCAGTGCACTCCGAGACCGCCGTGCAGCGGCTCATCGTCCGGGAGTCAACCGCACCGCCGGCCGCCTTCTGAGGGTGCCCCGTCTTGCCGGTGCCCTGCCCAGCGCCCTAGGAAGCGCGGGCCAGCTGGCGGATAGGGATCCACCGGGAGGCGAGGCGCCGGTAGGCGGCGGCCGCCCCGGTCATGTCCCCCTCGGCGAGGCACTCGATACCCAGGAGGACGTCACTGGGCGAATCGTCGGGGAAAACCCGATCCGCGACCTTGCCGTAGTCGAGCTCGATCACGGAATCGGGGTGGAACTCCTCGAGCCACTCTGTGAGAGACGTGAGCTCGTCGAGCAGGTTCATCTCGGGGGCCGCGAGGGCCAGATTCGCCACTGCGAAGCGGGCCCGGCTGATGGCCTTGGCCCAGCCGACGGTGATCCGGACGGTCACCACGTGGTCATTGTCCTCGACGACCACTGTGGGGTCGCCTTGGTGGAACAGCACGAACCAGCTGAAGGGGATCCCCCAGAGCGACTCGCGCGTGCTGATGCGCGGCGTTCCGGGATCCTCGGCAAGACGGTCGACCCGCTCCTGGTGGCGGGCGCGCGCGATCTCCGGAAGGAGAACCGAGGCGAGCGGACCCGGGGCCGTCGTGAGCACCGATTCGGCGGCGAGGCCCGAGCGGAGCACGAGCTGTGACGGACAGTAGAGCGTGTGCCCGTCCACCGTGAGGGTGCGGGTGAATTCGGCACTGCCGTCAGGGAACGGGTCACCGGATGCGCTGACGATGCGGCGCAGCGTGTCGTCGGACTCGGCTTTCTCGAGGTCCTCGCGCCCGTTCTCCGTGAGCCCCTGCTCGATCCGCGCCCGCGCCTCGGCGGTGAACGCAGACAGGGGCTCGTAGACGCGCAGCCGCGATGCGAGCGGGCGTCCCGTGCGGCGGTGCCCGGCGCTCATCCCGACCCGCTCCGGGATGGTGGGGGAAGCGCGGGGGTCACGGCGTGTCTGCCAGGTCCACGATGACGGGCGCGTGGTCCGAGGCGCCCTTGCCCTTGCGCTCCTCGCGGTCGATGAGGGCGCCCGTTGCCCGCGCGGCGAGTGCGGGGGAGGCCAGCACGAAGTCGATGCGCATGCCCTCTTTCCTGGGGAAGCGCAGCTGGGTGTAATCCCAGTAGGTGTAGACGCCCGGACCGGGGGCGTAGGGGCGCACGATGTCGGCGTACCCCGAGTCCCCGAACGCGCGGAACGCGTCCCGCTCGGGCTCGCTCACGTGGGTGAGCTGCTCGCGTCGGAAGTAGTCGATGTCCCACACGTCGTCGTCCTGCGGCGCGATGTTCCAGTCGCCCACGAGCGCAATCTGCGCCTCAGGGGCACCGGCGAGCCACTCGGCGGCGTGGCCGTTGAGGACCTTGAGCCACTCGAGCTTGTAAGGCATGTGCTCATCGTTGAGGGCGCGGCCGTTGGGGACGTAGAGGCTCCACACGCGCACTCCCGCGCATGTCGCAGCTATCGCGCGGGCCTCCTGGGCGGCGTTGTCGCCGTTCTTGCCGAACGAGGGCTGGTCAGGGAAGGTGCGCTCAACGTCATCAAGTCCCACTCGGGAAGCGATCGCGACGCCGTTCCACTGGTTCAGCCCGAAGTGCGCCACCTCGTACCCGTTGCGCTCGAAGAGCTCCCACGGGAAGTTCTCGTCCTTGCACTTGGTCTCCTGGATCGCGAGCACGTCAACGTCGCTGCGCAGGAGCCAGCTCTCAACACGGTCGGCGCGGGCGCGGAGGGAGTTCACGTTCCAGGTAGCAAGCTTCACGGTGCCCACGCTATCAATCCTGCCGGGAGGCCGACACCGGCCTGCCGCCCGACGCCGCGTGGGGCCTACCGCGACCAGGCGTCGGCACCCTCGCGCCACCACGTGTCGAAGATCGTCACCGGCGTGGCGCGCTTGTGGCGGGTCACGAGATACCGCTTCTCGATGGCCTCTGCGACGGAGTCCGAGACATCCTTGCCCTCGAGGTAGTCGTCGATGTCCTCGTACGTGATCCCGAGTTCGTGCTCGTCGGTGCGTCCGGGCTGGAGGTCGAGCAGGTCCGCCGTCGGAACCTTCTGCCAAATCCGCTCGGGAGCCCCGAGATGCGCGAGGAGCTGGCGGTTCTGGCGCTTGTCGAGCCCGAACAGCGGCAGGACGTCCGCGCCTCCGTCGCCGTACTTAGTGAAGAAGCCCGTCACGGACTCTGCACCGTGGTCGGTGCCGATCACGAGCAGGAAGCTCTGTCCCGCGAGGGCGTACTGCGCGATCATCCGCGAGCGGGCCTTGATGTTCCCGCGGTTGAAGTCGCTGAGATCCTCGCCGGTGGTCGCAGCGTACTCCTGCTGGAAGCCGTCCACAGCGGGCTTGATGTTGAACGTCCACTGGGTCTTGGCCCGCACGAACTCGAGGGCGGCCACCGCATCGTCCTCATCGTGCTGCACCCCGTACGGGAGGCGGACTGCCACGAAGTCGGCGTCAGTCCCTTCCTCGGCGAGGGACTCGACGGCGAGCTGCGCAAGGCGCCCCGCGAGGGAGGAATCGAGTCCGCCGCTGATGCCGAGCACGAAGCCCTTCGCGCCGGTCGCCTTGAGGTAGTCCTTGAGGAAGTCGACGCGGGCAGCGACCTCTGCCGCCGGGTCGATCTCGGGCTTGACGCCCATCTCCTCGATGATCTTCGCCTGGAGTTCGCGCATGGGGCTAGCGTAATGCAGACGGGTTTCGGTTAAGGCGTGCCCGGCGCCGCGCCGGGGGCGTCCCACATGTGGGCCATCTCCACGAACGACTGCTCCACGATCTTCTCCATCGCCGCCCGCGCGGCCCGGCCGTCGCCGTGCTGGATCGCGACCGCAACGTCCATGTGCCACTCGAGCGCCGCGTGGTCGGGCAGCTGCGGCATGAGGCCGTACTGGACGCGTCCCGCAAGCACTTCCTGGGTGATCTGGTGGAGCGTGGCGATCATCTGGTTCCTGCTCCCGGCCAGCACCGCGTGGTGGAACTCGATGTCGAGTGCGAGGAACTCCTGCTGGCGCCCGGTCTTGCCTGCCGCCCACATGGCCGCCGCGAGACGCACGATCTCGGCGCGCTCGGCGGTATCGGCCCGCTCGGCGGCCAACATCGCCGCAAGGGGCTCGACGGCGTTGCGCAGCTCTGTCAGCTCGCGCAGCTGCGTGAGGCGCGCCGGGGAGGCGAGCTTCCACCGGATCACCTGCGGATTGAACGCGTCCCACCGCGATTCCGGGAGCACCACCGTGCCGACGCGTCGTCGCGCCTCGACGAGGCCCATCGTGGCGAGGACCCGCAGCACCTCCCGCACGAGCGTCCGGGAGACCGCGAACCTCGCCTCGAGCTCGTCGGTGTTCAGGACGCACGACGGCGGGAGCTCGCCCGAGCAGATCTGCCCGCCGAGCGTCTCGAGGATCTCGCTGTGGCGGCGCGATGCTCCGCCGGGCATGGGCTCCGCCGCGGCGGGGGCGAGCGCGGCGGCCGGCACGACGGACGCGGAAGGTGGGTCGCCGCCGTCGTGCGTCGTGTCCTCCTGCAGCTCCGGTGCGTGCCCCATGGAGAGATCATACTGTGACCCGAGCCACTCTTGAATACGTACTACTTATCGCTTAGTGTCCCTGCTGGGATCCGACGTAAAGGGGCGTCGGACGCGGACCGCGGAAGCGGTCCGAGAGATTGGAGATCACCGATGAAGGTTCCATCGTTCATCAAGGTCGCCGCTGTCGCCGCGGTCGCGAGCCTCGGGCTCGCGGCGTGCGGATCGGGCGGCAGCGGCGCAAGCGACAGTTCGGCGCCCCTGCGCGTCACGCTGGCCAACCACGTCTGGACCGAGCAGATCAAGGCCGCCATTCCGGAGTTCGAGAAGCAGACGGGCATCAAGGTCGAGCTCACGCAGCTGGGCGAGGACCAGCTCTCGGACCAGTACAACGTCAAGCTCAACGCCGGCACGGACGAGATCGACGTGATGATGTACCGCCCGCTCCAGGAGGGCAAGCTGTTCGCGAAGAACGGGTACCTCGCGGACCTGACCGGCAACGTCAAGCAGGACTCCTCGTGGGACTGGAGCGACTTCCAGGCCGGTCCGGTCAAGGCCACCACGGCGGACGGCAAGGTGGTGGGGGTCCCGATCATCACCGAGCGCGAGGTCCTCTACTACCGCAAGGACATCCTGCAGTCGGCGGGCGTCGCAGTGCCGAAGACCATGGACGAGCTCAAGGCAGCCGCCGCCAAGATCAAGGCAGCCAACCCGGATACCGCGGGCTTCGTGGCCCGCACCGGCAAGTCCACCGCCGTCACGCAGTTCTCGAGCTTTCTCTACAGCTACGGCGGCGACTTCACCCAGGACGGCAAGGCCTCGGTCAACACGGACGCCGCCAAGAAGGCCTACGCGTTCTACGGCGGCCTCATCAAAGAGAACGGCCCGGCCAACGTCTCAACGGACATGAGCTGGCCCGAGGCCATGGCAATCTTCACGCAGGGCAAGGCCGCCTTCTACACGGAGGCAGACTCGCTCTACAAGAACGCCACCGACCCCGCGAAGTCCAAGGTCGCCGACAAGGTGGGATTTGCGCCGCTCCCCGCCGGCCCGGCGGGCTCGAAGCCGTACAACATCCCATCCTGGGCGCTCGGCGTCAACGATGCCTCCAAGCAGAAGGACAACGCGTGGAAGTTCGTGCAGTGGGCCACGTCCAAGGAGCGGACCCTCGCCGCGCAGAAGGCCGGCGTGCCGGGTGCCCGAACGTCCGTGTGGGCCAGCCCTGAGGGCACGTCCACGTACCCGAAGGACCTCGCCGACGCCATTGCCGTGAGCGCCCAGAACGGTGTGGGCCACGACCGCCCCGAGGTGATCACGGTGGGCAAGGCCCGCGAGATCGTCGGCGCACCGATCGTCTCAGCGATCACCGGCGCCGACTCGGGCAAGGCGGCCGACGACGCCCAGACCGCCTTCTCGACGTTCCTCGGCACGGACAAGTAGCCCGGCGAGAGCACAACGGCACCCCGCCGGGGCGCGCGGCCGACGTCGTGCGCCCCGGCCCCCCGCCACCCCGCACCCTGGCACCCCAGGCCCAACGGGGGCCTACCCACTCTGACCGTCCCTCTGGCGAGGTAATCCATGACTTCCACCACCCTCGAGCCGACCAGCGCGCAGGCAGCGGCGCCGCGGCCCAAGCCCACCTCGGCCTTCTCCGCGTGGGCCAACCGCCACCGCAAGTGGCTCTTCGCGGCCCCCGCCATGATCTTCGTCGCGGTCCTCATCATCTTCCCGCTCGTGTGGACCGCCTGGCTTTCCCTCACCGACTCGCACGGCTCGGTCCGCGCCGCCGCCAAGTTCATCGGGCTGCAGAACTACGCGACCGTCCTGACGGATACCACGCGGTTCTGGCCGGCCGTGGGGCGCACGGTGCTGTTCACCGGCGTCGTCCTTGTGTTCGAGGTGGTCTTCGGCATGTGCATCGCGCTCCTGCTGTGGCGCCCCTTCAAGGGAGAGCGCTGGGTCCGCGTCGCCGTGCTGCTCCCGCTCGTCGCCACCCCGGTGGCCGTGGGCATGATGTGGCGGCTCATCTTCGATCCCAACATCGGGTTCGCGAACCAGGTGATCGGCTGGTTCGGCATCCCGCCCCAGCCGTGGCTCGCGGGCCAGGAGACGGCGCTGTGGACCACGATGTTCATCGACGTGTGGCAATGGACGCCGATGGTCGCGCTCATCCTCCTCGCCGGCCTCACCTCGCTCTCCGAGGAGCCGCAGGAGGCCGCGAAGATCGACGGCGCGAGCACGTGGCAGCGCTTCTGGTTCGTCACGCTCCCGCTCATGATGCCCACCGTGATCGTCGCGATCCTCCTGCGGGGCATCGACGCGCTCAAGACCTTCGACATCCTCTACGCGACCAAGGGCAAGGGCGGCGGCTCGTTCAACGAGGTCGAGACCCTCAACGTCTACGCCTACGGTCTCTCGTTCGACTACAACCAGTACGGTGTCTCCTCGACCGTGCTGATCCTGTTCTTCCTGCTCATCATCGGCGTCATGTGGGCGCTGACGGGCCGCAGGAACAAGAAGAAGGAGGCCTGAGATGGCGCGCACGACGCCGCTCCCCGCCGCGGACGCCCGGCCCGCCACACGCCGTCGGCCGCTCTCGACCCGCGCGTACCCGGCCTTCCGGACGGTGGCCCTCGTGGTCACGGTGGTCGCGCTGCTGCTGCCGCTGATCTGGATGGTCCTGGCCTCGCTCAAGACCAACGTGGACATCTACGACCCGTCCAAGTCGTTCATGTTCGCCCCGACGTTCGAGAACTACGTCAACGTCCTCACCCGGAACAACTACTTCGTGTTCGTGGTGAACAGCTTCTGGGTCGCGTTCGTCTCGACCCTGCTCTCCCTCGTCCTCGGCGTCCCCGCCGCGTACTCGATGAGCAGGTTCACGATGCACCGCTCGGCACTCGTGGTGCTCATGGCCCGCGTGATCCCGGGTGTCTCGCTGCTCGTGCCGTGGTACTACGTGTTCTCCAACCTGCGCATGGTGGGCGGGTTCGAGGTGCTCATCCTGAGCCACATGTTCGTGGCCCTGCCGCTCATCGTGTACATCATGATGGGCTACTTCGACTCGATGCCGCTCGAACTCGAGGAATCGGCCCAGGTGGACGGGCTGACGCCGATCGGGGCGTTCCGGAGGATCACCCTCCCGCTCTCAGTGGCGGGCATGGCGACGGCGGGCATCCTCGCCTTCATCTTCTCGTGGAACAACTTCATGTTCGCGCTCGTGCTCTCGGGCTCGAAGACGAAGACCCTGCCGGTGGCGATCTTCGACTTCGTCTCCTATGCGAGTATCGACTGGGGCGGGCTCATGGCCGCGGCGACGGTCGTGACGCTGCCGATCATGGTCGTTGCGCTCTTCGCGCAGCGCTACATCGTCTCGGGTCTCACCGCCGGTGCGACGAAGGGCTGACGCGTGAAGATCGAACGGATCGAGACGTTCCTCGTCCCACCGCGGTGGCTCTTCGTCCGGATCGAGACCGACACGGGCATCGTGGGGTGGGGCGAAGCCACGTGCGAGGGCCGCTCCGAGACGGTGCGCACCGCCGTCGGCCAGCTCTCCGAGCTCCTGGTCGGGCGGGACCCGCTGCGCATCGAGGACCACTGGCAGGTCCTCACGAAGGGATCGTTCTACCGGGGCGGCCCGATCCTCGCGAGCGCCGTGGCCGGCCTCGACCAGGGGCTGTGGGATATCGCGGGCAAGCACTTCGGTGCGCCCGTCCACCAGCTTCTCGGGGGGCCGGTGCGTGATCGCATCCGCGTGTACGGCTGGGTCGGCGGCGACGAGCCGAACGAGGTCGCCGACGCGATCGTGGCCCAGCTCGAGGTGGGGCTCACCGCGGTCAAGATGAACGCGTCCGGGCGCATGTCCGCCAACGGCAGCGCCGGCGAGCTCGACGGCGTCGTGCGCCGTGTCGCCGCGGCGCGCGAGGTGCTCGGCCCCGACCGCGACGTCGCCGTGGACTTCCACGGCAGATTCACGCTCGCGACGGCGCGACGCGCGGCCTCGCTCCTGGCGGACCTGCACCCGTTCTTCCTCGAGGAGCCAGTGGCCCCGGAGAACTCGCACCTCATCGGAAGGATCGCCGAGTCCACCGCGATCCCCATCGCGACGGGCGAACGACTCTATTCCCGCCAGGAGTTCCTGCCCGTCCTGCAGGCAGGCATCGCCGTCGCACAGCCGGATCTCAGCCACGCGGGAGGCATTACGGAGGTCCGCAAGATCGCCGCGCTCGCCGAGACCTTCGACGTCCAGCTTGCCCCGCACTGCCCCCTCGGGCCCCTCGCGCTCGCGGCCTGCCTGCAGGTGGGCTTTGCGACCCCCAATTACCTGATCCAGGAACAGAGCATCGGCATCCATTACAACCATGGCGCCGAAGTGCTGGACTATGTGGTGGACAAGGAGCCTCTGGCGTTCGTGGACGGCTCCATCGAGCGGCTCACGGGTCCGGGCCTCGGCATCGAGGTGGACGAGGCGGCCGTCCGGGACGCCGACCGGCGAGGCCATGGCTGGCGCGGGCCCGTGTGGCGGCACCCGGATGGATCGTTCGCGGAATGGTGACCAGCTCGGCAATGGAAAGGCACCCATGAGCACCCTCGATACCCCCACCCTCCTCGACGTGATCCGCGCGAGCCGCGTGGTCGCCGTCATCCGCGGGGATTCCGCAGAGCACGCCGCCGACGCCGCGCGGATCCTCTTCCGCGAGGGCATACGGCTCGTCGAGATCGCGCTCACGACGCCGGGCACGCTCGACGCGATCGCGTCCGTCGTCCCCGACGTCCCGGCGGGCTCGTACCTCGGTGCGGGCACCGTGCTCACGCTCGAGGACGTCGACGCAGTAATTGCCGCGGGGGCGACGTTCATCGTGACGCCGGCGGTGACCGAGGCGGTCCCCTACGCCGCCGGGCTGGGTGTTCCCGTCCTCGCGGGCGCGTTCACCGCAACCGAGTCCTATGAGGCGTGGCGGCAGGGCGCCGCGGCGGTCAAGCTCTTCCCCGCCTCCGCTGTGGGCCCCGGCTACCTCAAGGCGCTCACCGAGCCGTTCCCGGACATCCCGTTCCTCGCCGTGGGCGGGATGGGCCTCGAGCAGCTGCCCCAGTACGTCGCCGCAGGTGCGCTCGGGATCGGCGCCGGGGGTCCCCTCGTGGGCAACGGCGCCCGCGGCGGAAGCGCGGACGGGCTCGCCGAGCGGGCGCGGGCCTTCGTCTCGGCCGCGCGGGAGCTCGAGGAGCCGCGGTGACCCGCAGTGCGGGGACAGTTGTGACGTTCGGCGAGGCGCTCGTCTCGGTGCGGTCCGCCGGGCCGCTCGCGATCGGCAGCCCGCTGACCATGCACGCTGCCGGCGCCGAGCTCAATGTCGCTATCGGGCTCGCGAGGCTCGGCCACGCGGCGTCGTGGGGAGGTGTGCTCGGCGACGACGAGCTCGGCGAGTTCCTCCTCCGCAGCCTTGCCGCCGAGCGCGTTGACGCCTCGCGCGTGCGCCGCGACGTGCTGCCCACGGGCGTGATGTTCCTCGAGGCGCGCACGCCCGACGTGTCCCGCGTGTTCTACCATCGCAAGGGCTCGGCGGGCGCCCAGCTCACCCCGCACGACGTTGACCGGCTCCTCGACCGCGACCCGGCCTGGCTGCATCTCACGGGCATCACGCCTGCGCTCTCGGAGGGGGCCCGCGCAGCGGTCCTGCACGCTGCCGAGACGTGCCGACGTCGATCGGTGCCGTTCTCCGTGGACGTGAACTTCCGCTCGAAGCTGTGGAGTGCACCGGAAGCGGCCGAGGTGCTGCCGCGGCTCATCGAGGGGGCAGAGGTGGTCATCGGATCCCCGGAGGAGCTCGTGCTCGTGGCGCCCGAGGGGAAGACCGTCGAGGCGGCGGCGGCCGAGCTGCTGCCCAGGGGGGTCGGCGAGGTGGTGGCCAAGCTCGGCGCTGCCGGTGCCGGTGCGTACACCGCACAGGGGCTGTTCACGGCGCCTGCGTTTCCCGTGAGGGCCGTGGACACCGTGGGCGCGGGTGACGCGTTCACCGCCGGGTACCTCTCCGCGCGGCTGGACGGCGAGGATGTAGCCGGGCGCCTGCGCCGCGGCAATCTCCTGGGCGCTTTCGCCGTGGGGCAGCTCGGCGACTGGGAGGGACTCCCTCGCCGCGACGAGCTCGGGCTGCTGGATCTCGGGCAGGGAGAGACGCACCGCTGAGGCCGCGGCTCCTGCCGCCCCGCGGCAGTGCGTGCGATCCGCGGCAACCTGCTACCGTGACGGGTGTCACGTGCAACTGCTTCCTGGGGATGCTGATGTCCGATACCACCTGCCACATGTCGATCTCGCTCGACGGCTTCGTTGCCGGACCCGAGCAGAGCCGGGAGAATCCGCTGGGCAAACGCGGCGGCGAGCTGCACGGGTGGCATATGGGCGACCCGCGCGCCAGCGAGGCCGACAGCACAGCGACGGGATGGCTCATGCGCCGGCGCGGCGCGTACGTCATGGGGCGGAACATGTTCGGGCCGATCCGCGGCGAGTGGACCGAGCCCTGGGACGGATGGTGGGGACCCGAGCCGCCGTACCACGCCCCGGTCTTCGTGCTCACTCACCATGCCCGCGAACCGATCGAGATGGAGGGCGGGACCACCTTCCACTTCGTCACCGGGGGCTTCGACGCCGCCTACGCGCAAGCGCTCGAAGCGGCTGACGGGAACGGCGTGGACATCGCCGGCGGCGCTTCAACCGTCCGACAGGCACTCAACGCCGGCGTGATCGACGAACTCGCCCTCGACATCGCACCCGTCCTGCTCGGCAGCGGCGAGCGGATGTTCGACGGCGTCGCGACCTTCGGCTTCGAGCCCGTCGAGGTGCTCCACTCGCCGCTGGCCACCCACATCCGCTACCGCCGAGCCAGCCAGGGCTGAGCAGAGCCTACCGGAGCGCGATCCCGCAGTCGGAGGGGAGTCCTCTTCCGGGAGGTCCGCTCTGCATCGGCGCGCAACCTCTTGGCAAGCGGTTGCCTGTTCGGGACCCGCGTCACTAGCGTGGGTTCATGCCCGTCTCCGTGCCGCCGTCTCGGCCTTCCGCATCGTCCCCTGAGCCCGGACCCCTCTGTGCCGCGGTGGTGGGTTGCGGCGACATCTCGGCCCAGCACTTCGCCGCGATCGGGGGCCTCGCGGCACAGGGGACCGCGAGGCTGGCCGCCGTCGTCGACCTCGACCCGCAGCGGCGAGGGGCCGCGGCGGGTGCGCACGGCGTGCCGGGGTACGAAACCCTCGGCGAGGCGCTCGCGGGAGGAGGCATCGACGTCGTGCATCTGTGCACCCCGCACAGCGAGCACGTCCCGCTCGCCCTCGAGGCCCTCGCCGCCGGCGTCCACGTCCTGACCGAGAAGCCCGTGGCCCATACCCTCGGCGACGCCGAGCGGCTCATCGCCGCAGCCCGTACGGCGTTCAGCGAGGGGGGCACCCAGCTCGGCGTGTGCTTCCAGAACCGGTACAACGCGCCGGTCGTCGCCATGCGCAGCCTGCTCGAGGGCGGCACCCTCGGCGCGGTCACGGGCGCGGAGGCGACGGTCATGTGGCACCGCCCGGCAGCGTACTACGGGGCGAAGCCGTGGCGCAGCACGTGGGCCGGCAGTGGCGGGGGTCTGCTGATGAATCAGGCGATCCACACGCTCGACCTGCTCCAGTGGCTCGTCGGCCCGGCCACTGTTGTGGGCGGCGGCGCATCGACGCGCACCCTCGCGGACACGATCGAGGTTGAGGACACCGCGGACATCTTCCTGGACCATGCGCGTGGCTCCGACGGCTCGCCGGTGCGCAGCGCCTTCTTCGCCACGAATGCCAATGGACGCAACGCTCCCGTGACGCTGCACATCCAGACCGAGGCCGCCGAACTGAGGCTCCGCGGAGCCCTCTCGGTTCAGTACGCGGACGGACGCCTCGACACCGTCGAGGAGGCCGGTGCGCTGCCAGGCGAACGCTCGTACTGGGGCGCCTCGCACCGGCTGCTCGTCGCGGACTTCTACCGCGCCGTGCGCTCCGGCGAGCGATTCTGGATCGGGGCCGAGGAAGCCTCCGAGTCCCTGCGGCTCATCAAGGACGTGTACTCGCGTTCATACTCGGCGGGGGAGTGGGTCTAGCTTCTTCGCGTAGGCGCACGACGGCGCGGGCTGGCTCTGGCTGGCATGTCGCCCATCGGGTGGGCCCGGTGGACTGCCAGCATGGGCTCGACTGTGCCCCGTGACGAAGACATTACGACATCGGAAGGCAAGATTTGGCAAGCGTTGGCCAATGGCAATCGACTGCCAATACGGTGGATTGAGACCGGTTGTGATCGCTCTCACACAGTGATGTGGGGGTCGCCGGGCACCGCACCCTTCCGAAGGAGCTTGACAATGAAGTTACGCGTGAGCGCCGCGGCCGTGGTGGCCGCAGCAACCCTTGCCCTGACCGCCTGCGGCAGCGGTACCGGTGCCGCCAGTGGACAGGCCGCGGGTCCCCAGCCCCTGACCCTGGGCATCCTCACCGACATCCGTTCGTGGGACTCGTCCCAGGCACACGTGGGCCACCTGCTGCAGCCGTACCAGTTCTCGTATGACTCGCTGCTCCTGCGTGAGCCGGACGGCAAGCTCAGCCCGATGCTCGCCACGAAGTGGCAGTACAACGCCGACAACACCGTCCTCACGATGGACCTGCGCACGGACGTGACCTTCAGCGACGGGACGAAGTTCGATGCGCCCGCGGTCAAGGCGAACATGGACAACTTCAAGAAGGCCAACGGTCCGCAGATGCAGCAGCTCTCGGCAGTCAAGGAAGTCAAGGCCCTCGACCCGGCCAAGGTCGAGATCGACCTGTCCAAGCCGGACCCCTCGCTCGAGTACTACATGAGCCAGGCCGCGGGGCTCATGGAGAGCCCCAAGGCGATCGGGACGCCTGAGGTCAAGACCGGTCCAGTGGGCAGCGGCCCCTACATCATGGACAAGGCCACGTCGGTTGCCGGATCCCAGTACGTCTTCACGGCGAACCCGAACTACTGGAACAAGAACCTCCAGAAGTTCTCGAAGGTCACCCTCAAGTACCTCCAGGACCCCACCGCCCGCGTCAACGCGATTGTCTCTGGCCAGGTCGACGGAACCCTCCTTGACCCGAAGACGGGCAAGCAGGCCGACGGCGCGGGCCTGAAGCTCGTGACCAACCAGGTGGACTGGGCGGGGCTCCTGTTCTTCGACCGCAACGGCGAGGTCAACAAGCCGCTCGGCGACGTCCGGGTACGCCAGGCGATCAACTACGCCATCGACCGCAAGCAGCTCCTGGACACGATCATGTTCGGTCAGGGCACACCGACCGCCCAGGTCTTCGGCCTGGCAAGCGGCGCATCCGTGGACACCCTCGACAATGCCTACCCGTACGACCCGCAGAAGGCCAAGGCGCTGCTGAAGGAAGCCGGCTTTGAGACCGGCGTCACGATCGAAGTTCCGACCCTTCCGGGGTCCGAGGCGCTCCTCGCAGCCGTCAAGCAGCAGCTCAGCGAGGTCGGTGTCACGTTCAACGCCGGTGCCGCACTCCCGACCACCTACACGTCGGACATCGCGGCCAAGAAGTTCCCGGCGATGTACTTCCAGCTGTTCCAGGGTGAGCCGTGGGTGGCGATCAACCAGATGATCTCCACCAAGGCCCTGTACAACCCGTTCAAGACGACGACGCCCGAGCTGCAGGCGAAGATCGACGCCGTCGAGACCGCCGGCAAGGATGCCGGCAAGGCTGCCCAGGAGGTCGACAAGTACGTCACGGACAACGCCTGGTTCGCGCCCTTCTACCGCGTCAACCAGATGTACTACGTCAACTCCAAGAAGGTCACGGTGACGCCGCAGATCCAGCAGGCCGTTCCGTCGATCTACAACTACGCCCCGGCCAAGTAGCCACGACGGCGGTGGCCGGGATCCCGGCCCCGGCGACCGCCGCCAATCCAGCACTCACTCCCGGAGCAACCCCATGATCCCCTTCATCCTCAAACGCCTTGTCAGTGGCCTCATCGTCCTGCTGACGGTCTCAGTCCTCACGTTCGTCCTGCTCTACTTCTCGAGCGGCAGCATCGCCCGCAATATCGTGGGCGATCAGGCCACGCCCGAGCAGGTGGCCGCCAAGGCTCACGAGCTCGGCCTCGACGAGCCCCTCGCTGCGCGGTACTTCTCGTGGCTCGGGAACGCCCTCCAGGGCGACCTCGGGACCTCGTGGTTCACGTCCGAGCCGGTCGCCCATGCAATCGGCAACCGCCTCCCGATCACGATGACCATGGTGTTCGTCGCCATGGCCTTCATCGCCGTCATCGCCGCACTCATCGGCGTCGCCGCCGCGGTCAAGCGCGGCTGGGTGGACCGCGTCGTTCAGGTGGGCGCCGTCCTCGGCGATGCGATCCCCGGGTTCGTCATCGGCATCATCCTCGTGACGTTCCTCGCGATCAAGCTTCAGCTGTTCCCTGCCACGAGCACCATCGCGCCCGACGCCGGCGTGGACGCCTGGGTCGCGTCCCTCACCCTGCCTGTCCTGGCCCTCGTCCTCAACGGAGTCACGGGAGGGGCGCAGCAAATCCGCTCCGCGGTCATCAAGCAGCTCGAGCGCGACTACGTCCGTACGCTGCGCTCGCGCGGCATCGGCGAGGGGGAGATCCTCTTCAAGCACGTGCTCCGCAGCGCCGCCCCGGCGGGCCTGACTGTCCTGAGCCTCCAGCTCATCGGCATGCTCGGGGGCGTCCTCATCATCGAGACGATCTTCGCCCTTCCGGGTCTCGGCCCTATGGCCGTCTCCTCGACGAGCCTCGGCGACCTCCCCGTCGTCATGGGCGTCGTGATGTACACGGTCGTCGTGGTGATCATCGTCAATCTCGTCGTCGACCTGCTCAACGGCTGGCTCAACCCCAAGGTGCGTGTCTCATGACCACACAGGCCACATCCCCCGCAACGGGGCAGAACGGCACGGTCGTGCGTTCCAACGTGTTCCTGCGCCTGCTCAAGAACCCCCTCGGCGTGACCGCGACCGTGATCCTCCTGGCGATGCTCGTGCTCGCGGTCTTCGCGCCCGTCATCGCGCCCTTCGACCAGAACTACGCGAACCTCGCCAAACCGATGGCCATGCCCGACGGCGTCAACATCCTCGGGACCGACAGCGCAGGCCGCGACATCTTCAGCAGGCTCACGTACGGCGCCCAGCCGACGCTGCTCTCGGCGCTCCTGTGCGCCGCGGTTGCCATCGCGATCGGTCTGCCGACGGGCCTCCTCGCCGGCTACTACGGCGGATTCTTCGACACCGCCAGCAACTGGGTCGTCTCGATCCTCATGAGCCTGCCCGGACTCATCGTCCTCCTCACGATCCGCGCCGCCTTCGGGCCCAGCGTGTGGACCGCGATGATCGCGTTCGGCATCCTCATCAGCCCGAGCTACTTCCGCCTCACGCGCTCCGCGGTGCAGTCGGTCCGCAACGAGCTCTACGTCGACGCCGCGCGCGTCGCCGGTCTCTCGGACGCGAGCATCATCGGCCGCCACATCTTCTCCGTCGTGCGCGCGCCGATCATCATCCAGACCGCCGCCGTGTGTGGCATCGCGATCGCGATCCAGTCCGGCCTCGAGTTCCTCGGCCTCGGCGACCCGTCCAAGGCCACATGGGGCGTCATGCTCAACGACGGCTTCAAGAACGTCTACCTCGCGCCGCAGGTCCTGCTCTGGCCCGCCCTCGCGATGGCCCTGACCATCGGCGCCCTCGTGCTCCTCGGCAACGCGATCCGCGACGCGCTCGAGGATGCGGACAAGGCCAGCGGGAAGAAGGCCGCGGCCGCATCGGCAGCAGTCATCGGCGCAGCCCTCGGTTCCGCGACGAGCGCGGCCATGGGCGCGACGTCGGGCGCGGACGTGATCCCGCACCAGGCCAAGGTGCGCCCGGTCGCGAAGTCTCGACCGGTCGCAGGCACGCCTGCAGTCGCGGAAGGCACGGAGCACCACCTCGTGAAGGTGACCCACCTCGGCGTCGGCTATCCGCAGGCGGACGGGACGGTCAAGAAGGTGGTCGACGACGTCTCGTTCCACGTCGACCGCGGCGAGATCGTGGGCATCGTGGGCGAGTCGGGCTCCGGCAAGTCGCAGACCGCGTTCTCGATCCTCGGCCTCCTGCCGGACAACGCCCGCATCGTGGCCGGCACCATCCAGTTCGACGGCGCGTACACCGTCGCTCCCGCGGACGACCGGGTGGACGAGGACCGGGTCAGTCGACTGAGGGGCAAGCGGATTGCGTATATCCCGCAGGAGCCCATGAGCAACCTGGATCCGGCCTTCACGGTCGGCTACCAGCTCGTGACGCCCATGGTCCGCGTCCTCAAGATCACCAAGGCGGAGGCCAAGGCCCGCGCGCTCAAGCTGCTCGCCGACGTCGGCATCCCGAACCCCGATCGCACCTTCGCCGCGTACCCGCATGAGGTCTCCGGCGGCATGGCCCAGCGTGTCCTCATCGCCGGCGCGATGAGCTGCGAGCCGGACCTCATCATCGCCGACGAGCCGACGACGGCGCTCGACGTCACGGTCCAGGCTGAGGTCCTCGACCTCCTGCGCGAGCTCCAAGGCCGGCTCGGCATGGGCATGGTCCTCGTGACCCACAACTTCGGGGTCGTGGCCGACCTCTGCGACCGCGTGGTCGTGATGCAGAACGGCCGCCTCGTCGAGGAGGGTCCCGTCCGTGACATCCTGCGCTCTCCCAAGGAGCCGTACACGCAGATGCTCCTTGCCTCGATGCTCGAGGGCAAGGAGCCCAGGACCCAGCTGACGAAGGTGGCCGCCCGATGAGCGAGCAGAAGCTCTTGAACGTCGACGGGCTCGTCGTCGAGTACCCCGGCAAGGGATTCCGGGCCAAGGCGTTCCGCGCGCTCAAGGGCGTGAGCATCGAGATCGGCGCGGGGGAGACCCTCGGTCTTGTCGGCGAGTCCGGCTCGGGCAAGACGACGCTCGGCCGTGCCCTCCTCGGCCTGGCCCCGGTCACGGGCGGCAAGGTCCTCTTCGAGGGCAGGGACATCGGGCACGCTTCCCGGGCAGAGCGTCGACGGCTGTCGCGCGACATCCAGGTCGTGTTCCAGGATCCGTACACATCGCTCAACCCCGCCATGACCATCGGTGACATCCTCGCCGAGCCGCTCAAGGTGCAGGGCAAGAACGATACCGACGCCCGCGCACGCATCCGGGAGCTGCTCGACCACGTGAACCTGCCGGTCGATGCCATCTACCGCCTCCCGCGCGAATTCTCGGGCGGCCAGCGCCAGCGCGTCGCGATCGCGCGGGCCCTCGCGCTCGCGCCGAAGCTCATCGTGTGTGACGAGCCGGTCTCCGCCCTCGACCTCTCGACCCAGGCCCGCGTTCTGGACCTGTTCCTGCAGATCCAGCAGGACACCGGGGTCTCCTACCTGTTCGTCTCTCACGACCTCGACGTGGTCCGCCACATCAGCGACCGGGTCGCGGTCATGTACCACGGGGAGATCGTTGAGCAGGGCGACGCCGAGCAGGTCACCCGGGATCCGCGGCATCCCTACACGCAGCGGCTCCTGCTCGCCTCTCCCGTTCCGGACCCGGACCGGCAGGCCGAGCGACGCGCTCAGCGGAAGGCGCTGCTCGCCGTCGGCAGCTAGCCGTAGGGTCCGGGAGGTCCGGCGAGGTCGGGCGCACGACGGCGGGTGGGAGCCTTCGCGGTCCCGCCTGCCGTCGTCGTGGCAACCAAATGGCAAACGGTTTCCATGTGATGCCGTCGGGGATACGGTGGAACGATGCGTGTGATGCCGCGCACCGCGATCCCGTCGTCGGACAGCGTCGCGGCGCCCCGGGAACCGAGCAAGACCCCACGACTCCCCAGAAGACACTGAACGATACTAAGGAGAACCATGGCCAAGATCGGCGTACAGGCGATGATGCTCAAGGACAGCTTCGCGGAGATCGGCCCCTTCGAGACGCTCCGCAAGGTTGCGGACATCGGGTACAAGGCCGTCGAGGTTTCGCAGATCCCGATGGACGAGAAGAATATTGCCGAGCTTGAACGGTCGCGGGGCGAGCTCGGTGTCGAGTTCGCCGCGCTGTCCGCGCAGCTCGACGGCGAGAAGGGGGCGACGCCGTACGCGCTCGCCGTCGACATAGACCGTGCCGCCGCGGACTGCAAGCGCCTCGGCACGGACATGCTCCGCATCGGCATGCTCCCCATGTCCGAGCTGCGCAGCGAGGAACGCGTGGTCGACTACGCGAAGCGCGTCGAGAAGGCGGCCCAGGCCCTTGCCGACCATGGTGTGACGCTCTACTACCACAACCACCACGTGGACTTCGCCCGCATGGGCGGCCGCTACGTCATGGACATCCTCGCGGAGGAGGCCCCCAGCATCGGCCTTGAGATTGACGTCCACTGGGTCCAGCGCGGCGGCCTCGACCCCGTCCGCACCCTGCAGAAGTACGCGGGCCGCACGGCCATGGTCCACCTCAAGGACTACCGGATCGGCGCCCTCCCCGAGGAGGGGATCGCCGCCTACGAGTCCGGCGACTTCGCCGCCTTCATGGGCCACTTCAAGGATGTTGTCCAGTTCGCGGAGGTCGGAGAGGGCAACCTCGACTTCGCCTCGATCGTCCCAAGCGCCATCGATGCCGGAGCGAAGTACCTGCTCGTGGAGCAGGATCAGCTGTACGGCCGCGGAGTGTTCGACGTGCTGCAGACCTCGCACGACAACCTCGTGTCCCTCGGCTTCAAGAACCTCTTCTAAGAGACTTCTCACACCAGAACGGAGACAGTACCCATGAGCAGGAAAGTCCGCCTCGGCGTCGTCGGATTCGGCGCGCAGGGCAGCTCGTACGCGAAGTTCATCGCGGATGGCCTCGTGCCGAACATCGAGGTCACGGCCATCGCAGACGTCGACCCGGCCAAGCGCGAGAAGATCGCCGAGCTCTACCCGGACGTCCACGTCTTCGACGACTACGTCACGATGCTCGAGTCCGGCGTGGTCGAGGCCGTCGTCACGACCGTGCCGCACTACCTCCACCCGCAGATGGGCATCCAGGCCCTCGAGCGCGGCATCCACGTGCTGCTCGAGAAGCCGGCCGGCGTCTACACGAAGCAGGTCAAGGAGCTCAACGAGTTCGCTGGGACCCGGCCCGAGCTGACGTTCGCGATCATGTTCAACCAGCGCAACAACCCGCTGTACCGCAAGCTCAAGGAGATCGTGGACGCGGGCGAGATCGGCAAGATCAAGCGCACCAACTGGATCATCACCACGTGGTGGCGCCCGCAGGGCTACTACGACCAGAGCGAGTGGCGCGCCACGTGGGGCGGCGAAGGCGGCGGCGTCCTGGTCAACCAGGCACCCCACCAGCTGGACCTGTGGCAGTGGATCTGCGGCGTCCCGCAGAGCGTCTTCTCGAAGGTCGCCTACGGCTTCCGTCGCAACATCGCCGTCGAGGACGAGGTGACCGCGGTGGTCGACTACGGTGACGGCGCGACGGGCGTCTTCGTGACCGCGACGCACGACATCACGGGCACCGACCGCTTCGAGATCCTCGGCGACCAGGGCAAGATCGTCGTCGAGGATTCCAAGACCGCCGTGGTGACACGCCTGAACAAGCCCGAGCGCGAGCTGAGCGAGGCCATGGACATGGATGACGTCCGCAAGATGTTCCAGGGCCAGTTCAACCCGGCGGACTTCTACACGCAGGAGACCATCGCGTTCGAGTCCGCTTGGGGCGCCCAGCACTCCGGCGTGCTTGAGAACTTCGCCGCGAACATCCTCGACGGCACACCCCTGCTCGCCCCGGGTACCGACGGCATGCTCGGCGTGCGGCTCGCCAACGCGATCCACCTCTCGAGCTGGACCGGGAAGGAAGTCTCGATGGACTTCGACGAGGACGAGTTCCTCGCGGAGCTCAACAAGCGCATCGCCGCCGAGGGCAAGTTCCCCGAGCGCGCGTAGCCCTCTGAAGGGGCGCAGCGCAAGCCTCCTTTCTGGGAGCATGGACCCAGAAAGGAGGCCCTGTGCCCAAGCCCCAGGCGACGATCTACGACATTGCGGCGCTCGTCGGAGTGAATGCGTCGACCGTCTCTCGCGCCCTGAGCCGGCCCGGGCGCGTGAGTGCAGCGACCCAACGCCGCATTGAGGATGCCGCGCGCGAACTCGACTACCACGTCAATACCGTCGCGCGGGCCGTCAAGACCGGGCGTCTCCAGACCATTGGCCTCCTCGTCCCTGACATCGCGTATGCCGTGTACCAGGACATCCTGCGGGGCGCGGAGCGGGCCGCGAGGGAGGTCGACTACGTGGTGCTCGTGGGGGAGGAGTTCCGTTCGGCCCAGGCGGAGCTGGACTGGGCGCGCCGTGTACGGGCGGCGGTCGACGGCGTCATCCTCGCCTCACCGCGCATCCCCGACGCCCGCATCCGCGAGTTCGCGGGGGACAAGCCGACCGTCGTCGTCAACCGGGTTCTCAACGGCGTGCCCAGCGTTGTGCCAGACGTCGCGCCCGGGGTGAGAGCCGCCGTCGTGCGCGCGGCCGAGCTGGGGCACCGCCGGCTGCTCTACATTCCGGGCGTGGGCAGCTCGTGGATGTCGCGGAGTCGATGGGACATCCTCGAGGCGGCGGGCGCCGAGGCCGGGATCGAGGCTGTCTCGGCGCCGCCCGGCATGCCCTCACGCCGACGCGGGGCCGAGCTCGCCGATGACGTGCTCGCCAGCGGGTGCTCGCTCGTCATCGCGTTCAACGACCTCATCGCGATCGGCCTCCTGCAGGAGCTCCAGGACCGCGGCGTGCCGGTGCCCGAGCGGCTCAGCATCGTCGGCTTCGACAACATCCGCGGCTCCGACTTCACGTCGCCCCGCCTTGCGACCATCGGCGCGCCGCTCAACGAGGCTGGCGGCCAGGCGGTCAGGATGCTGCTCGCGCGGATCGAGGGCAGCACGGATCGCGGAACGGCGGCCGACGACGGCGGTCCGGGCGCGCCGTCGTACGGCCTCGCGACAGTATTCCACGAACGCGGCTCCCTCGGCCCGGCGTAGAAAGGCCAGGAGGGACTGCTCAGCCGGCGTGCTCGGTGCGGGCGGGCGCCTGGCCTGTCGAGGCCCGCACCTCGAGGTGGGTGGGCATGACCGCAAGCCTGCGGACCGTCGCTGCGTGCAGCGGATCGAGCTGGGCGAGGAGCATCGAGACGGCGGTGCGCCCGGCCTGCTCGATCGGGGAGGCGATCGTGGTCAGCGGCGGGTTGCAGAAGTCGGCCCCGAAGATGTTGTCGCAGCCCACGATGCTCATGTCCTCAGGCACGCGGACGCCGCGCTCGCGGAAGCGTTGGAGCATGCCGATCGCGATGAGGTCGTTGAACGCGATGACGGCCGTCGCGCCCGTGCGCAGGGCAGCGTCGGCAGCTGCAGCACCGGATGAGGTCTTCGGGGAGTAGGGCCCCACGCGGGTCGCCGTCATCCCGCGCCGCGCGGCGGCCTCTTCGATCGCCTTCCAGCGGCGGTGTGTTGACCACGAGCTCGTCGGGCCGCCCACGTAGGTCACCCTCGTGTGCCCGAGCGAGGCGAGGTGCTCGAGCGCCTGGACCATAGCGCTGGGGGTGTCGATGAGCACGGTGGGGGCGTCTGCCGTCGCGCGGTTGATCGTCACGAGCGGCTGGAGGCGCGCGGCCTCGGTGAGCTGGACATCGGTGAGGCGCGACGCCGCGAGGATGATTCCGTCCGCGGTGCGGCGCAGCTTGCGCAGGGCATCGAGTTCGACATCGGTCGCCTCCTCAGTGTCGACGAGCAGCTGTGTGTAGCCCGCCGCCTTGAGCTGGTTCTGCGTGCCGCGGATGATGTCGAAGTAGAACGGGTTGGTCACGTCGGGCACGAGGACCGCGATGATGCCCGTGCGCCCCGAGCTCAGCCCGCGGGCTTGGGAACTCGGCACGTAGTGCAGCTCTGCTGCGATCTTCTCGATGCGCTCGCGGGTGCGGGCGTTGACGCGCTGCGGGTTGGAAAGAGCGCGGGATACGGTCGACGTCGCGACGCCGGCCCGTTCGGCGATGTCGCGGATGGTGGGCATCCGCTCGGAGGCCTCGATGGCCCCGGAAGACTCTGTCATGACTTCCATTGGAGCAGGCTTGGCAAATTTTGGCAATCGCTTGCCGCCATGTTTTGCTCTTCCTAGACTCGCTAGTGCTGCTCACGGTTGTGGGCTGCGTCACGAAATCCGATGCAATGAGTACTCAAAGAGGAGACACCATGCGGATGCGCACCTCCGCCAAGCTGGCCGCCGTCGCGGCAGCAGCGGCACTTGCCCTCACAGCCTGCGGTTCAGGCGGCTCGTCAGGGGGCTCGTCTGGCGGGGCCGTCAACGGTGCCGGCAAGACGCTCAACGTCCTGGTCAACGTCAACACGCTCTACCCCGAGCAGCAGAAGCAGTGGATGTCGGACATCGCTGCCAAGTTCAAGACCCAGACCAGCGCTGACCTCAAGTTCGAGACCTTCACTTCCGCCAACGACGAGCTCACGCGCATCCAGACGTCGGTGGTGTCCGGCCAGGGGCCGGACGTGTACTCGCTCGGCACGACCTTCACGCCGACCGCCTACGCGACCAAGGCCTTCGTGACGCTCACCGACGACGACTGGAAGAAGGTCGGCGGCAAGGACCGGTTCAACCAGGCTGCCCTCGGCATCTCCGGCCCGGACAAGGACCACCTCGCGGGCGTCCCGTTCGTGAGCAGGCCGTTCGTCATGGCCTACAACAAGGACATCCTCAAGGCAGCGGGCATCGACAAGCCCGCGACAACGTGGGATGGCCTCCTCGACCAGGCCAAGAAGACCACCGACGCGGCCAAGGGCCAGTATGGCCTCGCCGTCGCCTACAAGGACAACTTCGATCCGTGGAAGTACATCTGGGCGATGTCAGTCCAGGCGGGCAACCCCCTCGTTGACGGCAAGACGGCCAAGCTCGACGACCCGGCCGTCAAGAAGGCCTACGAGACCTACTTCGGCTGGTTGACCAACAACAAGGTCGTCAACCCCGCCTCGGTCGGGTGGAGCAACGCCCAGGCGCTCGCCGACTTCGCCGCCGGCAAGGCCGCGTTCTTCCCGATGACCACCTCGAACTCGATCCCGACCCTCGAGAAGTCGGCGCTCAAGGACAAGTACGACTACGCCCTCATGCCCGTCGCGGCGCCCGGCGACTCGTCGCCGAAGTCCGGGGCGACCCCCGCGGCGTCGATCCTGTCCGGTGACAACGTGGTCGTGGCGGACTACTCGAAGAACAAGGACCTCGCGTTCGCGTACATCAATCTCGTCACCAGCAAGGATGAGCAGCTGAACTACCAGAAGACCTTCGGTGACCTGCCCGCGAACGCCGAGGCGCTCGCGTCCCTGACCTCCGCGCCGCACATGGCACCGATCACCGACGCCGCGAAGCAGTCGTTCGCGACCCCGTTCACCGGTGCGTGGAGCGACATCCAGCTCGCCCTGCTCAACGTCACGGTCCAGAGCGTCCCGGACCTCGCCTCGGGCAACGTGTCCGACTCGGCGCTGAGCCAGCGCATCAAGGATGCGCAGACCAAGGCCCAGCAGTCCCTCGACCGGGCGAAGTGAGCTGCGGACTCGACCCCGCGTGACTGACATGAACACTGCAAGCACCCCTTCGCCGGAGACCCGGCCTGCCGCATCCGCGGCGGGCCGGGCCGCCCCGCCCGCCCCCGCCGGCACCAACACGACCCGCACCGTGCCGCCCCCCCCCCCCGCCGCCGCAGCCCCGGCCGCCCGCTGCCGGGGGGGGCGGGGCCGCCCGGCCCGCCCCGTCCGGCACCAACAGGACCAGCTCGGTGCCGACCCCCACCCCGGACAAGCCGCGCCGCGGCCTGTCCGAGCGGAACCGTCCCCTGTGGATGCTCCTGCCGGGCGGACTCCTGATGACCATCGTCATCCTGATCCCGCTCCTGCTGGGCCTCTACATGTCCCTCCTGGACCTCGACCAGTACACCCTGCGCCAGTGGATCGCCTCGCCGTTCATCGCGTTCGGCAACTACGTCGAGGCTGTCACCCAGACCACCCTCTTCCACGCCGTCTGGCTGAGCGTCTCGTACTCGTTCATCGCGACCGTCGTCGCCCTGCCGATCGGCATCGCCGCGGCTGTGGCGACGCAGAACGCGTTCAAGGGCCGCGCCGTCGTGCGATCTGTCTTCCTCATTCCCTACATCCTGCCGTCCTTCGTGGTCGCGACCGTGTGGCGCACGATGTTCCAGCCGCAGGGCGTGGTAGACCACTCGTTCGGCCTCTTCGGAATCGATCCGGGGCTGTGGCTCAACGGCCCCAACACGTACGGGGCCATCATCTTCGTGCAGGTCTGGGCATCGTGGCCGTTCGTCTACCTGCTCGCACTGTCGGGCCTGCAGTCCGTGGACCACGAGGTGCACGAGGCATCGGCGCTGGACGGCGCCCTGTGGTGGACCAAGCTCCGGTACGTCGTGTTCCCGTACCTCAAGGGTCCGGTCTCCCTCGCCTTCATCATCGGGATGCTGAACCACATCAACAACTTCACACTGCCGTACGTGATGTTCGGGCTCCCCGCCCCGCACGATGTGGAGCTGCTCCCGATCCTGACCTACGTGACGAGCTTCCAGAGCTTCCGCTTCGGCCTGTCCGCCGCGATGGCCGTGGTTTCGCTCATCCTCATCCTGATCCCCCTCTTCATCTACCTCCGCGCCGTCAGGCTTGACGACACCGAATCCCAGGGAGGCCGCAAGTGACCCTCTCACAGACAGTCACGAAAACAACGCTGAATCCGCTCGTTGACAGGCCCGGCTCGCGCCAACAGGCGGAGGTCACGCGCCTCATGCCGGGGTGGCTGCTCACCGTCGTCATCGCGGTGCTCGGCCTGTTCGTCCTCGCCCCGATCGTGTACATCTTCCTCGCGAGCATCAACTCGGACATCTCCGTGGCCCGCGGCGACTTCTGGCCTGCCGAATTCACGTTCGACAACTATGTGAAGATCTGGTCGAGCGTGGGGCTTGCGAGCGCACTCGTGAACTCCGTCATCGCGGCCGGCGCCACGGCGGTGATCTCGGCGGTCCTGTCCATCGGCACGGCCTACGTTCTGGTCCGCTACCAGTTCCGCGGGCGCCTCACGGTGCTGCGCGGCCTCCTCGGTCTGCAGTCGATCCCCGGCACGCTCCTCGTCCTGCCGGTCTTCGTCCTGTTCTCCTCGGCCGCGACGTACCTCGGGGTCACAGTGATCGGAACCCGCTGGGGCCTCATCGTGACGTACCTGACGTTCGCGCTGCCCTTCTCGACCTGGGTGATGGTCACCTACCTGCGCGGGCTGCCGAAGGAACTCGAGGAGGCCGCGAGGATCGACGGCGCGTCGAACCTCGGCATTCTGACGAGGATCATCCTGCCGCTGAGCTGGCCCGGGATCATCGTCTCCGGCATCTTCGCCTTCCTGCTCGGCTGGAACGACGTGCTGTTCGCGTCGGTCATGACGCGCCCGGACACCCAGACCGCCGCTGTGGCGCTTCAGGTCTTCGCGACCAGCACCGAGGGCGGTGCGATTCCGTACTACGGGCAGATGATGGCCTCGGCCCTCGTCTGCGCCGTGCCCGTCGTGATCCTGTACCTGTTCTTCCAGAAGTATCTAGTGGGCGGCTTGACCGCCGGAGGAGTGAAGTAGACCGTGTCAGACACCAAGTGGGAACTGTCCGGATTCGGCGACGAGATCGACGCCGACCCGCGTGTCCAGGCAGCGGTGATGCGAGCGCTCGGTGCCAACTACATCGAGGTCCGCAGCGCGTGGGGCACCAACATCGTGGACCTCTCCGAGGAGCAGCTCACCGAGCTCAAGAAGGTCCTCTACGAGGCGGGGCTCAAGGTCTCTGCGATCGCGTCGCCGATCGGGAAGGTCGATATCGCGCTGCCTGTGGAGCATGAGGTCGAGCGCCTCGGCCGGGCACTGCGCGCCGCCGAGGTGCTCGGCGCGGGCTACATCCGGATCTTCTCGTTCTACTACGAGGGCAAGACCCCCGAGGAGGCCCGCGACGCGGTGATCGAGCGGATGACGGCGCTCGCGAAGCGGGCGGAGGGCACCGGCGTCGTGCTCGTCCACGAGAACGAGAAGGACATCTTCGGGGACGTTCCGTCGCGAGTGCTGGACATCGTCGAGTCGGTGGACTCGCCGGCGCTCAAGCTCGCGTGGGACCCGGCCAACTTTGTCCAGGTGGGCGTCAAGCCGTTCACCGAGGGCTACGAGATGCTGCGCCCCCACACCGTCTACCTCCAGATCAAGGATGCGCTCGCCGCAACGGGCGCCGTGGTCCCGGCTGGCGAGGGCGACGGCGAGCTGCTCGCCACCGTCGAGGCCTTCCGCGACAGTGGCTACGCCGGCTTCGTCTCGCTCGAGCCGCACCTCGCGAATGCGTTCGAGCTCGGCGGATTCAGCGGCCCGCAAGCGTTCGGCGTGGCTGCCCGTGCGTTCGCGAAGGTGCTCGAGAAGGCCGGCGTCGAGGCCAGCTGAGCCGCACCGGCGCCGTCATGCGCCCAGCGCAACGCGCCAAGACCCGAGCAGAGACTAGAGAAGAGACCACCCGTGACTGACTCCATCGCCGCCAACCCTGACCGACTCCTGCCAGCCGATCCGGGAACTCGCCAGATCGCGCGCGAGCTGCTCGCCGACGTCGAGCATCTGCCGATCTTGTCCCCCCACGGCCACGTGCCGGCCGACGTGATCGCGGACGACACCCCGTTCCCCGATCCGACGGCGCTCATCGTGAGCCCGGACCACTACGTGACCCGCCTCATCCACGCGTCCGGCATCGAGCTCTCCGACCTTCGAGTGGGGGGCACGGCCGACGTCGACTCCCGCACCGCGTGGCGCAGGTTCGCCGAGGCGTGGCCGCTCTTCGACGGCACCGCCTCCGGCTACTGGCTCCGCAGCTCGTTCGAGCACGTCTTCGGACTTCCCTCTGACCTCGTCGACAACCTTGGCGCGGACAACGCGGACACCGTGTACGAGGCGATCTCGGCCAAGCTCGCCGAGCCCGGCTTCCGCCCCCGTCAGCTGTTCACGGACTTCGGCATCGAGGTCCTCGCGACGACCGACGATCCGCTCGACTCCCTCGAGGCGCACGCGCGCATCGCCGCGGACGAGTCGTTCGCGGGCCGCGTCCTGCCCACCTTCCGCCCCGACCCTTACATCAACCTGGCCCACGCGGAGTGGAGCCAGCGCGTGGACCGGATCACGGCGGAGGCGGGCGACGGCGTCGCCGGCTACGCGGGCTACCTCCGCGGGCTCGAGAACCGCCGCCGCTACTTCGTCCAGCACGGCGCCGTCTCGGCAGACCACGGTGTCCGCACGCCGCTCACGCTCAAGCTCGGGCGTGCCGAGGCCGAGGCCCTGTTCGAGAAGGCCCGCCGCGGCGAGGCCACTGCGGCCGACCGTGACGCGTTCGAGGCCCACATGATGTACGAGATGGCGCGCATGTCCGTCGAGGACGGCCTCGTCATGACCATCCACCCCGGCTCGTTCCGCAACCACCACAGGCCGACGTTCGAGAAGTACGGGGCCGACACGGGCCACGACATCCCGTTCGCGATCGACTACACGGCGGGCATCCGGGCTCTGCTCGAGGACTTCGGAACGGCCAAGGACTTCCACCTGGTCCTGTTCACGCTCGATGAGACGGTGTTCTCGCGCGAGCTTGCGCCGCTCGCGGGCTTCTACCCCTCGGTGTACGTCGGTGCGCCATGGTGGTTCCTCGACGCCCCTGACGCGATGATGCGGTTCCGCTCCGCCGTGACCGAGACGACGGGCTTCACCCGCACGTCCGGCTTCATCGACGACACCCGTGCGTTCTGCTCGATCCCCGCCCGCCACGACGCCTCCCGCCGAGTCGACGCGAGCTTCCTGGCCCGCCTCGTCGCCGAGCACCGCGTCACCGAGAACCGCGCCCACGAGATCATCGTCGACCTGGTCGACGGTTCGCCGCGCCGCGTCTTCAAGCTCTAGGAGAGACTCCTGTGACTGCTGCAGGCACTACGACCGAAATCCCCCTCCTCGGCCGCGAGGGCACGCAAGCGCCGCCCGTGAGGATCGTCCACCTGGGCCTCGGCGCCTTCCACCGCTCGCACCAGGCCTGGTTCACCGAGCACGCGTCCGACTCGGCGGAGTGGGGTATCGCGTCCTTCACGGGGCGCCGGCCCGATGCGGCCCTGACCCTCGCGGCTCAGGATGGCCTCTTCACACTCATCGAGCGCGGACCGGAGGGCGACGCCTTCGAGGTCGTCGGCTCGATCGCCGAGGCTGTCGACGGCGCGGACACCGACCGTCTCAACGAGCTCCTCGCCGCCCCGGCCACGGCGCTCGTCACCCTGACCGTCACCGAGGCCGTCTACGAGAAGCACGACGCCGACTCTCCCCTCGCGCGCCTCGTCCGCGGTCTCGCAGCGCGCCGGGACGCGGGGGCCGGGCCGATCGCCGTCGTGAGCTGCGACAACGTGGCCGGCAACGGCGAGGTCGCCGAGCGTGCGGTCCTCTCGATCGCCGAGGGTCTGGACGCCGGCTCCGCCGGCCTCGCCGACTGGATCCGCGACAACGTCAGCTTCGTCGGCACGTCCGTGGACCGCATCACGCCGCGCACGACTCCGGAGGACATCGCAGAGGTGGCCGCCCAGCGCGGGTACCGTGACGAAGCGCCGGTCGTGGCGGAGCCGTTCGCGAACTGGATCCTCTCGGGCGGCTTCCCGGCGGGACGCCCGCGCTGGGAGGACGCCGGCGCCCAGTTCGTGGACGACATCGAGCCCTTCGAGAACCGCAAACTGTGGCTCCTCAACGGAGCGCACTCCCTGCTCGCCTACGCGGGCCAGCTGCGCGGTCACACGACGGTTGCCGAGGCGATCGACGACGCCGCGTGCCGCGACGCGGTCGAGGCGTTCTGGAACGAGGCCGCCCGCCACCTGACGCTGCCGGGGCTCGGGGTGCCCGCGTACCGCGATGCCCTCCTCGAGAGGTTCTCGAACCCGCGGATCGCGCACCATTTGGCCCAGATCGCAGCGGACGGCACCACGAAGCTGCGCATGCGGGCCGTGCCCGTGCTGACGGCCGAGCTCGCGGAGGGCCGGAGTGGGGTGGCCGCGGCACGCATGATCGCGGCCTGGATCGACTTCGTGTCCGCGGCGGTGGCCTTCGGCACCGACTTCCAGGACCCACTCAAGGAACCCATCGTCGCGGCCGCCGGACTCGAGGGACGTGAGCGCACGCAGGCCCTCACCGAACTCGTCTCCGCCGAGCTCGCGGGAGACCCGCTCGTCGTCTCGCGGATTGACTCCCTCCGCGGCACGTTCGGCGCGGAGTGACGGGTCTTGGCATCATGACGGCAAATTATGGCAATCGATTGCCATGCGACCGCCGCCCAACTAGGCTGAAGTACACATCCCCTCCGGCAGCGCCCAGCAGTGAAAGGAAGCGACAATGAAGATCGTCTCCGCTGAAGTCTTCGTAACGAGCCCGACCCGAAACTTCGTGACCCTCAAGGTGACGACCGACGAGGGGGTCGTCGGCATCGGCGACGCGACCCTCAACGGCCGCGAGCTCGCCGTCGCCGCCTACCTCAAGGAGCACGTGGCCCAGCTCCTCATCGGACGCGATCCGCACCGTATCGAGGACACGTGGCAGTTCCTCTACCGCTCCTCCTACTGGCGCCGCGGCCCCGTCACGATGGCCTCGATCGCCGCGGTGGACATGGCGCTGTGGGACATCAAGGGCAAGGTGGCCGGCCTCCCGGTCTACCAGCTGCTCGGCGGGGCCTCCCGCAACGGCCTCCGCGCCTACGGCCATGCCTCGGGCACCGACATCCCCTCCCTCTTCGACTCGATCCACGAGCACCTCGAGCTCGGCTACAAGTCGATCCGCGTCCAGACGGCGATCCCGGGCATCAAGGCCGTCTACGGCGTGGCCGCCCAGACCCAGGCCTCGGGCGAGCGCTACGACTACGAGCCGGCCGGCCGCGGCGCGTTCCCGCAGGAGGAGGACTGGGACACCCGCGCGTATCTGCGCCACCTCCCGACCGTCTTCGAGGCCGTGCGCAACGAGTTCGGCCCCGAGATCCCGCTCCTGCACGACGGCCACCACCGCATGACCCCGATCCAGGCGGCCAAGCTCGGCAAGGCCCTCGAGCCCTACGACCTCTTCTGGCTCGAGGACTGCACTCCGGCGGAGAACCAGGAGGCACTGCGCCTCGTCCGCTCGCACACGACGACGCCGCTGGCGATCGGCGAGGTCTTCAACACCGTCTATGACTTCCAGAGCCTCATCAAGGAACAGCTCATCGACTATGTCCGTGCGGCCTCCACCCACTTCGGCGGCATCAGCCCGCTCAAGAAGGTTATGGACTACGCGGCGCAGTACCAGATCAAGTCGGGCTTCCACGGCCCCACCGACATCTCACCGGTGGGCTTCGCCGCCCAGCTGCATGTGGGCCTCGCGATCCACAACTACGGCATCCAGGAGTACATGCAGCACTCGGAGGCGACGAACACCGTGTTCGAGCAGTCCATGACGTTCAAGGACGGCTACCTCCACCCCGGCGACAAGCCGGGCCTCGGCGTCGAGTTCAACGAGGAAGCGGCCAACTCCTTCCCCTACCAGCAGGCGTACCTGCCGTACAACCGCCTCATCGACGGCACGGTCCACGACTGGTGAGCACGGCCGTCGAACGCGCTGAGCCCGGCGCCGCGTCCCGCACGTTGCATGTGATCGCCATGGGCGTCTCCGGCTCGGGCAAGAGCACCGTGGGGGCCCTCCTCGCCGAGGAGCTCGGGGGAGAGTTCGTCGACGGGGACGACCTGCATCCGGCGGCCAACGTCGCGAAGATGGCGGCAGGCACTCCGCTCGACGACGACGACCGTGCGCCCTGGCTGCGTGAGATCGGCGCGCGGATGGCCGCCGCGACCGGCACGATGGTGATCGGCTGCAGCGCGCTCAAGCGCTCGTACCGCGACCTCATCCGCAGCGCGGCGCCGGACACCGTATTCGTGCACATGCGAGGAAGCCGCGAGCTGCTCGCTGAGCGCATGGCCGCCCGGCCGGAGCACTTCATGCCGCTCTCGCTCCTGGACTCGCAGCTCGGGACCCTCGAGGAGCTCGAACCGGACGAGCACGGTGTCGCCTTCGACGTCGCCGAGCCGCCCGCCCAGATTGCCCGCGAGGCAGCGGAGTGGCTCCGCGCCTGACGCACTCGGGCGGCGTGCCCTCTATCCCCACGCCAGAGCGCCACCACGACCGCACCTGCGGAGTGGTGGCGTTTTGGCGTCTCCTGGTTGTTCCACGCGGGCGCGACTCGACTGGGTCGCGGGCTTGCGGGGCTGCACGGATGCGATGATGGCAACGTGTGGCAATCGATTGCCGAGATGTTGCCGCCGGTCCTACCCTTGAATGAACAGCCCCGAAGACAGGCCCCGCCCAGGCGGCGCTCCAATGCCCCGGCGGACCGCAACGATGCGAAGGACGGCACATGCTCAAGCCCCAGGATGGACCCACCCGCGAACTGGTGAGCCTGGACGGCTTGTTCGCCTTCAAGGTGGATTCGGACAACGCGGGCCTCCGCGAGGGCTGGCAGAACGCACGGCTCGACACGGCACTCGAGATGGCCGTGCCCGCGAGCTACAACGATGTGTTCGCCGACAAGGCGATCCGCGACCACGTCGGCTGGGTCTGGTACGAGCGCGACGTCCGCGTGCCCCGCGGCTGGGCCGGTGAGCGCGCCTGGCTGCGCTTCGAGTCCGCGACGCATGGTGCGAAAGCCTTCGTGGACGGCGTCCTCGTCGCCGAGCACCAGGGCGGCTACACCCCGTTCGAGGCGGACATCACCGAGCACGTGACGCCGGGCGGTGCGTTCCGCCTCACCGTCGCGGTGAACAACGAGCTCACGCAGGCCACGATCCCACCGGGCAACATCACCGAGACTGAGGACGGCCGCCGCCAGCAGCAGTACATGCACGACTTCTACAACTACGCCGGCATCCACCGCAGCATCTCGCTCTACAGCACGCCGGCGGTCTACGTCGAGGACGTCGTCGTGACGACCGGCTTCGAAGGCGACCCCGGCGCAGCCGGGACCGGCACCATCGCGACAGGCACCGTCGACTACGCGGTTGTCGTCGCCGGTGAGACCGCAGGGCTCCTGCCGGTCCGCGTGCGGGTCCTCAACGCCTCGGGCGCCGAGGTGGCCGCCGCGGACGGGATCTCCGGCACGGTGGCGATCCCCGACGTCGAGCTCTGGCAGCCCGGCAAGGGCTACCTGTACAGCCTCGTGGTCGAGGTCGTCGACCTGGACGGTCAGGTCGTGGACTCCTACGCCCAGACGTTCGGCGTCCGGACCGTCGAGGTGCGCGGCACGGAGTTCCTCATCAACGGCGAGCCGTTCTACTTCACGGGCTTCGGGATGCACGAGGACCACGTCACGATCGGCAAGGGCCACAGCCACGCGCAGATGGTGAACGATTTCTCCCTCCTGGAGTGGGTCGGCGCGAACTCCTTCCGCACCTCCCACTACCCGTACTCCGAGGAGGTCATGGACTACGCGGACCGCCACGGCATCGTCGTCATCGACGAGACCCCTGCAGTGGGCCTCAACGCGGACTTCGCAGGGTTCTTCAGCACAGGAGCGAAGAAGACGTATGGCCCGGAGTTCGTCAGCGACGAGACCGCGGCCGCGCACCGGCAGGTCATCGCGGAGCTCGTCGCGCGGGACAAGAACCACCCGTCCGTGGTCATCTGGTCCATCGCCAACGAGCCCCAGTCTTCCGAGCAGGGCGCCCGCGAGTACTTCGAGCCCCTCGCCAGGCTCACCCGCGAGCTCGACCCGACGCGCCCGATCGGCTTCGTGAACGTCATGTTCGACGGACCGGACAAGGACGTCATCACGGACCTGTTCGACGTGATCATGCTCAACCGCTACTACGGCTGGTACCTGAACACCGGCGACCTCGCGTCGGCGGAGAAGGCCCTCGAGGCCGAGCTTCTCGCATGGACCGAGAAGCACGGCAAGCCCATGATCATGACCGAGTACGGTGCCGACACGATGCCGGGCCTGCACTCCCTCTACGAGCAGCCCTGGAGCGAGGAGTACCAGTCCGCGTTCCTGGACATGTACCACCGCGTCTTCGACCGCGTGCCGGCCATGGTCGGCGAGCACGTGTGGAACTTCGCGGACTTCGCCACGTCCAACGGCATCATGCGTGTGGACGGCAACAAGAAGGGCGCCTTCACGCGCGATCGCCGCCCGAAGGCCGCCGCTCACGCCCTGCGCCGTCGCTGGGCGCCGCTGAACAACAAGAAGCCGCAGGCCCGCTGACCGCGACCGGACCCACCCCAAGGACAAGGACATGACAATGACGTCTTCACCGTCGGCACCGGCCGCGCGCACCGATCATCCCGGGTCGGACAAGCTCCGCCTCCGGAGCATCATCGGCTACGGGGCGGGTGACGCCGCCAACAACCTCGCGTTCACCACCACGTCGATGTTCCTGCTCGTCTACTACACCGACGTGGCAGGCATCCCCGCCGCGGCGGCGGGCACGCTGTTCCTCGTGGTGCGCCTCTTCGACGCGTTCTCCGACCTGTTCGCTGGACGCATGGTGGACAGGACCAACACGAAGCGCTGGGGCAAGTTCCGCCCGTTCATCCTGTTCGGGTCCGTTCCGCTGCTCATTCTCACCTTCCTCAACTTCCACATCCCCCAGATCGGCGAGGGCGGGAAGCTCGCCTACGCGTACATCGTGTACGCGGCGCTGGGCCTGGCCTACTCGCTCGTGAACATCCCCTACGGCTCGATGGCCTCGGCGATGACGCAGAAGCCCAAGGAACGCGCAAAGCTCGCCTCGGCGAGAACCGTTGGCGCGCTCCTCGTCTCCTCCGCTCTCGGCATCTTCGTCGCGCCGCTGCTCAAGGCCGGAACCGACCTCCAGCCCATCTTCACCGCGGTGACGCTCGTCTTCATGGTGCTCGGCGTCGTGCTGTACCTGTTCACGTTCTTCACGACCCGCGAGAAGGTCGCCCGCGACGTGCCGAAGGTCTCGTTCAAGCAGAGCATGCAGACGCTCAAGGGCAACAAGCCGCTGCTCATGCTGTGCCTCTCCTCGCTGCTCTTCCTCTCGGGCTACCTGTCCCTCTCGACCGTGCAGGTGTACTACTTCCGCGACGCTCTGCACAACCTCGGCCTCGTCCCGATCCTCTCGATCGTCCAGCTCGTCATCACCTTGGCGCTGAGCGCATGGGTCCCCGTCCTCGTCGCGAGGTATGGCAAGCGGACCGTCTACATGGCGTTCATCGTGGTGGGAGTCGTGGGCGGCCTCCTGGTCATGTTCACCCCGACCACGCTCGTGTGGCTCGCGTTCCTCGGCTTCGTCATCGCGGTTGGCGGCATCGCCGGCGTCAGCATCGTGGTGTGGGCCCTCGAGGCGGACACCGTCGAGTACGGCGAGTGGAAGACGGGCGTCCGCTCCGAGGGCATTATCTACTCGCTCTTCTCCTTCACCCGCAAGACCGGTCAGGCGGTGGGCGGCGCCCTCGCCGGCTACGCGCTGGCGTGGGGCGGCTACGACGGCCATGCTGCGGCGCAGACGGCGCAGGCCGTGACCGGCATCCAGATCGCCGCGGGCCTCATCCCGGCGATCCTCGGCGCCGGCGCCGGCGTGATCATGTTCTTCTACGAGCTCACGGACGCACGGCACGCCAAGATCGTGGCCGAGATCCGTGAGCGCCACCTCCAGGCCGGCGCTGGCCTCGGCGCCGACGCGGAGACGGTCGCCAAGCTCAGCAAGCCGGAAGGGGCCTAGCTCCCTCTCGGTTTCGGATACAGGTCCGGGCCAGAGCGCAAGGGCGGACGACGGCCGCGCCCCCGGTGCGCCGGCGTGCGCCGCGCGGTTTCGCCCGGCGTGGGTTTCCCGTTGCGCGGGGCGCCCGGCCCGGGGGGGGGGCCCCCCCCCCCCCCCCCCCCCCCCCCCCCCCCCGCCTCTCTGTTTCGCCCGGCTTGGGCGGTTTGCGGCGCGTTCACTGGACATTCATCGCCCAGATGCCTTGGATGTGTGCACTGGGGGGAGTGACCCGAGACGACAGAAGGCTCCCAATGGGCATCATCCAGGCCGAGCATCCTCGGCCGCGCCATTTCCTGGTCCATGTGAGCGATACGCACCTCGTCGGTGACGGACTCCTCGCGGGCACCCTCGATTCCGAGGAGCGGCTGCGCAGGCTCTTCTCCCAGATGCACGACGCCGGCGGCTCGCCCGAGGCGATCGTGGTCACCGGTGACCTCGCGGACCGGGGCGAGCCCGCCGCCTACGCCCGGCTGCGCAGCATCGCGGAGCCGGCGGCCGCGGCACTCGGCTCGCGCCTCATCTGGGCCATGGGCAACCACGATTCGCGTGCTGCCCTCCGCGAGCACCTGCTCGACGAGGACCCCTCCGCCGAGCCGCTCGACCGGGTCCACTGGGTCAACGGACTTCGGATCATCGTGCTCGACACGACCGTGCCCGGCTTCCACCACGGCGAGCTCTCCGCGGCCCAGCTCGACTGGCTCGCCGAGGAGCTCACGTTCCCCGCCCCCGACGGGACGCTCCTCGCGATGCACCACCCGCCCGTGCCCTGCGTGCAGGAACTCGCGGTGCTCGTGGAGCTGCGGGGGCAGGCGCCCCTCGCTGACGTGCTGCGCGGCTCGGACGTCCGCGCGATCCTCGCCGGGCACCTGCACTACTCGACCTCCGGGACGTTTGCGGGGATTCCTGTGTCTGTCGCCTCTGCGACCTGCTACACGCAGGACCTCGCCGGCGCCGTCGATCCCACCTCCGGGATCCGCGGAACGCGCGGACGCGACGCCGCCCAGGCGTACAACCTCGTGCATGTCTACGCGGATTCGGTGCTGCACTCCGTGGTGCCCGCCGCGGGCGGCGAGACGGTGGGCCGCGACGTCCCCGCTGCGGAGGTCGCGCGGATCCTCGCCGACGCCGGGGTCACGTTCCCCGCGGACGACGGCGCGCGCCCGGTCCGGCGGTCAGAGGCCCACCCCACCCTCTGACCAGCGCCGAGATCCGGACCCGAAACGGAGCGCGGTCAGCGCTCCCAAGGAGCCGGGATGGGGAAGTACTTCTCGAGGAAATCGGTCACGCGCTCCTGGCGCTCCTGCGCTGACACCTCGGGGAACGAGCCGTCGTTGAGGCAGAAGAAGTCCTGGTTGCGCTTCTTGAGCAGCTTGCCGAGCGACTCCAGTCCGGAGCGCACGGTCGTGTCGATGTACTGGACCTTCGCCCCGATCTTCGTCACGGCGCGCCCGGTGAGGAGCGCGTAGTAGTGGTAGAAGGAGTTCGTCACCGAGATGCTGTCCCACGTGCGGAAGCGCGCGGCGGCCGTGCGGGCGAACTCCTCGGGGAACTCCCGCTCCATCTCAAGCAGGACACTGCGCCGCAAGGGCGCGGCGGTGTGCTCGAGGTGGCGCGTGGTAATGCGGCCGAACCGCTCCCACAGGAGTCGCCGGTTAACGCGCGCGGCGTTCTCGTGGCCCGAACGGTCAAGGTGGTTGTCGCCGAGCCCGATCCGCGTCGAGGCCTCGATGAACTTCGTGATCCCGCCAGGGGAGAAGAACATGTCCGGGCCGAGCGGCCGGCCGAAGAACATGTCGTCATTGGAGTACAGGAAGTGCTCGGACAAGCCCTCGATGTGCTGCAGCTGAGACTCGATGGCCTGGGAGTTGAACACCGGCAGCACTGACGGGTCCTTGTAGTGGTCCGCGGCCGGCACGATGGTGATCCGCTCGTGCGAGGCATTCAGCCAGTCGGGGACCTTCGAATCGGTTGCGATGAAGATGTGTCCAATCCACGGCGCGAACATGTGCACGCTGCGCAGCGCGTACTTGAGCTCGTTGATCTGGCGTACTCGGGCCTCAGCGTCGTCGCCCTCGCCGAGCACCACGCCCGGCAGGAACGACGCGCGGTAGCGCTGGAGCTCGGGATCGGCGCCGTCCACCCACGAGAAAACGATGTCGATCTCGAAATGGATGTCCGTCGCGTGGTCGGCGAACATGTTCTCGATGGTCGGCCAGGTGTGCCCGAACCGCTCTACCGTTCCTCGGACAGCCTCGGACCGCGGGATGGTGCGGCGCGTGAGCGAGTTCTCGATGGGAAGCTGCAGGATCTCGCCTTCCCACTTCCACAGCTCGATCTGGACACCCGTCTCCGGGCCGTAGCGCAGGCCGCCATGCGGCTCGATCCGCGGCCGATAGAGCCGGAACATGCGCGCCTGTGCCGACTCGGCGAGTTGGCCGTCCGCAACGAGCAGGGCTCGGTCCTTGCGTGCATCCACGGTCAGAGAGTAGAACGGCTCGTCACGGCACGCCGCCACGAGCGCATGGCGCAGCTGCCTGCGGAAGGACCAGTCGACGGCGATCACGGGTCGTGCGTCGTTGCCTCGCACTAGGAGGTAGGGGACCTGCGCGCCCTCGAGGGCCCCCCTCACGAACAGCAGGTCGGCGACCATCGCCTCGTGCGGGGTCTGGCCGACGTTGACGAGGGCGTAGCCGCGCTTCTTGTGCCGGACCACGTCTTCCCGGTCCGCGAGGCGCCGCCCGGCCGCGGCGGAGGTGACCTCGTGCACCGGCGGCACGGACTCCTCGGCGTCTGGCGTGGCGTGGTAGACCTCGGCGGGGGTGAGGGACGTGTTCACGGGCCTCCTTGCGGGATGCGGGCGGGGCAGGACGGGTGTGCGGGGTTCAAGGCACATGATAGGCGCACGACGCCGCGCCGCCCCTCGGATGGCCACATCGCCGTCGGCGACCACACGCCGTCGTGCGTGCCGCTCCGGACGGAACCCGGCCGAGCGAAGTGAATCCGGGTGAAGACGGCCGCCACTAGAATCGAAGCCATGACTGACGCCCCGATTGCTGCCTCCGCCGCTGCCGCTACCGTCGACATCGCCACCGCCCGCGCCCGCCTGCTCGAACTGATCAAGGAGCTCGCCGTGGTCCGCGGGAAGGTGACCCTCTCGAGCGGCAAGGAGGCGGACTACTACGTGGACCTCCGCCGCGTCACCCTCCACCACGAGGCCAGCCAGCTTGTGGGGCAGGTCATGCTGGACCTCATTGACCGGGCTGGCGTGCAGATGGAGACCGCGGGCGGCCTCACGATGGGCGCCGACCCGGTGGGCACCGCCGTCATGCACGCCGCGCGCGAGGCGGGCCGCGCCGTCGATGCGTTCGTGGTGCGCAAGGCGCAGAAGTCCTACGGGATGGGACGGCAGGTGGAGGGGCCGGGCGTCGCGGGCCGCAAGGTCGTGGTGCTCGAGGACACCTCGACCACCGGAGGTTCCGCGCTGACCGCCGTGGAGGGCGTGCGCAACGCGGGCGGCGAGGTGACCGCCGTCGCCGTCATCGTGGACCGCGCCACCGGCGCGGAGGAGCGCATCGAGGCCGAGGCCGGTGTGCCTTACCTGTTCGCGTTCGGGAAGGCCGAGCTAGGCCTCGACTGAGGGGCCCAGCCCGGGCGGCACTGTGGGAGAACCGGCCATGGACCCGGCCATGCTGCGCGCCGCACGGCGGCTCAAGGCGTTCTCGCGCCGCGCCTTCCTCGGTGGCGCGGTGGGGTCCGCGCTCCTGGCAACGGACATGTTCGTGACCCGCGAGGTGCAGAGCCGTCGCCGCCAGACGGTGGTCCTCGAGATGGCCGACGACGCCGCGAGGCGGCGCTTCCCCGACGCCTCGTGGGTCCTGTTCCCCGGCTACAAGACGAGCTGGGAGGAGGGGCGGATCATCCTCGCCGCCCTGCATGACTCGCTGTCCGAGCGCGGACAGCTCGCGGCGATCGGCTATTCGAACCTCGGGCTCGACATTGACGAGATCCTCGATGCACTGCGCGTCTACGTGCGTCAGAGGCGCCTGCGGACCCTGTATTTCTATGGGCACTCGTTCGGCGGGATGGTGGCCGTTGAGGTGGCATCGCGGCTGCTGGCCGAGAACGGGCCGCTCGTCGAGGTGATCGTGCTGGACTCGACGCCCGCCTCGAAGTACGACGTCCTCGACCAGAGCTGGTTCGACTCCGTGGTGTTCCTGTACGACCTAGGGATCCGCATCCCCTCGCTCGTCCGCGGCGGCTACGAGTTCGGGGAGCGCGTGATCCACAAGAACGAGCGCACCTGGACGCAGATTCTGGACCAGACCCTCGAACAGCTCTCGCCGCTCGCGCCGTCGAGCGTGCTGATCCAGGCGGAGTCCCAGTACATCTACGACTGGGACGTGACCCGCTTCGTCGGCACGCTCGACCGGGCGGAGATGGCGTTCATCGGCAATCCCGGCGACCAGACGGTCAACTACTCCTCCGCCCGCGCCCGGTGGGCACGGTATTTCCCCGAGAACCTGGTCAGCTCGGACCTGCAGACCATCGGCGCGTTCCCCGCCCACGCGAGCCCGGAGTGGAGCGGCATCGTGTACAACAACCTCCTCGGGCGGCTCCTGCCGCAGCTGCTTCCGCTCCCGCGGAAGGTGGGCGGGGCCGGTGGAGCGGGCAGATAAGAGCTCTTGTAGTATCTCACGTGTAGCATGTTACTGTCACTGTGTCCACCAGGAGAAGAAGATGACCAGCGTCGCCCTCCGCACGGACCTCACCACACGCGCCGCCTACGTCTCCGACGCGTCGATCTACCGACGCGTGCCGGCCGCCGTGGTCGAGCCCCACACCGTCGAGGACATTCGGGAGGCCCTCAGGACTGCCGCAGAGCGGGGGTGGCCTGTCACGTGCCGTGGCGGGGGCACCTCGGTGGCAGGGAACGCGATCGGCGACGGCCTCGTGATCGACACGAGCCGCTACTTCAACGAGATCCTCCAGATCGACCCTCAGGCCCGGACCGCACGCATCCGTCCCGGCGTGGTCTGCGACGCCCTCCGCGACGCAGCGGCACCCTTCGGGCTGACCTACGGCCCCGACCCGTCGACGCACTCCCGCTGCACGGTGGGCGGGATGGTGGCCAACAATGCCTGCGGTTCGCATTCGGTCGCGTGGGGCTCAGCGGCCGAGAATCTGGTCTCCCTCAAGGTCATGCTCGCTGATGGCCGCGAGGTCGAAATCGGCGCCGACTCCTGCAGCGACCCTGTGCTCGAGGACCGCCTGAGGCAGATCCGCGACGCCCACCTCATGGTGCTCCGGAACGAGCTCGGGCAGTTCCCGCGGCAGGTTTCCGGGTATGGGCTGCACTATCTGCTCCCCGAGAACGGCTTCGACATGGCCAAGGTCTTCGCGGGGACCGAGGGGACGTGCGGGGTCATCACGGAGCTGACCGTCCGCCTCGTCGAGCGGCCGCAGGCGACAGCGCTCGCGGTGCTCGGATTCGCGGACGTGTTCGACGCCGCTGCCGCCGCGCCACTCCTGCGCCGGCCCGGCGTCTACACGGTCGAGGGGATGGGGGCCGACCTCCTGGCTGCCTTGCGTTCTCGGCCCGGACGGGAGACCGCCGGATCCGAGCTGCCCGAGGGTGGTGGCTGGCTCTACGTCGAGCTCGGCGCCGGGACCGCTGACGAGGCGGGCGAGGCGGCCAGGTCCCTCGTCGACGCCCTGATGCGCGAGGGACGCATCGTGGACTCTGTGGTGGTCACCGGGCACGACGAGGCCCGTGCGCTGTGGACCATCCGCGAGGCCAGCGCGGGCATTGTCACGCGGCTCCCCGATGGGGGCGAGGCCTGGCCTGGTTGGGAGGACTCCGCCGTGCCTCCCGAGCACCTCGCGGACTACCTCCGCGATCTCTACGCGCTGCTCGGGAGGCACGGACTCCAGGGGATCCCGTTCGGCCACTTCGGCGAGGGATGCGTCCACGTCCGCATCGACTTCGGCCTCGGCACCGAGGACGGCGTCGCAGGCTACCGTTCCTTCATCGAGGAGGCCGCCGCGCTCGTCGCCCGGCACGGCGGGTCTCTATCCGGCGAGCACGGCGACGGCCGCGCCCGCTCCGAGCTCCTCCCGGTGATCTACTCCACTGAGGCGTTGGGGGCCTTCGCCGAGTTCAAGGCCGCCTTCGACCCCGACAACTTCTTCAACCCGGGGATCCTGGTCGATGCCGAACCCATCGATCAGGGCATCCGTCCGGGTCCGGGCATCCGCCATTTCGACCTCACACCGGTGCACGCGTTCAGCCGTGACGGCGGGTCCTTCGTCAGCGCCACGAACCGGTGCGTCGGCGTCGGCCTGTGCCGATCCGACGTCGGTTCCATGTGCCCCTCCTACCAGGCCACCCGGGATGAGGTGCACTCGACCCGCGGGCGTGCGCGGATCCTGGCCGAGATGCTCCGCGGCGAGTCCGTGACCGACGGCTGGCAGTCCAAGGAGACGCTCGAGGCCTTGGACCTGTGCCTGTCCTGCAAAGCCTGCTCCTCCGAGTGCCCCGTCAACGTCGACATGGCCACGTACAAGGCCGAGTTCCTTTACCACCATTACAACGGCAGGCTCCGGCCGATGGCGCACTATGCGATGGGCTGGCTGCCGCTCACGTCGAGGGTGCTCGAGGCGATCCCCGGCTCGGCGCGGCTGGCCAACTGGATCCTGGGCTTCCGCCCCGCCGAGGAGCTCGTCAAGCGCCTCGCGGGCATCGAGCCCAAGCGGCGCATGATCCACTTCGCGCCCGTCACGCTGCGGAAGTGGTTCGCCAAGCGCGCCGCCGCCATTGAGGCAGAAGGCGAGCGGCCCGCCGTCGTGCGTTCCACCGTCATGCTGTGGCCTGACACGTTGACGAACTTCAACGCGCCGGACGTCGGCCAGGCTGCCGTGGAGGTCCTCGAGGCGCTCGGCTACCGGGTCGTCCTGCCTCAGGGACAGGTGTGCTGCGGCCTGACCTGGCACTCGACAGGCCAGCTCGACATGGCCAAGAAGGTCATGAGCCAGTCCCTCGACGCGCTCGAGGAGGCACTCTCGCAGAATCTGCCGATCGTGGGACTCGAGCCCTCATGCACCGTGATGCTCACCCACGAGATCACAGAGCTCCTCCCGGACGATCCACGGGCGGCCCAGCTTGCGGGCCAAGTGGTCACCCTCGCCGAGCTCGTCGCAGAGCACGACGGCGCGTGGCCCTTCGGCGTCGTCGACGCGCCCGCAATTTCGCAGGTGCACTGCCATCAGGAGGCCCAGGGCACCTATGACCCGGACCTGGCCGTGCTCCGGAAGCTCGGGATCGACACCGATGTCATCGGATCGGGCTGCTGCGGACTCGCAGGGAACTTCGGATTCGAGCCGGGCCATTTCGAGGTCTCCCAAGGGCTCGGCGAACGGGAGCTGTTCCCGAAGGTCCGGGCCAAGGGAGAGTCCACGCTGGTTCTCGCCGACGGCTTCTCGTGCCGGACGCAGGTCCAGCAAGGAACGGGCGTCCGGGCCCAGCACCTGGCAGAGGTCCTTCGTGGGGCGCTCAGCTCAGAAGCTGGCGGTCAGAGCGTCCCACAGGGCATCCCCGTCGAGGGCTAGGCCCAGCCTGTCAATGGTCTGGTCCACCAGGAGGCGGCCGGTGTGGTTGAGGTGGGCCCGCATCTCGGCGGCCGCACGGGCGCCGTCGCCCTCCTTGATGGCCTCGACGACGGGTGCGTGCTCCTGAACGATGGCCTGGAGGGAGCGGTTCACGCCGGCCGTCGACGCCCCGAGGATGCGGGTCGTCACGCGAAGCTGGGCGATGATCGAGCGGATCCGGGTATTGCCCGAGGCGGCGAGGATGACGTCGTGGAGGCGCTGGTCATGGTGGAAGAACGTCTCGTCGTCGCCCGCCGCGGCGGCCTCTTCCATCCGGGCCATCGCGTCCTTCAGCGCCGCAGCGATCTCCGTATCGCTTCGCAGGGCGGCGGCCCGCGCCGCGGGAACCTCGAGCGCGAGGCGAATCGCGAAGATTTCGGCCACGTCTTCGGGACGGGGCTGGACCACCCTGAAACCCCTGTTCCGCTCGAAGCGCACGAGGCCAGCCTCTTCGAGCCGCAGCATGGCGTCCCGGACCGGCGAGCGGGAGACGTTGAACAGCTCCGCGAGCTGGTAGACCGAGTACAGCTCGCCCGGCTTCATCTCGCCGGACATGATGGCGGCCCGGACCTGCTTCATGACCTTGCCTGTGAGGGTTGTCTCGGGCTCACCGAGTGGTTCGAAGGTGAGATCCGGGTGAGGCATGGACTTCACACTATCCCAGCGCGCCTACAGCTGTTTGAGCAGTTCCGCGACCGAGCCGAGTACCTGCTGGTTGGGCGTTCCTCGCCGGATCCGCGGGGTAGGGAGGCGTGAGCTGACCCGCGCAGGACGGCGGCCGGCCACCCACAGGTGACCGGCCGCCGTCGTTCGCCGCATTCCCGTCCCAGCGTCACACGGTCGTGTACCCGCCGTCCACGAGGTAGTAGCCGCCCGTGATGAAGGACGCCTCGTCGGAGAGCAGGAACGTCACGAGATGAGCGACCTCCTCAGGCCTGCCGAGGCGTCCGAGGACATGCTTGCCCTTGAGGGCCTCCACGACCTCAGGGGAGAGGCTGTTGTCCAGGAGCGGGGTATGGATGTAGCCGGGGCCTACCGAATTGATGCGCAGTCCCTGCGGCCCGTACTCGGCGGCGGCGTTCTTCGTGATGCCCACGACCCCGTGCTTCGCGGCCGTGTAGGCGCCGCTGCCGATGGCCGCGACGGTGCCGTGGATCGAGGCCATGTTCACGATCGAGCTGCCTTCGGCGCCGGCCTTGAGCATCTCGGGGATCTGGTAGCGCATCCCGTAGAGCACGCCGTTGAGGTTGATGCCGATGACCCGGTCCCAGTCGTCGAGGTCCGTCTCGCCCGCGGGGGCGGCGTTGCCGCCGATCCCCGCATTGTTGACGGCGTAGTTCAGCTTGCCGTACGTCTCGACGGCAAACTGGACCGACTTCTCGGAGTCCTCCTTCTTGGAGGTGTCGGCCTTGAACGCGGAGGCGACGCCGCCCGCGTCGGCGATCTCTTGGGCGACGCGCTGGGCGGCCTCGAGGTTGATGTCGGTCAGGACAACGCTCGCGCCCTTCGCCGCGAGTTCCTTGCCGATTGCCTCGCCGAGGCCCGAGCCCCCACCCGTCACGAGAGCTACCTTGCCGGTGAACTGTGCCATGTCGATCTCCTCTGCTATCGCTGGATCAGTCTCTGTCTGCTTCAGCAAAGGTTGAAGGATCGATATTTCCCGGACCGGAGTCTCGTTGGCGACACGCCTCCGTGATCCACCAGACTCACAGCTGCGTCAACAGCTCCGCGACCGAGCCGAGTACCTGGTTGGGCCGGAACGGGAACGCGGAAATGTCTTCCTCCCGCGTGATGCCCGAGAGCACGAGGACGGTGTGCAGCCCGGCCTCCATGCCCGCGATGATGTCAGTGTCCATGCGGTCGCCGATCATCGCGGTCGTCTCGGAATGCGCGTCGATCTGGTTCATTGCGGAGCGGAACATCATGGGATTCGGCTTGCCCACCGTGTACGGCTCGCGGCCGGTGGCCTTCGTGATGAGAGCTGCTATCGCACCCGTAGCAGGCAGGACGCCGTCCCGCGAGGGGCCGGTCGCGTCCGGGTTGGTCGCGATGAAGCGGGCCCCGTCGAGGATGAGGCGGATCGCCGTGGTGATCGCGTTGAACGAGTACGTGCGCGTCTCGCCGAGCACCACGTAGTCCGGGTCCTGGTCGGTGAGGATCATCCCGGCCTCGTGGAGCGCCGTCGTGAGTCCCGCCTCGCCGATCACGTAGATACGCGCGCCCGGCATCTGGTCCTTGAGGAATACCGCGGTGGCCAGCGCCGACGTCCAGATGTTCTCCTCCGGAATGGACAGGCCCGAGGTCTGGAGGCGCGCGGCGAGGTCGCGCGGGGTGTAGATCGAGTTGTTCGTCAGGACGAGGAAGCGGCGCGACGTGTCGACCCAGCGCTGGATGAGCTCCGCGGCGCCCGGGATCGCGTGGTTCTCATGGACGAGCACGCCGTCCATATCGGTCAGCCAGCACTCGATGTCCTCGCCGCTGCGGTACGTGACGATCGTTTCACTCATGGACGGCTCCTGATCGGGAGGTGAGGGGACGCGCACGACGGCGGACGCACCCTCAGTCTTCCATCCCGCCTTAAGTCTGGGCTATGTTTCCGCATCTGCGGAGTATTTTGCTGGATCGAACCGCAATCGCGGAACTAGACTCAGACGATGGGCCTCATCCGCATCTCCGACGCAGCCCGCCTCACCGGCGTCTCCGACGACACGGTCCGCCGTTGGGTCGACGCTGGCACCCTCACTGCCCACAAGGACGACTCTGGTCGCGCTGCCGTTGACGGCGCGGAGCTCGCCGCGCACGCCCGCGGCATCGCGGCGGCGACGCCGGATTCCTCGGGGGTGGCCCGATCGGCGCGGAACCAGTTCACCGGGCTCGTGACCGAGGTGACCGTGGACAAGGTCATGGCGCAGGTCGAGATGCAGTGCGGGCCGCACCGCATCGTGTCCCTCATGAGCTCCGAGGCCGTGCGCGAGCTCGGACTTGAGCCTGGGTCCGTCGCGACCGCCGTCGTCAAGGCAACGACCGTGATCGTCGAGACGGCTTCAGGGCGTGCGCTGTGACGGCGCGCCCCGTGAGAACGGGCCCCGTGAGGGCGCGCCTCGGCGCGCTCGCGGGCCTGCTCGCCTTGCTCTCTGCGGGGCTGCTCACTGCGTGCGGAAGCACGACGGCGGGTGGTGCGGCCGCGTCGTCGTCCGCCGTCAGCACGGGACGGCACACCATCACCGTGTTCGCCGCCGCATCCCTCAAGCAGACGTTCACGCTCCTGGGCAAGCAGTTCGAGGCCGCGCACCCCGGGACGACCGTGGCATTCAGCTTCGCGGGGTCCTCGGACCTTGCTGCGCAGATCGCCCAGGGGGCCCCGGCCGACGTGTTCGCTTCGGCGGACACCAAGAACATGGACAAGGTCACCGGACCCAGGCTCGCCGACGGCGCGGCCAATGACTTCGCGACCAATGTGCTCACGATCGCTGTCCGGCCGGGCAACCCGTCCGGGGTCACGGGTCTTGAGGACCTCGCGAAGCCCGGCGTGAAGCTCGTGGAGTGCGCGGCCCAGGTGCCGTGCGGGTCAGCGGCGCAGGCGGCCGCACGGGCGGCAGGCAACGGGGCCGGTGTGACCTTGAAGCCGGTGTCCGAGGAGTCCAATGTGACGGACGTGCTCGGCAAGGTCATCTCCGGCGAGGCCGACGCTGGCCTCGTGTACGTCACGGACGTCAAGGGTGCCTCCGGGAAGGTCGACTCGGTGCCGTTCCCCGAGGCCTCGGCGGCCGTGAACCACTATCCGATCGCCGTGCTGCGCGACTCGAAGGACAAGGACACCGCCCGCGCCTTCGTTGCCTATGTTTCCAGCCCCGAGGGACGGAAGGTGCTCGCGGATGCCGGATTCGGCGCCCCCTGACCCCGGTACGCAGGGACGTGACCCCGGATCGTTGGGACGTGACCCCGCATCGTCGGGACGTGACCCCGGGTCCGGATTAGGACGCGGGGTCACCTTTCAGCGACGCGGTGTCACCTTTCAGCGATCTGGGGTCAGGTCCCGTGGGTTCACGGGTCTCCCGGGGTGGATCTGGGTGCCTGCGGCGGTGGGCGCGCTCTTCGTCGTTGTGCCGCTCGTCGGAATCCTGGCCCGTGTGGACTGGGCCCACTTCGCTTCGCTGGTCACCTCGGGATCCTCACTCGCCGCCCTCCGGCTGAGCCTCGAAACCGCGGTGGCGAGCGCCGTCGTCGTCCTTGTCTTAGGCGTGCCGATGGCCATGGCCCTCGCGCGAGGCAACGTGCCGGGGCTGCGTTGGCTGCGAGCGCTTGTACTCCTGCCGCTCGTCCTGCCGCCCGTGGTCGGCGGCCTCGCGCTCCTCTACACGTTCGGGCGCCTGGGCCTCGTAGGCCGCTGGTTGGACGTGGCCGGCGTCCAGATTGCCTTCACCACCACGGCGGTGGTGATGGCGCAGGCCTTCGTGTCGCTGCCGTTCCTCGTCGTCTCACTCGAGGGCGCGCTGCGCACGGCGGGCGGGCGGTACGAGGCCGTCGCCGCGACGCTCGGAGCGACCCCCACCCATACGTTTCGCCGCGTCACCCTGCCGCTCGTGCTCCCGGGCCTCGCGTCCGGACTCGTCCTCGCGTTCGCGCGCAGCCTCGGCGAGTTCGGCGCGACGCTGACGTTCGCGGGCAGCCTCCAGGGCGTCACGCGGACGCTTCCCCTCGAGGTGTACCTGCAGCGCGAGACCGACCCGGACGCCGCCGTGGCACTGGCTTTGGTGCTCGTCGCGGTCGCGGCCGCCGTCGTCGGCCTCGCCTACGGCCGACGGGCGGGGGGACTGCGGTGAGCTTCCTGACGGTCGACGCCGGCCTGGCCGCCCGCGGTGTGCACCTCGCGGTCGGCGTGGCGGAGGGCGAGACGGTGGCGGTGATGGGGCCCAACGGCGCCGGGAAGTCGACGCTCTTCGGCCTGTGCGCCGGGCTCCTGCGGCCCGACTCGGGCCGGGTGGCGCTGGGTGGTCGAGTCCTCGCCGACGCCCGCGGCACCTGGATCCCGCCCCACCGGCGGGGGGTCGCGCTGCTCGCGCAGGAGCCGCTGCTGTTCCCGCACCTGAGCGTGCTCGAGAACGTGGCCTTCGCCCCCCGCGCGGCGGGCGCCTCCCGCGCGACAGCACGGACCGCCGCCGAGTACTGGCTCGGCGAGGTCGACGCCGCGGACCTCGCCTCCCGCCGGCCCGCCCAGCTCTCGGGCGGTCAGGCGCAGCGGGTCGCGATCGCACGGGCTCTCGCCGCCGAGCCGCGCGTCCTTCTGCTCGACGAGCCATTCGCCGCGCTCGACGTCGCCGCGGCCCCGGCCCTGCGTCGGCTCCTGCGCCGGGTCCTCACGGGCCGGACTGCGCTCGTCGTGACGCATGAGCCGCTCGATGCGCATCTGCTGGCCGATCGGGTCGTGGTGCTCGAGGGCGGCCGGGTCGCTGAGTCCGGCCCGACGGCCGAGCTGCTCGAACGCCCCCGAAGCCCTTTCGCTGCGGGGCTCGCCGGGCTCAACTTCCTCCGCGGGCGCGCCGTCGTCTGGGGCCCAACCGCGCGCACGACGCCGCCCGGCCACCTTCGCGTCGACGGCCTCGGCGAGGTGTCGGGCACGGTCCCGGACGGTGCCGACACCCCTGCCGCGGGCGAGGAGGCGATCGCCGTGTTCCGTCCGGCGGATGTCTCCGTGTTCCGGCCAGAGAGCGCCCCGCACGGATCGCCTCGGAACGCGTGGGCCGCTGCGGTCCGCGAGCTCGAGCCGCGGGGCGCCCAGGTGCGGGTCCACTGCGACGCGGGCAGCCACGTGATCGTCGCGGACCTGACCCCCGCTGCCGCCGCCGAGCTCGATCTGGGCCCGGACGTCGCCGTCGTGCTCGTGGCGAAGGCGGCGGCAGTGTCGGTGTACGCGGCGTAGGCCTCAGCGAGGAGCGTCGCTGCTCCCGGCGGCCGCTTGACTGCTGGCGGCCTCAACCGCGGCCGCAGCCCTCACTCGTGTCTTGGGGCCGAAGAATGCGACCGCGAGCGCGCCCACGAGCCAGGTTCCCGCGATGAAGATGAAGACGCTCTGGTATCCGCTGCCGTTGTAGAGCGCGGCGATGATGAGCGGCCCAACGGCGTTGGAGAGTCGCCCCAAGCCGTATGAGACGCCGGTGCCGAGTGAACGGGCCCTGGTATCGAAGAGCTCCGGCGAGTAGGCGTAGGCCACGGCGGTGTAGCCGCGCTCGAACATGTTCACGAGGAAGCCGAAGGCGACGATCATGATCGGGTTGAACGTGAGGCCGTACAGCAGGCCACTGATCGCGATGGCTGTCCCGAAGACTGCGAGGGACCACTTCCGCTCGAAGCGGTCGGAAACGAGGGCGGCGATGAAGGATCCGAGGGGAGCCCCCACCGTGGTGAGGGCCACGTAGAAGATCGAGCTCTCAACGCTGAAGCCCTGCTTGGAGAGCAGCGTCGGAGCCCAGCTCGAGTAGCCGAAGAAGCCGATGGTCTGTGTCACCCAGAGGAGGGAGAGGAGAAGGGTCGGCGCAAGGTACTTCTTCTGCAGCAGCATCCTGACGTGGGCCTTCGCCTGGGGCGCGACCGCCACCGGTGCCTCCGGCGCGGGGAGGGGGCCCTTCTCCGCTGACACCATGTCTTCGATCTCGCGGAGGACCTCGTCGGCGCGCTCGGGCATGCCCATGCTCTCGTACCAGCGGGGTGATTCCTTGAGGTGCCGGATGAACAGGACGAAGAACAGTCCCATGGCGCCCCACAGGTAGACCAGTCGCCACGACCAGTCGGAGAGCGGGACGACGGCGCTCGCAATGAGATTGGTGACCGGAGTGCCGCAGATGCCGATCACGATGGCGTAGGCCTGGTACTTGCCCCGGACGGCCGCGGGGAACAGTTCGCTCACATAGATGACGGCCACCACGGTCATCGCCGAGAGGCCTGCGGAGGTCAGGACCCGGAAGAACCCGAGGGACACGACGTCCCAGGAGAAGACTGACGTGAGGGAGAAGACCGCGAACCAGACGGTGGTCCACGTCAGTGCCTTCTTGCGGCCCCAGCGGTCGGCGATCCAGCCCGCCGCGAGGGATCCGAGGAACATGCCGACGAAGGACAGGGAGGTCACGTAGGCGATCTGGTCCACCGTGACGCCCCAGAGCTTGATGAGCTTCGGAGCCGTGGTGGCGAAGGTGTTGGTGTCCGCGAACTCGAAGAAGTAGGCGAAGGAGACGGCCAAGAGGGTGATCTTGTGGAAGCGAGAAATGGGCAGTCGGTTGAGACGGCTCACGACGTTGGGATTCTGCATTGAAGCCCTTTCGCGGATGTCGACAGTGATGGGACGAGGACGAGCCTAGGTGGGAACAAAATTGTTGACAAACCTCCATGGGTGTCAGGGGCCGCCACGACTACGCTTGTCCGGTGACTGAACAGCGCGAGGAGGACGCCGCCGTCGTGCGCGGGGATGGCGAGCGGGAACACGTGGTGGGAGTCGGACCGTGGAAGGGCATGTGGCCCGAGGGCGAGCACTGGGACCCCGAGCTGCTCGCGCACGGAGACCGCCGCAACGTCCTGGACAAGTACCGGTACTGGACGCATGAGGCGATCGTCGCGGAGCTGGACACGCGGCGGCACGAGTACCATGTGGCGATCGAGAACTGGCAGCACGATCTCAACATCGGCACCGTGGTGCGCACCGCGAACGCGTTCCTCGCCAAGGAGGTGCACATCATCGGACGACGGCGATGGAACCGCCGCGGCGCGATGGTCACCGACCGCTACCAGCACGTCCGGCACCATCCCACGGTCGAGGACTTCGTCGAATGGGCGCGGTCCGAAGACCTGCCGATCCTCGGGGTGGACATCTTCCCCGACTCGGTGCCGCTCGAGACCTATGAGCTTCCACGGCGATGCGTGCTCGTGTTCGGTCAGGAGGGGCCGGGGCTCACGCCGGAGGTGCATGCGGCGGCAGAGGCGACGCTCTCGATCGAGCAGTTCGGTTCGACCCGGTCCATCAATGCGGCGTCGGCGGCAGCGATCGCGATGCACGCGTGGGTGCGGCGGTGGGAGTTCGGGCAGCACGCGACCGGTGGGTGAGCGGAGCGGGACTGGGGGCCCGCGTGGTTGCGGATCCCGCCGTCGTGCGCTGCGTAGCTCCTACGAGGCCGACCACGACGCGAGAGGTTCCGCAGCCCCCGGGACACCTGACACACTGGCATTCCCTGAGCGCCTACGAAGGGACGCCTCCATGGCTAACACCCCGAGCATCATCGTCTTCGACGTCAACGAGACCCTCTCCGACATGTCTCCGATGGGGGAGCGGTTCGCCGACGCCGGGGCCCCCGCATATCTCGCCAAACAGTGGTTCGCCTCTCTTCTGCGGGACGGCTTCGCCCTCGCGGCGACCGGTGATTCGGCCGGCTTTGCGGCGGTCGGCATCGAGCTCCTCACGCCGTTGCTCGACGCCGCCGGAGTCGCCGACCCCGGACAGGCCGCGCAGCGGCTCGCTTCATCGGTCGCGGATCTGCCGCTGCACCCCGACGTGGTCGACGGCGTTCGCTCCCTCCGCGACGCGGGGCATTCTCTGGTGACGCTCACCAACGGCTCCGCCAAAGTCGCCGAAAAGCTCTTCACCGCGGCTGGAATCCTGGACGCGTTCGAGAAGCTGCTCTCGGTCGAGGATGCGCCCGCGTGGAAGCCGCATCCGGCGTCATACCGGTATGCCGCCGAGGCCTGCGGGAAGCGCCCGGAGGAGATGCTGCTCGTCGCAGTCCACCCGTGGGACATCCACGGCGCCGCGCGGGCCGGCCTCCGCACGGCGTGGGTGAGCAGGGACGGCTCCCCGTACCCGCGCTACTTTACGGCGCCGGACATCACCATCACATCGCTGGATCAGCTCGTCGGCGCGCTTGCCTGAAGGTCGACGGCCGGACGCCTTTGAAGGTCAAGTGCACTCGACCAGCACGGCGGGGCCGTTTCGACTGTGCTCAACGCCGGTGGGCTGCTGAACCACCGTATCGATGCCGGTCACGAGACCGAGCAATGCCAGATGCTGGAGGTGGGCTGCGGTCTCGCTGAGCGCGAGTCGGAACTGGAGCCGATGCAGGGAATCGAACCCTCGCGACCATGAGATGTCCCGGGCCACGGAGTAGACGGTAGGGTCGGGTTGCACGGACGCAGCCTCGCGGACCTGCCGCGAGCGCTCCTCGGTCGCCACGCGCAGCTGCCGCGCCCGGAGGCCGGGCCCCCGGAACCGGTATTCGTGGGCAGGCAGGACCTCGTAGTGGTCGGCCAGCTCGACGCGCTGGAGAGAGCGAACGTAGCTCCCGACGGGGTCGGGGTCGCCTCGGATCTCGAGCGAGACGTTCGGCGTGATCCGGGGAAGGAGATGATCGCCGCTGAGGAACACCGCGCGGTTGGCCAGCTCGAGGCAGAGATGCCCGGGCGTGTGCCCTGGCGTCTCGATGACGCGGATCGGGTCGTGGCCCGACAGTGCGGCGCCGAACGGCACCGCGTCCCCGGACGCAAGGCGGAAGTCCGCGTCGGCCAAGCCGCGCAGGTGCTCGAGGCCCTTGACGGTCATTGCCCCCTCGGCGACCCGCGACTCGGGCACGCCCCAGCGCCGCATGCGCTCGCGGTCCAGCTCGACCTCCTCGCGCGCGTCCTCGTAGACCGACAAATACCGGCGCTCCGCCTCACCGAGCCCGATGGGCGCCCCGGACACCCGCGAGAGCCGGCATGCCATGCCGAGATGGTCGGTGTGGAAGTGCGTCGCGATGATGCAGGTGACCTCCCCGGCGCCGATGCCGGCAGCACCGAGGCCAGCCGTGAGATGCCCCCAGCCCTCGTCGCTGTCGAAGCCGGGGTCTACGACGAGGCATTCATCGCCCTCGACGAGCACGTAGCTCAGCGTGTAGCGCATGGGGTTGCCCGGGAATGGGATCGGGACGGACCAGAGCCCGTCGTCGAGCCGCTCAACTGGCGGGAATGCCTTCGCGAGCCACGCTTCACGCTGGGCTGTGCCCGTGACCTCGACAGCCATCAGGCGTGCTGCGGGTCGAAGAGCCGGAAGATCTGCGTCGCGCCGCCGTCGATCACGAGGTCGGCGCCGTTGATGCTGCGGGCGTCGTCGGTGAGCACGAAGGCGATGAGCGCCCCGATCTCCTCGGGTTCAACGACCCGACCAGTGGGAACCTTGTTCGGCACCTGGTCGCGGACCTCCTGGATGACCATCTGGGTGTCGACCACCCCCGGGCACACGGAGTTGACGGTGATCCCGGTGCCCCAGAAGTCCATAAGCAGCGACCGGGTGAGGTTGGAGAGCCCGGCCTTCGACGCCGCGTAGCTCGGGTAGGGGTACCCGGTGGTACCCGCGATGGAGGAGATGTTGACGATTCGGCCGAAGTCGGCGTCGAGCATGTCTTGCGCGAACTCGCGGATCACGGCGAACGGGCCTACGAGGTTGATGTCGAGTACCTTCGCGAATGAGGCGGCATCGTGGTCCAGAAGCATCTTGCGGTCAAGCACGCCGGCGGCGTTGACGATGGCCTGGACGGCCCCGACCTGCTCGAGGGCGTCGCGGCGCAGGCGCTTGACGTCGTCGGGTGTCGTGACGTCCGCGGCGAACGCGAACGCCTTCCCGCCATCTGACCGCACTGCCTCGGCGGCGGCTTCGGCACGCTCGGCGTCGATGTCCACGCACAGGAGCGTGTGCCCGGCGTCGGCGAGGCGTCGGTTGATGCCGCGGCACATTCCGCCGCCGGCACCGGTGATGAGGACGTTGAGACTGCGCAAGGCGGCCTTCCTTTCGTGGTCAGCGTGGTTTCTTCAGGAGGCGAGGCTGGGAACGGCGTGCGGGTTGTCGGGGTGGAGTGGGTAGTCGGTGTAGCCGGCCTCCCCGCCGCCGTAGAGCCCCTCACGCCGGAGCGGCTCAAGCTCGGCGCCGGCCTGAAAGCGGTATGGAAGGTCCGGGTTGGCGATGAACAGCCGGCCGAACCCTACGAGGTCCGCGGTCCCGGCCTCGATGCGGGCCGCGGCCGACTCCGCTGTGTGCCCGCCGGTCACGATCACTGGACCGGCGAAGTGCGCCGCGAGATCGCTGGTAGGTACGACGGCGGCTCGGTCGCCTTCCACATCGACCGAACCAGCGATCCCGGGCTCGACGAAGTGGAGATAGGCGAGACCCCGCGCCGAAGCCAGCCGCACGACGGCCGAGTACACCCCGCGCTTATCCGGATCCCGCATGTCCATCCACGTGGACGACGGCGAGAGCCTCAGCCCCACGCGGTCCATCGGCATGCCCTCTGCGAGCGCATCGAGGATCTCGGCGAGGAACCGGACCCGATTGCTGAAGGTGCCCCCGTACCGGTCGGTGCGCCCGTTCGAGCTCGCGTTGAGGAACTGGTCGATGAGGTAGCCGTTCGCGCCGTGGAGCTCGACGCCGTCGAACCCCGCATCGAGCGCATTCCGCGCGGCCGCAGCGAACTGCGCCACGATCTCGGCGATGCCCGCTTCGGTGAGCTCGCGCGGCACCTCGAATGGGATGCGTCCGGCGGGGGAGCGGTACAGGTCGCCGATGATCGGGATGGCCGACGGCGCGCACGGCGGCAGGCCGTCGGGCTGCACCATGGAGTGGGCCTGACGGCCGACGTGCCACAGCTGTGCGTAGACGAGGGCGCCCCGGCCCTTCGCGGCCGCGACGACCGGCTTCCACGCCTCAACCTGCCTGGCCGTGTACAGCCCCGGAACGCGAGCGTACGAGGCCCCCTGGGGCGAGACGACGGTCCCCTCCGACACCACAAGCCCTGCGCCGGACCGCTGGCGGTAGTACTCGGCCATGAGCGGCGTGGGCACGCCGTCCTGGGTGGCCCTGCTGCGGGTCAGGGGCGCGAGCACAATCCTGTTCGGGGCGTCGAGGCCGCCAATCACGGCGGACTCGAACAACCGGTCGAGGGTGGGCGCAGCTTTCGCGGCGGCCATCAGTACGACCTCGGCAGGCCGAGCATCTTCTCGCCCAAGTAGTTGCGGATCATCTCGTCGGTCAGCGGTGCGAACGTGTAGAGCCGCGCGTCGCGGAAGTACCGCTGCATGGGCAGTTCGCGCGCGTAGCCCCAGCCGCCCATGAGCCGCATCCCGGCGTCGGTGGTGAAGGTCGCTGCCTCGGAGGCGGCAAGCTTCGCGAGCGCTGAGTCGACGTCGCCGCTAGGGTCCCCGGCCTCGGCTGCCCTCACAGCGCGCTCGAGGAGCAGCACGGCGGACTCGATCTTGAGCCGGGCGTCCACGAGGGAGTGCTGGAGGGCCTGGAACGCGCCGATGGGTCGACCGAAGGCCTCGCGGGACTTGGCCCAGTCGAGCGCGACGTCGAACGCGCCGCGCGCGATGCCGAGGGCCACGGCCGCGGCGTTGAGACGCTCGCCGTTGAGCGTGCCGATCACCTGGCGGAAGCCGCGGTCGGGCTCTCCGAGCACGTTGGCCGCCGGGACGCGGACGTCGTCGAGGAAGATGTCCGTCTGGGCGAGACTGCGGATGCCCATGGTGTCGATCTCGCGTGTCTCGATGCCGGGCGTGGAGCGGGGCACGATGAAGGTCGTGATGCCCCCTATCGCCGATGTCCCGATTTCGGTGGTCCGCGCGAGCAGCAGCATGTAGCCACAGTCCATGGCCCCGCCGATCCACCGCTTGCGTCCGGAGATCGAGTACGAGCCGTCGGGCAGGCGCGTCGCGGTGGTCTTCATGGCGCGCGCGACGTCTGTGCCGCCGTCGGGCTCGCTGAGCGCGAAGGAGGCGTGGACGTCGCCAGCGAGCAGGGGCGCAAGGTGCGCGTCCTTTTGCGCTGGCGTGCCGTGGGCAGAGAGGAGTTGGACGGCCATGTACTGCACCACGAACGCCACGGCCATCGAGGTCGGGCCCGCTGCGAGCTCGGTCAGGACTGCGGCCTGGTGCGCGTGGCTGAGCTTGCCCGAGTCGTCGAGGGCCCCGGAGAGGAGTCCGGCGTGGGCGAGCGCATGGAACAGCTCGTGGTCGAAGCGTTCGGCCTCGTCGAACTCCCGGACACGGTTCGCTGGGGCGTGCTCGGAGATCACGGCGCGGACGACGTCGGTCGCGGCCTTGGGTTGCCGGGTCACGGTTGTCATGGGTTACCGCCCCACCAGGAAGCTGCTCGTGAACGTCATGACGGTGCTGCCGTCCTGCTTGACCACCACGTAGTCGAGGGTCCACAGGCCCACGTCCGGTTTCTTGGTCTCGCGGGCCACCCGCACGGTCGCCTCGACGTGGATCGTGTCCCCGATGAACACGGGTTGTACGGCGCGGACCTCGTCGAGCCCGAGCCATGCGGCGACGTTGGAGAAGTAGCCGGTCTGGGTGAGCAGGCCGAGCCCCACCGAGAGCGTGAGCGGCCCGTGGCCGATCCGGCGGCCGAAGGGGGTCTGGGAGGCGTACTGCTCGTCGAGGTGGAGCGAGACCCAGTCGCCGGTGAGCCCCGCCCACTGGACCAGATGTGCCTCCGTGACCGTGATGCCGGGACTGTCAACGCGGTCGCCCTCCACGAGCGCGTCCCACTTGTGGTTCGGCCTGCCTTTCGGGGCGGCCATCCGGACCGCGGCAAGGTCGTCATCGAATGCCTGCATGTCGCTCCTCGAATCTGTAGGAAGGCTACGTGCCCTCGACATCCAGACTAGACTAGCGAGCGCTTGTTCGTATACTGGTGAAGTCAATTTCTTTTCAGTGGATTCACCTCGGAGGCCCACATGAGCACGTCCACGATTCCTACGGCAGCGGATCTCGGCGCCGCGGAGCCGGCCAAGACCGTCCACGAGCTTTTGGCGGAGAAGACCGAGCAGGCCAGGCTCGGCGGCCCGGAGAAGAACCGCCGCAAGATCATCGAGTCCGGCAAGCTGCTTGTACGCGAACGGCTCGCGCTCCTATTCGACGATAACGAGTACATCGAGGACGGACTCCTGGCCCGCTTCGAGGACGGGCTGCCCGGTGACGCCGTCGTCATTGCCTTCGGCCGCGTCGATGGCCGCGAAGTCTGCGTCATCGCCAACGACTTCAGCGTCAAGGCCGGCACGTGGGGCAACCGCACCTTCGAGAAGATCACCGCCGCGCAGGACAAGGCCGTCGCCGCGGGTATCCCCCTCATCTACCTTTTCGACTCCGCCGGCGCACGCATCGACGAGCAGTTCGAGAGCTTCGCCGGCCGCCACGCGTGGGGCAACATCTTCTACAACCAGGTCCAGATCTCCGGCCGCGTCCCTCAGGTCTGCGCCCTCTTCGGCCCCTCGCCCGCCGGATCCGCGTACGTCCCGGCTCTCTGCGACCTCACGATCATGGTCCGCGGCCACGCGACCGCCTATCTCGGGTCCCCGCGTCTGGCCGAGATGGTCACGGGCGAGAAGGTCACGCTCGAGGAGATGGGCGGCGCCGAGATGCACTGCACCGTGTCCGGCCTCGGCGATGTGCTCGTCGAGGACGACGCCGAGGCTATCGCGGCCCTCCGAGTCTGGCTGTCCTTCTTGCCGTCTAACTGGGAGCAGCCCGCGCCCATCGCGCCGTCGGTCGCGCCGCGCGAGGGCCGCACCCTCGAGGAGATCGTGCCGCTGCGCGAGGCGGAGGTCTTCGACATGGAGGAGTTCGTCGAGTCGCTCGTCGACGAGGGCACCTGGTTCCCCTACAAGGAGCTCTTCGCCCCCGAGATGCTCACCGGGTTCGCCCGCATCGGCGGCCGCCCCGTGGGGCTCGTGGGCAACCAGCCTAAGCACATGGGCGGATCGATCTTCCCCGACTCCTCGGACAAGGCCGCCCGCTTCATCTGGATCTGCAACGCCTACAACATCCCGATCATCTTCCTTGTGGACATCGCCGGCTACATGATCGGCTCTGCGGTGGAGCGTCAGGGCATCATCCGGCACGGGGCGAAGATGATCTTCGCCGTCTCAGAGTGCCGCGTCCCGCGCATCACCGTACTCGTCCGCAAGGCATACGGCGGCGGCTACCTGGCTATGTCGGGCGCACCGATGAATCCCGACGCGGTTATCGCGCTCCCCACGGCGCGCCCTGCCCTCATGGGCCCCGACGCCGCAGTCAACGGGATCTACTACAACCAGATCCACGAGATCGAGGACCCGGAGGAGCGCAGGGCCTTCATCGCGGAGAAGCACGCCGAGTACGCCGAGGGCATCGACGTCTTCAAGATCGCCAACGCGAACGCGGTCGAGGCCGTCGTCCCGGCCAATGACCTCCGGAACGACCTCTCGCGCCGGCTCGATCTGTACGGGCGCCGCAAGGCGGTCCCGGTCGAGCGCCGCCAGGCCGTCACCCCCGTCTGAGTCATCTGGTCTGAGCGGAGAAGAGCATGATCAAGGTTGTCGCTGTCCTCAACGCCAAGCCCGGCATCAGCCGGGAGGAGTTCCTCCACAAATGGAACGTGGAGCACCCCATCCTCGTCCGCAGGCTCCCTGGCCTGCGGAGGTACCGCCAGAACCCCGCGATCGAGCACCGCAAGCAATGGCCGTTCAGTGGCATGGCTGAGCTGTGGTTCGACACAGTCGCCGACGTCAAGGTCGCCTACGGGGGGCCTGAGGCCGCAGAGGTCTTCGCCCACGAGGATGAGTTCCTCGAGCGGATGCAATGGTTCCTCGCCGACGAGGTCGAGATCGACATCCGCGGTGAGAATCGCTAGCCGGAACCTGTCAAGATGAGCGTCACTAGCCCCGAGGCGGACACCCTGACGGCCATCCGGAGGGCCGCCGCGAGGCTCTTCTATGAGCATGGCTACAACGCGACGACGCTGCGGCAGATTGCCGCGGACGCGGGCCTCAAGGTCGGCAGCCTCTACTACCACATCGCTTCCAAGGAATCCCTGCTCCTGGACATCATGTGCGGGGCGCTCGACGATCTCCACCGGGACGTTCTCGAGACCATTGCGGCGCATGTCGGCGAGGTGGATCGTCTGATGGTCGCCGTCGAGTCGCACATCCGGTTCCATGCCGAGCGCGGCCCCGAGGTTTTCGTGGGCAACACCGAGCTGCGGGCCCTTTCCAACGCGGGCCGTCGTGTCGTGGTAGCCAAGCGCGAGGGGTACGAGCAGTTCATGCTGGGACTGGTCGAGGCCGTCGTGGCCGCCGGCGAGGCCGATTCCATCGATCCGCGGGTCCACCTCTACAGCCTCTTCGCGCACGCGGCCCATGTGGCCGGGTGGTTCCGCGGAGAAGGCCGCATTGGCGTCGCCGATCTCGGCCGGGCCTACGCCGAACTGGCCCTGCGGGGGCTCGGGATCACGAAGCATTGAACATCAACGGTATCTAACGTACGCTTGTTCGTAAGAATGGAACTCACGTGGTTCCAGGCGCCGAGCAGGCGCATCTGCTGCAGAGAGGCACACGATGCGGACCATAGGAGACTGGATTCGGCTGAACAGCCGCCGGAATCCCGCGAGGGAGGCGTTCGTCGGAGTCGATGGGCGCGTGACATTCGGCGAGGCCGCCGAGAGGGCTTGGCAGCTGGGCCGCGGGCTGCGCAAAGCCGGCGTCACGGCCGGTAGCGGGGTGGGCGTCCTGGCGGGCAACACCGTGTTCAACGCCGAGGCGTTCCTCGGGGTCGCCGCGAGTGGCGGCGTCTACATCGCCTACAACTGGCGGTGGGCGGCAGCGGAGCTCGCAAACGGCATCCTTGAGACGGGCGCGAAGGTCATCCTCGCCGAGGAGGCGCACCTGCCACTGCTCGAGGAGGCTCTGGAGATCCTCGCGGAGAAGGTTGCGGATGACGGCGGGACGGTGCCCTCGGTCGTGCGCCAGGGTGCCGAGATCGATGCGCTCCGAATCGGCTCGGGGCCACTCGAGGATGTGGTCGACGCCGAGGCACCGCTGTGTGTCATCTACACCGGTGGCAGCACCGGCACCCCGAAGGGCGTGGTCCTGTCTCACCGCTCGTCCCTCGCCAACGCCCTCAATGAGATGTATGACTGCGGGGTCGGGAGCCGCGAGAACGAGCGCGGGCTCATCGTGACGCCGTTGTTCCACTCCGCGGCGCTACTGTGTTGGCTCGTGCCGCATTTCGTGGCCGGGGCCACGAGCGTGATCGCGCAGAAGTTCAGTGACGAGACCGTGGTGGACCTCGTGGGACGTGAGTCCATCACGAACACGTTCATGATCCCGAACATGATGCGCCGACTCATGGACCAAGGCGTCCTTACGGACCCCGCGATCAGGAAGAACCTCAAGGCGCTCCACACCGGCGCTGGCCTCCTGCGCATGCCGGACAAGCAGCTCTTCGCCGAGATGCTGCCCGGGACGGACCTCTTCTTCCGCTACGGCCTCACCGAGGCAGGGCCCATGGTCACGCGGCTCAGGCCGGCTGACATGCTTGACTCGGCCGTGGACGGCTCGATTGGCACCGAGTACCTCCTCGTTGAGGCACAGCTCCAGGACGCCGACGGGAACGAGGTGGCCCCCGGCGAGCTCGGGGAGATCTGCGTCAAGGGCCCGTCGCTCATGAGCGGCTACTACGGCCGCCCGGACGCAACCGCCGAGGCCATGCGCGGTGGCTGGCTGCACACCGGCGACCTGGCCGTGAAGGATGAGCGCGGCTACTTCTACTTCCGCGACCGGCTCAAGGAGATGATCAAGACCGGCGGCGAGAACGTCTACTCGGCTGAGATTGAGCAGGTCCTGCACCTCCACCCCGCCGTCCTCGAGGCCGTGGTCCTGGGCGTCCCGGACCCGAAGTGGGATGAGGAGGTCCGCGCGGTCGTCGTGCTCCGCAGCGGCCAGACCGCCGAGGCTGCCCAGCTGTCCAGCTTCCTCCGCGAGCGCTTGGCCGGGTACAAGGTCCCCAAGCAGATGGTCTTCCTCACCCCGGACCAGCTGCCCCGCACTGCCGCGGGCAAGCTCCAGAAGGCCGTACTCAAGACCCAGCTCGGATGGAGTGGTTCATGAAACTCGCCACGATCCGCTGGAGCGACAGCACCGGCACCCGCGCCGCCGTGCTCGACGGCGGCCGCCTCCATCCGCTCGACCTAGCCGACGTCGGGGCGTGGCTCGAGGCCGGCTCGCCCGACTGGGCCCAGCACGTCGACGGTGTGCCGGTCGAGACGGCCGACGCCGACTTCGCGCCGCTCGTGCCTCGGCCCGGGAAGATCATCTGCGTCGGGCTGAACTACCGGGACCACATCCTCGAGATGGGCAGGGAGCTCCCCGAGTACCCCACGCTCTTCGCGAAGTTCGCGGACTCCCTCGTCGGCGCGCGCGACGACGTTGTGCTGCCGGCCGGCTCCGGCAGGGTCGACTGGGAAGGCGAGCTCGCCGTCGTCGTGGGCCGCACCGTGAGCCACGCAGACGAGGACGCGGCTCGGGACGCAATCGCCGGGTTCGCCGTCTCCAACGACGTCTCAGCCCGCGACTTCCAGCGGCGCACGCCGCAGTGGCTCCAGGGCAAGACGTTCGATTCGACCACCCCGCTGGGCCCCTACCTCGTCACCGCCGACGAGACGGGGCCCGAGCCGGATCTGACGATCACGTGCAGCGTGGACGGCGCGGTCAAGCAGCAGTCCCGCACCTCCGAGCTCGTGTTCGGCCCCGTCGAGCTGGTCCGCTACATCTCCGCGATCACGATCCTGCGGCCCGGCGACGTGATCCTCACCGGCACCCCCGGCGGCGTCGGCGACGGCCGCGACCCGAAGGAGTACCTCCGCCCGGGGTCCGTGCTCACCACCACCATCGAGACCCTCGGCGAGACCGAAAACCTGTGCACCGAGACAAGGACCACCCATGTTCACTAAGATCCTCATCGCCAACCGCGGCGAAATCGCGGTCCGCGTTGTCCGGGCCGCCCAGTCACTCGGCGTCAAGGCCGTCGCCGTCCACTCCGAGGCGGATACGAAGTCGATGCACGTGCGAATCGCCGACGAGGCCGTGGACCTCGGTGCCGGCCCGGCCAGCGAGAACTACCTCAACGCCGCCAAGATCATCGAGGCTGCCCTCGCCACGGGCGCCCAGGCCATCCACCCGGGCTACGGGTTCCTCTCCGAGAACGCCGCATTCGCTCGGGCGGTCGCCGACGCGGGCCTGACCTTCATCGGCCCGAGCGCGACGGCGATCTCCACCATGGGCGAGAAGGTCGCCGCCCGCGCCGTCGCGGTCGAGGCAGAGGTTCCGCTCGCGCCTGGCTCGAACGGCGCCATCTCCAGCGCTGACGACGTCGTGGCGTTCGGCGCCAGCCACGGCTACCCGATCCTCGTCAAGGCCTCCGCTGGCGGCGGGGGGCGCGGTATGCGCCTCGTCAACACCGCGGCGGAGGCGGCCGACGCCGTCGCGGCCGCCACACGAGAGGCGACCGCCGCGTTCGGGAACGGCGAGGTCTACCTCGAGCGCTACCTGACGAGCGCCCGGCACGTCGAGGTCCAGGTCTTCGCCGACTCCCACGGCAACACGGTCTACGTCGGCGACCGCGACTGCTCCGTGCAGCGCCGCCACCAGAAGCTCGTGGAGGAGTCGCCCGCGCCCGGGCTGTCCGACGAAATGCGCCGCGCGATGGGGGCCGCCGCCGTGCGCCTCGCCGAGCACGTGGACTACGTGGGCGCAGGGACGGTCGAGTTCCTCGTCGAGGGGGAGCGCTTCTACTTCCTCGAGATGAACACCCGCATCCAGGTCGAGCATCCGGTCACCGAGATGGTCCACGGTGTGGACCTCGTCGCCGAGCAGATCAAGGTCGCCGCCGGCGCGCCGCTGAGCATCCTCGACCGGCTCGCGCCGGTGGGGGCCGCCGTCGAGGCGCGTATCAACGCCGAGGACGTCGCAGACGGCCTCTTCCTCCCGGCACCGGGTCCGCTCCAGACCGTCGAGGCCCCGGAGGGGGAGGGCCTGCGGTTCGATGCCGGCTATGCCTCCGGCGACGAGGTCCTGCCGTACTACGACAGCCTGGTCGGCAAGCTCATCGCCCATGGGGCCACCCGCGAGGAGGCGCTCGACCGGCTCGCCGTCGGGCTGCGAGAGCTGAACATCGTCGGGGTGCCGACCACAGTTCCGGCCGCCCTCGCGATCGTGACGCATGAGGATTTCCGCGCCGCGCGGTTCTCGACGCGCTGGCTCGAGGAAAGCATGAACCTCGCGGAGGAGCTCGAGAAGCTCGACGAGGCGCCGTCACGCCAGGAGGTCGGGGTCGGCGGCCGCTTCTACACCATCCCGGTGTTCCCCGACCTCGGCCGGCCCGGCGCCCAAGCCGTGCTCCCGGCGGCAGGTGCAGCGGAACCGTCTTCCGATCGGGCCGCGGTGAACGGATCCGCCAACGGCACGCGGACTGGCCGCGGCGTTAAGGCGCGTAAGGCCAAGGCCACGGACGGCAGCGTCAAGGCGCCCATGCAGGGAACGATCGTCAAGGTGAACGTCGCCGAGGGCCAGAGTGTCGAGGCCGGCGAGGTCCTCTTTGTCCTCGAGGCCATGAAGATGGAGAACCCGATCACCGCGCCCGCGGCCGGAATTGTGGGATCCGTCAACGCCGCCGTGGGTGATGCGCTGGCCGCAGGCACGCTGCTCACCCAGCTTGTCCTCGAGGGGGCTGCCGCGTGAAGCCGTACCGCTCCCTGCTGTTCGTCCCCGGCCATAAGCGGTCCTGGATCGACAAGGCCCTCGCCTCGGACGCCGACGCTGTGATCATCGACCTCGAGGACTCGGTCCCCGAGGAGGATAAGGCGCTCGCCCGGGCCAACGCCCGCGAGGCCCTCGACGCCCCGGGCTCGGTGCCGGGCGGCAAGGGCGTGCTCGTGCGGCCCAACGCTCTGGATACGGTGCATTTCGGGGCCGACATCCTCGAGGTCACGCACGGCCGGCTCACAGGATTCCTCCTGCCGAAGCTGTTCACGCGCGACGACGTGGTCAGGTTCGACGCCCTCGTCACCGCAGCGGAGCTCGCCCACGGGGTGGACCGCGGGACCGTAGAGCTCATCCCGTCCCTCGAGACCGCGGCGTCGATCCAGAACGTCGAGGCGATCCTCTCCGGCCCGCGGGTCGGCGGGGTGATGGCTGCGGCGGCGAAGGATGCCGACGTCTCGCGCGAGGTGGGCTTCACCTGGACCGCCGAGGGGCAGGAGACCCTGTACCTCCGCAGCCGCGTGGTCCTCGCCGCCCGTGCCGCTGGCCTGCGCAGCATAGTCCTCGGCCTGTGGCAGGAGGTGCGCAACCTAGACGGACTGCGTACCTTCGCCGCCGCGAACAACCGACTCGGGTACACCGGGCAGGTCCTCATCCACCCGACGCACGCGCAGGTGGCCAACGAGGAATACGGGCTCTCCGACTACATGCGCACCTACTACGAGGGCCTCATCTCGGCCTTCGAGGACGGCCAGCGCGAGGGGCACGGCGCGGTCTCCTACCGGGGCGACCACATCGACCTGGCCCACGCCAACCACGCCCGGCAGGCGCTCGCGTTCGCCGCGGCAAGCTGACACCCATCAGATCCACCAGACCCAAGGAGCCAACCATGGCAGGCATGTACTACGAGGACTTCGAGGTGGGCACCGTGATCCTCCACGAGGTCACCCGCACCGTCACCGAGGCGGACAACCTCCTCATCACCACCCTCACCATGAACGTCCAGCCCCTGCACCTCGACGCCGAGTTCTCGGCCAAGAGCATGTACGGCAAGCAGATTGTCAACAGCATCTTCACGCTCGGCCTCGTGACCGGCATACCCGTCCAGGACACGACGCTTGGCACCACGCTCGGGAACCTCGGCTTCCGCGACATCGAGTTCCCCAAGCCCGTGTTCATCGGGGACACCTTGCGGGTGGAGACCGTGGCTCTGGACAAGCGCGTCTCCAAGTCCCGTCCCGATACCGGGATCGTGGGCATCGAGCACCGCGGCTACAACCAGCGCGACGAGCTCGTGTGCGTCGTCCGCCGGACCGCGCTCATGAAGCGGAAGGTCGTGGCTGTCGCTGCCGCGGAGTCGGCCACGGCCTGAACACCACGGGGCGCAGCCGGCGACGAGCGCTGGCCCGTCGCCGGCTTTCCGCGTTCCGACGCCCAGCACAGGAGCCCACGTGACTCAGGATAGTCTGCTCGATTTCGCCGACCACCAGCTCATCTCCCGCCTCAAGGCGGACTACTTCTTCGCCATCGATACCAAGGACTGGAACCGACTGCGGGGCCTGTTCGCCGACGGGGCACGGTTCGAGGGGTTTCCTTTCGCCTCGGGCGGCCCGGAGGCTTTCGTCGCCGGAGTGTCGACGTGGCTGGCGCGGATGCGCTCGGTCCATCACGGGATGATGCCCGATCTCCGGGCGGTCGGCCCGGACCTCGTGCGTGGCCGATGGACAATGACGGACTACCTTACGTGGACTGACCGCGACTTCGACTACAAGGGGTTCGCAGTGCCCGGCATGTACGGGATTCGGGGCTACGGCTACTACGACGAAGAGTACGTGCGCTGCCAAGACGCCCGCTGGCGCATCTCCTTCATGCGGCTCACGCGCCTGTGGATCGACCCCCTGAGGGGTGACTACCTTCAGCCGCCCGCGTACGATGTGCCATCCGTGGAGACGCGTTGGCTTGATCCGGTGGGCGAACGAACGCTCGGGAGCTAAGATGGGTGGACGCGCAAGAAGGAGGATCGATGCCCGCGACGACTGAACGCAGGACGGCTGATGCCATTCGGGAGGAGGCGGCCAAGCTCTTCTTCGAGCGCGGCTACAACGCGACGTCGCTGCGCGATGTCGCGGCCGCCGTCGGCCTGAAGGTCGGCAGCCTGTACAACCACATCGAGAGCAAGGAAGACCTCCTGCTCCAGATCATGGGCGGGATCATTGACGATCTCCTCGAACAGGCACGGCAGGCACTCGCGGAGGCGACCGGTGACGCCGTCGACCGCCTCCAGGCCGTGCTGGGGGCCCACCTGCGGCTCCACACGGAGCGCGCGCAGACGGTGTTCATCGGCAACACCGAGCTGCGGTCGCTCTCGCCGGACGCCCATCAGAAGATCGTGGACAAGCGGCGGGAGTTCGAGCTGTTCCTTCGCGGACTCGTCGAGGACGCGGGGCGCGCTGGCCTGGCCGACCTCATCGATGTGCGGATCCACGTCTACAGTTTCGTGGCCCAGGCCACGCACATCGCGAGCTGGTACCAGCCGGGGCGCGGTAAGTCCTTGGATGAGATCCTCCGGGACTACACCAAGCTCGCCCTGCGGGAGCTGGGCGTCTCCGACGCCGACGAGCGCGTGGACCGCCAGTACGCGGCCTCGGCTCACCCGGCGGCCTGACACAGCAACGGGCACGAGTGAGGGCCGGCAACTTTGCCGGCCCTCACTCATTCGCTCTCTGCTCAGGAGCGGTAGTCGATCTCGAGGTCCACGACGTCCTGGTCCTGGAGGTTGACCACGATGTTGTCAGGGGTCCGCGTGGTCATCCAGATGAGCTCCTCGGTTTTGCTCGCGTTGCCCTCGATGTGGGGCATGAACGGTGGCACGAAGACGAAATCGCCCTCCTCGAGGTATACGATCTGGCCGTAGCCCTGGCCGTAGCGGATGTAGCCGCGGCCCTTGAGCACGTAGCCGCCGGTCTGGGCCTCCCCGTGGTGGTGCGCACCCGAGACCTCGCCCGGGCCGGTGTAGACCTTGCCGAACCAGATGCGGTCCGCGGCGCTGTTCTCCCGGCTCACGCCCGATACGCGGCGGGCGTTGAGCGTCTGGCCGGGGGCGGCCTCGAGATCGACCGCGCGGTGCACGCGGAAGATGTCGGTGTTCTGGTTGATGTCGAAGGCGATGTCGGTCATCGTCAGTGTCCTTTCGGGTGGCATCGGCGGCACCGTCCGCCGTCGGTCTGGGCGGCTGGAAGGCTGCTTCCAGTGTCCAACTGACCGACTTTAGTGTCAAGCAAACGCTTGTTCGTTTATGTATGCTCGAGTCGAAAGTCTCCAAAATCTCAGGTGACGTCTTGCATGAGATGAGAATCACATCTACTGTTGTGGACGAGCGCTTGTTCGTATTCGGTTCCTCTACAAGTCAGGGATCTCCATGTCTGATCTGACCAGCTACTCCGCGCCAATGGCGGCGCACACCTCAGATGCCCCTATCGCGGACACCAGGGGGGCACGGCGCGCGGTCGCGAGCGGTACGTTCGGTACCGCACTCGAGTGGTTCGATTTCGCCGTCTACGGCACCCTTTCGGCCACAATCTTCCCGCATCTGTTCTTCCCGGCCTTCGACGCAAATAGCGCCGTACTGGCGTCGTTCGCGACGTTCGGCGCAGGCATGGCGGCCAGGCCGCTCGGCGGCGTCGTCTTCGGCGCCATGGGCGATCGGATCGGCCGCCGCAACGTCCTCATGTTCACGCTCGTCCTTATGGGTATCTCCTCGATCCTCATCGGCCTGCTGCCCACCTACGCCGCGGCGGGCATCATCGCGCCGACCCTTCTTGTCGCGCTTCGCTTCCTGCAAGGCTTCGCCCTCGGTGGGGAGTCGACCGGCGCGCAGATCCTCGTGGTCGAGCACGCTCCGAACGAGCGACGCGGCTTCTTTGGCGGCATCCTCGCCACCGGCTCTCCCGTAGCTCAGACCATCGCCTCGCTGACCCTCACGGGCCTCGCCATGTTCCTCTCGAAGGATGCGTTCGAGTCGTGGGGCTGGAGGATCCCGTTCCTCATGGGCATCCTGCTCCTGGTAGTGGGCGTCTTCATCCGCCGCCGTATTGAGGAGTCGGAGGCGTTCAAGGAGAGCCAGCGGCTCGCTGCCGAATCCGACGAGCCGCAGGACCGCGCCCTCGCCGTGCTCCGCAAGAGGCCGGGCACCGTCCTCAAGCTCGTGCTGGCCTGGGCCGCGCCCGCCGGCCTGTTCTGGATCTGCGTCACGTACGCCGTGAACTACATGACCAAGGAATTGCACTACGACAACTCGAGCACGTTCGCGCTCATGGTCATGGGGAACGTCATCTCGATCCCTGCGGCAATCTTCGGCGGCCGTCTGAGCGATCGGATCGGCCGCAAGAAGTCGTTCCTCCTCGGCCTTCTGCTCATGGGAATCTCGGCGGCCACGATGTTCCCGACCATGAACACGATGAACTATGCCGCCAGCGTCGCGGTCATCGCCGTTGCCCTGTGCGGCATCCAGATGATGGCAGGCACCCAGGCGTCGTTCTTCGCCGAGGCACTCCCCACGAGCATGCGGTACACCGGCTCCGCGCTCGGCATGACCTTTGCGGGCCTCATCTTCGGCGCCCCGATCCCGTTCGTCGCCGCGTGGATCTTCCAGAACACAAGCAACGGGACCCTCGCGCTGACCCTCATGGGTGTGGGGCTCGTGGTGATCTCGGCGATCGCGACACTCTTGCTCCCCGAGCGCTACAAGCGAGGGCTTCACGAGGACCTGTGATCGTCGCACCATGAGCATCGGGCGGACCTGCGAGCGGCGGGTCCGCCCGATGCTGTTCTCCGTCCCGCCTAGGACCAGATGTACTCCTCGGCGATCGCGCCATCCTTCCATTTCGCGACGGTGACCATGCGGCCTCCGCCCTCGAACTCGCCGATCACGCACGTCCACTCGCCGGAGCCGAAACCGATCGGGTGGGACGTGATCTGAGGCGGTGTGCCCCCGGCCGTCTCGACGTAGGCCTTCATCGCGTCGATGTGCTCCTGCACGCCGTCGGTCGGTGGTGCGCCCTTCCAGTCCACGTGCACGTCATCGGTGTGGTGGTGGGCGAACACGCCGTGCCAGTCGGCCTTGTTCCACCCATCGAAGTCGAGATCGTCCATGCCCTTGAGGTTGTTCTGAACCTGATCGTCTGCCATGTTCCTGCCCATCTTCTGAGGAATTGCCCGGATTCAGCAGCGTCACGGCTGAGGGAATGCGAACGGGTGCGGCGAGCCGTGACCGCACGAATCTATCCCCGTGCTCTGGGCGGCGAATAGGTCTGGCTCAGCGGAACGCGGGGCGGAACCGGAGCGCCGACCACACGTCGTCGAGCGAGACCTGCCGCACCGGGTCGGCGCCGAGCGCGATGACCTCCTGGGCCAGGAGATCGCGGTTGAGGTCCGTGCCGAGCTTCTTCGCCTTCGGATAGGCGATCCACGCGAGCCGGTCCTCGTGGGCCGCGCGGACCGCTGCCGCACCGCGTGCGGCTAGCTCATCGCGGTTGGCCGCGTAGAGCACGACGGCGGCCGCGGCCCCGGCGTCGTCGCTCGCCTCGAAAGGGCCCTCCAAAGCCGGCGCATCCGCGGGCGCGTTGAGCACAGCAACCGTCATGCCCGGTTTGATCTGCAGCTTCTGCCAGAGTTCCACTCGGTCAGTATGCCCAGGTTTCGGTGTCGCTCAACCACGGGTGCCGAGCGTGAGGGTCACCGGAACGACGTCGTCCACGTCGATCCCCTCGGCCTCGCGGTACGCCTTGCGCAGCGGCACGAGGTAGGCGCCGTCCTTCGGCATGAGGGCGGTGGTCCACTCAGAGCCGCCCAAGCGCACCGAGACGGGGATACAGCCCCAGCCGTAGGTGAGCTCGCGCGAGACCGCGTGGATCTCCTCCGACTCCTCATCGGGGACCCGGACGAAGACGAACGGCGCGGGGCCCCGCCATTCGATCACGTCGCCGTCGAAGCTCAGCTCCATCCGGCCAGTATGCCGTCCGCGGTAAGGCTGTCCGGCCCGATATCGTCCACCCCCGTCACCCCGGCAACGGCCATCGTGAGGTCCAACTCGGCGCGCATCCCCTCGAACACCTCGCGCGCGCCTTCCTCCCCGGCGAGGGCAAGCCCGTACATGTACGGCCGTCCGATGCACACCGCCGCGGCGCCGAGCGCGAGCGCCTTGAACGCGTCCGCCGCGCAGCGCACGCCCGAGTCGAAGAGGACGGGAACGCGCCCGGCCGTTGCCTCGACCACTCCGGGGAGCGCGTCCAGGGACCCAAGCGCGCCGTCGAGCTGACGTCCGCCATGGTTGGACACGATGATCCCGTCCACGCCGTGCTCGAGCGCGGCCCGCGCGTCATCGGGGTGCTGGAGGCCCTTGAGCAGGATCGGCAGGCGGGTCCGCTCCCGCAGCCAGGCCAGGTCGGACCACGTGAGAGTGGTTCGCGAGAACACGTCGAGGAACGTTTCCACGCTCGCCCTCGGCACACGCGAGGTGAGATTCTCCCGGAACCCGCCGGGATGCTCCCGGGCCAGCCGCACGAGCGAGCGAACCGCCGCGGGGGTAGGACGCGCCGTCGTGCGCTCCCCGGACGCGCCAGAGGCGAGCCGCTCGTTGACGAGCGCGCGGAAGGCCGGGTCCGAGGTGTACTGCGCGATTCCCATCCCTAGCGCGAACGGCAGGAAGGCGTTGTCAAGGTCGAGGGTGCGCCACGAGAGGACCATCGTGTCGAGGGTGACGACGATGGCGCCGCACCCGATCCGCTCCGCGCGCCGCACGAACGACTCGACCACCGCATCCTCGCTGCTCCAGTACAGCTGGAACCACCGCTCCGTGTCTCCGAGCTGGGCGGCGATCGACTCCATGGCGTACGACGCCTGCGACGAGATGATCATCGGCACGCCCGCCGCGCGGGCCGCGCGGGCGGCTGCGAGGTCCCCAGCCGGGTGTGCCAGCTCGAGGACGCCGATGGGTGCCGCGAGGAAAGGGGCGGGGTGACGGCGGCCGAACAGCTCGACGGACGTGTCCCGCGCGGAGACGTCGCGCGCGAGGCGGGGGACGAGCCGCCACCGGTCGAACGCGGCGCGGTTCGCCGCCATGGTCGAGCCCATTCCGGCGCCGGTGGCCACGTAGCCACGGGCCTCGCGGGACATCCTCGCCAGGGCGCGGCGCTCGAGCTCGGCCGGGTTCGTGGGCACGGCGGCGCGTCTGCCGAAGACGCCATTGCGGTAGATCCGTGCCTGGACTCGCCGGCCGAAGGACTCGCTCACATCCCGAGGCTAAGGCAAGGCCATGGTCGAGGCGAAGAGCCAGCCCAGCGACGCGAATGCCCGGAATGGGCCCTAGGAGGAGTGGACCGTCCCGGGTCAGTGAGAAGGGGCAGGTGCTTCCCGGCCGATCGTGGTGGGACAGGCCACTCGGTTCTGGAGGCCCCCGTCGACCACTGCGTGCACCCCTGACTGGTGTAGCGCCAAGGCCGTGCCCAGGGTGACGTTCCAGCGCCGCGGTCCACTTGCGGTCAGCGCAATCACACTGCACCGTTCACCGCCATGCTGGATCTTGACGGAGATGGGACGGTGGATGCTGCTGCGCAGTCTCGCTGCCCCTGCGGAGTCGGGAATGTCGGCTATCGCGAAGTCGAGGTCTTCTCCGGCGAACGTCCGCAGGTGCAGGAGAGTGGTCCGGTGGCCATAGGACGCTCCGGCGACGACCGCCGATCCTACGAACTGGCCGGAGCCGTGTTGATGATTCCGCGTGTCGTGCATGCTCTCCTCCTGGATATGCGTGGCTGGCGGCCTTGCGGCCCCGAATAGCCTTCTGCGCAGAATGCCGGGCGCGGTGGCCGAGGTCCTGTGCGGGACTCGGCCACCGCATGGTGGTTTCGATGCCGCGCGGTCAGCCGAACCTGTCGTAGTGGATCCGGTCGAGGGGAACACCGGTGTCGCGCAGGACGGCCATCACGGCGTCGACCATCGGTGGCGGGCCCGCGAGGTAGTAGCGGTGCTCGGGCGTTGCCATCTCCTTGAGCGGCGCCGTGGCGAAGCCGCTGCGGCCTGTCCAGGACGGGTCCGGCCTCTGCACCACGGGGACAAGCTCGCCCAGGGGCAGTGCGGCCACCGCCTCGGCCAGTTCATCCAGGCACACGAGCTCCTCGCGGGTGTTCGCGCCGTACAGGACAGTCACCGGGTGGGTGCGCCGTTGACCGGCGATGTGCCGCAGGAGAGACAGCATCGGAGCCACGCCCGTGCCGCCGGCGACGAGTATCGCGTCGGCGTCATCGTCTCGCAGCCACATGTCGCCGAACGGGAGCGCGATCGGCAGCTCGGCACCCACCTCCAGGCGGTGCAGGGCGTTGCTGCCGGCCTTCCCTTCGTAGCGCTTGGCCACGAAGGTGACCTCCTGTCCCGGGAGCCCGTCCATCGAGTAGCACCGGCGCAGGTCCGGGGCGAGTTCAAGGATTGCGTACTGGCCGGGCCGGAATTCAGCATGGCCGCCCAGATCGAAGGTGAACGAGCAGATGTCCGGACCGAGCTCGCTCCTGTCCACGAGCCGCGCAACGTGATCAGAGGTCGGCCGCTCTGCGAAGGGCCCGAGGCGAGTGACCCTGAGCGTCACGTCCGTCGCCGTGGTGCTCTGGCAGGTGATGACGTGGCGGCGTCGCTCGTCCCGCGGGTCGATCGACGGCGCCGCTGGGAAGAGCGACTCGACCTCGCCGGACACGACCGTCGCCTTGCAGGTCCCGCACGATCCCCAGCCACATTCGAACGGCAGGCACACGCCAGCGCGCCGTCCCGCGGTCAGGATCGGCTCTCCTGGGCGCACAGGAAAGGTGTCGCCGGTCGGCTCGACCGTCACGTGGAAGATGCCCACCTTCCCCGGGGCCGGCGTGCCGGGCCCGGGGAAGAGGTCTTCAGATTGAGGTGCCAACGATGAACTCATCGCGGGTGCTCCGTGCTTTCTCGGTGACGGCTGCCGGGTTGAACGGAATGGGAGCCTTGCTGAACACTGGGGCGAAGCCGTCGACTGCCGCATCGGCGATCGGCGTCCACTTCTGGACCGAGCCGTCGAGCACCCCGGACAGCTTCGGGTCGCGCTCCAGGGCGTAGGCCGTCAGCGCCTGGGTCCAGTCGCGGCTGCGGGCAGAGTCATGGGCGAACTCGGCGGCCAGTTCCGCGACGAACGCGTCGCCGTTCTGCGTCGCCAGCTCGCTCATCGCCTCGTTGAACATCGCGTCCAGGGTCGGCTTGAGAACCACGTTGAGCGCGGTGAACGCTTCACCCCAGTCGTAGGTGATGAGCAGCTCCTCCAGCGCCTTGCGCAGCGGCTGCCAGGCCGGGTCGGACTCCCAGATCTGACGACTGCGCTCGGTCGAGGCGATGTCGCCACCGTGGGCGTTGTCGAGCACCTTGGTCCAGTACGCGATCCGCTGGATGCGGCGCATCTGGTCCGCGGCCTGGAAGTGGGCGCAGTTGGTGATGTACGACGACGGTGCCAGCTGGCCGACGTAGAGGCTCACCATCTGGAGCACGTGGATTGGGAACCGCAGCGGGACGAGCACGTCTCCGAGAGCCGCAACCCACTCCGGGGACAGCGTCGCGGGGTGGTTGCTCGCCTCGGCACGGTCGATCATGCCATCGACGAAGATTTCGCGCTCATGCTGCATCGCGACGTAGTCGCGGTAGGTGAGCTTGAAGGGGTCGCGGAACTGCTCCCAATCGTCGACCTGGAACGCCGAACCCTCGCGGTTCTTGAGGTACCAGAGGTTCAGCGGCGTGTGCGGGTCCATCTCGAACGGCGCCGGCTCCCGCCGGAAGTGATAGTGGAACTTGCCGGTGACGGCCTCGTAGGGCGTCGGTTTGCGCTTCACGTCGCCGAACTGGCTCCAGGTGCGCAGCTTGCGGTTGGTGGCGGGGATCATGGCCATGTCAGTTGGTCCTCTCGAGGTACCACTCGATGCTGTCGTCGGAGGTGCGCACGCGACCGGAGAAGGAGGCGAGCGCCTGCTCCAGCCGAGTGATCGGGTAGGTGTAGCCGAGTTCGTCCTCGAGCGTGTCGCGGGTCAGCACACACCGGCCGGGGGTGTGGATGCGGACATAGCCGCCCTGATCGTCGACCATCACCTCGGCCTCGGGGTTGTCTCGCTCGATCGCAGCCAGCACAGCCTCGGCGAGGTCCGGATCGAAGCCGCGGATGACTGGGCCGACGAGCAGGTTCTTGTTGTAGGTCTGCGTCATGTCAGCCTCAGCTCTCGTAGGACTTGGTGTAGTGGGCCTCGCCGTCCTGGGGGATGCCGACGCGGACCACGCCGCCCTGCTCCTTGACGGGGTAGCGGTAGAGCGTGGACCCCTTTGGGTTGATGCCATCGCCCTTCTTCATGTCGAACTCCCAGAGGTGGCCGGGGCAGGCGATCACGCAGGACTCCTCGTCCCACTTGCCGTCGGCCAGCAGTACCTCCTGGTGCGGGCAGAGACCCTGGAAGGCGTCGTACGAGCCGTCGAGGTGGTGGACGATGATGACCTGCTCACCGTCGACCTCGGCGTCTACGATGTCGCCTTCCCAGATGTCCTGCGCCTCAGGAACCTCGACCCACTTGATCTCGACGTCGGCGCCGAGGTGGACGTCGGCGCTCATCACGCGTACCCGACTTCCACGAGGGCCATCGGGGCGAAGCTGGCGCTTCTCACTGTCGCGTCCGCGGGGACTACGACCGAGTTGTGGCGGACCTGCATCGGCCGGTCTTGCGCGGGTACGCGACGGCCGACGGCGTGGTGGGCGACCTTCTCGGCGACCTGCGTCATCGTGTCCTGGTCATCGACCTGGACGAGCATGAAGAGGAAATCGCCGTCGAACATGCCTTGCAGCGGGAACAGTGCCATCAGGGGTCTCCTCAGTGGTCGGCGGCGACGAGCGTCGCTGCGGGGATGTAGGGCTTCTGGGCCCAGCTGTAGTTGGTGGCGTCCCGGCCGCACTCCTCCGGGGAGAGGCTCATGTAGGCGAGGGCGCCCGCCAGATCTGGCGGCTGGATCTCGCCGGCGAGGAACCGGTCCACGAGGGTGGTGTGGCCTGCGAACCGCTCGGGCTGCTCCTCGAAGATCCACTTGCAGGGCACGGAGCAGAAGTTGTACTGACGGCCTTCGTGGATCACGGTGTGCGGGAGCGGGCTATCGAGCTTGCCCGCGGCGTGGCCCGCCGGGGTACAGATCGGGACCTGGCACATGTTGCAGACGATCGGCAGCGTCTCGGGGAGGGTGAGTTCTTCGTGGCCGTCGCGGATGTTCTCGCCCACGACGTCCCAGTGCCGGCCGAAGGTCTCGTTCCAGCCCGGGTACTTCGACTCCAGCCAGTCGCGCTCCTCCGGCGAGACGCCGGCGTCGGGGTTCCACCAGACGGTCGGACGCCAGGTCCAGACACCCTCGTGATAGGCGTGGTGGAGCCAGTCGAGCTCGGGCAGGAAATGCTCGTCCCAGTACCAGGGCTTCTCCAGACCGAAGTCCCGGAACTGCTCGAGGAACTGCTTGACGATGAACTCCTCCATGAACTCCTTGAAGGAGTGCGTGCGATGCTCGAGCGGCGTGTAGTAGTCCATCGACAGGCCCGTCAGCAGCGCGAAGACCTTCCACGACCGCCAGAACATGTGGTCGACCAGCTTCTGGGCAACATCCTTTCTGCCCTGCTCGATCAGGATCTTCACCGTCGGCTCGCCCTGCTGCGAATGGCGCGCCTCGTCGGTCTGGATCGAGGAGATCAGCGAGCCGAAGTCGACGTCGCCGACTTTCATCGCGTCGGCCGCCATGCCCAGGAACTGCAGGTTGGTGAAACCGGTCTCGAAGGTGAAGGTCAGCTGGATGGCCGTGGAGACCGCGTCGTTGGCAGCGAACATGTCGTCGAAGAGGCTGCGCGCGGCAATGGCGGCCCATTCGTTCGTGTGGAAGGCCTTGTGGGCCCAGTCTGCCCGCGGCTCCTTTGCGAGGAGGCCGTACGGGAAGTAGGTCTGGATCTGCCCGTGCCGGGTCTCGTCCAGCGTGCCGTACATCGCCATGTTGCGCCATGCGGCCGCCCGGCCGAAACGGCCCATCCGCGACTCGCCGATGCCGGCGACGTATTCGGGGACGGCGATTGCGCCGTAGTGGGCGAGGATGGCGGACTTCCAGCCCGGGTCGAGCGACTCGAAGATCTTCGAGCGCCCGACGACTGCGTTGACGGCGTACACGGAGGCGTCCTTGCCGTACTGGTTGTGGACGTACTCCGTGTAGGTCACCTTGTACGGCTCGTCCCAGGGCCACCAGTCCTGGGCTGCGACGCCGTAGCTGTTGGACATCTCCTCGGGGAAGACCTCCTCTTCATTGACGTATGAAAACGTCCAGTTCATGTCGCGTGTGAGGTCATACCACTGTGACCGCTCAAGGCTTGGCACCTTTGGCTCCTTCAGATGGGTGTGCTTTGGACTGATTCGGTGTGCTGTGAGGCGAATTGATGCCCAATGGGGAGGGGCTGGCCGTCAGCTTGTGGCCGACTCGGCTGACGCCGCGGGGCCCGGTCCGGCCGGTTCCCGCGCTGCGGGCGGCCCGCCGCAGACCGCCGCGATTCCGCATGAGGTGCAGGCTCTGGGCGGAGGCTGGGGTGACCGGCGCTCGTGCGCAGCGGATGGGGGATCAGTGCTCATGTCAGGCCTCCCTTAGTCGTGGTGGCGACTAGTCGTGGTGGCGACGGGACTGTCCGGACCGCAGGCCACGACGTGTGACCCTCGGATCCTTGGTTCGTCTGCATCCAGAGTGATCTCCTCGCCCTTCACAGACCCGGGTGAGATCACCCGTCTCGACTACCCGTATTGTGGTGGGCATCACAGGAGGGTCATGGGTGCAGGGTTCTCGCCCTTCCCAGGTCAGGGTGAAGTCACCCCCTCGGCTACCTGTATCGTGTTTGGCATCACAGGAGGGTCATGAGCACTGCTGCACTGGTCGGCCGCATGTCCGGGGGCCAGGGCCTGACGAGCTTTGTCGGCAGACGGCGGGAGCTTGCCGAGATGCGCGAGCTCATGTCACGCTCGCGGCTACTGACGCTCGTGGGCCCCGGCGGTGTGGGCAAGACGCGCCTCGCCGTTGAACTCGTGGCTAGGTCAGGGGAGTCCTTCCGGGACGGCACTTGGCTGGTCGAGCTGGCGGCGTTGGAGGACGGCGACTTGGTCGGATCCCAAGTCGCCGCTGCCCTGAGGCTGCCCGACCAGTCCAACCGTTCGGCCCTTGACCGGCTCGCGGACTACCTCAGGGAACGCGAGCTCCTGATCGTCGTCGACAATTGTGAGCACCTGCTCGACGCCGTCGCCCCCCTCGCGTCCGAGCTCCTCGAAGTCGCCCCAGGGCTGCGGATCCTCGCGACGAGCCGTGAGCCGCTCGGGATCCCCGGCGAGCAGGTCTACAGCGTGCCGCCACTCCCTGCGCCCGCAGAATCGCAGCCAGGGGCCGACCCGCTCGAAGGGTTCGAATCGGTGCGCCTGCTCGTGGACAGGGCGCGCAGCGTGGACCCGACCTTCGAAATCACCGACGCCAACCGACACGCGGTCGCGCAGCTGTGCCAGAGGCTCGACGGCATGCCGCTGGCGATCGAGCTTGCGGCCTCGCGGTTGCGCTCCCTCTCAGTCATCCAGCTCGTGGAGCGGCTCGACCGGCGCTTCGACCTCCTCACCGGCAACAGTCGCGTCGCCGTCCCGCGGCAGCAGACCCTTCGGGCCCTCGTCGACTGGAGCTACGAGCTCTGCAGCCCGGCAGAGCGACTCCTATGGGCGCGTCTGGCCGCGTTCCCCGGGGGATTCGACCTCGAGGCCGCCGAGGACGTCTGCGGTTTCGGCGAGGTCACGCGGGAGGACGTCTTGGACCTCTTGGACCGCCTCGTCTCCAAGTCGCTGGTACTGGCCGAGCGGCTCGAGGGCCCTCGTGAACTGGGCGGCGGCCGGGTGCGCTACCGCCAGCTCATGACCTTCCGGGAGTACGGCGCCGAGCTCCTCGACGCCGCGGGCGAGGCCTCCCAGCTGCGCCGCCGGCAGCGCGACCACTTCCTCGCACGTGCGGCGAGAATGGTCTCCTCGTGGTGCGGTCCCGATCAGGCCGAGCGCCTCGCGGCGGCCCGGAGGGACCACGCCAACCTCCTCTCGGCCCTTGACTGGTCAGCCTCCACCCCGGGAGAGGAGCTCGCCGGGATGCGCCTCGCGGCGCTGCTGAGGTACCACTGGCACGCCGGCGGCAACCTGAGCGACGGGCGCCGGTGGCTCGACCGCTTCTTGGCGCTCTCTTCTGAACCAACCCCCGAGCGGGGGGATGCGCTCTGGGCCGCCGCATGGGTTTGCCTCGTTCAGGGCGACAGGGGCCTCGCCCGCAGTTACCTGCAGGAGTGCCGGCGCGTCGCACGCCTGCTGAATGATCCTGTCCTTGCGGCCCATGCCGACCACTGGGACGCGCTGCGCGAGCTCTTCGGAGGGAATCTGGAGCCCGCGTTGGCAATGTTCGACGCAGCCATCGCCGTCCACCGCCGGGTCGGTGACACGATGTCGGCACTCATAGCGCTCTTCCAGCGGTCGTGGGCCCAAACGTATGCCGGACGTCCTCGAGAAGGACTCGCCGCGTGCCAGGAAGCCATCAGGGAAAGCGAGGAGCTCGGTGAACGTTGGACCCAGGCTTATTCCCATTGGGTGTCGGGACTCTGCCAACGCGATCTAGGTGATCTCGACGCCGCGCGGCAGTGTCAGATCGCTGCGCTCGAGATACAGCAGGGCTTTCTGGACGGCATCTGCATCGCGCTCACGATCGATGAGACCTCTTGGACGACTGCGTCCACCGGGCGCTACGAGGACGCCGCCGTCCTCTTCCACACCGCCCAGTCCGTGTGGAAGGGCCTCGGGACAGCGATCTCAGCCTTCGGCCCGCACCTCCAAGCCGATTCCGAACGGGCCGCATCCCTCATCCGGCGGGGGCTGGGCGGGCCTCGGTTCGAGGCCATCCTCGCTCTGCCTCCCGTGCCGACCAAGGAGAGGGCGATCGAACTCGCTCTAGCCACGGCCAGATCAGGACCCCCCGCACCGGAGGCCGCCACGACGCCGCGGCCGGAGCGCGACACGACGGGCCCAAAGCTTACCAAACGGGAACACCAGATTGCTGCTCTCGTCGCCGAAGGCCGCAGCAACAAGGAGATCGCAGCGGCCCTCGTCGTCTCTCCACGGACGGTCGACGGCCACGTCGAGAACATCCTCGCCAAGCTGGGGTTCACTTCTCGCGTCCAGATCGCGGCGTGGATCGCCGGTCACACCGGGCCGGAACGGACGGCCACCTCCCGATAGATCAAGTTCATCTCCACCCGCGTGGTTCTGCCCCCACCAGACCACCGTGGTCAGCGCGCGAGGAAGTCCGCGTGCCTCGCATGCGCCTCGGCGACCTTCGCGCGGATCGCGTCGATGTCCTTGACCTTGTCGCGGTACTTCTTGTCCATCTCGAGGATGTCCTTCTCTTCATCGAGGAGCTCCCGATAGACCCGCTCGCGCTCGGTGGGGTCGGCCGTGTACTCGAGGTCGAGGTAGCTCTCGGCATGGCGGCGGGCATTGTTGACGGCTGCGTGCGCCTTGCCCGCCTTGCTGAACAGCGAGGCGATGACCGTGACGAGCAGGACGCCGATGATCACCGTGAGGGAGAGGCCGGTCGTGATCTCGAAGACCTGGACGTGCTCGCCGCCGTTGATGAACGGCAGGTTGTTCTCGTGCAGCGCGTGGAGGACGAGCTTGACGCCGATGAACGCGAGGATCGCGGCGAGGCCGTACGAGAGGTAGATGAGGCGGTCGAGCAGGCCGTCGAGCAGGAAGAACAGCTGGCGCAGGCCCATGAGCGAGAACGCGGTCGCGGTGAAGACGACGTACGCGTTCTGGGTCAGGCCGAAGATCGCCGGAATCGAGTCGAGGGCGAAGAGCAGGTCCGTGCCGCCGATTGCGACCATGACGAGGAGCATGGGGGTGAGGACGCGTTTGCCGTTCTCAACGGTGAAGAGCCTGTCGCCGTCGTAGTGCTCGGAGGTGCGCAGGAACTTGCGGGCCAGGCGTATGACGAAGTTGTCCGCCTCCTCATCGCCTGAGTCTTCGCCCTTGAGCAGGTTGCCGGCGGTGATGAGCAGGATGAGGCCGAAGAGATAGAAGACCCACGAGAACGCGTTGATGAGCGCCACGCCGGCGAAGATGAACGCTGAGCGCGCGATGAGGGCGAACACGATGCCGAACAGGAGGACCTTCTGCTGGTCCTCGCGAGGAACCCGGAAGCTCGCCATGATCACCAGGAACACGAAGAGGTTGTCCACGGAGAGGGCCTTCTCCGTGATGAAGCCGGCGAAATACTCGCCGCCCATGGTCGAGCCGCCGAAGACGAGCAGGACGACGCCGAACAGCACCGCGGCGCCGACGTAGATCGAGGACCACACCGCCGCTTCCCTGAGCGTGGGCACGTGCGCCTTGCGGATGTGGAAGAAGTAGTCGAAGGCCAGCAGGGCCAGGATCACCACGATGGTGATGGTCCAGACGAGCGGTGATACGGACATGGAAAGGGTCCCTTTCGCAGGTAGGCGATATCGCCACAAGTCTCTCCACCCGCCCGATGTGTGGGCTGGCCGCTGCACCCGGCCGGGCTCCGGCGCCCGACGTGCTGACGTGTGCAGCGCTTGGGATACTCCCCTGCGCAGAGTCCAGCCTAACGGCTACCTTGGCTGTCGCAAAACTCATGGCAAACTCTCAGCTTCTGCGCACTTCCTGCAAGGGTCGCTTCACAACTAGTCTCGCTGCAGCCGGACCCGCTGGGGTGTCCGGCAGAACGGGAGAAGAAGCATGGCGCCCCATCGCGGTTCTCATCGGTTTTCCCTGCGTGCCCTCGCCGCCACCGCGGCCGTGGGCTGCACCCTCGGACTCGCGGCGGTAGGTGTATCGAGCGCCGCGGCGGCGCCGCCCAATCCGCCGCCCTCGAGTTCCAAGTCCTTCCCCGGCTCAGTGCCGCCGTGGGCCGGGGCACGGACGAAGACTGGGATCCCCCTGACCAACACCACCGTCGAGGGGGAGATATACCTCAAGCTGCCCAACGAAGCAGCGGCCACGGCCTTCGCTACTGCCGTCTCGACTCCCGGAAACCCGCAGTACGGCCAGTACCTGACTGCCGCCCAGTGGAAGTCCCAATACGCGCCCGCGCAGGCGGCTACAGACAAGGTGGTCGCCTGGATCCAGGCGCAGGGCATGGTCATCACGGGGGTGCCGGACAGTGGGATGTACGTCGTCTTCCGTGGCACCGTCGCGGAGGTCAACGCAGCATTCCAGGTCGCGGAACAGACGTACTCCGTGCAGGGCACCGATCTCATCGGGCCGGACCGGGCACCGACCGTTCCCGGCGACATCGCCGGCCTGGTCTCGTCCGTCAGCATCGATCAGGGCCGCCTCCTCACCCGCCCGGACAACATTGCCGACGGCGCGGACGCCTCGCCGGGCGGCCAGACCGCTTCCGCAGTGCCGGTCGCGACTCCGTGCTCCCACTACTGGGACGAACACGAGGTGACGGTCCCCAGGACCGCGACCGGCGCGACGTCGGCCCCGACCGTCCTGTGCGGCTATACGCCAGGCCAGATCCAGGCGACGTATGGACTCGGCAACGGCGTCGCGATGAATGCGACGGCCGGCGCGGGGCAGACTGTGGCGATCATCGACGCCTTCGCGGCGCCCACGATGCTCTCTGACGCCAACCAGTACGCGTCGCTCCACGGCCTTCCGGCGCTGACCTCGACTTCCTACCGCGAGATCCTTCCGAGCGTCTATTACGACCAGGCGCTCTGCGCAGAGCCGAGTGGCTGGCAGGGCGAAGAGGCGCTCGACGTCGAGGCCGTGCACTCCACCGCCCCTGGCGCGAACATCCTCTACGCCGGAGGCTCGAATTGTGCCGGTGGGCTGGACATCGCCATGTCGAAGATCCTCGACGGCCAGCTCGCGAACATCGTGAGCAACAGCTACGGGTACGTCGGCGAGGCCGTAGCGCCCGATCAGCTCGCAGGGGAGGTCCACCAGCACCTCCAGGCCGCGGCCGAGGGCATCGGGCTGTACTTCTCGAGCGGCGACAGCGGCGACGAGAAGAAGGCGCTCGGCTACACCTCCCCGGACTTCCCGGCGAGCTCGCCATTCGTGACGTCGGTGGGCGGCACGAGCCTCGCGCTCGACCAGTCCAACAACTATCTGTGGGAGACCGCGTGGGGAACCACGCGCCAGCGGATCCTCGCGCAGGCCGACGGTACTCTGACCTACGCCGGTGCACTTCCGGGCGTCTTCCAGTACGGTGCCGGCGGCGGCCGGAGCGCGGACTTCGACCAGCCTGCATACCAGACCGGGCTCGTTCCGGCGTCGCTCGCGAACGGCAAGCGCGTTTCGCCGGACGTCTCGGCGCTCGCTGATGTGTGGACGGGGTTCCGGATCGGCTTCAGCCCCATCACCAACGACCACTCGCTGAACACCGGCAGCTACTCCGAGGAGCGGATCGGCGGCACCTCGCTCTCGTGCCCGCTCACGGCGGGGCTCATGGCCAGCGCGCAGGCTGCGTCCAACAAGCGAATCGGCTTCGCGAACCCGGCGGTCTATCAGGCGGCAGCCGCCCCGGGCGCTGCGATGAGGGATGTCACCTCCCCAGCGACTTCCATCAACCTCGTCCGCGCCTACCCGGCCACGGGCCTCACCTGGATGGCGACCCTGGGCCTCGACACGTCCCTGACGGCGACGAAGGGCTATGACGACGTCACGGGCGTCGGAAGCATGACCGAGGCGTTCGCGCAGCAGGTCGCGGCCCAGCACTGAGGCAAGCTCCTCAGGCGCCTTCTCACCGTGAGCGAGGGGCGTGACGGCGAGGCGCACGACGGCGGCACCCACCCGCCGTCGTGCGCGTCGCCTTTCGCGTGGGGAGGCAGTGCCCAGCGCGGAGACCTCATCGCGGAGCCGCCTACCATGACTCGCATGGACTCCAGCGTGGTTGTGGTGGGCTCGTTGAACGCGGACCTCGTCTTCTCCGCTGAGCGGATGCCGGATCCCGGGGAGACAGTGGCGGGCGCCGACTTCGCCGTCCATCCGGGCGGCAAGAGCGCGAATCAGGCCGTTGCGGCGGCGCGGCTCGGGGCGAGGGTGCGGCTCGTGGGCGCAGTCGGGGACGACGCCCACGGCGAGATGCTGCGCGCCTCCGCCGAGGCTGCGGGCGTAGACGTCTCGGCGGTGCGCGTGGTTGCCGGTGTGCCGAGCGGCGTCGCGGGCATCACTGTCGACGCCCGCGGCGAGAACAGCATCGTGATCATTCCCGGCGCGAACGGGATGCTGGCCCCTGGGGACATTGCGGCGGCGCGCTCGCACTCTGTTTTCGAGGGCGCAGCAGTGGTGTGCCTGTGCCTCGAGGTCCCCATGCCCACGGTGCTCGCGGCCGCGCAGGCGGGGCGTGACGCGGGAGCGACAGTCATCCTGAACCTGTCCCCTTACGCCGCGATCCCCCCTGAGCTCGCAGCCTGCACGGACGTGCTCCTCGTCAACGCGCGCGAGGCCGGACAGCTCCTGGGCAGCGGCGATCTCGAGCCCAGTTCGGATTGGACTGCCACGGACTGGGCGGAGGCCGGGCCAGCGTTCGTCAGGGCCGGGTTCCGCAAGGTCATCGTGACCCTAGGCGCCCGAGGCGCAGTGCTTCTCGATCCCGACCCGGCGGCAGCCGTGGTGTCCCTCGAGTCCACGCCGGTTGTGCCGGTGGACACGACCGGCGCCGGCGATGGGTTCACCGCTGCCGTCACGGTCCGCCTCGCCGCCGGCGACAGCCTCGAGGACGCGGCGCGCTACGCCTCGGTTGCCGCAGCCCTCGCCACCACGCGTCCCGGGGCTCAGCCGTCTTACCCGTCGGCAGGCGAGGTCGAGGAGAAGATCCGACACGCAGGACGGGGCGTTGAGCGGGACGCAGGACGGGACGCTGGATGAGCGCGGGGCGTTGAGCGGGACGCTGGATGAGCGCGGGGCGTCGAGCGGGACGCTGGATGAGCGCGGGATGTTGAAGGCAGCCGAAGCGACGCGTCTTAGAAGGGCGGCGGTTCGTCGCCGTCAGACGTTTGAATGTCCCATGAACCGCGCGCCGGTGGCGGCTTAGGTAATGGGGAGTCGCGCGGCGTTGGCGTAGGAGGCATTTCGGGGTCTCGCGGCCCGCGCGGACCGCGCGGCCCGGCCAGTTCGGCAGTTTCGACTGTTTCAACTGGTCCGGCGGGGAGCCTGACGGTTCGCGGTCCCAGGATGTGGTCGCGGCTCAGGGGCTCGGCGGGCAGAATTGTGCCGAGAAGGGTTTCCCAGAGGAGCTGGCCGCTGACCTTGGGTGGCTCTTTGGGGAGCTTCGTGCCCGCGACGGTGGGCGCCGAGCCCTCGGCTGCCTCTCTGCGGAGACGAAAGAGGGCCAGTGACTTCAGTGCGTGGTGCTTGGGGCAGAGCAGGGTGAGGTTCTCGGCATCGGTAGTGCCGCCGTCCTGCCATTCGATCGTGTGGTCGATCTCAGACCGCCTCGCCGCGCACGAACATCCGGGGACGAGACACGTGCCATCGCGGTACTGGATGAAGCGGACCAAGCCTGCCGGCGGTCGATAGGTGCTCCGCCCGAGCTTGACGGGAACCCCCTCGTCGTCCGTGAAGATGCGCTGCCACGTCGGCGCGGCCGCCGCAAGCAGCCGCGCGGTATCGGCGTCGATAACGCCGTAGCCCTCGAGCTGGGCAACGTCGTCGGACGCTCCGAGCGCCACCGCGAGCGGAATATGCACGACGATCTCCGCCTTGACGCCGCCGAGCAGTTCTTCGGGAGACGGTACGGACGCCGCGGGCGTTCCGGTGCTGGCCGGATCGAGCCTGTCCGCGAGGGCCAGGTTGATGAACGCGTCGGCACGTAGCTGGGCGAGCGTCCTGACCTCGCCCTCGCGGCCGCGAGCCGAGCGTGCGACCGCGTCGATGCGCGCGTACATGGATGTTGCCGTCTCGGCGGGCAGGAGCGCGGACAGCGTGCACATGCCGTCCTCGTCCGGCTGGAGCCACACGCGGCGATCTTCGCGTGCGGCCGCGCGCCGCCTCACGATCGACTCCGGGTGGAGGCGCTCACGCAGATCGCGGACGACTGCGCGGAACTCGCCCGGGGTCCGGACACGTCCCTTGCGGGTATGGAGCCGTGAGAGCGCCTCGATGCCGAAGGCCTCGGCGACGGATTCGGGCAGGGACGACGCCTGATCGACGATAGCCCGGGCGTGGGCCTCGGTGATGTCTCCCGCCGCGAGGGCCTCGTGGAGCGCTGGGTGGAGGTTGACGAGGGCCACGGAGAAATTCATGGTCCGAGCGGCGGCAGCCTCCGATGTGTTCTGCAGGGAGGCTATCTCGGCGACCGCAGCGGCGTGCTCGACGTCCCCACCGAACCGGGTGGGCTGCGATTCCCGCCCCGCCAGAGGAGTCTCTGCCACGTGCTGGGTGTGCCGGTCGATGAGGAGTGCGCGCAGGCTGGCGCTGAAGGAATCGAAGTCTGCGAGTGCCCGAAGCGCCTGGGACACCCCATCCGGAGTGTCGAGGGCCTGGGGATCGAGGCTGAGCGAACCATGGAGGGCGTCCGGGTGGCGCGAGATGAACTCGAGCTCCGCAGCGGACCGTAGTCCTGCAGTCGGCATCCTGAACCCCCTCAGTCCAATTGATTCGAATCTATATTCCTATACTATAGACTGAGTTATCCAAACACTAGAGTTATTTTCGAATCCTGTGAGATCCCGAGCCCGTCTACCCACCGCCCTCCGTCATCTGTACCCATGGAAACTCGCCCGTGAACCTCGCTCGCTAGGATGGGCAGTGGCCAAACCACGCGACCCGCGTGATACCCCGTCGAGCCACTGTCGAGGAGCACTCAATGCCTATCGCCACCCCTGAGAAGTACGCAGAGATGATCGACTCCGCCAAGGCCGGCGGCTACGCATTCCCCGCGGTGAACGTGACCTCGTCACAGACGCTCAATGCCGCCATCCGCGGCTTCGCCGAGGCCGGATCCGATGGCATCATCCAGGTCTCCACCGGCGGCGCGGCGTACTGGTCCGGCGCCTCGGTCAAGAACATGGTCGTCGGCTCGCTCGGCTTCGCGGCGTTCGCACGCGAGGTCGCCAAGAGCTACGACGTCAACATCGCGCTCCACACCGACCACTGCCCCAAGGACAAGCTCGACAGCTTCGTGCTGCCGCTCCTCGCGGCGTCCGAGGACGAGGTCAAGGCCGGACGCAATCCGTTCTTCAACTCGCACATGTGGGATGGCTCCGCCGAGACGCTCGAGGAGAACCTCCGCGTCGCCAAGGAGCTCCTGCCCCGCACTTCGGCCGCGAAGATGATCCTCGAGGTCGAGATCGGCGCCGTGGGCGGCGAAGAGGACGGCGTCGAGAACGCCATCAACGAGAAGCTGTACTCCACGGTTGCCGATGGCCTCGCGACCGTCGAGGCCCTCGGGACGGGCGAGAACGGCCGCTACATCACGGCGCTGACGTTCGGCAATGTCCACGGCGTCTACAAGCCGGGCAACGTCAAGCTGCGCCCGGAGATCCTCAAGGACATCCAGGCGCAGGTCGGCGCACAGGTCGGCAAGGACAGCCCGTTCGACCTCGTGTTCCACGGCGGTTCCGGCTCGAGCGAGCAGGAGATCGCGGACGCCGTCTCCTACGGCGTGATCAAGATGAACATCGACACCGACACGCAGTACGCCTTCACGCGGCCGGTGGCCGGGCACATGTTCTCCAACTACGACGGCGTGCTCAAGGTCGATGGCGAGGTGGGCAACAAGAAGACCTACGACCCTCGCGTCTGGGGTGCCCTTGCCGAGGCCGGCATGGCCGCGCGCATCGTCGAGGCAGCGCAGCAGCTCGGTTCCGCCGGCAAGTCCATCAAGTAATGAGCGACGAGTTCCGCACCAACCTCCTCGGCCCGGAGCCCACGCGGCTCCCGGCCGAGAGCGAGGTGTACCAGGGCCTCGCGATGGGGCAGGAGGCCCGCGACCTCGTGGTCAAGCACCCGGAGTCGTCGCTCCTGTGGGCGATCCTCGCCGAGGAGGCCTGGGACGAGGGAAGCACGGTTGAGTCCTACGCGTATGCCCGCGTCGGCTACCACCGCGGCCTCGACGCCCTGCGCCGCAACGGATGGCGTGGCGCGGGGCCCGTCCCGTGGGAGCATGAGCCCAATCAGGGATTCCTCCGGGCGCTCTACTCGCTCGGCAGGGCTGCCGCGGCGATCGGCGAGGTGGGCGAGCCCGAGCGGATCGACACGTTCCTCACCGAGTCCGACCCGGCCGCGAAGGCCGCGATCGAGGCATCCCAGCACTAGGCATCGCAGCATCAGGAACCCCTGACGCACGACGGGGCGGGGGCCGCGGCCCCACCGACCCCCGCCCCCCCCCCGCGGGGGGGCGGGGTGACCCCGGGGGGGGGGCCCGCGCGCCCCCCCGCCGCCCCCCCCCCCCCCGTCGTGCTTCCGGGTTACCCGAGGCCCATGGCCCCCCGCACCTCGGAGATAACGCTGTGCATCGACTCCTCGGCTGCGGCGGCGTTGCCGCCCGCGACGGCCGATGCGACGGCCTCGTGCGCGTCGAGCGCCTCGGGGCGCGGATGGAAGGGCATGAGACCCTGCCGGGTGCGGCTCGTGAGGACCTCGGCGACCATGTTGTCGAGGGCCGCGAACATCTCGTTTCCGCACGAGTGAAGGACGAGCCGGTGGAACGCGATGTCGGCGGCAAGGAAGGCCTCGAGGTCGCCTGCCTCGCCGAGCCGGCGCAGCTCGGCCGCGAGCCCAGCTAGCTCCGCCTTCTGGGCCGGCGTCGCTCGGTGTGCGGCCCCTGCTGCGGCGATCGGCTCGACGGCGACGCGCAGTTCCAGGAGCGAGGCGTACTGCTCGTCGCGCCGTCCGGAGGCGAGCCTCCAGCGCACGAGCTTGGGGTCGAAGACATTCCATCGCTCAGGCTCCTGGACGACGATCCCCACACGGCGTCGCGAGTAGACGAGGTTCATCGACTCCAGAACGCGCATGGTGTCCCGGGCCACCGTGCGCGAGACGCCGAACTCCTGCTGGAGGTCGTCAAGGGTCAGGCGTGAATGGGGCGGCAGGAGCCCAGACGCGATGCGCTCGCCGAGCGCGTCCAGCATGCGCTGGTGCAGGCCGCCTTCCGCCTTGGCCTCCTGCTGGGCGCTGGCCTCCTGAGGTGTCGCCGTCGACATGCCCCGCCTTCCGTGTCCGCGTGGGTTCAGCCTAGCCGCTCGCGACGATAGATGTGACCTATGACAATTAAAGTACTACCAATGCCAAAACAATGGTGCTATCTTTCTTGCCGGGCCGGCGTTCGCGGGCCTGCAGAGCTTCTTCGGAAGCCAACGACGTCTTCTGCGGAGGTAGAGAGCCATGGAACCCCTGCATGTGGTGGTCATGGGTGTTGCCGGATCCGGCAAGACAACGGTCTCGGCGGCCCTGGCCGAGCGACTCGGCTGGCGGATCGCGGAGGCCGACGAGTTCCATCCGGCGTCCAATATCGCCAGGATGACGGCCGGCATCGCGCTCACGGACGCGGAGCGCTGGCCGTGGCTGCGCAGCATCCGCGACTGGATGACCGGGCAGGCGCGCGACGGACACAGCACCGTGCTGACGTGCTCGGCGCTCAAGCGGTCCTACCGGGACCTCCTCTCCGAAGCGGGCGGACGCGTGGTCTTCGCCCACCTGGACGGCGACCCGGCCCTCCTCGCGGAGCGCATGGCCTCGCGCGCGGGCCACTTCATGCCCGCCGGACTCCTCCCGAGCCAGCTCAGGACCCTCGAACCGCTCACCGTTGACGAGCTCCGGGCCGGCAGCCTCCGTCTGGACATCTCCGAGAGTCCCGAACGCCTCGTCGAGGCGATCGCCGCCTCACTGCACCCGACCGACGAACCCGCCCAACGCGCCGTCGTGCGCTGACGGTCGAACCCCACACCCCGAAGAACCCCAAGGAGAACCATGACCATCGAAGGATGGACCCAGACGCTCGGCGCTGGGCCGCTCCTCGCCATAGCGGCGGCCGCGATCGCCGTACTGCTCGTGCTCATCATGCAGTTCAAGATGCATGCGCTCCTCGCGCTCATCGTGGTGAGCCTGCTGACGGCCTTCGCCACCGGGATTCCGCCGGCGCAGGTGGTCAACGTCCTCGTCAACGGCTTCGGCACGACCCTCGGGACAGTCGCGCTCCTCGTGGGGCTCGGCACGATGCTTGGCCGGATCGTCGAGACCTCCGGCGGCGCGAAGGTGCTCGCCGACTACCTCATCGGGATCTTCGGCGAGAAGCGTGCCCCGTTCGCGCTCGGCCTCGCCTCGCTCCTGTTCGGCTTCCCGATCTTCTTCGACGCCGGCCTCATGGTCATGCTCCCGGTCGTGTTCGCAGTGGCCCAGCGCATGGGCGGCGGAGTGCTGCGGTACGGCCTGCCGGCCGTCGGCGCGTTCTCCGTGATGCACGTGTTCCTTCCCCCGCACCCCGGCCCGGTCTCCGCCTCCGCGATCCTCGGCGCGAACGTGGGCATCGTGACGATCGTGGGGCTCATCGTCGCGATCCCCACGTGGTACGTCGCCGCGTACCTCTACGGCCTGTGGACCGGCGGAAAGCTCGTGCTGCCCGTGCCGGAGATCCTCGGCCACGCTGATGCCGAGGCGGAGTCGCACCCGCCGCGCTTCCGCACCGTGGTGGGCATCCTCCTCCTGCCGCTCGTGCTCATCTTCCTCAACACCGGGCTCGGGACGCTCGCGACCGCCGGTGTGATCAGCAAGTCGGTGAGCGGCCAGACGTGGTTCCAGATCCTGCGTGCGCTCGGCGAGACGCCCGTTGCGCTGCTCATCTCCCTGCTCGTCGCCGCGCTCGTGCTCGGTGCGCGGCGCGGCCTGCACGGATCGGTCCTCGAGAAGCTGCTCGAGTCCTCGCTCGGTCCGGTCTGCTCCGTCATCCTCATCACCGGCGCGGGCGGCATGTTCGGTGCCGTGCTGCGCACGTCCGGCATCGGCAAGGCGCTCGCGGACGTGCTCGGGGGCGCCGGGATCCCGCTCATCCTCGCGGGCTTCCTCATCTCCGCAATCCTGCGAATCGCCCAGGGTTCCGCGACCGTCGCGCTCACGACGGCGGCGGGCCTCCTCGCGCCCGCCGTCACCGGGGCGGGGCTCAACGGCGTGCAGCTCGCGGCGCTCGTCGTTGCCGTCGCGGCGGGCTCCGTGGTGGTCTCGCATGTCAACGACGCGGGCTTCTGGATGGTTGGCCGGTTCATGGGCATGGACGTCAAGACGACCCTCGCCACGTGGACCGTCATGGAGACACTCATCGGCGTGATGGGCTTCGCGCTCGCGGCCGTGGTCTTCGGGGTAGGGTCGGCGTTCGCCTGACGCTCTTTCTTCACGCACGGCGGCGGGGGGGGGGGGGCCCCCCCCGGCCCCCCCCCCCCCCCCCCGGGGGGGGGGGGGGGCGGGGGGGTGCGGGGCCCCCCGGGGGGGGGGGGCCGGCCCCCCGCGGGCCCCGCCGCCCCCCCGCCGTCGTGCGTCGCTGTCTGCTGCGTTAGGCGGCGACGAGAGCGGTCTTGCGGCTCTTGAGGTCGCGGGCCACGATGACGGCCAGGAAGACCGCCGAGACGATGGCCGCGCCGCCGAACATGAGGAAGTTCATCGACGGCGGGACGGTCTTCGTGGCGAGCATCAGGCCGGAGAGCTGCGGTGCGAGGACCGCGCCGATGCGGCCGATGCCGAGTGCCCATCCGAGCGCGGTGCCGCGCAGTTCGCTCGGGTAGTGCGAGGCGATCGCGCCGATCACGAGGGACTGGGTTCCGTGCGTTCCGACGCCGGCGATCACGAGGGCGGCGTAGATGAACGCCGTGTTCGAGGCAGGCGTCACGAGGAGGGCGATCAGCGCGATTCCGGCGAGGCCCGCAGCGATGACGGACACCTTGACGGTGCCGAACTTGTCTCCGGCCCACGCGGTGATGATGGACCCCGCGACCGCGCCGAGGTTGAGTGCGATGGTGAAGGTCAGCGCCGGACCGAGGTTGGCGCCGGAATCGTGCATGATCTTGGGCAGCTGGGTCCCGAGCCCGTACCACGCGAAGAGCGTGAAGAGGGTGGACGCCGCGAACAGGATCGAGAGCGCTCCGAAGCCACCGCGGAACAGGCCGGCAAAGCCGCCGCGCGGCGTCGTGCGGGCCGCGGACTCGGAACCGGGTGCGGTCGACGCCGCGTCCTCGGCCGCCGTCCGGGCCGCACCGAGCGTCTCGGGGAAGAAGGCGAGGCCGAGCGGCACGAAGAGGACGAGAGGGATGATCGCGACGAGGAACATCGGCTGCCAGCCGAAGGCCGGGATCACGCCGAGGCCCAGCAGCGCCGCGATGGTGCCGCCGATCGGGACTCCGGACATCATGAGGGTGGCCATCGATCCGCGCCACTTCGAGGGGATGAGCTCGGCGGCTAGGGCGTTGGCCGACGGCACGAGTCCGCCGAGTCCGAGGCCCGCGACCAGACGCAGGAGCCCGAAGGCGAGGGCACTGGGCGCGAAGGCGCAGAGCACCGTGGCCACCGAGAAGATGATGGTGCACAGGATGATCGCCTTGCGGCGGCCCCACGCATCGGAGAGCCGGCCGGCGAAGACGGCGCCGAGCATCATGCCCACGAAGGCCATCGAGCCGAGCGTGCCCGCCGAGGCAGCGTTCAGGCCCCAGCCCGTGGACTCGATGAGGCTGTTCTGGACCGTGCCATAGACAATGAGGTCGTACCCGTCGAACACGACGAGGCCCCAGCAGATGACGACCGCGATGATCGCGGCGCGGCGGCTCTGGCCCGATTCCGGGCCACGGGTGGCATTGCGGGCGGCTTCATTGCCGGGCGCAGAGGAGGTAACGCTAGAAGTCACACAGCAAGCATCTGGTGTTGTGGCTCACATGACCATAAGATTCTGTTGTGCAGAAGTTTCAGATCGTGAAGAAGCCGGCCTACGCGATTGAATCGGTAGACAATGCGCTCCAGCTCATCCTCATGCTCCAAGAGCGCGACTCGGTGCGCGTCCACGAGGCGGCGGAACGGCTCGGCGTGGCGCAGTCCACCGCGCACCGTCTGCTCGCGACGCTCGTCTACCGGGGGTTCGCTCTCCAGGACGAGGGCCGCCGGTATACCGCCGGGCCGGCGTTCTCGGACGACTCCCGCCACGGCCGGCTGCAGGACGTCGTGGCCCGAGCTCTCCCGCACCTCGACGAGCTCACGGCGACGGTAGGGGAGACGAGCAACCTCGTGACGCGGTTCGGAACGAGTGTGCGCTTCCTCGCGAGTGCCGAGTCCCGCCAGATCCTGCGGGTGGGAGACCGGACTGGGTCCGTGCTTCCCGCGAGACTGTCCTCGGGCGGCAAGGCCATGCTTGCGACCCTCGACCCTGCAACCCTCCGCCAGCTGTTCACGGGCCGAGGCGCGCAGATGTCCGGCGAGCAGCTCGGCGAGGAGGCGCTCCGCGCGCTCGAGGCCGAGCTCGCCGCGGTGCGCGAAAGCGGCGTGGCCATCAACAGGGGCCTCACCGAGCCGGGGCTCGTCGCGATGGGCGCCGCCGTCCCGGCGCCGGGCGGCGGCTCGTCCCACCGCGCGTGGCTGGGGGTCTCGCTCAGCGTGCCGGACTCGCGGGCAGGGGCGCTCGACGAGCCGGAAACCCGCGAGGCACTCCTGGCGTGCTGCAGCAGCATCGCGGCCTCGCTCGATGCAGCGGGGCTCACCGAGCCACGCTGATTCTGCTCTACAGAAGATAAAGGTTCAGCGCGCGAGCTTCCGCGGATCGACCGTCGGGTCGGCGAGGCGCTCGGGGTCCGGGATGATCCCCCGGTCGATGATGCGGCGCGCGGCCCGGACGACGAGCGGCTGGTCAACGGCCGCGCACCCGAGCAGGCGACCGTCCTCGGCGAGGAGGAAGGCTGCTGCAGGGACCCCCGTGACCGTCCCGTCCTCCGTGCGGAGGACGACGCGCGCGCCCGGCTCCTGACGTGCATCCATCGTGCCGACCGCCTCAGCGTGCACGCCGTAGCGGTCCGACCAGAACCACGGCGCTCCGAACTCCGCCGGCGCCTGGCCGAGCAGGCCCGCCGCCGCGGCCTGGCCCGAACGCACGGCGGCTTCCCAGTGCTCTGCTCGCCGCGCTGCGCCCCCGCGCACGACGTCGTCCGGTTGCCGGGTGCGGGTCGCGTCGCCGGCGGCGAAGATCGCCGGGTGGGATGTGGAGCCGTCGGAGCCGACGAGGATCCCGTCGTCCACGTCGAGGCCTGCGGCCTCGGCGACGTCGGTGTCCGGGGTGATCCCGATGCCGGCCACGACGATGTCGGCGGGAACGGAGCGGCCATCGGCGAGCCGCACGAGGTGCGGGGCGGCGTCGTGCGTCCCGTCCTCGATCGCCGCCGGCAGGCCGGTGACCGTGCGGACGCCGTGCTCTGCGTGCATCGCGTGCAGTCTGCGCGCGAGGTGCTCGCCCATCGCGGGGCCGAGGGGGAGGTCGATCGGGTCGATGAGAGTCACGTTGCCGCCCAGCGACGCGGCGGCGGAGGCCACCTCGGCGCCGATGAGCCCCGCGCCCACGATCACGATCCGCGCGCCCGGGACGAGCACGCGGCGCAGGGCATCGGCGTCGGCGCGGGACCGGAGGGTTAGCGCGTGCTCACCGCCGGGGATTGCGAGGCGCCGCGGGAGGCCGCCCGTCGCGAGAAGGATGCGGTCGGCGGCGAGGACCCGCCCGTCGTCGAGCGTCACCGACGGGTTCCCGCCGGACGCGTTCAGGGCGGTTGCACGCGAGGCAACCACCGCGACGTCGTGCTCGCCGTACCAGCGCGCCGGCGCGAAGAGGATCTTCGCAGAGTCCTCGGTGCCCAGGAGGTAGCCCTTGCTCAGGGGCGGTCGGTCGTAGGGCAGGCCCTCGGGGGAGAGGATGGTGAGGACGCCGCCGTAGCCGCGGGCGCGCAACTCCTGCGCGGCGCTGAAGCCTGCGACGCCGCCGCCCAGGATGACGATGCTGTGGGGGAGGGCAGGCGGAGCGCTCACAGCGGCGCCGTCACTGCGCGCAGGCCTCCGGGTCGGCGTCCGCGCCCGGGTACAGGAAGATCTGGCCGTCGCGGACCTCGACCCGGTGGGTACGAGCATCCACGGTGGCCGGCAGGCACGTGACCTTGCCGGTGCGGAGGCTGAAGCTCGAGGAGTGCAGAGGGCACTCGACCTCCTCGCCCTCGATCCAGCCCTCGGCGAGCGATGCTTCCTCGTGCGTGCACGTGTCGTTGAGCGCGAAGAAGCAGCCCGTCTCGGCGTGGAAGACGGCGATGGCCTCGGCGAAGCCAGACTCCTCCGGTTCGACGACCTTCGCGGTGCCCTCCTCGATCTCGCCTGTGCTGCCGACCACGATTCCTTCGCTCATGGGCTCCACTCTACCGAGAGGCGTCGTGCAGGTTCGCGAAGGAGATTGGCGGCCCGGACCCGTGAGACTGCGCGGCCCCGACCCGCGAGACTGCGAAGCCCGGGCTACTTGCTCTCGGCGAGCTTGCCGCCCGCGATGCGCAGGCGTCGCTGGGCGCGGCGGGCCACCGCGGAGTCATGGGTCACGAGGACAATCGTGAGGCCCTGACGCCAGAGCGTCTCGAAGAGGTCCATGATCTCGTCCCGCGTGCCTTCGTCGAGGTTGCCCGTGGGCTCGTCGGCGAGCAGCACCTTGGGCCTCTTCGCGAGGGCCCGGGCGATCGCGACGCGCTGCTGCTGGCCGCCGGAGAGCTCTCCGGGACGGTGCGACGCGCGGTCGCCGAGCCCGACCGACGCGAGCGACTGGGTGGCCCGCTCGGCGCGCTCCTGTGCCGGGAGGCCCAGCGGCGCGAGGCCCATCTCCACGTTCTCCTGAGCCGTGAGCGTGGGGATGAGGTTGAACGACTGGAATACGAAGCCCACCTCGTGCGCGCGGATGTCCGCGAGTTCGCGGTCGCGCAGCTTCGAGATCTCGTGCCCGGCGAGCGTCACGGTGCCGGACGTCGGGCGGTCGAGGGCCCCGAGCATCTGGAGGAGAGTGGACTTCCCACCGCCCGTGGGACCCTGGATGGCCACAAGCTGCCCGGTCGGGATGGTGAGATCGACGCCGTCGAGCGCGTGGACTTCGCCCCGGGACTGGCGGTACGTCTTGCTGACGCCCACGAGCTGGAACATCGCTCCTGGGGCTGTAGCAGGGGCTGTTTCTGCCGTCAGTGCTGGCGCCACGGGCCGCTGGGCCTCATCCGGCGTCGTCGTGCTCTGCATCGCTGGTGCTTCCTTCTCGAGTCGTTTCTCGTCCTGGACGCTCATTACGCCACGCTCCGCAGCGCCTCGGCCGGCTGGAGCCGCGCGGCCCGCCACCCGCCGACAATTCCGGCGATAAGCCCGCCCGCGATGGCGATGCCCACGGCGATGAGCACGATCGCGGGCGTGATCGGAGCGCCGAGCACGACCTGGGCGGCGCTCCCGCCGCCGAAGCCGCCTGGCCCCTGTCCCGGCCCGCCGGACTGCGCAGCCTGGCCCGCTGCCTGCCGCGCCGCCTGGCCGGCCGCCTGTCCCGCACCGCCTTGGCCGCCGAAGCCGCGGCCCACGCCTGCGGAGGCGCTGAGGGTCGGGGCGAAGATGTTCAGCAGCACTACTGCGATGAGCCCGACGGCGATCCCACCCACGGCGCCGATGCCCGACTGCACGAGCGACTCGCCGGCGACCTGCCGCACGATGGCCGAGTTGCGCCAGCCGATGGCCTTGAGCGTGCCGAACTCCCGCGTGCGCCGCGACACCCCGGAGAGCGTCAGGAGCGCCGCGAGGAGGAAGGCCGCGACGAGGACCGCGACCGAAAGCCACAGGCCCAGGCCCGAGACGAGGCTCGACGCGTTCGCGAGCGAGCCCGAGACGTTGGCGGCGAGGTCATCCTGCGTGTTGACGGTCTCGTCCGGGAGGGCCTTCTGGAGCGCGGCCTTGACCGCGGCGAGCTGATCCGACGAGGACGCCTTGACGTAGACGGAGCTCACGACCCCGGCCTGTGACGAGAGGGTCTGCGCGACGTCGAGCGGGACGTAGACGTTCGCCGCCGTCTCGGACTCGGACCCTGTCGCGGAGACAATCCCCACGATCGTGAAGTCCGTGCCGCCCACGTTCACGGTCCCGCCGAGCGTGAGGCTCGCCGTCGTCGCGTAGGAGGAATCCACGACGGCGTTGTGCTGGCCGACGTCCTGCGTGCCGAGAGCGCGGCCCTGTGACACGGAGGCCGACGCGAGGGGGCCGACGGTGGAGGCGCTGCCGTCGATGCCCAGGACGCTGAACGAGTTGACGCCGAAGGAGCCGCCGGGGCCGCGCTGGCCCTGCCCGGTTGCCGTCTGGCCCTCGCCGGATGGGGCCGGGGCGGTGGGGGCGGCGGTCGGCGCGCTGCCCGAACCGGTGCCGGTCTGGGTCAGCTGCCCGTTGAGCGTGATGTTCATGAGGGACAGCGCCGCCGAGGCCGACTGGACTCCCGTGGTCGCCTTGACCGTATCGGCCGACGTCCCTGCGAAGGTCGACGCGCCACGGCCCGAGATGAGCCTGGACTGGCTCACGGAGGTCGAGGAGCCGGTGCCCGACTGGCCGTTGACGTCGAACCGCTGGCCCGGCTGCGCGCCGGCCGTCGGCGCCGCGGGCGCCTTGGTCACCGTGATGTCGGTGCCGACGCCGTACACGGTGGCGAGCGCCGCCTTCTGCGCGTCCCGCACCCCGGCGGACAGGGCATTGACGACGATGACGAGGGCGATGGCCAGAGCCAGGGCAATGGCGATGATGGCGGTCTGCTTCCGCCGCCCTGACAGCTCTCGCCGCAGGTACCGAGCAAACATGGGGTGTCCCTTCGCTGCGCGGGCCTTCGCCGCGCCTGCCTCCGACGCTAGGGACGCACCCTATGGGCGTTGTAGGGCGAAGCTGTGGTGCGGCTGTGGTGGGCTGTGCGATGGGCAGGCCAGGCGTTCCCGAGCGTCAGCGAGCGGGGGGCGCCGTTGACTCGCGGATCACGAGCTGGGTCGCTAGCTCAACGCGGTGCGAGTCGAGCTGCTCGCCGCGCGCCTGCCGCAGGACGGTCCGGAGCGCGGCCCTGCCCATGTCGTGCAGGGGCTGTGCCACGGAGGTCAGGGCGGGAACGGAGTCTTCGGCGAGCGTCGTGCCGTCGAAGCCGACGAGGCTCAGGTCCTCCGGCACCCGGATCCCTCGCCGTCTGGCTTCCCTCAGCACGCCGACGGCGATCGCGTCGTTGCCCGCGAAGATCGCTGTGGGCGGCTCGGGCATCGTCAGGAGCGCCGAGAGGCCCTCGACGCCGTACTCCGCGCGGAAGTTCCCGTGGATCACGAGCTCCGGCCCAAACCCGATGCCGCGCGACATGAGGGCAGACATGTAGCCATGGAGGCGCGCCTGGTTGCACTCGGCGGACTTCGGTCCGCCGAGGTAGGCGATGCGCCGGTGGCCGAGGTCCAGGAGGTGCTCGGCCGCGGCCCGGCCGCCAGCCCAGTTGGTCGCCCCGACGCTCACGACGTCCCCGGGCGGCGGGTTGAGCGGGTCGATCACGACGACGGGGATCTGGCGCCGCCGGAACGCCATGAGCTGCGCCTCGGCGAAGGCCGAGGTCACGACGATCAGCCCCGCACGCCCCTCGTCGACCATGCGCTGCGCCCTCCGGGACAGATCGTGCCCCCCGGCCGGGGCATGCTGGGTCGCGCTGAGCATGACCTCGACGCCGGCCTCGGCCGCGTAGTCGAGGATGCCGTTGAGCACGGTCAGGGAGTAGTTCGAGTTGACCGAGTCAAACGCGACCTCGACGACGGAGGGGCCGGCCGCCGTGCGGCGCTGGCCGGGGGACTGGTAGCCCGCGTCCTCGAGCGCGGCCAGCACCTTGGCCCGCGTCTGGGGCGCGACGTCCTCGCGCCCGTTGACCACCTTCGACACGGTGGGCGCGGAGACGCCGGTGAGGCGCGCGATGGCGGCCAGAGTGGTCTTCCCGCCGGTCGTGGTGAGGGTCATGGCCGTCCGAACTTTCGAAATTATTTCGTGCCGTTTCAGTCTGGCCGTGGAGCCGTGTCGAGTCAACTCTTCGGCGGCTCCTCACCATCGCAGCGAAAGCGGGATGGATCATTCGTCAATGTCTTGAACTTTTTCCCTGAAACCCGTTGACCGTGATCTGAGTCACCCATTACGGTTGCACTGCAAGCCGAAATCTATTCGAAACATTTCGAAGCCTTGCGGTCACTGACGACCCCAGAGGATGAACGGAAGACCATGAACATTCGGAAACTGCGCACGGCCGCCACCGCGGTCGCCGCCGGAGCACTTGCCCTCACTCTTGCCGCGTGCGGCTCGGCGGGACCGGGGGGAGCGGCGGTCAGCGCCGACTCGGCGACCATGTGGGGCCTGACCGGAGGCAACCAGCCGGTGCTCCAGAAGTCGGTCGATGCGTGGAACTCGGCCCACGCGGGCGAGTCCATCAAGCTCGACTTCTTCGCGAACGACGCCTATAAGACCAAGGTCCGCACTGCCGTCGGCGCTGGCCAGGGGCCCACGTTCATCTACGGCTGGGGCGGCGGCGTGCTCAAGTCGTACGTCGACGCCGGCCAGGTCGAGGACCTCACGTCCTTCCTCTCCCAGAACCCGGACGTCAAGGACCGCTACCTGCCCTCTGTGCTCCAGAACGGCCAGGTCAACGGGAAGCAGTACGCGATCCCGAACAACAACGCCCAGCCCGTGGTCCTCTACTTCAACAAGGACCTCTTCGCGAAGATCGGGGCGCAGCCGCCCACCACGTGGGATGAGCTCATGGCGCTCGTGCCCAAGTTCAAGGCCGCCGGCATCGCCCCCTTCGCGCTCGGCGGGCAGTCGAAGTGGCCAGACCTCATGTGGCTCGAGTACCTCGTGGATCGCATCGGCGGCCCCCAGGCGTTCGCGGACATCGCGGCGAACAAGCCCAGCGCGTGGTCCAACCCCGCCGTGGCCGAGGCCCTGACGAAGATTCAGCAGCTCGTCGACGCGGGCGGATTCGTCAACGGCTTCTCATCCATCGCCGCGGACAGCAACGCGGACCAGGCGCTCCTCTACACGGGCAAGGCCGCCATGATCCTGCAGGGCGGCTGGATCTACCAGGGCATGAAGACGAACGCGGCCGACGCCATCAAGGGCGGCAAGATCGGCTGGACGACCTTCCCGGCCGTTGCCGGCGGCAAGGGCGATCCGGCGGGCATCGTGGGCAACCCCTCCAACTTCTGGTCGGTCTCCTCGAAGGGCACCGACGCCCAGAAGAAGGCCGCGCTCGACTACATCAAGAGCGGCATGTTCACCGACGCCGACACCCAGACCCTCATCGACTCGGGCGCAGTGCCCGTGGTCAAGGGCATTGAGGGCAAACTGGCGGCGTCCCCGGACAAGGACTTCCTGACGTTCGTGTACGGCATGGTCAAGAACGCCCCGAGCTTCACCCTCTCGTGGGACCAGGCCCTCAGCCCGGCCCAGGGCGACGCGATGCTCGCCAACCTCGACCAGATCTTCCTCAAGAAGATCACTCCCGAGCAGTTCGTCAGCACGATGAACGCGACGATCGGAAAGTAGGGATGGCCTTCACCAGCACCGCCTCCCGGCGGGCCCGCGAGAGCGGCCCGTCGGGGTGGCTGGCCGCCCCGGCCCTCGTCTTCTTCCTTGTCTTCGCGGTGATCCCACTGGCCGGCGTCGTGGCCCTGAGCTTCACGAAGTGGGACGGCCTGAGTGAGATCACGTTCGACGGCGTTGCCTCCTGGGCGCGCACCCTCACCGACCCGGTGACCGCCAACGCGCTCTGGGTGACGGCGAAGATCATGGTCTTCTCCTACGTGGTCCAGACGCCGATCAGCCTCCTCCTCGGGGTCTTCACGGCCGGAGGTCAGCGCTACCGGGCCGTTCTCGCGGTCCTGTACTTCCTCCCGCTCCTGCTCTCCTCGGCGGCGATCGCGATCGCGTACAAGGCGCTCCTCGATCCGAACTTCGGCATGGGCGCGGGCCTCGGCCTTCCGGCCCTCGCACAGGACTGGCTCGGCAACTCCGACCTCGTGCTGTTCGTAGTCGTATTCGTGATCGCGTGGCAATTCGTGCCGTTCCACACGCTCATCTACCAAGGCGGCGTGCGGCAGATCCCGGGCTCCCTCTACGAGGCGGCGCAGATCGACGGCGCGGGCCGCCTGCAGCAGTTCTTCGCGATCACGCTCCCGCAGCTCAAGTACACGATCATCACGTCGTCGACCCTCATGGCCGTGGGATCGCTCGCGTACTTCGACCTCATCTTCGTCCTCACGGGCGGCGGGCCCGGTTACTCGACCCGACTCCTACCCCTGCACATGTACCTGACCGGATTCAAGGCCAACGACATGGGCGCCGCGAGCGCGCTCGGGGTGATCCTCGTCGTCGTCGGCCTCGCCCTCGCGCTCATCCTGCAGCGCCTCGGCGGCACGAACCGCAAGGCCAGCCAATTGGAGGGTGCCTGATGGCTTCCACGACGCAGCTCCCCGTGAACCCCGCGGCGCCCACGCGCCGTCGTGCGCAGGAGGCTCCGCCCCCGGCGCGCGGCGGCCGGAAGCGGCCCAACGTCCTCGGCGCCCTCGGCGGCTGGTTCTGGCTCGCGGTGATCATCCTGCCCATCTACTACGTGGTGATCACGAGCCTCAAGGACCAGTCCGGGTTCTTTACCTCGAACCCGCTCGCCCCGCCCACGGACCCGACGTTCGCGAACTACCAGCTCGTGCTCGAGAGCGACTTCGCGCGGTACTTCGCCAACAGCCTCGTGGTGACGGTGGGGAGCGTCGTGCCGGCCCTGCTCGTCTCGTTCATGGCCGCATACGCCATCGTGCGCGGCCGGGGCTGGTTCCTCTCGTGGACCAACCGCCTGTTCCTCCTGGGGCTCGCGATCCCGCTGCACGCGACGATCATTCCGATCTACTGGATGATCACGCGGGCGCACATGTACGACACTCTGCTCGCGCTCATCCTGCCCTCGGTCGCCTTCGCGATCCCCATCTCCGTACTCATCCTGAGCAACTTCCTCCGCGACGTCCCGAACGAGCTGTTCGAGTCCATGCGGCTGGACGGGGCGAGCGACTGGGCCATGATGTGGCGCCTCGCGCTGCCGCTCGTTCGCCCGGCGGTCGTGACGGTGGGCATCTATGACGCGCTCAACGTCTGGAACGGCTTCCTCTTCCCGCTCATCCTCACCCAGAGCCCCGAGACCCGCGTGCTCCCCCTCTCGCTGTGGACGTTCCAGGGCGAGTTCAGCGTCAACATCCCCGCGGTGCTCGCCTCCGTGGTCCTCGCGACGCTTCCGCTCCTCGTCGTCTACATCGTGGCCCGTCGCCAGCTCGTGAGCGGCCTGACCGCCGGCTTCAGCAAGTAAAGGAAGACCCCAGTGACTGAATCCACGCCCTTGCGCGTCGGCATGGTGGGGCACGCCTTCATGGGCGCGGCCCTTTCTCACGCGTGGCGCACCGCGCCGCGGTTCTTCGACCTCCCACTCGCCCCGCGGCTCACGGCGGTAGCCGGCCGGGACCCCGAGCGGGTAGCGGCGGCGGCCGCGAAGCTCGGATGGGAGTCGATCGAGACGGACTGGCGCCGCCTGATCGACCGGGACGACATCGACCTCATCGACATCTGCACGCCCGGGAACACGCACGCCGAGATCGCGATCGCGGCGCTCGAGGCCGGCAAACACGTCCTGTGCGAGAAGCCGCTCGCAAACTCGGTAGCCGAGGCCGAGCGGATGACGGCTGCCGCGGACTCAGCGGCGGCCCGCGGTGTCCACTCGATGTGCGGCTTTTCCTACCGGCGCACGCCGGCGCTCGCCCTCGCGAAGCGGTTCGTGGACGAGGGCGCCCTCGGGCAGATCCGCCACGTGCGCGCCCAGTACCTCCAGGACTGGCTCACCGACGGGAACGCGCCGCTCACGTGGCGGCTCGACAAGTCGAAGTCCGGCTCCGGCTCGCTCGGGGACATCGGCGCGCACTCGATCGATGCCGCGCAGTGGATCACGGGCCAGAGCATCGCAGGGGTCTCGGCCCTGCTCGAGACGTTCGTCAGGGAGCGGCCCATCGCGGGCGAGCTCGTGGGGCTGGGCGGCCACGGCGGCGTCGATGCGCCGCGCGGGCCCGTCACGGTGGACGACGCTGCAATCTTCACCGCGCGCTTCGACGGCGGCACTGGATCGGGCGGCACTGGATCGGGCGGCACGGAATCGTCTGGCGCCATCGGCGTGTTCGAGGCGACGCGATTCGCCCTGGGCCGGAAGAACGCGATGCGGCTCGAGCTCAACGGCACGAAGGGCTCGCTCGCGTTCGACTTCGAGGACATGAACTCGCTCTGGTTCTACGACGCCGACGACGAGCCCAACGCGGGCTTCCGCCGGATCCAGGTCACCGAGCCCGAGCACCCCTACACCGGGCACTGGTGGCCCGTGGGACACGGGCTCGGCTACGAGCACGGATTCACGCATCAGGTGGTGGATCTCGTCGAGGCGATCGCCGCCGGGAAGCAGCCCACGCCGTCGTTCGCGGATGCGCTCCAGGTGCAGTGCGTTCTGGAAGCCGTCGAGGCGAGCGCCGCGGACGAGAGCCGCTGGACCAAGGTTCCGGGCGGGTGGGACGGACGATGACACGACCCATCACGCTGTTCACTGGCCAGTGGGCGGACCTGCCGTTCGAGGAGGTCGCGCGGCTTGCGGGGGAGTGGGGCTTCGACGGGCTCGAGATCGCCTGCTGGGGCGACCACCTCGACCCCGTGCGGGCGGCGCACGACGACGCGTACGTCGCCGACCGTCGGGCCATCCTCGAGCGCAACGGCCTCGAGGTCCACGCGATTGCGAACCACCTCACCGGCCAGGCCGTGTGCGACGACCCGATCGACGCCCGCCACCGCGGCATCCTCTCCGATGACGTGTGGGGCGACGGCGACCCCGAGGGCGTGCGACGGCGTGCGGCCGAGGTCATGAAGGACACGGCGCGCGCCGCGGCGCGGCTCGGCGTCCCGACCGTCACCGGCTTCACGGGCTCTTCGATCTGGAAAGCAGTCGCCATGTTCCCGCCGGTCCCGGAGGGCATGGTCGAGGCTGGACACCAGGACTTCGCGGACCGGTGGAACCCGATCCTGGACGTCTTCGACGAGGTCGGGGTGCGGTTCGCCCTCGAGGTGCACCCCTCGGAGATCGCCTACGACTACTGGACCGCCAGACGCACGCTCGAGGCGATCGGGCACAGGGAGGGCTTCGGGCTCAACCTCGACCCCTCGCACTTCATCTGGCAGGACCTCGATCCCGTCATGTTCCTGCAGGACTTCGCCGAGAAGATCTTCCACGTGCACGTCAAGGAATCCGTGCGCCAGCTCAACGGCCGCAACGGCAGGCTCGGCTCGCACCTGCCGTGGGCCGACCCGCGGCGCGGGTGGGACTTCGTCACCGCCGGCCACGGGCACGTGCAGTGGGAGCCCATCTTCCGCACCCTCAACGCGATCGGCTACGAGGGGCCCACGAGCATCGAATGGGAAGACGCGGGCATGGACCGCCTCGTCGGGGCTCCCCAGGCGCTCGAGCTCGTGCGCGGACTCGCCCGCATCTCGCCCCCCGCCGCGGCCTTCGACGCCGCCTTCAGCACCCGGTGAAAGGACCACCCATGACAACCACCAAGAACGCCCTCGTGGTGCGCGGAGGCTGGGACGGGCACCAGCCCATCGAGGCCACCGACCTGTTCATCCCGCACCTTCGGGCCAACGGCTACGAGGTGCGGATCGAGGAATCGCCCAAGATCTACGCGGACGCGGAGTACATGGCCAGTGTGGACCTCGTGGTGCAGTGCATGACGATGTCCACGATCGAGCGGGACGAGTTCGAGGGGCTGCGCACCGCGGTCGAGAACGGGACCGGACTCGCGGGCTGGCACGGCGGGATCGCCGACTCGTACCGCAACACCTCGGACTACCTGCACCTCATCGGCGGCCAGTTCGCGTGCCACCCCGGCAAGCACCCGGACGAGCGCACGGGCGAGCAGTCGGACAACTACGTCCCCTACACCGTGAACATGCTCCCGGCCGCGGCCGAGCATCCGATCACGGTAGGGATCGAGGACTTCGAACTCGTCACCGAGCAGTACTGGGTCCTCGCGGACGACTACATCGACGTGCTCGCGACCACTACACAAAAGGTCCGCGAGTGGGATCCGTGGCACCGCGAAGTGACATCCCCCGCCATCTGGACCAGGGAGTGGGGCCAAGGGCGCATCTTCGTGTGCACCCCGGGCCACCGCGTCGAGGTCCTCGAGGACTCCACCGTCCGCACCATCATCGAAAGGGGCCTGCTATGGGCAAGCCGGTAGGGAATCCTCTGCGCATCGGAATCATCGGCTGCGGGAAGATCGTTGGCCAGTACCTGGACAGCTTCCGGCGGCTCGAGGACGTGCGGCTCGTGGCCGTCGCGGATCTAGACGCCGCACGGGCCGGCGCCGTCGCCGAGGAGTACGGCCAGGGGGTGCGCGCTGTCGCCGTCGACGCGCTCCTCGCCGCCGACGACGTGGACCTCGTCCTCAACCTGACCGTCCCCGCAGCCCACGCCGAGGTCGCGCTCAAGGCTATCGCCGCAGGCAAGCACGTCTACGGCGAGAAGCCGCTCGCCGCCACGACCCAGGAGGCGCGGGAGGTGCTCGACGCCGCGCGGGAGGCGGGCGTCGTCGTCGGCTGCGCCCCGGACACCGTGCTCGGGACAGGCATCCAGACCGCCCGCAAGGCGATCGACGACGGGCTGATCGGCGCGCCCGTGGCCGCGATGGCCACCATGGTCACGCCGGGGCACGAGCGCTGGCACCCCAACCCGGACTTCTACTACGTGCCCGGCGGCGGCCCGCTCCTGGACATGGGGCCGTACTACGTGACGGCGCTCGTGACGCTCCTGGGGCCGGTGGCCTCCGTGATTGGTGCCGCGAGCCACACGCGCGCCGAGCGCACCATCGGCTCGGGGCCGCGGGCGGGGGAGACGATCCCGGTCACCACCGACACGCACGTCACGGGCGTTCTCGTCCACGAGTCGGGCGCGCTCTCGACGCTCGTCATGAGCTTCGATGCGGTCGCGACGCACTCCGCGAACATCGAGGTGCACGGGTCCCTCGGGACGCTCGCCGTCCCGGACCCCAACCACTTCGACGGCGATACGCGCCTCTTCCGCCTCGGCGGGAGCGAGTGGGAGACCCTGCCGGTCTCCGCCGGGTACACCGGCTCGGGCCGCGGCTACGGGATCGCGGACCTCGCGCGGACCCTGGCGGGCCACGCTGCTGCGCCGGGCGAGGAGCCCCGCGCCGGCGGCATACTCGCCTACCACGTGCTCGACGTCATGGAGTCGCTCCTGGCCTCGGCGCACACCGGCGCGTCTGCGGCGGTGACGAGCCGCGCGGAGCGGCCGCGCGCCGTCGCCCTCGAGGAGGTCGCAGCGGAACCGAGCCGGCTGACCGCGTGAGCACCACGATTCGGGCGGGGGACTACGCGGCCGTCGTGACGCCCCGGGCGGGCGCGCTCGCCTCGCTCACTTACGCCGGCCGCGACCTCGTGGTGCCGTCCGACCCGAGCCTGCCGATCCCGGACTACCGGGGGATCGTCGCGGCGCCGTGGCCCAACCGCCTCGCCGATGGCCGGTACACCGCGGGCGGGCGAGAGCTCGCCGTGCCCGTCACGGAGCCCGAGCGGGGCACCGCGCTGCATGGGCTCGCCTTCGGCCGGGACTGGGAGGTCGTCGCGCACGACGGCGCGTCCGCGACCCTCGCGCTCGACCTCGCCCCGAGCGAGGGGTACCCGTTCCGCGTGCGCCTCGAGACGCGGTACGCGCTCGACGCCGGGGCGTCCGCCGAACGCGGCGGACTCACGTGGTCGGTGCGGGCGGTCAACCTCGGGGAGGGCACAGCCCCGTACGGGGTGTGCCCGCACCCGTACCTCGTCGCCGGTCCGCACGCCCTGGACGCATGGGTCCTCGAGGTCCCCGCGGAACGGTTCCTCGAGGTGAGCCCGGACCGGCTCCTTCCGGTCGGCCTGTGGGACGTTGCGGGGCATGCGTTCGACTTCACCACCGCGCGCGTGATCGGCGCCACGGCGATCGATCATGCGTTCACGGGGATCCGCTTCGACGCGGCCGGGACGGCGCAGGTGCGGGTGTGGGACCCCTCGGGGACCGGCGTCGGCATGGCGTGGGATGACGAATGCCCGTGGGTGCAGATCCACACCGCGGACAAGGCGCCGCCAGGTCCCAACCGGCTAGGGCTCGCGGTGGAGCCGATGACGTGCCCGCCCAATGCGTTCGCGAGCGGGACGGACCTCGTGTGGCTCGCGCCGGGTCAGGAGCATGCCGTCAGCTGGCGGGTATTCGCGCTCGGCGGCTGATGGCCTGCCGCACGCGGGCTGCCTCCGACGGCCTACCGCGAGGCGCCAGCCTCAGGCGAGCAACTCGTGGGGCGCGGCGAGAACCCGGCGCACCGCGCCCCCGGCGGCTCCCCTCAGGGCAGCGGAGGCCCCGAGGTCGGAAAACGATACCGAGGTGATCTGACCGGGGGCGAGGTCCGCGAGCGAGTCGACGAGGAGGGGGCCGATCCGGTCCCGCAGGGCGGCGAAGTGGCCGCCGAGCACGACGGCGGAGATGTCCACGAGCCGCGCCGCGGCGACCACCGCCACGGCGAGTGCGGCCCCGGCGCGGCCGACGGCGTCGGCCGCCTTCCGGTCACCGGCGGCGAGGGCGTCCCGGAGCGCGGCCATGCGCCCCGTCGCCGTGCCCGTGCCGATGCCCGCGGCGGCGAAGATCGCCTCCTGTCCGGCCACCGTCTCGAGGCACCCGCGCCCGCCGCAGCTGCAGCGCCGCCCCTGCGGGTCCACGACGACGTGTCCCACCTCGCCCGCGTGGCCGCCCGGCCCGGTGAACAGGCTGCCGCCGAGCACGAGCCCACCGCCGACGCCGACCTCTCCGGAGAGGTAGAGGTACGCGTCCGCCGCGGAACCCTGCCCGTACCAGAGCTCGGCCACGGCGGCGCTGTCCGCCTCGTTGGAGAGCGCCACCCCGTATGGGGCGTCCGGCACGAGCGCGGCCAGCGCGTCTGAGACGTCCACGTCGCGCCAGCCGAGGTTCGGCGCTGTGAGCACGATGCCGGTATCCCCCTCCACGAGGCCCGGCGCCGCGAGGCCGCCCCCGAGCAGCTCGATGCCTTCGGCGGCGGCACTGTCCCGTGCTCGGGCGGCGAGCCCCTGCAGGTCGGCGAGCACGTCCGCGGGCGCGCGTCCGTGGTTGACCGCCTCGACGGACTCGTGCACGCGGAGCGTCCCCTTCAGGTCCAGGACACCCACCGCGAGGTAGTCGACGTTCACCTCCGCACCCAGTGCCCCGCGCCGGGGGTTCAGGGCGAGGCCGACGCCGGGACGGCCGCGCTCGCCGTCGCGCGTCACGCCGAGCTCCTCGACGAGGCCGGTCGTGAGGAGGTCCGTCACGAGGCTCGAGACGGACGCCTTGGTGAGCCCGGTCGCGGCGGCGATCTCGGCGCGGCTCGCGACGGTGTCCGGGCCGAGGCGGCTGAGCACGAGGGCGAGGTTGCGCCGTCGCACGTCCCCGACGCGCCCGGGCGCCTCGCTGGCCCGGGGCCCCGCTGCGGCCTGAGAAGTCATGGCGTCCTCCCGGAAGAAAAGTGTTGACCACATCACATCACAGTGGATACAGTCCATATAGTTCAGAACACATACTAATTCGTCCGGCCTCAACGAGGAGCATCACGATGTCCCAGACCAGCCCCGCCGTCCCCAAGCCTGCTGACAAGTTCACCTTCGGCCTCTGGACCGTCGGCTGGACGGGCAACGACCCGTTCGGCGTCCCGACCCGCGCAGCCCTGGACCCTGTCGAGGCCGTCCACAGGCTCGCCGAGCTCGGCGCGTACGGCATCACGTTCCACGACAACGACCTCGTCCCGTTCGGCGCCCCCGCGAGCGAGCGCGAGCTGATCCTCAAGCGCTTCCGCGCCGCGCTCGAGGAGACCGGCCTCAAGGTTCCGATGGTCACGACGAACCTGTTCAGCCACCCGGTCTTCAAGGACGGTGGCTTCACATCCAACGACCGCTCGGTGCGTCGGTTCGGCCTCGCGAAGGTGCTGCGCAACATCGACCTCGCCGCGGAGCTAGGTGCCGAGACGTTCGTCATGTGGGGCGGGCGCGAGGGTTCGGAGTACGACGGTTCGAAGGACCTCAACGCCGCCCTGAACCGCTACCGTGAGGGCGTGGACACGGCCGCGGCGTACATCAAGGAGAAGGGCTACGGGCTGCGGATCGCCCTCGAGCCCAAGCCGAACGAGCCGCGCGGGGACATCCTCCTGCCGACCGTGGGGCACGGCCTCGCGTTCATCGCCCAGCTCGAGCATGGGGACATCGTGGGCCTCAACCCCGAGACGGGACACGAGCAGATGGCGGCCCTGAACTTCACCCATGGCATCGCGCAGGCGCTGTGGGCGGGCAAGCTCTTCCACATCGACCTCAACGGCCAGCGCGGCATCAAGTACGACCAGGACCTCGTGTTCGGCCACGGCGACCTCACGAGCGCATTCTTCACCGTGGACCTGCTCGAGAACGGCTTTCCGGGGGGCGGCCCCCGCTACGAAGGCCCGCGCCACTTCGACTACAAGCCCTCCCGCACCGACGGGTACGACGGCGTGTGGGCGTCCGCCGCCGCGAACATGCGCATGTACCTGCTCCTGAAGGAGCGTGCTGCGGCGTTCCGTGCCGACTCGGAGGTCCAGGAGGCCCTTCGCACGTCAGGCGTCTTCGAGCTCTCCGAGCCGACCCTCGCCGCGGGAGAGACGACGGCGGACCTCCTCGCCGATGCCTCCGCCTTCGAGGACTTCGACGCCGACGCCGCCGCCGAGCGGTCGTACGCGTTCGTCCGCCTCAACCAGCTGGCCCTCGAGCACCTGCTCGGCGCCCGCTGAGATCCGGAAGGTCCTGACGTGCCGCTCGTCGCCGGAATCGACAGCTCCACCCAGTCCTGCAAGGTCGTGGTCCGTGACGTCGAGACCGGGGCGCTCGTCCGCTCCGGCTCGGCCCGCCATCCCGAGGGCACCGAGGTGCACCCCGACGCGTGGTGGGAAGCGCTCCAAGCTGCGACCACGGCAGCCGGCGGGATCGACGACGTCGCCGCAGTGTCGGTGGGCGGCCAGCAGCACGGCATGGTCTGCCTCGATGCCGACGGTGTCGTGGTGCGGCCCGCGCTCCTGTGGAACGACACACGCTCGGCTGGCGCCGCTGCCGCCCTCATCAAAGAGGCGGGCGCTGCATCGAGTTCGCCCGACCCTGCCGCCGGCGCCCGGTGGTGGGCTGAAGCGACCGGCACGGTGCCGGTCGCCTCGATCACCGCGACGAAGCTGCGCTGGCTCGCAGAGAACGAGCCCGAGAATGCCGCCCGGACCGCCGCCGTGTGCCTCCCGCACGACTGGCTCTCGTGGCGGCTCGCGGGCCACGGCCCCGGCACGGCAGGGCCAGACGGTGCCGCTGGGGGGCTCGCCGCCCTGGCAACTGACCGCTCGGACGCCTCGGGTACCGGGTACTGGTCCCCGGTCTCGGGGGAGTACCTCCCGAGCGTGCTTGAGCAGACCCTCGGCCACGTGCCGGTCCTCCCGCGCGTGCTCGGGCCACTCGAGGCGGCCGGGCGCACCCCCGCTGGGGCGATCATCGGCCCCGGAGCCGGGGACAACGCGGGCGCCGCGCTAGGGGTCGGAGCGTCGGTGGGCGACGTCGTGGTCTCGATCGGCACCTCCGGCACCGTGTTCGCCGTCGCCGACCACCCGACGTCGGACACCTCCGGCCTCGTCGCCGGCTTCGCCGACGCGACCGGGAACTACCTCCCGCTCGTGTGCACGCTCAACGCCTCGCGCGTGCTGGACGCGACGGCGGCGCTGCTCGCCGTTCGGCTGCCCGAGCTCACCGAACTCGCCCTCTCGGCCCCCGCGGGGGCGGGGGGGCTCACCCTCGTGCCGTACTTCGAAGGCGAGCGCACGCCGAATCTGCCCGACGCGACCGGCTCGCTGCACGGCCTCACCCTGCACAACTACACGCGCGCTAACCTCGCGCGCGCCGCGGTGGAGGGCATTGTGTGCTCTCTTGCGGACGGGCTCACCGCACTCGCCGCTGCGGGGGTGATGGCCGAGCGGATCATCCTCGTGGGCGGAGGCGCGCGCTCGGCCGCCGTCCAGCAGGCCGCTGCCGCCATCTTCGGGATGCCGGTGCACGTGCCGGAACCGGGGGAGTACGTGGCCGACGGCGCCGCCCGCCAAGCCGCGAGCCTCCTCTTGGGGCGCCTCCCGGACTGGGAGGCCGCGGGCACCGCGACGGTCACGGCCCCGGCGGCCCCGGGCGTCCTCGAGCGTTACCGCGCTGCTGCCTCTACGACGTATTCGAAGGGACTGGAATGAAGAACTGGGCTGGGAATCTGGACTATTCGGCGGCGTCTGTGGTGCGGCCGGAGTCAGTCGAGGAGCTCGCCGTGCTGGTGGGGTCCGCGTCGGCGCGGGGCGCGCGGGTCAAGGCGCTCGGCTCGAGGCACTGCTTCAACGACGTCGCGGACACCGACGGCGTCCAGGTGGTGCTCGACCGGTTGCCCGGGCCCGTGGAGGTTGACGCGCGGCGGCGGGTGGCCCGCGTGGGCGGCGGGCTCACCTACGGCGAGCTCGGGACCGCCCTTGAGCGCGAGGGATGGGCCCTGCACAACATGGCCTCCCTGCCGCACATCTCCGTCGCAGGGGCCGTGCAGACCGGCACGCACGGTTCCGGGATCTCTAGCCCCGCGCTGGCATCGGCCGTGAAGGCCGTCGAGCTCGTGCGCGCGTCCGGGGACGTCGAGCGGCTCGACGAGGGCGACGGCGAGTTCGCCGGCTCCGTGGTGGGCCTCGGGGCGCTCGGGATCGTCACGGCGCTCGAGCTCGCGATCGAGCCGAGCTACCAGGTGCGCCAGCAGGTCTTCGAGAACCTGCCGTGGGAGACCGTGCTAGCGGACTACGACGGCGTCGCCGGCGATGGGTACAGCGTCTCGCTCTTCACGGACTACGCCGGGGACGCCGTTCCCCAGGTCTGGCGGAAGGTGCGCGCCGACGCCGCGGAGGCCGGACGCGCCGTCGACCGCTCCTCTGACTTCCACGGAGCGGTGCCGGCGACCCGTCCGCGGCACCCGCTCCCGGGCATGTCCGCCGAGAACTGCACGCAGCAGCTCGGCGTCCCCGGTCCGTGGCTGGACCGGCTGCCGCACTTCCGGCATGAGTTCACGCCGAGCGCGGGAGAGGAGCTGCAGACCGAGTACCTCCTCCCACGTCGGTACGCAGCCGAGGCGCTCGCCGCGGTGCGCAGGCTCGCGGGGGAGCTCGCGCCGCTCCTGTTCGTCTCGGAGGTTCGCACCGTCGCCGCCGACGAGTTGTGGCTCAGCCCCGCCTATCGGCAGGACAGCATCGCGCTGCACTTCACGTGGCGGCCTCAGCAGGCCCAGGTCGAGGCGTTGCTGCCCGAGCTCGAGGCTGCGCTCGCCCCGTTCGGCGCGCGCCCGCACTGGGGCAAGCTTTTCGCAGTGCCGTCGGCGGAGTTCCGCGCACTGTATCCGCGGTTCGAGGAGTTCCGGGACCTCGTCGCGAAGCGCGACCCGGAGGGCACGTTCCGCAACGCCTACCTCGACAGGGTTCTCGGCGCCTGAGCCGCGCCGCGCCCATAGCGGGGCCATGTCCCGCGTCGCGGGGGACATGGCCCCGCGTTGGTGGGTTGGGGCGCCGTCGGTCCTTCGCCTACGCGGCGCCGCTCCAGAGGGCCTTCCGCAGCAGTGACCTGAGGGTCACGGTCTCTGAGGGCGCGAGTGCCGACAGCGTCTCCGCTTCGCTCGCCGCCACTGCAGCCTCCGCCGCGGCATGGATGCTCGCGCCCTCGGGAGTCGCGAGCACGATCTTCTGCCGCCGGTCAGTCCGTCCCTGTTCGCGTGTCACGAGGCCGCGTCCTTCGAGCTCGTCCACGAGTGCCACGATCTGGCTCGGATCGAGGCTGAGGAAGTCGGCGAGCTCGCGCTGCGTCGGCTCGAGTCCGCTGCAGGCGAGCCGCAGCACCGAGTACGAGCGCTCGCGCAGTTCGAAGGCCGCGAGAGTGCGGTTGTTGAGAACCGAGCCGGCCGCGTGCAGCTTCGCGAGGAGAAGCCCGATGTCGTCGGCGATGGCCGCCTCGGCGAGCCGCGGCACGCTCACCTCTACGTCGTCCTGCACGCTCACGCCGTCCTCCAAGAAGTACTCAAGATAAATCGTTGACATTTTCAATGATCCAGTATTTCATGGACTGTGACAAGGGTCTCACGAACGAGGCCGCAGCGGCACACGGCAAGGAGCAGGGCATGAGCCTGGCAGGCAAGGTAGCAATCGTCACCGGCAGCGGACAGGGCCTCGGCCTCGCCTATGCCCGTGAGCTCGCGCGGCAGGGCGCCGCCGTCGTGATCAATGACGTCAACGCGGAGACGGCAGCCGCCGCCGTGGCGCAGATCGAGGCCGACGGCGGCCAGGCGACCGCCGTCGTCGTGCCGGTCGGGAGCACCGAGGCCGCGAAGGCGCTCGTGGACGGCGCGGTGAACGCGTTCGGCCGCCTCGACATCCTCGTCACGAACGCCGGGATTCTGCGCGACAAGAGCCTGCTGAAGATGACGGACGATGACTTCGACCTCGTCATCAACGTCCACCTCAAGGGCACGTTCACGTGCGTCCGTGAGGCCTTCGCGTACTTCAAGGCCAACAACGTCCAGGGCCGGATCGTCACGATCGGCTCCCCGACGGGCCAGCGCGGCAACTTCGGCCAGACCAACTACGCCGCCGCGAAGGCCGGAATCGTGGGCATGGTCCGCACGTGGGCCCTCGAGATGAAGAAGGCCGGCGTGACCGTCAACGCGGTCATCCCCGTCGCCGCGACCGCGATGACCAAGACCGTCCCGTACTTCGCCAAGGCCGTCGAGGCCGACGAGCGCGGCGAGGCCATGCCGGCGTTCTTCCGCCACGATCTGGGCTTCGGGACGGCCGACGACGTCGCCGGCCTCGTCGCGTATCTCGCCTCCGACGAGGCGGCCGGCATCAGCGGCCAGGCCATCGGCGCCGGCGGCGACCGACTCCAGGTCTGGACCCACCCCGACGCCGCCACGACGGACTACCGCGAGGGCGGCTGGACGTACGAGGCGCTCCGCGCCCAGGGCGCCGAGCTCATCGGCGCCCACCTCCAGAGCGTCGGCGAGGAGTTCCTCCCGCTTCCCGCCGACCTTCAGCCCGCTGCCGCAGAGGCCCGCTGACATGGCCCGCTACGAACTCGGGATCGACGTCTCGTCGATCGACGCGATCGACATGCACGTGCACATCGAGATCGATGGGCACGGCCATTGCTCCCTCCCCGACGCACTCAACGAGGCCTCGGCGAAGTACTTCAAGGCCGACGACCGCTCACCGAGCCTCGAGAAGGTCGCGGAAACCTACCGCGAGCTGAACATGGCCGCCGTCATCTTCACCGTCGACGCCCGGACCCAGCTCAAGCACGAGCCCAACTCGATCGAGGACCTCATTGCCGGCGCCGCCGAGCACAACGACGTCCTCATCCCGTTCGGCTCGGTCGATCCCCGCACCGGCGCGGACGCGATCGCCCGTGCCAAGCACCAGGCCCTCGAGCTCGGCGCGCGGGGCTTCAAGTTCCATCCCTCCCTGCAGGGCTTCGACCCGTCCAGCGAGGAGTTCTACCCGCTCTGGGAGACGCTCCAGGAGCTCGGCCTCCCGGCCATCTTCCACACCGGCCAGAACGGGATGGGCGCGGGCCTGCCCGGGGGATACGGGATCAAGCTCGGCTACTCGAACCCGATCCTGCTCGACGCCGTCGCCGCGGACTTCCCGGGCCTGACGGTGATCATGGCGCACCCCTCGGTCCCGTGGCAGGACGAGGCGAACTCGATCGCGACGCACAAGTCGAATGTGTTCATTGACCTCTCCGGCTGGTCCCCGAAGTACTTCCCCGAATCCCTCGTGAAGGCCTCGAACTCCATGCTCCAGGACAAGGTGCTCTTCGGCACCGACTACCCGCTCATCACCCCGGCCAAATGGCTCGGCGCCTTCGCCGACCTCCCACTCAAGGACGAGGTCCGCCCCAAGATCCTCAAGGGAAACGCGGTCAAGCTCCTCGGGCTCGGTGGTTGAGATGGCAGGCACGACGACGGAGCTCGCCTCGAGCGTGAACCCGGCCGGCGCCGCTTCTCCCACTCCTGGGCGACTGTATGAGGTGGCCGACTGGTACGACGCCGAGTCCCTCCTCACGCCCGACGAGCGCCGGGTCCTCGGCCGCCTCCGCGACTTCCTCGAGGAGAAGGCCAAGCCGCTCGTCGGCGACTACTGGGAGCGGGGCGAATTCCCCTACGAGATCGCGCAGCCGCTCATCGACCTGGACCTCATGGAGCCGGCCGAGCTGACCGAGGGCCGCACCAAGCCGGCCCGCGGGATCTACCAGGGCTTCCGCATCTTCGAGCTTGCTCGCACCGACGCCTCGATCGCCACGTTCTACACGGCTCAGGCCGGGCTCTTCCGCACGGCCATCCGCGTGGGCGCGTCCGAGGAGCAGAAGCGCGAGTGGATGCCGAAGGTCATCGACTTCTCCCTCAAGGGCGTCTTCTCGCTGACCGAGCCCGAATCCGGCTCGGACATCGCGGGCGGCCTCGCCACGACGGCTCGGCGTGAGCCGGGCGAGAACGGCGACACGTGGATCCTCGACGGCGAGAAGCGCTGGATCGGCGGCGCGTTCACCGCGGATGTGCTGGCGGTCTTCGCCCGCGATGTCGCGGACGGCCAGGTCAAGGCGTTCCTCGTCCCGCGAGAGGCGCCCGGCGTCACGCTGACGAAGATCCACCGCAAGACCGCCCTGCGCATGATGCAGAACGCCCACATCACGCTCGACGGCGTCCGGGTCACCGAGGCCGACCGCCTCCACAACGTGAACTCGTTCAAGGACGTTGCCGCGATGCTGAGGGGCATGCGCTCGGACGTCGCGTGGATCGCCACGGGCATCCAGGCGGGCGCGTTCGAGGCCGCCCTGCGCTACGTCAGAGAACGCGAGCAGTTCGGCCGCCAGCTCGGCTCGTTCCAGCTCGTCCAGGAGAAGCTCGCCCGCATGCTCGGCAACCTCACCTCGAGCCTCTCGCTCGTGGTCAGGCTGACTGAGCAGCAGGAGAAGGGCATCTACCGCGACCAGGACTCGGCCCTCGCCAAGATGCAGACGTCCCTGCTCATGCGCGAGACCGTCGCGCTCGCCCGCGAAGTCGTGGGCGGCAACGGCATCACCCTCGACACCGACGTGGCCCGCTTCCACGCCGACGCCGAGGCCGTCTACTCCTACGAGGGCACCCACGAGATCAACGCCCTCATCATCGGCCGCGCCCTCACGGGGCACAGCGCCTTCACGAAGTAGAGAACTCCAAGGAGAATCCCATGACCGCGCCCCGCACCATCGAGCCGAGGCTCGTTGTCGACTTCGACCAGCTCCTGACCATGACCGGCGCCGACCTCGGCGCGACCGACTGGATGGAGATCACCCAGGACCGCATCAACCTCTTCGCCGACGCGACCGGCGACCACCAGTGGATCCACACCGACCCCGAACGCGCCAAGGACGGCCCGTTCGGCGCGCCGATCGCGCACGGCTTCCTCACCCTGAGCCTGCTCATCCCGTTCTGGGGCGAGCTGTTCGACGTCGACGGCGTCACCACCAAGGTCAACTACGGCCTCGACAGGGTCCGCTTCACCTCGCCGGTCAAGGTCGGCTCGAAGGTCCGCATGCTCGGCTCGATCGCCGAGGTGTCCGAGGTCAAGGGCGGCGCCCAGATCAAGGTCACGGCGACCATCGAGATCGAGGGCCAGGAGCGCCCCGCCGTCGTCGCCGAGTTCCTCGCGCGCTTCTACAAGTAGACCTGCAGTTCCCGCCCCACCAAACCCACCCTTACCAGCATCATTTCCGTCCCCAAGGAAATCATCATGTCCGGAAACACCACGCTCAGCCAGATGAGCACGACCGCGCAGCGCAAGGAAGCGCGCACGGTCATCCTGTCCAGCTACATGGGCAGCACCATCGAGTTCTACGACTTCCTCCTCTACGCAACCGCCGCCGCGGTCGCGTTCCCGAAGGTGTTCTTCGCCGGGACGGACCCGTGGGTCGGCGTCGTGGCAGCGTACGCGACGTTCGCGGCAGGCTACGTCGCCCGCCCGCTCGGCGGCGTGATCTTCGGCCACTTCGGTGACCGGATGGGCCGCAAGGGCATGCTCATCATCTCGATGACCGTGATGGGCCTGGCCTCGGCGGCCATCGGCCTCATTCCCGGCGCGAACCTCATCGGCCCATGGGGCGCGGTGCTCCTCGTGGTGCTCCGCGTGCTGCAGGGCATCGCCGTAGGTGGCGAATGGGGTGGCGCGGCGCTCATGGCCCTCGAGCACTCCAACCCGAAGAGGCGAGGATTCGCGGCGTCGTTCGTCAACGCCGGTGCCCCCACGGGCGCTGTGCTCGGCACGGTCATGATGGGCATCGTCTCGGCGCTGCCCGGGGACCAGTTCCTCTCGTGGGGCTGGCGCATCCCGTTCCTGCTCTCGTTCGCGCTCCTCGTGGTCGGCCTGTTCGTCAGACTCCGCGTCACCGAGAGCCCGATCTTCTCGGAGGCCGTCGAGGCAGAGAAGAAGGCGGAGGAGGCCAAGGGTGCGAAGCCGAAGGTCCCGCTCATCGAGGTCCTGCGCCGGCCCAAGGCGCTCATCTTCATCATGCTTGCGGGCGCCGCGGGCTTCGGCCTCCAAGTCGTGCTGCCCACGTTCGCGGTGACCTATGCAGTCTCCAAGGGTGCCCCCCAGCAGGGCGTGCTGTACGGGTTCGCGGCGGCCTCGGCGATCTCGATCGCGTTCGTGCTCTTCGGTGGCCGGCTCTCCGACCGGTTCGGCCGGCGCCCCGTCATGATCGCGGGCCTCATCCTGTTCGTCGCGTACTTGTTCCCGATGTTCGGCCTTCTCGGCTCGGGCAACGTGTGGCTCGTGTTCCTCGCGTTCACCCTCGCCCTCGTCTTCCACTCGACGCTGTACGGGCCGCTCGCCGCGTTCGTCTCGGAGCAGTTCGGCACCACGTCCCGCTACACCGGCGCGGCGCTGGGCTACCAGCTCGCCACCCTCATCGGCGCCGGGTTCACGCCGGGCATCGTCGCCTCGCTCTACAAGGACTCGGGCCAGAGCATCGGTGCAGTGGTCGGGTTCCTTGCCATCATGTCCCTCGTCTCGGCGGTCTTCATCCTGCTGACCCGCGAGTCCAAGGACAACGACCTCACCACGGTCCGCTGAGGCCCCGCCCGCTGCCCAACCCGACCTGAGGAGGTCCCCATGTACAACAACGGTGTTGGCTCGTGGCTCCACCGGCGTCGCCCGAAGTCGGGCCCGAAGGTTGCCCTGGTCGCGGGAGAGCGCGAAATCTCCTACGACGAGCTCTCCGAGCGCGCCGACCGCCTCGCGAACGCGCTGCGCCGCCGCGGGGTGGCCCGCGGCGACCGCATCGCTTACCTCGGCGAGAACGATCCGGCCTTCGTGGAGACGTTCTTCGCCGCGGGACTTCTCGGGGCGATCTTCATCCCGCTCAACACGCGGCTCGCCGCCCCCGAGCTGCAGTACCAGCTCCAGGACTCCGGGGCCCGGCTCCTCGTCAACGGATCGGCGCTCGAGGCCTTGGCCGCTGCCGCGGCCGAGGATACCGGCGTGCGGAACCGACTGGTGGTGGGCCAAGCGGAGCCCGCGCCGACCGCACAGGCGGGGCCCGCCGTCGAACGGGGTATTGAGCTCTACGAGCAGGCCCTCGCGGCGGCGCCCGCGGAGGTGATCGACGAGACGGTGACGCATGACGACGGTGCCCTGATCCTGTACACCTCCGGGACGACGGGCAGGCCCAAGGGCGCGCTGCTCACGCACGGGAACATCACGTGGAACTGCATCAACGTGATCACCGACATGGACGTCAACCGCAACGACGTCGCGCTCATGATCTCGCCCCTGTTCCACGTGGCCTCGCTCGACATGGGCCTCCTGCCGATGCTGCTCAAGGGCGCCACCGTGGTCCTCGAGTCCAGATTCGAGCCCGGCCAAGTCCTGCGGACCATCCAGGAGCGCGGGGTCACGTCCCTCAACGGGGTGCCGACCACGTTCCAGATGCTCTGCGAGCACCCCGACTGGGACGCGACGGACCTCAGCTCGCTGGACAAGCTCACGTGCGGCGGATCCGCCGTGCCGGTGCGCGTCCTCGAGGCGTACGAGGGGCGCGGACTGGGCTTCTCCAACGGCTACGGCATGACCGAGACGGCGCCGGGTGCCACGACGCTGCCGGTGTGGCGGTCCAAGGAGAAGGCCGGCTCGTCCGGGCTCCCGCAGTTCTTCACGGACATCCGCATCGCCGACCCGCTCGGCCAGGTGCTCGCGCCCGGTGAGGTCGGTGAGATCCAGATCGCCGGACCCAACGTGATCAAGGAGTACTGGAACCGCACCGACGCGACGCGCGAATCCTACGCGGATGGCATCTGGTTCAAGTCCGGGGACATGGGCTACCGCGACGAGGAGGGCTTCCTGTTCGTCTCGGATCGGCTCAAGGACATGATCATCTCCGGCGGGGAGAACATCTACCCGGCCGAAGTCGAGGCCGTCATCGTTGAGCTCGATGCCGTCGCGTCCGTGGCCGTCATCGGGGTTCCCGATGACAAATGGGGCGAAGTGCCGCGGGCCATTGTGACCCTGAGGGAGGGCACGTCTCTGACCGAGGCCAGCGTCCGCGCCCACCTCGATGGGCGCCTCGCCCGCTATAAGATCCCCAAGTCCGTGGTGTTTGTGACCGAGATGCCCCGCACGGCAAGCGGGAAGATCCGCAAGGCCGAGCTGCGCAGGCAGTACGCGGGGTGACCACGACGTCCGTGGCGCACGACGGCGGGACGCGCGTCCGCGTCGTCGTGCGCCAGTGGGCGGACTACCGGGCGAAGTCCCCGTACTTCGCCCGCGCGGCGCTGTAGACCCCGTAGCAGAACAGGCCGACGGCGACCGCCCCGAGGATCCAGTCCCCGAAGGGCTGGGCCGCGAGTCCCTTGAGGGCGCCGTCGAGGCCGCTCTGCTGTGAGGGGTCGTGGCGGATCGTGGCCACGAGGATGAGGATGCCGAGGACCGCGACCGCCACGCCCTTCGCGGTGTAGCCCACAGTCCCGACCGCCCTGACCCAGGCCGGCGCGGTCTCACCAGGCTGGGCATCCTTGCCGAGGAAGCTCCGCGTGATGCCCGTGTAGCCGAAGTACACGCCCACCCCGAGGACCGCGAGCCCCACAACGATCAGCAATGCAAAGCCGAACGGGGCCGTGAGGAGTTTCGCCGTGGTCTCCTGGGACTGCTGGCCCGAATTCTCCTGATTTCCGATCGCGAAGCTGATCAGCAGCCACGTCAGGGCGAGGTACGCCACCGCGGTCCCGGCCGGCCCGAGCGCCTTCGTCGGTTTGCCGTAGCGGCGCCACCGGGCCACGGCGTCGAGTGCCATCCACACCGCGAGGGCGCCGCAGCACACGGCGGCCGCCCACAGCAGGAATGGTCCGCCCGGCGCCCCCGCGAGCTGCCCGATCGCGCCCGACTGGTCCGCATGGCCGCTGCCTGCTCCGATCGCGATCTGCGCGGCGAGCCATGCGATGAGCGCGTGCACCACTCCCACGAACACGAATCCGGCCCGGGCCAGCATCCGGGCCGGACGGGAACGAGCCGCCCGCTGCGCTCCGCGCGCCGCGGACCTCGCACCGTCCTCTGCCATCTCGCGGGCGTTGCCGCCCGTCTGTCCTCGATTGCTCACGTGTGACCTCCCGGTGGGTCTATTGCCCCATCTTCGGCGTCTTACGCGGCCCTTGGGTAGACTTGGGTGGCAAGAGCCCCGGCTGCCTTGCTTTCCAAGCGAGTCCCGGGGCCTGTGCATGTAGGCCAACGGCCAGCCGGGCCGCGGGCGGTTTCGGGGAGGAATCCATCCATGCCAGCAATCGTGATCGTCGGAGCCCAGTGGGGCGATGAAGGCAAGGGCAAGGCGACGGATCTGCTCGGACATCGGGTGGACTACGTGGTCAAGCCCAACGGCGGCAACAACGCCGGGCACACCGTCGTCGTGGGCGGCCAGAAGTACGAGCTCAAGCTCCTTCCTGCCGGCATCCTGAGCCCCAACGCGATCCCGATCATCGGCAACGGCTGCGTGGTGAACCTCGAGGCGCTCTTCGAGGAGATCGACGGGCTCGAGGCCCGTGGGGGCGACGCGTCACGACTGCGCGTCTCCGCCAACGCGCACCTCGTGGCCCCGTACCACCAGACGCTCGACAAGGTCACCGAGCGCTTCCTCGGCAAGCGGGCCATCGGCACCACCGGCCGTGGGATCGGCCCCGCCTACATGGACAAGGTCGCGCGGCTCGGCATCCGTGTCCAGGACGTGTTCGACGAGTCGATCCTGCGCCAGAAGGTCGAGGGTTCGCTGCACCAGAAGAACGAGCTCCTCGTCAAGGTGTACAACCGCCGTGCCGTGAGCGTCGATGAGACCGTGGACTACTTCCTCGGTTTCGCGGACCGCCTGCGGCCGCTCATGATCGACTCGACCTACGAGCTCAACAAGGCGCTCGACGACGGCAAGGTGGTCCTCATGGAGGGCGGCCAGGCGACGTTCCTCGACGTGGACCACGGCACGTACCCGTTCGTGACGTCCTCGAACCCGACGGCGGGCGGTTCCTCCGTGGGCTCCGGGGTCGGGCCCACCCGCATCTCGCGCGCGATCGGCATCATCAAGGCGTACACGACCCGGGTCGGCGCCGGACCGTTCCCCACCGAACTGTTCGACGAGATGGGCGAGTACCTGCAGAAGACCGGCGGCGAGTTCGGCGTCAACACGGGACGTCCGCGCCGCTGTGGCTGGTACGACTCCGTCCTCGCCCGCCACGCCTCGCGCGTCAACGGCTTCACGGACTACTTCCTCACCAAGCTCGACGTGCTCACCGGCATCGAGAAGATCCCGGTGTGCGTCGCGTACGACGTCGACGGCGTGCGGCACGACGAGATGCCCATGACCCAGACCGAGTTCCACCACGCCAAGCCGATCTTCGAGTACTTCGACGGCTGGACCGAGGACATCTCGGGCGCCACGAACCTCGACGAACTGCCGGCCAATGCCCGGGACTACGTTCTCGCGCTCGAGAAGCTCTCTGGCACGCGGTTCTCCGCGATCGGGGTAGGCCCCGATCGCGAGCAGACCATCGTGGTCCGCGACCTCATCGACTGACGGTGATGGAGCGGAGTCGGAACCCGCACAAGAAATTCCGTCACCGCGTAACCTTTCCGGGTTCCGGAGCGATTACGTGAGTGCAAGCCGGGCTGGAATCTGTCCCCCATCATGTTCCAGCCCGGCTTCTTCTCTGCCCCAGACAGAGCCGTCCGCGCAGCTGGCGGACGGCTAGACTGGGCAGATTGTGCCCGCAGGAAGTCAGGGAAGCCCCGTGCTCGAACCGATCATCGACGCCGACCTCGCGCCGGGCGCCATGACGGAGCATGAGCTGTTCACGCTCGTGTACCGTTCGCTGGCTCCCGCGGTGATCGGCTACATGTCGGCACGGGGCGTGGATGATCCGGAGGCTCTGACCCAGGACGTCTTCGTGACGGTCCTATCGCGGCTCGGATCGATTGAGGGCGGCGTGGCCGGCCTCAAGACGTTCCTGTTCTCGGTGGCGCACGCCCGCGTCGTCGACCATTACAGGCGCAACGAGCGCAGGCCACGGATCGTCGACTACGACCCCTTGACGGATACCCGTCAGACTAACTCCGCGGAGCACGACGCGCTCGTGGCCACGGGCCAGACCGATGCAGAGATCCTGATCGGCAAGCTCAAGGGAGATCAGAGAGAGGTGCTCACGCTCCGGATTGTCGCGGAGCTGACCATCGATGAGGTCGCCACCGTCCTCGGCAAGTCGCCGGGGGCGGTCAAACAGCTCCAGCGCAGGGCGCTCCTTGCCCTGCGGGAGCATGTGTCCGAGGAAGAGTGGGTCCAATGACCATGAACAGGACCGCGTTGCGAGCTCTGCTCGCAGAGGAAGGCCTCGAGCACGACGTCGCACTCTCGCACGTGCTCGAACGGATCGCGGCGCTCGGCGCGGCACCGGCACCCGAGCCCTCGGGCCCTCTGGCGCGCTTCATGGCGGCCTCGGCACTCAAGGCCACCGGGGTGGGGCACCCACGATGGATCAAGCGTCACCGGGGCGCCGTGATCGGTGTGCTGGTCGCGGCGGGAATGGGACTCGGCGCCAGCGGAGTCGCAGCAGTGACCGGGCAGACATGGCCCTGGCAGGCCCAGGACTGGTCAGATCTCACCCCGGCCGAGAGCGTCCATACGCAGGCCCCGGCGCCGGAGGGAACGGCGTCGGCCGTCGACCCGGCCAGTATCCCGGCGGCGCCGGCGAAGGACAAAGCCTCTGACGCCAAGGGGGACCAGCACGCGCAGGACTCGGCCTCCGAGGGCAAGAACAGCCAGGGACAGAACAGCCAGGGCGACGCCAATCAGGGTCAGTCAAACCAGAACCAGAACACGCAGGGCGGACGCACTCCTGGGCGTTCGGACTCCGGCGGCCAGGGCGCGAGCGGGCCGGGCGGCAACCACTGACCCTTCCCTGCGCCCCTTCAGGCTCCGGGGATAGCATGACCCCATGCGGCATGTGAACGATCCGGCTGTCATTGACCGCCTGATGGAGACCCCAGGAACCTGGGCGATCGTGGGCCTCACCAGGAACGAATGGCGCGCCGCGCATTCCGTGGCCCTCACCGTACGGGACGTCATGGGCAACCGCATCATCCCCGTGAATCTCCGTGGCGAGGATGTGCACGGTGAGAAGGGCTATGCGGCCCTCGCGGACATCCCCGCGGAACTGCACCCGATCGACGTCGTGGACTGCTTCGTGAATTCCCATCGCGTGGGGGACGTCGTGGACCAGGCCATCGCTGTGGGCGCGAAGGCGTTATGGCTGCAGCTCGGTGTGATCGACGATGCCGCCGCGGAGCGCGCTGAGGCGGCCCGGCTCGACGTCGTCATGAACGCGTGCCCCGACCAGGAGCTCTGGCGGCGGAACCGGAAACGCGCCTGAGGGACGCCACCCCATGGATTCAGCCGAACTGCGAACGCTGTGCCTCCGGTTTCCGGGCGCCTACGAGGATTTCCCCTTCGGCCCGGAGGCCTCCGTTTTCAAGGTCCGTGCGCCCTCCGGCGGTGAGGACCGGCCGGGGAAGATGTTTGCCCTCTCGAACCTCGACGCCACACCGCTGAGCGTGGCGCTCAAGTGCGATCCCGTGCTCGCCGTGCAGCTGCGGGCCGCGCATCGGGAGATCACGGGGGCGTGGCACATGAACAAGCGGCACTGGAGCGACGTGCGCCTCGACGGGGGACTGACGGACCACGACGTGCGCGATCTGGTCGAGGACTCGTATGACCTCGTCGTGGCCGGCCTTCCCCGCACGCAACGCGAGGCGCTCGGCTGGAGCCGGCTGGCGCGCTGAGCGGGTTAGGGTGGGTGCAACGACGCCGCGACCGCCCTGCCCAAGGAGGCCCGATGCTCGACCAGTCCACCCTTGATGCCCTCTGGAACTTCTCCGATCCCTCAGCCTCCGAAGCTGCCTTCCGGCGCGCACTCGAGGACGGTGCCCTTGGCGGCCGCCCGTTCGACGACGCCGAGCGCGGCGAGCTCACCACCCAACTCGGCCGCGCGATCGGGCTCCAAGGACGCTATGAGGAAGCTGACGCGCTCCTCGACGGCATCGATTGCGAGGAGGACCCCACCATCTCGGTGCGCGTGCTGCTCGAGCGGGGCCGTGTCCTCAACTCCTCCGGGCACGCCGCGATGGCTGTTCCGCTGTTCGAGCAGGCCGCCGAGCTCGGCGAGCACCTCGGAGACGAGTTCCTCGCAGCGGATGCCTTCCACATGCTCGCCATTGCCGACTCGGACCATGCCGAGTCCTGGGCCCGCGCGGGGATCGAGTATGCGCGGGAGGCCCACAGCCCGCGCGCGCAACGGTGGTGCGTTTCGCTCCACGGCAACCTCGGCTGGATGTTCCTCGACGCCGGAGAGCCGCACCGGGCGCTCGTCGAATTCCAGCTCGCCGAGCAGTGGGCCTCCCGCGTCGGAACCCCGGAGCAAGCCGAGTGGGCTCGCGAGGGCATTGCAGCCTGCCGTGCCTTGGCCGGCTGACGCGGGGGCGCTGGCCGTCTCCGCGTCACCGGACCGTGAGCGTTCCATGCATGTCCGCGTGGAACTTGCAGTGGTAGGCATAGGTGCCAGGTTTTGCGGGGACCGTGAAGTCGAGGGTCTTTCCGGGCTGGACGGTGACATCGAAAGAGCCATCGTCTGCCGTGACGGAATGGGCCTCGCCGTCCATGTTCATCACGCTGATGCGCGTGCCGGCGGCGGCAGAGTTGGCTCCTGTGAAAGCGAAGTCCTTCACGTGGATCGTCGCTTGTGAGCTCGACCCCATGTCCATGGTCATCGTCGAGGACGGGGAGGGCGTGGGTCCCGCCGGCGGCGAGCACGCACCCACGGTGAGGATGAGACCACTCGCCAGGAGCAGGGTCTGGAATGTCTTCGGGCGTGCCACGGCTGGTCCTTTCGGTCAGAGGGCTCTTACGACGGATGCGTCGCGACGAGATGCGCGTAGACAACCGTGTTGTCCAGAAACTGGCCTGAGGCGGGGTCGTAGCCGCCGCACGTGATCAGGCGGAGTTCGGGACGATCGGCGTTCCGGTACACCTCAACGGTGGGGAAGGACGCCTTGTGGTAGACGTCCACGTGGTCGACGGCGAAGACTGCAGCCGTCCCGTCGGCGCGGACCACGGTTGCCTGCTCGCCGGGGGTGAGTTCGTGGAGGCGGTAGAAGACGCCGATCGGGGTTCCAATCGCGTTGACGTGGCCCAGGATGACGGCGGAGCCGGTCTGCCCGGGCGTTGTGGAACCGGTGTACCAGCCTGCCGGCGATCCGGGCTCGCCCGGTGGGACTTGGACTTCGCCGTCCGGCTGCTTCCCGAGCTGCATGAGCGGCGTGTCGATCCCGACCGCGGGCACCTGGAGGCGCCCGGGCACGGAGGAAGCAAGTACGGGACCCGTCGCGGCTGACGGCGGTGCGGGAACCGCGGCGCTCGGCGTTGGGGGCGACGCTGGGTCCGGAACAGCAACCGACGTCGACGGTGCGGGCGCGGCTATCGCCGACGTCGTCGGGGTGGCCGTAGCTTCGTCCCACGGTGCGTGGACCGCCCCGAGCCCAGCGGCGGCGGTTGCCGTCCCGGCCGCCATCAGGATGACCGCCGCCGCGGACGCCGCAAGGCGTCCACGGCTACGGCCGATGCCGAAGCGCATCAGATCCTCTGAGTTGCCTTGGCCGGGGCGAGTCGGCGCCTGAGAGCAAACGCGGCACCGGCGCCCAGCATGAGCCCGCCGCCAGCCGCGAGAAGACCCACGGTGGGTTCGACGGTACCGGTCGGCTCGCTGATCCCGGTTCCCGGGGCCCCAGCAGGCATGGCAGTCAGCGTCCCGCACAGGGCAGGAGAGGTGGCAGCCAGGGGGAGTGAGGGAACGAGGTCGCTCGGCTCCTTCTGTGCGGCGGCGGAGAGTGTCGCCGGGTCCAGCCCGTGCACCACGACCACGGCCGTGCCGGCCTTGAGCGAATCCGAGGTCTTGGCGTCGAGGGTGATGGTGCGCTGGTAGGTGTAGCTCGAGCCCATGCCCGCGACAGCCAGGTCGGTGCCGGCGGCGGGACTCGTGTCACCGCTCGTGGAAAGCGTCGCGCCGATCCCACCGTAGAAGGGGGCGCCTTCGGTGGTGCTGACGACTCCGTCCCCGTTCGTGTCCGCTGAGGGACCCGGGCACTGGCCCTTCGCCCCGATATGGATGTGCTGCACATGCGGGTAGGGCTTCCCGTTGAAGGACGCGGCGAGGCCCGAGACCTTCTCGGTGACGGTTGCCTGGTCGCCGTTGACCGTGATCATCACGGTGCCGGAGGCGTTGGAACCGTTGATCGAAGCGAGATTGGCCTGATACGTCCAGTTATCCGCCGCCTGTGCCGGGACGCCGGACAGGGCCAAGGCGCCGAGGGCTAGTGCCGGGGCGAACAGAAATGCTGACTTCTTCATCATGGTGGCTTCCTCTTGGTGGAGCCTGATGTCCCGGGAGTTCCCGTGAAGCGAAACCCGTGGAGGACTCTGACACAGGTCTTTCGGTGCGGGACCGGTTCGCGGATTGGTCACCCCGGCCTGGGCAGGGCGTGGCCCTATCCGTCGGACCAGCAGGCGAGGACGTCCGTCGCCACCTGGTAGGCCAGAGCGGTCCGCGTGATTCCATGCGGCCCGACGGGTTCGGAAAGGCCCGTGGCGTCGGCCGTGAGGGTGAACGAGTCCTTGAGGAACGCCACGGTTCCTGTCGAGGACTGCGCGGCGGGAAAGCCGAGGTTCGCAAGCCCTTCGATGTCCTTCATCGGGCCGCGACGCTCCTTCACCGACTCGAAGTTGATCCGCGCGGCCGCGGGACTGGAGGATTCCTGGACCGAGAGGGTCAGTGTTCCTGTGGGGAGCCGGTAGAGGCACGAGAAGAGCCCTTGGGACCAGGTCGATCCAGGCTGCGGCGGGTCTGGAAGGGCGAGGATCTGGGCGATGCGCTCCCTGATCTCGGGATCGCAGACCATCTTCGCGGCGGGCGAAGGCCCCGCGCCCTCTTCCGGGGCTCCAGCAGCTCCCGTGACTCGGGCAGTTGCTCCTGCGCCCACCGGCGACTGCGGGCTCGTGTCACGAGCCGCTGCGTTCCCACCTTCCGCGCAGCCGCTGAGCATGAGTGTTCCGGCGGCGACCAGCGCCGCCCACCTCGTCGAACGCATTGACAGCTCCCTCCCGGGGCGACCGCGTGGTCCGCCCTTCCATGGGAGTTCGGAGCCGGAAAGGACCCGGACTGTTCGACGATTGAGGAAAGACTCGACAGCCACCTACTTCCCAACGGCGAAGCACGACGGGGGGGCCCGGGCCCTGGAGGCCACCGAGGTGCCGGCCGCCCGAGCGCGGAGTTGATTGCCCACGGGCTCCCCAGCCCGGCGCCCGGTTCACGTTTGGTACTACTGTGGCCCGGGCCGCCGTCGTGCTTCATTGCGGCTGCGCTCAGCCGGCGGGGGTTGAGCGGGGTCGAGACCCCTCAGCCGGCCACGTAGTAGAGGCGCTTGTTGACGAACTCGTCCATGCCGAGCGGGCCGAGCTCGCGGCCGAAGCCCGAGCGCTTGACGCCGCCGAACGGCATCTCGGCGCCTTCGGCGGCCGGGGTGTTGACGTTGGCCATGCCGGTCTCGAGGCGCGAGGCGACCTTCTCGGCGCGGGCGGTGTCCGCGGAGAAGACGGCGCCGCCGAGCCCGTACGGGGTGTCATTGGCAAGCGTGAGGGCCTCCTCGTCGCTGCCCACCTTGTAGACCACTGCGACCGGACCGAACAGCTCCTCCCTGTACGCGCGCATGTCCGGGGTCACACCAGTGAGAACCGCGGGGGCGTAATACGCGGCGTCGCCGTCGGAGAGCACGCCCCCGGCGTGGAGCGTGGCGCCCTTGTCGACGGCGTCCTGCACCTGCGCGGCGATGCCCACGGCGGCGGCGCGCGAGGACATCGGGCCATACGTCTCTGCGGCGTCGGCGGCGGGGTCGCCGGGGGTGAGGGCCAGCGCGCGGGCAGTCAGCTGGGCAACGAAGTCGTCGAAGATGTCCTCGGCGACGATCATGCGCTTGTTCGAGTTGCAGGCCTGGCCCGTGTTCTCCATGCGCGTGTCCCATGCGGTGTCCGCGAGGCCCCTGACGTCGGTCGAGTCGAGGACCACGAACGGGTCCGAGCCGCCGAGCTCGAGGACGGCCTTCTTGAGGTTCTTGCCCGCGAGCTCGCCGATGATCGCGCCCGCGCGCTCGGATCCGGTGAGGGAAACGCCCTGGATGCGCGGATCGGCGATGATGTCCGCGATCTGCGCGTGCGACGCGAACACGTTCACGTACGCGCCCGCCGGGACGCCGGCGTCGTCCATGATCTGCTGGATCGCCAGAGCCGAACGCGGGCACGACTCGGCGTGCTTGAGGACGATCGTGTTGCCGAGCATGAGGTTCGGCGCGGCGAAGCGGGCCACCTGGTAGTACGGGTAGTTCCACGGCATGATGCCCAGGAGCGGGCCGACCGGGAGCTTCTGCACCACGGCGCGGCCCCCGGAGAAGGTCTTGATCTCCTGGTCCGCGGCAAGGGTCGGGCCCTCGTCGGCGAAGTACTTGAAGATGTCCGTGCAGAACTCGGCCTCGCCCTTGGACTGGCCGAGGGGCTTGCCCATCTCCTCGGTGATGATCGCTGCCAGCTCGTCGGCGCGCTCGGTGAAGAGCTCGCCGATGCGGGACACGACCTTGGCGCGGTCTTCGATCGGGGTTTCGCGCCAAGACTGGTAGGCGCTCTCGGCTGCGGCGAGGGCGGCTTCGACCTCGGCGTCCGTGGCGGTGGGGAACGTCTCGACGACCTCGCCCGTGGCGGGGTTCAGGACCCGGTAGCCGGGCTCTGCTGGGGTGCTCGCAGTGCTAGTCATAGATCCATCATGCCCGGTTCCGTGGCGCGGATCACTGTGCTTAAGCACGACCTTGCGGGGTCACTACTAGACGAAATATCCCGTCGCTTCCCTCGTCTCGCCCCGCCCCGTCGCGTTGTGGGTCTCTGGCGACCACTTGTGGGGTCTTTATGTGCCAGAGACCCCGCAACGGTGCGCCAGGGACCCCGCAACGGGAGGGGGTTAGGCGAGGGTCTGGCGCTTGCTCGAGATGACCCCTGTGTTGAAGCCCGCGAGGTGGAGGCCGCCGTGGAAGCGCGCGTGCTCGATCTTGACGCAGCGGTCCATGACCACGCTCATGCCCGCGGCCTCGGCGTCGGACGCGACGCCCTCGTGCCACGAGCCGAGCTGGAGCCAGATCGTCTTGGCGCCCGCGGCCTTGGCCTCGGCGAGGACGCCGGGCAGGTCGTCGTGCTTGCGGAACACCTCGACGAGGTCAGGCGTCTCGGGCAGGTCCGCGAGCGAGGCGTAGACGGGCTGGCCCAGAATCGTCTTCACGACGGGGTTGACGAAGTACACGCGGTACTTCGTCGAGGACAGCAAGTACGTCGCGACGAAGTAGCTCGCCCTGCTCGGCTTGTCAGACGCGCCGACGATCGCGATGACCTTCGTATCGCGGAGGATCTTGAGGCGCTCGGGGGCGGTCGGCCCCACCCACGTGCGCTCGGTGCTTTCGACGGCGGCGCTCACTTGCCCTCCCCTTCCTGCTGGCGACCCGCTGCAGCGGCGACGGACCGGATCACGCACGCCTCGCCGTCGTACGTCGGGGCCGCGAATTCCTGCTCCAGCTCGACAACCTCCTGAGACCGGTTCTGGCTTGCAGCAAGTGCCTGGTCGAGGTCCCAGATGATGTCCTCGACGTCCTCGAGGCCCACGGAGAGCCGGATGAGGTCCGCCGGGACGCCGGCCGCGACGAGCTGCTCTGCGGAGAGCTGCTGGTGGGTCGTCGAGCCGGGGTGGAGCACGAGGGTGCGCGCGTCGCCGATGTTGGCCAGGTGCGAGGCGATCTGCAGCGCCTCGATGAAGCGGGCCCCGGCCTCGCGGCCGCCCTTCACACCGAAGCTGAACACCGAGCCCACGCCGAGCGGCAGGAGCTTCTTGGCGTACTCGTACTGCGGGTGCGAGGGCAGGCCCGCGTAGTTCACATACGTGACGCGCGGATCGGCCTCGAGCCACTCGGCCACGCGCTGGGCGTTGGCGAGATGCGCGTCCATGCGCTGCGGGAGCGTCTCGACGCCCTGGAGGAGCTGGAACGCGGACTGCGCGGGCAGGGACGGGCCAATGTCACGCAACTGCTCGGAGCGCAGCTTCGTGAGGAAGCCGTACTCGCCGAAGTTGCCCCACCACGAGACGTTGCCGTAGCTCGGCACCGACTCGGTCATGGACGGGAACCTGCCGTTGCCCCAGTTGAACGTCCCAGACTCGACGACCACGCCGCCGAGCGTCGTCCCATGGCCGCCGAGGAACTTCGTGGCCGAGTGGATCACGATGTCCGCGCCGTGCTCGATGGGCCGCAGGATGTAGGGCGGGGTGAGCGTCGAGTCGACCACGAGCGGGACACCGTGCTCATGGGCGACGGCGGCGAGGCCGGCCAGGTCTGCGATGTCGCCGGAGGGGTTGGCCACCACCTCGGTGTAGACGGCCTTCGTGTTCTCCCGCAGGGCGGCCTTGAACTCGGCCGGGTCGGTCGAGTCGACGAACGTGGTCTCGACACCGAAGCGGCGAAGGGTCACGTCGAGCTGCGTGATCGTCCCGCCGTACAGCTTCGAGGACGCGACGATGTGGTCCCCGGCCTGCGTGAGCGCGGCGAACGTGATGAACTCCGCGGCCATGCCCGACGCCGTCGCGACCGCGCCGATGCCGCCCTCGAGGGAGGCGATGCGCTCCTCGAAGGCCGCGACCGTCGGGTTGCCGATGCGCGAGTAGATGTTGCCGTACTTCTGCAGCGCGAACAGGTTCGCGGCGTCGTCCGAGTCCTTGAACACGAACGAGGTGGTCTGGTAGATCGGGACGGCCCGCGCGCCGTGTTCGGCGTCGGGCGTGCCGCCAGCGTGCAGGGCGCGGGTGCGGAACCCGAACTGGCGCTCCGCCATCAGGCGTTCGCCCCGGCGAGGCCCGCGGCAGAACCAGTGACTGGCAGCAGGTCCGTGCGAAGCTCGGTGCCGTTCTTTCGGGCGAGGTCCGCCTCGAGCTCGCGCACGATCGGGAGCACGTCGCGGCCGAACGCCTCGAGCTCCTCCTGGAAGTGCAGGTAGCCCGTGAGGAACAGGTTCACGCCGATCTTCTTGTACTCGACGACGCGCTCGGCGATCTGCTCGGGAGTGCCGATGAGCTTGGTGCGGAAGCCGTCGTTGTACTGGACGAGGTCCTCGAACGTCGAGTCCTCCCACATGCCCTTGCCGTCCTTCGTGGACTGGCCGGCCTCCTTCACAGCGGCGGCGAAGCCCTCGACGGCGGGCTTGTGGGCCTTGGCGATGATCTCGCGCAGGGTGTCCTGCGCCTCCTTCTCGGTCTCGCGCGCGATCACGAAGCCGTTGAGGCCGAAACGCGGGGCTGCGGGGGCCGTGCGGCCCTGGCCGGCGGCGGCCAGGACACCGCGGATGTTGTCCTTGAACGGCTCGAGGTCGCGGCCGTTGGAGAAGTACCAGTCCGCGGTGCGGCCCGCGGCGGCCTGCGCGGCCGTCGAGTTGCCGCCGAAGAAGATCTCCGGGTGCGCGCGGCCCGGGATGTCCAGGGGGGCGGGGTTGAGGGTGAAGTCCGTGATGTTGTAGTACTTGCCGGACTGCGAGTAGTCCTTCTCGGTCCACAGGCCGCGGAGGGCGTTGATGAACTCCTCGGTGCGGACGTAGCGCTCGTCGTGCTCGAGCCACTCCAGGCCGAAGTTCACGAACTCGTCCTTGAGCCAGCCCGAGACGATGTTCACGGCCGCACGGCCGCCGGAGAGGTGGTCCGCGGTGATGATGAACTTCGCGAGGACGCCCGGGTGCCACATGCCCGGGTGCACGGCCGAGATGACCTTGAGCCGCTCGGTTGCCATGAGGAGGGCGAGGCTGAACGAGGTGGCCTCGTGCTGCTTGTCCGCGCCGTAGCTCGCGGCGTACCGGGTCTGGGTCAGCGCGTACTCGAAGCCGGAGTTCTCCGCGATGCGGGCGAGCTTCTTGTTGTACTCGAACTCCCAGTTGGTGCGCTGCTCGATCGTCGAGACGACAAGCCCGCCGGAGACGTTGGGGACCCAGTAGGCAAACTTGAGCGGGGTCTCGAGGTCAATCACGTGATCGGTCATGGTGGCGCTCCTTGGAACTCGGGCGCGACGTGGAGCGTTGCTGACACTCGCCATCGCTTCTGGCAGTAGCACCCTGTGGCTCCCACAGCGGAGCCAGGGTTGCTGCGGCGTCACAGATCCAGATCTCTCGGCCGCTCGGGATGGTCCCTCTGATTGTGCGGAAAATGGGCGTAATGAAGCAAATTGTTTCGTCACACTCCGATGCCGGCGGTGAGTGCCGAATAAAGTTCGACGGCGCTCCAAGGGGACCCGTCGCCGTCGTGCGCGGCCGCCGTTGCGTTAGGCCGCACAACATGTCGTAATCGACCCGAATCTCCCGGGTGGATCGAACCATGTTCGAGCATGCGCGCCTCTGTCCGGGCGCGCTTGAGGGAGGGAACCATGGGAAGCACGACGCCGCGGGACGGCTTATACGCGGAGCTCGCCGAACGCTTCGCCCCGGTCTTCACCCGGATCGCCGAGGGCGCGCTCGAGCGGGAGCTCAACCGGCCATTCTCGTTGAGGGGTCTCTGGCGGGCGCTTGAGGGGTCCTTGGTCGCGCCAGGGACCCCGCATCGGGGTGCCAAGGACCCCGCAACGGGGTGCCAGAGACCCCACAACGGGGCTAGGCCCTCGCGAGCAGCTCCTCGCCTACCCTGCCGCGCTGGTAGAACACCTCGCGCCCTGCCCGAAGCGCCTCAGCGAGCCCTGAATCTGCCAGCACCTTCAGATGCGAGTTGACCGTCCCGGCCGCGAGGTCGAGGGCGCAGGCCAGCTGCGTCGTCGTCATCGGCACGTCCAGCTGTGCGAGGATCTGCGCCCGGGTCCGTCCGAGGAGCCGCGAGACGGGCGATTCGCGCGTTTCCCGCGTTGTCTCCCACAGCCGCCCGACCCCGCGTGGCGCGTACGTGATCGTCGGGACGAACGGCGCGATGTTGAGCACGAGAGTTGACGGCCACACGAACGCGTTCGGCACGAGGATGAGCCCGCTGCCGGGCGCGGGCAGGTCGGTGGCCTCGCAGCCGCGCGTGATCTCGAGGCCAGTGGACGTGGCGCGGACGCTCGGGTGGAGGGTCTTGAAGACCTCCTGGATGCCGTAGCGCGAGAGTTCGTCGAGCCGTGAGTCGATGTCTGCCAGCAGTATCGAGCGCAGCTTGGGCCAGTAGGGTTCGACGGCGGTGTGCCAATACCAGCGCAGCGCCGCGACAATGCGGGGCACAGCGGCGTCCACGTCGGCGCGGAGCTCGTCGAGCGTCGCCCGGACGTAGCCCGTGGGCTTGCGCCCCTCGAGGCAGTCGAGGTCGCGCAGCCACAGCTCGGCCGGGACTTCCGCGACAGCGTTCAGGGCCTCCGCGAACGTGTCCGCCCGCGTGGGCGTGGGCGTGAGCGAGTCCGCGATGAAGCCCTGCGGCTGCACGAGCGTGGTGAGGATCCGCAAGTGCTCGCGCCCGAGAGGCTCCTCGCTCGCGGTGATGCGCTGCCGCGCCTCCGCGATCCACGGCCGGTGCAGCGGCGTGCCGGCCTGCAGGGCGCGCAGGCTCGTGACCGTCTCCCAGAGAGGAGATGCCTCGAAATGCACTTTGGTGAGGTCCTCGCTCGTGAGCGTGATGAACATGCAATCAGGGTAGGTTTGGAACCCGCGCGAAAGCGAGGATTCGGTGAGGGTCGAATCGTTGGGGCGCGGTTCGGGGCGGCGCACACTCAGGGCATGGCAACGAACACCCGCACCGAAACCCCCGCCGCATCGGCCCATCGCGTGCCTGATGCCCACGCCGTCGAATCCGCCGGCGTTCGCACTCCAGTCGGCCACGCGCCGTCGCCCGCCGACGACCGACTCCTCCACCCGGTCCGCCCCATCGCCCCGCGCCCCGTCCGGAGGCCGCATACCGGAACCACGGCGGTCGGCGGACGCACGACGGCGGCCGGGAACCCGCCGTCGTCCGCCCTCCTCCCGTTCGGCGCGGCACCCGAGGCCGGGGCGCGCCCCCTCGTGCCTCCGACGGCAGTCCCCGAGCTCGCGGGGGACCTCCTCGGGCTGCCGGACTTCTCGGCGCTCCGCCGCGGGTTGCGCCGCGGGTGGGCCTGGCTCGCTGACCAGCTGCGGGCGTCCGCCGAGATGGATGCACGGCTGCGTGCGCGCCGCGACGAGGATTCGGCCGCGATGGCCCGCGCGGGCGTGAACCCGAGCCGCTTCGGGTAGCAGATTGGATGCCCACCTCCTTGCCTCAGCCGCTTCTCCTTGCCCGACCAGACACGGAGAAGCGGCTGAGGCAAGGAGATGTGCCGTCCGTCGCGCCCCGTTGACGGCACCCGGGCACCGACGGACCCTTGCTGCATGGGTGTCCCCGAGCTCCAGGGCGTCAACGTTGGCGGCCTGACCATCGCGTACCGTCGGGCGGGCACGGGCGCGCCGCTCGTGCTCCTCCACGGGGCGTACGAGGACAGCCGCATCTGGGAGCGCCAGCTCGCGGACCTCTCGGATGAGTTCACGGTCATCGCGTGGGACGCCCCAGGTTGCGGCGGCTCCGACGACCTCCCGCCAGACTTCGCCGGGAGCCTCGGCCTGGTCCTCGACGGTTTGCTGGCCGCGCTCGGGCTCACGGGGGAGCGGCGCCCGCACGTGCTCGGCCTCTCCTTCGGCTCGACGGTCGCCCTGGACCTCGTCGGCGTTGCGCCGCAGGCCGCGCAGACCCTGATCCTGGCCTCGGCGTACGCCGGCTGGGCCGGTTCCCTGCCGCCGGAGGAGGTTGACCGCCGGTACGCGCAGGTGCTCGCCGAGCTGGACCGCCCGGCCACGGAGATCATCCCGGCGTGGCTGCCCACCCTCTTCACGGAACGGGCCACGCCGGCGATGTGCGATCTCGTCTCCCGCGTCATGGCCGACTTCCGCCCGTCCGGCATGCGTGCGCTCCTCGAGCTCGCGGGCCGCGCTGATTACCGGCCCGTTTTGCCGACCATCTCGGTCCCGACCCTCCTCCTGTACGGGTCCGAGGATGCGCGCTCACCTGTCTCGGTGGGTGAGGCCCTCCGGGCGCAGATCCCGGGCGCCGCGCTCGAAGTGCTCCCCGGCGTCGGGCATCTGAGCTTCATCGAGGATCCGCACGCGTTCGACGGCGCGGTGCGGCGTTGGGTTCGGGCCCACCTCGGGGCTTCCCAGCCGGACGGGCGTTAAGGGCCAGACGGGCGTTATGACGCGGACGGGCGCTAAAATGTAGGTGCTGGGCAGCGACGTCGAGGAGCGCATGGCCGGGCGCGGCGCCGCAGACGGCCACGCCCCTGACCCCGCACTCCTTGATCGGCCGATTCCCATGACTCCCCAGAGCCGCGCCCTCCTGCGCGTGTCCGCGGCGGTGGCCGCCCTCGCGCTTGCCGGATGCTCGTATACGGCGCCAGACCCCACGCCGACGGAATCCATCCCCACCGCCGCCGCGTCCATCGACAACCAAGCCAGACAGTTCATCGCCAACGGGGCGGTGGCCGCCGTGGTCCGGGTCCGCTGGCCGGGCGGCGAGTGGTCTAAGGCCTACGGCGTCCGAGACCTCGACACCAAGAAGGCGGCCCAGCCGGATGACCGTCTCGGAGTCGCCAGCGTCACCAAGACCATGACCGCCGTGACCGCGCTCAAGCTCGTCGACGATCGGCTGATCGGGCTCGATGATCCCGTCAATGACGTGATCCCGGGCTTCACGACGTCGCTGCACCCGCCCGGGCCGATCACCGTCCGTCAGCTGCTGAACCACACATCTGGCATCCCAGAGGTCAACGACGCGCTCCCGCAGGATCCCGACTTCCGGCCCGTGCTCGCTCAGGAGATGACCATGGAACGGGAACTCCAACTCGCCGGAACCCTCCCGTGGACCGCCTTCAGCGTCGGCGAGTTCCACTACTCGAACACGAACTACGCAGCACTCGGACTGCTCGTCCAGACGCTACGGCATCGGCCATTCGCCGAAGTGCTCCGCGACGAGGTCATCGTTCCGCTCGGGCTCTCGAAGACGAGCACGGACCGGGTCGACATCCACGCGGCCGATCTCCTGCACGGCTACGTGACGCTGCACGGGGAGCGGATCGATCTCACTGACAACAGCTACAACGCGGGCCTGCCGGACTCAGGGGCGGTATCGACGATGGGCGATCTGAATACGTTCTTCGCCGCGCTGTTCCAGGGCCGACTGGTCTCCGCGGCCTCGCTTGCTGAGATGAAGAAGGCACCGTTATCGCGGTTGCCCTATGGGCTCGGTGTGTGGATGCATTCCGACGGGTGCTCCTCGGGCCAGCGATACGAAGGGCGAGGCGGGTTCTGGGAGTACCGAACCGTGGCGGTCGTGAGCGACGACGGCAAGTACCAGGCGGCAATGAGCCTCTCGGTGAAGCCGATGGCCACCGAGCTCGAGGACTCGGACACATCGAAGCAGAGGGACCTCTACAGCGACCAGGTCGAGTCTGCCGTCAACGACGCACTGGACAGGCTGTGCCAGCAATGAGGCATATGAGATGGCCAACAGGATGTTGATGCGTCAACTGACGGCGGTGTAGAGTGTTGGTTGAAACGTCAACTACCTACCCTGTGAGGCATCATGTCCTGGCTCAAGAAGCTCTTCGGCAAGACCGAGACCCCCGCCCATCGCGCCGAGGCCCCCGTCGTTGTCGCCGAGGCCCCCGCTGCCGAGGTGACGGTCGCGCCCGAGGCCCCGGCCGCCGTCGTGCGCGAGGGTGCGCCCCGCATCGCCGTCGTGACCGGCAGCACGCGCCCGGGTCGCAACAACCGCCAGGTGGCCGAGTGGGTCGTGGCCCGCGCGAGCCAGCGCGGCGACGCGGTCTACGAGCTCGTGGACGTCGACGACTTCAACCTGCCGCTCCTCGACGAGGCCTTCCCCGCCGCATACGGCAACTACCAGGGCGAGCACACCAAGGCGTGGGCCGCGAAGATTGCCGAGTTCGACGGCTACGTGTTCGTGACCCCCGAGTACAACCACTCGACGACGCCGGCCCTCGCCAACGCGCTCTCGTTCCTGAACGCCGAGTTCGCGAACAAGACGGCGGGCATCGTGGGCTACGGCTCCGCGATGGGCGCCCGCGCCGTCGAGCACCTGCGCGGCATCCTGTCGGAGCTGCAGGTCGCGCACGTGCAGAAGACTGGCATGTTCTCGCTCTTCACCGACTTCGAGAACTTCTCGGTGTTCAAGCCGACCGAGCTGCAGGCCGCCTCGGTCGACCCGATGCTCGACCAGCTCGTCTCCTGGACCATCGCGTTCTCGAAGGTCCGCGAGGGCGAGCTCGAGGCCGCCGCGGTCTGAGACCCCGCAACAGTCGGCCAGAGACCCCACAACGGTCCGCCAGGGACCCCACAACCGGATTCGTTCGGGTTGCGGGGTCTCTGGCGTTTGCCTGTGGGGTCTCTGGCCGCGGACTACCGGGCCGCGAGGACCTTCTCGATCTCCTCGACGCACGGCTCGTTCTGAAGGCTCGTCGTGTCGCCGAGTGCGGTGCCCTCGAAGAGCTGCGTGAGCAGGCGCCGCATGATCTTGCCTGAGCGCGTCTTGGGCACGTCTGGGACCACGACGACGTCGCGCGGCTTCGCGATCGGGCCGATCTCCTTCGTGATGTGGGCGCGGAGGGCGTCGGCGAGGCTCGACGGGCCATCGGGGAGTGCCGCTACGGCGTCCGGATTCACGACGACGAACGCCGCCACCGCGTGCCCCGTCTTCGCATCAGAGACCGGGCAGACGCCAGCCTCGACCACGGCCGGGTGCGAGACGAGAGCGGACTCGATCTCGATTGTCGAGAGCCGGTGCCCGGAGACGTTGAGCACGTCGTCGACGCGCCCGAGGATCCAGGTGTCGCCGTCGGAATCGAACTTCGCGCCGTCGCCGGCGAGGAACCAGCCCTGCTCCGCGTACTTGCGCCAGTACGAGTCCAGGTACCGCTGCGGGTTGCCCCACACGGTGCGCGCCATGGCGGGCCCGGTCTCGGTGACCACGATGTAGCCCTGCACGCCCGGCGGCACCGGAGCGCCGTCGTCGTCCACGATCGCGGTGGCGAGACCGGGCAGCGCCCTCGTGGCACACCCGGGCTTGAACGCGGCGTCGGTCTGCCGCGGGGAGAGCACCGTCGCGCCGGTCTCGGACTGCCACCACGTGTCCACCATCGGGACGTGGTGCGGGCCCACGGCGGCGTCGCGCCCGATGTTGGCCCGCAGCCATCGCCATGCCTCCGGGTTCACGGCCTCGCCCACGGTCCCGAGGACCCGGATCGAGCTGAAGTTGTACTCGGCCGGGACGCCGTCGGGGAACCAGCCCATGAGCGAGCGCACCAGCGTTGGCGCGGTGTAGTAGCTCGTGACGCCGTAGCGCTGGATGATCTCGAAGTGCCGGCCCGGGTGCGGCGTGTTGGGCGTGCCCTCGAAGATCACCTGCGTGACGCCGTTGGAGAGCGGCCCGTAGATCTCGTACGTGTGCGCCGTGACCCACGCGAGGTCGGCTGTGCACCAGTGCACGTCCCTGTCGCGCAGCGCCGGGTCGGGGTTCGAGAACAGATACTCGTGGCTCCAGGACGACTGGGTCAGGTAGCCGCCGGTCGTGTGCACGAGGCCCTTGGGCTTCCCGGTGGTCCCGGAGGTGTACATGATGAACAGCGGCGTCTCGGCGTCGAACGCCTCGGCCTCGTGCACGTCGGGCTGCGCGTCGACGAGCTCGTGCCACCACACGTCACGGCCCGGCGTCCACTCGATGTCGGACCCCGTCCGCCTGATCACCAGGACATGTTCGACGGCGTTGTCCCCGCCGGCCGCTCCGCCGCGCACCGCGGCGTCGGCGTTCTCCTTGACCGGGACGGCCTTGCCACGGCGGTACTGTCCGTCCGTGGTGACGAGCAGCTTGGCGCCCGTGTCCTCGACCCGGAATCGCAGGGCCTCGGCGGAGAACCCGCCGAACACGAGCGAGTGCACCGCGCCGATTCGGGCGCACGCGAGAGTGATGACCACGGTCTCGACGAGCACGGGCAGGTAGACGACCACACGGTCGCCCTTGCCGACCCCGAGCGCGAGCAGCGCGTTTGCCGCCTGGGAGACACGCCGTTGGAGGTCTGCGTACGTGACGGTGAGGCGGTCGCCCGGCTCACCCTCGAAGTGCAGCGCAACTTTGTCCCCGCGCCCCGCGGCCACGTGCCGGTCCGCGCAGTTCACCGCCGCATTGAGGCGGCCGCCCTCGAACCAGCGGATTACGGGGGGCTCGTTGGCCTCGGGGTCTGCCGGGATCCAGGTGTGGGCGGTGTCCCACTCGCGCTCCCACGCGAGGCGCCGCGCGGCGTTCTCCCAGAACGCGATCCGGTTGGGGTCGGTCTGGGCAGAACCGCTCTGGTCGGAATTGACAGCGGGGGCAGGGGTTATTGCGGACATTCACATCTCCATCGGTTCTGGCGGTAGCACCAGTGGCACTTGGTGGCCAGGGTTGCTGCGGCGTCGTGGAGCCAGATCTCTCGGCCGCTCGGGATGGGTTTGCTTCAACTTTCACGCAATTCGCGCCCTCGGCGCAAACACGCGGTGCGCGGCCGTAATAATCGCGGCGTGCGCAGGCGGCGTGTGCACGGGCGGTGAGGCACGACGGCGGGTGCCCACCCGCCGTCGTGCCTCGCCGATCAGGCGCCGCGCGGCGGGCCGGGTCAGCTCATTTGACAGTGTGTCGCAGTGTGTCCAGCCCGGTGGCCCGGGCTGGACGAGCCTCGCGAACTTTCCGTAGGGTGGAAGGCAGGATCAAGAGTCCCGGCGTTAAGCTCTGGCTGGCCGGGCGGCAACCCTCTCCCGTAGTGGGGTGCCCCAGATGAGGATCCGGCCGCGGTGTCCATCCGCGGCAAGTACGGCGCCTGATGCACCGGGCGTCCTTCCGATGCTGGAGCAACCTCATGACCGCGATGCCGCTCGACCTTGTGACCGGTGCTGACCTGCGCCGCGCCATGGGGCGCTGGGCGACGGGCATCTCGGTCATGACCACCTCGGACGGCGGCACGGTTGCGGGCCTCGTGAGCAACTCGTTCACCTCGGTCAGCCTCGACCCGCCGCTCGTCTCCTGGGCGGTGGACAAGAAGTCGAGCTCATTCGAGATCTGGAACCGCACCGACAACTACGCCGTGCACATCCTGTCCGAGTCCCACCAGGACTTGGTCAAGAGGTTCGCGGCGAAGGGAACGGACAAGTTCGCGGGACTGGCCTGGGAGCCCGGGACCCTGGGCTCTCCCATCGTGGCCGACGACGTCCCGCACCTCGAGTGTCGCCTCTGGCAGCGGGTGGACGCAGGGGACCACGTCATCCTGATCGGCGAGGTAGTCACCGTCTCGGATCAGGACGACTTCCGCCCCCTCACGAACCACGTGTACTGGGCAAAGTAGACCCCACCCGCCGGGGCCCCGACTCCGAGTCAACGGAGGGGGCTCCGGCGGCTTCTTCTTTCCGGCCGTACGCTGGGGAGGTGCCCCTCGACGCGCTCGGCCCGCTCCGCACCCGCCTCCGCCTGACCTTCGCCGGCCAGTCCGAAAGCGTTCCCGCATGGGAGACGGCCCTCGAGGAGGGCGATGACGCGGGCTTCTTCGCGCCCGACTCCGCCGTCTGGGCGGTCCACAGCTCCATGTCGCCGATCGCCGGCGGCATCCGCGCCCTCCTCACCCAGGCCCTCCACCCCGGTGTGCTGGCCGGCGTCGCGGACCACTCGGACTACCGCACCGACCCGCTCGCACGGCTCGCGGGGACCATCCGCTGGATCTTCACGGTCACCTACGGGGACACGACGGCGGCGCGGCGCGCGTGCGCGTACGTGCGGCGGCGCCATGAGCCGGTCGAGGGCGACTACGTATCCGGCAGCGGCAAGCACCTGCACTATTCCGCCAACGACCCGGCCCTTGCCGAGTGGGTCCACATCGCGTTCACGGACGCGTTCCTGCGCACGTACGAGGCACTCCACGGGCCGGTGCCCGGCGGCGCGGACGCGTACGTGGGCGGGTGGGCGCTCGCCGGCGAGCTCATGGGCGTGGCGGATCCGCCGCGTACCGAGGCCGCGTTGCAGTCGCGCATCGAGGCGTTCGACGCCGCGGGGCAGCTGGCCGGCGGCCCCCGTGTCGCCGAGGTGGTCGCCTTCCTGCGGCGTCCGCCCCTCGACCCGCTGCTCAAGCCGGGCTACGCCATGCTGTTCGGCGCCGTGCTCGAGACGATGCCGCAGCGGCACCTCGACCTGCTGGGACTGTCGCGCCCCCGGCTCGGCCCGATGCCGCTGCCCGCGACGCCGGCCGCGAAGGCGACGCTCGCCGTCGTCGGCCGCGCCCTCGGTCCCATCGGGCCGAGCCAGGCCGCCGCCCGACGCCGCCTCGCCCGGCTTGGCGCAGTCTGACGACCACGGCCAGCACCTGCAATTGCGTCAGCTCGCGGCGCGCAGCTCGTGGCGCGGGAGAATGGGCGCATGTGGATCGCCTGGATCGAGCTGGACCTGCTGCTGGGAGACGTTCACTCGCTCAAGGAAAAGCGGTCCGTGGTGAGGCCGATCATCGCCGAGGTTCGGAAGAGGTTCGAGGTTTCGGTCGCGGAGGTCGGGGACATGGACCTGCACAGGCGGGCACGCATCGGCGCGGTCGTGGTGAGCGCGGACCGAGCGCACGCGCTCGAGGTGGTCGACGCCGTCGAACGCCTCGTGGCGGGCCGGCCCGAGGTCGAGCTGCTCAGCGCGCGGCGCCGGGACCTGCACAGTGAGGACTGATGCGCGTCAGCGCACGAAGAGCATGACCACGTGAAGCGCGCTCAGCGCCACGCCCCCGATCGCCATCGCCGAGATGCGTGCGGCCCGGAACCGCGAGCGGGCGAACGATCCCCACGCGCCGAACACCGAGCCGAGGAGAGGCGGCGCCGCGAGGAACGCGCCGATCCACGGCACGAATCCCAGAGTGAGCGCGAGGAGACCCAGCCCCAGGGAAATCCCGCCGAGAGCCGTCGCGAGCCGGGAGACGGGCTTGTACGGGCGGGGCCCGCGCTGCCGTGTCGGAGCCACGGCCGACGGCGCCGACCCACCCCTGCGGACGAGCTCACCTCTGCGCTGTTCGGCTGCGCCGGGCGTGCCGGCCAGCGGGACGCCGTCGGGCCAGTAGGCGCTCGGGTCTCGGTAGGGGTTCCTCCGTGGGGCGTGGCCGGGTGTGCTCACCGTTCGATTATGCCCGCTCAGCCCCGCGACTACTCTCGGGGTTCACCCTGAGCGGACCCTGAAACGCGCGGGGTACGCAGGGATTTCGGAACGTGCCGGGGAGAATCGGGAACATGGCATCAGAGGAAGGCACCGACGGGGTCCGCATCGCGAACGCACCGACACACAGGCGCGCGAGCGTGCACCTCCTCGTCGCCCTGCTTGCCCTGGCGCTCATCGTGGCAGGCTTCTACGCGGTCAGGACGCTGACGATCTTCGTTTCGCCGATGCTGTTCCTCGCCGCGGTCTTCCTCGAGGCGGTCGCCGTCACCGTCTTTGTCTTCGCGGTCGTGAGGGCGCTGACCCTGCCGGGGAAGGTGCTGCGCTCCCTGGGGAGATCAGCCTGGGAGGGCCTCGCCTCGAACGCCTACGTGGTCAGGGTGCGGACGAGCGAGACGGCGTGGGTGGGATGGCTCCGCGGCCGATTCAGACGGGACAGCCCCGCCGGGATCTGGCTGACGGGCACCGTGGCGATCGCCGCGTGGCCTCTCATGAGCTTCCTGGGGGTGGCGTTCACCGTTGCCACCGGTGGGGCGCTGACCCGGGTCGACGAGCGGATCGCGAACCTCATGCCAGCAGTGCGGACGCCGGGGGAAACTGTCTTCTTCACGGCCGCGACGATGCTTGTGAACTGGCAGGCCCTGACCTTCTTGACCGTCGCCGCCGCGGCCATGCTGTGGTGGGAACGACAGCGGTTCCTGGCCGTGGTCGTCGTCGGCGCCGTCGTGGGACAGGAACTGCTCGCGACGGTGGTCAAGCTGCTCTTCGGCAGGCACAGGCCGGACGCCTCGCTCGCCCTGCTCGACGTGGGCACCCTCGGCTTCCCGAGCGGACATGCCGTGCGCGTTACCGTGGTCTACGGGCTCCTTGCCTACCTGCTGGTCAAGGCCTATCGCACCACGGTGGCGCGCACCCTAGTCGTGGCGGGGTACCTCGTGGTGGTGCTCCTCGTCGCGATGAGCCGCGTGTACTTGGGGGTGCATTTCGTGAGCGACGTGTGGGGCGGCGTGCTGCTCGGTGCTGCATTCCTGACCGCGGTCGTCGGCTTCCTCGAGATCGCGGCTCGGTTCCCCATCGTCCGGCACGAACGGCGAGCGGGCAGCGCGGGGCGGGCGTTCGCCGTCGTGCCGGCGATCGGGATCGTCTTCGCGGTTGTGACCGCGCCGCTGCTGATCCACCCGCACGAGCACCCCGGGGAGCCGACCACCCAGCAGCTGCCTGCCCTGGACGCGGCGTCCTTCTCCAGACTGCCGCTCTACAGCGAGACGCTCACCGGCGACCACATGGAACCGGCCAACTTCATCTTCGTGGGCACCGAGGACCAGCTCGTCGGGGCCTTCGAAGGCGCCGGGTGGGCCCGTGCCGACCGGTCGACGTTCGCCAACACGCTTCAGGCGTTTGCGGTGGGGATCCAGGGCGGCCAGTACGCCTCGGCCCCAGTGACGCCCGCGTTCATGGCGGGCGAGCCGGAGACGGTTGCGTTCCAGAAGGCGACGGCCTCGAACTCGTTGCGCCAGCGGCACCACACCCGCATCTGGCGCACCGACTACGCCGCCCCTGACGGTCGTCCGATCTGGGAGGCCACGGCGAGCTTCGACGACGGGATTGAGTTCGCCGGGGCGGCCAAGGTGCCAACCCACCACATCGACCCGAACATCGACGTCGAGCGGGCTTTCATCATCGGCACGCTCGGGTATCCCGAGCGGCTCGTGCCGCTCACGCACCCCCAGATGGGGCACAACGGCAGCGGCGATGAGTTCTTCACGGACGGGAAGGCGCAGCTCGTCGTCCTGCGGTGAACCTGCAGGGTCAGACGGTCCGGGCGAGCTTCGACGCCTCCCAGGCAAATCCGTCGGGATCCGTCACCGCGCGGGCGCTGCCGGTGATCGCGAGGCGGTGGGAGCCGGTCCCCTCAGGGGCCGCCCCAGCGTCCTTGGCCAGCGCGCGACGGCGGTAGAGGGCCAGCTTGACCGGGCCGTCTGCCGCGAACTCGACGTACATGCGGCCGAAGGCCTTGGCCACGGTGAGCCCGCGATCCGTGTAGAACCTCCTGCTGGCGGCCACGTCGGCAACGCCCAGCAGCAGAACGACCTCGTCGGTCTGCCGCTGTGCCGGGCCCGAGTCCTTCTTCTCGGACGTGGCAACCTTCCAGATGGTCCCGTCCGGGGCCTGGATCACGCCGCCGTAGCCCCAGAGTGACTTGGACGCGGGCTTGAGGGCTGCCGCTCCGCCGGCGAGGGCGGCGTCGAGGAGGAGATCTGCGTTGGCGGGCTGGGACACCACAAAGGATAGGGTGAATCCCCGGAAGCCGTTCGTGGTCTGCTGCGATTCGCGCAGCCGCACATGGGCGGCCAGGTCCAGGCCAAACGCGCCGGTGTAGAAGTCCCGGGCGGCCGCGAGGTCCGCCACTTCGAGGGTGATTGAGTCGATGATGCCCATGGTCTTCACGCTATCCGGGCGCGCTGAGCGCCGCTTCTCGATTCCTGACCGGTCTGCAGACCGGTTCGTCGCGGCGCAACGCCGCGTATTCTTCCGGGGACATCCCGTAGGCGAGCGCGAACTCGCCGGCGAGCTGGGCCGCCGGTACGCCGGCCGCGCGAGCGAGCGCGGCGGTGTCGAGGTGGCATGCGCAGTTCCCGCCGCTCCGCGCGGCGTTTCGGTCGATCAGGTCGCGGACGCGTCGTACCCGCGCGAGGTCGCACGGGTACGGCGCGGGGGCATGCGCCGGGCCCCAGGCGGGATGGCACATCAGCGAATCTCTTGGACGCGGATCTGGTTGCCCGCCGGGTCGCGGAACGCACAGTCGCGCAGGCCGTAGGGCTGCAGGGTCGGTTCCTGGATCACCTCGGCGTCGGTGGCCTGGACCTTCTCGAAGACCTCGTCGATGTTGGGGGTGGCCAACAGGATCCAGCCGTAGGTGCCCTTGGCCATCATCTCGGAGATGGTGCGGCGCTCGTCGTCGGTGATCCCGGGATCGATGGCCGGCGGGGCCAGAAGGATCGATGTGCTGGGCTGGCCGACGGGCCCGACAGTGATCCATCGCATGGTGCCCTTGCCGACGTCCTGACGGACCTCGAAGCCGAGCACGTCGCGGTAGAAGGCCACCGAGGCTTCGGGATCAACATGGGGGAGTGCGCTTGCGTGAATGGTGAGTTCCATGCCTTCACGCTAGAGCGTGCGGGCAGGCCACGCTTCTCGATTCCTGATCGGTCTCGTGACCTGCTTGGCGATGCACGGCAGCATGCCTTCGGTGATGTCCGCGCCGTGGTCTCGGTAGGTGCTGGGAGGGACCCCCACGAGCTCCGCGAACCGGGTGCTGAACGTGCCCAGCGACGAGAAGCCCACCTCGAAGCACACGTCCGTGACGCTGAGTTCCCCCACCCGTAGCAGGGCCATGGCCCGCTCGATCCGGCGCGTCATGAGGTACTGGTACACCGACTCGCCGTACGCGGTCCTGAACAGCCGGCTCAGGTGCCCAGCAGACATGTGGATGCCCTGGGCGAGTGCCTCGACGTTCAGCGGCAGCGCGTAGTCGCGGTCGATCCGGTCCCGGACGCGCCGCAGGAGGGCGAGGTCGCGCAGGTGGGAATCGGCGGGTGGTTGCGTCACCCCTCGATGCTGACAAGGGAGCGGCCCGCTGTCGAGACACGGCGCTCAGATACCGGTGAAAGCGTTTCCAGACGAGGGGGAATCAACGGAATCCGTCGAGACTGATGACAGGAAACACAGTCGCAGACGGTGAGGATGAAAGCCTTTCCAGCGCGTGTTCCAGAGGCAGACTTCCGAACCCTTGTCACGCAAGTGTGACTCGTGTCATAGTTACCCGCGGTGTAAACGTTTTCATAGGAGGTTTCCATGAAGAATCGCCGTATCCCTTCGCGCGACGTGAGAGGACGGGCCGCCGCAGCAGCCGCCGTCGTCCTCGTTGCCGGGCTTCTCGCAGGAGGCGCGACGACGGCGCTCGCCGCCCCGCCGCCGTCGCCGCCCGATCCGGCTACTGGGGCCACCCACTCGTTCCGCACGGCCGCGGGCGCCGAGAATTACTACTTCGTCATGACGGACCGCTTCGCGAATGGCACGAGGGCGAACGATCTGGGCGGGCTCGCAGCCGACCCGATGGTTTCGGGCTTCGATCCGACCAACAAGGGCTTCTACCACGGAGGCGACCTCCAGGGCCTCACGGGCAAGCTCGACTACATCCAGGGCCTGGGCACGAGCGCGATCTGGCTCACCCCGAGTTTCAAGAACAAAGCCGTCCAGCCGCAAGACAAGAGCGCGGGCTACCACGGCTACTGGATCACGGACTTCACGCAGATCGACCCGCACCTCGGCACCAACGCCGAGCTCGGAGACCTCATCACCCAGGCGCACTCGCGCGGCATGAAGGTCTACTTCGACATCATCACGAACCACACCGCAGACGTCATCAAGTACACGGAGGGCGACCGTATGCCCTACGTGAGCAAGACCGTCTCGCCCTACAAGGACGCGTCGGGGAAGACGTTCGACGACGCCGCTATCGCCGACCAGCCGACCTTCCCCACGATGGATCCCGCGACGTCGTTCCCGTACCACCCGTACGTCTCGCCCGGCGACGAGAATGCCAAGGTCCCCGCATGGCTCAACGACCTGAGCCTGTACCACAACCGCGGAGACTCGACCTTCGCTGGCGAGAGCGCCAACTACGGCGACTTCTCGGGCCTCGACGACCTGTTCACCGAGAACCCGAAGGTCCTCAACGGGTTCATCGACGTCTACAAGAAGTGGATCGGCGACTTCGGCATCGACGGTTTCCGCATCGACACGATGAAGCACGTCAACGACGCGTTCTGGCAGAAGTTCTCGCCCGCGATCCTGGACTACGCACACTCGGTGGGGAAGAAGGACTTCTTCATGTTCGGCGAGGTCTACGACACCTCGCGGGACTTCACCTCGAAGTTCACGACGTCCGACGGCGTCCAGGCGGTCCTCGACTTCCCGTTCCAGCAGGCGGCGCGCTCGTACGCGTCGGCATCCTCGCCCGCCACGACGCTCCAGAAGCTGTTCCAGGGCGACGACTGGTATACGACCGCGACCTCGAACGTGTACCAGCTGCCCACGTTCCTCGGGAACCACGACATGGGCCGCATCGGCTCCTTCATCAACACCGACAACCCCAAGGCGTCCGACGCCGAGAAGGTGGCGCGCGACCGGCTCGCGAACGAGCTCATGTACTTCTCGCGAGGCAACCCGATCGTCTACTACGGCGACGAGCAGGGCTTCACCGGCACGGGCGGTGACCAGCTTGCCCGCCAGGACATGTTCGCCTCCAAGACGCCCGAGTACCTGGCCGACAGCCTTCTGGGCACGACGGCGACCCACGCCACGGACAACTACGTCACCACCCATCCTCTCTACACCTCAATCGCCGACCTCGCGAAGGTGGTCAAGGACAACCCCGCGCTGCGCTCGGGCGCTCATCAGGATCGCTACGCCGACACGACGGCGGGCGTGTACGCGTTCTCGCGCATCGACGCGACGGCGCAGCGCGAGTACGTCGTGGCGCTGAACAACACCGCGGCTCCGCGTACGGCCGCCGTGCCGACGTACATCGCCCAGCGGCCGTTCACCAAGGTGTTCGGCGCGGGGGCAACGGACCGGCTCAAGACCGCCGCGGACAGGACGCTGACGGTGACGGTCCCGGCGTTCTCCGCCGTGGTCTACGAGTCCGCGGGCCGCATCCCCGACTCGGCTGCGGCGCCCGTGCCCCAGATCGGAACGCCAGCGGCGACGGGCGGGGACAACACGCGCGTCAACGTCACCGCGGACCTCCCGCACGACTCCTTCTACGAGGTCACGTTCCAGGCCCGGACCCCGGGCGCGCAGGGACCGGCCGGGCAGTGGCAGAACATCGGCACCGACGACACCTACCCGTACCAGGTGTTCCACGCGACCAAGGGCATGACACCGGGCACGCCGCTCGAGTACCGTGCGGTCTCGCTGGACAACACCGGCCACACCGCGACCTCGGCGACCGTCTCCGCCGTCGTGCCTACCCCGGTGGACCCGGACGCGCCGAAGGGCCCCGCGCCGCAGCCGCTCTCGGTGAGCATCGCGGGCGACTACCAGCACCTCGCGGGCTGCACCGGCGACTGGGACCCCGCGTGCCGGGCGACGATGGCACAGTACGACCCGATCGCCTCCGAGTGGCGGCTCACCGTTGACCTGCCGGCGGGGACCTACCAGATCAAGGCTGCGCTCAATGGCTCGTGGAAGGAGAACTACGGGGCTGGCGGCGCGCCGAACGGCGGAAACATCACGCTCAACCATCCCGGCGGGAAGCTCACGTTCACGTATCGGCAGGACACGCATTTGACCACGGTCTCAGAGCACGCGTCACAGCCCTCCGCCGTGTCTGTTCCGGGGACGCTCAACACGGCGATGGGATGCGCGAGCAACTGGGATCCCGCGTGCACGCAGGCGCAGCTGACGTTCGACGCCGCGCTGGGAGTCTGGCGCGGGACGTACACCCTGGCGGCTGGCAGCTACTCGTTCAAGGCGGCGCTCAACAAGTCCTGGGACGTGAACTACGGCGTGGGGGGCGCGGTCAACGGCCCCAACATCGGCCTCGACCACCCGGGCGGGACGGTCGTGTTCAGCTACAACGACTCGACCCACCTCGTCACGGCCGGCTGGCCCGTGACGCAGCCCGCTTCGGTCAACTTCCCCGGCACCTACCAGCACCTCGCCGGATGCGCGGGGGACTGGGATCCGGCGTGCGCTGCGACGTCCGCGACGTGGGATCCCCGCTCGCAGGGGTGGATCCTTCGGCTTGCCTCACTGCCGGCCGGGTCGTACTCGTTCAAGGCGGCGCTCAACGGGTCCTGGGACACGAACTACGGGATGAACGGGGCCTTGAACGGGTCCAACATCGGCTTCGACCACGCAGGCGGGCCCGTAGCGTTCCGGTATGACCACACGACTCACTTGGTGACGATCGTGCAGTAGGCGGTGGGAGGTACTCCGGGGCTGTCAGCGGAGGTAGCCCGCTGACAGCCCTCAACCGCGCTCATCCCCATTGCACCGAATCGGCTCGCGCTCTGGGGAACCTGCTGGGGCGGCTTCGCCCCCCGGCATTCTAGGAGACGGCGGACTCCGTCACGACCGGAAGGCGCCTGTTGCTGCCTGCTGCACGCGCAGGCTTCCGCACCTCGGAGGTCTTGCGGGCCAGCCAGCTGATGATCGGCGGGGTCACGAGCATCACGATGAGAAGGCGGGTGCTCTGGACGGTCGAAATGGCAGGGAGGTTTGCGTCCATGGAAGCGGCGGTGGCCAGTACGGCGTTGATGCCCCCAGGCGTGGTAGCGAGGTAGGCGTCGACCAGCGGAAGGCCCAACGCTGCCGAGAACGCCCAGGCCAGCCCCCCGCACGCGAGGCAGACGGCCACCGTCCAGAGCAGCACGTGGGGAAACAGCCTGCCGATGCTCCGTACGGAGGCCCAGGTGAACCTCAGGCCCACCTCAAGGCCGACCAGGACGAAGAGGAGGCCGCGCAGCACGCCATCGGGCGCGAAGCCCTGTGCGGTCCCCGTGAACACGAACAGCGCGGTCATGACCATCGGCCCGAGCAGCGCCGGGGCGGGCATCGAGAAGCGCTTGCCGGCCCTGACCCCGAGGATGCAGACGGCGCCCAGCATGAGAAGTCCCGGGAGCTGATGCGCGCCCTGCGAGAGGTGAAGGATTTGATGTGGGTCGTCCCAGAGCGGCGTGCCCCCAGCCCTCGTGCTCCCGTCTGTGTCGGGGTGCATCGCGGTCGCGACGACGGGTGCCGTGAACGCCACGAGCGCGACCCGGAAGTATTGCGAGAAGGCGACGAGGCGGGAGTCAGCGCCGAGATCGTCCGCAGCCGCCACGACGGCGGCAGAACCGCCCGGAACGAGGCTCAATGCGCCTTCGGCGAGGCCTGTCCGGCCCCATCTGGCCAGAAGAGCTCCGGCCGCGAGGCACAGTGCGATGGTCAGGACGGTCACTGCCATCATCGGCAACGCCGTGGCACCAACTGACTGCAGGGCGGCCGGGCTGACATAGCTGCCCATGAGAACGCCGATTCCGGCCTGGGAGGCCGTGGCCGCAGGCTTCGGCAGCTGTCGCTTCACTGCCCCGGTGAGGGCGGCAGCAGCACCGACCAAGAGCGCCATCAGCAGATGCGGTGCGGGAAGGCCAACCAGCGAAGCGGCCTCGCCGAGGGCGTAGGCGACTCCTCCCAACCCCAGCCACAGGACGGCGGACGCGACACTATGTCGGCCAAATGGTCCGGCCAGAGGCCAGTGCTCCGAGCTTCCTCCACGTGATGTCGCTGCGGGAACATCCGCTCCTGGGCTGAACATTGGGTCACCTTCCGTCGACTTCGCGTGCTCCGGACCCACACGACCCTCCGGGCCGGACGTTACCGACGGGGAAATTGAGGAGTAATTCGAGCCTTGGCCGGGGTGAAGGTTCACGGGAGGGTAGTGAGGTTGGCCACTGACCCTGCGATCGCGCAGTGTCGGGAGGTGCCCAGCGCCGGACGGGCCCAATGCCCGGGGCGCGCTAGCTGCTAGCGTGGGACCATGGCGCTGCTGGAGACCCTCTGGCCCCTGTTCGGCCTCCACCTCAGGACCCCGCGGCTCGTCCTGCGGCCCCTGCGCGACGAGGACATTCCCCACTACGTCGACGCGGCCGCCTCTGGCATCTACGAGCGAGTGAACGGACACATCCCCTTCCCGACAGCATGGGCGGAATCACCCGAGCTGGGGCCGACCGCGGCGCGCTGGATCTGGGAGAACCGCATCAAGTCGCGTCCCGAGTCATGGACCGTGATGTTCGGTGTCTGGTCGTCGGCGGGGGAGTTCCTTGGCTCCCAGGATGTCGCGGCGAAGAACTTCGTCGCGCTCCGGACGGTGACGACCGGCTCGTGGCTGCGCCGCAGTGACCAGGGCCGAGGGCTGGGGAAGGAGATGCGGGCCGCGGTGCTCCTGTGGTGCTTCGACTTCCTCGGCGCGGAGGTGGCCATGACGAGCACGTTCGAGTGGAATGCCCCATCGATCGGGGTGAGCAGGAGTCTCGGATACGAGCCCAACGGCGAGGCGCGGCTGGAGACCTCCCTCGGCGTCGTCGAGCGCGAGGTGCGGTTCCGCCTCGCCCAAGAGCGATTCCAGCGCCCGCCGTGGGAGCTCAGGGTCGAGGGGCACGAGGCGGCCGCCGCCGCGCTCGGGATCCCAGAGGAACGGGGCGGGCACCCAGCCCGCCTTGACGGCGGCGGCGACGACGGCGGTGGGCCTCGGATGTCCTGAGGCCCACCGCAGCGGTGTGCCTCAGAGGAGCCCGGCGCGGGTCATGAGGTCCTCGACTTCGGGGCTGTTGAGCGTGCCGGGGTCGATGGCGGGGGACTGGAGGTCGGTGAGGGGCACGAGCTTGGGGTTGGACGGGACGTTGGATCCCACGGTGTACTCGAAGGACTTCCCGTCCGCCAGGACCTGCTGGCCGGCCTTGGAGGTGATGAAGGCGATGAACTTCTGGGCCTGCTCCTGGTGCTTGCTCGACGCAAGGACCGCGCCGCCGGAGACGCTCACGAACGCGCCGGGGTCCTGGTTGCGGAAGTAGTGCAGGGCGACGTTGTTGCTGTTCTCCCCGGTCTGGGCCTGGTCCACGAACGAGTAGTAGTGGTAGAGGATCCCGGCCTCGATGTCGCCCTTGTTCACCGCGGCGAGCACCGGGGTGTCGTCCTGGAAGCTGCGGGCGTTGTCCTTGATGCCCTTGAGCCAGGCCAGGGTCGCGTCGGGGCCCTTGAGCTGGTCCATGGCGCTGACGATGGCCTGGAAGTCGGCCCCTCCGGTGGATGCGCCGATGCGATCCTTCCACGCCGGGCCACTCAGGTCCATCAGCGAGGCCGGGATCTGGGCCTCGCTGAGCTTCGTCTTGTTGTAGGCCAGCACCGTGGAGCGGGCAGCGATGCCCGTCCAGTCGCCTGCGGCAGGGCGGTATCGCGCGGGGACCTGGTCGAGGGTTCCCTGATCGAGCTTGGCGAGCAGGTGCGCGTTCTCGACCTGGTCCATGGCCGGGGAGTTCTCGGTCAGGAAGACATCCGCGGGGGACGCCTTGCCCTCCTCGATGATCTGGTTGCCCATCTCGAGGTCGTCGCCGTTGCGCAGGAGGACCTTGATCCCGGTCTCCTTCGTGAAGGCGTCCGCCCAGGCCGCGGTCAGCTGCTCGTGCTGGGCGTTGTACACCGTGATCGTGGTGCCGGCGTCTCCGCCGCCCGAGGACGCGGTAGAGGACGTGGCCGCGGGGCCTGAGCAGGCGGCCAGCGCTGTCGCGGCTGTTACGGCGGCGACGAGCTTCACAGTCGTCAGCTTGGACATGGGCATGGGCATGGGCATGGGCCTCTCGGGAACGGACGTATAGGGCGGCACAGCGTGGCTTAGGCAAGCCTTGCCTTGCACTGGAAAGATAACCTCTGGATCCGGTCCTTGTGAAATTAGCGCACATTTGTGTTCCCGAATATGACGACCCGCGCCGGGCGGGAGGGGAGTCGAGGGGCATCAGTGGTTACCACGCGAAGCCTGTTGTCGGGAGAGGTGATCATCATGGGTTCGCCCTGTACCGTGTGGGCCATGGAGATGCGTCTTGAAGTCGTGCAGGTGCCCGTGGCTGATGTCGATAGGTCGAAGTCGTTCTACGTTGAGACGCTGGGCTTCGCCCTTGACCACGACGTCGAGCACATCCCCGGAATGCGTGTGGTCCAGCTGACGCCCCCGGGCTCTGCTGCCTCGATCGTCATTGGAACGGGGATGACGAGCATGAGACCCGGAAGTCTCGAGGGGCTGCAGCTCGTAGCGCCCGATCTGGGCGCCGTCCGCACCCAGCTCCTCGAGCGTGGTGCAGACATCAGCGAGATCCAGGATATGGGCGGGGTTCAGTTCGCCCACTTCGCTGACCCGGATGGCAACCGCTGGGTCATCCAGGGCGCAACGCCTCCCGATTTCAGGGCCGCCCACGTGGACTGAGCCGCCCAAAGGGGTTCGCCAAACCTGCGGCTGCGGACCCTGTCCATGCCCAGCCGGGCAGGTGAGAATAGCGCCATGCGCGCATGGTGGGTGGACGTCCCGGGCCAGGCGGGCGGGAGCCCCGGCCCGCTGGCCTTCGGCGAGAGGCCCGACCCCGTGCCCGGGCCGGGGGAGATCCTCGTGCGGGTCTCCGTCTGCGGCGTCTGCCGCACGGACCTGCACCTCGCCGAAGGAGACCTCGCCCCGAAGCGGCATGGCGTCATCCCCGGGCACGAGGCCGTGGGCCGCGTCGAGGTTCTCGGCCCCGAAGCCCATCGGTTCGAGCCAGGCCAGCGCGTCGGGATCGCGTGGCTGCGCAGCACGTGCGGCACGTGCCGCTTCTGCCTCTCGGGCCGCGAGAACCTCTGCGAAGCACCTCGGTTCACGGGGTGGGACGACGACGGCGGGTACGCGGAGCGCGCCGTCGTGCGCGAGGACTTCGCGTACCGGATCCCGGACGCGTTCAGCGACCGCGAGGCCGCTCCGCTGCTGTGCTCCGGGATCATCGGCTACCGGGCGCTGCAGCGCGCCGCGATGCCCGACGGCGGCAGGCTGGGCATCTATGGGTTCGGCGGCAGCGCGCACCTCACCGCGCAGCTCGCGATGCACCGCGGAGCCACGGTGTACGTCATGACCCGAGCGCCCGAGGCCAGGGAACTCGCGCTCAAGCTCGGCGCCGCGTGGGCTAGCGGCGCGGATGAGGAGCCGCCCGAGAAACTCGACTCGGCCATCCTCTTCGCGCCCGTCGGCACACTCGTTCCGCCCGCGCTCCGCGCCCTCGATCGCGGCGGAACCCTCGCCGTCGCAGGCATCCATCTGAGCGACATCCCGGCACTGAACTACCAGGAGCACCTGTTCGAGGAGCGGCAGCTGCGTAGCGTCACCGCCAACACGCGCTCCGACGGCGAGGAGTTCTTCCGCCTGGCCGCCGAGATCCCGATCCGCACCGCGACGGTGCCCTACGCGTTCGAGGACGCCGACCGGGCGCTCGCGGATCTCGCCGCGGACAGGATCACCGGCGCGGCCGTCCTCGAGGTCACCTGAGGCGGCGCCTCAGCATCTGGTGCGCGGTCTCGATGAGCATGCACGCCCCAGCGGCGAAGGCGAGCGCTGCGACCGTGAGGGCCGGCGCCGGCGCCGTGAGCTGGTGGTATGCAAGTGAGACCGGGACGAGGAGCACCGCGGCCATCCCCGCGTACATCGAGCCGACGAGGAGCACGCGCCACCGCGTGAGCGGGCGCGCCGCAATCGCGAGGACCCACAGGCCCGAGGCCGTGAGCGTGAGGAACGCCGCAGCTTCGATCTGTTCCTGCGACGCGTCCGTGCCCCAGCGCCCGTAGGCGTACACGCCGAGGATCGCCGCGGCCATCGCCAACCCCGACGGCAGCGCCGTGAGCACGGCCCGGCGCAGGAACCCCGGCACGTAGCGCCGCGTATTGGGCACGAGCGCGAGGACGGCAGCAGGGAAGCCGATCATGAGGAAATCGGCGGTCGAGAGCTGCCGAGGAAGGAACGGGAACGCCCACGTCATGGCCCCGAATCCGACGCCGAGGAGGAACGCGTAGATCGTCTTGGTCAGGAACAGCTGCGAGACCCGCTCGATGTTCGCGATGACCCGGCGTCCCTCCGCGACCACGGCGGGCAGCCTGGAGAAGCGACCGTCGACGAGCACGAGCCGCGCGACGGCCTTCGTGGCCGGCGCGGCATTGCCCATCGCGATCCCGAGGTCGGCGGCCTTGAGGGCCAGGGCGTCGTTGACCCCGTCGCCGGTCATCGCCACGACGTGTCCGCGTGACTGGAGTGCCTCGACCATCGCCTTCTTCTGCTGCGGCCCGACCCGCCCGAACACGCTGTGGCGCTCGACGGCGGCGGCCAGCTCCGTGGGATCCTCCGGGAGCGTCCTCGCGTCCACGGGCTCGGCCCTGTCCCCTCCGGCGTCCATTCCAGCGGCGCGGGCTGCAGCCGCCACGGTTCGCGGGCTGTCGCCCGAGAGCACCTTGAGGGCCACACCCTGCTCGCGGAAGTAGGCGAGCGTCACGGCCGCGTCGGGCCGCAGCCGCTCGCGGAACGTGAGGACGACGGCGGGCCGCACCTCGGCGGCCAGCTCGCCGTCGCGGGGGAGCCACCCGGCCCGACACAGCACGATCGCGCGGAGCCCGCTATCGGACGCTTCCGCGCAGAGCTTGCGGGCCTGCGTCCGGAGCTGGTCCGCGGGAGCACCGGTCCCGGGCGCGTCGCCGAGGAGGGCCTCCGGGGCACCGAGCAGCCACGCGCCGTCGGCCGTCCCACCTTCGAAGGCGACCGCGCTCCACCGGCGGCCCGAGGAGAACGCGATGGTCCCGCTCGGCTCGCGGTCCGGGCGCTCGGTGAACGCCTCGGCGAGGGCCGCCGCAGTGGGGTTCGCGTCCTCGTCCGTGCCGATCCAGGCAAGCACCCGCTCCCAGCCCGCAACCGCCAGGGCATCCTCGGCATTCGCGGCGAGCGGGACGGCGGATTCGAAATGGATCCCGCCCTCGGTGAGCGTTCCCGTCTTGTCGAAGCACACGACATCCACGCGGGCCAGCACCTCCACGGCCGCGAGCTCCTCGATGAGGACCTCGCCCTTCGCCAGCCGGACGGTCGCGACGGCGAACGAGACGGTCGTCAGGAGGGCCAGTCCCTGGGGGATCATGATGGTCACCGACGCGATCGCGGCCACGACCGCGTCTCGCCAGGCCCCTGACGCGAGGGCCGCGGACCAGCCGCCCGCGGCCTGCATCTGGCCGTTGAGCACGATCGCGATCATCGGCCCGAGGGCAATGGTGATCCAGCGGACCACCCGGTCCAGGGCCGCACGGAGCTCCGACGAGACCGGAGTGAACCGCTTCGCCTGGGCCGTGAGCCGGGCCGCGTGGGAGCCGTTGCCGAGGGCCGTGGCTCGGAAGCTGCCGCTGCCCGAGACCACGGAGGATCCGGAGAGAACGGTCTCGCCCGGCTGCTTCGGAACCGGCTCCGACTCGCCCGTGAGCAGGGACTCGTCCACGTCGAGGTCGTCGGCGCGCAGCACTGTCCCGTCCACCGGAACCTGGTCGCCGCGGCGCACGAGCACGACGTCGTCCATGACCACCTCGTGCGGGGGCACCTCGACCGCCGCGCCCGAGCGCACCACCCGCACGGGGTCCCTCTTGAGCACCGCAAGCCTGTCGAGCCTGCGCTTGGACTGGAGCTCCTGGGCGAAGCCGAGCACGGTGTTCCCGATTGCCGCGGCGAGGAACATGAGATCCAGCCAGCGCCCGAGGAGCACGAGCGTGAGCCCGGAGAGGCCGAGGATCAGGTTGAAGATCGTGAACAGGTGGGTCGTGGCGATCTGCCACACGGTCCGCGACGTGCGCTGTTCCTGAGTATTGACGAGGCCGGCGGCCCTGCGGACCTCTACCGCTGCGTCATCGAGGCCGGCAGACTCTGGAGCGCTGCGCGACGGCGGACCGCCCAACCCGGTTCCCATGCCCCATGACCCGCCGGCCGACGGCGGCCCCGACCCGGACGCCGCGCTTGCGCGCAGCTGATCCTCGGTCGGGGCCATCGTCGTTGCCTTGTCCGTTGCCTCGTCGGCCCGGTCTCAGCCGAAGTACTTCGGCAGCGTTCCCTCGTGGGCCTCGCGCAGATCGTTGATGGGAAGCTCGAACAGCCCCTGCACCTCGAGGCTCGTCGCGAGGACATCGACCACTCCGAGGCGCACCACGGGGTAGTTCCGTGCGGAGGCCATGTCGTTGAAGCGGACCTCCTCGGAGCGCGGGACGGCCACGACGGCGCGGCCCTGCGACTCGGAGAAGAGCGCCGTGAACGCGTCCACGCCGTCCCGCTCGCACAGGTCGTCCAGCGCCACCCGCGCGCCCACGCCGAAGCGCAGCACCATCTCGGACAGGGCCGCGGCGAGGCCGCCCTCCGAGAGGTCGTGCGCGGCGTCGATCATGCCGTCGCGCGAGGAGTTGATGAGGATCGCGCCGAGCGTCTTCTCCACCTCGAGGTCGAGCTTCGGCGGGAGGCCGCCCAGCTGGCCGCGCAGGTTCGCGAACTCGGAGCCGTCCAGCTCGTCGCGGGTCACTCCGAGCAGGTAGATCGCCTGCCCGTCCGCGTTCCTCTGCCAGCCCGACGGCGTGCGGCGAGCCACGTCGTCGAACTTGCCGAGGACACCGACCACCGGGGTGGGGTGGATCGGCGTCGAGCCCGTCTGGTTGTACAGCGAGACGTTGCCGCCGGTGACCGGGACGCCGAGCACCTGGCATGCGTCCGCAAGGCCGCGCACGGCCTCGGCGAACTGCCACATGACCTCGGGGTCCTCGGGGGAGCCGAAGTTGAGGCAGTCGGTGACGGCCATCGGCACGGCGCCGGAGGTGGCGACGTTGCGGTAGGACTCGGCAAGGGCGAGCTGGGCGCCCGTGTACGGATCGAGGTAGGCGTAGCGGCCGTTCGCATCCGTCGAGATGGCGATCCCGAGGCCGGTCTCCTCGTCGACGCGGACCACGCCGGCGTCGTCGGGGGTCGCGAGGGCCGTGTTCCCGCCCACGTAGCGGTCGTATTGGTTGGTGACCCACGACTTGTCGCACATGTTGGGGCTCGCCATGAGCTCCAGGACTGCGGCCTTGAGGGCCTCACCCGTCGAGGGGAGGTCCTTGCCGGCCTCCGAAGCGCGGAAGGTGTCCGCCTGGATGCCGTCGAGCCACTCGGGGCGGTTGAACGGGCGATGGTAGACCGGGCCTTCATGGGCCACCGTCCGCGGGTCGACGTCGACGATGGTCTCGCCGTCCCACGTAATGACGAGGCGCCCGTCCTCGGTGACCTCGCCGAGCCACGAGTACTCGACGGCCCACTTGTCCATGACCTTCTCGAACGCCTCGACGTTCTCCGGGGTCACGACCGCCATCATGCGCTCCTGCGACTCGGACATGAGGATCTCACCCGGGGTCAGGGTGGGGTCGCGGAGCAGCACGTTCGTGAGCTCGACCCGCATGCCGCCGTCGCCGTTGCTCGCGAGCTCGCTCGTGGCGCACGAGATGCCGGCCGCCCCGAGGTCCTGGATGCCCTCGACGAGCGAGTGCTTGAACAGCTCGAGGCAGCACTCGATGAGCACCTTCTCGGCGAACGGGTCTCCGACCTGGACAGCGGGGCGCTTGCTCGGCTTGCTGTCGTCGAAGGACTCGGACGCGAGGACGGACGCGCCGCCGATCCCGTCGCCGCCCGTGCGGGCCCCGAACAGGACGACCTTGTTGCCCTCGCCGGAGGCGTTGGCGAGGCGGAGGTCCTCGTGGCGCAGCACGCCGACGGCGAGGGCGTTCACGAGGGGGTTGGCCTGGTAGACCGAGTCGAAGACCACTTCACCGCCGATGTTCGGCAGGCCGAGGGAGTTGCCATAGCTCCCGATACCCGAGACGATGCCGTGCACGAGGCGCGGGGTGTCGGGGTGGTCGATCGCGCCGAAGCGCAGCGGGTCCATGACTGCCACGGGGCGCGCGCCCATCGAGATGATGTCGCGCACGATCCCGCCGATGCCCGTCGCCGCACCCTGATGCGGCTCCACGAAGGAGGGGTGGTTGTGCGACTCGACCTTGAAGGTCACGGCCCAGCCATCGCCCAGATTGGTGACGCCGGCGTTCTCGCCGATGCCCACCATCATGTCCTTCTTCATCTCGTCGGTGAGCTTCTCGCCGAACTGGCGCAGGTGCACCTTGGAGGACTTGTAGGAGCAGTGCTCGCTCCACATGACCGAGTACATCGCGAGCTCGGCCGCGGTGGGGCGGCGGCCCAGGAGCTTGACGACCTCGTTGAATTCGTTCTCCTTGAGGCCGAGCTCGGCCCAGGGGAGATCGGTCTCGGGGGTTGCGGCCGCGTGCTCGACCGTGTCGATGTTGAACTTGCGGGATGCCGCTGCGTCGGTTGCCACGGTATTGGTCTCGTTCCCTGCGCTCACTTGGTACCTCCAGCAACCAGCGTGGTCAGGACGGACGTGAAGAATCCGAGCCCGTCGGTCGAATAGTCGGAGGAATCTGGGTCCAGCGGACCGAAGCCGGGCTCGACGGCGTGCTCGGGGTGCGGCATGAGGCCGACGACGTTGCCTGCGGCGTTCGTGATGCCCGCGATGTTACGGCGCGACCCATTTGGGTTCCAGCCCACGTAGCGGAACACCACGCGGCCCTCGCCCTCGAGCTCGTCGAGGGTCTTCTTGTCCGCGACGTACTGCCCGTCCTGATTCTTCAGGACGATCGTGATCTCCTGGCCGACCTCGTACTCGCTGGTCCACGCCGTCGCGTTGTTCTCGACGCGCAGGGTCTGGTCGCGGCAGATGAACTTGAGGTGGTCGTTCTTGATCATCGAGCCGGGGAGCAGGTGTGACTCGGTGAGGATCTGGAAGCCATTGCAGATGCCCAGCACGGGAAGCTTCGCGTCCGAGTTCGCTGCATCGACGATTTTGCCCATGAGCGGGGCGAACCGCGCGATCGCGCCCGCGCGCAGGTAGTCGCCGTAGGAGAACCCGCCCGGGAGCACGACGGCGTCGACATCGCCCAAGGTCGTGTCCGCGTGCCACAGGGGCACGGCGGTGGCGCCCGCGAGACGGACAGCGCGAGCGGCGTCGCGGTCGTCGAGGGTGCCGGGGAACGTCACGACGCCAATCCGGGCACCGGAAAGAACAGCGCCGGAGAGCGGCGCGGACTCCCGGGCGCTCAGGTCTGCGATGAGGGGGACCTCGCTCATGTCAGTTGGCCTCGACGGTCTCGGTCGATTCGTCCGCGAGGACCTCGACGTTCACGACGTCCTCGATGACAGGGTTCGAGAGCATCGTCGCGGCGGCGGTGCGGGCCTGCTCGAGGACCTCGTCCGTGACGGGACCGTCCACGGTGAGCTCGAAGCGCTTTCCCTGGCGCACGCCGCTGAACGCGGTGAAGCCCAGACGCGGCAGTGCACCGACGATCGCCTTCCCCTGCGGGTCGAGAATCTCGGGCTTGGGCATGACGTCGACAACGATCCGCGGCATCGAAAGAGGCTCCTGTGCATAGGGGGGATTGCCCCCCGATTCTACGCCAGCGCCCTTCATTGGCCGGAACCGGCTCGGGTCACACGCACGTCAGGGGCCGACTGTGACACGGGTCATGGGTGGTCCGGCGCCGTCGTGCTTGCCATCGGCGCCCTGGCCGCCGGCGCCGGGGCAGCCCAGGCCGCGCCCGGCGGGGGCCGCTTCGCTAGTCTGGCGGCATGACGCTCGACCCTGACTCCCGATGCCCCTGCTGCAGCGGGGACACGTATGGCGCGTGCTGCGGACGGTTCCACTCGGGGCTATCGGCGGGCGCCCTGCCGCCCACCGCGGAGGCACTCATGCGTTCGCGCTACAGCGCGTTCGTCGGCCTTGACGCGGCGTACCTCCTGGCGACCTGGCACCCGTCTACCCGACCGGCCACGCTGGAACTCGACGAGACGACGCAGTGGCGCCGACTCGACGTCGTGCGCACGACGGCGGGTGGTCCCTTCGACACGCAGGGCACCGTGGATTTCGCAGCCCATTGGCGGGAGGGCGGGGACGTGAGCGCCCGGCGCGGCGTGATGCGGGAGCACTCGAGGTTTGTGCGCGAGGGCGGCCGGTGGTTCTACCTCGACGGTGACGCCTCGTAAGGGCGTACCCCTCAACGCGCAGAAATCAGGCCCTCAACCGATGGATGGGGGAGGGCTGGCACAAGGGAAGGGCGCGTCGGCTACGGCGCGCCCTTCGCGGCATCTGGCTTTCTGTCGAGTGATTGACGGAATCCGGCCCCTTCGAGCCCGGACCGCATGGGGGGTCGAGGCCTCAACCCTGCTGCGGTGTTCCGGCGTCCTTCTCTTTCGCTGCCTTCACCTCTCTGTCGTCCTTGACTTTGAAGAACTATTCGGGCGAGTCCCGCGGCGACAGCAAGGGCAATGATCACGAGCAATGCGGTCTCGGGCTCCCCAGCCCCGTCCCTTGCTTCCTGCGGTGCTCGTTTTGGTGTAGTGGAATCTACTCCGCGCCGGACTCGAAAGACCCGGACGAATAGGGCACATTTTCTTTCGCTAATAGATCCGCGAAGATTCGGATCCAGGCCCCGCGCGCCCATGCGGCGAGCCCAGCCTCGGGCGCACGCCGCCACCGGACTTCATCCCGCTAGCGGCCAGGGCTGCCAGCCACGCTGCAACCCGGCAACTCGGGTGCGGGCCGCGTCGAGGATTTCGGCGCCCTGAGCAGTATGGAGACCGCCCCCGCGCTTCCTCGTCGATCCGGCCCCGCGTTCATAGGCGAGCGCGTGCTCGAACCAATCGGGCTCCGGCCCGGGGAAGCGCTCGGCGAACCGGCCCTCGGCAACGGCAAGGACCGTCTGCTCGAGGTCGCGGAGATCGGCATCGGTGGGCCAGATGACCTCGCCGGCTGGGTTCCGCAGTCGGTGGTGCTCCTCGAAGACGTCCCTCGGCATGGCCGGGAACCTGAAGCCGGTCAGCGCCCCAGCGCGCACTGCGACTCCACGGACGGGCGAGACGGCCATCGCGAGCGGCGCCGCGTCTGGCGATCCCGGCTCGACGGTCACGGCCCATCCTCCGCCCTCGAGGTCATCGCCCCTCGGGAGGGATGGAGGAGCACCGCTGCGGACGGCGACGCGGTAGTTGGCTTGGAGATGGGTGAGGAGCGCGAGGGCAATCTGCTCCAGGGCCCCGGCGTCACCGGGCTCCGCACCGGCGGGCCGCACGTAGGGGTGCGGGAGGGTGCGGGGCACGGGTTCGGGGAAATCGAGCGGCTCGGCGTAGACGGCCGCGGCCCAGGCGCGCACGCGCTCGCTCAGCTGTTCCAGTTGTTCAGGCGTGGCGTCGCCCAGACGCGTCAGCAGGGTGAGAGGCGTGATTCGCTGCCGGGGGCCACGGACGATGTCGCCGACCCAGCAGGCATCCGGGCGGAGCGCCGTGAGCGCATTCCCGAGGAACACCGCCGCGGCCTCGGCCAGCCCGGGCCGATCCATCATCTCGCGGTGGTGCGCGCGGAGCTGCCCGACGAGCGCAACGGGGTCACGCGCCGTCGTGCGCGGATCGATGCCGCGGGAGGCGAGGAAGCCGACGAAAGGCGCGTACCCGGCGCGGTGCCGGACGGGGGCGGCCGAGGGTCCATCGGGGCGCGATGTGTACGCCGCGGCCCTTCGCGCCATCGGAGCGGATGCGGGCAGCGCGCGGGCAGGCCCCTCGAACAGGTCCTCCTCCATCCCGCCAGCGTAGCCTCAGGCGAGAACCGCCTCCAAGGTCGCGAGCGCCGTCGTGAGTCGCCCGCGCAGCACCGCGGCCTCGGCTGCGAACCCGCGCTGAGCCTCGACATACGCGGACTTCCCGGCGGGCCTCTCGATGGCGATGGGCTCGAATCCCCAGTCCGAGAGGTCGTAGGGGGACGCCTGCATGTCCATCGTGCGCACACGCCACGCGAGCTCGAAGCAGTCCATGAGCAGCTCGCCCGGGACGGCGGGCCCGAGCTTGTACGCCCACTTGTAGAGGTCCATGTTGGCGTGGAGACATCCGGGCTGCTCGAGGTCGCGCTGGGCGGCTCGCGTCGGCTGGAGCTCATTGAGCGGCACGGCGTCGGGGGCGTAGAACCGGAACGCGTCGAAGTGCGTGCAGCGGATGCGGTGCTCCTCGACCACACGGTCCGTGCCTGCGGCCCCGAGCCGCAGCGGCAGGTACTCGTGCCGGATCCCGAACTTCTCCGACCGGTAGGCCATCGCCCACTCGTGCAGCCCGAAGCAGCCGAAGTTCGCAGGCCGCTCCGCAGTGCCGCGCAGGATCACGCCGCAGAAGCGGATGGTCTCCTCACGCTCGCCGGCGTACGCGGGCAGGTCGAGCACGACGGCGGCACTCGCCCCAGGTGCGTCGCCGGCGGGAAGCCCCGCAGCGGCCCGCTCGGCCTCGGTCAGCGCGCGGTAGTGCTTCCAGCCGAGCCTCTCCCGCGCGGCGTCGCCCACGAGCGCAACCCCCGCCCCCGGGTGCCAGCGGCCGAGCTGCCCGGGCTTGTGGGTGTAGTAGGTGAAGAGGAAGTCCTCGATGGGGTGCTTCTTCCGCGCATTGCGCCGCGCCACGAACGGTTCCGCGAACCGTGCGACCCGTTCCGCATGCGCCCGGGCACGCGGGAGCCACTCGTCCTCGGCGAGGACGGAGTTTACTGACGCGAGTGGGCTCAACGGGACGGGCAAGGGCACCCATCGATTATCCCCGAGTCTGGCCCTACGATGGGCGGCATGTCACGGGCGCTGATCCTCGGTTCGGGCGGCCACACCGCGATCGGGTGGGAGGTCGGGGTCCTGCACGGCCTCGCTGCTGGCGGAGTGGATGTCCAGAACTGGGACTACATCGTGGGCTCCTCGGCCGGCTCGTTCGTGGGCGCGCGGCTCGCGGCCGGCCTCCTCGATGCGACGTACACCGACCTCACGAGCGGGGATCCCGCCGTCGAGCGTGCGGCCTTCGCCGCCGGCATGGGCAACAGCCTCCCGTACCTGCTGAGTCTGCGGGGCCAGATCGGCAGGGCCGCCGTGCAGGCGTGGATCGCCGGTGCGGTGGTGCGCCGGTTCGCCGGTTCCGCGCGGCTCGGCGGCCTCCGTCCCCTGCGCGCGGTCCCGGCCGCGCTGGGCCGGGCCTTGGGGCCGGGGAGGCTCACGGCCCGCGAGATGACGGACCTCGCGGCCCTCGCCGTCGGGCTCCGGCAGAGGCAGGCTGCGTGCTACGAGGCGTACTGGGCGGGGAAGCTCATGCCGGAGGCCGACTGGCCCAGCATGCGTCTGGGGATCATTGCGTTCTGCTCGAGTCTGGGGCAGCGGCGCGTCATCGAGGCGACCGACGGCGTGCCGCTCGCCCGTGCGGTCGCGGCCAGCACCTCGATCCCTGGGCTGGTCGGGGCCGTCGAGATCGGCGGACGCCATCACATCGACTGCGGGGCGCTCGATTCGACGAGCGCAGACCTCGCTGACGGGTTCGACGACGTGCTCATCCTCGCTCCGGATGCGAATCCTGGTGAGCTTGCGAGAACGGTGCCGACGCTCGAGGCGGGAGGTTCACGCGTGAGAGTCATTGCGCCGAGCGATCCTGCCTCGTTCGGGGAGGGCGTCCAGCATCTCGACGTCAGCCGAGTGCCGGCGGCGACTGCGCTCGGTGTCCGCGACGGCAGGGAGGCCGTCGAGCGGCTCAGGACGGCGTGACACTCGCGGCCGAGGCGGCGGTCGGACGCGTTCGGCGTCGCAACGTGCTGCCACAGACCCCGCAAGGGGGTGCCAGGGACCCCGCAACGGGGGAGGAGCGAGGGGCGGGTCGTCAGCGGTGGCGCATCAAGGCGTCGGCCTCGCGGCTCGCCTGGGCGGCGGCGATGAGCCGCATCATGGACGCGTGCAGCTCGGCGGCCTCGTCCCGCGTGATGTTCAGCCGCGACATCATGGTGGTGGGCACAGACAGGGCCTGCTCGCGCAACGCCGTGCCCGCGGGGGTGAGTGCGATGTCTAGGGCCCTCTCGTTCCCCGTCTGGCGCGTGCGCGTCACGAGCCCGGCGTCCTCGAGCCGTTTGAGCAGCGGGGTCACCGTGGCCGGCTCGAGGAGGAGTGCCTCGCTGATCTCCTTGACGGTCCGCGGTGAACGCTCCCACAGCGCGAGCATCACGAGGTACTGCGGGTGCGTGATGCCAAGCCGGTCCAGAACGGGCCTGTAGGAGGCGACGACGCTCCGGCTCGCCACGCTCAGCCCAAAGCAGAGCTGCTTCTCGAGCAGGAGGTCTTCGCTGTCGTAGGCCATGGTCGATCCTCGATTCATTAGTGCACTAATAATGAGTGTACTGTTGATCTGAGAGAGCGTCAGGCCGAGGAGAGGAACAGCGATGTCGGACGAGGGCTTCGTGCAGAAGTTCATGCGGGCAACGGACAAGTTGCGTCTGGTATTCGGCCCGGCCAACCGCAGCTCGACCACGCACGAGATGACCGAGGAGAATCGGCGCCTCCTGGCCCAGCGCGAGGCCGAGTCGCAGCAGTGGGAAACGCTCACGCGCCCCGATGGCAGCACCTATGTGGTGCCCAAGAACCCGGACGATCGATCCCTGCGCTGACTCCGACGGCACTCATCTCCCCCTGAGATCTGCGTCACACCGGGCGTACAATGTCCGGTACTGGAAAGGGGGTGAAAAGAGATGCCCCGCACGCACAAGGTTCTCGACACCTTCATGCATGTCACCGAGCGAGCCGCTGCGGTCTGGGGTCCAGCGTCGCACAGCGATCCCGATGCGCCGGTGGTCCACAGGCACGACGACTTCGAGCAGGCCTCGGAGACTGAACTGCGCACCTTCGACGTCGAGACCGACTCCGAAGGACACCACTACGCCGTCCGCAACGACTAGACCCCCCCGATCACCCCCCACTCGGTTTTCGACGTCGCTGAACCACCGACGGCCGGTCACCTTCCCAAGGAAGGTGACCGGCCGTCGTCGTGCGCGCGGGCAGCAGGCCTCAGCGGCCGGTGCCTCCGTAGACGGTCGCCTCGGCGTCGGAATCGAGGTTGAAGGCCGAGTGGATCGCACGGACAGCGTCGTCGAGCAGGTCAGCGCGGGTCACCACGGAGATGCGGATCTCGGAGGTCGAGATCATGTTGATGTTGATCCCGGCGTCCGAGAGGGCCTGGAAGAACGTCGCGGAGACGCCCGGGTTGGAGCGCATCCCGGCGCCGATGAGGGAGAGCTTGCCGATCTCGGCGTTGTACTCGATGTCCTCGAAGCCGATCTCGTCCTGGGCGGCCTTGAGGGCGGTGAGCGCGTCGGCGCCCTCAATGATCGGCAGGGTGAAGGAGATGTCCGTCTTGCCCCGGCCGAACGTGGAGATGTTCTGGACGATCATGTCCACGTTCGCGTGCGCCTTGGCAATGACCTGGAAGATCGCGGCGGCCTTGCCGGGGATGTCCGGGACGCCCACCACGGTGACCTTGGCCTCGGAGCGATCGTGCGCGACGCCAGAGATGATGGGCTGTTCCAAAGCGACTCCCTCGCTGATGGTGATCGTGTCGTCGGGGCTGGGCAGGACCCACGTCCCCTCATGCTGGCTGAACGAGGACCGCACATGCACGGGCACCCCGAAGCGGCGCGCGTACTCGACGCAGCGCAGGTGGAGAATCTTGGCGCCGGACGCGGCGAGCTCGAGCATCTCCTCGCTCGAGATGCGGTCGATCTTCTTCGCCGTCGGCACGACGCGCGGGTCCGCGGTGTACACACCGTCCACGTCGGTGTAGATCTCGCACACGTCCGCGTTGAGCGCGGCGGCGAGGGCGACGGCGGTGGTGTCCGAGCCGCCGCGGCCGAGGGTCGTGATGTCGTGGGACTCGCGGCTCACGCCCTGGAAGCCGGCGACGATCGCGATCGCGCCCTTGTCGAGGGCCGTGCGGACGCGGTGCGGGTCGACGTCGATGATGCGCGCCTTGCCGTGGATGCCGTCCGTGATCATGCCGGCCTGGGAGCCGGTGAAGGAGCGCGCCTTCGCGCCGAGCTTGCTGATCGCCATGGCCAGGAGCGCCATCGAGATGCGCTCGCCGGCGGAGAGGAGCATGTCCATCTCGCGGGCCGGGGCCTCGTCGGTGATCTGCGAGGACAGGTCGAGCAGCTCGTCGGTCGTGTCACCCATCGCGGAGACCACGACCACGACCTCGTGCCCCGCGCGCTGGGTCGCCACAACGCGCTCGGCCACCCGCTTGATGCCGGCCGCGTCCGCGACGGACGAGCCGCCGAACTTCTGGACGATGAGCTGCCGGGCAGGCAATTCGAGGGGCAACGACATACGGGCACACTCACAGGGGGTCGAGACGTCAGAAAGGGTCCCAGCCAGTTTACGCGCGGCCCCTGCACGCCGATCAATTGTGACCGGTCCGTGGACGCCGGGGGCCACACGCACGACGGCGGGCGGCCCGCCCGGGGGCCCGCTCGCCGTCGTGCGTCGTGACAGGGGTGGATCAGCCGACGAGCTCCGGGTAGTGGATCCTCGCGGTCTGGGGGTGGGCGCGCAGCCAGCCCTTGAGGACGTTCTGGCCGTACGAGGCGAGCATGGGGTTGTGCGGGTCATCGGAGACGCCGCGGGCCTGGGCCGCAAGGTCCGCGGGCAGCTCGACGGGCTCGATCACGGCGTCGAGGCGGGGGGACCAGAAGAACGGCACCGAGTAGCGGTCCACGCCCGCGGGCGGGGCGATGACGCGATGGATCGTGGCCATGAGGTAGCCGTCGGTGGCAACCTCGAGCATCTCGCCGAGGTTCACCACGAGGGCTCCCGGCGTCGGCGGGACGTCGATCCACTCCTCCTGGCCGTACGGCTGGACCTCGAGCCCGCCCACCTCGTCCTGGAGGAGCAGCGTCACAAACCCGTAGTCCGCGTGGAGGCCCACGCCCTGCCGCCCCGCTTCGGGAACAACACCGGTGCCCACGTAGTGCACGAGCTTGCCCATCCAGGCCGGGGTCCCGGCGAAAGGCTCCGCGAAGTGGTCCTCGGGCAGGCCGAGCGAGACCGAGATGGCGGCGAGGAGTTCGGCGCCGACGGCGGACATGAGCTCGGCCCAGTCCATCGCGGCCTTCTCGAGCGCCGGGAACCCGGCGGGCCACTGGTTCGGGCCCTGGAGGTTCAGGTACGGGCGGTTGGCCGGGACATCCTCGAGGGGGAGTCGCTCGGGGCCGTAGTCAATCTGCTCGCGGGCGTCCGCGCGGCCCCGCGTCACCTCGGTCCCGAGCCGCGTGTAGCCGCGGAACTGGGCGGAGTTGCGGTTGTCGAGGGCCAGACGGTCCTCGAGCGGCTCGCGGAAGAACTGGGCGACCGTGTCGAGGAGCTCCCGGTCCTGGCCGGGACGCGCGCCGTAGCCCGTGATCTGGAAGAAGCCGACGTTGTGCGTCGCGTCCCGCAGCGCATCCAGGAACTCCGAGGTGAACGTGCCATCCGCTCCCCTCGCGGCTGAGAGGTCGAGGGCAGGGATGGAGGTGCGTGCCGTGCTCATGTTTCCAGCATGCGCCGCTTGCCGCCGGGGGCTTAATAGTCTGTCACACTTCAATTCGGCGACACGCGAGCGCGACCCGGCCCGGCGGCGTCGTGCGCGGTTGGTGCAGCCCGTGCCCGGCTCAGCCGATCGCGCTGCGGCGGCCCTCGAAGGCTCGCCCGAGCGTGACCTCGTCGGCGTACTCGAGGTCGCCGCCCACGGGCAGCCCAGACGCCAGACGCGTGACGCTGACGCCGATCGACTTGAGCATGCGGGCCAGATAGGTGCTCGTCGCCTCGCCCTCGAGGTTGGGGTTCGTGGCCAGGATGATCTCGGTGACCGTCTCGTCGTTGAGCCGCGTGAGGAGCTCGCGGATGCGCAGCTGGTCCGGCCCGACTCCGGCGATGGGGTTGATTGCGCCACCCAGAACGTGATAACGGCCACGGTAGGCCCGCGTGCGCTCGATCGCGAGCACATCCTTCGACTCCTCGACCACGCAGATCACGCTCGGATCCCGGCGCGTATCCCGGCAGATCGAGCACGTGTCCTGCTCCGAGACGTTGCCGCAGATCTGGCAGAACTTGACGCGTTCCTTGACGCTGATGATCGCCGTGGCCAGACGCTTCATGTCATCGGCATCCGCCTCGAGGATGTGGAAGGCGAGCCGCTGGGCGGACTTCGGTCCGATGCCGGGAAGCCGGCCGAGCTCATCGATCAGTTCTTGGACTACGCCTTCATACACCCCACTACGCTACCGCGGGGGAATGACACTGCCGTCCAGGCCGCGCTCCTCGATGAGCTTGCCGCCCAGGATCCGCTCGACCGCCGCGCGCCCGAACAGGCTGGACTGCTCGACCGTCTCGTCGTCTGCGCTCGGGACCTCCTCGACATACGCCTGGGGGGCGGGCGCCTGCTGCTGGGGCTGCTGCTGGGCCATCTCCGCGGCGGCCTTCTGGCTGAGGCGCTCGTACATGCTCAGCTTCCGGCCGCCCTGGGAGGCGGCGGCCGCGTTCGCGGGGGCTTTGGGCTGGATGGGCGCCTGGGCGGCCGCCGGTGCGTACGACGGCGCTGCTGCCGCCGGCTGCTGCGCGAGCGGCCCGGGAGTCGCGGGCTGCTTCGCGGTGGGGGAGGACTCAGCGGAGCCCGCCGGGGTGCTCCCGTTGCGGACGTTCGGCTCCGTTCCCACGCTCCAGACGCCAGGGGTGCTTTCCCGCGCGAACGACCACGGGTCCGCCGAAGCCGTGGTGTCCTTGGCTGAATCGCCGCGGCTTGCCGGACTGCCGCCGGCGTTCTGCATCCTCTCGCGCGTCGGACCTGTCTGACGGCTGGGCTGACCGGTGGACGTTGGCTGCGGGGGCTGCTGACGGCGTGCAGCCGAGTACCCGGAGTCCTCGGGGTACGGCTCGTCCCACTCACCGGTCGGTTCCTCATCCGAGTAGGGGATGTCGTCGTAGGGGGACGGAGCGGGCGCGGGGGTCGGTGCGGACGGGAAGCGGGCCTCCCGCGCGGGGGTCTCCGGTGTTTGGGCCTCAGGCGTGCGCCCCTGCGGCTGCGTGGGCACTTCGGCGGGGTGCGCATCTCGTGGACGTGCCTCCGCGTTCAGGGCGGGGGAGGCGCCGGGTGCGCTCGGCTCGGGTATGTGGGTCTCGGGCGTGCTCCCTGGCTGTTGCGTGGGCAGCTCGGCAGGGTGCGGACCCTGCGGTTGCGTTCGCGTCTTCGCGGTGGAGGCGCGCGTCGGGACAGGGCTGGAGGCGGGAGCCGTTGCAGGGGTCGCAGACGCAGGTGCCAGACCCCATGCAACGTCCGCGGCGGAGGGAAGCGACGAGACCGGCGGTGTCTTCGGCGGCGTGGACGGTGTTGGGGCAGCTGCCGGTTGGGCGGCCGAACGAGCGGTGTGACGGGAGGCCGACGGCTCCGGTTCGGCGTTGCCGGAGGCAGGAGCAGACTGTGCCGCGGGGGCCCTCCCGGGCAGGGGGGTGCCCGGGTGCGGATCAGCGGGCGCTTTTGGGCGCTCCCCACCTCCCGCGGTGGGAGCAGTCCCTGGCCCATTGCCTCCCGTGACGGCGTCGATCTGACAGTCGACCCCGAGCACGGTCTGAATGGCCCGGTGCAGGTTCTCGGAATGGTCTGCGCGGCTGAACGCGGCAGCCAGTCCGGATGTCCCGAAGGCCAGGGCAAGGGTGCGGCCGTCGAAGCCCGCGACCGAGGCGTTCGGTCCCACGAGCGCCCACGTGCTGCGCTTGACCTTCGCGAGCGCGTCGAGGATCTCAGGCCAGGCGCGCCGGAACATCTCGACGCTCCCCGCGCCCCCACCCTGCGCCGAGGTCACCCCCTGTGGCGCCGAGGTCACCCCCTGTGGCGCCGACGTCACCGGTTCTGGCGCCGACGTCACCGGTTCTGGCGCCGAGGTCGCCCCGTGTGGCCCCGAGGTCGGGGCTTCGGATCGGGGCTTCGACTCCGCTTCGCTTCGCTCAGCCACCGGCGCGGCTGGCCGTTCGGCCATCGGCTGGGGCTTCGATTCCGGCGCGCTGCGCTCAACCACCGGGGTCGCGGTGCGCTCGACCGCCGGAGCCAGCCCCTCGCCGTCGTGGGCGAAGGAGAGGCGGCGCTCAAGGCGGTCCACCCGCGCGGCCCAGCCGCGCTCGGCCATATCAGCTGCGGGGAGCATGAGCCGCGCGCACAGGAGTTCGAGGTGCAGGCGCGGTGACGTGGCCCCGGTCATCTCGTTGAAGGCCTCGTTGGTGACGTCCGCCGCGCGGGAGAGCTCGGCGGCGCCGAGGTTCTGGGCTTGGACGCGCATGCGGGCGAGCTGGTCGGCGGGGACACCACGCAGAATCGATTCGGCGGCGTCGGGCAGGGCCTGGACGATGATGAGGTCGCGGAACCGCTCGAGCAGGTCCTCGACGAAGCGCCGCGGATCGTGTCCGGTCTGGATCACGCGGTCGACGGCGCGGAACACCGTCCCGGAGTCGCCGGCGGCCATGGCGTCCACAACGTCGTCGAGCAGCGCGGCATGCGTGTATCCGAGGAGCGCGACGGCGAGCTCGTAGTCGATCCCCTCCGTCCCGGCGCCGGCCATGAGCTGGTCGAGCACCGACAGCGAGTCGCGGACGGATCCGCCGCCGGCCCGCACCACGAGTGAGAGCACGCCGGGTGCCACGGGCACGTGCTCGGACGCGCACAGCTGCTCGAGGTACGCCAGGAGCGGCTCGGGGGGAACGAGCCGGAACGGGTAGTGGTGGGTACGCGAGCGGATCGTGCCGATGACCTTGTCCGGCTCGGTCGTCGCGAAGATGAACTTGATGTGCTCCGGCGGCTCCTCGACGATCTTCAGGAGCGCGTTGAATCCGGCCGAGGTGACCATGTGGGCCTCGTCGATGATGAAGATCTTGTAGCGGTCCCGCACGGGCGCGAAGGTGGCGCGCTCGCGGAGGTCGCGGGCGTCGTCGACGCCGCCGTGGCTCGCGGCGTCGATCTCGATGACGTCAAGGGAGCCGGACCCCCCGCGCGCGAGCTCGACGCAGCTCGAGCAGACCCCGCACGGGGTCGGCGTGGGGCCCTGCTCGCAGTTGAGGCAGCGGGCCAGGATGCGTGCCGAAGTGGTCTTGCCGCAGCCGCGCGGCCCGGAGAAGAGGTAGGCGTGGTTGACGCGGTTCTTGCGCAGCGCCGTCATGAGCGGTTCGGTGACATGTTCCTGCCCGATCACGTCCTGGAACGTGTCCGGCCGATACCGGCGGTAGAGGGCAGCGGGAGCAGTCACGGAAGAAACCCTACCAATCGGGACCGATACCCGGTCCGGGTTATCCACAGGTACGTAAAGGCCCCTCATGCACCCGCCAGAGCCCACTTACCCTTGCTACCTTCCGGTCCTGGGGGAGTTCAGCAGGATGACGCCACATGAGGGGCTGGAGACCATCTTAGCGGAGTTCGGCGGGTGCTCCGAACCGCGGCCGAGGTCAGCTGCCGGATGAGGGCGATGGCGAAGGTGCGGGTGTTGCCGGAGCCTTCGCAGGCGCCTTCTGGATCGCCTGGGCGACCTTCTGGACCGCCGCGCCGTAGGTGCCGTCGAGCGCGCGGCCCTTGATGGCCTGCGCATCTGCGGCTTCCTGGCCCGCCGCGGCGCCCGCGAGCTGCCACAGGTCCTGGCGCAGCTTCTCGGGGAGGCGGCGGAACGCGGCCGGGAACCGGTTGATCGCGGCCCGCGCGGCAGTCTGCGCGTGCTCGCCGTACTGGGCCGTGCCGTCCTGGCGGATCACGACGGCGAGCACGCGCCTCAGTGCGGACCGCGCCGGGTGCTTCGCGGACGACGGCGCACTGCCGCCTGCCGTGGATGCCGACGATGAGGGGACCGCCGCCGCGGCGGGGGCCACGAGGGCGGCGAGGTCGACGCTGGATACGCCCGAACCGGATGCGGATCCGGCGGTTCCGGGAACCGCCGTGTCGACTGCCGAGTCGACCGCCGCGACGTCCTCGCCCACGCCGTCGAGCGAGGTGAGGCTTGCGAGGGACTCCTGGCCGGCCTCACCGGACGCCTCCTGGCTGGCCGACGCGCCGGGCGCCTGAGCGGCATTCGCCTGGAGCGCCACGGCCACGCCGCCGCCGGCGAGGGCGGCGGCCGCGAGGGCCGAGGTGGCCCCCGCGATCCAGCGGCGGCGTCGAGGGGGAGTGTGGAGGAGGTCTGACTGGGGGTTCATGGCGGTGCCTTTCGTTCCGGGAGGAGCTCCGGGGGAGCCCTGGAGATGGCTCCATGATCGCGAGCCCGCGCAAGGGCCGTGTTCGGCCACTGTTCGGGGAACGTAAAGTCTGCCGCGGTGGGCCGGATGGCCACGCTGCCACGCGCCGTCGTGCGCTTGAATGAGAGGGTGGAAGAGGATCGGGGCCTCGTGCTCGTGGCCGAGGACGAGCAGGCCATCGCTGATCTCGAACGCCTGTACCTCGCCCGTGCCGGCTACGGCGTGCATGTGGAGCGCGACGGCGCGGCCGCGCTCGAGCAGATCCGGCGGCTCAGGCCCGTGGCGATCGTCCTCGACGTGGGCCTGCCCGGCCTCGACGGCGTCGAGATCTGCCGCCGCCTCCGCGAGGCAGACGACTGGACACCCGTGATCTTCGTGACCGCCCGCGACGACGAGGTGGACCGCGTGCTCGGCCTCGAACTCGGCGCCGACGACTATCTGACCAAGCCGTTCTCCCCGCGGGAGCTCGTGGCCCGGATCCGCAGTATCCTCCGCCGCACGGCAGGACCGCAGGCGCCGCGCGTCCTGAGCGTCGGGACCGTGCGGCTGGACCTCGGCAGGCGCACCGCCGAGGCAGAGGGACTGCCCGTCCAGCTGACCGCGATGGAATTCGACCTCCTCGCGCACCTCATGTCCCAGCCCGGGCGCGTGTTCAGCCGGGAGCAGCTCCTCGCCGCCGTGTGGGGGCAGGCCGACTACGGCGGCGGGCGCACGGTGGACGTCCACGTGGCCCAGCTCCGCGCCAAGCTCGGCGCGGCGAGCCCTCTGCGCACCACGCGCGGCGTCGGGTACAGCGTGGCCGCCGACCCCGCTGGCACCGAGCGGCGGGGGCTCCCGTGAAGGCCTGGTTCCGTTCCCTGCACGCCCGGGTCACGCTCGTCATGGCCGCCGTGGCGGCGATCGCCACGCTCGTGGCGGGGTTTGTCGGGGCGCAGCTCATCCGCTCCGCCGCCGTGGACCAGGCGCGCTCGAGCCTGGCCCGCGAGGCGACGGCCCTGAGCGCCTCGGGGAGCGTGACCGACCTCGCCTCCCTGCGCGAGCTCGCATTCGGCGAGGCCGGCCGGATCGCGCTCGTGCAGCCGGACGGCACAGTGACCGGGGCGGGGCGCCGGCTCGTGAGCGCTGCGGCCGCGCGGAAGGTCCTCGGGGGCCAGTCGGTGTCGCAGACCGAGACCGTGCTCGGCGTGCCGGTGGTCGTGGAGGCCCGTCCCATCTCCGCTGGCGGCGGACTTGTCCTCGCCGAACCCGTCTCGGCGGTCACGCAGGCCGCCGGGCCACTCGTCACCCGGCTCCTGTGGTCCCTCCTCATCGGCTTCGCGGCCGCCGTGCTCGGCGGGGCCCTCGTGGCCCGGTGGGTCGCGCGGCCGCTCGTGCGGGTGGCCGGTGCCGCGCGCCGGCTCGCCGGCGGTGAGCGGGGCGTGGCGGTCGACGCCGCGGGGCCGGCCGAGGTGCGCGAGGTCTCCGAGGCCCTCGCGGGCCTCGACGCCTCTCTCGGCGCGAGTGAGGCACGCCAGCGCGAGTTCCTCCTCTCCGTCTCGCATGAGATGCGCACGCCCCTCACGGCCCTGCAGGGCTACGCCGAGGCGCTCGCTGACGGGATCATCGCGGCCGACGACGTTCCCCGCGTCGGCAGGACCCTGTCCGCCGAGACCGAGCGGCTGGACCACTTTGTCCGTGACCTCCTTGAGCTGGCCCGGCTCGAGGCAGACGACTTCCGCGTCGATCTGCAGGCCGTCGACGCCGCTGCCGTGCTTCCCACCGTGGTGGAAGCGTGGCGCGGGGTGTGGGAGCCGGCGGGCGTCGCGATGCGCGCCGGGGTGGCTGGCCCGCTGTCCGTTGTGACGGATGCGCGCCGGCTGCGGCAACTGCTCGACGGGCTCGTCGAGAATGCGCTCAGGGCCGTGCCGCCGGGGGCGCCCGTGGTGCTGTCTGGGCGGCAGGAGGGCGGCGCCGTCGTGCTCGAGGTCCGCGACGGCGGTCCGGGGCTGAGCGACGACGACCTGCGGCACGCTTTCGAGCGGGGCGCGCTGCGGGGCAGGTACGCGGGGGAGCGGAAGGTCGGCACTGGGCTTGGGCTCTCGATTGCCGCGCGGCTCGCGTCACGGATGGGCATCCGCCTCGCCGCAGGCCGGGCACCCGAGGGCGGTGCTGCGTTCACGCTGACGCTTCCCGCGGCGCCCGGTTCCGTGCCCGGCGCGGGGCGCGATGCGGCGTCCTGAATCAGGCCCGGATGGGCGGCAGGGGCATGCGGCAGGGGCGGGCGCGCGCGGCCGATTCGGTGCATCGGCCGCGTTCAGGTATTCTGGTACCTGCTCTTGACGGAGCACAGCCTGGAGGATTCGCCTAGCGGCCTATGGCGCACGCCTGGAACGCGTGTTGGGTTCACGCCCTCGGGGGTTCAAATCCCCCATCCTCCGCGCAATCCCATGCAGAATACCCCGGTCCTCGGACCGGGGTATTCTGCATTTTCGGAGCCTACTTGGGTCCTGCGAATCGTGTACTTGATTCGTGGGCCCACGACTGGCCAAACGGGTGGCGGGATGCCCAGAATAGGACCGTGCGCCGCGGGCATCTGCGGCGCAGCGACTGATTGGGGAGTCACCGACGATGCCACGCGCCCTTGCCGCCACCATTTCTCGTCTGCGAGCCAGACTGTCCGCCGGCCTGACGGTCGCGGTCGCCGTCTCCGTCTTCGGCGCGGGTCCGGTCCTCGCGAGCGATGTCTTCCCGTTCGGCCCCATCACGGCGGACCCGGGGGCGGTCGTGCCGTTCTACCGCACCGCGGTCGGCTCCGTCGCGGCAGGGCACGTCTCTGCGGTCCTCGTGGCGCAAGCGAACCTCCACCGGCCCGAGGCAGGCAAGCTCTACGCGCCCCTCACGAGCCTTGTTCCGAGCTCTCCGTTCGGCTACCGGATCAATCCGCTCACGGGGCAGGTGGGCGAATTCCATTGGGGCCAGGACTTCGCCGCCGGGTGCGGCACCCCGGTCTATGCGGCCGACGCCGGTGTGGTTCGTGCCGCCGGCTGGCACCCCTGGGGCGGCGGGAACCGGGTCGAGATCGATCACGGCAACGGTCTTGTCACGACCTACAACCACATGCTCGGTGCAGCCGTGAAGGTGGGTGAGTCGGTCGAGGTCGGCCAGGTTGTCGGGCTCGTCGGGTCCACAGGCTCCTCGACCGGATGCCACCTCCACTTCGAGACGATCAAGGACGGCAAGTACATCGATCCGATGACCTTCACGTTCATCGCGCTCACGCAGGGGACCCCGCTCGGCACCGTCCAGATCACCGACTACTCGCCGAAGGATGGCAAGTCCACCAACGAGCGCCAGAACTGGGCCATCCCGGCCCTCGCCCAGGAGCCCGCCCCCGGTGAGACGGTGGTTCACGCCCCTGCCGCCCCGACGCCTCCGCCGCTCGTTGACCCGACGCCGGCCGGCCCGCCCGCCGCGCCTCCGGCGACCTCCCAGGTCCCGGCCGGAGGGACGACATCCACGAGCTCGCCCAGCCCGACGTCGTCGTCCTCCCCGAGCCCGGCCTCGTCCCCCAGCCCCACGCCAACGGCGTCGCCGACGCAGACGGCGACGGCGACTCCCACCCCAACGACGACCGCTACGGCCACCCCGACGCCGACCGCTACGGCCACCCCGACGCCTACTCCGACTGCGACGTCGTCTTCGACCCAGACGACGACTGCCCCGGCGGCCGCACAGACCACGACGGCCAGCCCGACGTCGTCGTCCACTGCGACGTCGTCCCCGACCGCAACCCCCAAGCCGACCTCCTGATCGGAGCCCCTTAGACTGGCCCGATGAGCCTGCATGAAACTGTCGTGACCCTCAACGACGGAACCGCCACGACGTTCGGCGATCTAGCTGCGGGGCGCGCCGCCCTCGTGGTGAACGTCGCCTCGAAGTGCGGATTCACGCGACAGTACGACGGCCTCGAGGCGCTGTACGAGGAGTTCGAGCACCGCGGGCTCTTGGTCCTCGGCGTCCCGTGCAACCAGTTCGCCGGCCAGGAGCCCGGGACCGATGCGGAGATCGAGGAGTTCTGCCGGCTGAACTTCGGCGTCACGTTCCCGCTCACGGCCAAGGCCGACGTCCTCGGCACGAAGCAGCACCCGCTCTACGCCGCCCTGACGCAGTTCCCGGCCGACGATGATCTGGGCCACAAGGTCAAGTGGAACTTCGAGAAGTTCCTCGTCAACCCGGACGGTGAGGTCGTCGGGCGGTTCCGCTCGGCTGTCGAGCCCGAGGCGGAGGAGCTCCGCACCGCGATCGAGTCGGTCCTCCCCGCGCGCGTTCCAGCCCCCTGACGCCGAGGTCACCCCGTGTGACGTTGAGGTCACCCCGCGTGGGCGCGAGGTCACCCCGTTGGGACGCCGTCCCCGCCGTCTAGCGTCGAGCGGACCCAGCCGGTGTCAGGCGGCCCAGGCCCGCAGCACCGCATCGAGCGTGGACCGGTACAGACCGCCCCAGTCGGCGTCGGTCGGCCCGACGGAGGCGAGTTCGAGGCTCACGAGCCCATGGACCTGCCCCCAGATGCCCAGCACGATGATGTCGAGCGGCTCATCCCGCAGGACCCCTGATTCCTGGCCCGCTGCAACGGCGTCCCGCAGCGGCGCCATCGAATCCCCGGCGGCCTCCGGATCCGGCGAGCAGTCGGCGTAGGCCGCGAGCGCCCCGCCGAACATGAGCCGGTAGAGCGCCGGGTGCGCGAGCGCCCACTCGCGGTACGCGACCCCGAGAGCCAGCAGCCCGCCGTCGGCCGCAGCCCGCTGTGAGGCGCCGAAGGAGGCGAATGCGCCGTCCAGCACAGCTGCGAGCAGTTCTGCCTTGCCGCCGAAGAGTGAGTACACGGCCGTCGTGGAGGTCCCAGCGTCGGCGGCAATCTGCCGCAGCGACAAGCGGGCGGGGCCGTACCGGTCGACGCCGCCCGCGGTCACCTCGAGCAGCCTCTCCCGCAGCGCCGCATCGTGGAGCGTGGGTCTTGCCATGGCCCAAGTATATTCGTAACGTTGTTTTGTAACAGCGTTACGAATCAAGGAGCGAGCCATGGCACAGAAAGTCTTCCCCGGCCGATACACGGCGGCGCCTGGCAGGCCCGTCACGGTGTTCCTCATCGGGATGCGGGCCAACCGATGGTGGAAGCTCGGCACGGTGATGCGCGTCGCCTCAGCGATGCCAGGCATGCTGCGGCACCTCGGCGAGAACCCTGACGCTGGAATGCTCGGCTGCGAGGGGTGGTTCGGGCGGACCACGGTTCTCGTGAGCTACTGGGAGAGCCCCGAGCACCTTCAGCGCTTCGCTTCCGACCGCGACGCGCCACACCTCGCGCCGTGGCGGGACTTCATGCGGACGGTCGCGGGAAGTGGCGACGTCGGGGTCTACCACGAGACCTACGAGGTGGCCCCCGGGGGCATCGAGGCCGTCTACAACGGGATGCCCCTGTTCGGGCTCGCCCGTGCCACCGGCCACGTGCCCGTTACTGCCGGCCTCAACACTGCCCGGCAACGGCTCCGCTCCTCCGGGGCGGTCTGAAGCACGACGGCGAGGGGCGGCGCCGTCGTGCGTCGCACCAGGCGATCTCGGCGTCACACGGCACGACTTCGGCGTCAGAGGACCCGACTTCGGCGCCACACGGGGTGATCTCGCGGTGGGGTCAGGCGGTGCCGAGCGCGTCCCACCAGCGGGCGAGGAACGCAAGCCCGGCGTCGTCGTGGATGACTTCAGGGCCGAGGCCGAGGTACGCGGCGGTGTGGATCTCGTAGGGCTTCTCGGGGACGCCGTCGGCAGGACGGACGTCCACATGAACCACGGTGTGGTCGTTGTGGTGCAGCCAATCGGCCATGGCGTAGTCGGTGCGGGAGTCGCCCATCGTGAACCACGCGGCCGGGACGATTCCGTCGCGGCGCAGCCGCTCGCAGGCGCGCGCCGCGCCAAGGTCCTTGCCGAGCCTCACGGACTCGATGTCGGTGGAGATGATGGTCGGATCGACGCGGTAGTCCACCTCGTCGTCGCTCCCGGGGGCGTGGTGGTCCAAACGAGCCGCGGCGAGCCCGTGCTGGCCCATGAGCGTCAGGGCGTCGGCGTCGAAGCGCTCCTGCTCGGCCCGGTAGTCCTCATTGGAGACATCGACGCGCTGCTCGACCGAGACCATGGCCCGCTTGGTCTCGTCGAAGAACATGTGCTCTGCGTACTTCGCGGACACGAGCCCGCGGACGTCGTCGGCGAACTCGGACGGCACGGCGAGGTCCCGGTCCACGTGCACCGTGCCCGCGCCGCCAGCCGTGAACGAGAACCACGTGGCGCCCTTCTCGCAGACCGCGTGCACCATGAGTCCGTCCGGCATCCCGGCTTCGATCATCGGCTCCATGACCTGGCCGCGGATGAAGGCATCCGAGCGGCCGGTATTGAAGATGATCGGGATCTGGGCCGCGCCCAGCTCGTTGAGGAGCGCGATGATCTCGGGCTTCACGGTGCGCGTCACGGGGCTCGCGATGGGTCCGTCGACGTCGAGGAGCAGGGCAAAGGGCGGGGCGGTGTCCATGGGGCCATTCTTCCACCGGGTTCGGCAGCCCCGGGCCCGAATAACCGTTTGGCCACAATGCTCCGTGCCTGCCCATCCACGCTCACGCGCGGCAGGATCGCGAGCCTAGTCTTGAAACGTGATCTTCAAAGCGGTGGGCGACGGTCGTCCCTATCCAGAACATGGCTACACGACGCCGAAGGACTGGGCCGCGCTCCCTCCGCGTCCGGTCCGCCTGGATGAGCTCGTGACCACCAAGCGCACCCTCGATCTCGAGGCGCTCCTCGCCGAGGACTCGACGTTCTTCGGCGACCTCTTCCCCCACGTGGTCCAGTACAAGGGCGTGCTGTACCTCGAGGACGGGCTCCACCGGGCCGTCCGCACCGCGCTCCACCAGCGCACCGCCATCCACGCCCGCGTCCTCGACCTCGACGCGTGAGACTTCGATGGCCCGCAAGCCCCAGGATCTGACCAGCTACCACGGCCACCACGTGGTCAGCGGGGCCGAGCTGCAGACCCAGTTCGACGACGAAGCCCGCGAGGCCGCGACGGCCTCACGCAGGTGGCGGAGGATCCGGCACGGGGTTGCCATCAGCCTCCTCGTGGTGCTCCTCCTCGGCGGCGGCGTTGCCGCGTGGGCGGTCCTGACCGGCCGCCTCAGCGTGCCGCAGCCGGCCGGAAAGGCCACGGAGGCAGTCACCTGCCCCTCAGGCTCCTACGACTATCTCCCGCCCGAGAAGGTCACCGTCACGGTGTTCAACGCAGGCGGACGGGAAGGCCTCGCCGCGCAGATCGGCGACGAGCTCAAGGCGCGGAAGTTCGCGGTGAAGGACGTCGGCAACGAGCGCCTCACGATGGGCGCGGCGGCGGTGTTGCGCAGCGGGTTCGGCGGCGAGGCGGCCGCGTTCACGCTCCAGCGCAACGTGCCGGGGAGCGTCTACCTCCGCGACGGCCGCTCCGATGCCAGCGTTGACTTGGTCCTCGGTCCGAACTTCAAGGCCCTCGCGGATCCGGGGGTGGTCGACCAGACCCCCGGCCCGCTCGTGTGCACGCTTCCGGAGGCTACGGCGCCGGCGACGAGCGCAGGCGGCTGAGCCCTTCCGCGCACGGCGCGGGCCCCTAGCGGCGGATGGGACGGCCTTCCTCATCGAAGCGTGCGCCGACTCCGAGTTGGATGAAGCGGACGGTGGCGTCCGTGCGGCGGGCCGACTCGTCGTCGTCCGCCTTCTCTCCCGCGCGGTCGGCGCTTGCCGTGAGCGAGCCGTGGACCAGGGCGACGAGTTCGTCCACCTGAGCATCGGGAAGGTACCCCTGCGCCATCGCATCGCGGAGGATCCGGGTGAGGAGGGCGTTGAGCTCGCCGACGTGATCGCCGAGCTTCGCGAAGGACGACGCCGACAGTACGGCGCGCATCGCTGGCCCCGGGGGAAGGTGGCGCCGCGAAAGATCCTCGACCTGCGCCCTGATGTACACCGCGAGGCGGTCGATCGGATTCTCGAGCTCGGCGAGCTTGGCCTTGAGGTCCGTGAGGAACCTGCCCGTCTCGTCGAGGGCGTAGCCGATGAGCAGCTCTTCCATGTCCGCGTAGTAGTTGTAGACGGCGGTGCGCCCGACGCCGGCCTGCCGGGCGACGTCCGTCATCGTCAGGCCGGGGAGGCCACGCGTGAAGAGAAGCTCGCCGAAGGCGTCGAGGATCCGGCGCTGGGTGAGCGCTCGCTGTGCGGCGTTCGACTCGGCCTGGATGCGGGGCATGCTTCCATTTTAGGTCGATGTGTCACTAAACCGCGGGAGTAACCCAAATTGACACCCTTCGTGACTTCCGACACACTGAGCGGACGTGGCCTCGCGGCCGCGGCACAGAGGAATTCGCTGTGACAACTGAAGACGCCATCGATCTGCGGCGGGAGAATCCTGCTCGTCCGTCCCAGCAGGTGCCGTAGGAGCAACTCCTCCCCAGGAATCTCTCAGGCGCCCGTACCGCCGCAGCAAGGCAACTCTGGAAAGCAGCCCGGCATCGCTGGGCTCACCGACGGTGCAAGCGACCTGCTACAGCGGGGAGCGGAAACTCTCAGGTCCATGACAGAGCGGGGAGGAACGCCATCCACGTCGGGCCCAGCCCGGCCAGACCCTGGAGTCCTCCATGACTGTTCAGTCCCTCCCTCGAGCGCTTGCTGGCTCCGCGCCCCACGCGCCACTCCCCCTCCGCATCGAGATCGTCCCCACCGAGGGAATCCTCCCGAAGGTCGCCACGACCGTCCCCCAAGGCTCGACCATCGCTGTCACCTGCCTGCCGCACCACGGGATCGAGCGGACGGCTGAGGCTTCCACGCGCCTCGCCGCGCTCGGCTACCGCGTGGTCCCGCACCTCGCCGCGCGGAGCATCGGGGAACGGTCCCAGCTTGCCCGCGCGCTCCGGGGCTTCCAGACCGCCGGGATCACCGAGGTGTTCGCCGTCGGCGGCGATGCGGCCCAGGCAGCCGGCCCCTATGCCAACTCGCTCGAGCTGATGGAGGACATTGCCGAGCTCGCTGGAGGCCAGTTCGCCATCGGCGTTGCCGGATACCCCGAGGGCCACCCGGACCACAGCGGCATCGACCTCCTCGATGCACTTCTGGCCAAGCAGCACCTTGCGGCGAACATCGTCACCCAGATGTGCTTCTCGGCGTCCGCGATCAGTGCCTACGTGGCACTCCTGCGCAGCGAAGGCATCCACCTGCCGGTCTGGGCGGGTGTGCCTGGGCGCGTGCCGCGCGCGCGGCTCCTGGAACTCGCCGTCAGGATCGGCGTCGGACCGTCCCTGAAGTTCATCAGCCGCAAGGGCCCGCTGGCCAGAAGGCTCCTGACCGGAGGCTCGTACTCGTCCGAACAGCTGATCGGCGAGCTTTCCGCGGCCCGTGCAGGCCTCGCCGGCGTCCACCTCTTCACGTTCAACAACCTCGACCTCCCCAAGTTCGACCTGGCCGAGCGGGGGCTGTGATGGCGACGATCGCGACGCGGGCAGGCTTGGCCGCATACACGCCTCCCGGCGTCCCGCGGCGCATGGACTCGAGGCAGCTCCGCCGCGGCGTGGCCGTGCACGTCACGGCGGACGGGCAGTACCTCGGCGAAGGCACCGTGGACGGTCTCAGCCGCGACGGATCGACGCTGTGGGTCCAGTTCGCCGGCATCGAGGGCCGCCGGATGTTCCTGAGCACGGACGATGTGCGGATCGGGCTCGGGCGCGGCAGACCCGGCACTCACGCTGGCTGAGGCTCGACGTCGCCGGCGTCAGGGGCTCACATCCGCGCCGTCCAAGGGATAGGCGATGAAGGCGAAGCGGTCCGAGTCGGGCGCCCAGCTGTTCACGTTCATGGTGCCCTGCCCGCCGAACAGCCTGTAGCTCTGGCGCGGCGCCGCCCAGTCGCCGGTGGAGACCACCTGCACCACGACGTCGAGGTCGGCCGGGTGCCCGAGCGTGCCCGCGGGGAAGGAGACATAGGCGGCGTGGCGGCCATCCGCCGAAAGGTGCGGGAACCAGTCGACGGAATCGCTGGCCACGAGCCGTTCGAGCTGACCGCCGCGAGGGTCGATGCGCGCAAGCTGGGCATGTCCGGGCTGTGAGGTGAAGCCCTCGGTGTTGAAGTAGATCCAGGCGCCATCCGGCGACCACTCGGGACCGTCGGCATGGCCGGAACCGGTAGCGAGCACCCGGGATGGGCCACGCCGGGAAGGCCCGCGCCGGGACGGGCCGAGCCGGGAAGGGCCGACGGCGAGACGCCCGGGCGCCGAGAAATCCGAGAGCTCCACCCAGGCCAGCTCACTCTCGTCCGGGCGCACTCCGTGGAGGAAATGCCACCTTCCGTCTTCGTCGGTGACGCGCTCGACCGTGCCGCCGGACAGCGCGCCTCGGTAGATGTGCCCGTCCATCGCGGACAGGTAGATCGAGGCGCCGTCAGGGGACAGGACGTGGTCGTTGTTGATCTCCGGGAGATCCTCGAAGGGGACTTCCCGGAGCACTGGCACGTCAACATCAAGGGCCCAGAGAACGCCGTGGCCATTGACGTACAGCGTGCGCCCGTCGCGCGACCAGTTCGGCGCCTCGAGGAGGATCTCGTCGGTGTGGAAGATCAGCTGGGGCTCTGCCATCCCAGGGCCGCCGATCCAAATCTGCGACCACTGGCCCGCACGCAGTTCGCGATACATGCGCAAGGAACGGGTCAGCCTTGGTTGCTGAAGGCGGCGTCGAACGAGGCGGTGGCGGGGGCGAAGTCGAACTTCTTCAGGGCGGCGAGTGCCTCGGGGGCGCCGACGAGTCGGTCCATCCCGGCGTCCTCCCACTCGACGGAGATAGGCCCGTCGTAGCCGATCGCGGTCAGGGCGCGGAAGCAGTCCTCCCAGGGGACGTCGCCGCGCCCGGCGGAGACGAAGTCCCAGCCGCGGTGCGGGTCGCCCCAGGGCAGGTGCGAGGAGAGGATCCCGGCGCGGCCGTTGCCCATGCGCATGCGGGTGTCCTTGCAGTCCACGTGGTAGATGCGCTCGGCGAAGTCGGTGATGAACGCGACCGGGTCCAGGCCCTGCCACATCATGTGGGAGGGGTCCCAGTTCAGGCCGAACGCGGGCCGGTGGCCGATGGCCTCGAGCGCGCGCTTCGTGGACCAGTAGTCGTAGGCGATCTCGGAGGGGTGGACCTCGTGGGCGAACCGGACCCCGCATTCGTCGAAGACGTCCAGGATGGGGTTCCAGCGGTCGGCGAAGTCCTGGTAGCCGGCGTCGATGACGGAGGCGGGGACGGGCGGGAACATGGCCACGTACTGCCAGATGCCCGACCCGGTGAACCCGACGACGGTCTTGACCCCGAGGGCCCTGGCCAGGCGGGCGGTGTCCTTGAGTTCCTCGGCGGCGCGGGTGCGGACGCCCTCGGGGTCGCCGTCGCCCCATACGGCGGAGCCGACGATCCCCTGGTGGCGGAAGTCGATCGGGTCGTCGCAGACGGCCTGGCCCTTGAGGTGGTTGGAGATCGCGTACAGCTTCAGGCCGTGCCTGTCGAGGATGCTGAGGCGTTCGGCGATGTAGGCGGGCTCGTCCCAGCGGGCGGCGTCGAGGTGCTCGCCGGAGACGGCGATCTCGAGGCCGTCGTAGCCCCAGCCGGCCGCGAGCTCGGCGACCTCCTCGAGCTTGAGGTCGGCCCACTGGCCGGTGAACAGAGTGAACGGGCGGGGCATCGGGGATCCTCCTCGTGGATCGCAATGGTTGGGTTGCCGTGGGTGAGAGGGCTGAGGACCACGGCAACCCGACCACTGCGGGTGGGGTCTGTTTCAGAGCTGGATGGCGGTGGACTTGGCGGCGGCGGACTCTTCGATCGCGGCGAGCACCCGCTGGACCTGCAGGCCTTCCTCGAACGACGGCGCGGGCTGCTCGCCGTCCCTGATTCCTATGAGGAAGTCGCGGACCTGGTGGGTGAACGTGTGCTCCCAGCCGATCATGTGGCCCTGCGGCCACCAGGCGTCCATCAAGGGGTGGCCGGGCTCGGTGACGACGATCCTGCGGAAGCCCTGCTCCTCGGCGGGTGCGGTCGCGTCGAGGAACTCGAGCTCGCCGAGCCGCTCGAGGTCGAACGCGAGGGCGCCGGCGGAGCCGTACACCTCGATCCGGAGGGAGTTCTTCCTCCCGGTCGCGACGCGGGAGACCTCGATCGAGGCGACCGCCCCGGTGGCGAGGGAGAGCGTGGCCCAGGCTGCGTCGTCGACCGTCACGTCCTCGAGCCCGTTCGGGCCGGGGCGCCGGCCCACGAACGTGTGCAGGCGTCCGGAGACCTCGGTGACGGTGGTGCCGGTGAGGTACTGCACCTGGTCGATCGCGTGGGAGGCGATGTCCCCGAGCGCCCCGGATCCGGCGGTCTCCTTGCGCAGGCGCCAGGTCATGGGTGCGGTCTCGTCGGCGAGCCAGTCCTGGAGGTACGACGCGCGGATCTCCCGGACGGTGCCGAGCCTGCCGTCCGCGATGAGCTGCCTCGCGTACGCGAGGGCCGGGACACGCCGGTAGTTGAAGCCCACCATGGACTGGATCCCGCGGTCCCGGGCCGCCCGAGCGGCTTCGACCATGTGCTCCGACTCGGCCAGGGTGTTGGCCAGCGGCTTCTCGACCAGGACGTGCTTGCCGGCCTCGAGCGCGGCGATCGCGATCTCGGCGTGCAGCCAGCCCGGGGCGCAGATGTCCACGATGTGGATGTCGTCGCGGGCGATCACCTCGCGCCAGTCCGTGGCAGACTCCGCCCACCCGTACCGGGTCGCGGCCTCCGCGACCTCCTGGGCGTGCCGGCCCACGAGCACCTTCTGCTCCACGGCTGGCACGTCGAAGAACGCCGCCACGTTCCGCCACGCGTTCGAGTGAGCCTTGCCCATGAACGCGTAGCCGATCGCGGCCACGCCGAGGGGCGAGCCCGGCTTCGGTCCGGTGTGCGGCGGCTCGGCAGTCATGCTCTGACCCCGTCGAGGGTCGCCTCGGTGGGTGCCCAGTCCTCGGGGAGAGGGGTGGACGACGGCGCGGTGCTGGCCACGTCGACAAACGCGCCGGAGTCGATTGACTCGGAGATTGAGACCATCGTGTCCAGCACGTGGTAGGCCAGCTGCCCGGTGGCGCGGTGCGGCTCGCCCGAGCGGATGGCGCGGGCAATGTCGAGGACGCCCATGCCGCGGCCGTTCGCCGGCCCTGCGGTGGGGATCGAGGTCCAGTCCGTCTCGCCAATCCGGCAGATCTGCAGCTCGCCGTCGAAGTAGTTCGGGTCCGGCAGGGAGAGCGTTGCCTCCGTGCCGGTGATCTCGATGAAGCCCATGCGTGCGCGGGGAGACTCGAAGCTGAAGATGCTGTGCGAGGACGCGCCGGACTCGAACTGGGCCAGGGCGCTGACGTGCGTGGGCACCTCGACCTCGAACTCCTCGCCCGCCTTGGGACCCGAGCCGATCACACGCGTGGTCTTGGCCTTGGAACCCAGGGCGGCGACGCGCCGGATGCTGCCGAAGGTCTGCACGAGAGCGGTGAGGTAGTACGGGCCCATGTCGAACAGGGGGCCCGCGCCGTGCTGGAACAGGAAGGCGGGATTCGGGTGCCAGGACTCCGGCCCGGGCGTCTGGAAGACGGTCTGGGCGGTGAGGGGGATGCCGATGTCACCGCGCTCGATCACGCGCCGGGCCGTCTGCAGGCCCGCACCGAGGAAGGTGTCCGGTGCGCACCCGAGGCGGATGCCGGCGTCGTCCGCCTCCTTGAGCAGCCCGAGGCCGCTCTCGCGGTCCAGGGAGAACGGCTTCTCGCTCCACACGTGCTTGCCGGCGCGCACGGCCGCCGTCGCGACCTCGACGTGGGCGGCGGGGATCGTGAGGTTGACGATGATCTCGACGTCCGGGTGGTTGAGCGCGAGCTCGGGGGTCCCGAACTCCGCGATCCCATACTCCTCGGCGCGTGCCTTGGCGGCCTCGGGGAAGAGGTCCGCGATCACGTGCCCCTTCACGTCCGGGAAGACAGTGAGGTTGTCCAGGTACTGCTTGCTGATGACTCCGGCGCCGATGACGGCGACGCCCACAGGTCCGCGGCTCATCGCACGGCCTCCGCGCTGCCTGCCTCGACAGATGCCTGGGCGTCAGCGGAGGGGGCGCCGGCCTCGAGGTAGGCCAGGGAGGCGGCCACGCCGTCGAAGATGTCGCCCGCGTAGTCGTCGAACTCGACGACGCCGACCTCGAGGCTCTTCGCGGCCGCCAGCACGCGCCAGATGCCGATCTCGCCCTGGCCCGCGGGCAGCTGGGCCTGCTTGTCCTGGTTGACGGGCCCATCCTTGATGTGGATGGCGACCACCCGGTCCCCGAGGCGGGTCAGGAGCGCTGCCGGGTCCTCGCCGCCCACCGCAGCCCAGTAGGTGTCGACTTCGAGGACAACCTCAGGGTCGAGGAGGCTGGCGAAGAACTCGAGGGCCGTTGTCCCCTCGATCCTCGAGGAGAGCTCCCAGTCGTGGTTGTGGTAGCCCACGCGGATGCCGTGCTCGGCGCCCTTCTTCGCGGCGGCGTTGAGGCGGGCTGCGGTATCGCGGATCGTGTCTGCGTCCTGCCAGTGCTCGGCGGGGAGGTACGGATCGATCACGGTGCCGATGCCGAGCTTCGTCGCTGCAGCGAAGATCTCGTCCTGGTCGGCGGACAGGAGCGGCGCATGGGCCGTGGGGGCCGTGATGCCGTGCTCCGCGAACGCTGCGGCGAGATCGTCCGCGCGGGCCGCGAAGTTGTAGGGCTCCACTTGGGTGTAGCCGATCTTGGCGAGCCGTGCGATGGTGCCCGGCAGGTCGGCGTCGATGGCGTCGCGGACGGAGTAGAGCTGGACGGAGTACGTCATGGGGACAGTGTCCTCTCGGGAGGGATGTACGGGGAGGTCTCGGGGGAAGGTTTCAGCGGCCAGCGAGGGATCCGCCGATTCCGCCGACGCTGAAGTACTTGTTGAGGGCCGCGAACACGATGATCGGCGGGAGCATCATGACCACGGCGAGGGCCATGACCGAGCCCCAGTCGGTCGCGTTCTGCTGGAAGAAGGACTGCACGCCCATGGGGAGGGTGAAGATCTCGTTCGAGCGCAGGAACACGATCGCCACGAGGTAGTCATTCCAGGCGAGCAGGAACGCGAAGATCGCGGTGGAGAGCACGCCGGGGAGGCTGTTCCGCAGGACGACCTTGGTGAAGGAGCCGAACACCGAGCACCCGTCGATCCACGAGGCCTCCTCGAGGCTGACCGGTATGGAGTCGAAGTACGCGGCCATCATCCAGGTGGCCACCGTCATGGTCGAGGCGACGTAGACGATCGTGAGGCCGAGGAGGTTGTCCACGAGGCCCATGTTCGCGAAGAGCAGGAACAGCGGCACGACCGAGGTGATGATGGGCAGCGACTGCATGACGAACAGCAGCAGCGAGTAGCCCGAGACGGCCTTGCTGCGCCCGCGGGAGAGCACGTACCCGGCAGGAGCGGCCACGGCGACCGAGACGATGACCGTAGAGAGGGTCGTGACGAGGCTGTTCTTGAGCCATGTCGAGGCGAGCGTCTTGGCGAAGACGTTGCTGAAGTTCTCGAACGTGAGCCCCGTCGAGGTGCTCGTGGTGGCAGGGGTGAACGCGAGGACGACCACCACGAAGATCGGCACGAGGACCACGACGGTGATGGCCAGGATGAGCGCGAGGCGCCACCAGCGGCCGCGCACATCGGCCTCGGAGACCGTGCGACGAGCCTTGCCCGCCCCGGTGGGGCCTCCGGCCACGCTGAGCCCGGGTCCGGCGGTGGGGTGGGTGTGCAGTGCGGCGCTCATTCGACACTCGACTTTCGGATCTGGCGGTACAGGACGGCGGAGATGACCACGAGCGTGATCGTCATGAGGAAGGCGATGGCGACGCCGGGGCCGGTCTGGAAGTCCTGGAAGACCCTGCGGTAGGCCAGCACCACGAGTGATGTCGTCGCGTCGACCGGCCCTCCGCCGGTGAGCAGGTAGATCGTCGGGAAGTCGTTGACGCAGAAGATCGTCATGAGGATCCAGCTGATGTACGTGGACCGGGCGATGAGCGGCAGCGTGATGCCGGTGAACTGCTGCCACCGGCTAGCGCCGTCCATGCTCGCAGCCTCGTAGACCGTCCCGTCTACGGAGGAGAGAGCGGACGAGGTCATCATCATCATGAAGGGGAAGCTGACCCAGACCTTGAACGCGCACACCATGACGGCCGCGAGCGTCGGGTTGGCCAGGAACAGTGGCGTGCCGAGGCCCAGAGCGCGGGACATGGCCGGGATGGGGCTGTCCGGGGTCGCAACGAGCCAGTTCCAGGCTGTCGAGGACACCACGATCGGCACGACCCACGGCAGGAGCAGGAGGACCTTGAAGAACCCTCCGGCCGGGATGCGCGTGCGCAGCAGGAGCGCAAGGCCCATGCCGACGAGCCACGAGCCGAACACGCCGACGATGGTGAACACGAGGGTGAACTGCGCGGCCTTCCAGAAGGCCGGGGCACCCAGGACGTTCGCGAAGTTGTTCAGGCCCACGAAGTTGCCGGTGTCGATCAGAGAACCGTCGTGGGTGGCCTGGACTCCCGCGTACAAGAGGGGATAGCCATGGATGAGGATGAGCAGGAACACGGACGGGAGGAGGAGCCAGAAGAACGTCCGCGTGGCCTGGGAGGCGAGCCTGCTCCTTCGGTTGAGGCCGCCGTCCGCGCCGGGCTTCCCGCCGCCGCCGGGGGCGAGGCCCCGACGGGCGCGGGCGAGGCCCCTGGATGGTGTGGTGGTAGTCATGTCCCGCACCCGTTTCAGGACTTGAGGACGGACTGCAGGCCGGTCTGGAACGCCTGGAGGGCGGTCTTGGCGTCCGACTTCCCCGTCAGGATGGTCTGGGTGAACTGGTTGAGCGCCTGGCCACCGTCGAGCGCGGCGAGGTTCGCGTTCATCTTCGTGCCCCGCGAGGCGAAGGTCTTCGCGATCGGCTGCCAGTCCTTGACGATCTTGACGTTGTTGGGGTTGCTCGTGAACTCGGGGGTCTCGGTGATCGACTTGAACACGGGCAGCGCCGCCATGAGCTTCTTCTGCCAGAGCTGCTTGAGCTGGCCCATGTAGTAGACGAGGAACGCCTCGGAGGACGCCTGGGACGGGGTGTTCTTGTACATCATGATGTTGTTCGGGAACACGATCGTGGCCTTGTCGCCGTGCGGGCCCGCAATGGGGTTGGCGACGAGCATGTCGCCCGAGGTGTCGCCGACCCGCTGGTCTGCACTGGCCTGGAAGATCCCGAAGCCGATCTTCTTGTCCTTCCACTGCGCGGACATGTTGTCCGTCGTGTATCCGACGGCGGCCGGATCGATGATGCCGTTCGAGACCAGCTCGAGCAGGAATTCGACGGCCTCGACGTTCCGGTCGTTCATGACGTCGAGCTGGCCGTCCGGGGTCCAGACGCCACCGCCGTTGTTGACCATCATCATGATCATCGTGTGGTTGCCGAAGTTGTTGCCCGAGCCGGACCCGGTCCCGAAGCCGACCGCGCCGACCTTCTTGAGGGCCTTGCCGACCTCGAGGAGGGAGGTCCAATCCGTGGGGAGCGCGACGCCGGCCTGGTCCATGAGCGACTTGCGGTACCAGAGCACACGCATGTCGAGCTGCCACGGGACGGCCACGTAGCCCTTGTCCGACTTGAAGGGATCGAGCACACCGGGCAGGAAGTCGTCGTACTGGCCGTTCTTCTTGAGGGCCTCGATGACGTTGTCGGCGTAGGCGATCTGTCCCTGCTGCTCGAACTGGAATGCCTGGAAGCCGCCACCCGTGGACACCGCGGGTCCGGTCTTGGACGCGATCGCCGAGGAGAAGGTCTGGTAGAAGTTGTTCCACTGGATGATCTGGTAGCTCGCCTTGGCGTTGCCCGAGGCCGGGGCATACGCCTCGGTGATCCCCTTCGCCGCGTCGTTGTAGGCCGTCGTTGCCCACGGCATGTCCCAGAACTTGATGTCGCCGGTGCTGCCGCCCGAGGCGGAGCCGCCGCCGCACGCGGCCAGGGCCGGCACGGCCGCCGCCGCTGCGGCAAGGCCGAGGAAGCCCCTGCGGGAGAAGGTCGTTTTGGATGCGCTCATGGTGGGTCCTTCGTCGTTGAGGAGTGCTGCGGTGGATGGGTGGGGCAGGTGACTGATGTCAGACGGTGGCGACGCTGGCCGCGGGGGGCGGCGCCAGCGAGGCCGTGCGGTGGAGCTCGGCGGTGTCGGCGGAGACGGAGTCTCCGCCAGCGATCGCAATGGCCCGCCGCCAGCTGGCGCGGCGGGAGGTCTCCCAGAGGGTGGGCAGAAGCAGTTCGCCGTCCGGCCCGACGACGCGGGCCTCGGCCGGGGCGGCCGTTGCAGCGGACGGAACGACGACGGTGATTCCGCCATCGGTGGTCAGGAGGCGCACGCGCAGCGACGCGGGCACTGCGCCGCTGACAACGATCCCGAGGGACAACGGGGCGCCGTTGTCCAGCCGGCCGGCGAGGTGCCGGCCGGAGGGACCCGAGAACACCGTGGCCAGAGGCCCGAACTCGCCGGCAATACGGCGGGCGGCCGTGAGGGAGTCGAGCAGGGCCCCTTCGAGGCCCGCCGAATCCGGGACGGTCAGCGTGCAGTCGACCAGGACTGCCCGGTCGCGCCAGGCCGCAGCCGCTTCGGCCGCGGCGAGGATGCCGGGGTTGGCTGCGAACTCCCACGCGATCACGACGCGGCCCGCGGTCACGGCGTCGAGGTGGGTATCGCCGTCGTGCGCTGCGGGCGAGCCGACGACGACGGCCAGCGCCCCGGCGTCGAGCGCCTTCTGGGCGCGTACCGCCCAGCCGGACGAGCCGTCCACGGCGGCGATCTGCGGTGCGCTGTCCGAGGGCGCGAGGGAGAGCGGGAGCGACGCGGCGATCTCGGTGAGCCCGGGGATCCCGGTGGCCGAGGAGGCGCTGACAGTGAAGGCGGTCCGGGCGGTCATGCTGCGGCCTCGAGCACGCGTGCGTGGGATCCCTCGACGATCGCGAGGGCGAAGCGCAGATCGTCGATGAGGGCCTGCGGATCCGGCGCGGAGGCTACGCCTGAGACGATGTCCGCGATGCGGCGCCATTCGCCTTCGTAGCCGTTGTGCCCGAAGGGGCCGGCCATGGTGGTGCGTCCGCCCCGGGTGTGCTCGGCGACGGCTGAACCCGCCTGGACGTAGGACGGCGTGAACCTCACCTTGAGCGCCGCGTCCGGGCCGATCGCCTCGAACGTCCAGTCCGGCTTCCACGTCGAGTTCATTGCGGCGACCAGCTCGATCGTGCGTCCGCCGGCCCGGACCATGAAGACGTACCCGAACGGCTTCACGATGTCGGCGCGCAGCACCTGGAGGTCCGTGAAGTCGGGGACGAAGCGTCGCACGAGCGGGAGATCGTGGATCGCGAGGCCCAGGATGCCGCCTTCGAGCATCGCGGCGACGACCGCGGGGTCGCTGAGGTCGCGTTCTGGCATCTCCGGCCGCGCGATGACCTCGGTTGCGAAGTCCTCGAAGCGCGCATTGGGGGGCAGGACGATCGATGACCGCAGCGTGTGGGCCGTCTCGGGGAGATCTCCCCACAGCTCTTCGGCGGCCAGCCAGCCCGGGTCAAACGTATGCATCGCGCCGACGATGATCGGCACGCCGGTCTCCGCGGAGACGGCCGCGATCTCGGCCGCTTCCTCGCCTGAGACCGCGAAGGGCTTCTCGCAGAGGACGGCCTTCTTGCCGGCCCGGCACGCGGCGATGACCTGCGCGGCGTGGAACTGGTGCGGGCTGCAGATGGCCACGACGTCGACGTCGGGGTCGCCGAGGAGTTCGTCCATCGAGGCGGAGTGACGGGCGCCGACCCGTGCGGCGACCGTCGAGGCGACGGCTGCGTCGACGTCCATGACGTGCGTGACGCGGAAGAGGTCCGTCAGCCGCGCGAGGCTTGGGAGGTGGATGGCCTGGGTGACCGGTCCGGCGCCCAGGAAGCCGACCCCGATTGTCGCTGGATGGTCGGGGACCGCTGGGGTGTCTGGCATCGTGGCTTCTCCTGAGCTGTCGATGTCAGCGGCTCAATGTGAGCTGCTTCACTCGGAGCCTAGAACCACTTATGTCGAGCGTCAAGCAAAAGATTGCTGAACGCCGTCACTCTTTGTGGTTAGTGACATGCAGAAGCGTGGCGTGCTATCACTGTGGCATGACGTCGCCACTCTCGCCCCCGCTGCCGGCCACCGAGGCCGGGGGGAGTCTTGCGCGTGCCGGCGACCTCTTCCAGCTCCTCCGCGACGGCAGGCCCTGGACCCGCGCGGAACTCGCCATGACCACGGGCCTCGCCCGCTCGACCGTGGCCGGCAAGGTCGACCTGCTCCTCAACTCGGGGCTCGTCGTCTTCGTCGGCGAGGCGCTCTCGAGCGGCGGAAGGCCGCCGTCGCGCTTCGCCTTCCACCCGCAGGCCCGTACCGTCCTGGCGGTCGACGTCGGCGCGAGTCACGTGCGCGTTGCCCTCACCGACCTCAACGGGGACGTGATTGCCGAGCGCCGGGCACCGCTTCCGGTGGCGGACGGGCCTGAAGCGGTCTTGGGCTACGTGGTCGAGTCCGGCAAGAAGCTCCTCGCCGAGAGCGGCCGCCCCGAGAGCCGACTCGCCGGCGTCGGGATCGGGCTGCCCGGACCCGTTGAGCACGCGACCGGACGTCCAGTGAAGCCGCCGATCATGCCGGGCTGGGACGGGTTCGACGTCGTCGGGTTCGTCCAGCGCTCGCTGCCCGTTCCCGTCCTCGTCGACAACGACGTGAACATCATGGCGCTCGGTGAACGAGCCGCATACTGGCCGGACGTGGACGACCTGCTCTTCATCAAGGTCGCCACGGGCATCGGCTCGGGGATCATCTCGAGCGGCCAGCTCCAGCGCGGTGCGGACGGCACCGCGGGCGACCTCGGGCACGTGCGCGTCGCCCGGGGCGCCGACATCGTGTGCCGGTGCGGAAACGTGGGCTGCCTCGAAGCGCTCGCTTCCGGCGGCGCCGTCGCCCGGGCCCTCGCAGCCCAGGGCATCGATGCGAACACCGGCGCGGACGTCGTCGAGCTCGCGGCCCACGGCAACATCACCGCGATCCATTCGCTCCGGCAGGCGGGGCGTGACATCGGCGAGGTGCTCGCGACGTGCGTGAACCTGCTCAACCCGAGCGTGATCGTCATCGGCGGGTCGATGGCTGCGGCGGGGGAGCACGTCATGGCCGGCGTGCGCGAGGTCGTGTACCACCGGTCGCCTCCGCTCGCGACGACGAACCTGCGCATCGTCCTTTCCCGTGCGGGCGAGCGGGCCGCCGTCATGGGTGCGAGCCGGCTCGTCTCCCAGCACGTCCTCTCGCCTGCGGGCGTCGAGGCGGCACTTGCGACCATGGCGAGCGCGGGCTGAGTCCTGCGGTCCATCCGGAACGCGAGGCTCAGGAGGCGAGCCGCCTCGCCGTGAGCACGGCATCTGTCAAGACGGCTGTCTGCCCCTCGGGGCCAGTGGCCTCGCGCCCTTCGGACGTGCTCGTCTCGAGCTCCCAGTCGGCTGCGCGGAGCCCCAGCGATGCGGCGAGCTCGTCTGCGGAAGGCATGTGGGCGTCGTCGTGCGCGTGCCGAGCCCACGGCGGGAACGCCGTGTGCCCCACCACGAACAGCGTCCCGCCCGGCGCAACCGCCCGTGTCCCGGCCAGGAGGATCCGTTCGCGGGGCATCTCGATGGGGGAGTGGAGGAAGGACGCGGTGACGAGATCGTACGTCTGCTCGGGCTCCCACTCGGCAAGGTCGCTCACGAGCCACGTCACCCGATCTGCGACGCCGGCCTCGGCCGCGTGCGCCGCGGCGCGCCCCAGCGCGACCGCGGAGATGTCCACCCCCGTGACGGTCCACCCGCGCTCGGCCAGCCAGATCGCGTCCGCGCCCTCGCCGCACCCGAGGTCGATCGCCCGCCCCGGCGAGATCATGCTGACCTCGCGCATGAGCGCCCCGTTCGGCTTGCCGCTCCAGACCCGCTGCCGCTCACTGTAGAACTCGTCCCAGAACTCGCTCGGCCCCGGCTTGTGTTCGGTGTTCATGGAACCCGGTCTATCCGCTCCGGCTCCACCCGCGCAAGTCCCGACGCACGACGCCGGGCGCTCGCGTCGCGACCCCTTCCCGCCTGCCGAGGGGTTACGTAACCTCATCATCAGGAGGTGATCCGCATGAACGCACTGCATCAGGGCGACCGGATTGTCATCAGGGGCCGGACGGTGGACTCGGCGGACCGGCACGGGCAGATCGTCGAGGTGAAGGGCGCCAATGGGGAGCCGCCCTATCTCGTCCGATTCGACGACGGGCATGAGTCCGTCGTGTTCCCGGGTGGAGACTTCTCGGTCGAGAAGGCCGCAGCCACCTGACATGTTCGAACTCACCGAGGATCAGCGCGACCTTGTCGGCGCCGTACGGGACTTTGCCACCGAGCGGCTCGCCCCGCACGCACTCGAATGGGACGCGACGAAGCACTTCCCCGTGGATGTGCTGCAGGAGGCTGGCGAGATCGGTCTAGGCGGCGTCTACGCAGGCGAGGAGTACGGCGGCACCGGCCTGACGCGTTATGACGCATCCCTGATCTTCGAGGAGCTGGCCAGGGCGGATCCCTCGATCGCGGCCTACATCTCGATCCACAACATGGTCGTCTGGATGGTCGACGCCTTCGGCACGGACCTCCAGCGGAAGGAATGGGTCCCCCAGCTGGTGACCATGGAGTCACTCGGCAGCTACTGCCTCACCGAGCCCGGCGCGGGCTCCGACGCGGCCGCCCTCACGACGAAGGCGGTGCGCGACGGCGACGACTACGTGCTCACGGGCGTCAAGCAGTTCATCTCGGGTGCTGGCTCCTCGGCCCTGTACATCGTGATGGCACGGACCGCCGCGACGGGCCACCGCGGCATCACCGCGTTCCTCGTCCCGGCGGGCACTGAGGGCCTTTCCTTCGGCTCCAACGAGAAGAAGATGGGCTGGAATGCCCAGCCGACCCGGCAGGTGGTCCTCGCGGGAGCCCGCGTCCCGGCGGCCAACCGGCTCGGGGAGGAGGGCGACGGGTTCGGCATCGCCATGAAGGGCCTCAACGGCGGGCGCCTCAACATCGGCGCGTGCTCTCTGGGGGGAGGGCAGGCCGCACTCGACAAGACAGTCGCCTACCTCAAGGAGCGCACGGCGTTCGGCGGCCGCCTTGCGGACAAGCAGTCCCTCATGTTCGACCTCGCGGACATGGAGATGAAGCTCGAGGCGGCCCGGACCCTGCTACGCCGTGCCGCCGACGCCCTGGACCGCGGAGACCCGGACGCCGTCCGGCTCTGCGCGATCGCCAAACGCGTCGCCACGGACGCCGGCTTCGAGATTGCCAACGAGGCCATCCAGCTCCACGGCGGCTACGGCTACCTGCACGAGTACGGCATCGAGAAGATCGCCCGGGACCTGAGGGTCCACCAGATCCTGGAGGGCTCCAACGAGATCATGCGGCTCATCGTGGGCCGGATGCTCGTCGAAGGCTAACGCAGCTCAGACGCAGCCCTCGGGGCCGCACACCTCACCGTTGAGGCCGTCCGGATCGACCGAGCCGTCGGCACCCGCCGCCGGCTGGCCGACCATGACGAGGGGGTGGGCCTCACGCCAGGCGGTCTCGAGCGCCTGCGTGAACAGCTCCGCGGGCTGCGCGCCGGAGACCCCGTACTTGTTGTCGAGCACGAAGAACGGCACACCCTGGATGCCGATGGCCTGCGCCTGGGCAATGTCCGCGCGGACGGAGTCGCGGTAGGTGCCGGCGTCGAGCGCGGCATTGATCTCGTCGGCGTCGAGACCGGCCTCGGTGCCGATCCGCACCAGCACGTCGCGGGCCCCGATGTCCTCGCCGTGCTCGAAGTGGGCCGAGAGCAGCGCTTCCTTGACGGCGTCGGCCGTCGTCCCGCCTCGAGCGTCGGTTCCGCGGGAAGTGTCCGTTCCGCCTGCGGCGTCTTTCGCCTTCGCGAGGTGGAGCAGCTCGTGCGCCGAGAAGGAGTTGGCAACGGCGACCCGGCCGAAGTCGTACGCGAGGCCCTCGCCCGCAGCGACCTGCGTCACGTGGTCGAACATCTGGGCGACCCGCTCGGCCGGCATGCCCTTGCGCTGGGAGAGGTACTCGAGTTCCGTGCCGTCGTAGTGGTCCGGGAGGGTGGGGTCCAGCTGGTAGCTGTGCCAGGTGACGCTGACCCGGTCCCTATGCGGGAACTCGGAGAGCGCCTTCTCGAACCGGCGCTTGCCGATGAAGCACCACGGGCAGGCGATATCAGACCAGATGTCAACGTTCATAGAAGCTTCAAGTTCTCCAGACGGAGAACTATTCCCACTCTTCTACAAACTGTAGAAAAGTGGGACAATGTCGTTGCCGGATCATCCGGCAGCTCCTTCCCGGAGGTGAGAACGATGGCAGTCCTCGTCCGAACATCGTGGCTCAGCAGAACGGCGGCCGTCGCGGCGCTTGCCGCCCTCGCGCTCTTTGCAGCTGTCTTCGTCCCCGCGTGGGAACCAGCGAAGTCCCCGCTCTTCAACGCGGCCTTTGTGGCCGTGACCGCGGCCCTCGTCCTCTTCGCCGCTGGCAGCGCCCAGGATCGGGGAGACCGGCTCGTGCTCAGGCCGCAGACGCGGCTCGGATGGTGGGCGGTCGGCCTCGTGGTCGGTGCCGCAGTCCTCTTCGGCGCGGCCGGCGCACTGTCGGTCTTCATCCCGGTCGCCTCCTCGGGTCTCTCGGGCGTGTTGGGTGTGGCGCTCGCCGGCGGAGGCATCGCAGCCCTCGTAGCGTGGTTCAAGCACCATGAACGCTCGTGGCTCGTGCTTCTCATGACTGTCCCGGCGATGCTCGTCCCGTACATCGCGGTGGCCGTGATGGTCTTCCCGTACTAGTTCCCGTCCAGCTCGTTCCCGTCCAGGTCTGTGCAGTCGAAAAGGTGAGGATCATGGCAGTGCTCCTGAGGTCCAGAGTCGGTCAGGCCGCCGCGGCTGTCGGGCTGGTGGCACTCGGCCTCTTTGTGGCCGTCTTCTTCGTCACGGCCGAGTTCGCGAAGGCGTGGGTCTACACCGTGGCGTTCTTCGTGACGGTGGCGGCGCTCATCCTGGTTGCCTCGGCAAGGCTCCACGAGAGGCACGAGAAGCCCAGCTTCGCGCCGAAGACCCGTCTCGGCTGGTGGTCGGTCGGGCTCGCTGCGGCGGGCCTTGTGCTCGCGGTTGCTGTGCCCTCGATCCTCAGTGCCATCGCCCCAGCCATCGAAGGGCCCATGATGGCTCTCTCGAACGTCGTCGTGCTGGGCTTCGCTGCTGCTATCGCGGCCGGAGTGACGGGCGTGATCGCCTGGTTCCGCCGGGCGGAGCGGTCCGTGCTCGTCCTGCTGACGTGGCTGCCCGCGCTGTTCGCGCTGTACTTCCTGATCGGCGAGGTCGCGTTCCCGCACTAGCGGCAGACGCACGACGGCGCCGCTCGCCTCATGGGGCGGGCGGCGTCGTCGTGCGGTAAATGCCGTTTCGCGCCGACCAGATGGTTCCGGCGACGCCCGCGGGGTTTCGACCGTGCTCAACCAGCGGCGGGGGGTGAGTTGAGGGGCCGTTCCCAGCGCAGCACCACTACGCTGGGCGGCCCCTCAACGGGTTCCCCGGTATCCCTGCCCCCGTCTTTCGGGGTGCCTGTTGCGATGGAAGCGTGCAGGGTCCGGGAAGCTATGGGCGGAAGCGCGGGCTCGGCGTTGCGGGTTTCGACTCCGCTCCGCTCAGCCACCGCGCCTCCGATCAGCCGACGAGGGCGAACTGGCGCTCGGGCAGGCCGGCCTCGTACTCGTCCTCCTTGCCGGCGGTCTCGCACAGGTACCGTGCGTAGGCCGGCATGGTGAGGAAGGTCGGGAACTCGGTGCCGAGGGCCACCTCGCCGAAGAGCTCGCGGGCGTCGCGGAAGCGGTCGCCGTCGAAGCGCTCGAGCTTGTGGAACTCCTCATCGAGCAGCTCCTCGACCCACTCGCGGGACACGATCTCGCCCTGGTCGGTGATGGCCCGGGCATAGATCCACTGCCAGATCTGCGAGCGGGAGATCTCCGCGGTCGCGGCGTCCTCCATGAGGCTGTGGATCGTCACGGCGCCGTTGCCCCGCAACCAGGTCTCGATGTAGCGGATGCCCACCTCGATATTGTTGCGGATGCCCTCCTCCGTGATCGTGCCGTGGCACGTGCCGAGGTCGATGAGCGCGCGGTCGTCCGGGGTCACGTCATCGCGGAGGCGGTCCAGCTGGTTCGGGCGGTCTCCGAGGACCGAATCGAACGCGTCCCGCACCACGGAGACGAACTCCGGGTGCGCCACCCACGCGCCGTCGAATCCCTCCTCGGCCTCGCGCAGCTTGTCCGCGCGCGTCTTCAGGAGCGCCTCGGCGTTGGCGGCGGGATCCCTGCGGCTCGGCACGAATGCCGCCGGGGCCGCGATCGCCATGGCGCCGCGCCGGTGGCAGGCCCGCACGAGCTGCTCGGTGTACGCCTTCATGAACGGCTGCGTCATGGTGACCTGCTCGCGGTCCGGGAGCACGAAGCGGGGGCCGCGCGTCCGGAAGTTCTTGATGATGGAGAAGATGTAGTCCCAGCGCCCCGCGTTGAGCCCGGCTGCGTGGTCGCGCAGCTCGTAGAGGATCTCCTCCATCTCGAACGCGGCCGTGATGGTCTCGATGAGCACGGTCGCGCGGATCGTGCCATGCGGGATGCCGAGCAGGTCCTGGGCCGCCACGAAGAGATCGTTCCACAGGCGTGCCTCGAACCGGTTCTCGATCTTCGGCAGGTAGAAGTACGGGCCGTGGCCGAGGGCGATGAGCCGGGCCGCGTTGTGGAAGAAGTACAGCCCGAAGTCCATGACCCCACCGGCGATCGGCTTGCCGTCCACGAGCATGTTCTTCTCCGGCAGGTGCAGGCCGCGCGGGCGCAGCACCGTCGTCGGACGCTCAGAGAAGGGCTTGAGGTGGTATTCCCTGCGGGCTGCGCCCTCGCCGATGCTGAAGTCGATCTGGTCGCGCAGCGCGTCCATGAGGTTGATCTGGCCCTGGATGAGGTTGCGCCACGAGGGCGTGAGCGAGTCCTCCATGTCAGCGAGCCAGACGTTGGCTCCGGAGTTCAGCGCATTGACGGTCGACTTCCGGTCCACCGGTCCCGTGATCTCGACGCGGCGGTCCGTGAGCCCCGGAGCCGGCGGTGCGACGCGCCAGGCAGCGTCGTTCCGGATCTCCTCGGTCTCACGGGGGAAGCGCGGGTCGGTGCCGCGGGCGATCTCCGCGCGGCGGGCGTGGCGGGCCTCGAGGAGCTCTTGGCGGCGGTCGGCGGTGGCCCGGTGCAGACGGGCGACGAACTCGAGGGCATCGGGGGTGAGGATCTCACGCTGGCGAGCGATGGGCTGCGCGGTGAGGGTCACTCCGTTGATCGTGGTGTCGGTGCTGAAGCTGTTCATGGCGGTCTCCGTGGTGTTGGACGACGGCGGTGGGCTGGGAGGGGCTCCCGGCCCACCGCCGTCGCACGTCCGTGCCGAGTCGGCGTTAGTGGAACTGGCCCTCTTCGGTGGATCCCACGAGGGCGAGGGTGCTGGCGTTCGGGTTCAGCGCCGTGGAGACCAGATCGAAGTAGCCGGTGCCCACTTCGCGCTGGTGCTTGGTTGCGGTGTAGCCGCGGTCTTCGGAGGCGAACTCGCGCTCCTGGAGGTCGACGTACGCGCTCATGCCGTTTCGGGCGTAGCCGTGGGCGAGATCGAACATCGAGTAGTTGAGGGCGTGGAAGCCAGCCAGGGTGATGAACTGGAACTTGAAGCCCATCGCGCCGAGTTCGCGCTGGAACGTGGCGATCGTCGTGTCGTCGAGGTGCTTCTTCCAGTTGAACGACGGCGAGCAGTTGTACGCGAGCATCTGGTCCGGGAACTCGGCCTTGACGGCCTCGGCGAACTTCCGGGCGAGCTCGAGGTCCGGGGTGCCCGTCTCCATCCAGATGAGGTCGGAGTACGGGGCATAGGCCTTGGCACGGGCGATGCAGGGCTCGATGCCGTTCTTGACCCGGTAGAAGCCCTCGGCCGTGCGCACCGGCTGTCCCCCTTCGCGGAGGATGAACTCCTGGTCCCGCTCGTCGACGTCGGTCGTGATGAGGGTCGCGGCCTCGGCGTCGGTACGGGCGATGATGACGCTCGGCACGCCGGCGACGTCGGCGGCGAGCCGAGCAGCATTGAGGGTGCGGATGTGCTGCTGGGTCGGGATGAGGACCTTGCCGCCCAGATGGCCGCACTTCTTCTCGGATGCGAGCTGGTCCTCCCAGTGAACGCCGGCGGCACCGGCCTGGATCATGGACTTCATGAGCTCGTAGGCGTTGAGCGGGCCGCCGAAGCCAGCCTCGGCGTCCGCCACGATCGGGACCAGCCAGTCCTCGACCGTCTGCTTGCCCTCGGAGAACTCGATCTGGTCAGCGCGCTGCAGCGCGTTGTTGATGCGGCGGACGACGGCGGGCACGGAGTTCGCGGGGTAGAGCGACTGGTCCGGGTACGTGTTGCCGGACAGGTTGGCGTCGGCGGCGACCTGCCAGCCGGAGAGGTAGATGGCCTTGAGGCCCGCCTTGACCTGCTGCACGGCCTGGTTGCCGGTGAGGGCGCCGAGGGCGTTGATGTAGCCTTCGCCGTCTGCGCGGCCCTCGGTCACGGACTTCCAGAGCTTCTCCGCACCGCGGCGGGCCAGCGTGTTCTCCTCCGGAACTCGGCCGCGGAGGCGGATGACGTCCTCGGCGCTGTAGTCGCGGGTCAAGCCGTCCCAGCGCGGGTCGGCGGACCACTCGAGCTTGAGGGCCTCGGCCTGCTGCTCGAGGGACTGGTTCTGGGGCTCGGGCTGTGCGGTCATGGCGGGTCTCCTTCGACTCGGGTGCTTCGGCCCCTGCGGGCCTCCGATGACTTCGGCTTCGCTCAGCCACCGGGCGATTTGTTCTTCGTGAGAACAACTTTTCCGTGTCTGCAACCCCTGCAACAGACAAAAGAGCTGGAAAGAAATGTAGATCTTCACGTATCCTCAAGAAATGCCGCGTCAAGCCTCTTGGGTTCGCCCCGCCGCCCCCGCCGCCGCGCCGACCTCTGCCGGGGGAGGCGGTGTCGACGTCATCAGCTTGGGCCGCCGCGTGCGGCATCTGAGGAAGGCCGCCGGCCTCACGCTCGACGAGCTGGGCACCGCAGTCGGGGCGGCGGCGAGCCAGCTGAGCCTCATCGAGAACGGCAAGCGCGAGCCGAAGCTGGGACTCCTGCAGCAGCTCGCCGGGGCGCTCGGCGTCGGCATCGATGCGCTGCTCGGCGCGGAGCCCCCGAGCCGTCGCGCGGCGCTCGAGATCGAGCTCGAGCGCTATCAGCGCAGCCCGCTCTACGAGAACCTGAATCTCCCCAAGATCCGCGTCTCCTCGCGGCTGCCGCTCGACGTGATCGAGGCCCAGCTCGGGCTCCTGCACGAGCTCGAGCGCAAGATGAACGAACAGGTTGCCACCCCCGAGGAGGCCCGCCGAGCCAACGGCGAGCTACGCCGCATGATGCGCGAGCGGGGTAACTACTTCCCCGAGTACGAGGCCGAGGCTCAGAGGGTCCTCGCGCAGGTCGGCTACACCTCGGGCCCGCTGAGCCAGCACACCATCTCGGACATCGCGACGCACTTGGGGTTCACCCTCCATCACGTCGGCGATCTGCCCCACTCCACGCGGAGTGTGACCGACCTGAAGAACCGCAGGATTTATCTCACCCACAGCCAGCGGTCCGACCATGACCCGCGCTCGGTGTTGCTCCAGGCGCTCGGGCACTACGTCCTCGGACACGAGACGCCGAAGTCCTATGGCGATTTCCTCGCGCAGCGGGTCGCGACCAACTACTTCGCGGCCGCGCTCCTGCTGCCGGAGCAGACCACGGTCGAGTTCCTTCAGCGGGCCAAGGCTGCCAAGGAGATCTCAGTGGACGATCTCCGTGACGCATTCTCCGTCAGCTACGAGACGGCAGCCCACCGATTCACGAACCTCGCGACCAAGCACCTCGGGCTCACGACGCATTTCCAGAAGACGCACCAGTCGGGCATCATCTACAAGGCCTACGAGAATGACGGCGTCAACTTCCCGATGGACCACACGGGCGCGATCGAGGGCCAGCCGTCCTGCAAGGCGTGGACGAGCCGCGCCGTGTTCGACGTGCCGGACAAGTTCAGCTCCTACAGCCAGTACACCGACACGGTCACCGGCACGTTCTGGTGCACGGCACGCACCGAGCGGAGCGCGACGGGCGAATTCTCGCTCAGCATCGGCGTCCCGTACCACCAGGTGAAGTGGTTCCGCGGGAGGGAGACGACGGCGCGCGCGGTCTCACGCTGTCCCGATCCGGACTGCTGCCGCCGCCCGCCCGCAGAGCTCAGCGAGCATTGGTCCGGCAACGCCTGGCCGTCCGCACGGGCGCACTCGCACCTGCTCGCGGCCATGCCGCCAGGCGCCTTCCCCGGGGTCGACGAGACCGAGGTGTACTCGTTCCTCGAGGCCCATTCGGGGGCCTGAGCGCGAGGTTGGGCGCGTCAGGTCGATGACGTCAGGTCGATGACGCCTGCTCCGGTCACCCCGGGAACGGCCGGGCCGGGATGTCCGGCTGGCCATCGTGGTCCTCGTCGCCGTACGCGCGCATGGCGATCCGGTCTGCGAGTTCTTCGTTGATCGGATACGGCGGGACCTGCCTGAAGGCGTGCGCCTCCCGCTTGGGCTTGCGCGCCTCCGGTGCCGTCTTGGCCGGCCCTGATTCGGCCCGCTCGGCCGCGGACTCCCCGGCCGTCTCGGCGGGTTCCTCATGCTTCTTGAAAAGGCCCATGGTGTCCTCCCCAGACGGTGTGCACTTCAGCTCGGTGCGATTCAACTCGCTCCTTCACGATACGCCGAAACCCCGGGGAAATTCAGAGGTCCGGAGGCCCCACAGGCGCGCCGAGGCCTCCAGGTCCGCGAAGGCATGGAGACCGGTGTTGCTCCCGCGGAGTAACGCCATGCCGTCATTCATGGCGTTACTTCGCGGGGGGATGTGTCTGGCCCAGCCGTCTAGGGTTTGAGCCATGGGGGACACGAGTGTCACGCACGCAGGGGCATTGACCGCGCTCACGGCGCTCCTGGGGACGGCGCCGTCGCCAGGGCTTCCCGAGGGCCTCCACTATTTGGGACAGCTGGTGACGTTCGCGACGGCTGCCGGGCTCGCGGTGGAGTCCGACTCCAGTGTTCCCACCATCGAGGAACTGGTGCGGGCTGCACGGATCAGGGTCAGGGAACGGTATGGGGAGCCGCCCGAGGAAGAGGAGCAGGAAGAGGATCTGCACGAAGCCGCCGCCCAGCCCTTCGCGGAGCCGTGTCCGGAGCCTGATTTCGAGGATGTCGCGGCTGTCACCCGGCTGCGTGATCGACTGGCCCGCGCGCTGTGGGCGCCGGAGGCGGCTGAGTGCCGGGACGAGCTGGCGGCCATCGCGATCGACTTCCGCCTCGTCCCGGGGCTCACCGATCAGGACATGCTCGCCGTTCGTTCGGCCTCAGGGGACTTCGCGTCGCTGCTGGCCGCCAAACTCGTGGGGGCGTCGCTCCAGCTCGTGGCAGCTGGGCTGCGGGGTCGGCTTCGACGCTGCGGGGACTACGAGTGCATGAGCCCGTTCGTCGACCGGAGCGCCTCAGGGCACGGGCTGTGCTGCACGCCTACCTGCGCCAGCAGAGTGCGGGCGCGGAGGCGGCGGAATCGGCAGTTCGAAGAGGGTCAACCTATCGGTTGATGGATGGACGCGCACGGATTCCTAACGTTGGAGTGTGACCACAACAGCACCTCGAACAACTCCTAGTCCTAGCAAGAGCTCGGCCAAGGCACCCACCCGCACGCCCCGCTGGCTCCGCATCCTCCTGCCCGCAGTCCTCATCCTCGTCTGGCTCGCTGTGTTCGGCATGGGCGGGCGCGCGTTCGGGGAGGTGAACAAGGTCGCCGTCAACGACGCGTCCGAGCACCTGCCTGCGAGCGCGGAGGCCACCCAGGTCCAGCACCTGACGGACCTGTTCCGCGACGGCACCCTCGTCCCGGCGACGATCGTGTTCTCCAAGGACACGGCCTTCACGCCCGTCGAAACCCAGGACCTCACCGCGCTCGCGAAGGACCTTGCCCGCGAGCACGGTGTGGCCGTCAACCAGATCCCGGGCGACGCGCCGCGCCTCGTCCCCTCCGAGGACGGCAAGGCCGCCACCGTGTTCCTCCCGCTTGAGAAGAACAACCCGGCTGTCGGCATCAAGCTCTCCGACACGGTCAAGAACATCCGCACCGACCTTGCGGACCACAGGATCGACGGTGTTCAGGCCAACGTGACCGGCCCCGCCGGCCTCTCGGCGGACATCGCCGGCGCATTCAGCGGACTTGACGGGCTCCTGCTCGTAGTCGCGCTTGCCGTCGTGCTCCTGATCCTCGTGATCGTGTACCGCTCGCCGCTACTACCGCTCATCGTGCTTGGATCCTCGCTCGTCGCGCTGACGGGAGCGATGGCGGTCGTCGTCGCGCTCGCGAAGGCCGGGGTGCTGCTCCTGTCCGGGCAGACGCAGGGCATCCTCATGATCCTCGTGATCGGCGCCGCGACGGACTATTCGCTCCTGTACGTCTCCCGCTATCGCGAGGAGCTCGCCGTCCGCGAGTCCAAGGCGGCAGCAACCTGGTCCGCGCTGCGTGGGGCGTTCGAGCCGATCAGCGCGTCTGCCGGAACCGTAGTTGCCGCGCTCCTGTGCCTCCTGCTCTCCGACCTGAACTCGAACAAGGCGCTCGGCCCCGTCGCGGCGATCGGGATTGCGTTCGCCTATCTCGTCTCGCTCACGCTCCTGCCCGCCCTCATGTACTGGGCCGGCAAGGTCGCCTACTGGCCGCGCAAGATGGCGGCGACTGGGCGGAACGAAGCGGTTCCGGCGTCGCCCGACCGGCGCGGCGGCATCTGGGGCTGGGTGTCCCGACTCATCGCCACGCGTCCGCGCACGGTCTGGGCTGCCTCGCTCGTGATCCTCATCGGCATGGGCGTAGGCATGACCGGCTTCAAGGCGGACGGCGTCCCGACCAGCGACTTCGTGGTGGGCCACTCCGACGCCCGCGACGGCCAGGCCGCGCTCGCGGCGCACTTCCCCGCGGGGGCCGGCCAGCCCGCCGTCGTGATTGCGCCGGAGACCAAGGCTGCCGATGTCACGAGCCTGCTCAAGGGCGAATCCGGAGTCAGCTCCGTGCGGCAGTCCGGCACCACCGTCGACGGCAAGGTCATGCTCGAGGTCACGCTGGCCAACGCGCCCGAGTCGAGCGAGGCCGAGCAGACCATCACAACGATGCGATCCGACATCGCCGCCAAGGGGTGGCATGGGCCGGACGGGCAAAGCGCCGGTGGGCAAGGCGCCGATAGGCAAAGCGCAGTCCTCGTGGGCGGCCCGACCGCCGTCGAGCTCGACACCAACGAGACCACGATCCACGACCGCAACCTCATCATCCCCGTGGTCCTCGGCGTGATTTTCGTGATTCTCATGCTGCTGCTGCGCTCGATCGTGGCGCCGCTGCTGCTCGTGGGGACCGTGGTGGTCTCGTTCGCCGCCTCGCTGGGAGTCTCAGCCCTCGCGTTCAACAACGTGTTCCAGTTCCCGGGTGCGGATGCGTCCGTGCCGCTGTTCGGGTTCGTGTTCCTCGTGGCCCTGGGGATCGACTACAACATCTTCCTCATGAGCCGGGTCCGGGAGGAGTCGCGCAAGCACGGCACCCGCGAGGGCATCCTCCGGGGCCTGCGGTCAACGGGCGGCGTCATCACCTCCGCGGGCGTGGTGCTCGCGGCGACGTTCGCGGCGCTGGGCGTCCTGCCGGTCCTGTTCCTCGCGCAGATCAGCTTCATCGTTGCGTTCGGCGTGCTGCTGGACACCATCCTCGTGCGCTCGCTCCTGGTCCCGGCCCTGTGCTACGACCTCGGCGACCGCATCTGGTGGCCGATCAGGCTGCGGCGGCTGGCCGGCTAACGGCGGGGGATGACCTTTGGGAGGTGACTTCCAGGAGTGACTTCCAGACGGGCGGGGCGGTCAACCGTGGAACTCACGGTAGGCCGCCTCGGCTGCGGGGTGCAGCGGGATGCCCGCGGTGTTGATGAGTGTCTCGGGGCTCAGGAACTGCACCCCGAGGCTCGTGCTCGGCACGAGCTCGCTCGCGTGCGTGAGCAGCAGGTTCACGGTGGCCCGGACTGTGTCCGCGTGGAGGTCTTCGCGGCACAGCAGCAGGTTCGCGGCGCCCACGGTCCACGTCGATGGGATCCCCTCGTACGCGCCGGCGGGGACGAGGACCCGCTCGTAGTACTCGCCGAAACGGGCCCGGGTCGGGGCGATGAGCGGCGAGAGGTCGATCAGGCGCAGGCCGACGTCCTTCGTCGCGGTGGCAACCGCGGCGGTCGGGACGCCGCCGGACCAGAACAGCGCCTCGATGTCTCCGGTGCGCAGAGCGGCGAGACCCTGGTTGAGGCCGAGGGACTCCTCGCGGACCGTGACGCCGGCCGCCTCCAGCAGGCGATGGGCCGTGAAGCTCGTCCCGGCCCCGGGCGCCCCGACTCCCACCGCGCGGCCCGCAAGGTCGGCGACCGCGGCGATGCCGCTGTCCTTCCGCACGAGCAAGTGCACATAGTTCTCGTACACCCTCGCGAGCGCCATGAGTCTGGGGGATGCCGGGGCGGACGAGGGCGCCGGGCCGGCGATGCTGTTGATGCCGTTGGCAGCGGCATCTGCGAGCGAGATCCCGAGAGCGGCGCCGCCGGTGGCGATCCTGTCCATGTTGGCTACGCTGCCGCCCGTCTCGAGGGTGGACGCGTGCCGTGCCACTCCGTGCCGTTCGAGCGACTGCGCGAGGAGCGTCGCGAACTCGAGGTAGAAGCCGCCCTGCTCGCCCCCGGCCACCATGATCGAGTCGGCCGGGGGGACCGGGGCGCAGGCGGCCGCCGGGAGGACGAGCCCCGAAGCGGCGGCCGCGAGCCCGGCGCGGAGGAACCTGCGGCGGGTGAGCGGGGCATGGGCGATCCGGGCGCGGGTGACACGGAACTCCGTCGGCCCAGGCGCCCCGGGCCGTTCAGGCATGGTGTCCCTCCCCGCCGCGGGTGCCGTCCGCGCCGTCGTGCGGGAGGCCGGCGTCGTGCGCAGTGCCGTGCGCCGAGCCCTGCACCGAGCCATGGGCTGTGTCCGGCGCGGCCTCCTCGTGCACAGGGTCCGGCGTGCCTTCCTCAGGCGCGCCCTCGCGCACCCCGGGGAACTCGGGGAACTCGACCCGCGCGACCAGGCCATGCGGCTCCGCGGCGGCGAGGACGAGGCGGCCTCCGTTGGCACCGGCGAGCTGCTCGACGATGGACAGGCCCAGGCCCGTGCCGCGTGTGCCCGCGGTCCGCGGGGAGCGCCAGAACCGGGTGGTCGAGGAGGCACGCTCTTCGGGCGTGAGGCCGGGGCCGTCGTCGGCGATCTCGATGACCACGGTCCCGCCGCGCAGCGAGACGCCCGCCCGCACGTTCGCGCCCGTGCTGCGTGCGGCGCCCTCCGGCGCGCCGTGCTTGATCGCATTCTCGAGCAGCTCCCCGACGATGTCCGTGAGGTCCGAGCGGTTTCCCCTGAACCGGAGTGGCTGGGCCGGCGGATCCGCGATCTCGATGCGGGCGCTGGCGCCCTCAGCGAGGGGTGCGACGCGGCCTGCGGCGTCCGCGAGGACCGTCCAGGCGTCGAGGACCCCGGCGCGCTCGCCGAGGGACGACCCCGCGCCGCCGGGGGCGAGGCCCTCCTGGACGCGGTGCTCGGCGGAGGCGAGGCGCAGGAGACCGTCGAGGATCTCCTCGACGTGCTCGAGCTCTCGGGTCATGCCTGCGGCGGCATCCTTCTGGGCGGGTGTCTCGAGGGCGAGGGCAAGGAGGTCCGTGCGCAGGCGCAGCGCGCCGATGGGGTTGCGGAGCTGGTGCGAGGCGTCCGCGATGAGCTGTCGCTGGGCCTCCATGCTCTCGCTCACGTGCTCGGCCATGGTCGAGAAGGCCCGCGAGAGCCGCTGCAGCTCCGGTGGCCCCTCCTCGCGCAGGGGGGTGGCACGCCCCGACTCCTCGAACGCCGCCACGGCGTCCGTGAGCCGGTGCACCGGCCGCAGCACCCACGCGGTGAGCCGCTCCGCGCCGGCTACGAGCAGGCCGGCCCCGGCCGCCGCCCCGAGGACGACGAGCAGCCAACGCTCCCGCAGCTTCTGCTGCGCGGCGCCCAGATCGACCTCGAGCGCCGTCTCTCCGAGGACCTGGTTCGCCGTTCCGAACGAGCGCGCGATCACCTGGGATGACCGCCCGAACGGCTGCACGGCGTCGAGCGAGGTGTTGCTGAGGCCGAGGCGGGCCTGGGCGAGGGCGTCGCCCACGTCCGTCCGGCTGGCGCTGAGGCCGCCGGAGGTCAGCGTGGCCTGCGGGGTCCGCACCACGATGCCCTCGCCGTAGAGGGCTGAGTATCGGTCCATGTCGCGCTGGAGCGGGACCGTGTCGCCGCTTGACGTCGCGTCGTCAGCCACCTGCGCGAACCGGTTGAGCGCGGCGACGCGGTTGATCTGCAGCTCCTGGGTGAGCTCACGGCTCACCGAGGCGAGGATCGAGGCGGACACCGCCACGACGATGAACAGCGCGAACAGGCTTAGGACGCCCAGGACCCGCAGCCTCACGGACGCTGTCCGCCCTGCGCAGGCCCCTCGAGGCGGTACCCGACGCCGCGGACGTTGATGATGAACCCCGGCAGCTTGAGCTTGGAGCGCAGGCCCGTGAGGTGCACGTCGAGGGACCGCGAGCTCGCCACGAACGCGTCGCCCCAGAGGGCGTCGAGGATCTGCTCCCGCGTCACGACCGAGCCGGCGTGGCGCGCGAGGAGCGCGAGCAACTCGTACTCGGTCGCCGTGAGGTTCAGCTCGCGATCGCCGACGGCGGCAACGCGCCTGTCGAGGTCTATGCTCACCTGCCCGACGCGGAACCGGTGCGGCTCCGCGCCGCCTGCGCGGATGGTTCGGCGTGCCACAGCCTCGATGCGGGCCAGGAGCTCGACGAGTTTGACGGGCTTGACGAGGTAGTCGTCCGCGCCGGAGCGCAGGCCGAGGACCACGCTGCGCTCGTCGTCGCGCGCGGTGAGGATGAGGATCGGGGCGAGCGTGACCTGACGGAGCTTGCGGAGCACCTCGAGGCCGTCCATGTCCGGCAAGCCGAGGTCGAGGAGGATCGCATCGTGCTCGCGGTGCTTCAGGAGCGCGTCGGCGCCCCGGCTGACGCGGGTCGCGTCCAGCCCTGCCGAGCCGACGGCGGCGACGAGCGCGGAGGCCATCGCGTCGTCGTCCTCGACGATCAGCACCCGCATAGCCTTCTCCTCCCGCTCTCCACCGCCGAGAGTACCGCGTGACTCCGAAGACCTAAGGAAGTGTTAGGACTCACGTCCCCGGCTTGGGCTGTGTCCGGCGTCACCCCTAACGTCGAGGGCATGACCCTCACCCAAGCCCAGGGTGGCAGCGCCGCAGCGACGCGGCGCGCCATCGCCAACACCCTCAAGGGATCCGCCGGAAACCTCATCGAGTGGTACGACCTCTACGTCTACGCGGCGTTCTCGGCGTACTTCGCGACGTACTTCTTCAGCACCAAGGACCCCGTCCAGGCGCAGATCGACGCCTACCTGACCTTCGCCCTGACGTTCCTCATGCGCCCCGTGGGCTCATGGTTCTTCGGCCGCTACGCGGACCGCCACGGCCGCCGCGCCGCCCTCACGCTCAGCGTGAGCCTCATGGGCGTCGGCTCGCTGCTCGTCGCGGTGCTGCCCGGCGTCGCGCAGATCGGCGTGTGGTCCACCGTCCTCATGTACGCCTCCCGGCTCCTCCAGGGATTCTCGGTGGGCGGCGAGTACGGCACCTCGGCCACGTACATGTCCGAGGTCGCGACCGCCAAGCGGCGCGGCTTCTTCTCGAGCTTCCAGTACGTCACGCTCGTGGGTGGCCAGGTGCTCGCGCTGCTCTCGCTCATCATCCTCCAGACGACGCTCGGCGAGGCCGACCTCAAGGCGTGGGGCTGGCGCATCCCGTTCGCGGTAGGCGCCGTCGCCGCGCTCCTCGTCCTGTGGCTGCGCCGCACCATGGACGAGAGCATCCCCCCGGAACAGCTCAAAGCCGCCGCCCGCGCAGCGTCCGGAGAGGGTGGCGAGTTCGAGGCCATCCAGCCCGGGACGCTCAAGCTCCTGTTCACGAAGCACTGGAAGCCGTTCCTCGTCGTCGTGTTCCTCACCATGGGCGGAACGGTCGCGTTCTACCTCTACACGACCTACATCCTGAGCTTCATGAACAACGTCTCCCACATCCCGAAGACCCAGACCTCGGTCATCAACTTCTGGGCCCTGTTCGTGTTCATGCTCCTGCAGCCCGTGTTCGGCCTGATCTCCGACAAGCTCGGCCGCCGGCCCCAGCTCATCCTCTTCGGCGTGCTCGGGGCGGTCTTCACATGGCCCATCATGTCCACGCTCGCCGGCGTCAAGGATCCGGCCATCGCGTTCTGGCTCATGCTCGCGGGGCTCGTGATCGTCGTGAACTACACGTCCATCAGCGCCCTGGTGAAGGCGGAGCTGTTCCCCTCCTCGGTGCGCGCGCTCGGCGTCGGCCTCGGCTACGCCGTGGCCAACTCGCTCTTCGGTGGCACCGTGCCGTTCATCGGCGAATGGCTCACGAGCGCCGGGCACAAGGAGTGGCTGTTCACGTACGTGACGATCACGATCGTTATCTCCCTAGTCGTGTACATCTTCTTCCTGCCGAACAAGACGCACACCCCGCTCGACCACGAGTTCGGCGCCGCCTACGGTGAGCTCCCCGTGGCGGCCGGCTCCGCGCCGTCGTCGACGGCCGCGGACGACGACGGCCGCGAGCCGTCGCGGGTGGGCTGAGGCCCCGGCTCGTTCCGACCGCGCCGACTGTCCTGTGCCTGCGGCCGCTGGGGGTCGCAGGCACAGGCGCATCCGGGCTCCGCAGGGTTCGCGCCGCACGCCCCGGAGCAGCGCGCCCGATGACAGGCCCTCGCGGGCATAACAGGCCCGCGCCACGGCCTGCCATGCCGCCCCCGGCCTGCCACGTCCACGCCCGTACGGCGCCACAGGGTGACCCCCGCAGCGGCCTGCGCGGCAACCGGCTCGGGGCCCACACCACAGCGGAAGGGACCGCACTGCGTCGATCCCGCGGCGGCCGAGGCGGCTCCGGCGCCGCAGGCGTGATACGAACGAGGACATGAGCGCCACGAACACCCACCGCCCCAAGGCCGCCGCGTGGCTGCTTCTCGTTTCGATCGGCCTCATCGCCCTGACCATGCGGGGGCCCTTCGTGGCAGTTGCGCCCCTCGCCAGACCGCTCTCGGCCGACCTCGACCTCTCGCCCGGCGCGCTCGGGCTGCTCACGGGCATTCCCGTACTATGCTTCGCCCTCGCCTCGCCGCTCGCGTCCCTATCTGCGCGGCGGTTCGGGGCCGAGGTGGCCGCGACCCTGACACTCGCCGGCGTCCTTGCCGGCGTGGTGGTCCGTTCGCTCGACGGGACCGCCGTCGTCATGATCGGCACGGTGCTGATCGGCGTCGCGATCACGATCGGCAACATTGCCGTCCCCCTGCTCATCCGCCGTGACTTCACGCCGGCGCGGCAGGGTATGGCGATGGGCGTGTACACGGCCTCGCTCAACGTCGGTTCCTTCATCACCTCCGTGGCGTCCGCGCCCCTGGCCGACGCTCTGGGCTGGCGCTTCGCGCTCGCCTCGAGTTCGCTCTTCGCAGTGGTGGCCCTCGCGTTCTGGGCCGCCGCGGTCGGGGTGCGGCGCGCCGTCGTGCCCGAACCGGTAGCCCCCGAGCAAAGCACCGTGCACGACGGCGGTCGGCGCCGCGGCGTGACGGTCATCGTCGCGCTTGTGGTCGGGTTCGGCGGCCAGGCGTTCTCGTACTACGGCGTGACCGCCTGGCTGCCGAGCCTCCTGACCGATGAGCTTGGGCTTTCCTCGACTGCCGCCGGAGCCGGGGCGTCGTTGTTCCAGATCCTCGCGATCATCGGCGCGCTCGGAACGCCGCTCCTGTCCCGCCGGTACGGGACGACCACGGCCGTCGTGACGCTCGGCGTGCTGTGGCTGGCCGTGCCGCTCGGGCTCCTGGCCGCTCCGGGCCTGTGGCCTCTGTGGTCGTCTTTCGGCGGGGCCGCGCAGGGCGGCGGGATCACACTCATCTTCACCGCAATCCTCGCGATCGCCCGCGATCAGGCCGCTGCCGGGCGGATGTCCGCGATCGTGCAGGGCGTCGGCTACGCCTTTGGGGCGATTGCGCCGACGCTCGTGGGGTCGGTGCGCGCAGCCGTCGGGTCGTGGACGGTGCCGCTGCTCGTGGTGGTTGGCTCGGTCCTGTGCTTCATCGTCGGGACGCTCGTCGGCCTGCGGACGGCGGCGCACCACCGCGCGTGACGCGCCCACGCGCCGTCGTGGGCCTTAGACGTTGGCGGCGCTGTAGTAGCGGCCGAGGGTCTCGGCCTTGAACTCGTGGAAGGTGCCGTCCTCGATGGCGCGGCGGGCGTCGTCGACCATCCGGACCACGAAGCGCTCGTTGTGGATCGAGATCAGCGTGTGCGAGAGCATCTCGGACGCCTTGTAGAGGTGCCGGATGTACGCGCGGGAGTAGTTGGCGCACGTGTAGCAGTCGCAGCCCTCCTGGAGCGGCCCCCAGTCGCGCCTGTACTTGGCGCCGGAGAGGTTGAGGCGGCCCTCGGCCGTGTAGAACGCGGAGTTGCGGGCCACGCGCGTGGGCGAGACGCAGTCGAACGTGTCGGCACCGGCCTCGATGGCCACGAAGATGTCGTCCGGCTCGGAAATCCCGAGCAGGTGCCGGGGCTTGTCCTCGGGGAGCATTTCGGAGCACCAGCCGACGATCGTGCCGAGGTTCTCCTTCTCGAGCGCCCCGCCGATCCCGAACCCGTCGAACGGCATCTCGCCGAGGTCGCGGCAGGCCTTGCGGCGCAGGTCCTCATACTGCGCGCCCTGGATGACCCCGAACAGGGCCTGGTATGGCTTGCCCTCGCGCTCGTCGGTGAGGCGGAAGTGCTCCGCCACGCAGCGCTGGGCCCACAGGCGCGTCCGTTCGAGTGCCTCCTCCTGGTAGCGGCGGGAGTTGTGCAGCGTGGTGAGCTCGTCGAAAGCGAACATGATGTCCGCGCCGATCTGGTGCTGGACCTGCATCGAGATCTCGGGGGTGAACCGGTGCTTGTCCCCGTTGAGGTAGCTCTTGAACCACACGCCGTCGTCGTCAATGTGGGCGAGGCGCTCCTTGCCGGGGGCAACGGCGTCGTCAGCGCCCGCCTGCTCGGGGGCGCCCGGGCCGGTCATGTCGATGACCTTCTTGAACCCCGAACCGAGGCTCATGACCTGGAAGCCGCCGGAGTCCGTGAACGTGGGGCCTGCCCAGTTCATGAACTTCCCGAGTCCGCCGGCCTCGTCGAGGATGTCCGGGCCGGGCTGGAGGTACAGGTGGTACGCGTTCGCGAGGACTGCCTGCGCGCCGAGGTCGCGGATGGACTCGGGCAGCACCGCCTTGACCGTCGCCTTGGTGCCCACGGCGATGAACGCCGGCGTCTGGATCGTCCCGTGCGGAGTGGTGATCGTTCCGGTACGGCCGAGGGTGGGCTCCCCGTCCGGTCCGGTCAGGCGCGTCCCGACCTCGAAGGAGAATTCGCTCTGACGCGGGTGGGCCTCGGTCAGCGGAGGGGCAGCGGGGGAGGCGGACGCGGAATCTGGCACCCGTCCAGTCTGCCACCCGGCAGGGATGGCCCGGACGACGGCGCGTGGTCGCCTCAGGTGGGCACGCGCCGTCGTACTCGGGAGCCGCGGGGTGTCAGCGTGCCGCGGCCGCAGGCTGCTCCTGGAACGCCGGTGCCACCTGCTCGATGAAGAGCTCGAGCGAGCGCTTTTTCTCCTCGTGGGTGAGGCTGTTGTCCGACCAGATGCTGAATTCGGTGACGCCGAGGGCCTCGTAGTGGCGCAGCCGTTCGATGATCTCCGCAGGCGTTCCGATCATGGCCGTCTTATGGAGCGATTCGGGCTGGAACTCCGGGCGATCGGCGAACTTCTCAACGGGGCTGGGCTTGAGGAAGCCGTTCACGGGCGCGGTCTTGTTCCCGAACCAGGCATCGAACGTCCTGTAGTACTTCTGGATGCCCTCGGCGGGGCGCCGCCAGCCCTCGGGATCGTCGGCCGAGTGGACATGGGTGTGGCGTAGCACCATGAGATCCGGGCGCTCGGCGTCGGGGTTCGCTGAGCGGTTCTTCTCGATGGCAGAGTCGAACTTCCGCGCGAGGTCCTCGACCTCCTCGTCGCCCTTCATGAGCGGAGTCACCATGACGTTGCAGCCGTTCTCGACCGCGAACTCATGCGAGGAGATGTCGCGGGCGGCGATCCAGATCGGAGGGGTGGGCTTCTGGATCGGCTTGGGCACGCTCGTCGAGGTGGGGAACTGCCAGATCTCGCCGTCGTGCGCGTAGTCGCCCTCCCAGAGCGCACGTACGGCCGGTACAAGCTCGCGGAGGTGCTTGCCGCCGTCGACGGCGGACATGCCGCCCATGAGGCGGTCGAACTCGAACTGGTAGGCGCCGCGTGCGAGGCCCACCTCCATGCGGCCGTTGCTGATGACGTCGAGCAGCGCGGTCTCGCCAGCCGCGCGGAGCGGGTTCCAGAAGGGTGCGATGATCGTGCCTGCACCGAGGCGGATGCGGGACGTGCGCGCGGCGAGGTATGCGAGCTGCGGGAGCGGGCTCGGGGAGATCGTGTACTCCATGGAGTGGTGCTCGCCGATCCAGACGGTGCTGAAGCCGCCCGCCTCGGCGATGAGCGCGAGTTCCGTGAGATTCTCGAAGCACTCGCGGTGCGAGACGGACTCGTCCCAGCGTTCCATGTGGACGAAGAGGGAGAAGCGCATCAGTGACTCCTTTTTCTAGAGCTGCCCAGCAGCGGTGGCGCGTTCGGCGATGGTCTGGTTGCCGCGGGACCAGTGCTCATGCTCGATCTCGCGGACGATGACAGTGGTGTTCTCGGGGAGTGCACCCACGGTGCTCTCTGCCGCCTGGTGGAGCGCGTCGATGAACGCGCGCAGTTCCTCTGGGGTGCGCCCGCGGGCGATGGATACGTCGATGAGTGGCATGGGTGTGACCTTTCAGCCGCGCATGACGAACGGGTCGGAGACCGGGCCCTCGTCGGTGTTGATCCAGATGCTCTTGAGCCGCGTGTATTCGTGCATCGACTCGAGGCCGTGCTCGATGCCGACCCCGGAGCTCTTGAAACCCTGGCGGGGCGACATGGGCGACATGGCACGGTAGGTGTTGACCCACACGGTGCCGGCGTCGAGCCTGCGGGCCATGCGGTGGGCGCGCGCGAGGTTCTGGGTCCAGACGCCGGCGGCGAGCCCGTAGTCGGTGTCGTTCGCCATTCCGACTACATCGTCCTCGGTGTCGAACGGCATGATCGCCGCGACGGGACCGAAGATCTCCTCGCGCACTACTCGCATCGAGTTGTCGACGTCGGTCAGGACGGTGGGCGAGTAGAAGTAGCCGGCGAGATCGACGTCGGGCCGCCCGCCGCCCGTGCGGACGGTCGCGCCCTCGCTGACCCCGAGGTCCACATACGAGCTCACCTTCTCGAGCTGGGCGCCGAAGGCGAGCGGGCCGAGCTCGGTGGCATCGACGAGCGGGTCCCCGACGATGATGGAGGCGGCCCGCTCGGAGACCCGCTCGACGAGCTCGTCGTACACGCTGCGGTGCGCGAAGACCCGGCTCCCGGCGATGCAGGTCTGCCCCGCTGCCGCGAAGATCCCGGCGACCACGCCCATCGCGGCGTTGGCGACGTCGGCGTCGCCGAAGACGATGTTGGGGCTCTTGCCACCGAGCTCGAGGGTGGAGCCGATGAACCGCGACGCCGTCTCGGCGGCGATACGGGCACCCGTCAGGGTGGATCCGGTGAACGAGATCTTGGCGATGTCCCGGTGGCTCACGAGCGCCGCACCCGCCTCGTTGCCGAAGCCCGTGACCACGTTCACCACGCCGTCGGGGAACCCGGCCTGGGAGGCGAGCTCGGCGAACCGGAGGATGGTCCGCGACGTGTACTCGCTTGGCTTGATGACGATCGTGTTGCCCGCGGCGAGCGCGGGGGCGAGTTTCGACGTGGTCAGCGTGAGCGGTGAGTTCCACGGCGTGATGGCGCCGACGACGCCGAGCGGCTCGCGCTGCGTGTAGTTCAGCATGGTGATCGAGCTCGTAGGGATCTGGCTGCCTTGGACCTTGTCGGCCAGGCCTGCGTAGTAGTAGAGGTACTCGGGCAGCGTGGCGAGCTGGCCGCGCATCTCGCGCAGGAGCTTGCCGTTGTCCAGGGTCTCGAACTCCGCGAGTTCCTCCGCGTGTTCGACAACCAGATCTCCGAGACGCCGGAGCAGGTGCCCGCGCTTGGTCGCCGTGAGGTCGCGCCACTGGCGCGACTCGAACGCGCTGCGGGCCGCGGCCACCGCGCGGCGGACGTCCTCGTCGGTGCCGCGCGCGGCCTCGTAGAGCACGTCGAGGGTGGCGGGGTTGGTGCTGGCGAAGTACTCGCCGCTGGCGGGGGCGGACCACGTGCCCCCGATGAAATGGTCGAGTCGAAGCGTCACGCGACTACTCCTTCGGTTTCGTGGATGAACTCGTTGATCGCCCGGACCAGGGCTTGGGGATCCTGAACGGGAAGCATGTGCCGGGCGCCCGGCACAATGAGTGCCCTCGCCCCGGGGATGGCGGCGACCAGACGTCGGGTCATGTCCGGGGTGGACCCGGGGTCCAGCTCGCCGGTGACGGCGAGCGTCGGGACGGCGATGCGCCCCAGCTCGGGTCCGATGACCGCGTCCCCGTGTGCGAACACGCGATAAGCGTGCAGGAAGGACTCGGGATCGTTGGTACGAAGCACCCTCCGGGTGGCCTCGACGAGGGCCGCGGGCACCGCGGTTCCCGTGTACCAGCGTGAGATTGAGGCCTCGGTGCTCGAGGAGAAATCGGCCTCCGCGGCGGTGAGCCTGCCCTCGACGGCGCCGGACTCGGCGTCAGTGCGCTCGCACACCGAGCTCACGCAGGTCAGCGTCTCGACACGCTCAGGGTGGAACCTCGCGATGTACTGTGCCACGAGCGCCCCGAGCGAGAACCCGACGAGGTGGCCGCGCTCGGGAAGCCGCCCCAGCACGCCGTCGGCCATCTCGGCGAGCGTCACCGGCTCCGTCAGGGGCGGCTGCTCTCCGTGGCCCGGGAGGTCCATGGCAACTGACTCCCGCCTGAGCGCTTCCTGGACAGGCTTCCACATGGATGAGTCGAGGCCGACGCCGTGGAGGAGGACAACGGGAACTGTGGACATGCCCTTCACCGCTCGGTGGACAGGGGTGCAAGGCGCTCCTGCGGCCGCCCCTGCGCTGATGCTGCGAGCGCGATGAGGATCTCACCGGGGTGGGGTGCGTCGGCGATCCTGACCTCGACGGTCTGGTGGTGGGAGCGGATGGTCGCGTCGGTGATGTGCTTCATGGGGATGTCGAACACCGTCCCTGCCGCGGCCCGCTTCTCGACGGCCGGCAGGAGGGTGGTCGCCTGCGCGGCGCGACGGTAGTGGTCGCCAAACTTCAGCGTATGGATGAGGGCCGACCCGTGCTCGATCTCGCCGTTGATGCCGACAATGGCGGCCTTCCCGTAGGCCTCAATCGGAGCGCCCAGCGCCTCCACGACCTTGGGCGTCAAGAGCGCGCCCAGATCGGAGGCGGTGGCTTCGATGCCGTCCGTCAGGTCCTCGACGAAGCCCTGTCCGGCCCAAGGATTCTCCAGGACGGCGATGGCGACGGCGACACGTGCAGCCGGGGAGACAGGGCGGTTGCCCTCGGTCAGGGTCTCTTCGGACAGGGTGACGATCTTGCGGATCTTCATGGCAGGATTTCCTCCAGGATTTCAGCGGTCACGGGGCGGTCGGTCGTACGGTCGCCGATGCGCGGATGGGGCCGGGGCCCGGTTGAGGCGGCCGCGACTACGACGATCTCGTGCGAATGGGGCGCGTCGCTCACGCTCAGCGTGATGGTCTGGTAATGGCTTCGTGTGGCGGCTGCGGTCTTGTGCCACATGGGAACGGCAATCGACGTCCCCGCCTCTGAACGGTCGTCAGAGAAGCAGAGGATCGAGGATCCGCCGAGGAACTCTCTTACGAGGTTCCCGTAGAAGGGCGTGTGGATGAGGGCTGCGGCGTGCTCTGTCTCACCGGCGAGCCCGACGATGGCCGACTTCCCGAATGCCTCGATCTCGTCAGCTCCGCCCAGCACATCCTTGAGACGGTCGGTGAGCACCTTGGCGAGGATGGGTGCGATCCGTTCCATTTCGGGCGCCAGATCGGTCGAGACGTCCGAGCCGGCCCAGGGGTTGCGGATGACTGCAGCAGCTACGGCACGGGTGACGCTCGTGATCATGGGACCGGGGCCGTCGCGGAGGATCTCCTCCTGTTGGACGATGATCCTGCGGACGCCCACGGTTCGGGCGGCTTCTTCAATGTTGGTGGCCACCTGTTGGGTGTCCTTGGCGGGGGCGGAGAGGGCGGCGGAGCACATGGTGCGACTCCTTTTCTTGTGGATCTGGCGCGGACGCCAAACGGTCGGTACCGCAGCGCAAGGCGCTGGGTGAAGCGAGGGACGAACTGTCAGCTTTGCGCGGTCTCCTGCGTGTCCTCCTCGCGAGCAGCGGCGAGGCTGGAAGCGTTGACATGGCTGCGCATTGCTAGTTCGGCGCCAATAGGGTCCTTGTCCTCGACGGCGTCCAGAACGGCGCGATGCTCCCCGATGGATGCGCGCATCCGCGCAGGACGCTCGACGGTCTTGAGCACAATGCGGTGGTAAGCGAGCTGGTTCATAAGCCGCCCGTAGTGCTCGATCAGCTTCGAGTTGTCGGAGCCTGTCACCAGAGTCCAGTGGAAGTCGTGCACGAGTTCGGCATAGGCACCGCTGTCGCGGTTCCGTTCGGCGCGCTCAGATGCCTCGATGTTCTGCCAAAGCGCTGTAATCTCCGGCACCGGGCCCCGCCTGGCCAACAGATTGGCGGCGAGTCCTTCCAGGCTCTCCTTGAGCTGGAACAGCTCGACGATCTCGCGTCGCGTGGGGATCCGGACGAATGTGCCGACCTTTGGGCGGATCTCCACGAGGCCCTCGTTCTCGAGCTGCTTGAGCGCCTCCCGGACTGGAGTCCTGCTTACGTCGAACTCCTGTGCCAGGAACATCTCCGGGAGGGGGGCCCCTGGCGGGTACTCCCCGCTCAGGACAAGCCTGCGCAGCTTGTCCAAGAGGGTTGGCTCTTCTCTTGTAGCTCGGTCCTCGGGACGAAGTTGCACCATCTCTTGCATGCATCAAACCTAGGTTGCATACAAGGACTACGTCAAGAGGAAGACTAAAAGCCTTGCAAACACGGGAAAATTTAGAAGAGTGTTGACGTGCATCACATCACGTCGTACGGTTTTGGCATGCAACAGACGATCAATCACAGCGTCACAGCAGCTTGGACGGCAGCCTGGGATGAAGGCAACGTTGATGCCTTCGATGCGATAGTCACGGACGACTACCGGCGCGAGAGCACGGGAACGCAGAAGGCCACGGGCCTGAAGGAGCTCAAGCAGGAGATCCTGGACGTCAGGGTGGCGTTCCCTGATCTCGCGACCCGCATCGACAAGGTCATCACCAACGGCGACGACATGGCAGTCTTCTGGACGTCCACCGGCACGTTCGCGAATCCGCTCCGAGGAGTGCCGCCCACGGGCCGCCGCGTCGTCACCCACGGGTCCAATGCCCTGACGCTTCGCGATGGCCGCATCGCCTCCGAGCGCGTCACGTGGGACGCGGGTGAGCTCCTGGCTCATCTCGGGGTCCCGTCTCTTGGATCTGCCTTCGAGGACGAGATCCCCGACGTCGTCGTGGACGAGTTCGCCGGTACCCTCATGCAGGACGTGATGAAGGGCTTCAACCGACAGTTCATTACGGGAGTCACCGTGGTGACGACTGTCGATGAGACGGGTACCCCGCGCGGTCTCGCGGCGAATTCCTTCGCTTCGATCTCCCTCGACCCGCCGCTCGTGCTGGTCTGTGTCCAGAAGACATCATCAACGTACTCTGCGCTCTTCCAGTCGAGTCACCTGGGTATCAACATCCTCAGCAATGAGCAGTTCGCTACGGTGCGGACCTTCGCCTCAAAGGCAGCGGACAAGTTCGCGGACCTCGATTGGCACGCCGGCCCCAACGGGTCACCGCTCATCGACCGGTCCGGTGCCTGTCTAGAGGCCGAGATCAAGGAGCGATTCCAGGCCAAGACCCACACGATCTTCGTCGGGCGCGTACGCCACGCGGAGGTTGCCGACGCCGCGCCTATGGTCTACAAGGCCGGCCACTTCTTCGACGGCGCCCAGCTCGTCGAACTGTAGAAAGCCGAGGTGGCCAGCACCGTTGCAGGGGAACATGGCCACCCCAGCCGAAACTGCTCAGAAAGCAGCGCACAATGTGCGCTTCCAACCTTAGGACAATCATGAGCCCTGACACCATGCGTGCAGTCAGCGAAGACAGCATCGCCGAAGACCGCGGCTACCGCGACAGCCTCACCAAGATTGAGCCGTACGGCGTCGAACACATCCCCGACGTCGAGCGTCATGGAAGGCCTCGCTCCCAGTTCTTCCTCTGGTTTGCCGCCGGCATGAACTTCCCCATCGTCGTCCTGGGTTTCAGTGCGACGTACTTCGGGCTCCCGTTCTGGGCAGCCGTGCTCGCGATCGTCCTCGCGGGCGTCATCTCCTCCGCGGGGATGGGCTATCTCTCGGCCATGGGCGTGCGTCTTGGCGTACCCCAGCAGATGCAGGGTCGAGGGCCCTTGGGCTTCGTGGGTAACCTCTTCCCCGTCGCCTACGTCAACGTGTTCGCTGGCATTGGCTGGGCTGCCGTGACGGTCATCCTCGGCGGGCAGGCCATCGCCCTGCTGACCGACATCCCCTTCTGGGTGTCGTCGCTGATCCTGATGGGCATCCAGCTAGCTGTCGCGGTGATCGGGTACAACCTGATCCATTTCCTCCAGCGGATCCTCTCGTTCGTGCTCGTCATTGGCTTCGTCTTCATCACCATCGTCGCGGCCGCCAACGGCCACATCGTCAACGAGGTCAACACCGCAGCGGAGGGCTTCAACGGCGTGGGCGGCTGGATCGTCTTCTTCGGCTGGTTCTTCTCGTTCATCGTCGCGTGGATGCCGTTCGCCTCCGACTACTCCCGTTATCTCCCGAACACGCCGGGCAACCGGCGCGGAGCAGGGTGGGCAACCATGCTCGGCAACTCCGTGACGATGGTCTGGATGGGCGTACTCGGCACGGTCCTTGGATCGGCCGCGACTGCGACGGACAGCATCGGCGCGCTCAAGGAGCTCATGGGCCCTTGGGCCCCGATCGGCCTCGGCATCGTCGCCCTGTCCTCGTTCACGCAGAACTTCCTGAACGTCTACGGTGGCGCGATCTCAATCCAGACCATGGGCATCCCGGTCAAGCGTCACATCGGCGTCGTCGTGATCTGCGTGGCCTCCTACCTTGTGGCCCTCTGGGGCCAGAATGGGTTCAATGAGGGCTTCACGGCCTTCCTCAACCTGACTGCCTACTGCATCGCCCCCTACGTTGCCGTCCTCGTGTGCGATTATCTCTTCGGTGGCCGGCGCACCGACCGCGGCCTGCGTGAGCTCTTCGACAAGAAGCGCAAGGTCGAATGGGGCTTCGTCGCCTGGGCTGCGGGCGTCGTCCTCTCCTCCCCCTTCTGGATGTCCTCGATCTACACAGGGCCGATCGCTGCGGCGTTCCCCCAGATCGGCGACCTCTCCTACTACGTCGGCGCAGCTGTGGCGGCACTGGTCTACTTCGCCACCTACCGCCTCCGCCGCCTCTCGGGCCACGAGCTCCTCGACGGCAGCCCTCAGGCGCAGACCCTGTGAGCACGGCAGGCGCAGGTCCGGCGGGCACACTCGTGGTGATCGACATGCAGCGGGTCTTCCGCGACACGACTGTCTGGCACGTGCCGCGCTTCGACCAGGCGGCCAAGGCCATCGTCTCGTTGGAAGAATCGCTGGCGACCCCGATCGTCTACACGCGCTTCGTCCGCGACGGCGATGAGGAAGGCTCGTGGTCGGCATACTACGACCGGTGGCCGGACACACGCCTCCCAGCGGAGGCGCCCGAGTGGGACTTCGTCTCGGAGCTCCCGCAAGGCGCCCGTGTCATCGATGCGCCGACCTTCAGCAAATGGGGTCCGGAACTGGCCTCGCAGGTCCCGATCGGGCAGAGGATGATCCTCGCCGGAGTGGCCACCGACTGCTGTGTCCTGTCGACGGCTCTGTCTGCCGCCGATGCCGGTCGCTTCGTCACAGTGGTCCGTGACGCGTGCGCCGGGGCGACCGACGAGGCCCACGAGCAGGCGCTCGCACTCATGCAGATGCTCTCGCCCATGTGCGAGGTCGTCTCGGCAGCGGACCTGCTGACCCGCGCGAGTTGACGCGACGCACGACGGCACGTGCCCGCCCGCCTCTGAACAGGGCGGGTACGGGCCGTCGTACGTCCGGCCTACTTCAGGGACATGACGGGTTCGCCATTGAGCAGCCCGGACGACGGCGCGTGGTCGCCTTGCCGCCTCCCTGCGGCTTACCAGACGGAGTCGCCCCGCAGGACGACGTCGCTGCCGCCGTCGACGTAGACGATCTGCCCGCACAGGTGCGTGTTCTCCACGCTCCCGAGCCAGGCCAGCGCCTGGGCAACGACTACCGGCTCGGCGATGCCGTTCAGTGGCATGGGCACCGCCTTCAGCAGGCCCACCCGTCCCTCGTCCGTCGCGATGAGATCGGCCGTCATGGGGGTGGAGATGACGCCGGGGGCCACGGCGTTGAGCGGGATCCCTTCGCCAGCCCACTGCGAGGTGGAGGCCTGCCTGCGGACCCACCGCGAGAGCGCGAGCTTGGTGGAGGCATAGATGAGCCGGCCCGTGGTCGCGGGCTCCTTGGCGAGGATTTCGGCGCGGGCCAGCGCCGTCTGCTCGTCTCCGGCGGTGAGCAGGGCGACGAGTTCCTCATCGCTGGGCATGAGGGCGGCCATCGAGGACACGAGCACAGCCCGCGGCGCGGGGGAGCCGAGGAGGAGCGGTCGGAGGCCTTCGAGCGTTGCGACGGTGCCGAAGAAGTTCACGGCCACGGTGGCGACGGTGGCGGTGGCCAGCCCCGCCACGGCGTAGACGGCATCGATCGAGCCGCCGCTGAGCCGGCGCACCTCCTCGACCAGCGCGGCCCGGCCCGCCGGCTCCGACAGATCGGCGACCACCTCCGCATCGCGGATGTCGGCGCCGATGACGCGTTCTCCCCGCTGCTCAAGCAGTTGCTTGGTTGCCTTGCCGATGCCCGAGGCGGCGCCGGTGACCACAGATGTTCGAGTCATGGGACTCCCTCTCACGAAGCGGTAGATGCCGCCCCCATTCTGTCCGGCACGGGGGCGTGCGGCCAAGGCCCAAAGACCCGCACGACGGCGGGGGGCCCCCCCCGGGGGGCCCCCCCCCGCGGGGGGGGGGGCCCATAC
>NZ_JAVFJK010000004.1:0-96910 GCF_030908215.1 Sinomonas sp. ASV486 | reverse complement strand
AGGGGGGCGTGCGGCCACGGCCCAAACCCCCGCACGCCGCCGTGTGCCCGCCCGGGCGGGCACACGCCGTCGTGCGTCGGGCTACTTCAGGGACATGACCGGTTCGCCGTTGACCAGCCCGTTCGCGGAGCGCGTGCAGGCGCCGCCCTTAGGGGCCCCTGAGTTGTATGCCTGGCGCAGGCACGAGCGGAGCGCGAGCTGCCCCCAGTAGTTCGGGTGCAGCGACTCCTGGATGTAGTAGTCGGAGGTCGCCGTGCTGACGGTGCGGATCTGGTTGACCCACTCGGTGCTGTCCACCGCGCCCGTCTGGGTCCAGGAGGTGTAGCCCTTCTCCTCGAGCAGGCCCACGGTGTTCTCGCACAGGCGGCGGCCGGTGAACGTCGAGGCGAGATCCATGGTCTTGACGTTGGCGAGCCCGCTCTGGGTGATGGCGTTGCCAACAGCGTTGTTGATGGTGGGCAGGATCGTTCCGTTGGCGTAGTCGGCGTCGGCGTTCCAGAACCCGCAGCCGCCCGTGTTCTGGCGCGTGTACCCGCTCTGGCTGTAGCGGAAGCCCGTGCTGGTGGGGAGCGGGGACGGGTAGTTCTGGACCATGAGCGTCCACGCGCCGTCTGCATACCCTGCGTTGCGCATGGCCGTGCGGATGTTCTGCATCGCGGCGGCCATCTTCGCGGTGTTGCTGTTAACGGTCGTGGAGCTCATGGCGTTGGCCACGGTGCTGCCGTCCTTGCAGTACGTGGGCCACCAGCTCGGGGACGTGAGGAAGTCGCTCACGCACTCCTGGACGATCCCGCCGAAGTTGAAGTCGTTGCCGCCGATCGAGAACGAGACCATCGTGACGTTGTGCGTCGTGGCGAAGCTCTGCAGCATGAGTGCCTGGCCCTGGTTCCCCGCCGAGCTGTAGAAGTCCAAGCCGGGTTTGAAGTAGCCGTTGGAATCGGTGAACGTCGCGGTCTTCGCGCCGGAGCAGGCAAGGTCCAGTCCGCTCACTCCTCCGCCCAGGTAGACCTCGGCAGAGTGGCTGCGATGGCACCGTGGGATCGTCTCGGCTGTGTTCGCGGCGTTGTCGTAGTACGCCGTGGAGCCGAGAGCATCGGTGTAGGACTCGCTGACGTCCGAGTTGCCGGCCCAGCGGCCCGCCTCGCCGGAGATGTACGAATCGCCCACGGTGACGACCCACGGGCTACCGGAGCCGGGACCGTCCGCGCTTGCGGCGGGGGCGGCCAGGGCCAGACCGCCCGCTGCGAGGCTTCCGGAGGCGAGGGCGACGAGAAGGCGGGCGCGGAGCCCGCGGTGACGGTGCTGCAACATGTACTCCTCTGTACGGTGCCGGCCCCCACCACGAGGCCAAAGCTACCAGCGAGTAGGTGACGTGGGAAGACCTCTCTGTGGGCATGCTGTGCGGCCCTAAAGGTCCGGCACAGAGATCTGCCCTAGGGTGGATTCCCACAGCAGAACAATGCCGGTGCAGGAGGAACCATGGGTCACGGGACGGGTGCGTCACGCCGCACCGGCGGTCTGCGCGACCCCCGGCGCGGGCGCAGGCCGCACCCCCGCCGCCGCCGGCTCGTCGTCACGGCCATCGCCGCGCTCGTGGTGCTCGCCGCAGGGACTGCCGCCTTCGTCGGCATCGGCGCGGAGGAGAATCAGGCGGAAGCGAGCCATCCCGCGCCCGCAGCAGCGTCAGGCGGCCGGGATCTGCCCACGACGCCACCCACGGCGAAGGCTCCGGCGTCGAGGTCGACGAAGCCGAAGTCGGCGAGCCCCGCCCCGTCGAGCCCGACGGCGCCGGCCGGGGCCGCGCCGTCGGCCGCCGGATCCGCCCAGCCCGCGTGGCAGACGATGCCCGCGGCCATCGCGGACGCCGTCGATGCGTACGCCGAGGACCAGGGAGCCGCGGGGATCGCGGTAGCGGTCTCGACCGGCACCGGCGCAACCGCCCAGGCACGCTATCTTGCCACCACCGGCCAGTCCGCGGCGGATACGCCATGGTCCACGGACACGCGTTCGGCATTCCGCAGCATCACGAAGAGCTTCGTCGGAACGGTGGTGCTTCAGCTGGTCGGCGAGGGGAAGCTTGGCCTCGATGACCCGGTGTCGACATTCGTCCCGTCCGTCGCACAGGTCCAGTACGACGGCGCCGCGGCGGGCGGCCAGATCACCGTCCGCGAGGCGCTCGAGATGCGCACGGGCCTCACGGAGTTCTCGGGCACCCAGGAGTTCTCGGACCAGCTCGACGCCGACTACACTCGCGCGTTCACCGACGACGAGCTCCTCGGCTATGCCTTCGACGAGCCCCTCGACTTCGCCCCGGGCACCCAGTACGCGTACAGCAACACGAACTACGTGCTTCTGGGTGCGATCATCCAGTCCATCACCGGACAGCCCTGGGACCAGGCCGTCCAGTCACGGATCCTCGGCCCGCTCGGGCTGACCTCGGTTGCCTACTCCGGCTCGGCGCAGCCCGCTGCGCCCGTTGCGACCCCGTACGAGTTCAGCGACGCCGGACTCGAGAGCCTCGCGCAGGTGAGCCCGTCCCTGTACGGTGCCTCGGGCGGGTACTTCGGGACCATCGGGGACCTGCTCTCCTGGGGGCGTGCGCTCGGCTCGGGTGCCCTCGTGACGCCCGCGCTTCAGCAGGCCCGGTTCACGGCCGTCTCGGACCCCGAGACCGAGGACCCCGGCAGCCCCGACTACAGCGGCTACGGCCTCGCCGCCGGCACGATCGACGGCTGGTGGGGGCACACGGGCACAGGCCTCGGCTACGAGTCGCTGACCATGTACAACCCGGCCACGGGCATGACCATCTCCATCCTCATCAATACCCAGCTCCCCAATCCCAACGGGCCGGCGGTCCTCTTCAAGCAGCTCGAGCAGAGCCTTGCGGCTCTGAGCTAGCGACCCCTTCCGGACGGGGCTGTCCTGAGGTACAAATTCCACGGGGGACATTTGGACCTCCGCCCAGTCGCTGGCCCACTCATGGTCCAGAGGCCGGACGGGACGATCAGGAGGATTCCTTGTCCGATCTCAACGCGCCCACACGGGACACACCCACCCGCGGGCCCGCCCGGCCCGCGCCGTACGTCATCGCGGCCATCCTGCTGGCGGCCGCCATCGTGCTCCCGCTCATGCCGCAGCTGTATTCGTTCGACAAGCCGCGCTTGGGCGGCCTGCCGTTCTTCTACTGGTACCAGCTGCTCTGGGTGCCGATATCCGCGGCGCTGAGCGGGGTCGCCTACTGGCTCGTGACCGCTGAGGACCGACGACGGCGCTCAGCAGCCCGACCTGGCTCGCCGGGAGCGGGCGGCGGCAGGCCGACGTCGTCCGGCGGAGCCGACGGGACGGCAGGTGACGCGCGATGAGCAGCCGTCCGATCGACTGGGTCGCGCTCATCGTCGTGATCCTGCTGTTCCTGATCGTGGCCGTCATGGGCTTCATGGCCGCGCGCTGGCGCCGGTCCAAGGAAGAGACTGGCCTTCACAGCCTCGACGAGTGGGGCCTCGGCGGCCGCGGCTTCGGGACGTGGATCACGTGGTTCCTGCTCGGCGGCGACCTCTACACGGCGTACACGTTCGTGGCCGTTCCCGCTGCGATGTGGGCCACGGGATCCGTGAGCGGCTTCTTCGCCGTGCCGTACACGATCGTCCTGTACCCGATCATCTTCATCATCATGAGCAGGCTCTGGTCGGTCTCCCACCGGCACGGGTACGTGACGAGCGCGGACTTCGTGGGCGGGCGCTACGGGAGCCGCTGGCTCTCCCTCGCCGTCGCCGTGACGGGCATTGTGGCGACCATGCCGTACATCGCCCTCCAGCTCGTGGGCATCAAGGCCGTCCTGACGGTGCTCGGCCTCGGCAGCCCCGACAACGCCTTCCTCACTGACCTGCCGCTCATCATCGCGTTCGTGGTCCTCGCCGCGTACACGTACACGTCTGGCCTGCGGGCTCCGGCGATGATCGCGGTGGTCAAGGACCTGCTGATCTACCTCGCGGTGATCGTGGCCGTGATCTACCTGCCGATCAAGTTCGGTGGCTGGGACTCGATCTTCGGCGCCGCGCAGACCAAGCTCGGCACGGTCAGCCAGGCCACGGGCAAGCCGGCTGGCGTCTTCATCCCGTCCGAGGGCAATTACTCGGCCTACTGGACCCTCGCACTGGGCTCTGCGATGGCGCTGTTCATGTACCCGCACTCGGTCACGGGCGTGCTCGCGTCGAAGGCCCGCAACACGATCCGCCGCAACGCCGCGATCCTGCCGCTGTACTCGCTCATGCTCGGGTTCCTCGCGCTCCTCGGCTTCGTGGCCATCAAGGCCGGGACCAAGCCGATCGACCTCGACGGCAAGACCAACCCGCAGCTCGTGGTGCCTCAGCTGTTCCTGGACCATTTCCCCTCGTGGTTCGCAGGGATCGCGCTGGCGGCCATTGCGATCGGCGCGCTCGTGCCGGCAGCCATCATGTCGATCGCCGCCGCGAATCTGTTCACCCGCAACATCTATCGTGATTTCTTCAAACCCGACGCCGATCCCAAGACTGAGGCGAACATCTCCAAGATCGTCTCGCTCGTGGTCAAGGTCGGGGCGCTCGTCTTCGTCATTGCGATGGACCAGTCCGCAGCGATCAACATGCAGCTCCTGGGCGGCATCTGGATCCTCCAGACGTTCCCTGCGGTGGTCGCGGGCCTGTACACGCGGTGGTTCGACCGCTGGGCGCTCCTCATCGGGTGGGCCGTGGGCATCGCGTTCGGAACGCTCTCTGCGTACAACGTGGTCAATCCGGCCACCGGCGCCCACTTCGGCGGTTCCGTCGCGGCCATTCCGGGGACGAGCTTCAGCGTCTACATCGCCGTGACGGCGTTCGCGCTGAACCTCATCGTCGCATTGGTCCTGACGCTCGTCTTCCGGGCGCTCAAGGTGCCGCAGGGCGTCGACGCGACCCGCCCGTCCGATTTCGGCGCCGACGAGACGGACCCCAAGGTCCGCCAGATCGAGGCCACGGCCGGACCGACGGGGCCCGTCGCCTAGAAGCACGACGCCGGGGGCGGGCCGAGCCGGTCCGCCCCCCGGCGTCGTCGGCGCCACGTGGGGGTCACGCGCGGATGGCGCCGAGCTCCACCTCGATGCGGCGGTCGAGCTCGTCCTGGGCGAACGCCCTCGAGCCGCCATGCGCACGTAGGTGGAGGAGGCTCGAGAGCCGGAGGATGCGCCACGCGCGCTCCTCTGCGTGGTCCTTGGACGCGACGGCCCGGTCCACTTCGCTGTCGTACAGATTGGGCTCATTGAGGGCCCGCTCACGCACCCGCTCCGCCATCTTGGCGCGGAAGGGATCCGTCTCGGCGGTGTCCGGCGCTCGCAGGAGCCCGCCGTAGGCCTCGGCCCGTCCGTCGTCGCCGGTGGCGCGGGCCAGATGCGACGCGAGCCCGAGGGCCGACTCGATCGACGCCCAACGCGCTGGGTTCCCGTCGTACGGCAGGACGGCCAGCAGATCGGCGACCTTGAGCGCCCGGTCGGCGTCGTCCTGGCCCACGTACAGCTCGAAGGCGAGGTCGCGGAGGTTCTTGAGGCACGCGCCCGACTTGACGTTGATGCCCCTCGCGAGCCGCCCGGCGAGCTCGTTGACCGCTTGTCTGCCCGGATGGGCCTGGTCGATGTCGCGGATGAGGTCTTCGGGCTCGCCGTCCTGTGCCGGGATACGGGTGAGGAGGTCCGGGCTGGGCCCGCTGAGCCCGGCTGGGGCGGTGCCGGGGACAATCACGACGTCGCCCGTGTCCAGGGTGATCTCGGACGGGCCGCGGCGCGGGGCCCGGGGAACGGCGACAGGATCCTTGGGGGCCGGGTCCGCATTCGGCTGGGTCGGGACGCCGGGTGCGGGGGCCGCGCCGGGTCCCGGGCCCGAGCCGGTGCCCGGCGAGGCAGCAGCGGTACCGGCGGACGCGCCGTCGTCCGCGTCTCCACGAGCGGAAGCGGGCGGCCCGGAGAAGAGCAGGTCCGCCGGGCGGGCAGCTTTGCCGCGACTGACCTTGACGCGCGTCCCGTGCGCGACCCGCAGGTTCATGTCGTTGTCGAGGACGGCGAAGTACAGGGCCGGTTGTTCGAAGTCGTCCAGCACGGTGTCCACCTCGACGATCTCGGCGCTGTCCTCGCCGTCGGGCAGGAGAAGGCGCTGTCCCGCCCTGAGCTCGTGGGCGTCGATCTCGTGGAACTCATGGGTTCCGGGCCGCTCGTGCGGCCCCGAGCTGTCGTGCATCTGGGGTCCTCCGTGGTGGCTTCGGTCCCGACTACCTTATAAACAATTGGTAACGGTCGGGGTCAGGCGCGCGGTACCGGACTCGGACGGGGCCACTAACCGGCGATGCCGGCGAACGCGAGCGCCTGCCGCACGAGCTCACCGCGGCCCCCCACGAACTCCATCTGGACGGGCCCCCCGAGGACCTCCGCGGGCGACATCCAGGTGAGCTCGAGCGCGTCCTGGCGTGGCTGGCACTCGCCGGCCACGGGGATCACGTAGGCGAGGGAGACGGCGTGCTGACGCTCGTCCGTGAAGCCCGTCTGCGACGGCGACGGGAAGTACTCGACGACGGTGAACGGTACCGGGCTGACCGGCAGCTGCGGGAGCGCGAGCGGGCCGAGGTCCTTCTCGATGTGGCGCAGGAGGGCAGCGCGGATCGTCTCCTTGTACAGGACGCGACCCGAGACGAGGCTGCGCATCATGTTGCCCTCAGTATCGGCCTGCAGCAGGAGCCCGACCTCGTTGACGTAGCCGAGCGGATCGAGGCGCACGGGCAGCGCTTCGACGTAGAGCATGGGCAGCCGGTTCCGCGCCTCGTAGAGGTCCTCCGGGGAGAGCCAGCCGGGATACGGGTCGGGGGTTCGAACTGCCATGCTTACTGTTCTACCGCATCCGGGCCCGCTCTGGGCCGCCCGTGGTCAGGATCGTGACGGCGCTCCCGTCCGGCAGCGGTACTGTGACGCGCACGACGCCGCCGGATCGCCCGGGGGAGAGGCTCGCCTCCTGCTCCTCCCGCCCCGTCTCCGTCTCGGGTACGGATCTCGCTGCGGATTCGGCATCTCGGGTACGCCCAGCCTCCGTGTCCATGCGCCATCCGGCCAGGGCGAGGCGGGGCTGGAGCTCCTTCGCTGGGCCGGCGTACTCGAAGGCGAGGCTCACCGAGGTCGCGGCGTCGCGGACTGCGGCGAGCACCCCTCCGTTCTTGGCGGTGAACTCCCGCGACTCGCCGGGTCCCAGCATGCTGTGGGGCCGCGGTCGGCCGCCGATCGCGGCGAGCGCGGCCGCCGCGCGCTCGAGGTCCGGGGTGTGCCATTCGAGCCGAACCGTCAGGTCCGGGTCGGCATCGGTGTACCGGCCGGCGTGCGCCGTTGGCTCTGCGAGGAACTCGAAGCCGTCCGGCCCAGTGATCCTGACCCGAGCGCCAGCCGGGGTCTCCTCGAGGGCTGCCTGGCCGCCGTCCTGCGCGGTGCGGCGCGCGAACTCCGCCGGGTCGCGGATCTCGACACCGAACACCGTGGTCCCATCCCGGGCCGAGCCCTTCTCGGCCGACCGGAGGCGCACGCGCCCACTGCGCGAGTCGAGGACGGCCCACCCCTCTCCCTCCTCCGCGGGCACGAGCCCGAGGTCCAGCAGGAGCCGGCGCAGGTCCGGCAGGGCCGATGTGTAGCGGGTGGGAAGAACGCGGAGCATGGCTCTCCTTTCGGTGTGGCTCCATGGTTGCGCGTGCGGGGCTGCGCGGGGAAGGCTTGGGTGCATGGCTCCCGAGCTCCCCGAACTCCTCGTCGCCGACGCCGCGGAATGGCGCAGCTGGCTCGCCGAGAACCACGCCGACAGTCGCGGTGTATGGCTCGTGCTGCACAAGAAGGGCGGCACGGTGACCGGGCTGCAGTACGAGCCGGCCGTGCTCGAGGCGCTGTGCTTCGGCTGGATCGACGGGCAGCTGCGCGCCCGAGACGCCGAGAGCTCCGCGATCCGCTTCACGCCACGCTCGCGGACGAGCAGGTGGTCCCAGTCCAATGTGGACCGCGTAGGGCGCCTCGAAGCGGAGGGGCGCATGACGCCGGCCGGGCGCGCCGCCGTCGACGCAGCCAAGTCCGACGGGCGGTGGGAGCTCGCGTACGCCGGCGCCGCCGCCGCGGAGACGCCCGCGGACCTGGCCGCCGCGATCGCGGCCGTGCCGGAGGCGCAGGCGATGTTCGATGTCCTCACGTCGACGAATCGCTTTGCCCTCATCTACCGGACCACGTCGGTCAAGAAGCCCGAGACGCGGGCGCGCAAGATCGCCGAGTACGTCGACATGCTCGCCCGGCACGAGACCATCTACCCGCAGAAGCGGAGGCCCTGACCGGACACCCGCCCCCCGGGTTGAGGGTCAGGAGACGAGCGCCTGGGCCACGACGACGGCCGACGCCGCGCTCCACGCCTGCGGCCGGCACGCCGCCGGGTACGCGAGGGCCCGATCGGACTCGTCGGACCCGACCCCCGAGAACAGCTCCGGCAGCGATCCGCCGAAGGACTCCGCTGCCCGAACGAGGGCCCGCGCCACATGGGACGCCTCGCTCCGGAACCCGTCCGCAAGCATGCCCCGTACCGCGATGGCCGTGTCGTGCGACCACACCGACCCGCAGTGGTAGCTCAGGGGCCAGTAGCCCGCGGCGGCCGTGGTGAGGGTGCGGATCCCGAAGCCGCTGAAGAGTTTGGGCCCCACCAGCCGGTCGACGACGATCCTGGCCTCATCGGCGTCGAGCAGCCCGGTGCCCAGGAGATGGCCCATATTGGAGCCGGGCGAATCGAGGGGAGTGCCGCCGCCGTCGAGCGCCATCGCCGGGAACTTCCCCTCGGCGTCGTCCACCCAGAACGCCTCGCGGAAGCGCTCCCGCAGGTCGGCCGCGAACTGCCGCAGGGCAGAGGACTGCTCCCGAAGGCCCTGTCCGCCGCCGGGCTGGCGCAGCTCGTCGAACAGGTCTGCAGCCTCGAGCGCGGCCTGGTAGGCGTACCCCTGGACTTCCGCGAGCGCGATTGGCCCGTCGGCCCGCCTCCCGTCGAGGAACTGCATCGCGTCCGCCGAGTCCTTCCAGCCCTGATTGCTGAGCCCATGGCCGGACTCGTCGCGGTACGCGAGGAAGCCGCGCGGACCCGTGGCCGCGCCGAGGAGCCAGTCCGCTGCGCGCTGCGAGGCCGGCAGGAGGGCCCGCACCGCGTCCGGCGCCCGGCCTGTGCGCCAGAGCTCGCCGAGGAGGCACAGCCACAGGGCCGTCGCATCGACGGTGCCGTAGTACACGGGCGGGAGCCGCAGCTGGTCCCCGCCCGGCCCATGGCTGACCACGAGCTCGCGGGCCCTGATCTCGTGCGGGATCTTCCCCGGCTCTTCAGCGGAGTCCACGTCGCCCTGCTTCCCCTGGTACGCCGCCAGCGCCCGCAGCGTCCCGGCAGCGAGCGCTGAGTCCCGCGGCAGCATGAGCCGAGCAGCCCACAGGGAGTCGCGCCCGAACAGCGTGAAATACCACGGTGCACCCGCTGCGAGGAAGGGCGCGTCGGGCGCGCGGTCCGAGACGAGCCGGAGTCCCGCAAGTTGGGTGAGCGAGGTGGCGAGCAGGCCGCCGACGGCTCCCCGCGGTGCCTCGTCGTTCGCCTGACCCGCCGCATCGTGGTCTTGGGCCGCACGCACGATCGCGCCCGCGTCCTCGAGCGCGGCCGTCCACTCCGCACGGAACGGCTCCCCGCGGCCCAGCGTCGCGGACCAGACGAGGGAGGGGTGGCCGGACGGGAACCCGTCCGTGTCGTCCTCATCCCGCTCGATCGCGGTCACGATACGCGCTCGGGGCGTCGCGGCGGTGACCACGACGGACCTTCCGTCCGCCGCCCAGACGAGCCGCGCGGCGTCGTGCGCGCCATCGACGGGATGGTGCTCGGGCTCCACACGGTCAGTACGGCGGCCCACCCGCACGGCGTCCATCGTGGCGAAGTCCGCGCTCAGATGCACGGCCAACGTGCAGTCAACGCGGGGGAGGGAAGTGGTGAGCTCGATCCGGTGCCGCACGGTGCCGGGTTCTGTATCCCAGGTCTGGACCACCCGGACGGCTGGGTCGAGCGTCTCGCCCGCGATGTTGCGCGCGAGTCCGTCCACCGTGATCCGACCGCCCCGCACGGATACGCCCACGGATTCGGGCTCGGCACCGTCCACTGTCACGAGCGCACGGTCGAGGAGGCGGGTGTCTGCGTGGAAGACACCCGTGAGCCCTACAGGGTCCGGCGCGAGGCGCCCGTCGCTGCCGAGCCAGAGTTGCGACGGCGCGGCCACGGCCACGTGCTGGCGGTGGAGGGAGGGCTGGAGGGGCTGGGAAGGCTTGAGGGGCTCGTCCATGCCGCCACGGTACCGCCGGGTGCCCGGATCCGATAGGCCGGGATTTCCTGTCTGCGTGCTTGGCCGGGCGGCCGTGGGAGGGGATCTGGGAGGCGGTTCCCAGCGAGTGCAGAGGATTCTCACGGGACGCTCCAACGTGCCTGCGCGAAACTTAGAGGATGCTCCACGTCACCGCGTCCACACGCCGTGCGGCTGCCGCCGTGCTGGCCACGGTGGGCGTTGTCGTGTTCGGGTGGCTCCTCGAGTCCGTGGCAGGCGACTGGGGACTGGCAGACCTCGACTGGCCGGTCCTGAAGGGGCTCGCTGCACACCGGGGTCCCACGGCCACCGCGTGGGCACAGGCCCTGCACGCGGGGTCGGGGCCCGTGGCCACGCTCGCCTTGGCCGGGATCGTTGCGGCCGTGTGGGCGGTGGTGGGACGGGAGCTGAGGCGCCCGGCGCTCCTGCTCGGTGCCCCGCTCGTTGACCTGGCTCTCGTCACCGCTGTCCGTTACTGGGTGGAGCGTGAACGGCCGCCGGCGTGGTTCGACGCCGTGGGCGGGACGGGCGGTCCGGCGTTCCCCTCGGTCCATACCTCGGTAGTGCTCACGCTGCTGTTCGTGGCGCTCTACCTCGCCTACTCGCGGCGCGAGAGCCCGCGGGGGCTCGTGGTGGGCGTGCTCGTCGCGGGAGTGCTCGTCATGGCGGTTGCCGCGAGCGACCTGTACCTCGGCCGGCATTGGCTGACGGACATCGTCGCGTCCGGGGCTCTCAGCGCGATCGTGCTGGCTGGGGCCGTGTGGATCGACTCGCATTCGCGGCTCGGCTCGGACACGGCAGCCGCGGACGTGGCGCACCCCAGGGCCTCGGCGGACACTTGAGGCATGCCGATCTTCCGCCGCCACCGGACGCACGGAGACGCCGGGCCGCGTGGGGCCGCCCCTCCGTCTGACGCCGACGCGTCCGGAAGTGGCGCCTTGCCCGATGCCCCCGCGGCACGGCTGCGGGCGAGAGTCACAGGAATGGTGCAGGGGGTCGGCTTCCGCTACTGGACGCTTGCGGAGGCCGAGAAGCGTGCCCTCGTGGGCTCTGCCGGGAACATGCCCGACGGCACTGTCGAGGTCATTGCCGAGGGATCGCGTGCGGATGTTGAATCGATGCTTGCCTGGCTGCGTTCAGGCGGGACGCCCGGTCGGGTTGACAGCGTCGAAGCGACGATCGCGCCCGCGACCGGCGAGTTCACAGAGTTCAGCCTGTTCTGACGCGCTGTCGTGTTCCGTCGTCGTGCCCCGCGGGCGGTCCCGCCAGACACAACTCGTGGCCTGTTCGTGCCTGTAGGGTCCGGTTTCCTGCGTGAATTGTGCCCGGCGGGACGCGACGCGCCAGTTTCCTGCGTGAATTGTGCCCGGCGGCAGGCGACGCGGGCTACGCCCAGCCGCGCAGGTAGTCGAGCTGCGCCGCGACAGAGGTTTCGGCGGCACGGCGCACGCTCGGATCGATGTCCGTGTACACGGCATCGGTCACGTCGGCGACAGCCGCGTCCGGGCCGAGCCGCTCGAGCGCCGCACGCACCTGGTCCAGCCGCTCCCCGCGGTGCGCCGCGTACGCTCGGGCGATGGCGCTGAGGTCCGGCAGTACCGGGCCATGCGCTGGCAGGACCGTCGCCGGGCCCAGGGCCTCGAGCCGGCGCAGCGAATCGAGGTAGTCGCCGAGCCGGCCGTCGGGGAAGGCGAGCACCGTGGTCCCGCGGCCGAGGATCGTGTCACCCGTCAGGACTGAGCCGTGCTCGCCGTCATCGGGCAGGTGCAGGGAGACCGAGTCCGCGGTGTGCCCGGGGGTGGCGAGGACTTCGATCCGCACGCCCGCGGCGTCGATGCGCTCTCCGTCGTCCAGCGGGTCTGCGCCCAGGCACAGGGCTGCGTCCCGCGCGCGGACGGGTGCGCCTGTCATGCGGTGGAATTCCTCGGCGGCCTCTGTGTGGTCCACGTGGTGGTGCGTGAGGATGACGAGTTCGACGCGCCCCGTCGCTGCGAGCTCGGCGAGGTGCTTGTCGTCGAGCGGCCCCGGGTCCACCACGACGACCGATGTCGAGCCCGGCCTCGCGATGACGTACGAGTTGGTCCCGTCGAGGCTCATCGGTCCTGGGTTCGGCGCGAGCCTGTAGCGGGTCAGAGCGGAGCTCGCGACCCAGCGCGTGGCGGGGGTGACGTCGTCGGCCATGGCCTCAGCCTAGCTCGGGCGCGACGGCGTCTGCTCGCCCCGGGTGTGGGCGGAGATGGGGGTTGGGAGGGGCGGGTGCCGATGCGGGGGTCCGCTGCGGATGCGGGGGGCGGGTGCCGATGCGGGGGTCCGCTGCGGATGCGGGGGCCTGGGCCGGCGTCGAGCGACGAGACGCGAGGGGGTCAGTCGGCGGGGAAGGCGACACCCTCGCCGATGACCTTGAGCGCGAGGTCCATCCCAGCCCGAGCCATCGCGGCGTTCCAGTGGCGGATCGTGATGACCTCGCCCCCACCGGGGACTCGGGGGTCAGCGGGGCGCTCGGGGAGCTTGATCCGCACGGAGGACTCGGGGCCGAAGTAGTCCCAGTCGAGCACGGTGCCGTGGATGCGCGATTCCTCGGCGATGCGGATCTGCTCGGGGCGCAGCATGATCTGCACGCGTCCCTGCGCGGGCGGCCGGCGCACGGGGACCGCGCCGAGCGAGCACATCGCGAGGGACCCCTCGAGCCACGCGTCGAGGATCACGGCGTCGCCGAGGAACTCCGCGGTGGCGCGGTCTGCCGGCCGTGTGTACACAACGAACGGGTTGCCGATCTGGGCGAGCTTCCCGCCGCGCATGACGGCGACCTGATCGGCGAATGAGAGCGCCTCAGCCTGGTCGTGCGTCACGAGGATGGTCGTGACCTGGGCATCATGCAGGACCTTGCCGATCGCTCGCCGCGTGGCGACGCGGAGGCCGGCGTCGAGTGCGGAGAACGGCTCGTCGAGGAGCATGACGTCCGGTTCGCACGCCATCGCGCGGGCGAGGGCGATTCGCTGCTGCTGCCCGCCCGAGAGCTCGTGCGGGCGGCGCTTGAGGTAGGAGCCGTCGAGGGCCACCATGTCCAGGAGATCCACGACTCGTTCGGTGACGGCCTTCCGCCCGCGGAACCTGTCCCGGTCCAGCCCGAACGCTACGTTCTGCCCCACGGAAAGGTGCGGGAACAGCGCGCCGTCCTGTGCCACGTAGCCGATGTTCCGCTTGTGGGCGGGCACCCACGTTTCCCCGGCGACCTCGCGCCCGTCCATGAGGATCCGCCCGGTGTCCGGGCGCTCGAACCCAGCGATGAGCCGCAGGAGGGTCGTCTTGCCGGACCCGCTCGGACCCACGATCGCGGTTGTCGCGCCGCGCCCCACCGAGAGGTTGATGCCCTTGAGCACCTGCTGGTGGCCGAAGTTCTTCGTCACACCCTCGATGTCAAGGTGATGGTCCGCGGTCAGCGCGATCTGCGGAGCGATGCGCGGCTCCGGGAGGCGGGCCTCGCCGAGGGGAGTGGGGGTCTGTTCGGTCACTGTCCGGCTGCTTTCTTGGACTGCTGGAACAACAGGTACGTCATGGGTGCGGAGAGAGCGATCATCAGGAGCGCGTAGGGTGCTGCGCTCACGTAGTCGATCTCGCTCGAGAGGGACCAGAATTCGGTGGCGAGCGTCTTGGTGCCCAGGGGGGAGAGCAGGAGGGTGGCGGTGAGCTCGTTGACGACGGCGAGGAACGTCAGCGCTGCCCCGCCCGCTGCCGCTGGGGCAGCGAGCCGCAGCGTGACGCGCACGAACGCCATGAACGGCGACTTCCCGAGGGCCCGCGCGGCCTCCTCGAGCTCCTTCGGTGCCTGCGCGAGCCCGGCCCGCAGGTTCACGAGCGCGCGAGGGAGGAACAGCAGCACATAGGCGGCCACGAGGAGCCCCGTGGTCTGGTAGACGGCGGGGATTGCCCGGAGCGAGACCGTGACGAACGCGAGGGCGAGGACGATCCCCGGCATCGAGCTCGTGACGTAGTTGGAGAGCTCGAGCGCCCGCGAGAGCCAGCCTGGGTATCGCACCGCCAGGAACGCGAGGGGGAACGCGACGATCGTGGTCACGATGGCGCCGAGGAGCCCGAACCACAGGCTCGAGCCGAGGGCGCCGGCCAGCTCGCCCGTCCGCCAGACGTCTGGGCCGCCCCGAACGGCCCACGAGACGGTCATCCACACCGGAACGCCCACAGCCAGCACCGCGAGGGCTGCGAGCACGAGCTGGGCTGGGGCCTGCCACGGGCCGAGCGCGAGCCGGGTCGGGAGGGACTGGGCGCCCGAGCCGATGCGCGCATACCGGGCGTTTCCCCGCAGCGACGCCTCCACCACGAGGAACACGAGGCACACCGTGACCAGGACCGAGGCGAGCATGTTGCCCGCGGAGCCGTTGAAGGTCGAGCGGTACTGCTGCATGATCGCCGTCGTGAAGGTGTCGAAGCGGATCATCGCGAAGGCGCCGTACTCCGAGAGCAGGTGCAGCGCGACGAGCAGCGCCCCGCCCGCGACGGCGATGCGCAGCTGCGGCAGCACGACCCGGAAGAACACGCGCCACGTACCTAGACCGAGCGACGCCGCGGACTGCTCGATCGCGGGATCGAGACGTGACAGGGTGGCTGCCACCGGGATGTACACGAGCGGGTAGTACGAGAGCGTGGCGATGAGCACTCCGGAGAAGACCCCATGGAGGCTCGGGACCGCGGACACCCATGCGTAGGAGTTGACGAACGCCGGGATCGCGAGCGGTGCCGCGAGCAGCACCGCCCAGACCTTGTTCCCCTGCAGCGACGTGCGCTCGACGAGCCACGCGCCCCCCACGCCAAGCACGATGCACAGGGGCACCGTGATGAGCGTGAGCAGGAGCGTGTTCCCGAGCAGCTCGAGCGTGCGTGGCCGGAAGAGCAGCGCCGCCGCGGTGTCCCACCCGGTTGTGACCGTCATGTAGGCGACGAATCCGAGCGGGATCAGCGAGGCGGCGGCGACGAGGCACGCGAGCAGGACAACTCCGGCCGGCGGGCGCGGACGCGGCGGGCGGAGGCGCGTGCTCCCGCCCGCCGGCGCGGCCGTCCCGCCCTGGGCCGGGAACCCGGCTGCGGGGGAAGCGGTGTCTGGGGCGGATTCCAAGGTCTAGATCAGGCCTGCTGCCGTCATGAGCTCGTTGACCTTCTTCGAGTTGAGGGTTGCGGGATCGATCTTAGGCGCATTGAGGTCGGTCAGCGGGACAAGCTTCCCGTTGGACGGAACGCCGGATCCGACGGCGTATTCGAAGGACGTGCCGTTCTGCAGCACCGCCTGGCCCGTCTTGCCCGTGACGAACTTGAGGAACTCCTGCGCCGCGGCCTGATTCTTCGAGGACTTCAGCACGCCGCCCCCGGAGACCGAGACGAACGCGCCCGGGTCCTGGTTCTTGAAGTACTCCAGCCCGACGCTCTTGGAGTTCTCGCCGGTCTTGGCCTGGTCGCCGAACCAGTAGTAGTGGTAGATCACGGCGCCGTCGATCTCGCCTGCGTTCACTGCCTTCATGGCGGTCGAGTTGCCCTGGTAGGCCTTCGAGTTGTCCTTCATGGCCTTGAGCCAAGCCGAAGTGGCGGACTCGCCCTTGAGCTGGAGCATCGCTGAGACGATGGCCTGGAAGTCCGCGCCGGACGGCGAGGCGGCCCAGCGGCCCTTCCACTCGGGGTTCGCCAGGTCCATGAGGGACTTGGGGAGCTGGTCCTGGGAGACCTTGTCCTTGTTGTAGGCGAAGACCGTGGAGCGGGCGGCGATGCCGACCCACTTGTTCGTCGACGGACGGTACTCGGCGGGGACCTGGGCGACCGTGGCCGGGTCGATGTCCGTGAACAGCCCCGCGTTCTCGACCTGCGTCATCGCGGGGGAGTTCTCGGTGAGGAACACGTCCGCGGGCGAGTTGGCGCCCTCCTGGACGATCTGGTTGGACATCTCCGTGTCATCGCCCTGCCGGTAGTTGACCTTGATGCCGGTCTCCTTGGTGAAGGCGTCGATCCACTCCTTCGTGAGCGACTCATGCTGGGCGTTGTACACCGTGATGGTGCCACTCGCGGAGCCGGAGGCAGTGCCCGGCGTCGAGGTGCCGCAGGCGGAGAGGCTGAGGGCGGCGGCGCTGGCCATCGCGAGGGCGGCGAGGGCCCGGGTGCGGAGCTTCATGGAGCGTCCCTTTCATGGGTCACAGGATGATGGGCGACGACGCTGCCGGCGTGCGTCGTCTGGTGACGTCACGATTGACTGTAGGTTAGCCACACCTAAGAAACGGCCAATTCCCTCCATAATGTGATTCAAATCATATCAATTACGCAACCTTTGGCTGTGCTAATGGCCGAGGCGCGTCGATGAGGGCCGGTTTCGGTCGGTGATGGGTCAGGCGTCGGTGAGCTGGTGCGCGAACTCGAGGACCATCCACGCCTGCAGCTGCGTCGACAGCTCAACCCGGCTTCCGGGCGGATACTCGTCCGACGCCGCGTGGCCCGGTGTCTGGGGGAAGGTCCAGTAGGTCTCGCCGCGCCGCCTGTCCTTGGGGGCAGGACGCTCCTCAGCACCCGACCACAGGGCCTCCGCCGTGTCGAGGACGAGTCGCTTCGCCGTGCCCCGCGCCGCCGTCGAGAGGCTCGGGGTGACCGCCGCCACGGTGAGGTAGCGGGCGAGGATCCCCATGAAGAGCCCGCCGTCACCGGCACCGTCGCCCCGCAGCGTGCGGCCCCGCGCGCCGTCGTGCGTCTCCCAGCCAACGGTGAGGTGCGTGTCGATGGCCGCGATGAGCGCTTCGGCGCGCGCGAGGTTCGCCGGACCACCGAGGGCCACCAGCGCGCCGAGGACCGGGCCCTGGTTGTAGGTCCAGACGTCCGTCATGAGCTCGGTGGTGCCGTCGCGGTTGAGGTTGATGCCGTCGAGGTAGAGGCCCTGGCCGGGGTCGAAGAGGGTGGCCCCGAGCCAGTCGACGAGCGCCTGGGCGCGCTTCCGCTCGCCCGTGCGCGCGAAGAACAGGGCCGCGGGGGAGGTGGCGGGCGTGTTCTTGAAGATGCGCTTCGTGTTCCAGTACAGCCCGCCGCCGCCGTCGGCCGTGTCCGCCGAGGCGAGCTGCCCACCCAGCACCCGCATGGCCGTGCGGGCATTGCGGAGGCCGCGGTGCCGGATGCGCTCGGTGAGCTGGTCCGCGCGGCCGGCCGCGAGGGCGAGCCATGCCATGTCGTCGTAGAACGCGTTGCGGTATTGGAGGAAGTTGCGGTCCCGGATGCCCCGCAGGAGGTCCCACGCGAGGCGCAGCTCCCGTGGTTCCTCGCTTGAGGGGTCTCTGGCGGTCCGTTGAGGGGTCTCTGGCATCGCGTTGTGGGGTCCCGTGCCGAGCTGTCGCCACGACGCGTCCACGAGGCAGTCCAGATAGTGCGCCTGCCACCAGTAGTGCCACGGGTCCCACGGCCAGCCTACCCTGCGGGCTGGCCGGGCGATGGAGCCGATCCAGGTGCCCGGGACGAAGCCTGCGAGTCGATGGCCGAAGCCCTCGTTGACGCTGTCTGCTGCGGCTTGGGCGCGCTCGGCCCAGGTCGATGGCTGCATGCTGGCCAGCCTAATGACCCTCTTCTGCATCGCCGCTTTACCGTGGTCGCTAGGATGGCTTTCGGTTAGCGCGAATTAACTCGGTCGATGGAGGGGCAATGGAGCTTCAGGGAGCAAGCGCGCTCATCACGGGAGGGGCCTCCGGGCTCGGGGCAGCCACGGCGCGGCGACTGCACGCGGACGGGGCGGCCGTCGTGCTCGTGGACCTGCCCGGCAGCGCAGGCGAAGCGCTCGCGGCCGAGCTCGGGGACCGCGCGTCGTTCGCCCCCGCGGACGTGACCGATGAGGAGCAGGTGCGGGCCGCCGTCGTGCGCGCGGGCGAGCTTGCTCCCCTCCGCGTCGTGGTGAACTGCGCGGGGATCGGGACGCCGGGCAAGGTCCTCGGGCGCGACGGCGCGCTGCCGCTCGAGCAGTTCGAGCGCGTGATCCGCGTGAATCTCGTGGGCACGTTCAACGTGATCCGGCTCGCGGCCGAGGCCATGGTGCTCACCGAGCCCGTGGAGACGGAGCTGGGGGGCCCGGAGCGGGGCGTGATCGTGAACACCGCGTCCGTCGCCGCGTTCGACGGCCAGATCGGCCAGCCTGCGTACGCCGCCTCCAAGGGGGCCGTGCACGCCATGACGCTGCCGATCGCGCGGGAGCTCGCGCGCTCGCTCATCCGCGTGGTCACGATTGCGCCCGGCATCTTCGAGACGCCGATGATGGCCGGTCTGCCCGCGGACGCGCAGGCTTCCCTCGGTCAGCAGGTGCCGCACCCGTCCCGCTTGGGGCGACCCGCCGAGTACGCGAACCTGGTGGCCCACATCGTGGACAACGCGATGCTCAACGGCGAGACGATCCGCCTCGACGGGGCTATCCGGATGGCACCCAAGTAGCCCCCCGGCTTGCTGAGTCCCGATGCGGGGTCACGTCTCTAGTACGCGCATTCGCCACTCTAGAGAGGTGACTCCGCATCGGTGGGAGGTGACTCCGCATCGGTGGGAGGTGACTCCGCATCGGTGGGAGGTGACTCCGCATCGGTGGGAGGTGACCCCGCAATGGGGCAGGGCTAGGCGGCGTCGGGGGTCTTTTCCCCGGCCTCGACGGCGAGGTCCAGCGAGTTGCCGCGCACCGGCATCGGGCAGGTCCCGTAGGCGGTGAACGCGCTCGGATAGTTGATGGCCCGGTTGAAGTCGAGCACCACGGTGCCGTCGGGACGCGGGCGCGGGGTCTCGACCTTGCGCCAGTCGTCGGTGGTGCGGCCGTTGGTCTCGTCGTGGAACGTGATGGTCAGCTCGCCGAGCGTGCCCTGCTCGGCCTGGAGCCGGTACTCGTGCCCGTGCCGGTGGAACACGACCTCGCCCGCGGACCGGTGAACGCCGTCCACGAGCGGATTCGCGGTGGAGATCGGCACGTCGTGCGGCTCGGGGTACGGCTCCCAGCGGGCATCGATGACCCACTCCGGCGCGTAGTCGAACACAGGCACCGCGCGGAACTCCGTGAGCGTGGGGGAGGCCGAATCGCGGGTGCGGATCGCGTACCGGTCCGCCCGCATCGCGAGCTCCACGACGATCGTGCCGGACTGCACCCAGTTCAGCGACTCCTCGTCCGCGAGCTCGGCCGTGAACGTCCCGTCCACGGCGTCGCCCGAGTCCACGAAGACCAGCCCGTCCGAGGCCCGGGCGGTGAGGACCGCCGTCGTGCGCCCGCCGTCCTCGGTGAAGGACCACAGCCCCGGAACGAGTTCGACCGGAGACGGCGCCGGCTCGAGCCACTGGAACGAGGTGAGGGTGAGCCAGCCGTGCTCTGCAGCGAGGGCGTTGTTGCGGTTGTCGCGGAAGCGCTGCCAGCGGGCGAGCTGCGGATCGGGGGAAGTGCTCATGCCCGCCACAATGCCATGCGGCCCCCAGGTATTCCCAGAGTCAGGCGTGCCGGGTCTCGAGCACCGCCACGATGCCGAAGGCCCCGAGCGCCGTGCCCGTCACCCGGTCGATCCACTTGCGGAACTGGGACCCATTGAGCCACTTGCCGAAGAACTGCGCCGCGGCGATGAGCACCACGAACCAGAGGGCTGCCTCGATGTTCGCCACGACGGACAGGAGCAGGCCCATCCACACCGACGGCACCCCCGCCACGAGGAACTGCGGGATCACGGCGATGCAGAACATCCCGTACTTGGGGTTGAGCAGGTTGGACACGAGCCCCTTGGCCCAGGTCCGCGTGAGCGGCTCGAAGCTGTGGTGGGGGAGGGTGCCGGGCGGCAGGTCGGCGTCGCGCTTGGCGAACGAGGCCCGCCACAGCCCCACCGCGAGCCACAGCATGTAGAGCGCGCCGCCGATCCGCAGGATGTTGTAGGCGACCTCCGAGACGGCAAGGAGCGCCGAGACCCCCGTGGCCGCCGCCGCACCCCAGATGAACGCGCCCGAGATCATCCCGAGCGCTGCCGTATACGCATGACGCCGCCCCTGGCTGATCGTGTACCGCAGCACGAGCGCAGTGTCCGTGCCGGGCAGCACCGTGATGAGCGCGGCAAGCGCGGCGAAGCCGAGGAGGGAGTCAGTCAGGGTCACCCACCAAGGATAGGACGCGCACGACGGCGCACCCTCCGGCGCCGTTCGTCGCACCATCGGTACCGCTCGGCGCAATGCAAGTGGTGCAGGTCACTCTCGGGTGAATACTGAGGCGCGAGGCGACCGGGGCTGGGCCCGGCCGGAACATCAGGAGGACCCCGCATGGCGTGGCTCGATAGGGCACACAGTGTTGCCCACCCCGGATTCAACCGATGGCTCATCCCTCCCGCGGCGCTCGCGGTCCACCTGTGCATCGGGCAGGTCTACGCGACCAGCGTGTACAAGACCGCGCTCGTGAAGCATTTCGGGGCCACCCTCACGGAGATCGGCGTGATCTTCTCGGTGGCGATTGTGATGCTGGGCCTCTCGGCGGCTGTCATGGGCACGTGGGTGGACCGGAACGGCCCGCGCAAGGCAATGTTCGTCGCGGCGTGCTTCTGGGCCGGCGGGTTCCTCGTCGGTGCCGCGGGCATCTTCACGCGCCAGCTGTGGCTTGTGTACCTCGGGTACGGCGTCATCGGCGGGATCGGCCTGGGGATCGGCTACATCTCGCCGGTCTCGACGCTCATCAAGTGGTTCCCCGACCGCCCGGGCCTCGCCACCGGCATGGCCATCATGGGCTTCGGCGGGGGCGCGCTCATCGCCAGCCCCCTCTCGACCGCGCTGCTCACCGCCTATGACCCGGCGTCGTCGGCGCCCGGCGGCGTGCCCAGCGGGGACGCCGTGGGAAAGCTGTTCCTCACGTTGGCCGTGCTGTACTTCGCGTACATGGTCTTCGGTGCCTTCACGATCAAGGTCCCACCGCCGGGGTGGGCGCCCGCGGGCTTCGATCCGGCCGCTGTTCGCTCCCACGCGCTCGTGACGACCGCCAGTGTGACGGCCAGGAACGCGATCAGGACGCCGCAGTTCTGGCTCCTGTGGACCGTCCTCTTCTGCAATGTGACGGCCGGAATCGGGATCCTCGAACAGGCGGCTCCGATGATCCAGGACTTCTTCCGGCTCGCGGACGGCCACTCTCTCGTGGCAGCCTCCGTGGCGGGCGGGTTCGTGGGGCTCCTGTCCATTGGCAACATGGCGGGGCGTTTCGCCTGGTCCGCTACCTCCGATGTGGTGGGACGCAAGAGGACGTACATGGGATACCTCGGCATTGGCACGGTCCTCTACCTCCTCCTCGCGTTCGCGGGCTCCTCGGCGACAGCGCTGTTCGTCCTCCTGGCCTTCGTGATCATCTCGTTCTACGGCGGCGGCTTCGCCACGGTGCCCGCCTATCTCCGCGACCTGTTCGGCACGCTCGAGGTGGGCGCCATCCACGGCCGCCTGCTCACAGCATGGTCCGCGGCCGGCGTCGTGGGTCCCCTCGTTGTCAACGCCGTGCTGGACTCGCAGGGCACCCCCGGGAAGCTGACGGCTGGGGCGTACCAGCCGGCGCTGCTCATCATGGTGGGCCTCCTGATCGTCGGGTTCATTGCCAACCTGATGGTCCGGCCGGTGCACGGGAAGTTCCATGAACCGCAGCAGCCCGTCGTCGCGGGCGCAACCCTGGAGGACTGACATGAAGACCGCTCAGCTTGCGTTCGGCTGGATCCTCGTGGGGATCCCGCTCATCTACGGGATCATCACGACGCTCATGAAGGTCTCGGCGCTGTTCGGCTGAGGCTGATCCCGCGGACAGCATCGCCAGCGCGGCCCGGCTACGGGCCGATGACGCGATGCTCGGGATCCGCCGCAGCGCTGGTGCGACGGCACCTCGCGAGGATCGTGGCGAGCGCCGACGCCAGGATGAAGCTGGCCCCCGCGCTGATGAGCGCCGCCGCCCAGAACGGCAGGTCCGTCGTCGAGTTCGTCACAAAGCCGATCCCCGCCATCCACGCGGACCACGCGAGGCCGCCGATGGCATCGCTCACCACGAAGCCGCGCCCAGAGACTTGGGACATTCCGGCGGTGGCTGTCGAGGCGAGGCGGCCGCCCGGGAGGAACCGCGTGCCAGCGATGGCGACGAACGCCCCGAGGCGGCCCAGCTGCTCGAGCGCCTCGCGTGTCCCTGTATGCAGCTTCCGTCCCCAACGCCAGCGGTCGACGAGCCGGCTCAGGCTGTGCCTCACGAGGAGGAACAGGACAACGTCGCCGACCCACGAACCCAGCGCCGAAAGGGCGATGACCGATCCGAGGTCGACTTTGCCCTCGGAGGCGAGCGCGCCGGCCGTCGCCACTGCGACTTCGGCGGGGACCAGGGGGAAGAACACATCTGCGGCGACGATGGGGACGAGGCCGAGGACCAGTGCCGCCCACCCGCTCATGGTCGGCAGGTCCTGAGCCGCACCGTCTTCCCCATCGGTCCAGTGTGGACCATGCCGCAGCCTGCGCCAACGGGTCCGGTACCGTGGCCCCATGCCCAGCTACCGCGCCGTCCTGCAGATCACGGGACTTCGCCCCGGCACCGCACCCGAGCGCGTGATGGACGCCGCACGCGAAGCCCTCGGGTCGATGCGGCACGTCGAGGCGCACCAGATCGATGTGGTCCGCGGCGTACCGCAGCTCACCCTGCGGTTCCTGGTCGAGGCCGAGAACGACGCCGATGAACGTGCCGCCGCCCGTGCCGCGGCCCTCGCCATGCAGGACGCTGTTGAGGACGTCGCAACCACAGGCCGGCTCCAAGTCCTGCTGCGGCGGAGGGGCTCCTGGGTTCCCGTGTAGCGTGCCTTGAGACACCACTCGGGGCTGTTTCGTGGCGATTCTGCGGTGATCGGCGCGCGAGTTGTGCCCGTAGGGACGCCTTCAGTCCGCCCGGTGCAGCGCGGCCGTGAACGCCGCGGCGGTCGCGTCGCCAAAGAGCACGAACTCGATGAGCTCGACACTCCCCGGTTTCACGGAGCGGACGGCCTCGATCGCCGTTGCGGCCACCTCATCACGGTCCCAGCCATAGATTCCCGCCGAGATCGCGGGAAACGCGACCGATCCCGCCCTCAACTCGCGGGCCACCGCGAGGCTCTGCGTGAAGCACGAGGCCAGGAGTGCGCGGTCGCGCTGGCCCGTGTTCCAGTTGGGGCCGACTGTGTGGATCACCCAGCGTGCGGGGAGCCGGAAGCCCTGGGTTGCCACGGCGTCGCCCACCGGCAGCCCGGCGGGAAGCCTCGTGCGCCGCAGCTCGCGGCAGGCCTCGAGGAGCTCGGGGCCCGCGGCCCGGTGGATCGCCCCATCCACGCCCCCACCGCCTAGCAGCGACGAGTTGGCGGCGTTCACGATCGCGTCGACTTGCCGCTCGGTGATGTCGCCCTCGACGATGCTGATCCTCATGGATCAAGTGTGCGCGGGGCCGCGGGGCCCAGCAATCGCCCCCGACGCCCAGCGGACGGTCCACGGCCAGGGACCCCGCAACGGTCTGCCAGGGACCCCGCAACGGCTGGCCAGGGACCCCGCAACGGTCTGCCAGGGACCCCGCAACGGCTGGCCAGGGACCCCGCAACGGCCCGCCAGGGACCCCGCAACGTCAGGGGGCGGCGGGTGCCTCCTGCAGGGTCAGCTCGCTGCGGAACTCGACGTCCTGCCGCGAGACCGGGTCCCGGAATCTGATGGCCCGGGCCAGGAGCTGGAGCGGCCGGGAGTAGTCATCGGGGGCCTTGTCGAGGAGCACGGGGTAGAACGGGTCGTTCATGATTCCCACCCCGAGCCCCGCCATGTGCACGCGCAGCTGGTGGGTCTTGCCCGTGTGCGGTTCGAGCCGGAACAGCGCCCGCGGCGCCTCGTCGGGGCCGCCCACCTGCTCGAGGCCCACACGCGTTTCCGCGTTCGGCTCGCCGTCCACGACCGAGGCAAGCAGGTAGTCGCGCGACTTCACCATGCGGTTGCGCACGACGACGGGTGAGGCGAACCGTTTCACAGCCCACCGGGCGTCGTGCGCGCCGCCATCAGGACCGCGCCCCGAAGCGGAGAGCCCAGGGGCCAGCCCCGAAGGGTCCAGCGCAGACACGCACTCGTACTCCTTGCGCACGGCCCGCTGCTCGAACAGGACCTGGTACAGCCCGCGGGTCTCGGGGTTCACGGAGAACATGAGCACGCCCGCGGTCATGCGGTCGAGGCGGTGCATGGGGATGAGGTCCGGCAGGCCCAAGGTGTTGCGGAGCCGCACAAGCGCCGACTCCTGGATGTACGTCCCGCCCGGAGTCGTGGGGAGGAAGTGCGGCTTGTCCGCGACGAGGACGTGCTCGTCGCGGTAGAGCACGGTAATCTCGACGGGCAGCCGCTCCTCGGCCGGCAGGGTTCGGTAGTACCAGATGAACGTGTGCTCGGCGAGCGGGGTGTCCCGGCGCAGCGGCGAGCCGTCCGCGGCGACGATCTCGCCGCCGTCGAACCTCGCGAGGATCCCCTCCGGGTCGATGTGCCCCCAACGGTGCAGCATGTAGTCGAGGGCGGTGTCCCACGGCCCCTCCGGGGGCAGGCGCAGGCGGGTGGCGTTGACGCCGTCGCGCACGGGGAGGGGGGATTTCATCACCCATCAAGGGTAGCCGGGCGGCCTGAGGTAGGCTCGCGGCTGAGCCCCTCGTCCGTGACCCGCCGGAGTGCCATGCCTGAGTCTGCCGATCCTGCACAGCCGAGCCCGGCGCACCCCGGTGCCGAGGGCGGCGCCCCGGCCGCCGGGCCGGCTGCGGAACTCAGGGCCGATGTCCGCCGCCTCTCGACGCTCCTGGGCGAGTCCCTCGTGCGCCAGCACGGGCCGGAGCTGCTGCGCCTCGTCGAGGAGGTGCGCCTGCTCACGAAGGAGTCGAAGGAGGCTGCCCGCGGCGGCGCGGGCGCGCTCGGACCGTGGAACGCGGCCGACGTCGCCGCCCAGGTGCGCGAGCTCCTCGCCTCACTGCCCCTCGATCAGGCGACCGAGCTGGTGCGGGCCTTCGCTTTCTACTTCCACCTTGCGAACGCTGCCGAGCAGCTCCACCGCGTCCGTGAGCTCGCCAACCGACCGGACGACGGCGGGTGGCTCGCCGCCGCGGTCAACGACATCGCGCAGGAGGCCGGCACCCGGACCCTGCAGGCCGTCGCGGACGTCCTCGACGTGCGCCCCGTCTTCACGGCCCATCCGACCGAGGCGACGCGCCGGTCGGTCCTGGACAAGCTCCGCGCGGTCTCGAGGATCCTGGCCGTGCCCTCGGGTGACGGGACGGCGCTCCGCCGCCGGCAGGACCGACACCTTGCGGAGCTCATCGACCAGATGTGGCAGACCGACGAGCTGCGCCTCGTCCGCCCGGCCCCCCTCGACGAGGCGCGGAACGCGGTCTACTACCTCGGCGAGATCTTCTCGGGCGCCCTGCCGGAGGTCCTTGACGAGCTCTCGGTGCTGCTCGCCGAGCACGGCGTCACCCTCCCGGCGGACCGCTCCCCGCTTCGGTTCGGCTCGTGGATCGGCGGCGACCGGGACGGCAATCCGAACGTGACCGCTGAGGTGACGCGGGAAATCCTCGGCCTGCAGAACCAGCACGCGATGCGGATCGCCGTCGGGATCATCGACGAGCTCATCAGCACCCTGTCCAACTCGACGGACATCACGCGTGTCGAGCCCGAGCTCGCAGAGTCCATCCGCATCGACCTCGCCAAGCTCCCGGGCCTCGACCCGCGGGTCCTCGAGCTCAACGCCCACGAGCCCTACCGGCTCAAGCTCACGTGCATCAAGGCCAAGCTGCTCAACACGGCCCGCCGCGTCGCGGCCGCGGCCCAGCACGAGCCGGGACGCGACTACGTGAGCATGGCCCAGCTGGACGCGGACCTCGACATCCTCGAGCGCTCCCTGCGCACCCATTCGCCCCTCGCGGCCGACGGCGTCCTGGCCGACGCCCGACGCCTCCTCGCCTCGAGCGGGCTGCACCTCGCGACCCTGGACATCCGCGAGCACTCCGACTACCACCACGAGGCCGTGGGGCTCCTGCTGGACCCGCTCTCCGAACTGCCCCGCAGGTACAGCGAGCTCGCGCCGAAGCAGCGGCGCAAGGTCCTCGCCGCGGAGCTCGGCTCCCGTCGGCCGATCTCGAGCCATCCCGTGGTGCTGCCCGGGCATGCCGGCCGTGTGTACGAGACGATGCGCGTGATCCGGCAGATGCGGCGAACCCTCGGGCCCGACGTCATCGAGACATACGTCGTGTCGATGGCGCGCGGCGCCGAGGACGTGCTTGCCCCGGCGCTGCTGGCCCGGGAGGCCGGGCTGGTGCGTCTGCACGGTGAGTCGCCGTACGCCCATATCGGCTTCGCGCCGATGCTCGAGACGGTCGAGGAGCTCCACGCCGCGGCGGACATCGTCGACGCCCTGCTCTCCGTGCCCGCCTACCGCGAACTCGTGCGGCTGCGCGGCGACGTCCAGGAAGTCATGCTCGGCTACTCCGACTCCAACAAGGAGTCCGGGGTGCTCACGAGCCAATGGGAGATCCACAAGGCGCAGCGGCTGCTGCGGGACGTCGTGGCGGGACATGGGGTGCGGCTTCGGCTGTTCCACGGCCGCGGCGGGTCCGTGGGCCGCGGCGGGGGCCCGACGTCGGACGCGATCATGGCCCAGCCCAACGGGGTCCTCGAGGGGGAGATCAAGTTCACCGAGCAGGGCGAGGTGATCAGCGACAAGTACTCGCTTCCCGAGCTTGCGCGCGAGAACCTCGAGCTGTCCCTCGCCGCCGTCATGCGCGCGACCGCCCTGCACCGCGATCCCCGCACCACGCTCGATGAGCGCGAGCGCTTCAGCGAACTCATGGACTTGATGTCCGACGCCGCGTTCGCGCGCTACCGCTCGCTCATCGACGATCCGGACCTTGCGGCCTACTTCTCGGCGTCGACGCCGATCGACCAGCTCGGGGAGCTGAACATCGGCTCACGGCCGGCTCGCCGCCCGGACGCTGCCGCGGGGCTCGAGGGGATGCGAGCCATCCCGTGGGTGTTCGGGTGGACCCAGTCGCGGCAGATCATCCCCGGATGGTTCGGTGTCGGCTCGGGGCTGCGAGCTGCCCGCGAGGCCGGCAAGGATGCGGAACTGCGCGAGATCCACCAGCGCTGGCCCTTCTTCCAGTCGGTCATCTCCAACGTCGAGATGACCCTCGCCAAGACAGACCTCGAGATCGCCTCGCACTACGTCACGAGCCTCGTGCCCGTGGGACTCCACCGGATCTTCGAGACCATCCGTGCCGAGTACGAGCTCACGGTTGCCGAGGTCCGCCGCCTGAGCGGAGAGGACGAGCTCCTCGCCGCGGCTCCCACCCTCAAGCGGACACTGGAGATCCGGGACCAGTACCTCGACCCGATCAGCTACCTCCAGGTTGAGCTGCTGCGGCGGCTGCGCGCCGGTGGCGGCGATGGGCACGGGGACAGGGAAGGGCGCGAGGTCGAGGCGAGCCTCCGCAGGGCCCTCCTCATCACGATCAACGGCATCGCGGCGGGCCTGCGCAACACCGGTTGACGGGTCGGCACGGCCACGTCCGCAGACCCACGGTCGCGACGGGACCTCCGTCCCTTCCGCGAAGGGCCGGACGCGCGGGACGCTGGATGCAGTGGGCCGACAACGGATGCCCATGCATCGAGGAAAGGTGATCAGTCATGTCCGAGCTTGCACACTGGCTGGATCCGCGCAGGCGGCCGTTCGAGCTCCTGGAGAAGTTCTTCGAGGGGGACACCTCGAGCGTGGCCATCAAGGTTGAGGAGGTACGCGACGGCGACTCGCTCATCGTCCGCGCCGAACTGCCCGGGATCGATCCGGACAAGGACGTCGACGTGAGCATCGTGGACGGATCCCTCCACATCTCGGGCTTCCGGGAGGAGAAGACGGAGCAGAAGGACAAGGACTCCTACCGCAGCGAGTTCCGGTACGGTTCGTTCTCCCGTACGCTCCCGCTGCCCGAGGGCGCCACGGCCGAGTCGGTCACCGCGACCTACAAGGACGGAGTGCTCGAGGTCCGGGTTCCCGTCCCGACGACGCCGCCCACACCGCCGCAGTCCAAGATCAACGTCACCCGCGGCTGACGCGCCAGGAGGCCTCCCCGCATGGCCTTGGAGGTGACGTCGGGTTCCTTGGAGGTGACGTCGGGTTCCTTGGAGGTGACCTCGGATCGCAGATGCGAGGTCACCTCCCAGCGTTGCGGGGTCACTCGCTGTCGCGGCGGGCCTCCGCGGCAGCGATGATCGGCACCGTCCTGAGGAAGCTGTCCGGGTTGAGGGAGATCGAGTCGATGCCCTCGCCTACGAGGAATTCGGCGAAGTCCGGGTGGTTGCTCGGTCCCTGCCCGCAGATCCCGATCGGGATGCCGGCCGCGTGCGCTTTGCTGATGGCCTCCGAGATCATGGTGGTCACGGCCTCGTCCCGCTCATCGAAGAGGGCGGCGAGCATCGCCGAGTCGCGGTCCACGCCCAGTACGAGCTGCGTGAGGTCGTTCGAGCCGATCGAGAATCCGTCGAAGCGCGCTGCGAACTTCTCCGCGAGCACCACATTGGAGGGGATCTCGCACATCATGTAGACCTTGAGCCCGTTCTCGCCGCGCGCGAGCCCGTGCTCGGCCATCGCGGCCAGGACGGCATCCGCCTCGGCGGGGGTGCGGCAGAACGGCACCATCACGACGACGTTCGCGAACCCTAGTTCCTCGCGCGCCTTCTTCAGGGCTCGGCACTCGAGGGCGAAGCCCTCCCGGTAGCGCTCGTCGTGGTAGCGCGAGGCACCGCGGAAGCCGAGCATGGGATTCTCCTCGGCCTCCTCGAAATTGGCCCCGCCCAGGAGGCTCGCGTACTCGTTGGTCTTGAAGTCGCTGAGCCGCACGATGGCCGGGGCCGGGTAGTAGGGTGAGGCGATCTTCGCGATCCCCGTCGCGAGGCGGTCCACGAAGTACTCGGTCGGGTCCGCGTAGCCGCGCGTGAGCTCGGCGATCGCGCGGGCGTCGGCGGCGTCGGCCAGACGCTCGGGGTGCACGAGCGCCATGGGGTGGACCCTGATGAGGTTGCTGATGATGAACTCCATGCGCGCAAGGCCCACGCCGGCCGCCGGCAGGCGCCACCACCGGAACGCGGCCGAGGGGTCGGCCAGATTCACCATGATGCGCGTGCGCGTTTCGGGCAGTTCGCCGACGTCGGCCTCCTCCACCTCGAACGGCACGAGGCCGCCCAGGACCAGCCCCTCGGCGCCCTGGGCGCACGAGACCGTGATGGGCTCGCCGTCGGCGATCGCCGTCGTGCCGTGGACGGTGCCCACCACGGCCGGCACGCCCAGCTCGCGGCTCACGATCGCCGCATGGCTCGTGGGCCCGCCGTGATCCGTGACGATGCCGGCGGCGCGCTTCATGATCGGGACCCAGTCCGGGTCAGTCATCGTCGTCACCAGCACGGCACCGTCGCGGAAGCTTCCGATGTCCGAGGCGTCGGCGATCACGCATGCCTCGCCGGAGGCGATCGCCTCGCCGATCGCCGCGCCGCGTGCGAGGACTGGCCCGGAGCCCGTGAGCCTGTGGATGCTGAACGCAGAGCTGCTGCGCTGGGCCTGGACGGTCTCGGGCCGCGCCTGGACCATGAACAGCTCCCCGGTCTGCCCGTCCTTGGCCCACTCCATGTCCATCGGCCGGCCGTAGTGCTCCTGCACAGCAAGAGCCCACCGGGCCAGCGTCAGGACCTCGTCGTCCTCGAGCACGAACCGTTCCTGTTCCGCCCCGGGCGTGTCGAGGAGGAGGGTGCCCGAGCCGCTCCGGGCGAAGACGAGCTTGCGCTCCTTCTCGCCCACCGCCTTGCCGATGATGGGCCGCGCCGTCGCGTCGCTGAGGAGGGGCGAGAACACCTCGTAGCGGTCCGGGTTGACCGAGCCCTGGACCACGGTCTCGCCCAGGCCCCATGCCGCGCTGATCTCGACGACGCGCGGGAAGCCGGACTCCGTGTCGAGCGAGAAGATGACGCCGGAGCCGGCAAGGTCGGATCGGACCATGCGCTGCACCCCGATGGACAGTGCGACGTCGAGGTGGTCGATGCCGCGCAGCTCGCGGTACATGATCGCCCTGTCCGTGAAGAGGGAGGCGTAGCAGCGGCGGCATGCGTCGAGGAGCTCCCGCTCGCCCGTGACGTTGAGGTACGTCTCCTGCTGGCCCGCGAAGCTCGCCTCGGGCAGGTCCTCTGCGGTGGCGCTGCTCCGCACGGCCACGGCAGGCCGGTCCCGGCCCACGCGGGTGGCGAGGTCGCGGTAGGCGGCGGTGATCGCCGTCGTGAGCGTCTCGGGGAAGGTGCCGGAGAGGATGAGCTCGCGGAGGGCGGCTCCGGTGTCCCTCAGGCCCGTCTGCCCGGAGCGGTAGGCGTCCACCAGCGCGGCCATGGAATCGCGGATGCTGTTCTCGCCGATGAACAGGCGGTACGCGTCGGCGGTCGTGGCGAAGCCTTCGGGGACGGCGACGCCGGCCGCGCGGAGATGCTGGGTGAGTTCCCCGAGGGAGGCGTTCTTGCCGCCGACACGCGGAACGTCCTCGATGCCGACCACGTCGAACGGGAGGACAAGCTCTGTCTCGGGCCGGGCTGGCGCGGACATGGGCTTCAGTCCAGTGCCAGCATCGCTGCGGCGGCGGCCCGCACCCTGGCACATGAGTCGGCCGTGACCCGGCAGTGTGCGTAGGCCCCCGCATACACGCGGCAGACGTCCTCGCACAGCGCGGCGACGTCGTCAAGTGCCCGCAGTACCGAGGCTGGAGTCGGGCCGAAGTCCGATCCGAACCGCGAGAGGACCTGCGCCGTGGCGGAGCAGATCACCGCGCAGTTCTGCTGGGCCCTGATGACGTGTCTCAGATGCGTGACGCCCGGCTCCTCGAGGCAGCTGTCGGCGCCAGTGGTGCAGGCCTGGGTGCAGTCGAGGGCAGCGTCGATGCATTCGCTCAGGGCCGTGCGCTCGGCCTCCTCCATGTCCGGTGCGGCGGGGTGGACCACGAGGGCCTGGCGGGCTTGGGACATCGGTTCTCCTCGACTTTCAGTGGCGGGAGACGGGCGACGCCGCCCCTCGCCTCATCGTTGCGGGGAACCGGGGCGGGGGCGAGAGTCTTTGGTCCTGCGAAAAGTGAGGAAAACCGTGTCTTGGAGTGGAGACAGACGGCAACTTCTGGGCATACTTGGGACGGGGTGAGGGACTGTGGAAGCTTCAATGGACGACGCGCCAATCTTGGGCAGTTCCGCCGGTAGGATTGAGGACCTGCTGCGGCAAGTCGTCTCCCGCGCGCACGAACTGCTGGAGACGCAGGAGCGGATGCGAGGGCTCCTCTCTGCCGTTGTGTCCATCGCGGAGGACCTCACTCTGGAGGCGGTCCTGGACAGGGTCGTGACGTCGGCGCGTGAGCTCGTCGGTGCCAAGTACGCCGCACTCGGCGTGCTCACCCCGGAGCATACGGCACTGAGCCACTTCCTGACCGTGGGGATGGACGACGAGACCGTCAGCAGGATCGGCCCCCGGCCCACCGGCCACGGCGTGCTCGGCCTGCTCATCCGCGAGCCCAACCCGATCCGCCTCCACGATCTGGGCTCCCACGCGGACTCCTACGGGTTCCCCGCGAACCACCCGCCGATGAAGACGTTCCTCGGTGTGCCCATCACAGTCCGCGACGAGGTCTTCGGGAATCTCTACCTCACCGAGAAGGCCAGCGGCGAGGATTTCAACGCCGAGGACGAGGACCTCGTCGTCGCCCTCGCCGCGGCCGCCGGAGTGGCGATCGAGAATGCGCGGCTCTTCGCCGACACCGCCCGGCGCCAGCGGTGGCGTGAGGCCAGCATGGACGTGGCGGGGAAGATCCTCGCCCTGGAGGACCTCTCGACCGGAAGCGCCTTCATTGCGGACCAGGCACTGGAGATTACCGAATCGGACATTGTCGCCATCGCACGTCGGCGGGCGGGAGCCCCGGGCTACGAGTGGCGGGCGGTGTTCGGCCCTCTCAAGGATGACTTCGACGACGTTGCCCGCGCCGGCGCGATTGCCGTCGCGTCGAAGGTCTCGGTGACGGGGGAGACGCTCGTCCTGACCGGCCCCGAGGTCTTCGGGCCGGAGACCCAAGTCCGGCACGCCCTCGTGGTGCCTGCCGGCCAGCCGGGCCAGAACCTGGGCGCCGTCATCTTCGGCCAGTCGGGGCGGACTCCCTTCCCCGCGGTCGACGTCGAGATGGCGCCGGTGTTCTTCGCCTACTCCTCCCTCGCACTGCAGGTGGCGCGCCAGCACCGTCAGCGTGAGGACCTGGTCGTCTTCACCGATAGGGACCGCATTGCGCGGGACCTCCACGATGTGGTCATCCAGAGGCTCTTCGCAGCCGGCCTGAGCCTCCAGGGCCTCCGGAGGTTCGTGGCGCAGGGACTCGACGGTGATCGGGCCACGTCCAAGATCGACTCGATCACCGGCGAGCTCGACGAGACCATCACCGCACTGCGCAACACCATCTACTCCCTCAACGAGGCCAAGGGCAGGGACAGCCTGAGCGCGCGGTTGGTGCGCGTGGTGCAGGAGGCCACCGGAGACCTCCCGACGACCCCCCGCGTCGAGCTCCTGGGCCCGATCGACTCGGCCGTGCCGACGGCCGTGGGCGATCAGGCGCTCGCGGTGCTCACGGAGGGCGTCTCCAACGTGGTGCGGCACGCGCACGCCGATTCGCTGTGGGTCACGGCTACCGTGTCCGACGGCGAGTTCGAGATCGTGGTGGCCGACGACGGGTACGGACTCGGCGAGATCACGCGCCGCAGCGGACTGAAGAACGTCGAAGAGCGTGCCGAAGCGCTCGGCGGCACCTTCGAAGTCGGTCCCGCCGAGGACGGCGGCACGCGGCTGCGCTGGGTAGTTCCCGTCGGCAGGCGTTGAGGCCAGCGGCTTGAACGCTGAGGCCGTCAGTGGCCGTGCGCGCCGTTGCGGGCGATGAACAGTGCGGCCTGCGTGCGCCTTTCGTAGCCGAGCTTGGCCAGGAGCGAGGAGACGTAGTTCTTGACCGTCTTCTCCGCGAGGAAGAGCCTCTCGCCGATCTCCCGATTGGTCATGCCCTCCCCGATGAGTGCCAGGACGCGGCGCTCCTGCGGGCTGAGGATCTCGAGCCGGGGATCCTCGGGTTCTTCCCGCGGTGCGAGGCCCGCGAGGACCTTCGACTTGAGCGCCGGATCGAAGAGGGACTCGCCGCGTGCCGCACGGCGGAGGGCCGTGATGAGCTCGGTGCCGCGGATCTCCTTGAGCACGTAGCCGTTGGCGCCCGCGAGGATGGCCCCGCGCAGGGAGTCCTCGTCGTTGTAGCTCGTCAGCATGACACACGGCAGGGTCGGGTCGACCGCATGGATGTCTCGGCACACCTCGATCCCGGTGCCGTCCGGCAGCCGGACGTCCAAGACGGACACATCGGGTTTGAGCGCAGGGATCCTGCGCGCAGCCTCTGCTGCCGTCCCCGAGGTGCCGACGACCTCGAATCCCTCGTCCTCGAGCAGTTCCTGGAGCCCCCGTCGCACCAGTTCGTGATCGTCGAGGATGAAGACGCGAAGGCGATCTGTCCCTGCAGCCCGCGTCGGCGATTCGTCCAGCACTGCGCTCGTCCTCTCCCTCGCCATCACCATGATTGTCCCATTCTGTGCGCGCAGCATGGGGCGCGCTAGGGACTTAGGACTGTCACAAGGCGCTTATGCGGGGCGTGCGGCCGGCCGCCGGCGTGCCCCCTCGGTGCGGCCCGCTAGGCGTCGGCCCACCGCCAAGAGCCAGAGGGGCCACCCGAGGTAGGCCGCCCCTCCGATCGCACCGCCCACGGCGTAGAGCACCGTCTGGAGTGCGGGCACGGTTCCGGCGGCGTATCCGGCGCCGACGATCGGCAGGGCCACGAGCATCCCGAGCCCGATCGCGCGGCCCCACTGGGCGAGCCGGCGCGGGTACCGGGGGCGGTTCGCGAGCTTGTGGTTGGCCACGGCCGCCCAGAGGGCCTGGCCGATGATGCCGACCATCGACACCGCGGTCGAGGGGCCGAACGGGATCATGTGGAAGGAGATCAGGATGCCGCTTGCGGCCGCCGCGACGGATCCGGCGGCCGTGGCCGCGAGAGCCGTCCTGCTCCACGGTCCATCACCGAGCCGGCGGTGGACCTGGATGATGGGCGGGATCGCGGCCAGAAAGAACAGTCCGCCGGTGAAGTCGTTGATTCCGCCGAAGATGTAGGGCCCGCCGCGGGGCACCTCGACGGCGTACATGGCGCCGAGCGCCGCCACGGCGACGATTCCGAGGCCGGCCGCCGTGTATGCGGCAACGCCCGCGGGAAGGTCCTGGGGGTGCTGGCCGAGGGGACTGCTGTCCGTGCGCATAGCTGCTCCTTCACCGGATGCCGCCCAGCCTCAGCTGATTCAAGGGTAAACGCCCGCTCGCACAGACAGTTGAAATCTCCTTGACAAACTAATTTGTCGGTTGGCACACTGGAGACATGCAAGATGTCGTCGTGATCGAGGATGCGGCCGCCGCCGCCGCGAGTCTTGACCCGCTCAGGGCGAGGCTCCTGCGGGAGCTGGCTACGCCGTCGTCCGCCGCCAGCCTCGCCGCGAGGGTGGGCCTGCCGCGGCAGAAGGTCAACTACCATCTGCGTTCGCTCGAGGAGCACGGGCTCGTGGCGCTCGTCGAGGAGCGGCGCAAGGGCAACGTCATGGAGCGCGTGCTCCAGGCCACGGCTGCCGCTTACGTCATCTCGCCCGCGGCGCTCGCGGTGGTCCAGCCCGACCCCGAGCACCTCCGCGACCGCTTCAGCGCCTACTGGCTCCTGGCCCTCGCCGCGCGGCTCGTGCGCGAGGTGGGGCGGCTGCTCTCGGGAGCCGTCGCGGCCAAGCAGCCGTTAGCCACCTTTGCGGTCGACGGCGAGATCACCTTCGCGTCCGCGGCCTCACGGGCCGACTTCGCAGAGGAACTCGCGGCCGAGGTGGCGCGGCTGGCCAAGAAATACCACGAACCAGAGGCGCCAGGCGGACGGAAGCACCGCCTCGTCGTCGCGCTTCATCCGACCCTCAGAGAAGACCAGAATCAACCCAAGGAAGTGCAGCCATGACCGAGAACCATCCCTTCGAGATCGTCCAGGACGTTGAGCTGGCCGCCGCGCCGGAGCGGATCTGGAAGGCCGTCACCGACGACACCGCCGCGTGGATGTTCCCGACCGACCAATGGCCGGCCGTGCGAACCGTCGACGAGCGCCCCGCGCACCTCGTGACCCGCATGGAGGGACCGGACGGCTGGTTCAACCAGCTCGAGCACGTCATCACCGCGGGACCGGACGGCGCCCACCTGCACTACGTCCACTCCGGCGTCCTCACCGACAACTGGGAGCAGCAGTACGACGGCGCCGCCAAGCACACCGCCTTCTACCTCCACACGCTCGGCGAGTACCTCACGCACTTCGACGGCCGCGCTGTGGTCTTCGTGGACGTCCAGGGACCCGACGGCGCGACCGCGCCCGACGCCTTCGAGGCCTTCCTCGCCTCGTTCGGGCTCAGCGGCGTGATTCCCGGCGAGAAGAAGGATCTGGACGTGCCCGGCCTCGGGCCAGTCGAGGCGACTGTTGACTACGCCAACGAGTACTTCCTCGGCCTGCGCACTGCGGATGCGATGGTGCGCGTGTTCGGCCGCAACCTCCTCGGCGACCGCGTGGGCCTGACCGTCCATGACTTCTCGCTCGGGTCCGGCGACTCGGTCGGTGGCGGCACCACCGCGGACGACGCCGCCCGGACGGCTCTCGCGGACCACCACGCCGCCGCGTGGGGCGCCTACCTCGGGAAGCTCTACGCCTAGCAACGACAGCCTGTTGCGGGGTCACCTATCCGGGATGAGGGGTCACCTCTCTAAACGGGGCATTCGCCGTCATAGAGACGTGACCCCGCATCGTTGGGTGGTGACCCCGCATCGGTAGGTCGCTGAACGGTCATCCGGGCCGCGTAGCATGACCCCGTGAGCACAGAGACGGTCTCAGAGAGACTTCAGCTGGCGGTCGCGGAGGCCGCGGCCATGCCGGCGCAGGGAGTCCTGGCAGCGCTGGGGACCTCGGTGCGCGGCCTGACCGAGGAGGAGGCCGCGCGGCGCCTCGCGCAGGGCGCGAACGTGCTTGAGGCCCATCGTGTGAGCTGGTTCCACGTGCTCGTGCGGCAGTTCGCGAGCCCGCTCCAGGCGCTTCTGGTGGCCGCCGCGGCCATGTCGTTCGCAACAGGGGACCAGCTCAACGCGACCATCATCATCGCGATCCTCCTCGGCAGTGCGCTGCTCGGATTCGCCAACGAGTTCCGCGCCGAGAAGACCGCGGCGGACCTCCACGAGCGGATCTCCCACACCGTCGTGGTGGTTCGCGACGGTGCAGAGCGCCAGCTCCCCGTGCGCGAGCTCGTTGCAGGGGACATCATCAGGATCGGCCTCGGCAACATCGTCCCCGCCGATGCCCGCGTGCTCGAAGCCATAGGCCTCGAAGCGGACGAGGGCGTCCTCACGGGCGAGTCCGCCGCCGTCGAGAAGTCCGCGGACCCTGTTCCCGAGGGCCCTGGTGGCGCCCGACCGGATCTCGCCGACCTGACCGACTGCCTCCTCATGGGCACCGTGATCCATGCGGGCTCGGCCCGCGCGGTCGTCACTGCGACGGGCCACGAGACCGAGTTCGGCAGGATCGCCGCGGGGCTCGCCCAGGGCGTGCCGGAGACGGGATTCCAGCGGGGACTCAAGGAGTTCTCGCTCATGCTCCTGTGGGTCGGAGTCTTCCTCACGGTCGGCATCCTCGTCATCAACCTGCTCCTGCAGCGGCCCTTCCTCGACTCGGTCCTGTTCTCCCTCGCGATTGCGGTGGGCATCACACCGCAGCTGCTGCCCGCCGTCGTGAGCACGTCCCTCGCCGCCGGCTCGCGGCTCCTTGCACAGCGCGGCGTCCTGGTCAAGCGGCTCCTCGCCATCGAGGACCTCGGCAACCTCGACGTCCTCATCACGGACAAGACGGGGACGCTCACCGAAGGCCGGATCGGCTTCGAGGAGGCCGTTCCCGCGGCGGGGGCGCCCGCAGGGGTGCCCTCGGACGACGCGGTGCGCCGGCTCACCGAGCTCGCTCTGCTGTGCTGCGAGGTCGATCCCTCAGTCCCCGGCGCGACAGGCGCCGGCCAGAACCCGGTCGACGAGGCCCTCTGGGAGGCCTTCCCCGATCTCCCCGCCGGGCTGACCGGTCGCACACGCCGGTCCATCCGCCCCTTCGATCACGAGACACGCACCATGGAGACCGTCGTAGCCTCGGCGATCGGGCCCGTGCGCATCCTCAAGGGCGCGCCCGAGGCGGTCATCACGGCCTGCACGAACGTGTCCGACGAGGACCGCGGCGCCCTTGACGAGCTGTTTCGTCGGGGTGCACGCGTGGTCGCCGTTGCGAGCGGGCCGGCCTCCGCGGACGGGACGCACGACGCCGCCGCGCCTCTCACGCTCGACGGCTTCCTGAGCTTCTTCGACAGGCCCAAGGCGGACGCCCGGGCGTCGCTCGCGAGGCTCGCCAGCCTCGCGGTGGACCTCAAGGTCGCCACGGGAGACAACGCGCTCGTGGCCGAGCACGTCGTCTCTGTGCTCAAGATGGACCCCGGAACCACCCTGACCGGCACCGAGATCGAGGCGATGGACGACGACGCCCTCGCCGCCGCCGCGCCCGGCGCGCGGATCTTCGCTCGAGTCTCCCCGGAGCAGAAGGCCCGCATCGTGACGGTCCTGCGGCGCACGCACTCCGTCGGGTTCCTCGGCGACGGCGTCAACGACGCCCTCGCGCTCAACCGCGCCGACGTCGGCATTTCCGTCGATTCGGCGACGGACGTCGCGAAGGATGCGGCCGACGTCGTGCTCCTCGAGAAGGACCTCGACGTCCTCGCCGACGGCGTCATGGGCGGCCGGCGCATCTTCGCCAACACGATCAAGTACCTGCTCATGGGCACGAGCAGCAACTTCGGCAACATGTTCTCTGCGGCCACAGCGAGCGCCTTCCTGAGCTTCCTGCCCATGCTGCCCGGTCAGATCCTGCTCAACAATCTGCTCTACGACTCGAGCCAGCTCGCCATCCCGACCGACGAGGTGGATCGCGAGCAGCTGCGCAAGCCCGCGCATTGGGACATCGCCGGGATCCGGCGCTTCATGATCGCCTTCGGCCCGATCTCATCGCTGTTCGACTTCGCTACGTTCGGCCTCATGCTGTGGGTGTTCCAGGCCGCGCCCGAGGAGTTCCGGGCGGGCTGGTTCGTCGAGTCGCTCGCGACCCAGACCCTTATCGTCTTCGTGATCCGCACGCGGCGCATCCCCTTCATGCGCAGCCGGGCCTCGGCCGCGCTCACCGCGAGCGTCCTGACCGTGGTGGCGATCGGCGCCATCCTGCCGTACACACCCATCGGCGACGTCGTGGGATTCCGGCCGCTCCCGGCGGACTTCTTCCTGGCGCTCGTGGGCATGGTGCTCCTGTACCTCGTGCTCGTGGAGACGGCCAAGCACTTTTACTACAGGGCCGAGGACGCCCGGGCGGCCCGCGAGGCGCCGACCCGGGCTAAGGAGTTCGCGGCCGCGAAGGCCGTGGGCCTGCACCACGGCCACGCGCGGGTCCGCCGCCGCGCCGCGCCTTTCCTTGTCCACACTGGCAGGCCGCGGTTCCGCCGCCCGCCCGTGAACGGGCGGGCGGCCGGGCCCCGCTGACCCCCGCGCACCGGGTGGGTTCTGCACGGTCTGGGGCCATCGCACCCTGCAGAGCGCAACAGGTGGCGGAAGGCGGTCGTGGCGTGGGCGGTGTGTGGTCAGCGGAGCGGCTGGCAGCTGGGGCAGAACCAGATGTCCCGCTCCCGGGTTTCGCCGATGTGGGTTCCAGTGCCGGGGGTCGGCTCGGCCAGAGTGCTGTGCTCGATCCTCGTGCGGCAGCGGAGGCACGGCTGGCCCGCACGCCCATAGACCCACGTGCTGTTGGGCGGCCCGAATCCGCCCACCGTGTTCCTCGGGCGGGACTTGTTGGCCTCGAGGAGCCGCTTGGCCGTCGCGATGATGCCGGGCAGGTCCGGCACCCGTCCGACCGGCGTCGCCGGGTGGACTCGCCCGAGGAAGCACACCTCGCAGCGGTAGATGTTGCCGATCCCCGCGAGGTTCCGCTGGTCGAGCAACGCGAGGCCGACGGCGCGCTCCGGCTGGCGGCGCACGTTCGCCTCGGCACGGGCCGCGTCCCAATCGGGTCCCAGCAGGTCCGGCCCGAGATGCCCGACGGCGCTGCCCTCCTGCGCTGTCGGGATCACCTCCAGCACACCGAGCGAGAACCCGACGGCGCTCGTGCCGTCTTCGGCCGTGAGCGCGACCCGGGCCGTGTGGCCGGGCTTGCGCCACCGTTGCCCGGCCGCGTAGACCTGCCAGCTGCCCTCCATCGATAGGTGGGAGTGGATGCTGAGGCGCCCGGCGTCGTCGTGCTCGTGCTGCCCGCCGGATCCCGGCGGGGCGAGCCGGTGCAGGAGATGCTTGCCGCGGGAGATGACCTCGATCACGGTCCAGCCCGCGAGGTCCAGCGTCGCGAAGGCGGGGACACGGAAGTCGCTCGCGGCGAGGCGCTTTCCCGCGAGGGCCGCGTGCATGGCCGTGGCGGCCTGGTAGACGTTGTCACCCTCGGGCATGGACCGCCCCGCACATCGCCTCTGCCCTCACGCCCGTATCCTCATGCCGCGCGGTGTTGAATACGCACCCGTGGAGGTGAGCGCCCGGGCGAGGGGAGTGTCGAGGAGGTCGTGGCCATTGACCTTCTCCATTGCGAGCTTGTCCACCGCCCCGCCGCGCACCACGTCGACGAGAGCACGCGCGGCTGGGGCCAGGACGTCCTCGTCGTCCGTGAAGGCGAGCAGCGTCTTCCCGCCGCGTTCCACGTACAGGGTGAGCGCGCCGTCGACCGTCACGACGAGCGCTCCCGCCTTCCGTCCGGGTCGGTGCCCCGTCGCGGCGCCCGGGACCTCGGGCCACGCGAGCGCGGCGCCGTACGGGTTGGCCGGGTCGGTGGCCGCGAGGGCAAGCGCGCCGTGCGCGGGAGCCTGGCCCGGATCGGTTGAGAGCACATCGTCGCGGGAGAACGTGCGCAGGCGGTCCACGGTGGCGGGGACCGCGAACTGGGCCGCGCCAAGCCTGTCGACGAAGTAGCCGCGCCGGCACACCCCAGACTCCTCGAGCCGTGAGAGGACCTTGTACAGCAGCCCGAATCCGCCGGCGACATTCTCGGCGGTAACCGAGCCGCGGGTGAGCACGCCGTAGCGGTCCATGAGCAGCTGGGCGAGAGCGTGCATCCTGACAGTCGTGTCGAGGTCAGTGTGGGGGACCGCGGACCAGCGTCCCACGGCCATGGGGGGCGTCGGGGCCGCGAGCGGTTCGAACCCGCGGCCGCCCAGCCCTCCGAGCCGGCCGGTGCGCGGCGGCCGCCCGTACCCGTAGGACCGGACCCTCGGGGTCCGCGACGGCTGCCGGTGCGCGGTGTGGCCCGCGTCGAGCATGGCGCGGACGGGGGCGAACGTGTCGCCGGTGAGGCGGCCGGCCCACACGAGGTCCCAGATGGCTTGGATCGCTGCCTCGTCCGAGAGCACTGAGTCCATCTGTCCTGCGCGGGCTGCGCCCGCTTCGGCCACTTGGCGGAAGAAGTACCCTCCGCCCCCGGCGAGGAAGTCGAGGATGCGCTGCTGGGCGTCGTCGGGGGTGAAGTCGGTGTCGGGGGCCAGCGTCAGGGCAGCCGAATCGGCCACGTGCAGGCTGATCCAGCCGTCATTGCCGGGGAGCGAGCCAGCACCCGTCCACAGGATCTCGCCGCTGGCCATGAGCTCGTCCAGGAGCGAGGGGGAGTAGTCCTGAATGCGCGATCGCAGGACGAGCGGCTCCCACGCGCTCGCGGGGATCGGCACGCCGGCGAGCTGGTCGACGACGGTCAGCACGCCGTCGTGCCCCTTGAGGGAGCCGCGCGGGCGCCCCTGTCCATGGCCGTCCCGCCTGCCGTCCTGAATCTGGCCGAGGTGCTGCCACGACGCGAGGAACCGGGCGAACGCACTCTGGTCCACGGGCTCGATGTCGGCCCGCAGGGCCGCGAGCGAGCGGCGCCGGATCTTCCGCAGGACCTCGGCGTCGCACCATTCCTCGGCGGGCGACGGCGCGGCGTCGCCGCTGCGGGGCCGGAAGCTCCCCTCGACGACGCGGCCGTCGGCGGCGAGCCGCCTGAGCGTCGTGTGCACGACGGCGACGCCGAGCCCCAGCCGCGCGGCAGCCTCGCCCGCCGCGAACGGTCCATGGGTGCGCGCGTAGCGCCCGACGAGGTCCCCGAGCGGATCGCCCACGGGCTCGATGAACGCGAGGGGAACGCCGATGGGCAGGGGAACGCCGAGGGCGTCCCGTAGCCGGGAGGCATCCTCGATCGCGGCATACCGTTCGGCGCCCGCAATGTTCACGACAAGGGCCCGCCGGGCAGCGACAAGCTCGTGAAGGTAAGCAGAGACCTCGGTGAGGTGCTCCGAAGCGCCGGAGACGGGGAGGGGGCTGCGGGCGTGGGGGGCGTCCGCGAAGGGGGCGGCGGCCCCCTCCCCGTCGGAGGCGCGAAGCCGCTCCGCGACCTCGTCGACGGACAGCGGCCCGAGCAGCCGGAGCAGGTCCGCGGCGCCCTCGAGCCCCTTGAGCTTGCGGTCCTCGGCGAGCCGCTGCAGTTCGCGCTCGGTCTGCTCGATGACCTTGGGGTCGAGGAGTTCGCTGAGCTCAGCGCGGCCGAGGAGCTCGTTGAGGAGCGTCGAGTCGAGGGACAGGGCGGCGGCGCGGCGCTCGGCGAGGGGCGAATCGCCCTCGTAGAGGAACTGGGCGACGTACCCGAACAGGAGCGAACGGGCGAACGGGGAGGGCTGCTGGGTGGTCGTCTCGACGAGCCTTAGCTCGCGCCGCTCCATGGCGGCCGCGACCTCGCGGAGCGCGGGGAGGTCGTAGACGTCTTGGAGGCATTCGCGCACTGCCTCGAGGATGATCGGGAACTGGGGGTACTTCTTGGCGACGTCGAGGAGCTGGGAGGAGCGCTGCCGCTGCTGCCACAGCGGCTGCCGTTTGCCGGGGTTCGGGCGGGGCAGGAGGAGCGCGCGGGCGGCGCACTCGCGGAATCGCGCGGCGAACAGGGCGGACCCGCCCACCTCCTCGGTCACGATCCCCTCGAGCTCGTCGGGCTCGAACACGAACAGCTCGGCGCCGGGCGGCTCGTCCTCCATCATGGGAACGCGCAGCACAATCCCGTCGTCCGCGGCCATCGCCGAGCCGTCGAGCCCGTACCGCTCGCTCAGCCGCCGCCCGACGGCGAGGGCCCACGGCGCGTGCACCGGCATTCCGAAGGGGGAGTGCAGCACCACCCGCCAGTCCCCGAGCTCGTCCTGGAACCGTTCGACCACGAGGGTCCGGTCGCTCGGGACGATCGAGGTGGCATGCTTCTGCTCGTCGAGGTACTGCAGCAGGTTCCCGGTCGCGAAGGCGTCCAGTCCGGCAGCCTCGATGCGCGCCGTCGCCCGTTCCCCGTCCGCGCCCGAGACCTCCCGCTGGAATGCGCCGAGCGCTCGCCCGAGCTCGATGGGCCGGCCGAGGCCGTCCCCCTTCCAGAACGGCAGCTTGCCGGGCTGGCCGAACGCGGGGGAGACGAGGACTCGGTCGTGCGTGATGTCTTCGATCTTCCAGCTCGTCGCGCCGAGGGCGAAGACGTCCCCGACCCGGGACTCGTAGACCATCTCCTCGTCGAGCTCGCCCACGCGGCGCCCACCCTTGGCGGCCTGCGACGCTGCGGACCCGGCGCCGGGCGCCTCCTGCTCGGTACCCACGATGTAGACGCCGAAGAGCCCGCGGTCCGGGATCGTCCCGCCGCTCGTGACGGCCAGCCGCTGCGCCCCCGGTCGGCCTTCGATGGAGCCCTCGGTGCGGTCCCACACGATGCGGGGGCGCAGCTCGGCGAACTCGTCGGAGGGGTACTTGCCTGAGAGGAGGTCGAGGGTCGCGTCGAAGGCGGAGCGCGGCAGGGTCGCGAACGGCGCGGACCGGCGCACGGTATCGAACCACTCCTCGACGTCGATGGGCCCGAGCGCGGTGGCCGCCACGGTCTGCTGTGCGAGGATGTCCAGCGGGTTGGCGGGGATGCGCAGGGCCTCGATCTGACCCGCGAGCATGCGCTCTACCGTGATGGCCGTGTGCACGAGGTCCGCCCGGTGCTTGGGGAACAGGACGCCCTGGCTGACCTCCCCGACCTGGTGCCCCGCGCGTCCGACCCGCTGGAGCCCCGAGGCGACCGAGGGTGGCGACTCGACCTGGATCACGAGGTCGACGAGCCCCATGTCGATGCCGAGCTCGAGGCTGCTTGTCGCGACGACGCAGCGCAGGCGCCCAGTCTTGAGGTCGTCCTCGATCTGAGCGCGCTGCTCCTTCGACACGGAGCCGTGGTGGGCGCGTGCGAGGACCGGGTCCGCGCCAGCGGTCTGGCCAGCCTGCGCCATCATCTCGGCGGGCGTGCGGGTCTGGTTTCGGCTCCGCTCAACCACGGTGGACACGGCGCGGCCCGCGCTCGTGATCCCGCGTTCTTCGTCTGGGAGCGGTTCATCCCACACGCTCGGCTGCATCCGCTCGGCGTAGATCTCGTTGAGACGCCCCGTGAGCCGTTCGGCGAGGCGGCGCGAGTTCGAGAACACGATCGTTGAGCGGTTCGCGAGGATGAGGTCAACGATCTTCTCCTCGACGTGCGGCCAGATCGACGCCTGCGGCTGCAGGCCCGACGCCGGCCCCATGTCATGCGCAGCGGCCGCGCCGGCCAGGTCGCTCATGTCTTCGACCGGCACCGTGACGGTGAGCTCCCACGTCTTCGCGGCCGGAGGCGCGACGATCTCGCACGGTGCCTGCCCCGCCAGGAACTGCGCGACCAGCTCGCGCGGCTCCACGGTGGCCGAGAGCCCGATCCGCTGGGCGGGCCTGGCGAGGATCGCGTCGAGCCGCTCGAGCGAGACGGCCAGATGGGCGCCCCGTTTCGTACCGGCAACTGCGTGCACCTCGTCGACGATCACCGTCTCGACCTCGGCCAGGGTCTCACGAGCCTGCGAGGTGAGCATGAGGTACAGCGACTCGGGCGTGGTGATGAGGATGTCCGGCGGGTTCGTCAGGAGCGCGCGCCGGTCCGATGCGGACGTGTCTCCGCTCCTCACCCCGACGCTCACCGCCGGGGCGGGCAGGCCGAGCCGGCGCGCGGTCTGCGAGATGCCGATGAGGGGGGCCCGCAGGTTCCGCTCGACGTCCACGCCGAGGGCTTTGAGGGGGGAGATGTACAGGACTCTGGTGTGGTTCTTGGGCGCACGACGGCGCCGCCCGCCCCGCGCGGCCGTCTCGCCCGCGTCCGGGGCCGCCGGCAGTGCGGTGGCGTCCAGCCCCGGAAGCGCGTCTCCGCGCTCGGCTCCCACCGCATGAGGTGCGCCGGAAGCGCCCGGCGACCCCGCGACGTCGTGCGCCAGGAGCCGGTCGAGGGACCACAGGAACGCCGCGAGCGTCTTGCCGGACCCGGTCGGGGCAACGACGAGCGCATGGCGGCCCGAGGAGATCGCCTCCCACGCGCCCGTCTGAGCGGGCGTGGGCTCCCGGAAGGAGCCGAGGAACCACGCGCGCGTCGCAGCACCGAAACGGTCCATGACCGCTGTGCTGCCCCCGCGAGGCTCTCCGCCCGGTTCCCGAATCACGGCACCATCATCCTCCACCCCACCGACAGTCCTCGGGGGAGCGGATCTTCACGCGACATGCGGCGCCGCAGGGACGCCCGCTGTCAGAACGGCTGGAACGCCCTGAGTGTCAGGAGGTGGATGTCTGCATTGCTGCACGCCGTTGCGGGGGCGGGGATGAACAGCGAGCCGTAGTCCTCCGGCGGGTACACGCGGTAGCCGGCGGCCGTGACGACGGTGCAGCCCTGGAAGTTGCCCGCCTGATGCAGGCCGAAGTCCGCGGCCCCGCTCTGTCCCGGCTGGAGCACGATCGGCACGACGGCCACCGATGTGTCCCTGTCCGCCGGCGCACCGATCGGATCGCCCGTGGGCCCGTTCGTGAGGGAGACCCCGGCGAAGCCCTCGAGCAGGCACGCCGTCTGCGACGTGTTCTTCAGGGCGATCTTCTGGTAGACGGTTCCCGCGGCTCCGCCACCGCCGGGCTGGAGGCTTCCCTCGAGCTGGGTCGAAAGGCACCGCGCAGGGCCGCCCGCGACGGGGGTGCCCGTATCGCTCGGTGACCCGGAGCCGCCGCCTGACGGCGTCCCGCTAGGCGAAGCGCTCGGGGACTGGGTTGCTGAGGGCGACGGCGATCCGGCGGTCTGCGACGAGGACGGTGCCGTCCCTCCCGAGCCGCAGCCGGCAAGCGCCGCAGCGAGCACGAGGGGTGACGCGAGGACGAAGGCGCGTTGGAAGCGGTTCATAGTCCCACGATTCACTCCAGTCACACTGGCGTCAAGGCACAATACGACCACGGTCCGAGGACACATCGGCCAACGGGGTCGGACCGCGTGGGGTGCACGCGGACCGACCCGGGCTGCAACGGCTGCGAGTGGCCGACTACGCCCTGCGGCCCCGCGTCCGGAAGAGTGCCACGCCGCCGAGGAGCAGCCCGGCCAGGCCGGCGCCGAGGCCCACCCAGCCTGCGGCGCTGCTACCCTCGGCGGTCGTCGAGGACGCCGGTTCGGCGGTGGCAAGGGCCTCGGTGGCGGTGTGGCCCGTGTGGGTGCCGCCCGCACTGGCCGCCGTGGCCGCCGCCGTCACGGTGATCGAGGGCGCGGGTGCCTTGAGCGAGTCATGGTCCTGGCCAGCAGCCGGGATCTCCTTCCAATCGGTCTGGCCCTGCTCACAGGTCTGCAGCGTCGGGAAGTACAGCGACCGGCCCGCGGCGTCGGCCGGGAGCTTGAGGCTCAGAACGAACGTGTCGCGCTGGTGGGGGTCCAGCGGTGTCTTGGCCGTGTAGACGATCTGCCCGGTCCGCTGGGTGATGGTCGCGCCGTCGGCCGTCTTCTGCGGCGTGTCGAGCTTCTGCGTGACCTTCTCGGCCATCCAGTTCGGATTGACCGTGGGCGTGGCGTCAGGGATCTCGGCGGGGAGCGAGATCGTGAGCTTCGTGGTGGGGCTGTCGCCGCAGCCATGCGGGATGGCCAGGGTGAGGAGGGTGGACGAGCCCGCCGCGGTGGACGTGGGGTCGATCCCCACGTGCGCGGATGCGGCCCCGGCTGCGGCCAGGAGGAGCCCGCCGGCGACGACGGCGGGGGCAACGGCGCGGGTGGCGCGGCGGGTTCGGGTGGTCTGGGTGGTGGTGTTCACAGCATGCCTTTCGCGGCGCGCAGCAGCGCGCCGGCGTGTCAGAAGGGTCCAGTGGCGGCGCCGCCGGAAGCCGGGGCGCTGGTCAGGCGAAGGCGGGTGCTGCGCGGGGCGGCCCGCGTTGGGGCGGCGGCGCCAGCTCGCGCCACGTCCGCGCGTGGCGCACGGGGGCTGCGGCGAACGGCCGGGGCGGGGCAGAAGGCATGACGGCGACCGGTTCCGGCAGGTGCGTGAGGGGCCGGAGCCACTCGGCCATGGCGGCCAGGGCCTGCTCGACCTTCCGGATCGCGAGGGCACAGGCCAGCGTCGCGGCGATGTGCAGTCCGAGCATGAGCGGGGAAGCGTGATCGTTGGCCGCGGAGAGGGACGGCTCGGCTCCGAGCGATTCGAGCGCCGACAGTGCGTCGGCGCTGTGCTGGTGCCGTCCCCTCGCGAGCGCCGAGGCGGCCGACGGCGCGGCGGCACCCGCCGGGGCGAGCGCGGTGAACGCCTCGTGCAGGACCACTTGGCCTGCGCCGAGGGCCGCGATGAGCCCGGGGAGCCGCAGCGGCAGTCGGGCGACCGCTGCCGACACCAGGACTGTGAGGGCGACGAGCGCGCCGAGGATGAGCGGGTGCGGGAGGTCGCCGCCCGCCCACGCGTGCGCCCCGGCGGCGAGGGCCGTGACCGAGCCGCCGAGCGCCGTCGTGCGCAGGGAACGCCGGAGGGAGCCGGGGGCGGGCACGGTGTCGCGTCGACGCGTCATGTGCCTCCCTGCTCTTGGCCGGTCCCCGTGGTGTGGAGGCCAATTCTACCGACCGTAGAGCTCGCTGCAGACGTCTACCTGAAAGAGGCTTCTGTGGATTGTTCGTGTCCGGGCCCCGGCCGTCACCGTTCTCAGCCCGCCGGCTGGGCCTGGCCTCCGCGTGCGCTCGCTGTTGGCGGCCCAGACGCCGCTGCACGTTTGGCGGCCCAGGAGGCTGCCGCGGTAGTGCCTCCGATCGTGACCAGCGCTCCCAACAGGAGGGCGGCGTCCTCCCCAGGCGCGAGCACGCCGAGGCTGTGGCCGATCGTCGCGGCGGCCACGGGCACGCCGAGCTGCGCCGCGGAGGCGATCGCGAATGGCAGCGGAAGGCCCGCGAGCCGGTTGGCAGCGTGTGCCACGACTGCGCCGACGCCAAGGAGCAGGCCGAGCAGGATCATCTGCGGGTGGCCGCCGAGCTGGCGGAGGTCGATCGACGCGCCCAGCCAGACGAAGAAGACCGGGCCGAGGAAGCCGTCGTTGAGCGCGAACAGCTGCCGAGCGAGGCGGCGCGGCTCCCCGACCGCGGAGACCGCGAGGCCGAACGCGAACCCCGCGAGCATGATCGACACGTGGGTGAAAACGGCCAGACCGGCCAGCGCGAACAGGATTGACAGCTGGATGCGCAGCTCGAGCGCAAACTTCCTCGCCTCCGACATGTCGTGGAGGCGTTGGCGTGATCCGTCGTTCTCGAAGCGCCGCAGCCCCCACCAGAGGACGATGGCGCACACGGCCACCGCGAGAGCTCCGAGGGCTTTCGGACCGGCGTTGGCGGGATCGATGGCCAGTGGGAGTGCAACGATCGCGGCGACGTCCGCGAGGGCCACCTGTGCGGTCAGTTCGAGGACGCTCGGACCGCTGAGCTTGAGCGAGTCGACGATGGGCAGGACCAAGGCGGCCGACGACGACGCCATGAGAACCACGTACAGCGGCGCATTCGCCGACCCCAAGAGTATGGCGACGCCGATTCCGAGCGCCGCGGCCAGGACCGCCGTGATGACGACGCGGAGCGCGCCCTTGCCGACCGCGTCGCGGATCGTGCGGTCGCGCATCGGCACGTGCGTGCCGGCAACGAACATCATGAGCGCGAAGCCGATATCCGCCAGGAACGTGAACGTCTCGTTGCCCGCGTTGACCCAACCCAGAAGTGACTTGCCGACGATGACACCCGCGAGGAGCTCGCCCAGGACGAGCGGGAGGTGCCATGACCGCTTTGCGGCAAGTGCGGGGCCCAGGAGCGCGACGACACAGATGAGGGAGAGCTCAACGAACGACACGTGGGCCGGGCCTCACGCGCTCCGGGCGGGGAAGTCCGCGATCTTCACGGGGATGTCCGTGTTCTCGTCCACGTGGTAGCTCGCACACACCCGGTGGTAGCCGTCGGCAACCTGCAGCACCTTCCCAGAGGAGAGGTCTCCGCGGACGAGCAGGATGGGGGAGAGCTTGTCGCCCTTGTGGACCTTGACGAGGTCGGACCGGACGTGGGCGTTCGTTTCCTCGAGCAGCGCGAGACCGGAGGCACGGAGGATGTCCTTGGCCTTCTGGTGCGTGACCGGTGCCTTGCGGAGCGCCTCGACGAGGGTTTTGACATTCTTGGGCCTCGCAAGGAGCTCAAGGTAGGCCGCGGCGGCGGGGTAGTCATGCTCTTCCGGCTCGTCGAGCCATTTCACGGCCAGCGGCTTCCCGTTCTCCGATTTCCCACCCATTGACGCTCTCCTCTTCGACCTCGTGTGGCCTGCATCATACGCTGGAGAGCTGGCGGTCGGGGAGATGACGAAGGCCCCTGTTTCCCCGGGATACCGGGGCCGCAGGGGCCTTCGTGCTGGGCGGTGGTGGAGGGATTTGAACCCCCGTTGGGTTGCCCCAAACATCATTTCGAGTGATGCACCTTCGGCCGCTCGGACACACCACCAGCAGGCATCAACTCTACCGGGCGGTGGCTTCTGCGCCAAACTGAGGATCCTGAGGCGCCCGTGTCGGGTGGGTCAGAGGTACGCGGCGGCCGTCCACAGATGGACCAGGGCATACGCGCGGAACGGGCGCCAGACCTCGCTGCGGGCCGCCGCCTGCGCGGCCGATATCCCCCCGAGTGCGCGTCGGAGCACCAGATCGCCCGGCGCGAACGCGTCAGGGTTGCCGGTGCGAACCTCGAGGTAGTCGACCGTCCACGGTCCGATTCCGGGCAGCGCGAGCAACTCGTCCCTGGTGAGGTGAGGCGTTGCGGCATCGTTCTCCGTGGTGTTCTCGGCCCCGCGGCGATCGGCGAAGGCCAGCGCCACCGCATGCACCGTCCGCGCCCTCGCCGCCGTGAGCCCGACGGCGGCCCGTAGCTCCCCGGGATCTGTGCCGGCGAGGTGCGCGGGGCGCGGGAAGAGCAGGAGGCCGCCTGGTCCGGGCGTGCCGTAGGAGGCCACGAGCCTGCCAGCGAAGGTCCGACCGGCCGCGAGCGATACCTGCTGCCCCAGGACTGTCGTGACGACTGTCTGGAACACGTTCGTTGTGCCGATGACCCGCAGGCCCGGGCGGGCCAGGACGAGGGGCCGGAGATCGGGGTCGCCGACCAGCGCGGCCCGCACGTCGTCCAGATCCGCGTCGAGGTCGAGCCACGTTCGGACGGCAGCCAGGGCTTCTCCTTCGGCTTCCCGGGGACCCTCCAGGGTTACGTCCACGCCCGACGCACGCAGTCTGACCGACGCGGCCACAGGGCCCTGGGTCGTGCAGACGAGCCGCTCGTGGATGCCCGCGCCTGCTTGCGTGCGCTCGGCGCCCGGAATCGAGTGTGCGGCCAGGCTCGCGAGCATCGCGGCGGGCTCAAGGCCCCCGTTGGCTTCGAGGTGTATGGGTCTTGACTCCGCTTCCCAGCGCTCGATGACCGGGGGTCTTGCTTCGCTGGGCCCGGCCACCGTCAGCTGGCTTCCGTCCAGATGCCCGAGCTGCCGCGCCGGTGGCTGCCCACGAGGTGGGTGTCGATGATGCCGATGGCCTCCATGAGGGCGAACATGGTGGTCGGTCCGACGAAAGCGAATCCTTTCTTCCTGAGGGCCTTCGAGAGGGTCACCGACTCAGGGGATGAGGAGGGGATGTCGGCGAATGAGCGCGGAGCCGGTGTTTCGGCGGGCTGGAACGACCAGACGAACTCCACGAGGCCGCCCTCCTCGCGCAGAGCGAGGGTGGCCTTGGCGTTGGTGATGGCCGCATTGATCTTGGCGCGGTTCCGCACGATGCCCGCGTCGAGCATGAGCCGCTCGACGTCGTCCTGCGTGAAGAGGGCCACAGCCTCCGGATCGAAGTCCGCGAACGCTGCGCGGAATGCCGGCCGCTTCCGAAGGATCGTGGCCCAGGACAGGCCCGCCTGGAAGCCCTCGAGGGAGATGCGTTCGTAGAGACCCTGCTCGTCCGTCACGGGCATGCCCCACTCGGTGTCGTAGTACTCGCGCATGAGGGTGTCCACGCTGGCCCAGGACGGCCTCGCGAGGCCGTCCTCGCCCGTGACGAGTGCTGCCTCACTCATGGGTGCTCTCCTTCTGCTCCAGTCCGGTGACTCTCAGGGTGATGTTGATGCGCCCGGCCCCCATGCCGCATCCGGCGGGTGCACTGCAGGGGTAGGTCTTCATGACTCCGTGGTAGGCGAGGCGGGACGGCCCACCGAAAACGAACAGATCGCCGGAGGCGAGAGTCAGGTCCTCATAGGGCCTGGTGCGGGTCTCGGTGTTGCCGAAGCGGAACAGGCACGAGTTGCCGATAGACAGGGAGACGACGGGCTCGAGCGAGATTTCATCCTTGTCCTGGTGCATGCCCATCTTGGCAGCATCGTCGTAGTAGTTCACGAGTGCGGTATCCGGCGCATAGCCCGCGGCCTCCGGGTCGTTCCCATAGGCCTCGGCCACCGCGAGGCGCCCCACTCGCACGAGCCACTCCGGTAAGGCCGAGACGCGGACTCCGTTCACGTCGATTGCCTCGCGCGTGTAGCGATACGGCTGCCAGTGCCAGCCGAGGCAGACGGTCTTGACGGACATTTCATGGCCGCGCACGCTCGCCGCCCGGAGGGGGACAGGCCCGGCCGACCATTCGCGGAAGCGGTCAGCCATCCATGCCTGCTGAGTAAGGCTCAGCCAGCCGGGCACGTGGACTGCGCCGGGGGCCAGCTCCCGGCGGGGCCGCTCGAGGAGCTCGTCGCCGAACAGAGCCGTTGTCACGCTGCCGCCGCCTCTAGCGCCAGCAGAGTTGCCTTTGCCTCAAGGCCGCCGATGTACCCGCCCAGACTGCCATCGGAGCGTAGGACCCGGTGGCAGGGCACCACGACGGGCAGGGGATTGGTGGCGCACGCCGTACCCACCGCACGCACCGCTTTGGGGTTGCCCACTGCGCGCGCCACCTCGGTGTAGCTTTCGGTGCGCCCGAACGGGATATCGCCCAGGTGGGCAAGGACCGTGCGGCGGAACCCGGCTGAAAGCCGCAGGTCGAGGGGGAGGTCGAAGCGCATGCGCTTGCCGGAGAAGTACTCCTCGATCTCGCGCGCCGCGGATCCAAGGCGTGCGGGTGCTTCAAGGATGCGGGGACTGAGCTTGTCCGAGAGTGATTGCAGCACCGCGTCGAGACCTTCGCGCTCGTACGCGACGCGGACGATTCCGCGGTCTGTCGCGGCGACGAGGAGCCGGCCCACCGGGGAATCGACGATGCGGTACGCCACGTCCACGAGGCCCTCGCGGCTTGCCTCAGCAGCAAGGGAACCACGCAGACGCTCAAGCGTGCCCGGCTCGATGACCGTGAGGTACGGAGGGAAGGCAAGGTCGACCGGGCCCGGCCCGTCCACTGACGCCGTCTGGTCAGGCGGCACGGTCTCAGCGGTGCCCGTCGGCGCGTGGTTGTTCGTGTCAGTGCTGTTCATGACTGTCTCCTTCGGGCAGATCTGCCGAGGTGAGGATGCGGAGCTTCTTGATGCCGTCCGCCGCGGAACGGCGGGCCGCGGCAGGCGTGCCGCCAACGATTGCGGCGATCTCGGTGAAGGGAAGATCGGCCAGGTAGCGGTAGGCGATGACCCGCCGCTGCTTGTCGGGCAGCCGGGCGACGTGGTTCCAGACACCGTCACCGGGCGGGTCCGGAATCCCCAGAGGCGATTCGCGGTCCGGGACTGACTCGATCGGAACGGCGCGCCGAGCCGAGGCCCGGACGGAGTCCAGGGAGCGCCGGTGAGCGATGGTCACGAGCCACGCCTCGATGTTCGCGTCTGCCGGTAGCTCGGTGTAGGCCCGCAGTGCGGAGATGAAGGTCTCCTGCCAGACGTCGTCGGCGTCAAGCGGGCCGACGACTGCGCGGCAGACGCGCAGCACCGCGGCGCCGTGGAGCTCGACGAGCTTTTCGAAGGGCTGTTTCGTGTCCATCACCATGTAGACGCTGCAGGGGCCGGAAGTGTGAGGTCGGGGTGTATTGCGACTATCTTTCCACCGACGCACCGGTGGACGGCGCCGAAGGTGCCCAACCTTGGGCCCTACTGGAGCGTCGGTGCCCGCTGCTAGGGTCTCGGCCATGGGGGAAACGCACAGCGGCGGCCCGCCAGCCATCGCCATCTCATCACTCACCAAGCGCTACGGCGACAAGTTCGCCCTCGACGGCATCTCACTCATGATCGCGCCCGGCGAGGTCGCCGCCGTTCTCGGTCCGAACGGCGCCGGAAAGACCACCCTGATCGAGCTCCTGCTGGGCATGAGGACCCCGACGGCCGGCACGATCGAAGTGTTCGGTGCATCGCCGTCCTCGAGAGCAGTCAAGTCCCGGGTGGGCGCCATGCTCCAGGACACCGGAGCGCCGGATGGCCTCACCGTCAGGGAGATCGTCACCCTGGTCTCGAGCTACTATCCGGTGGGGATTCCTGTGGCCGAGGCCCTCGAGCGCGCCGGCCTCACGGAACACCTGCGCAAGAAGACCAACGAGCTCTCTGGCGGTCTGCGGCAGCGGCTCTCGTTCGCCATGGCAGTCGTCGGGGACCCCGACCTCATGTACCTCGACGAACCGACAGCCTCTCTCGACGTCGCCGCGCGGCGCGAATTCTGGACGCAGGTGCAGGGCTTCGCCGGCCTTGGCAAGACGATCCTCTTCTCGACGCACAACCTCTCCGAGGCCGATGAGTTTGCCCAGCGCCTCATCCTCCTGGACAGCGGCCGCGTCATCCAGGACAGCACGCCCGAGGCCGCCAAGCGCCTCGTGGCCGGCCGCCGGGTGGCCCTCACGACCGACGCACCGCTCGACGTCCTGTCGACGACCGCGGGAGTCATCCACGCCGAGTTCGACGGCGGCGACCCGCCGCCCACTTCAGCGTTGCCGGGGAAGGCGCGCGCCGCCGTCGTGCGCTGCAACAGCCCGGAGGCACTCCTGCGCAGGCTCTTCACGGAGGGCTGGAGCGTTGCGGACCTGACGGTCACCGAGGCGACGCTCGAGGATGCCTTCCTGCACCTGACCGACCGAACGACCAAGCCGCAGCCAAGCGATGGGGGAACGCCTTGACCGCCCTTCCGGAACGTCGTTTGAGCCCGACCGCCCGCCGGGGAGGCGGCCTCGCGGCCGCGCTGTGGGCGCAGAGCTGGACCGAGGTCGTCAAGGTGCTCCGCACGCCCGAGTACCTGGTCGGCGTCGTGGTGCTGCCGGCCATCCTCTTCGCGATGTTCGGCCTCGCCCAGTCGAGCCAGAGACTGCCGTCGGGGACGGGGGTCGGCGTAATCCTCTTCGGATCGTTCTCCTGCTACGGGGTCGTGAGCCAGGCACTCTTCTCGATGGGCGGCGACATTGCGCAGGAACGCGCCAAGGGCTGGCTGCGACGGCTCTTCGCGACGCCCATGCCGATGATCGCCTACTTCGTGGGCAAGCTCGTGCTCAATATCGTCTTCTCCGTAGGCATCGTGCTGCTCATCAGCGCCGTCGCCCTGTTCGGCGGGATCAGGTTCGAGCTCGGGCCGTGGGCCGCGGCATCGGCGATCGCGGTGACGGGGTCGGTCGCGTTCGCCACGACGGGGACGGCCATCGCCTACTGGGTGCGCACACGCGCCGCCACGACGATCGTCAACCTCGTGTTCCTCCCGCTTTCCTTCCTGTCGGGGTACTTCATGCCCCTGTCCGTGCTTCCCAAGGTCTTCAGCGACGTCGCCCCGTGGATCCCGACGCACCATCTGGGCCTCCTGGTCTGGACCTCGCTCGCGCCGAAGGACGAACTCCACTTCCTGGGGGTCTCCGCGGACTTCAGCCCCCTGCGCAGTTGGAGCATCGTCGTCGGATGGTTCGTGCTCATGACCGTCGTCACGGGGCTCGGCTACCGGCGCGCGGCCCGCCGCGAGCAGCCGTGAAGCCGCGGGACGTCAGCGGTGCGCCGCGAAGAACTCCCGTAGGATCGTCCCGCACTCCTCCTCGAGGACGCCCGGGTACACCTCGACCCAGTGGTTGAGCCGGCGCTCGCGCAGGATGTCGAACACGCTCCCCGCCGCCCCTGCCTTCTCGTCCCATGCCCCGAACACGACCCGCGGGATGCGTGCGAGCACGATTGCCCCCGCGCACATCGCGCACGGCTCGAGAGTGACCACCAGAGTGCAGTCGGCCAGACGCCAGCCGTCGCCCGCGCCGTCGTGCGAGAGGGCGGCAGCGGCGGCGCGGATCGCCTGGACCTCGGCGTGCGCCGTCGGGTCGCCGGTCGCCTCGCGTTCGTTGCGCCCTGCGGCGAGCACGCGGCCATCCGGCCCGATCACGACGGCACCGATGGGCACGTCCCCCGTGGTCTCTGCCGCCTGTGCCTCATGGAGCGCACGCCGCATCCACGACTCGTGGAGAGTCTCCGGCGCAGGCGAGTTGGGTCGGGTGGCGGGCATGGCACCAATGATAGGTTCGGGCCGAGGCAGCCGAGGAACAGCGAGGGAGGCATGATGCGGGAGCGGAGTGCGCTGCACCGCTTCGTCGATGCCCTGGCCCGGAGAGTCGGCCCCAACGCGTCCATGTGGATGCTCCTCGGGGTGGGCGCGGCCCTCGTCGTCGGGTTCTCGTGGGCTGGCGGCGAGGTGTACGAGTCGGTAGTCGAGCATGATGCGCTTGGGGCGCTCGACAAGCCTGTCCTCGACTTCGCCATCACCCTCCGCACGCCCTGGGCCGATGCCGCCGTCACCGCCTTCACGGACGTCGGCGGCGCTGTGATCGCGCCGATCGTCGCCGCCGTGGCGATGATCATCCTCGCCGTGTGGATGCGTCACTGGCTCCCCCTCGTCCTCATCCCGGCTGCAGGGATCGGGGCGCTGCTCGTGACCGTCTTCGGCAAGCAGGTCACCGACCGCGCCCGCCCGCCGCTCGACCTCGCAGTCCCGCCCTACGAGCATTCGCCGTCGTTCCCGAGCGGCCACACCCTCAACGCGACTGTTCTCGCCGGGATCGTCGTCTACCTCATCTGCCTCCAAGTGCACCACGCTTGGGTCCGCGCGGTCGCGATCGGCCTCGGCGGACTGTACGCGCTCGCGATCGGGCTCTCGCGGGTGTTCCTGGGCCACCACTGGCTCACCGACGTTGTCGCCGCATGGTTCCTTGGGTGTGCGTGGCTGACAATCGTGGTCATGGCGCACCAGTTCTTCCATCTCGTTCGGCAGTCGCGCAATGCTGCGGCCCGTGCGCCGGGCGCGCACGACGGCGGTGCCGGACTGCCGCCGTCGGCCTCCTCCCAGCAGGGGTGAGGTGTACGCGGGGGACTGGTAGTTTCTCTGGCATGCGAACTCTCGTCGTCGAGCACCCCCTCGTGGCCCACAAGCTGACCGTCCTGCGGGACAAGAACACGCCCAGCCCCGTCTTCCGCCAGCTGACCGAAGAGCTCGTGACCCTTCTGGCCTACGAGGCGACCCGGGAAGTGCGCACCGAGCCGGTCACGATCGAAACGCCCATCACCACGACGGTCGGCACCGCATTCACGAAGCCGACTCCGCTCGTGGTGCCGATCCTCCGAGCGGGCCTCGGCATGCTCGAGGGCATGGTCAAGCTCGTTCCGACGGCAGAGGTCGGCTTCCTCGGCATGGCGCGGGATGAGGAGACCCTCGACATCGTCACGTACGCCGAGCGCCTCCCCGAGGACCTCACGGGCCGTCAGGTGTTTGTGCTCGACCCCATGCTGGCCACCGGCGGCACCCTCATCGAGGCCATGAAGTTCCTCTTCCGCCGGGGAGCAAGCGAGATCACGTGCATCTGCCTGCTCGCCGCGCCCGAGGGCCTCAAGCGGCTCGAGGACAGCCTCGGCGATGCGAATGTCAGGATCGTCCTCGCCTCGGTTGACGAGCGCCTCAATGAGAAGTCCTACATCGTGCCGGGCCTCGGGGACGCCGGCGACCGCCTCTACGGCCTCGCCAAGTAGCCGAGGTTCTGCCCTGGCTCCTCGGGTGCGGTGACCCAGGCGTCAGGGCAGACCAGGAAGTGGCGGGGCGCTCGGAAGGATCCCCGAAGGCTTCGCCAGCGGGACGAGGTTCGGCGACGAAGGCGCCGGGCTCGGCGCGATTGAGGTCCCGTCCACCGGCAGCGTGGGAAGCGGCAGCGCGCTGGCGGATGACCGGCCGTTCGGCACGGTGGAATCCCTGGCCACGGTTGGGGGGTTCGACGCTGGCGCGGTCGTGCTGTCCTGGGAGGGCGCAGCGGGGGCCAGATGGGTCTCGACGGCTGGCGGTGTGCCCGGAGCCGTCGTGGCAGCCGTGCTCGGATGCCCAGCGACGGAACTGATGATGGACGAGATGGCTCCGTCGGCATCCACGCGGTTCTGGGCGACGGCGGCAGCCCCCGCCGTCGCGGCCGCCGCAGCGAAGGCAACGGCCACTGCCGTCACGACCGGGCGGCGACGCCACGAGCGGGCGGAGGCTGTGCGCGCGTTCCGGGCGGCCGCGAGGTCCACGACGGGCGCGGGCTTGGACTCTGCCTCGGCCAGCAGCGCGGCGAGCCGGCGGTTCGGAGGGACCGGACCTGCCTCCGCGAGTGAGCGCAGTTCGGCGAGGACCGGCCGCAGCGAGTGGGCGTCCCCGGCCTCCATGCCGGCGAGGATCTCGTCGACGACGCTCGTCTCGTCCGGATCATGTGCAGAAGTCATGGCCTGCTCAGTTCTGTTGTGGGCACGTGGTTGCGGAGTGCTGTAAGGGCCCGGCGCTGGAGCTGCTTGACCGCTCCGGCGGTCCGATCCATGATCGCCGCAGTCTGCTCGATCGAGAGGTCCGCGACTACACGCAGGAGGAGCACCTCGCGGTAGTCGTCGGGGAGGATGTCGAGGAGTTCGAGCGCACCGCTGGTCTCGACCACTGAGTCCTCGGGGGTCGTGGGGGCCCGGCGAGGGTCGGTCTCCGCTTCGTGCGGTACGAGGTGCGGGGTCCGTGCGCGGCGCCGGTGGTGGTCTACCGCGCGGCCGTGGGCGATCGTGAAGGCGAGCGCCTTGGCGCCGTCGAGCCCGCCGGAGACCCCCGGCGAGCCCGCACCCTTGGGCGGCTTCATCCTGGTGTAGAGCGCGAGGAAGACATCGTGCGTGACGGCGTCTGGGTCGTCGACGCCCCGCGCGTGGAGATAACCCCTGACGGGACCCGAAAACGCGCGGTAGGCGGCCGTGAAGAGCGCGGTCGGGCCACCGTGGCCTTCCACAGTGTCGACGGGCCCGGGGCCTTCTGCTGTCTGCAACCAGCGCATCCTGTTCTTTGACTTTCGGCGCGTCCGCAGTCGGGGAGCGACCCCGCCGCGCGCCTGGGCGGTGTCAGCGGGGTCCCGCTTCCGGCGGGACCCCGCTGGCACGGTGAGCCAGCCTACTACGGGGTGTTACTGGTGAGTTCCCGGCTGGGCTGCTGCCGGGAGCGCCGGCACGGTGGCCGGGAGGGACGGGGTGGACGCCGGTACCGATGGCTCCGACGGCAGCGTGCCCTGGCCCGGGAGGGAGGACGCGGACGGCAGTCCCGGCGTGTTGGGGAGGGCCGCGTTCATGTCCCCGGACCCTGCTCCCTGGGCGGAGGCGGACTGGCCGGCACCGCTGCAGTAGGCGGACAGGTTGGCCTCGCCCTTCGCGGCAAGGACCAGGCTCTTGTAGCCCGCCGAGGCCGCGTCGAGGCTTCCCTGCGCGTTCGCGTGGCAGAGCCCGACGACGTCGAGGTCTGCGGCCCCCGACGCCGTGGCAGACTGCGCGGCGTGTGCCGCCGCGTCGCTGGCGGCCTCGGAGGTCGTGGAGGTGGCCGAGCCAGCGGTCTGGGCTCCGCGGGCCTGGCTGTCGGCAGCGGCCTTTGCCGCCGCGGCCGACGCGGCGGCCTGCGCGTCTTGGACAGGCTCCGGGGCGGGGGCGCCGATCATCTGGTGCGCGACCTGCTGGGCATCGGTGGGCAGCGCGCCGGTGTAGGCAGCGGTGCCGACGCCGCCAACAGTCAGGGCGCCGAGGGCGGCTGCGCCCGCCGCGATCTTGCTCGAGGCGAGCACGGTGAAGACAGACATGGAAAGCTCCTGGGGGTTCGAGGCCAGTGGACAGGCCGCGCTGCGGCGGCCTACATGCTCTGAACCGACCCGCAGCCCGGAAAGGTCACTCGCCGCGGAAAAGAATCCTCAGCGGGGCTGCGGACCAATACTGTCCGCAGCGCGCCCGCGAAAGGTTCCGCCCGCCGTCGTGCGCCTCTAGCGTTGGCCGCATGGACTGGAAACTCGAATTGGCCTTCATCCCCGTCAGCGACGTCGACCGCTCGATCGACTTCTACGTCAACAAGGTGGGCTTCCACCTCGACTATGACCAGCGTGTGAACGAGAACCTGCGTTTCGTGCAGATCACGCCGCCCGGGTCCGCGTGCTCGATCGCGTTCGGCGAGGGCCTCGCGCCCGTCCCGCCGGGCACCTCGGCGCTCCAGATCGTCGTAGGCAACATCAACCAGGCCCATGACGAGCTCGCCTCGCGGGGGGTGGCCGTGAGCGATGTCCAGATCCTGGACTGGGGGCACTTTGTGAGGTTCGAGGATCCCGACGGCAACCGGTGGGCCATCCAGTATCTGCCGAACCGTCCCAACGGCTGAACCCGGGGCGGGGGAGCAGGCGCCCGGGGAATGCTACTGGTTCCCGGCCAGCACCGAGGAGAGGTCGTAGTTGACCGGCTCCTCGAGCTGGCCATAGGTGCACGACTCAGGCGTGCGGTCCTCCCGCCACCGCACCCACTGTGCGGTGTGGCGGAAACGGTCGCCCTCCATGTGGTCGTACCGCACCTCGATGACCCGTTCCGGGCGCAGCGGGGAGAAGGAGAGATCCTTGTTCGCGTTCCAGCGGGAGTGGGCCGCCGCCGTCGGAGTGCGGGGGATCGATTGGTCGCGGTTGTCGGGGGTCACGTCTGCGGGCTGCGCCCAGGCCCACGGATGGCCGTCAAACGTCGTGACGAGTGGCTGCAGCTCCGTGAAGAGCTCGCGGCGGCGGGTCATCGGGAAGGCCCCGATGACCCCCACCGAAGACAGCTGGCCGCCCGCGTCGTACAGGCCCAGGAGCAGGGACCCGATGGCGTCGGGCTCGTCCTTGTACAGCCGGTAGCCGGCGAGGACGCAGTCCGCCGTTCGCTCATGCTTGAGTTTGGACATGACCCGCTTGTCCTCGGCGTAGAGCTCTCCGAGGGGCTTGGCGATGATGCCGTCCAGGCCAGCCCCCTCGAACGCACTGAACCACTCGAGGGCCAGAGCGGGGTCCTTGGTCGCCTGGGTGAGGTAGACCGGCGGCTCGGCGTCCTTCAGCGCCTCCTCGAGCGCCGTGCGCCGTTCTCGGAAGGGACGCGCGACGTAGTCGACCTGCCCCAGCGCGAGCAGGTCGAACGCGACGAAGCTGGCGGGCGTCGCAGCGCTGAGCTTGGCGACGCGCGAGGCCGCCGGGTGGATGCGCTGCTGAAGGGCGTCGAAGTTGAGCCGATCCCCGGACGCGGGGTCGATCAGGATGATCTCGCCGTCGATGACGGAGTGGTCGGGCAGGTTCCGCACGAAGGCTTCGACGAGTTCCGGAAAGTAGCGGGTCATGGGCAGGGCGTTCCGCGATCCGATCTCTACCCGGTCGCCGGAGCGCCACACGATGGAGCGGAAGCCATCCCACTTGGGCTCGTACAGGAAGTCGCCTTCGGGGAGCTTCTTCACCGGCTTCGCCAGCATCGGCCCATACGGCGGCGCGATGGCGGTGCCCCACTCGGCGTCCCGCTCCGCCTTCGGCGCCGTGTATTCGGAGTCCGCACGGTCAGCCTTGCGCCGGCTCGGCGGGACCCGCGGCGGTTCGCCGGGCATCTTGGGGTAGTCGGGCGGGAAGTTGAGCTCACCGAGTCCGCGTTCGAGGTCCTGTTCCCACAGGGCCAGCGCGCCAGCGACATCGCCGGGAGCGGCGTCGATGTCCGCCCACGGGCAGTCCCGCGAGGACAGGAGCGCCGGAACCGTGCGGACCGTGAAGTCGCGAGGGTCCGCCTCGGCCAGCTCGTCCCACGTCAGCGGGGTGGAGACCGGCGCGTGCGGCAGGGGCCTGGGCGAGTAGGCGGCGGCGATCGTGCGGTCGCGGTTGGCCTGATTGAAGTCGACGAAGACGCGTTCGCCGCGCTCCTCCTTCCACCAGGACGTCGTCACCAGTTCCGGCATGCGCCGCTCCAACTCGCGTGCGATGCCGATGACGGCGTGCCGCACATCCTGGAACTCGTGCGTGGGCCGGATGCGCGCGTAGACGTGGACCCCCCGATTGCCTGAGGTCTTCGCATAGGCGGTGAGGCCGGCCTCTGCCATGACCTCGCGCAGGGCCTGGGCCGCGATGACGGCGTCGCCAAACGCCCGGCCGGGCTGCGGGTCCAGATCGATGCGGAGCTCGTCCGGGTTGTCCAGATTGGCCGTGCGCACCGGCCACGGGTGGAACGTGACCGTTCCCATCTGTGCTGCCCAGGCCAGCGCAGCGGGTTCATCGAAGACGAGCTGGTCGTGACGCCGATGCGACGGGTAGGTGCACGTCACAGTCCTCAGGTATGGCGGCGCGCCACGCGGCGGACGCTTCGAGAAGAACTCCTCCCCCTCGATCCCCTCTGGAAAGCGCTGCAGCGTCATGGGCCTATCGCCGTTGAGGCGCAGGAACGGGGATGCCACCGCGATCAGGTACTGGGCCAGGTCGCGTTTGGTGATGGGTCCGCCGCCCTCGACGCCGGGCCACAGCACCTTGTCGGGACTGCTCAGCTTGACGTCTCGAGCGCCGTCGGGCCCGTCCACGTGCAGGATCTCAGAATCCGCCATGCGCCCAACGGTAGCCGCCGCAGCAGCTCTTGCGGCACCCCACGCTCACCCGAGCCCGCGGATGTCCACGAGGCGGCGGTCCGCGGGAGGTTCCACGCGGCGTCGTGCGCCCCTAGCGTGGTGGCAGGGGCCCGAGATGGTCTGGGCTGTCGATTGCGCAAGGTCGTACGCGTCGGGTAGGTGAGGGCCAGCCCGGTCCCATCCTTACAAGGAGGAACACGATGTCCGAATACCTGATCCTCATCTACACCGACGAGGCTCGCTTCCCCGAGCCGGTGGGTGACGAGGTCGATCCCAGCTTCCTGAAGTTCATGTCCGACAACCAGCACGTGCTGCTCGGCGGCGCCGGCCTGCAGCGCACTGGGACGGCCACGACCGTCCGCCGCGACGGTGACGGCAGCTTCGCCGTCACGGACGGGGCGTTCGCTGAGACGAAGGAAGCCCTCGGCGGGTACTTCCTCATCGACGTCCCGGATCTTGACGCCGCGATTTCGGTCGCGCGGCAGATCCCGCAGCCGTGGGGCGGCGGGGTGGAGGTGCGTCCGCTGCGGGTCCGGTCCTGACGGTGCCGACACGGGCGGAGGTCGCCGCCGCGGTGGCGGAGGCGCACAGGGCGGAGTGGGGCTTCGTCCTCGCTTCGACCCTCCGCTTCGCCGCGAGCATCGACGAGGCGGAGGACGCCGTCCAGGACGCCTACGTACGCGCCCTCGCCGCATGGGAGTCCACGGGGATCCCCGCCCGGCCCGGGGCCTGGCTGACGACGACGGCCCGTCGCCGCCTGCTCGACGCGCGTCGCCGCGACGCGACCGCAGCCCGCCATCTCCCCGAGCTTGTCGGGCAGGACGACCCCGGCCCGGAACCCGCGGACCCGTCCGATGGTCCGTGGGGCTCGGACAGCCCCGCCGACGACAGGCTCCGCCTCATCTTCACGTGCTGCCACCCGGCGCTGGCGCCCGAGGCACGCGCGGCGCTCACGCTCCGGCTCCTGTGCGGCCTCACGACGGCGGAGATCGCGCGCTGCTTCCTCGTCTCGGAGCCGACGATGGCCGCCCGGATCACGCGCGCCAAGAAGAAGATCGCACAGGCCCGTATCCCCTACCGCGTCCCGGGCATCGACGAGCTCCCCGAGCGGCTGGAGACGGTCCTCGACGTGGTGCACATGATCTTCACGGTCGGCCACACGGCCCCCGCCGGAGAAGACCTCGTGCGGGCCGATCTGATGGAGCGAGCCCACGAGACGGCCCGCCTGCTCCACCGCCTCCTCCCTGAGGAGCCCGGCCCTGCCGGACTCCTCGCGCTCATCGTCCTCACGGACGCGCGGCGCGCCGCCCGCCTCGGGGCGGACGGCGCGTTCATCCCCCTCGAGGACCAGGACCGCGCCCTGTGGGACCGCCGGGCCATGCGGGAGGGGACGGCGCTCGCGAAGGAGGCGCTGCGCCGTCGCCCCCTGAGCCGGTTTGCGCTCATGGCGGCCATCGCGGCGGTGCATGACGAGGGGTCGAGTTGGGAGGCCACGGATTGGCGCGAGATCGTCGGACTGTATGACGTTCTCCTCGGGCTCTGGCCGTCCCCCGTCGTGGCGCTCAACCGGGCCGTCGCCGTCGGATTCGCGGACGGCCCCGCGGCGGGTCTCGCTGCCATGGCCCGGCTCGAGTTCGAGCCGCAGCTCGCCCGCTATGGCTACTTGGCAGCCGCCCGAGCCGACTTCCTGCGGCGCATCGGGAGGCTCGACGAGGCGCGGATCGCCTACGAGGAGGCGCTCGTTCTCACGGACAACGAGGTCGAGCGGGCCTACCTCGAACGCAGGCTCGGCGGCGGCTGAGCAAGCGCTCGCCCTTGGGGCGGGCCCCCGGGGCGTACCGTTCTCCCGCGGATCACCCCAGCTGGTATACCGTGGCGCCGCCGATGGTCTGTGCCGTGTAGTTCGCCTGGACCCACGCCGCGATCTGCGCAGCCGCATTCGAGCCGGAGCTGCCTCCCATGATGCTCGCGGGGATGAACCAGTGGATCCTCTTCTGCGCCACGAGCTGCTGGAACTCGGCGAGGGTGGGCGAGGGGTCGGTGCCGTTGAACCCGCCGAGCGCCATGACGGGCAGGCCGGACGCCAGCTGGTAGCCGGCTGCGTTGTTGGATCCGACGACCGCCGCGGCCCACGTGTACGCGGACGCGTCATTCTGCAGGGCGGCCGTGAGCCCGGACGACGGCGTGCTCGCGCCGAGGAGCCCGCCGGCGCCTCCGCGACCGCCGCCCAAGCCGCTTTGGCTCGTCCCTCCGGGGCCCGTGCCACCGGGGCCCGTCCCACCCGTCTGGCCGAAGCCCTGCGGGGCTGCGGCGCCGCCCTGGCCGAACTGCCGCTGGGCCTGGCCGAGCCCTGGGTTGAACCCGCCGCGGCCCCCGAACCCGAATCCTGAGGACGGCCCGGCACTCACGATCGCGCCTGTGTGGGGGGTCGAGACGGTCTGCACGGTGAACGCGAAGGGCCCGGCGAGGGACGCGACGAGGGCGAGTGCCGCCGTCGTGCGCGGAGCCCACGCCACCCAGCGCGGGGCGAGGCGGGCGCCGAATGCGGGGGCCAGCACGCCGAGGGCCGCGAGGATCCCCGCCACGACGAGGACGGGCGGCAGCCACGCGAGGAAGCCCGTCGCGCGGCCCATCAGGAGGGCGCCCATGAGGCCCGAGGCCAGAACCCCCGCGGCGAGTGCTGCGGCCTCGAACCGCGCGCGCCGGCGCTGCCACAGGATCCCGCCGCCGATGCCGACGAGCGCCGCGATGCCGGGGGCGAGTGCCACCGAGTAGTACTCGTGGATGATGCCCGCCGCGAGGCTGAACGTGAGGCCCGTGACGAGGACCCAGCTGCCCCACAGGATCACGGAGGCACGCACTGGATCGGTGCGCGGCGCGCGTCGGCCGGCCCACAGGACGGCTGCGCCCACGAGGAGCGCGCTGGGCAGGAGCCATGCGATCTGGCCGCCGAAGGAGTCGGAGAACAGCCGCATGAGCCCGGTCTGGCCCCAGCCATTGCCGCCGCCCACCGAGCCGACCTCGCTGCCGTCAAGCCGGCCGAAGCCGTTGTACCCGAACGTGAGCTCGAGGATCGAGTTGGTCTGGGAGCCGCCGATGAACGGCCGCGCGCTCGCCGGAGTGAGCTCGACCGCAGCGATCCACCAGCCCGCGGCCACGATCATCGCCCCAAGCGCGGCCAGCAGGTGGAGGAGCCGGCGCCCGAGCCCGTGCGGGGCCGCCCACACGTACGCGAGGGCGAACCCCGGCACCACGAGCAGCACCTGGAGCTGCTTCGTGAGGAACCCGAGCCCGAGCAGGACACCGGCGAGGACGATCCACCTCGCCTTCGCATCCTGCACGGAGCGCACGGTGGCGTAGGCCGCCGCGGTCATGAGCAGCACGAGAAGCGCGTCCGGGTTGTTGAACCGGAACATGAGCGCCGCGACCGGCGTCAGGGCGAGCACGACGGCGGCCAGCAGGCCCGCGCGGTGGGCTGCGGTCTCGCTTCCGGTCGCTGGGCGGACGGCGCGCCGCACGGCGAGGTAGAGGATCCACGCCGTGGCCATGCCCATGAGGATCTCGGGGATGAGGATTGACCATGAGCTGAGCCCGAAGACCCGCACTGACACGGCCGTGATCCACAGCGAGGCGGGGGGCTTGTCCACCGTGATCGAGTTCGCCGCATCCGAAGATCCGAAGAAGAACGCCTCCCAGTTCTGGCTCCCGGCCTGGGCGGCCGCCGAGTAGAAGGCGTTGGCCCAGCCGTTCGCCGAGAGGTTCCACAGGTAGAGAGCGGCCATCGCCACGAGCACGACGACGAGTTCCAGCCGCCGCCGGACGGCTCCGGCCGCCGCAGCCTGCCGCACCGCGGAACCCGCGAGACTTGACCTCCAGGAGGTGACTCCCAGACGGTTCGGGCGGGGCGTCCGACCCCCGGGCGGGGTTGAGACGGGGGACTCGTAGTCGAGCGAGCTGGACATCAGCCCACCAGCTTGTAGACGGTGGTGGAGCCAACGGTCTGCGCCTGGAAGTTCGCCTCGACCCACTGGGTGATCGCCGAGGTGTCGCTGCCCCCGCGGCCGCCGAATCCGCCGCCCATGCCCCCGCCGGCGATGAAGTAGGTGACATCGCCCTTGGCCACGAGTGCCTTGAACTCGTCGAGGCTCGGGTACGGGTCGCTGCCGGTGAAGCCGCCCATGGCGATCACGTTCGTGTTCGAGGCGAGCTCGAGGCTCGCCGCCGAGTTGGAGCCGTTGGTCGCCGCGGACCACTTGGTGGTGGTCTGCTGCAGGAGTGCGACGAGTTCGCTCGACGCCGTGCCGCCCTCGGGGCCGCCCTGCTGTCCCGCGCCGGCCTGCGTGGCCGATCCATTGCCGGTGCCCGTAGCCGAGGTCCCGGAACCGGTGCGGTCGCGGAACTGGGTGAAGCCCGCGCCGCGGGCGCCGAAGCCGCCGCTGCCTGTGGGACCGGACGTGGGGATCGCGCCGCTATGCCCGATGGAGGCCGTGGCGAGCGTGAACGAGGCCGTGCCCAGTCCACCGGCCAGGAGCGCGGCGACGGCGAGGGCCACCGCGCCCGTCTTGAACCGGCCGGACTGGAGGCGGTCCACCCGGATCACGAATCCGGCGGCCGCCAGGACCCCGAGCACCACGATCACGACGCGCAGCCACGGGAGCCAGGACGCGTTGGACCCGAGGAGCATTGCGGCCCAGAGGCTCGTGCCGAGCACCACGACGGCGAGCACGATCCGCGAGGGCCAGTACGCACGCCCTCGCCACAGCTCGGCCGCGCCGATGCCCACCACACCGGCAATGCCGGGGGCGAGGGCAATCGCGTAGTAGGGGTGCACGGTGCCGGTCATGAAGCTGAACACGCCTGCGGTCACGAGCGTCCATCCGCCCCACACGATGAGGGACGCGCGGACGCGGTCGGTGCGGACCGCGCGGCGGGTGAACCAGAGGCCGGCCACGAGGAGGATGAGTGCTGCAGGCAGGATCCACGAGATCTCGGTGCCGAAGCTCGAGCCGAACATGCGCAGGATCCCGGCGCTCCCGCCGAAGCCCGCGTTGCCGCCACCCGGTCCGCCGCCTCCCGGCGCGCCGCCCGCGAAGCCGCCGGCGCCAGAGGCTCCCAGACCGCCCGAGGCGGCGGCAGCACCGGCGTCGGCCGCGGACCCGGTTCCCCGAGTCGCGCCGCCGAAGCCCGCCTGCCCTCCCGCCTGGCCTCCCGCTCCGCGGGTGCCGAAGATGCGCGCAAGGCCGTTGTAGCCGAACGTGAGCTCGAGGAAGCTGTTGGTCTGCGAGCCCGCCATGTAGGGGCGAATGCTCGTCGGGGTGAGTGTGAACGCGAGGATGTAAGCGCCTGCGACGGCGATGATTCCGCCGAGCGCGCCGAACAGGTGCGCGAGGCGTCGGCGCAGCGTGGTCGGCGCGGCCCACAGGTACGCGAGCCCGAGGGCGGGGACGATGACGACGCCCTGGAGCATCTTGGTCAGGAACGCGAGGCCGATGACTGCACCTGCGGCAGCGAGCCACTTCCAGCCGGCCTTCTCGATCGCGCGAACGGTCAGGTAGGCGGCGAGCACGAGGCAGAACGTGAGCATCGCGTCCGGGTTGTTGAACCGGAACATGAGCGCCGCGACCGGTGTGGCCGCGAGCACGCCGCCCCCGATGAGCCCCGCCGCGGGGCCGCTCACGCGCTTGACCGCCGCGTACATGAGGGCCACCGACGCGACGCCCATGAGCGCCTCGGGCAGGAGCATCGTGAACGAGTTGAAGCCGAAGATGCGTCCCAACAGGCCGGGGATCCAGAACGCGGCCGGGGGCTTGTCCACGGTGATGGCGTTGCCGGCATCGATCGAGCCGAAGAACCACGCAGTCCAGTCCTTGCTGCCGGCCTGGATCGCGGCGGCATAGAACTCGTTGGCCCAGCCGGAGTTGGTGAGGTTCCACAGGTAGACGAACGCCGAGGCGACGATGAGGCCGAACGCCGACGGGCGTACCCACCGGGGCTGGTCCAGGCCGAACGCGACGCGGCGCCAATCGGGCCGCCCTCCGGCGCCTGCGGTGAGCGGACGACGGCGGGAGGCGCCCGACGTCGTCCGCTCGCCGCGGATGGCTGGAGACTCGGTGGTGTCATCCGGGGACCCTGGGGTGGGGGAGGACGTGGTGCCGGGGGCTACGGAGGTGGTCATGGGGTTGGCCTTTCGGTCAGCAGGTTTCGTCTGGGGGTCACCTTCTGGTGGTCACCTTCTGGAGGTCACACCCTGAGGGTGTGGGCGGCGTCGGAAGACCCAATGGCGGAAGAGGAGGAACTTGACGGCGGTCGCGGCGAGGTTGGCGACGATGAGCACGCCGAGCTCGATCCACGTGGCGGGGTGGGTGAGCGAATGGACCCACATGAGGGCACCCGCCGTGAGCGCCCAGCCGATCGCGAAGACGATGAGCCCCTCGAAATGGTGACGGCCGAGCCGTGCTGAACCGAGCACGCCGAACGTGAAGCGCCGGTTCGCTGCCGTGTTGGCCACCGCCGTGATGAGGAGGGCGACGAAGTTGGATGCCTGGGCATCCATGAACTCGCGGCCGAGCACGTACAGCGCCGCGTAGGCGAGGGTCGAGACGAGACCGATCACCGCGAACCGCGCGAGCTGCCCGAAGAGGCTCTGCCGAGGGCCGGCCTCGGCCAGGCGCTCGCCGGCCGGCAGCGGACCGCGGGCCAGAGCCGCGCGGAGCTCGGTGAGGGGGATCCGGCCGCGGGCCATGTCCGTGGTGAGGCGGTACATGCCGCGGAGGTCGTCGAGGGCGGTGCGGACGATGTCGACCTTCGAGTTGGGATCGTCCGTCCAGTCCACAGGAACCTCGTGGCAGCGCAGCCCGCAGCGCTCGGCGATCACCAGCAGCTCGGTGTCGAAGAACCACGCCGTATCGAGGGTGTGGGGGAGCAGCTGCTGGGCCACATCGGCCCGGATGGCCTTGAACCCGCACTGCGCGTCGGAGAAGCCGGCGCCCATCAGGGAGTGCAGGAGGAAGTTGTAGGAGCGCGAGACGAATTCGCGCTTGGGCCCGCGCACCACGCGGGACGTCCGCGCGAGGCGCGTGCCGATCGCGAGGTCCGAGTGGCCGGACAGCAGCGGGGCCACGAGCGGGCCGAGCGCGTTCAGGTCGGTCGAGAGGTCCACGTCCATGTACGCGAGGACCGGTGCGTCCGAGGCGAGCCACACGGTGCGCAGCGCGTTGCCGCGGCCCTTGCGTTCGAGATGCACCGCGCGGACCTCGGGCAGCTCGCGGGCCAGCCGCTCAGCCACGCGCAGTGTGCCGTCCGTCGAGGCGTTGTCCGCGATCGTGATGCGGAAGCCGTGCTCGAAGGCTCGTCCGAGGTGGGCGTGGAGCCGGCGCACGCACTCCTCGAGGTCCGTCTCCTCGTTGTACACGGGGATCGTCACGTCGAGGACCGGGATGCCGGCGGCGTCGAGCGCGCCGACATCGATCGCCGTGCCCGGCCGAAGGCGGGGAAGCTGGGGCGTGTCGGCGTGGAATCCGGGATGAACGACGACGCCGCTCGCCGCCTGCGGGATCGGCCCGCCGGAGCCCGTGGCCGGGTTTGTTCCCGTGGCCGGGGCGCTGGCGGCGGCTTCCGTGAGGGTGGGGTCCGTGAGCGTCATGAATCCACTGTCCCGTTCGGGGTTGTGACGGCCTTAGAGCGATCCTGTGCGCCGACTGTGAGGGGCAAGAGCGCGCGGGGGCGGGGAGGATTCGGTGTGGGCCGAATCGTTCAGAGATGTCGGAGGGCGGGCCTAGAGTGTGCTCGTGACATACACCACTGCTGCTCGGGTGATCCCCGCATGAGCCGCCGAGCCTGGATCCTCTTTGTGGCCATGAGCCTCATCTGGGGGATCCCCTACCTGCTCATCAGCCAGGCCGTCGCCGAGGTGAGCCCCGCCGTCGTCGTGTTTGCGCGTACGGCGATCGGCGCCGTCGTGCTCCTGCCCTTCGCCCTGCGCGGCATGCGCACCGTGTGGCAGCACCGGTGGCCCGTTCTCGTCTTCGCCCTGCTTGAGATGGTCGGTGCGTGGTTCCTGCTCAGCGATGCCGAGCGCTTCATCACGAGCTCCCTCGCCGGACTCCTCATCGCCTTCGCTCCCGTGCTCGCGCTCGTCGTGGCCCGTCTCATCGGGCTCGAGAAGAGAATCGGGACGCTGCGGATCGTGGGGCTTGTGGTGGCCATCGGAGGCGTGGCGGCCCTCGGCGGGGGCGGCATGGAGGCCTCCGGCCCGTGGCCTGTCATCGAGATGATGCTGGTGGCGGTCTGCTACGCGGTGGCGCCGCAGGTGGCCGCGACCAGGCTTCGGGGCGTCCCCACCCTGCCCCTGACCGCAGCGTGCCTGAGTGTCACCGCGCTCATCTCGGCGCCGTTCGCGGCCCTGTCCTGGCCCGCCGAGACCCCGTCCGGGCTGGCCATCGGATCGCTCGTGCTCTTGGGCCTCGTGTGCACAGCCATAGCGTTCCTGCTGTTCTTCCGGCTCATCGCCGACGCCGGGCCCGCGCGGGCCACCGCGATCGCGTACGTGAACCCGGTGGTGGCCCTCGCGCTCGGCGTGAGCCTGCACGGCGACCCGCTCACGCCGCTTATCGTCGTCGGCGCTGTCCTCGTCCTCGCGGGCGTATTCATGGCGACGCGCAGCAGCCTGCACGAGACGGAGCCCGGCCCCCGCGCTTCTGCCCGCGCCGAGTCGGCCCAGTCCCCGACCTGAGTCCTGGCCTCGCGCGGTCATCGCGAGCCGTGCGTTCCATGACCGCCTCTGCGGCACAACAGGCCCTGCGCGGCACAACAGGCCCGCGGAAGCGCCTGTCATGCCGGTCAGGGCATGCCATGCGCCGGGCGCCGGCCATCGGCCCGACGGGCGCCGCCAGCGCAAGGCAGGCCCTACCCGGCGGGTGCGGGCGCCGGCGCCGCTGTACTCAACGCCCCCGGCAGGTACACCGCGAACTCGGTCCGGCCCGGCTTGGAAGTCAGGTCGATCGACCCGCCGTGGGCCTTGACGATCGCGTCGACAATCGAAAGGCCGAGCCCCGTGGACCCCTCGCCCCCAGACGTGCGGGCCTTGTCTGCCCGAGCGAATCGCGAGAATACCGTGCTCTGGAGGTCAGCCGGGATCCCGGGCCCGTTGTCGGTCACCGTCAGGACGGCGTCGCCGCGGGCGGACCGCCCGGCGGACGCGGTCACGGTGGTGCCCGCCGGGGTGTGCTTGCGTGCATTGCTGAGCAGGTTCACGAGCACCTGGTGGAGCTTCGCGCCGTCGGCCGTGATCTCCACGGGATCCTCCGGGAGGTTGAGCCGCCAGACATGGTCCGGCGAAATGACCTTCTGGTCCGTGACCGTCTCGACGAGCAGCTGCGTGAGGTCCACGGGGCCGCGCTTGAGGGGCTGCCCTTCGTCGAGCCGCGCGAGCGTGAGGAGGTCCTCGACGAGCCGGGACATGCGCAGGGACTGCGTCTCCACCCGGCCCAGCGACTCGGCGCCCTGGTCCGTGAGCGGCTCCGTGAGCTTGAGCATGTCCGTGTACCCCCGGATGGCCGTGAGTGGAGTGCGGAGCTCGTGCGAGGCATCGGCGACGAACTGCCGCACCTTCATCTCAGAGGCCTGCCGCGCCTCGAGGGCCCCGGCGACGTTGTCGAGCATGCGGTTGAGGGCATTGCCCACCTGCCCCACCTCGGTCCCGGGGTTCGCGGCGGCCTGCGGCACACGCATCGCGAGGGCCACCTCGCCGGCGTCGAGGGGCAACTGGGCGACCTGTCCGGCAACGCGTGAGAGCTCGTCCAAAGGCTTCATGGTGCGCCGGATTACCACGGTGCCGATCAGCCCGACAAGCACGAGCCCGCCGAGGGAGACGAGCACGGTTGTGAGCACGAGGGAGTTGAGCGTCGACTCCGTGGACGCGAGCGGCAGGCCGGTCACAACCACGTCGCCGTAGGCCGTCTTGACCGCGACCAGACGGTAGGAGCCCGCGCTCAGACGGCGTTCGACGGCGGTCGGAAGGTCTGCGCCCGGCCCGCCGGTCTGCTGGGAGGCCACGGGAAGCGACGCGAGCGTTGCTGCGTCGGACGGCGTGAGCGCCACCCGCGTGCCGTCGGAGGTCCGCAGCCCGCTCGTGACGAGGACGCCGTTGCTGATGCGCGCGTTGAGCGTCCCGGCACCCTGGCCGGGCGCGTCGAGGGGGTCGCGACTCGGTCCCGAGGAGCGGCCGGGTGTGCCGTACTCGGCGGCCCGATAGCTCGCCTGGGCGAGCTGCCCGTCAAGCTGCTGCGTGAGGACCCGGTCCATCGTTGCGTAGAGGAGGGCCCCGACCACCGTGCAGATCCCCACGAGCAGCAGCGTCGTCACGATGACGAGCTTGGTGCGCAGGTGCCAGGTGTCGGGATGGAGCCAGCTGCGCCCCGAACGCGGCTCGGCGCCCGAGAGCTTTCCCACGTTCACGCCTCGTTCCTGGGTGTTCACGCCTCGGCTGGCTTGATGACGTAGCCGGCGCCGCGGACGGTGTGGATCATGGGCGCACGGTCCACATCGATCTTCTTGCGCAGGTAGGAGATGTAGAGCTCCACGATGTTGGCCTGTCCGCCGAAGTCGTACTGCCACACCCGGTCGAGGATCTGGGACTTGCTCACCACGCGCTTGGGGTTCTCCATAAGGTAGCGCAGGAGCTCGAACTGGGTGGCCGTGAGCTGGATGTCCTCGCCGCCGCGGGTCACCTCGCGGGTGTCCGTGTTCAGCACGAGGTCGCCGACGACGAGTTCGGCGTCGTCCTGCGCGGCCACACCGGAGCGCTGCACGAGCCGGTGCAGGCGGAGCATGACTTCCTCCATGCTGAACGGCTTGGTGACGTAGTCGTCGCCGCCCGCCGCGAGGCCCGTGATGCGGTCCTCGACAGCGTCCTTCGCCGTGAGGAACAGTGCGGGTACCTCGGGCAGGAACTGCCGGATGCGCGTGAGGGCCTCGACCCCGTCGAACCCGGGCATCATGACGTCCAGCACGAGGACGTCCGGCCTGAACTCCCTCGCGGCCTTGACTGCGGAAGGACCGTCGGACGCCACCTGGACGCTCCATCCCGTCATGCGCAGGCCCATGCTCATGAGCTCGGAGAGGCTCGGCTCGTCGTCGACCACGAGGGCACGGATGGGCGTGCCATCCGGGTGGGTGAGGGCGGGCAGATTGTTGGTGGAGAAGGGGCTTGCCATGGTTCCAGCCTCCCTGTGAGATGTAGCCCGAGCCTGAGCGGCGGCTGTGAATGGACTGTGGAGGCAAGCCTAGCGCCGCGACGTCGCGTATCCCGGGGACCCATGGCTTCTGCCGCCGCAGGACGCCCTGCAAACCACAGCCGGCCCATTCGAGCGGCACAGGGGGAGCACAGGGTGGTTCTGGATTCTGGGGTAGTCACCTGACCAGACGACGAAGGATGCCTCATGTCGAACGATCCAGCGAACGCGCCAGCCCCGGGGAACCAGGTTCCGCCCGAGGGCACCGTGCCGCAGCCTGCGGTCGGGTGGGGCTCCCCGAAGCAGGGCCCCGTCGCCGATGGCGCCGCGACGCACGACGCCGAGCCGGCAGCAGGCGGGCAGCCCGCCGCTGGCTGGGGTGCGCCGCAGCAGGACCAGAACGTCTACAACCAACCGAATCAGCCCGCGCAGGGCTGGGGTGCGCCGCAGCAGGGCCAGCCTGCGTACGGTCAGCCGGGTCAGCCCGCGCAGGGCTGGGGTGCGCCGCAGCAGGGCCAGCCTGCATACGGTCAGCCGGGTCAGCCCGCGCAGGGCTGGGGTGCGCCGCAGCAGGGCCAGCCTGCATACGGTCAGCCGGGTCAGCCCGCGCAAGGCTGGGGCGGTCCCGAGCAGCTCTATCCCCAGCAGGGCACGGGGTGGGGCGCGCAGCTCCCGTCGGGCCCCCGATCGGTGGGCAGCCGCTGGCACGGATTGACCACGACTCAGAAGGGTCTGGCGGCCGCGGCCGCGGCGGTGGTGATCGCGGGCGGTGCCGGCGCCGCGGTGTGGGCGGCGACCTCATCCTCGGCGGACGCGAACGGGCTCGCCGCCGGAGGCCAGGGATTCGGCGGCCAAGGCGCGGCCCAGGGTGGGCCGGGCGGCCAGAACGGCGCGCAGAACGGCCAGGGCCTCGGCAGCCAGGACGGCAGCGCGCGCGGCGGCTTCGGCGCGGCGGGGCTCGGCATGGGCCTGCTCGGCCAGGTGCTGCATGGCGAGTTCGTCGTCGTGCAGAACAACACCAACGTGACCATGGTCGAGCAGACGGGCACCGTCACGGCCGTCTCGGGGCAGTCGGTGACCGTCAAGAGCACCGACGGGTTCGAGCAGTCCTACGCGATCTCCTCCAGCACCCAGATCGGGGCCCGTGCCGTGCGAGGCCAGGCTGGCTCGGGCAGCGGCAGCCAGTCCTCGACCACGACCTCGCTGGCCCAGGGCCAGACCGTCATGGTCATCGCGCTCAAGGACGGCCTCGCCGCCCAGACGATCGCGATCACCGGGACCAACTGACACCCCCGCCCGCGGGACCCTCGCTGAGGCGATGAGCATAGGCTGGCGCCATGCTCATCGCCTCAGCTGTCCTCGCCGCGATGGCCGGCGCGCTGCACGTGTACATCTTCGTGCTCGAGTCGGTCCGCTGGACCCACCCATCGACCATGCGCACGTTCGGCGTCCGCAGCCGCGACGAGGCTGAGACCACGCGGCTCCTCGCGTTCAATCAGGGCTTCTACAACCTGTTCCTCGCGGTCGGCGCACTCGTGGGGGCGGGCCTGGTCCTCTGGGTCCCGGCCTTCCATCAGGCGGCCCGCGCACTCCTCGTCATGGCCTGTGGTTCCATGTTCGCCGCGGCGATCGTCCTGATCCTCAGCGACAGCACCAAGGCCCGGGCCGCGACGGTCCAAGGCGTGCTGCCGCTCCTCTCGCTCGTCTCTCTCGCCCTCGCCGGCCGCGGATAGCCACGTCGGCCTCGGCCGCGATGAGCCTTCGCCGTGCCTCAACCCAGCAGCGCGGGAGCGGTCGATGTGGGCGGTGACGCACGACGGCGCCGCCCACCTCGAGCGTGAGGCGAGCGGCGCCGTCGTGGGGGGGGGCCCCCGCCGCCGGGCCCGGCGCCCGGGGCCGGGCCCCCCGCAACGGGGGAAGGTGGCGGCTCAGTACCAGTTGTGGGCGAGGTGCCAGCCGAGGGCGTTGGCGGGGGAGCCGTAGCGCTCCTTGATGTAGTTCAGGCCCCATTCGATCTGGGTCTTGTAGTTGGTCTGCCAGTCGGCGCCGGCACTGGCCATCTTGCTGCCTGGGAGGGACTGGACAATGCCGTAAGCGCCGCTCGAGGCGTTCGTGGCGGTCGTGGACCAGCCGGATTCCTTGTTCCAGAGTGTGATGAGAGCGCTCATCTGATCCTGGCCCCAGCCGTAGGCGGCGAGGCGGCTCGCGGCGTACGCCTGTGCGCCGGCCGGGTCAGTGACGGCCTGCGGCGGTGCGGCCTGCGCGGCGGCGTCGGCAGCGGCCTTGTCCGCGGCAGCCTTGTCAGCCGCGGCCTTCGCTCCTGCGGCCTGATCGGCAGCAGCCTTGTCGGCCGCCGCCTTGTCCTCGGCCGCGGTCCGTGCCTCGGCGGCGGCCTGGGCGAGGACGCTCTGCTCGCTCGGACCCTCAGCGGTGGCAGAGGCTGACGCCGTCGGCGTGGTCGTCGAGGTGCGGGCCAGATCAGTCGCGTTGGCGGTCGCAGCGGCGCCGCCTCCTGCTACAGCCAGGAGGCCGAGGGAGAGGGCAACCACCGCGCTGCGGTGGCCGAAGCGGTCGGATCCGGGCTTGATGCCGGACTTGGAGGCTGCGCGGGCCAGGGCGGACGTGGCGGGGGCAATAGCGCGGCGTCGGCCATGAGGGCGTGCGGCAGCGCGGGCGGGGGACTTGCTCAAAACGGTAGGGCCTCTCGTTGGCGCCTGCGAAGTTAGCTGTCGGGTTCGAATGAGAGTCATCCGGCCCGGCCAATGGCCTGGGCTTCACCCCAAGGCCGCACCACACGCTCGTGACGAGCGGGCGCAGCCCGGTTGTGGGTCCTCCGTCTCTGCCTTGACATGTCCTCCCAGGCAGTCGGCAGAGCTCGGCGAACAGGGCCTGGGGGGTGCACACCGTGGGGCGGGCACCAGATCACCCTACGGGAAGATCTCATGATTGTCACATTTAGATAACGACAGATTGGAGCGATGCCCCCGCACGACTAGCGCAGTGAAAGGATCGAAGTCCAACCGACTTGACAGCTCGACGAGGCGTGTCGAGTCATGTCCGCATTGTGAGATGTCCGCCACTGGTGCGTCATTGAGAACCATAGGGGGAAGTTGTCGAACAATGTTCGGTGCAGGTCGTCGCGACTGGTCAAGATGTGAAAATATGCGTTCATATCGGGCATTCATCGAATGGTGAGATGCCCCACACGAGTCCGGGCCTATCTCGCATCGTGAGACGATCCACACTTTGTTACTTGCCTGTAGGCATTGTTACGGGCCACACTTCTCAGTGTGAACAAAGACTCAGCAGCACCTGCAGCCGCAGAACACCTCGTCGGCACACCCGCCGGCCGCGCCATGTGCTCCTGTCGAATGTCGAGCTGACGGCACCGCCCCAGCAACCAGCGTCAGTCTTTTCGCCGCCCAGCGTCGGGCACCATCCCCCTCGCGGGCGCACTGCTTCCGCATTCGAAGCCATCACGGCTAGTTCATCTCGAGGTTGATCCCATGTCTGTTGCATCCGGCTACGTCCACATCTCAGTCCGCAACGCCCAGAAGGCCCAGAACCCCGGCTACCGCCAGCCGCTCGGCTCCCGGTTCGCCCCCGCACCCGAGACCTACCAGCACAACGCCGCAGCACCGCTGCGCGCGGCACAGCCCCTCCGGCCCGTCGAGGAGCCAGCGCCCATGACGGCGCCCACGCCCGTGGTGCAGCCCGGTGCGGAGCCCATCCGCGCCGTTGCTGCGGACAACGTGGCGCACGGCTTCGTGGTCTACGTGGGCCTCTCCGAGCAGGAGGCGGCGGGCGCCGGCACCTCGATCGCGCGCATCGCCCAGGAGCTGCGTGCCTACGCGCAGACCCTCGTCGAGGGCCTCGAGAGCTATGCCGCCGTGGCTGTGGCTCCGGCTGGCGCCACCGGTTCCTCGCTCGACGTCGTGCGCTCGACGTTCGGCGACCCGACCATCGCGTCCCGGCAGCAGCGCATCGAACCCCGATCGGCCGCGGCGCCTGACGCCCGGCCGTCAGGCGTGCTCATCGACCTGGCCCGCCGCGAGGTCCACCTCGACGGCGATTCTCTGAACCTCACCTTCAAGGAGTTCGAGCTCCTCAACTACCTCGTCGAGAACGGCACCCGCACCGTGAGCCGCGACGAGCTGCTCGAGAGCCTCTGGAAGAACGCCGAGGAGGTCCCCAACGAGCGCACGATCGACGTGCACATCCGTCGCCTGCGCTCCAAGCTCGGCCGCCTCGCCAACACGGTCCGCACGGTCCGTGGCCAGGGCTACCGGTTCTACGAGCACCCCGAGGTCATCGTCTGGGCTGCGCCCGAGTACTCGATCTAGCCTCGGGCGCAGCGGCGCCGGTCTCCGCGGATCCGGGGAGGCACCGCTGCCCGTAGGCTAGGGGGGTGAGCAAGCATCACGTGAAGCACCTCATCGTCCTGCGCCATGCCAAGGCCGCCTGGCCCGAGGGGGTCGCGGATGCTGACAGGCCCCTCGCCGAGCGAGGGCATGCCGACGCCCAAGAGGCTGGCAGATGGCTGCTCAAGCACGACTTCGTCCCTGACTTCATCCTCTGCTCCACGGCGCTGCGCACCCGGCAGACCACCACATGGGTCTGCGAGGAGCTCGGCGACAAGGCACCGACCCCGAAGCTCGAGTCCGGACTGTACGCGGCCAGCGCGTCGCAGATGCTAGCCGTGGTGAACCACGTTCCCGAGACGGTCCGCTCGCTCCTGATCGTCTCCCACATGCCCGGCGTCCAGGACCTCGCTCTGCGGCTCGCCTCGCGCGATTCCGATCAGGAGGCCTATATGGATGCAGCGAGCCACTTCCCGACCGCAGGCTTCGCGGTCTTCGAGACCGAGGCCCCCTGGGCAGAGCTCGACGGACAGGACGCCCGGCTCGTCAGGTTCGCCTCGCCCCGCGCAAAGAAGAGGCGCTGATCCGGGGTCGGTTCGTGGCCCCTGCCTTGCGCACCGGCGTCGTGGAATGCGGTGTGCTCGGTCCCGGCGTGCGGAACGCGGACGACGGCGCCCTCTGAGGGCGGCGAGCGGCCGCGCCCGCTGATCCGAGCCTTGGGGAATGCCTTGAGGCGCGGCGCCGCTCGGGCCACACAGCGCTCCCGAACAGCACCGCGAGGGTGGCGGCAGTTGCCGCCACCGCGCCGAAGAAGTAGGGGTCAGCGTCCGCGCCCGAGACGGTCGTCACCGTTTCCGGGTCCTGATCCCACGCGAGGCCGAGGAGCCGGAGGAAGGCGAGGGCCGAGCCGATCGCGAGCGAAGAGCCGGCGGCGGCCACGACAGCCACGGCATACCGTGACAGGCTCAGCACGGCGTACAGCGCGCAGGCCACGAAGGCGCCGAGCGCCACGAGCGCGAGCGAGACGGCCGTGGCGTCGAGGGTCACTCCCGCGATCGCGGTGGCGGCCACAGACGCGCCCGCGGCCCAGAGAGTTGCGCGGGCGCCCGTGCGCAGGGGCTTGAAGCGGGAGGCCATGAATCCAGTGTGACAGGAGTTTCTCCTGTTTCTGGTGTTACTGCTGTTACCTGTGTGAGTTTCGTGTCGCCTGGCTGTTGGGCCCCGGATGCCGGCCTCGACTGGACTGCTGGGCTCAGCCGCCGAAGGCCCCAATGGCGAGGGCTGTGATCGCCTCGGCAGCCGGAGCCAGCGGTTTCGGAGGCGTCGTCGAGACGCGGTCCATGCCGACCATGAAAGCTGCGCCGAACAGGGCCGTCGCGACGACGTCGAGGTCCTGGCCGGGCGCGGGTTCGCGGCGCGCCGCGACTCGGTCGAGGGCCCCGCGGATCACCACGAGAACCTCGGCGCGCCTCGCAGCGAGCAGCGTGTGCCACGTCCCGTCCCCCCGCCACTGCTCGCCCATCCATAGCCGGACGAACCCGGGGTACGCCTCGATGAACCTCAGCGCGCGGGTGACCATTCCCCGGACCTCGTGGAAGGTGTCGTCCGCTGGGCTCGGCGCAGCGACAGCGCCGCGCTCAGGTGAGGTGCGCGCGTGGGGCGAGGGACCGGCGTCGTGCGCGGCATGCTGCGCTGGCTCTGCACGGCCGGCTGGGGCCAAGGCGGCCATGAGCATCCCCATGCCGTGTTGGAGCAGCTGGGCCACCAGCTCGTTCTTGCTGCCGAAGTTGTAATAGACGGTGCCTTTGGCGACGCCGGCCGCGGCCGCGATCTCGTCGACCGTGACCGCCTCGGCACCGCGCTGGCCGATGAGCTCCATCGCGGCATCGAAGAGCCGCTGCCGGGTTGCCTCTGTTCGCGTGCTCATCCTGGCCACCCCACTCACACTGCGATCTCGGGCTGGAGGGTCTTGAGGCGCCACGTCATGTTCTTCCGTGTTCCGGCGAAGTTGAGGACGCCGCCGAGGACTGTGTAGCCGACTAGGCCGAGGACGATCGGCAGGATCCCGGACAGGTCGCCGCCATAGATGAGGTGGCGCATGCCCTGGACCACGTAGCCCATCGGCAGCACCTGATGGGCGATCCGGAACGGCTCCGGCGTCATCTGCCAGGGGAACGTTCCGCCCGAGGAGACGAGCTGGAGGATGAGCAGGATCAGCACCACGAACTTCCCGGACGTGCCAAGGAGCGCGACGATCCCGTGGATGATCGCGCTGAACGCGATTCCGCCCAGCAGCAGGAAGAGCCACATGAGCACGGGATGCGCGGGGTCGAGGCCGAGAGCGAAGTCCACGACGGTGGTCAGGAGCGTCGCCTGGACCGACGCCACCACCGCGAACGGCAGCCAGCCACCGAGCGCGATCTTCCACGGTGGAGCGTTCGAGGCGAGCGCGCGGACCGTGAAGGGGCGCATGGCCTGCATGAGCATGAAGATGCCCACCCACATCGCGAGGGAGAGGAAGAACGGCGCGAGGCCCGCTCCGTAGGACGCCGCCTTGGTCTGCGAGGCGTGGTCGACGGCGACCGGGTCGCCCATGACATTCGAGACATCCGTGACCTGCTTCTGCGACGGATTCGGAACCTTCCCGGCGCCCGCGTTCAGGCCGTCGGCGAGCTGGTGGGCGCCGTCGTCGGCCTGCGCCAAACCGTCCCGCAGCTGGGCCGCGCCGGTGTCGAGGCGGGCGGCGCCGTCCGCGAGCCGGCCCGCGCCGTCGGCAAGCTGGGCGGCTCCGTCGGAGAGCTGGGACGCGCCCGACGAGAGGGACTTCGACCCGTCCACGGCGCGCTGCTCGCCCGCCGCCAGCTGGTTCGCTCCCGTCGAGAGCTGCGCCGCGCCGTCGTGCGCCTGCGAGATCGCGGACGTCAGGGCCGGCATGCCGTCTGCGAGCTGGGCGGCGCCGTCCGAAACCTGCTGGGAACCTGTTGCGAGCTGCTGGACCTGCCCTGCGGCCGTGTGGAGCTGGGATCGGGCGTCGGCGATCGGCGTCGAGGCCTGGAGCGTGGCGACCTGCGTCAGGAGCTGGTCGGCCTGGGACTGCGTGAGCACGCCTGCGGCCACGAGCTTCTGCGCGCTCGTGGTCACCGTGCCCTGCAGCGCGGCGTCGGCGGAGTCGGCTGCGGTGACGGCCTGCTGGACCTTTGCGTTCAGCTGGGCGTTGCCTGCCGCGACCTGCGCCGCGCCGGCCGCGAGCCTCTGCGTGTCGGCGGGCAGGGACGCCGTCTTCTGCTGGAGCGTTCCAAGGCCGGAGGAGAGCTGCGATGCGCCGGTGCTGAGCGCTTGTGCTCCGGTGACCAGCTGCTCTTGGCCCGCGACGAGCTGGTTCGCGCCCGCGCTCAGCCGGGATGCGCCGCTGCTGAGCTGGTCTGCACCGGTCGTGAGCTGCTCGGCGCCCGTATGGAGCTGGCCAGCACCGTCCGCGAGCTGGGAGGAACCGTCCGTGAGCTGGTCGAGCCCGCTGGCCAGCCTCGTGGCGCCGTCGGCCGCGGTGGCGAGCTGGGTGTGGATCACGCCGTAGCCGGTGAGGAGGCGGGCGGCCGTCTCGGTGCCTACTTGCCTTGCGACGGCGTCGTGCACGGCCGTCGTGACCTTGTCGACGATCGTGCTCAGGAGGTAGTTGTTGGCATCGTTCGTGGTGACCTTGAGCATGGCCTGGCGAGCGGAGTCGAAGCTCGCCGGGGAGACGAGGTTCGAGGAGAAGTCGGCCGGGAGGGTGAGCGAGAAGCCGTAGGTGCCGTTGCGGACGCCCTCCTCGGCCTCGGCCGCGGTGCCCACGCGGTGCCAGTCGAACAGGTGGCCGTCCACGAGGTTCTGGGCTACCTGGCTTCCTGCTTCGAGGCGCGTGCCGTCGGTCGAGTCGGCGCCTTGGTCCTCGACCACGAGGGCGGCCGGGATCTGGTTCATGTTCTTGTACGGGTCCCAGTTGGCGTACAGGTAGACGGCCCCGTACAGGAGAGGCACGGTCACGAGGGCGAGGATCGTGAGCTTGGGCAGCAGCCCGTAGGTCATCCGCTTGAGCTCGGAGCGGGCCAGCCGGAGAACCGTCACGCGCGGACCCCCTCGCCCAGCGCGAGGTCACCGCGTGTGGCGGCGAGGTCACCGGGTGTGGCGGCGACGTCACCCTGTGGGGCGCCGAGGTCACCCGGTCTGGCGGCGACGTCACCCCGTGGGGCGCCGAGGTCACCCGGTCTGGCGGCGAGGTCACCCTGTGCGGCCAGCCGCCGGATCGAATTGCCCACGACGGCGGCCGGTCCCGCCCAGTGCTCAGGGAACGTCGCGACGACGGCGACGACGGCGAGCGGCCGGCCCCCGCGTGCTGCCGTCCCGGCGAGGAACGGGAGCCAGTCGGCGGGATCGTCCGAGTGGCGGTCGGGGGAGTCCAGGACGAGCAATTCCGTCTCGGGGTTGGCAAGGGCCAGTGCTGTGAGGAGCTCGGTGCGTCGGGCTGCGGGCAGGTCCTGGGCCCAGCTGTCGGCGATGTCCGCGAAGGCGTTGACCGTGAGCCAGGCGTCTGGCTTGCCGGGGCCGCGGTGGCGCCGGGGGAGCAGGGCGAGGTCCTCGGCTACGAGATCCTTGACGCGCAGGTGGAGCTCGGCCTCGTTGATCGCTGGCGCATCCACGAAGGCGCCCACGCGGCGCAGTCCCTTGAGATCCCGAACGGGTTTTCCCGAGTGGCTGCCCCAGGCTGCCGTTCCGTCGGTCGGCGCGAGCCGGCCGGCCGCGGCGAGGGCGAGGGCCGTGCGGTGTCCCTGGCCGTCCGCGCGAACGAGGAGGAGCTCGCCGCGACGGGCCTCGAACGAGGTGCGCGGGACGAGATCGCTGTGACGCCCGGCAACCGTCAAATCACGAACTGAAAGCATACTCTCAATTGTAGGAAAACTGACCGGTCAGTACAAATCCGGGAGCGCGCCCAGCGCGGGAGTGAACCTCAGGCTCAGGGCAGCTCGCGGGTAGCCGGCCGATCGGCGCCGCGCTTGCCCTCGCGCGGCACCTCGCGCACGGAAGGTCCCTCCGCCCCGAAGCTGCCGAGCAGTGCGAGCGAGTCCTCGGATGGGGAGCCGGGCTTGGCCGTGAACACGCGCAGCGTCTGGTCGGGATCGTGCAGCGGGGCGAGGTCCTCGAAGGCCAGCTCGAGATCGCCCACCACCGGATGGCGCATACGCAGGGTTCCGGCGTGCGTTGTGATCACGCGGTGACCCGCCCACCAGCGGCGGAAGTCCTCGCTGTGAACAGCGAGATCGCCCACGAGTTGGTTGGCCTGAGGGTCGCTCGGGTGCCGGCCGATGTCGACCCGCAGGGCTCCCGCAGCCTCGGCCGCCACGGCGTGCCAATCGGTGAACAGCTCGCGTGCGGCCGGATCCAGGATGATCCAGCGTGTGAGGTTCCGTTCTTCCACGGGCAGTGCAGGGAAGTCGGCGAGGAGGAGGTAGGCGAGGCGATTGCCCGCGAGCACGTCGGTGCGGCGGCCGAGGACGAGGGCGGGCACGTTGCCCACGGCTTCGAGGAGCTGGCGCAATGCAGCGCGCACGCTCTCCGTGTGGATCGGCGTCCTCTGCGACTTGGCGCAGTGCTCGAGGAGATCGATCATGTGGGCGCGCTCGCCCTCATCCAGACGCAGTGCCCGCGCCACGGCGTCGAGCACCGACCGCGAGGGGTGGATGTTCCGCCCCTGCTCGAGACGTGAGTAGTAGTCCGTGCTCACCCCGGCCAAGAGGGCGATCTCCTCCCTCCGCAGCCCGGGGACGCGGCGCCCGGTCGAGGCCGCCGGGATCCCCGCCTCGTCGGGGGACAGGCGCGACCGCATCGCCTTGAGGAACCTTCCGAACTCAGCACTCTGACCCATAGCATCCATTCTGACCGGGGTCGCGGTGCTCCTCCATGGCCGAAGGTAGGCCTGCGACTCCTAGGAAGCACAGGGTGCGGCTCCTGCCATGACTTCCGTGCCCGGAGCCGCATAGCGTTGAAGGCGAGTCGTCCACCACCCGGTGGACCGTGAAGAAGAAGGACCATGGAACACTCAGCGCTGATCGCCTTTGCGCTCATCATCCCCACCCTGAACGACGAGAGCCGCAGTGCGCTCCCGAACGCCCCGATCGTCGACGACGGCCGGGGTCATACCCCGAGGCTCGCCGCGGCCCGCGCGCGGCTCGCCACGGCGCTGCACCGAGCGGCCTGGGCGGTCGAGCCGAACCCTTGGACGACGGCGGCCGCGCGCCTCGCGCCGTCGTCCTCGTAACGCTTCAGCCCCTGCTTCTGGAGAACACGACACGGAGGAAGACCCCATGCACACCCCTGAGATCATCGTTCCCACCGTCACGCTCAACAACGGCGTCGAGATCCCGCAGCTCGGCTTCGGCGTCTTCCAGGTTCCGCCGGAGGAGACCCAGCGTGCGGTCGAGGCCGCGCTCGAAGCCGGGTACCGGCACATCGACACCGCCGCCGCGTACCGCAACGAGGCCGGGGTCGGTGCCGGGATCGCCGCCTCGGGCATCCCGCGGGAGGATCTCTTCATCACCACGAAGCTCCGCAATGGCGACCAGAGCAGGCCCCGCGAGGCCTTCGAGGACAGCCTCGCGGCGCTTGGCCTGGACTACGTGGACCTCTACCTGATCCACTGGCCCGTGCCGTCCCAGGCGCTGTACGCCTCGGCGTGGCGGGCCCTCGAGGAGGTCTACGACCGGCGGCAGGCACGTGCTATCGGCGTCTCCAATTTCCTCACCGAGCACCTCGAGACGCTCGCGGCATCGGCGCGGGTGACGCCGGCGGTGAACCAGATTGAGCTCCATCCGACCTTCCAGCAGCGCAGTCTGGCCGCTGCGACCCGGTCGCGGGGGATCGCCGTCGAGGCGTACAGCCCCCTCGGACAAGGTGCGGACCTTGGCGCCGAGGCGGTGCTGGAGGCCGCCGCCGCGCACGGAGCGTCCCCGGCGCAGGCCGTGCTCGCTTGGCACCTCGCCCAGGGAACCATCGTCATCCCGAAGACGGCCACGCCCGGGCGCATGCGGGAGAACCTTGCGGCCGCCGCGTTGACCCTGAGCGAAGCCGAGGCCGCTGCGATCGGCGAGCTCGAGACGGGGGAACGCATCGGCGGCGACCCTGCCACGGCGGTCCACACCCAGCTCTGATCTGGGATGGCCTACGGCCTCTGACGCGTCAGAGGCCGTAGGCCTCGAGGAACCGGAGCCAGATCTCGCTTACGGTGGGGAAGGACGGCGTCGCGTGCCACAGGCGCTCGAGGGGCACCTCTCCGACGATCGCGATGGTGGCCGCATGCAGCAGCTCGGCGACGTCCGGCCCGGCGAAGCACGCCCCGATGAGCGTCCGCGCGTCCTCGTCCACGAGGAACTGCGCCCAGCCCTCGTAGTCCTCGGCGTGCTGCCACGCGCCGGCCACGGAGATCGGCAGCTCCACGGCGCGCACTCTGATGCCCGCCTCCCACGCGTCCTCCTCGGTGAGGCCCACGGACGCGATCTCGGGGTCGGTGAAGACCACGTGCGGCACAGCGAGGACGTCGGCGGTGCGGGCCCAACGGCTCCACGGTTCCACATCGGCGTCGAGCTCGTCGCGCGAGCGGGCAACGATCGCGTCCCCCGTGATGCGGGCCTGGTACTTGCCCTGATGCGTGAGCTTCGCGCCGCCCGAGCAGTCGCCCACGGCATAGAGCCACGAGAGGCCTTGGACGCGCCCGCTCTCGTCGATGCGCAGCAGGTGCGGCTCGATCCCGAAGGCCGGCAGGCCGAGGCCGTCGAGTGCCGGGCGGCGTCCGGCCGCCACGAGCAGCCGCTCCGCCTTGAGCGTCCGGTCACCGGGGAGCGTGAGCCGCACGGCGCCGTCGTCCGTCCGCTCCGCGAATTCGGGGGAGACGCCCTCGAGGATCTCGACGCCGTCCGCGCGCAGGCCCTCGGCCACGAGGTTGCGGGCGTCCTCGGGGAAGGCGCTGAGGAACGAGCCGCGGGCGAGCATCGTGACCTTCGAGCCGAGCCGCGCGAACGCCTGGGCCAGCTCCGCGCCCGCAACGCCCGCGCCGATGACCGCGAGGCTCTCCGGGACCTCCTGCGTGCTCGTCGCGTCCGGTGTGGTCCAGACACGGACGTTGTGGAGGCCCGGGACTTTGGGGATGACCGGCAGCGAGCCGGTCGCGAGCACGACGGCGTGGCGCGCCGTGAGCGTGAAGTGGTTGCCGTCGTCGTCTGTCACCCAGAGGCGTCTCGCGCCCGTGAGTCGGGCCGTGCCGCGGATAACCTTGATCCCCACGCCCTCGGCCCATTGGGCCTGACCCGAGTCGTCCCAATGGCTTGAGGCCTCGTCGCGGTGGGCCAGGACGGCGGGAACGTCGAGCTGGCCCGTGACTGCCTCGCGCGAGCCCGGGACGCGGCGCGCGGCGTGGAGCGCGGTGCCTGGGCGCAGGAGGGCTTTGGACGGCTCGCATGCCCAGTATGAGCACGCTCCGCCCAGCAGGCTCTTTTCCACGATCGCCGCCGTGAGGCCACCCTTGACTGCACGGTCCGCGGCGTTCTCGCCGGCCGCGCCGCCGCCGACCACAATGACGTCATACTCGCTGTCCACCCCAGCATGCTACGGGAGCCGTTGACGCCGTGCCCGACCCGGGGTCAGCTTCCAGCGATCCGGGGTCAGCTTCTAACGTGCCCAAACGCGTTCTAGAGAGGTGAATCCGCATCGCGGGGAGGTGACTCCGCATCGCAGGGAGGTGACCTCAGATCGCAGGGGTTGCGGGGGCGGGGGCGCGTCAGGCGAGGGCGTCGCGGAACCAGCCAGTGATCGTCGCGGGATGCGTGATCGCCGTGCCGACCACGACGGCAAACGCGCCCGCATCGACGGCGGCCCGCGCCTGGGCGGGCGTGTGGATGCGGCCCTCGGCGATGAGCGGGCGGCCGAGGTCCGCCGCGGCCACAGCGGCGAGGAGCTCGAGGTCCGGACCATCGGTCTTGGGCCGTTCCCCGGTGTACCCGGCAAGCGTCGTCCCGATGAGGTCTGCACCGGCTTCGGCGGCGGCACGGGCGTCCTCCAGCGACCCGCAGTCGGCCATGACGAGCGCGTGCGACTCGCCGTGGATCTCGGCCACCGTCGCGGCGAGGGAGAGCCCGTCCGGCCGCGGGCGCCGCGTGCCGTCGATCGCCACAACATGCGCCCCTGCAGCGGCGACGGCGAGCGCGTGCCGCAGCGTCGGTGTGATGAAGGTGCCCTCATGCCCGTCCTTCCACAACCCGATCACGGGCACGTCGACGGCCGAGCGCGTGAACTGGACGTCGGCGACGCCCTGGACCCGGACGGCCGCGGCCCCGCCGCGCACCACCGAAGCGGCCATCTGCCCCGTGATGTGCGGCTCCCGCAGCGGCTCGCCGGGGTTCGCCTGGCAGGAGACGATGAGCTGGCCGCGGAGGGCCTCGAGGGCTTGGGGCGTGAGGATCACAGCAGGCCTTTCGCGGGGGTGAGGATTTCGGGTGTGAGGACGAGCCGCGCCGCACCGATGAGCGCCGCAGCCCCGCCGAGCGAGGCCCGCAGGAGCGGCATCGACGCCAGCGGCGGCATGAGCTCGGCCCGGAAGGCTGCCTCCATGGCATCCCACCAGAGGGGTCCGGCATCGGCGAGCCCGCCGGAGATCACGATGGCCTCGGGATCGAGAGCGTTCGCGAGCCCGCCGGCGGCCTGGCCGGCGGCCCGCGCGGCCACGCTGACGGCCGCCCGCGCCGTGGGATCGCCCGCCGACCCGCCCGCACCCTGCGCGAGTGCGAAGACCCCCCGGGCGTCCGCCACGGCGGGATCGCCGCCGCGACGGAGGTATTCGGCATGCAGTGCAGGGCCGGAGGCGATCGCCTCGACGTGCCCGGCGGCGCCGCACACGCACGGCAGCGGCGACCCATCGGCGTCGTGCGCGAACGGCGAGGCGAGGTGCCCCACGTGGCCGCCCACCCACCGGTGCCCCAGGAGCGGCCGGCCGTTGACCACGAAGCTGCCGCCCACCCCGGTGCCGAAGGCGATGAGGAGGGAGGACGACGTCGGGGCGGCAGCACCGCGCCACGCCTCGCCGAGGGCGTGGGCGTGGACATCGTTGATGACGGCGGTGCGCAGCCCGGTCCGGCGCGCCAGGCCGCCGGCGACCTCGGTGCCGGCCCAACCGCGGATCGCCTCCGTGGCGGACACGACTGTTCCGCGCGCGGCGTCGATGACCCCGGCCGAGCCGACTCCGGTCCCGGCCACGCCAAGCCCCGCAGACGCGGCCCGACGGCGAAGGCGCAGGACGAGCTCGGCGGTGGCGTTGAGGATCGCCTCGCCGCCCTCGCGCGAGAGCGTCGGGATGGTTGCCGAGAACACGAGGTCGCCGTGCTCGGTGACGAGTCCCGCGGCGGTCTTCGTTCCGCCGAGGTCGACGCCGATCGCGTGCCGCACGCTGGGGGCCTCCTTAAGTCCTGGGCTGCTGGGGTGCTGGGGCAGACGTCACCGGAGAATGCCGGTCTCGACGAGGATCCCGCGGATGGTCTCCGCCTCGGTTTCGTTGAGCGAGAGCATGGGAGTGCTCATGGTGTTGGACTCGATGACGCCCATGAGCGCCAGCGCGGTCTTGAACGCGCCGAGGCCGGCGGCGCCGCCCGAGACCCGGCCGTTGGGTGCGAAGACGATGCCGAACAGGCGGGCGAGGCGGTCCTGCTCGGCGGCGGCTCCAGCCCAGTCCCCGGCCCTGGCGAGGTCATAGAGCCTGCGGTAGCCGGCGGGATCCACGTTGCCGAGGCCCGGCACCACGCCGTGTGCCCCGCCCAGGAGCGCGCCGTCCACCACGACCTCGTGGCCCGTGAACACCGAGAAGCCGGGAAGATCCTTCGTGGCCAGGAGCAGCTGGCGGAAGGAGACATCGTCCCCCGAGGAGTCCTTGACCCCCACGATCACGCCGTCCTCCGCGAGGCGCACGAGCACGTCGGTGGGCAGCTTGAAGTGCGTCCGGACGGGGACGTCGTAGGCGAAGATCGGCGTGGTGACAGCCTCGTGGATCGCACGGAAGTGGGCCTCGGTCTCGGCTGCGTTCCCGAGGGCGTAGTACATCGACGTGACGACGAGCGCGTCCGCGCCGAGGTCCACCATCTTCCTGGACTCTTCGATGACGCGGTGGGTGGTCTGCTCGTTCGCGCCGACCACGAGCGGGACCGTGCCGGCGTTGGCCTCGGCGATCGTGGTGACGGTGAGCTCGCGCTCGGCGTTCGTCAGGTAGGGGACCTCGCCGGAGGAGCCGAGCGCGAAGAGCCCGGTCACGCCGCCGTCGATGAGGTGCTTGGTGACGCTCCGCAGCGACTCGACGTCGATGCTCCCGTCGGCATGGCGGGGCGTGATGACGGGTGGGATGACGCCGTGGAATGCGGTGGGCACAGGTTCTCCTGAGGGTGGGCGGGCGGAACGGGAAGCGAGTGGGTCTCAGACGTGCAGGAGGCTGGGCGCGGCGCCGAGCAGCTTGCGCGTGTAGTCATGGGTGGGGTGGTCGAAGACGTCCTCGGCGGTGCCCTCCTCGACGATCCTGCCCTGGTAGATGACGCAGATGCGGTCGGAGATGTAGCGCACGGTCTGGATGTCGTGGCTGATGAACACCATGCCGAGGTTGAGCTGGCGCTTGAGGTCCGAGAGCAGGTTGAGCACCTGCGCGCGCACCGAGACGTCGAGTGCACTCGTGGGCTCGTCGGCGATGATGAGCTCGGGCTCGAGGGCCAGCGCGCGGGCGATCGCCACGCGCTGACGCTGGCCGCCCGAGACGTTCGACGGCGTGACCTCGGCCGCGGATTGCGGGAGCCCCACGAGGGAGAGGAGCTCCTTGACCCGGGCGCGGCGCGAAGTGTCGTTGCCCATCCCGTGGACCACGAGCGGGTCCAGGAGGATGTCCTCGATGGTCATGCGCGGGTTGAGCGCCGTCGCGGGGTCCTGGAAGACGACCGAGACCGTCCGCCCGAACTCCCGTCGGAGGCGCCCGTCGAGCCGCTTGACGGGCCTGCCCTGGAACGCGAGCGTCCCGGACGTCGGGGCCTGCAGGCCGACGAGCACCGAGGCGAGGGTGGACTTGCCCGAGCCGGACTCGCCGACGATCCCGACGGTCTCGCCGCGGCGCACCGAGAAGTCGATCCCGTCGACCGCCTTGACGATCGTGGGCCGGAAGAGTTTCCCGCCGCGGGCCCGGAAGTGGACGGTGAGGCCCTTGAGTTCGAGCACGGGTGCGCCGGACGCGAGTGCACCGTCGATGGGAGTGCGGGTCATTGGGCACCTTCCTTGATGAGCTCGCCGGTGCGGGCCGTCTTCTCGTGGCTCGCCCAGAAGTGCCCGGGATCGCCGGGAACTTCGACGAACTCGAGCAGCTGCCTCGGGTCCGCGTCCGGGCGCAGGGACCGTTCGGCGAAGCGGTCGCCGGGCGCGAAGTCCCGCGGTGATGGGACGGTCCCGCGGATCTGGTGCAGGCGCGGCGCGTCGGCCTCGACGGACAGGACGGAGCCGAGGAGGCCGCGCGTGTACTCGTGCTTCGGGCTGCGCAGGAGCGCCGCGGTCGGGGCGGTCTCGACGACTTGGCCGGCGTACATGACCACGACGCGATGCGCGAGGGAGGCCACGAGCGCGAGGTCGTGGCTCACGAACACCATCGCGAAGCCGAGTTGCTCGCGCAGCTCGTTCAGAAGGTCGATGACCTGCTTCTGCACGGTGACGTCGAGCGCCGTCGTGGGCTCGTCGGCAACCACGATCCTGGGGGAGCGTGAGAGTGCCATGGCCATGACCACGCGCTGCCGCTGGCCTCCTGAGAGCTCGTGCGGGTAGGACCTGAGCGTGCGGTTCGGGTCGAGACCGACGAGCTCGAGGAGCTCGCGCGGCGTCTTGCGTCCGTTGCGACGGGTGAGCTGCTCGAGCTGGTCCTTGATGAGCATGGACGGGTTGAGTGCGCTGAGCGAGTCCTGGTAGATCATCGCGATCTCCTGTCCCCGCAGGCCTGCGTAGCGCTGCTCGCGCTCCTTGGGCGAGTTCGTGAGCAGCTCGCGGCCCTCGTACGCGATCGAGCCTGACAGGACGGCCGACGGCGCTTGGAGGCCCATGATTGCGAGGGAGGTGATCGACTTGCCGCAGCCCGACTCGCCGACGAGCGCCATCGTCTCGCCCTCGCGGACCGAGAAGGAGACGTTGTCCACGATCGCGGTGCTGCCGTAGCGGTGCGGGAAACGGATCGACAGGTTGGTGACCTCGAGGATCGTCTTCGCGCTGGCCCCGACCTGCGGGAGGCGGTCGGTGCGGCGCGCCTCGACGGCCGAGAGCCGCTCGAGCTCGAGGTCGAGCAGCGCGTGCGGGTTCTCGTCGAGACGCACGACGGCGGCCAACGCCTCGTCGCCCAGCGTTCCGGCGCCGAGGGCCCGGGCGGCCTCGACCGAGGCGAGGTCAGCGGCAGCCGCGGCCGCAGCGGCGGCCGCCGAGCCGTCGTCGTCCTTCACCTTCGGTGTACCGCGGAGGCGCGGGTTCACCATCGCATCCGTGAGCCCCTCGGCGAGGATGTTGAGCGAGAGGACGGTGAGCAGGATCGTGATGCCGCCGAACGTCGTGGGCCACCACCCTCCGGAGTTGACGAGCTCGCGGCCGTCGCTCATGACGTTGCCCCACGAGGCGGCCGGCTGCTGCACGCCCGCGCCGAGGAACGAGAGGGATGCCTCGAGGATGATGGCGTCGGCGACCATGACCGTGGCGAACACGAGCACCGGGGCGGCGGTGTTGCGGACGATGTGCCTGACGAGGATGTAGAAGCGTCCGGCACCGATGACCCGTTCCGCCCGGACGTAGTCCTCGCCGTACTGCGCGAGGACGTTGGCGCGGACCACACGGGCGAGCTGCGGCGAGTAGACGATCGCGATCGCGAGGATGATGACGGGGACTGTCGAGCCGAAGATGTTGGCCGAGGCGCTCGAGAGCGCGAACAGGAGCGCCGCGGCCAGGGCGATGCCCGGGAAAGCCATGAGGACGTCGAGGATGCGCATGATCGTCTCGTCGACCCACTTGCGGCCCGTCGCGGCGGCAGCGCCGAGTGCGGCGCCGATGATGACGGCGAGGGCAACCGCCCCCAGGCCGATCATGATCGAGATGCGTGCCCCGTAGAGCATGCGTGTGAAGACGTCGCGGCCGCCGACGTCGGTGCCGAAGAAGTGGTCCGGCCCCGGCGGGGTCTTGGGGATGAACGACTCGTTCTCGCCGTAGGGGGCGATGAAGGGGCCGATGATCGCGACGAGGACAATGAAGATGAGGAAGGCTAGCGCGATCTTAGAGCCGGTGGGCATCGCCCTGAAGCGGGCGCCCTGATCGGCGAGACGGTTCGCGAGGCCGGCGCGGGGCGCGAGGGTGCCGGTTGGGCGGGATGGATGCGACATGTCAGACCGTCCGGATCCGGGGATTGATGAGCAGGTAGAGGACGTCCACCACGATGTTGACGAGGACGAAGGTCGCGGCGATCGTGATGACACCGCCGGCAACGAGGTTGACGTCCTTGCCGTTGAGGCCGTTGATGATGAGCCCGCCCATGCCCTTGAGGTCGAAGATGCGCTCGATCACGATGGCGCCGCCCAAGAGGTAGCCGACGCGGAGGCCGAGTACCGTGACCGGGGTGACGAGGGCATTGCGGAGCACGTTCTTCGCCACGACCGTGCGGTACGGGACGCCGTTGCCGATGGCTGTGCGGACGTAGTCCTTGTCGAGCTCCTCGACCATCGACGTGCGCACCACGCGGATGAGGGACGCTGCGACGGGCAGGCCGAGGGCAAGGGCGGGCAGTGCCATCGAGTAGGCCCAGCCGACGAAGCCGTACTGCTCGGCCCACGCCATGCCGCCCACCGGGAAGAGCGAGCCCTTCGGGAGGGCGAACCACTGGATGAGGAGGATGCCGAGCCAGAACGACGGCGTCGCGATGGCCGCGATCGAGAACACGCGGATGAGCTGGTCTGGCCACTTGTCGCGGTAGAGCGCGCCGAGGATGCCGAGGACAAGCGAGATCACGACGGCGATGAGCACACCCAGGAGCGTGAGCTGGAGCGTCACGGGGAAGGCGGCCGCGATGCGGATGCCCACGGGCTCCTCCGGCGGGTTGGTCACGCCGAAGTTGAGGGTGACGAGTCTGGCTACGTAGTGGAAGAACTGGATGATGAGCGGATCGTTGAGCCCGCGGGCCTCGCGCCATGCGTTCTTCGCGTCCTCCGAGGCATCGGGCCCCAGGACGAACGTCGCGGGGTCGCCCGGGGCCACCTGGAGGACGAGGAACACGAGGATCGTGACGCCCAACAGCATGAAGGGGAGGACGGCGATCCTCCGGCCCAGCAGTCTCAGCAGCGTTGACACGGTGAAGAACTCCAAACTGCTCGTAAGGGGCGGATGACGGCGTCGGGGTCGCCGTCATCCGCCCCGAGGTGCGCTACTTGCGACCGACGCCGATGAAGGACAGACCGGTCGTGGGCAGCGGTTGGAAGCCGTCGAGCTGAGTGGGGTCCCAGGCCGTCGGCAGCTTGCGGTGGAACAGCGGGTACAGCGGCACTTGCTCGGCCACGAGGTCGATGATCTGGCCCTGGAGGTCTTTGGCTTGGGCCGCGTCGGCGGAGGCGGCCTGGGCGAGGAGGTCCTGCACCTGCTTGTACTCGGGGGTGCCGGTCCAGCGGTAGCGCGCCGTCGGCCACACGCCGGCGCGGTAGAACCAGCTCAGGAGGAGGTCGGCGTCGTTCCCGAACACGCTCGGGTCGCCCGATGCGCAGACGACGTCGAAGTCGCCGCCGCCGTCAGCGCGCTGGGCGCTGTAGACCGTCGCCGAGGGGACGATGTCGAGGGTCGTCTTGACGCCGATCGCGTCCCAGTTCTCCTTGATGAGCGGCATGCACTTGTCGATCCAGGAGTTCTGGGTCGAGGTGAGGCGCAAGCTCAGGTTGGACGCGCCGGCGTCGGAGAGCAGTTGCTTGGCCTTGTCCGGGTTGTACGAGTACTGAGTCGCGGCCTGATGGTAGGCCGGGTGGTTCTTGGGCAGGTAGGACGTCGCCGGTGTCGCGTTGCCGAGCAGGGCCTTGTTGATGACGCTCTGGGTGTCCGTGGCGTAGAAGAGCGCCTGACGGACGCGCTTGTCGCTGAACGGCGCCTTGGCGGTGTTGAACATGAGGAACAGGAGCCCGAAGGACTGTACCGCCTCGACAGTGACTTTGCTCTTGAGCGAGTCGATGTCGAGATATGGCACGTCCTCGATGGCCTGGGCGCGGGACGGGATCGAGTTCACCCGAGCGGAGCCGTCGGCGATGAGGAGCCACGTCATGTTGTTCGACCGGGCCGGGTACTGGCCCTTGTAGCCGTCGAATTTCGCGAAGACGATCTTGTCTTCCTTGGTCGCGGAGACGAACTTGTACGGGCCCGAGCCGATCGGCTTCGCGTCGAAGGCCTTGGCCTTCTCTGCGGTGTCCGTGAGGGCCTTGGGGACGACCTTGACCACAGCGATGCGCTCCTTGAAGCCAGCGAACGGGGCCTTCAGCTCGAATGCGACCGTCTTGTCGTCCTTCTTGGACACGGCCTTGATGAACGGGATGAACCCCGCGAAGAGGGACTTGCTCGCCGGATCGAGGGTGCGGTTGAAGGACCACACGACGTCGTCCGCGGTCACGGGCGTGCCGTCGTGGAACGTCGCGCCCTGCTTGACCTCGACCTCCCAGTGGGTGTCGTCGACCTTCTTCGGGTCCGACGCCGCGAGGGCCAGGTAGGCCTGTCGGGTCGCCGGGTGGAGGTCCACGAGGCCCTCGAAGAGGTGGTTGTTGGCCGCCTGAGGCGTCGCACCGCTCGCGGCGATCGGGTCGAAGCCGGTCGAGAGGGCGAATGAGATGCCGGCGACGAGCTCCTTGGTCGGGTCGACCGCTCCGCCGCTCGTGACCGCGGAGGCCGGCGTGCCGCCGGGCGAGCATGCGGCCAGGGACGCCGTGAACGCCGCGGCGGCGCCGATCGCTCCGCTGAGCTTGAGGAAGTTCCTGCGGCTGGCGTCATTGACCAGCGGGGAGATGGGGTTGCTCATGTACCTCACCGTTCGTGTTGATGGCTCTGTGGATCCGGGTGCGTGGCCTCGTGGACCGAGTCCGGAGTGCCCTCAGGAAAGCACTTATCGGATGTGGGATGTCCGAGGTTCTCGGCAACTGTAAGGCTCATCACAATCACGAGTCAAGGGCGAAGGGCTGGCCCGGTGGACCTCTGGGCCCGGAAGTGGGACATCCGATATCATGGCCCGAAGTGATGCCGAGCACAGGTCCGAAGCGTCCCTCTGCGTGCCTTCGGTACGCAGCACTCTCATGCTAACTGGAGGATTCCATGGCCACGACGACGTCGGCTCCCGCGGCGCGCTTCAGCGCGCAGGCGCGGCTCCGAGCGCTTCAGGCGGAGATCATGGACCTTATCCTCGACCGAGGACTTGAAGCGGGCGACCCGTTGCCCACGGAGAGCGAGCTGACGGCGACCCTCGGGGTCGGCAGGAATACCCTGCGTGAATGCCTCAAGGTCCTGCAGGCGCTCGGGGTGGTGGAGATCCGGCACGGGTTTGGCATGTTCGTTGCGCCGAGCAATTTCGATGCGCTCGCCGATGGGCTCTCCTTCCGCGGCCGGCTGTCTCTCCGCCACAAGGGGCATGAGGCGATGGAGCTCGTCGATGTCCGCCAGGCGCTCGAGTCGGGGCTTGTCGGAGCGTCGATCGACGTCATCACTCAGGAGCAGCTCGCGCGCATCGAGGCTGTCGTCGTCACGATGGAGGAGTCGGCCGAGCGCGGGGACGAGTTCTCTGAGGCGGATGCACTGTTCCATCGCCTGCTCTTCGAACCACTCGACAACGAACTGCTCCTGAACCTCATGGGCGTCTTCTGGAAGGTCTACCGCAAGATCCACGCGGAGGTGGGACCCTCCAACGCGGATCTCGTCGAGACGGCGGCCGCGCACCGTCGCATCCTCGAGGCCGTGGGCGCGGGGGACAAGGCTGCGGCGTCCGAGCTGCTCAACCGGCATTTCGACGGCATCCGCCGGATGCTTCAGGCCCACGCCGACGGGTAGTGCCCGGCGGGCGGTAGTCGGTCCGTCCGCGCAGGAGGGACCCTGGGCTGGCTCTTGGCCCCGGCAGGGGAGGACGAAGAAGCCCCCCAGCCTTAGGCTGGGGGGCTTCTCTCTTCACATCTGTGCGCCCAGAGGTGTGTGATGTCAGGACATCGTTGACGCATGTGGCGGGACATCGTTGACAGGTGACAGTTGACTGCTGTGGCGGGACATCGTTGACGCCTTCCGGCATGTCGCGGGACATCGTTGACACCTCGCCCATTGGGCTTCTGCCATGTCGAAGAACAAGGTCATCGTCCTCGCAGTCCTGGAGGGTGGGATGTCCAAGGCCGAAGCAGCCCGCCGGTACGGCATCAGCCGCCAATGGGTCCACCAACTCATCGCCCGCCACGCAGCCGAAGGAGAGGCCGGCCTCGAGGCCCGCTCCCGGCGGCCCCGCACCAGCCCGCAGCAGACGCCGGCCAACGTTCAGGAGAGGATCCTGGTCCTACGCGCCGACCTGCAGGCCAAGGGCCTGGACTCCGGGGCCGAGACCATCGCTGCCCATCTCGGACGCGAGGGCCTCCCGGTGCCCGCGAGCACCACCATCCACCGCATCCTCCGGGCCGCCGGCGCGGTCGCCCCCGAACCCCACAAGCGTCCCAAGTCCTCCCTGCGACGCTTCGCCGCGGCCCAGCCCAACGAGACCTGGCAGTCCGACTTCACCCACTGGCACCTGGCCGACGGCACCGACACCGAGATCATCGACTTCCTCGACGACCACTCCCGCTGCCTGCTCCACCTCACCGCCCACCCCAGGACGACCGGCGCCATCGTCGTGGACGCCTTCCTGGACACCGCACAGGAACACGGCCTGCCCGCCAGCACCCTGACCGACAACGGCATGGTCTACACCACCCGCCTGGCCGGCGGGAAAGGAGGCCGCAACGCCTTCGAGAGCCTCATCGCAGGGCTCGGGATCGTCCAGAAGAACGGATCCCCCGGCCACCCCCAGACCCAGGGCAAGATCGAGCGCTTCCACCAGACCCTGAAGAAATGGCTCCACAGCCAGCCTCCGGCCCAGACCATCGAGGACCTGAACGACCAGCTCACCAGATTCCGCCACGTCTACAACCACGAACGCCCCCACCGCGCGCTCGGCAGGCACACACCCGCCGAGGCCTACGCCCAGACCCCCAAGGCCGGCCCCGCGGCCGCCGCCCAGGGGGCACACTTCCGCGTCCGGACCGACCGCGTCGACGCCGACGGCAAGGTCACCCTCCGCCACGCGGGACGCCTCCGTCACCTCGGCATCGGCCGCGCCCACAGGCACAAACGCATCATCCTGCTCGTCCACGACGCCGAGGCCACCGCCATCGAGCACGGCACCGGCGAGATCCTCGCCGA
>NZ_JAVFJK010000003.1:61882-397258 GCF_030908215.1 Sinomonas sp. ASV486 | reverse complement strand
GAAACGGAACCATGCTACGCGTCCACCATACGGTCCCCAGACAACAAACCCCAGGGAAACCACAGCACAACACCCACAACCGAACAACGACTCACGGAACACCGTGACCACACACTTCCCCACCCCCACACCCGGGGGCGCGCGGAGCAAGGGTTACGGCGGCCACAGCGTGGGGGAAACGCCCGGACCCATCCCGAACCCGGAAGCTAAGACCCACAGCGCCGATGGTACTGCACCCGCCAGGGTGTGGGAGAGTAGGACACCGCCGGACAACCATTCAAGGCAGAACGGGCCCCACCACGTGGGGCCCGTTCCCGCTTAAGCACCGTGATCGTGCTGGTGGCGAGCGCCACTCCCCGGGCCATGACGATGTGGTCCACGTAGACTTGATGTCAAACAGGCCAGGAATCCCTGGCAGCCAAACGCATAGTGACGAGACGCGGCCAGTGCCGCTGATCAAAGGAATCCAGGAAAGAGGAGCCACCATGGCAGAGCAGAACGGACGCGGTCCCGGAGGACGGGGTTTCAACGGGCCCCGCGGAGGTTCGGGCGGCCGGGGGTCTGATCGCTTCAGTGGTCCGTTCCGGGGCACGAGTGGCTCCGGAGGTCGTCCTCGAGGATTTCGCGATCGCAACAACGACGATCAGCAGCAGGGCGGTCCTTCGGGTGAGCGTCGTTCGTACGGTGATCGTCCGCAGCGTGACGGTGAGCGTCGTCCGTTCCAGCGTGACGACCGTGGTGAGCGCCCGCAGCGTGATGACCGTGCCCCGCGCAGCTTCAACCGCGACGAGCGTGGTGAGCGACGCCCCTTCGGTGATCGTCCCCAGCGTGACGGTGAGCGTCGTCCGTTCCAGCGTGACGACCGTGGTGAGCGACGCCCGTTCGGTGATCGCCCGCAGCGTGATGACCGTGCCCCGCGCAGCTTCAACCGTGACGACCGCGGTGAGCGCCGTCCCTATGGCGATCGCCCCCAGCGCGACGGTGAGCGGCGCCCCTTCCAGCGTGACGACCGTGGTGAGCGACGTCCCTATGGCGATCGCCCCCAGCGCGACGGTGAGCGGCGCCCCTTCCAGCGTGACGACCGCGGTGAGCGACGTCCGTTCGGTGATCGTCCGCAGCGTGACGGTGAGCGACGCCCCTATGGCGATCGCCCCCAGCGCGACGGTGAGCGTCGTCCGTTCCAGCGTGACGACCGCGGTGAGCGACGCCCGTACGGCGATCGTCCGCAGCGTGATGACCGTGCCCCGCGCAGCTTCAACCGCGACGACCGCGGTGAGCGACGCCCGTACGGCGATCGTCCGCAGCGTGATGACCGTGCCCCGCGCAGCTTCAACCGCGACGACCGTGGTGAGCGACGCCCCTTCGGTGATCGTCCGCAGCGTGATGACCGTGCCCCGCGCAGCTTCAACCGCGACGACCGTGGTGAGCGACGCCCGTACGGCGATCGCCCCCAGCGTGATGACCGTGCCCCGCGCAGCTTCAACCGTGACGACCGTGGTGAGCGACGCCCGTACGGCGATCGCCCCCCGCGCGAGGAGCGCGCCCCGCAGCACAATGCGGCGGATCTGCGCGTCTCGAACCGCGTCGACCGCGAGCGGTCGCCTGAGATCGACCCTGATGTGACAGGCCGCGAGCTCGATCGCACGACGATGGGCCAGCTGCGCACGCTCGAGGGCAACAACAGCGAGTGGGTCTCGAAGCACCTCGTCATGGCCGGCCGCCTGATCGACAGCGACCCCGAGGCTGCGTTCCAGCATGCCCTCGCGGCGAGCCGCCGCGGTGGCCGCATCGGCGCTGTCCGCGAGGCCGTGGGAATGACGGCCTATGCAGCGGGTCACTATGACGACGCGCTCCGCGAGTTCCGTACGTTCCGCCGAATCACCGGCTCGAGCATCCACCTGGCTCACATGGCCGACTGCGAACGAGGTCTCGGGCGCCCCGAGAAGGCGCTCGAGCTCGTGCAGTCCGACGAGAAGGAGATGCTGGACAACGCGGGCAAGGCGGAGCTGGCCATTGTCGCCTCCGGTGCGCGGTCCGACATGGGCGATTTCGCTGCGGCGGTCAAGGAGCTCGAGATCCCGCAGCTCGACATCAACCGGGCCTTCTCCTTCAGCCCGCGCCTGTTCGAGGCCTACGCCGACGCGTTGTCGGCCGCGGGTCGTGCTCCCGAAGCTGCCAAGTGGTACCGCCAGATCGGAGTGGCCGAAGAGGCGCTGGGAGTGGGCGACTACGAGGAGCCCGAGATCGTGGACCTCGGCTACGACGAGGAAGAGGAGCGGCGCGAGCTCGAGGAACGCCGTGCCCGGGCGGCGGCGGCAGCGCCGACCGGCACCGAGCCGAATGAGGGTGAGGTCGCTGAGGACGAGGCCACTGAGGTCGAGTCGGGTGAGCTGCACGCCGGCGGCGAGTCCGCGACGTCGGACGGCGACGAGGACGAGTCCCACGACTCCGTCGACGATCACCACGCGCTCGGTCTCGCGGAGGACGAGCTCGGCATGAACGAGTCGACGGCGGGCCCGGACGAAGGGCACACGTCTGAGGAGCACGCAGACGGCCACGACCCCGAGTTCCCGACCGATGGCATCGGCGAGCACGGGCACGGGTCAGACCAGGCGTAACGTGGCCGACCTCATCGAGGCGTTCGACGCCGTCCTGTCTGATCTCGACGGCGTCGTCTACGCCGGTCCTCACGCCATCCCGGGTGCCGTCGAGGCGCTCCGCGGTTTTGCCCCGCGCGGCATCCGGCTCGGCTACGTGACGAACAACGCGTCGCGCACGCCCGCCGAAGTCGCGGCGCACCTGCGCGAACTCGGCGCACCGGCCGGGGATGACGACGTCGTGAGTTCGGCCCAGGCCGGCGCGGAGCTGCTTGCGAAGAAGGTCCCGGCCGGAACGCGAGTGCTCGTGACGGGGAGCGCCGCACTCGCCCGCGAGATTGAGCTGCGCGGCCTGACGCCGGTCCGCTCCGCCGACGAGTCGCCCGAGGCCGTGATCCAAGGGTTCAGCCCCGATCTTGGCTGGAGGGACCTCGCGGAGGCGGCATACGCCGTCGCCGCGGGCGCTCTCTGGATCGCAACGAACGCGGACATGTCGATCCCGCAGGCCCGGGGCATCGCCCCGGGCAACGGGACCCTCGTGGCGGCGGTCCAGGCTGCGACGGGCCGGACGCCGCTCGTTGCGGGCAAGCCGCAGGCACCGCTCTTCCTTGCAGCGGCCGAGCGCCTCGGTGCGAGCCGCCCGATCGTGGTCGGCGACCGGCTTGACACCGATATCCTCGGAGGCAATCGTGCGGGATTCGCGACCGCGGCCGTCCTGACGGGCGTAGATACCCGAGAGTCGATCCTTGCCGCGCGCACGGCCGAGCGGCCGACCTTCATCCTCAGTGCCCTCGACGATTTCTTCCGCCCGTACCCTGACGCGGAGGCGCACGACGGCGCGTGGCGGGTCGGGTCGTCGTCGGCGCGGGCCGTGGACGGCCGGGTCGAGATCACGGGCGATCCGGACGACCTCGATGCCTGGCGGGCGGCGTGTGCCGCGTGGTGGAACGCCCATCCCGAGACGGACAAGCAGGCGGTTCCCGAGCTCCACTGGACCGCCTGAGCGGGAACGGAACACCCAGGGCCTGCGGGAATCTGTCGTCGACTCTCGATAAGCTGGGGCCCATGAGCGAGGATCCGCGGGAGACGGCGATCGAGGCGGGGCAGCCCGAGGTCGAGGCTGCGCTTGCCAACCTCGCCTCCGCCGCGGACCAGCCGCTCGCCGCCCAGGCGGACGCCTTCGAGGCCTTCCACGCAGCACTCACGCACGTCCTCGACGCGGAGCCGGCGGAGTAGCGTGGCCCGGCTCGATCTCGAACTCGTGCGCCGCGGCCTCGCCCGCTCGCGCACGCACGCCGCTAAGTTGATAGCGGATGACGCCGTGCGCGTCGACGGCGAAGCCGTCTCGAAGGCCTCCCACCCGGTCCCTGAGAGCGCGGCCATCGAGGTCTCCGACACGGAGCACGACCGCTATGTGAGCCGTGCGGGCCATAAACTGGCCGGCGCCCTCGCGGCCTTCCCGGCTGTAGACCCGCGAGGCGCACGCTGCCTCGACGCGGGCGCCTCGACGGGCGGCTTCACGGACGTGCTCCTGCAGGCCGGAGCCGCAGAGGTCGTTGCGGTCGACGTCGGGCACGGTCAGCTCGTCGAGGCCATCCGCCGCGACCCCCGCGTCCACGTCCACGAAGGCGTCAATGTCCGCGATCTCTCCCCGGAAGACATCGGCGGACCAGCCTCTCTGACGGTGGCAGACCTCTCGTTCATCTCGCTCACGCTCGTCCTCGGCGCCCTGTACTCGTGCACCCTGCCCGGCGGAGACCTCCTCATCATGGTCAAGCCGCAGTTCGAGGTGGGCCGGGAGCGGCTCGCGAAGACCGGCGTCGTGGGCTCGGATGGCGAGCGACGCCGCGCGGTCACCGGCGTGGCCGAGGCAGCCGTCGGAGTCGGGCTCGCCCTGCGCGGCCTCGCCGTGAGCCCGCTGCCCGGCCAAGACGGGAACGTCGAGTACTTCCTGTGGCTCAGCCGACCGGCAGAGCCACAGGCATCGCAAGCTTCCGCGGCAGCCGATGCCCAGGCTTGGGTCTCCGGGCTCTGGCCGGCCGCCCCGCACGAGGAGATGCCCACGTGACACGTCGCATTCTGCTGCTTGCCCACATGGGGCGCGAGGACTCCATGGTCGCCGCCCGTGAGGCCGCCGCCCAGCTCTACGGCTCCGGGCTCTCGCCTGTCATGCCCGCCGGCCAGCAGGCCGAGCTTTCGGAGCGCTTCAATGGACTGGACCACCCCACCGAGGTCATCGGCCGGGACGTCGGGCTCGAGGACATCGAGCTCGTGATGGTCCTCGGCGGCGACGGGACGATCCTCCGCGCCGCCGAGCTGGTCCGGCACGTCGACGTTCCGCTCCTGGGGGTCAATCTCGGACACGTCGGCTTCCTCGCCGAGAGCGAGCGCGCCGACCTTGCCCAGACGGTCCAGTGGATCGCCTCGCGGAGCTATTCCGTCGAGGAACGCATGACGATCGACGTGAACGTGTGGTACCGCGGGGCCAAGGTCGCCCACACGTGGGCCCTCAACGAGGCTGCCATCGAGAAGGCGAGCCGCGAACGCATGATCGAGGTCGTCACCGAGGTCGACGGCAAGCCGCTCACGTCCTACGGCTGCGACGGGATTGTCCTCGCGACGCCCACCGGCAGCACAGCCTATGCCTTCTCGGCCGGCGGCCCGATCGTTTGGCCCGAGGTCGAGGCTCTCCTCATTACGCCCATCAGCGCCCATGCCCTGTTCGCCAAGCCGCTCGTCGTCTCGCCGCGTTCCACGCTCGCGGTGGAGATCCTGAGCCGGACCGACGCGCACGCTGTCCTGTGGTGCGACGGCCGTCGGTCTGTGGATCTGCCGCCCGGTTCCCGCGTCGAGGTCACCAAGTCCCCGGTGCCGGTGCGACTCGCCAGAACCAGCACGACGCCGTTCTCCGCGCGCCTCGTGCGCAAGTTCGAGTTGCCCATCCACGGCTGGCGCGGCCCGGTGCCCGGCTCGCCCGTCACCGCACCGGGGCCGATGGTCCCCGAGGTGCCGCCGATCGCATGGACACAGCGTGGCCCCGGCCAGGGCGTCGACGAGGCCGACGGCACTCACGAGTCCCCCGAGGAGCACGCATGATCGAGGAACTGCGGATCCGCGACCTGGGCGTCATCACGGACGCCGCACTCCCGCTGGGGCCGGGCCTGAGCGTCGTCACGGGCGAGACCGGCGCGGGCAAGACGATGGTCGTCACGGCGTTGGGGCTGCTGCTCGGCGGTCGCTCCGATGCAGGAGCGGTCCGGACCGGGGCGAAATCCGCCGTCGCTGAGGCGACCGTCCGCCTCGAACCGGGCCACGCCGCCGTCGTGCGCGCTCAGGAGGCGGGCGGAGACGCGGAGGAGCACGACGGCGCCGCCGAGCTTCTCCTGGCCCGCACCGTGGGCGCGGACGGGCGCAGCAGGGCCCACGTGGGCGGGCGCTCGGCGCCGGTGGGAGTGCTCGCCGAGGTCGGGGCGCACTTAGTGGTGATCCACGGCCAGTCCGAACAGCTGCGGCTCAAGAGCCCGGCCGCGCAGCGCAGGGCCCTCGATACTTTCGCCGGCGAGTCGTTCGCCGCGGTCCAGAAGGAGTACTCGGCGCTGTACGCCGCGTGGACGGGAGCGCGCCGGGAGCTCGAGGAGCTCACGTCTTCCTCACGGGAGCGGATCCGCGAGGCAGAGTCCCTCGAGGCCGCATTGGCTGAGATCGAGGACGTGTCTCCGCAGCAGGGGGAGGACGAGGCGCTCAAGGCCGAGTCCGTGCGCCTCGCCCACGCCGAGGCACTCCGGCTCGCCGCGCAGCAGGCCCACGAGGCACTCGTCTCGGAGGACTTCGGCGAGGCCTCGGACGCGACCACACTCGTGGACGGCGCCCGCCGCGCCCTCGAGCACGAGGCGGAGCACGACGACGCGCTGCGGGCCTGTGCGGAGCGGCTCGCCGACGTGGGATATGTCCTCAACGACATCGCCCAGGAGCTCGCGAGCTATGCGACGTCGCTCGACACGGAGGGCCCCGGGAGGCTTGCGGAGGTCGAGGAGCGCCGAGGCGCCCTTGGCCGCCTCACCCGCAAGTACGCCCCCACCCTCGATGAGGTCATCGCTTGGGCCGAGATCGGCCAGAAACGGCTCTTCGAACTCCAGGACGACGACGGCCGGATCGAGTCCCTCACCGACCAGATCGGCCGGGACGAGGCAAGGCTCCACGAGCTGGCCAGCCAGCTGGCCGAGCGGCGGCGGGCCGCCGCGGGCGACCTCGCGGAGCGCGTCAGCGGCGAGCTCACGGCTTTGGCCATGCCGGATGCGATGCTGCGGGTCGAGGTCGTCGAGACGGACGAGCTGGGCCCGGACGGCAAGGACACGGTGGCGATCCTCCTGCAGCCTCACGCAGGCGCGCCTGCCCGCCCGCTCGGCAAGGGCGCGTCCGGGGGCGAGCTCTCCCGCGTGATGCTCGCGATCGAAGTGGTCCTCGCAGCCGTGGACCCCGTGCCGACCTTCGTGTTCGACGAGGTCGACTCGGGCGTGGGCGGCCGCGCCGCGGTGGAGATCGGGCGTCGGCTCGCGATGCTCGCGTGCCACGTCCAGGTCCTGGTCGTGACCCACTTGCCCCAGGTTGCAGCGTTCGCGGACCGGCACATCACGGTCATCAAGACCTCCCGCGCCTCGGCACGGGGCGCGGACGGTGCAACGGGCGTGACCTCAAGCGACGTGCGCGTCCTGGACGAGGCCGAGCGCGTCATCGAGCTCGCGCGCATGCTGGCGGGCCAGGAGGATTCGGCGAGCGCCCAAGCGCACGCGCTCGAGCTCCTCGAGGATGCAAGGTCCTCCCGCGCGGCCGCCGCGAGCTGAGGATCACGTCGACACACCCGGCTTCGCGAGGGGTGGCACTCAGATCGGTGATATGCTCGAATTCCGTGGTGCAGCGAACTCATTCCCGTTTTTCAGACTCCGCCAAGACGACCAAGCAGATCTTCGTCACCGGTGGCGTGGCCTCCTCGCTCGGGAAAGGCCTGACGGCTTCCAGCCTCGGTCACCTGCTGCGCGGCCGCGGCCTCTCGGTCACGATGCAGAAGCTTGATCCTTACCTGAACGTCGATCCCGGAACGATGAACCCGTTCCAGCACGGCGAGGTCTTCGTCACCGAAGACGGCGCCGAGACTGACCTCGACATTGGCCACTACGAGCGATTCCTCGATGAATCCCTCGATGGCTCCGCCAATGTGACCACGGGCCAGGTCTACTCGACCGTGATCGCCAAGGAGCGCCGCGGCGAGTACCTCGGTGACACCGTCCAGGTCATCCCGCACATCACCGACGAGATCAAGCGCCGCATGCGCCTGCCGTCCGACGGCGAGAACGCGCCGGACGTCATCATCACGGAGATCGGCGGCACGGTCGGCGACATCGAGTCCCAGCCGTTCCTTGAGGCCGCACGCCAGGTGCGCCAGGACATCGGCCGCGGCAACGTCTTCTTCGTCCATGTCTCCCTCGTGCCCTACATCGGCCCGTCGCAGGAGCTCAAGACCAAGCCGACCCAGCACTCCGTCGCGGCGCTGCGCTCGATCGGCATCCAACCCGACGCGATCGTGGTCCGCTCCGACCGCGAGATCCCGGACGCGATGCGGGACAAGATCGGCCGCATGTGCGACGTCGACACCGACGCGGTGATCAACTGCCCGGACGCCCCGAGCATCTACGACATCCCCAAGGTGCTCCACGCCCAGGGGCTGGATTCGTACATCGTCCGCGCCCTGAACCTGCCGTTCAAGGACGTTGACTGGACGGCGTGGGATCGTCTCCTCGAGGTCGTGCACCACCCGAAGCACCAGGTCGAGATCGCGCTCGTCGGGAAGTACATCGACCTGCCCGACGCGTACCTCTCCGTGACCGAGGCGCTGCGCGCCGGAGGCTTCGCGAACGACGCCAAGGTCAACATCCGCTGGGTCGCCTCGGACGAGTGCCAGACCCCGGCCGGTGCGAGGAACGCTCTCGCTGGAGTTGACGCGATCCTCGTCCCGGGCGGCTTCGGCATCCGCGGCCTCGAGGGCAAGCTCGGTGCGCTGACCCTCGCCCGTGAGGGCAAGCTGCCGACCCTGGGCCTGTGCCTTGGCCTCCAGTGCATGGTGATCGAGTACGCGCGCAACGTCGTGGGCCTCGAGGGCGCCTCGTCGAGCGAGTTCGAGCCCGAATCGAAGTACCCGGTCATCGCCACCATGGCGGAGCAGCTGCACATCGTCGAGGGCAAGGGCGATCTGGGCGGCACCATGCGCCTCGGCCTCTACGACGCGGTCCTCGACGAGGGCTCGGTCGTGGCCGAGACCTACGGCAGCACGAAGGTCTCCGAGCGCCACCGCCACCGGTACGAGGTGAACAACGCCTATCGTGAGCAGATCGCGGCCAAGGGCCTCGTCTTCTCGGGTACGTCACCTGACGGCAAGCTCGTCGAGTTCGCCGAACTGCCCAAGGACGTCCATCCCTACTATGTCGCCACCCAGGCCCACCCCGAGCTCGGCTCGCGGCCCACGCGCCCCCACCCGCTGTTCGTGGGGCTCGTCAAGGCAGCCCTCGAGCACCGCGGTGCGTCTGCTGACACGCGGGACGCCGGGCCGGCGGCCGCGAAGCCTTCAGGAGCGAAGCGCGCGGCGTCCCCGGAGTCGGACGCGGCGGCTGAGAAGGTTCCAGCCTCCGCAGGCGAAGGCAAGTAGGTCCGTGGACACGCACGCGCCGCAGCCCGGCGTTGAGTCGGAGGCCCACAGCGGCCCGAGTGTCGAAGACGCGCCGAGCCCGCGGCGCGTGCTGTCCTCGGACACGGTCTACAAGGGCCGCATCTGGGACGTCCGCAGCGACGCCTTCGAACTCGCCGACGGTGCAGGCGTGCTGCACCGCGACTACATCGAGCACCCCGGCGCCGTCGCCATCCTGCCGATGGACGACGACGGGCGCATCCTCATGCTGCGTCAGTATCGCCACCCGGTGGGGATGGATCTGTGGGAGGTCCCCGCGGGTCTGCTCGACGTGGACGGCGAGTCGAACCTCGATGCCGCCGCGCGCGAGCTGGCCGAGGAGGCCGACCTCACGGCGAGCCAGTGGCACGTCCTCGCGGACTTCTTCACTTCACCGGGGTCCTCGAGCGAGGCCATCCGCATCTACTTGGCCCGCGGCCTGAGCGAGGTCGCGCCCGAGGAACGCCACGAGCGCACCGACGAGGAGGCCGAGATCCAGTTCGCGTGGGTTCATCTGGACGCGGCCGTCCGCGCCGTCCTGGCCGGGCGCCTGCACAACCCGAGCGCAGTGGTTGCCGTCCTCGCTGCGGACGCGGCGCGCCGCACGGGATTCGCGTCCCTGCGCGCAGGCGAGACCCCGTGGCCGGCGCACCCGGCCCAGCGCTGAGTGGGCCTGTCGTGCAGGTGACCGAACCCGCGCCGCCCGCCGCTCAGGACGCCCCCGGCAGAGAGTCGTCGGGGGTGCCAGGTCGTGTCCCGGTGCCTCCGGCAGCTCTGCCGCGGCTCATCGCGCGCGCGATCGAGGACTACCTGCGCCACCTTGCCGTGGAGCGGGGCCTCGCCCCCAATACCCTTGCCGCGTACCGCCGGGATCTGGCCCGCTACGGCGCGCACCTCGCCCGCGAAGGCGTCAGCACGCCCTCGGGCGTCGAACGGCACCACGTGGGCGCCTTCGCCCAGGCGCTCCGCGACGGTGCCGACGGCGGGAGCCCGTTGACCGCCCGCTCCGCCGCAAGGACGGTGGTCGCCGTCCGCGGGCTGCACCGCTTCTGGGCGCTCGAGGGCACGACGCCGGATGACCCGGCCGCCGACGTGCACCCGCCGCTCGCCGGGCAGCGCCTGCCCAAGGCCATCAGCATCCACGAGGTGACGCGCATCCTCGACGCCGCGGCCGCCGACACACCGTCTGGCCTGCGGGACCGCGCGCTTCTCGAGTTCCTCTACGCCACAGGTGCCCGCATCAGCGAGGCCGTCGGACTGGATGTCGACGACCTGCGCCTCGACACCCCGGACGGCGGCCCGGCAGTGGTGCGGCTGTTCGGCAAGGGCTCCAAGGAGCGCATCGTGCCGATCGGCTCCTACGCCGCCCGGGCGATCGACGCCTATCTTGTCCGCGGGCGACCCGCGCTCGTCGCCAAGGGCAAGGGCACCCCGGGCCTGTTCCTCAACGCCCGGGGCGGTCGGCTGAGCCGCCAGAGCGCCTGGACGATCCTCAAGGATGTTGCCGAGAAGGCACAGATCACCCGGGACGTCTCGCCGCACACCCTGCGGCATTCGTTCGCGACGCACCTGCTCGAGGGCGGCGCCGACGTCCGCGTGGTCCAGGAGCTCCTCGGCCACGCCTCCGTCACGACGACCCAGGTGTATACGCTCGTCACCGCGGAGACGCTGCGCGAGGTCTATGCCCTGGCGCATCCGAGGGCCCGAGGATGAGTTCCCCCCTGGCCGTCCGGGGAGTCGGCTGATGGGCGCGCCGGTGGCGCTCTGCTTCCTCCTGAGGGACGGGGAAGGCGGCCGTGAGGTCCTGCTGGGGCGCAAGAAGCGCGGGTTCGGACGCGGGAAGGTCGTGGGCCTAGGCGGCCACCTCGAGGCAGGGGAGACCCCCGCGGAGGCCGCCGCACGCGAGCTCGACGAGGAGGCGGGCGTCGCGCTCGACGCCGCTCGGCTGGCACCCGCGGGAACGGTCGACTTCCGCTTCCCCGCACGTCCCGAATGGGACATGGAGTGCACGATGTTCACCGCCACGGTGTGGACCGGCGAGGTCGCGGAGAGCGAGGAGATCGCGCCCGCGTGGTACCCGGTGGATGCGCTGCCGGTCACGGACATGTGGCAGGACGCCGACCACTGGCTCCCGATCGTCCTGACCGGGGCTGTTGTCGACTTCCGCGTCGAAATGGCGGAGGACAACGAGTCGGTCGCCCGATTCGTCGTCCTCCGCCACGCCGAGGCTGACTGAGCCCCTGCCGAAGGTGCCCGGAGGCTAGTCCAGATGCCGCTCGTCCGGGCCGTTGTAGGCCGAGAGTGGACGGATGAGCGCATTGTTCTCGACCTGCTCCATGACATGCGCGGTCCAGCCGACGATCCGGCTCGCCACGAAGAGCGGCGTGAACGTGGGGATGTCGAAGCCCATGAGGTGGTACGCCGGCCCGGTCGGGTAGTCGAGGTTGGGTTTGATGCCCTTCGCCTCGTCCATGGACTGCTCGAGCCCGTCGTACAGGCCCAGGATCTCAGGACGGCCGTAGAACGCGATGAGGTCGTCGAGGGCGGCCTTCATGGTCGGCACCCGCGAGTCGCCGTGCTTGTACACGCGGTGGCCGAAGCCCATGACCTTCTTCTTCGCCGCGAGGGCCTCGTCCATCCAGACTTTGGCCCGGACCTTGGCCTGCTCGTGGGTCTCGTCGGTGCGGATGCCGATGTCCTCGAAGGTCTCCATGACGGCCTCGTTGGCCCCGCCGTGGAGCGGGCCCTTGAGGGCGCCGATAGCCGCGGTGACCGCGGAGTGGAGGTCCGAGAGGGTCGAAGTGACCACGCGGGCGGTGAACGTCGAGGCGTTGAACGAGTGCTCGGCGTAAAGGATCATTGAGACCTCGAACGCGCGGACCACCTCGGGGGCGGCTTCCTCGCCGAACGTCATCCACAGGAAGTTCGCGGCGTAGCCGAGATCGTCCCGGGGCTCGACGAGGCTCTCGCCGCGGCGCCGGCGCTGGTCGTAGGCGACCACCGCGGGCATCGCAGCGAAGAGTTCGACGGACTTCGCCAGGTTCGCCCCGCGCGAGGAGTCGCCTGCCAGGGGGTGCCGCGCGCCCTGGACACTCGCCGCGGTGCGGCACACGTCCATGGGATGGCATGTGACGGGGAGCTCGTCCACGACCTGCTTCAGGAGCGGGTCGAGGTGTCGGCCGGCACGCTCCCGCGTCTCGAACTGGGACAGCTGCTCGGGCGTGGGAAGCTCGCCGTACCACAGGAGGTACGCGACCTCCTCGAAGCTGCAGCGGGCAGCGAGCTCCTGGACCGGGTAGCCGCGGTACAGGAGGGAATTCGTGTCAGGGTTGACCTTCGAGATCGCGGTGTAGTCCACCACCACGCCGGCAAGGCCCTTCCTGATCGCGCTGTCGCTCTGCATGGTGCTTGGCACCTGTGTCATTGCAGGACTCCTTTGTCAGTGGCCCTCGGAGCCGTCAGTATCGGCCCGGAACCTGGAAGTTGAACACGCTGGTGTCGAAGCCGTTGTATGCCTCGTAGTCAACCAGCTCGTAGAGGCGTGAGCGAGTCAACATGTTCTCGACTTGGGCCTCCTGCGTGCCGTCCGCCCTGATGCTATCCAGCGTACGTTCTGCAGCGCCCATGGCAATGCGGAGCAGGGTGACCGGATAGATGACCATGTTGATGCCCACCGAGGCGAGCTCCTGGGCCGTGAAGAGGCGGCTCTTGCCGAACTCGGTCATGTTGGCCAGGACCGGGACGGTTACGGCGTCCCGGATGGCTTTGAACTCCTCGATGCTGCCCATGGCCTCGGGGAAGATCGCGTCGGCGCCCGCCTCGACAAGCGCCTTGGCGCGCTCGACGGCGGCGTCGAGCCCCGCCGCGCCCTCGCCCGTCGCACGGATGTCGGTCCGCGCCATGATGAGGAAGTTCGGGTCCCGCCGGGCGTCTGCCGCGGCGCGGACGCGCTGGAGGGCTGTGTCCAGGTCCACGACCGACTTGCCGTCAAGGTGCCCGCACCGCTTCGGATTCACCTGGTCCTCGATGTGCATTCCGGCGAGGCCAGCGTTCTCGAGCTCCTGGATGGTGCGCGCCACGTTCATGGCCTCGCCGAAGCCCGTGTCGGCGTCGACGATCGCCGGCAGCTCGGTCATCCGGGCGATCTGGCCGGCCCGCGTGGCGACCTCGGTCAGGGTCGTCAGGCCGATGTCCGGCAGGCCCAGATCGTTCGCGAGCACGGCCCCCGAGATGTAGACCCCCGGGAACCCCTTCTCCTCGATGAGCCGCGCGGAGAGCGGGCTGAACGCGCCCGGGAACTGCTGGAGCGTGCCCGAGGCGAGGATCTCGCGCAGTTTGACGCGTTTCTGCTCGGGGGTGGTGGTGGAGTAGAGCATGGTCGTCAGTCCTCTCAGAACGATCTCAGAACAGTCTCAGGAGAGTCTCAGAAGAGACCGTGCGGCGCGGCGGCGAGGTCGATCACGCCGTCCTTCGCCACGATGTTGAGCTGGTCGAGCTCGCCGGCGCCCAGCTCGGGCAGACGCTGCACGGCGGCCAGGAAGCGGTCGATCTCCTCGGGTGCCACGGACTCGGCGGCGAGCGTCCGGAACTTCGCGATGTACTGCTCGCGGCCGAACGGGCGGGCACCGAGCGGGTGCGCGTCGGCGACCGCGATCTGGTCCTCGATGACGGTCCCGTCAGTGAGGGTGATGACGACCGAGCCGCCGAAGGCCTTCTCGGCGATGTCGAGGGAGTGGTACCGCCGCGTCCACTCGGGGTCCTCCTCGGTGGTCACCTTGTGCCACAGCTCGACGGTGTCCTGCCGGCCCGCGCGCTCGGGGGAGTAGGAGTCCACGTGGTGCCACGTGCCGTCCTGGAGGGCGACCGCGAAGATGTAGGGGATCGAGTGGTCGAGCGTCTCGCGCGAGGCCGTCGGATCGTACTTCTGCGGGTCGTTGGCCCCCGAGCCGATCACGTAGTGCGTGTGGTGGCTCGTCTTGATGAGGATGCTCGCCACGTTCTCGGGCTTCGTCACCTCGGGGTGCTCGCGGTGCAGCTTGCGCGCGAGGTCGATCCAGGCCTGTGCCTGGTACTCGGCCGAGTGCTCCTTCGTGTACGTGTCCAGGATCGCCCGCTTGGCCTCGCCTTCGGCGGGCAGCGGGACCTCGTACGCGGCGTCGGGGCCGTCGAGGAGCCAGGCGATGACGCCGTCTTCGCCCTCGTAGATCGGCACGGGGGAGGTCTGGCCGCGCATCGCGCGGTCCACGGCCTCGACGGCCATCTTGCCCGCGAACGCCGGGGCGTGGGCCTTCCAGGTGGAGATCTCGCCCTTGCGGGACTGGCGGGTCGCCGTCGTCGTGTGCAGGGCCTGGCCCACGGCCTGGAAGATCGTCTCGACGTCGAGGCCGAGCAGCGTGCCGATACCTGCGGCGGCCGAGGGGCCCAGGTGCGCGACGTGGTCGATCTTGTGCTTGTGCAGGCTGATGGCCTTGACGAGGTCGACCTGGATCTCGTAGCCGGTCGCGATGCCGCGGATGAGGTCGTGGCCGGTGGAGCCAGCATGCTGGCCCACGGCGAGGATCGGCGGGATGTTGTCGCCGGGGTGCGAGTACTCCGCCGCGAGGAACGTGTCGTGGTAGTCGAGTTCGCGGACCGCAACGCCGTTGGCCCAGGCGGCCCACTCGGGGGAGACCCGGTCGTCGACGCCGAAGACGAGGGAGCCCCTTCCGCCGGACGACGGCGCGTGGCTGAGTGCCTGGGCGCGCGCTGCGACGATCGGACCGCGGTTGAGCGACGCAATGGCCACCGACGCATTGTCGATGATGCGGTTGATGATCATCTCGGTCACCTCGGGCGTGACCTCCACCGGGTCGGCGGCGACCGTGGCGATCTTGTGCGCGAGCTGGTCCTCGCGGGGCAGGTTCTCTTCGCTCTTGTAGACGCGGACCTTGTGCATCTCAACCATGGGTGGCCTCTCCTGGCGGTGTTTTACCTGGCGGTGTGTTGGCGGACTTGATGTGGTTCAGGCTGTTGTTCAAGTGGATCGCCGTCGCGGCGGCCGCGAGGTGCGCATTGCCGTCCGCGATGGCCCCGGCAATCGCCGCGTGCTCGGATGCGGCCTGCCTCAGCCGCGCGGCGTCGTCCTTCGCCAGGCGACGGACGCGGGTGAGGTGTACCCGCAGCCCCTCGAGGGACTGCGTGAGGTAGGAGTTGCCGATCGCGGCGTCGATTTCGGCGTCGAGCTCGGCGGCGAGCGAGTAGTACTCGTGCCGGAGCGGGTCATCGTCGGTGAGGAGGGCCGGCGCCGCGAGGAACCGGTCCCGCAAGTCGGCGAACCGCTCGCGGTCGCCGCGCGCTGCCGCCAGTGCCGCGGCCTTGGATTCGAGGACCTCGCGGAGTTCGAAGAGCTCGTCGATGTGGGCGAGGGAGATGTCGCTCACGATGACGCCGCGGCCCCTCTGCGCAGAGGCAAGCCCCTCGGCTGTGAGGCGGGCGAGCGCTTCGCGCAGCGGAGTGCGGGAGACCCCCAGACGCTCGGACTGCTCGACCTCTCCGAGGACCGTCCCGGGGGTGAGGCGCCATTCGACGATGTCATCGCGCAGGGCCGAGTACGCGCGGTCGCTGGCCTTCATCGCACTCCCCTCTGAATGGAACTGGTCCGAATGGAACTGGTCCGAATGGAACTGGTCCGAATGGAACTGGTCCGAATGGAACTGGCCTGGATGGAACTGGCTGGCTCTTGCTACGAACGGGTCTGGCCGCTTAGGAGACCGATCAACGGGCTCTTCTGTATACATTGACACCGCCAACCTGAGAATGCAAGTAGAGATTCCTGAGAAATTCGGGCCGAGTGTCGCACGGCAGATGCCTCAAATGTATACATGTGCCCTTGTGGTGCGACGTCGACTGACTTAGTCTGGGCAGACCACGAGGAAGTGAGGAGTGCCACAGTGACACAGGGGACGGGCGTGACGCGGGAGACGGGATCGTACGCCGAGGTGTACCGGGAGAGCCTTGAGGAGAGGGAGGCCTTCTGGCTCGAAGCAGCGAAGGCGGTGGACTGGGTCGATGAGCCCACCGCGGCGCTGGATGCGACCGAGCCTCCGCTGTACCGGTGGTTCCCGGATGGCACGCTGAACACGAGCTACAACGCGCTGGACCGCCATGTCGAGGCCGGCCGGGGCGACGCAGCCGCCCTTATCTACGACTCCGCCGTCCTCGGCGTCCAGCAGACGTACACGTACTCCGAGCTCACCGACCTCGTGGCCCGCTGCGCCGGCGCACTGCACGCGCTGGGCGTCGGAAAGGGGGACCGCGTCGTCGTCTACATGCCGATGATCCCCGAGGCCGCCGTCGCGATGCTCGCGTGTGCCAGGCTCGGAGCCGTGCACTCGGTGGTTTTCGGCGGGTTCGCACCCCGCGAGCTCGCGGCCAGGATCAAGGACGCGCGCCCCGCTGTCATCGTGACTGCGAGTGGCGGGATCGAGCCGAACCGCAGGGTCGAGTACCTTCCGGCCGTGGCCGAGGCTCTTGAGATCGCCGAAATGCCCGAGGTCGGCGTCATGGTCAAGGTCCGCCCCGGGTTCGCCCACCAGCTCGCGGACCACAGCGATTGGCACGATTTCGACGCGCTCATCGCGGATGCCGAGCCTGCTGCGCCCGTGCCGGTGGCCGCGTCCGACCCCCTCTACATCCTGTACACGTCCGGAACCACGGGCACGCCCAAGGGAGTGCAGCGGGACAACGGCGGCCACACGGTGGCGCTCGCATGGACGCTGAAGAACCTCTACGGCGTGGGGCCGGGCGAGGTCATGTGGACGGCCTCGGATGTCGGGTGGGTCGTTGGGCACTCCTACATCGTCTACGGCCCGCTCCTGGCTGGCGCGACCACCCTCCTCTATGAGGGCAAGCCCGTGGGCACGCCGGACGCCGGGGCCTTCTGGCGGGTCGTGGCCGATCACGGGGTCAAGGTCCTCTTCACAGCTCCGACTGCACTGCGCGCGATCCGTCGAGCCGACCCTGAGGCCGCGCTGCTCGCCGACTACGACGTCTCCTCGCTCGCGCGCCTGTATGCCGCGGGCGAGCGGCTCGACCCTGAGACCTACCGGTGGGCCGGCGAGAAGCTCGGCGTCCCGGTGATCGACCACTGGTGGCAGACCGAGACGGGCTGGGCCATCTGCGGGAATCCCCGGGGGCTCGTGGACATGCCGCTCAAGGCGGGATCGCCGTCCGTGCCGATGCCGGGCTACGACCTTGAGATCCTCGACGGCGCAGGTGAGCCCGTGGGGCTCGGGGAAGAAGGGAACATCGTGCTCCGGCTCCCGATGCCCCCGGGAACCCTCACGACCCTGTGGCACAACGACGAGCGCTTCATCGGCTCCTACCTCGCTGCGTTCCCGGGCTACTACGCCACCGGCGACTCCGGCTACCGTGACGCGGACGGCTACGTGTTCGTGATGGGCCGTACCGACGACATCATCAATGTCGCGGGCCATCGGCTCTCGACGGGATCCATCGAGGCGGTCCTCGCGGGCCACCCAGCCGTGGCGGAATGCGCCGTGATCGGCCTCAAGGACTCACTCAAAGGCCAGCGGGCCGTCGGCTACGTGGTGCTCAAGGCGGGGGTCGAGATGCGCGAGGAGGACCTCGTGCCCGAGCTCGTGGCGCTCGTGCGCCAGCAGATCGGGCCGGTGGCAGACTTCAAGCAGGCCATCGTCGTGGACGCCCTGCCCAAGACCCGCTCCGGCAAGATCCTGCGCAAGACGATGCGCCAGATTGCCGACGGCGAGCAGTACACCGTCCCGTCCACGATTGAGGATCCAGGGGTGATCGAGCGACTGCTCCCGGTCCTGCAGGCAGGGGGCTAAGGCTCCGGAGGGTGATGTGACATTCAAAGTTACTCGTGAGTAACATGATGCTATGCACTTGCTCCTCCGGACTCTGGTCCATCTCTTCGCCTCCCGACTGCGCCGGCCGCTGAGCCTCTGGGACACCTCCTCGTTGCGCATGCGCGTGCTTCCCACCGACATCGACATCGCGATGCACATCAACAACGGCATGTACTTCTCGCTCATGGACTTGGGCCGCTTCGACCTCATGGTGCGGGCCGGGGTTTGGGACCGGATGCGCGCCAGGGGCTGGAGCCCCGTGGTGAACCTCGAGACCATCACCTTCCGGAAGTCCCTGACGCTCTGGCAGGCCTACACGATCGAGACGAAGATCATCGGCTTCGACGAGAAGGCCATCTTCTTCGAACAGCGCATGGTGGCCGACGGCGAGGTGTACGCGCGTGCCTACCTCGCCACCCGCCTCGTGTCGGCCGGCGGCCCCGTGTCGAACGAAGAGATCTTCGCGGAGACGGGCGAGCCGCCAGCGGAACTGGTCCTTCCCGGCTTCCTGCACCGCTGGCGCGAGGAGAACGCCCTGCCGAGCACCCGGCGCCCGGCGCTCCACGTCTGGTAGTCGGCTGCCCGGTTCCTGATAGCTGGTCCGTGATGGCTGGTCCGTGTGGGCTCATTCCTGACGACTGCTCGCGGCCGCTCCGAGGGCACCGCAGCCGGGCGACTTCCCGCGCGCGCTAGCGTGGGGTGATGGACATCGCTGCCCGGCCCGAGCTCGCTGGCACCTTCGGCATGGTCTCGGCGACCCACTGGATCGGCGCCCAGGCGGGCATGGCGATGCTCGAGCGCGGTGGCAATGCGTTCGACGCCGCCGCTGCCGCCGGCTTCGCGCTCCAGTCCGCTGAGCCCCAGCAGAATGGCCCCGGCGGGGACATGACCCTCATTTTCGCTGTGCCCGGGTCCGAGCCGCAGGTCCTCTGCGCCCAGGGCACCGCACCCGCCTGCGCGGACATCGAGGCGTTCCGGGCCCTGGGACTCCGTCACGTCCCGGGTACCGGCCTCCTGGCCGCAGCCGTCCCCGGTTCCACCGTGGGCTGGCTGACCCTTCTGGCCGATCACGGCACACTCCCTCTCGCCGAGATCCTTGTCCCCGCCTTGAGCGTGGTCGAACGCGGACTTCCGATCAGCGCCAGCCTCGCCGTGGTCCTGGCCAGGATGGCGCCGCACTTTCTGGCCCACTGGCCGGCCTCGGCCGCCGTCTATGCCCCTGACGGCGTGCCGCTCCCTGCCGGGAGCCTCCTGAGGAATCCCGCGCTCGCGCACACGTGGCGTCGGTTCATCGATGCCGAGTCCCGGGCCCGAGCGGGAGGCGCGAGCCGCGCGGCGTCGATCGGCGCCGTCGTGCGCGAATGGACGGAGGGGTTTGTCGCAGAGTCCATTGATGCGTTCTGCCGCATGCCGCAGCGCGACTCGAGCGGCCGCGCCCACGCCGGGCTGCTGACGGCCGCTGACCTTGCCCAGTGGCGACCGCACTATGAGCCGACGGTCTCGGCCGACTTCCGCGGGCAGACCGTCCACAAGTGCGGGTTCTGGAGCCAGGGCCCAGTGTTCCTGCAGCAGCTGGCCCTCCTGGACGAGATCCCGGGCTTCGGCGCAGGTCTCCTCGCCCCGGGAACCGAGGGCTATCTACACGCGGTCCTCGAGGCGACCAAACTCGCGCTCGCAGACCGAGATGCCTGGTACGGGGACGGCCCAGGCGTGCCGGCGCGGGAACTGCTCTCACGCGAGTACGCGGCGGAGCGTGCCCGGCTCATCGGGGAGACAGCGTCCCTCGACCTGCGCCCGGGCTCGCCCGGTGGCCGCGCACCCCGGCTGCCAGACCTCGTGGTGCGCGGGGACTTCGATGCGGCCGGGGTCAACGGGCTCGGTGAGCCCAACGCGGTCCGCGCCCTGCTGGAGGCCGCAGCGCTTCCTGATCGGCAGGGACGGGCGCGCACCGACACCGTGCACATCGACGTTGTGGACCAGTGGGGAAACATGGTCACGGCCACCCCGAGCGGCGGGTGGCTCTCCAGTTCGCCAGTCATCCCCGAACTGGGCTTCCCGCTCGGAACGCGGCTCCAGATGTCCTGGCTCGAGGAGGGGCTGCCCAACTCGCTCGCGCCCGGCCGCCGGCCGCGTACAACGCTCTCGCCCACCCTGGTCACGCGTGGCGGGGAGGCGGTCATGGCTTTCGGCTCGCCCGGCGGGGACCAGCAGGACCAGTGGCAGGCGCACTTCTTCCTCGATGTGGCGCTGCGTGGCGCGGGGCTCCAGGAGGCGATCGATGCACCGGCCTTCCATTCGGTGCATTCGCCCTCGAGCTTCTACCCGCACGAGCGTCAGCCGGGAGTCGCGCTGCTCGAAGGGCGGTTCGAGGGAGGGGTCATCGATGCCCTGCGGCGGCGCGGGCACCGCGTCGGGGTGGCGGGGGACTGGGCCATCGGCCGGCTGTGCGCCGTGTCGCGCGAGCCTTCGACCGGCATCCTCCGTGCTGGAGCCAACCCCCGCGGAATGACCGGTTACGCAGCGGGACGCTGAGCGGGCGGGTGTTCGGGTCGCGGGACGCTGGGCGGGCGGGCGTTTGGGCCGCGGAACACTGAGGTGCCGGCGCTGTGTTTTGGTGCATTGAGTTCGGGGTGCGCCACCCGGCAGATCTGTACCCGGGGTGCCGCTACGCGGCCATCTCGCGGAAGGCCGCGGCCAGCTGGGGATAGTGGAACTCGAAGCCGGCGGCCGTGAGGACTCCGGGCACGGCGCGCACGCTCTCCAGCGCGAGCTGCGGGTTGGTGCGGAGCACGGCCGCCGCCGCGCGCAGGAGAGGCGCCGGGGCCGGGATGCCCACGGGGACCCCGACGTATTCGCGGACGTGCGCCATGAGCTCCCGGTTCTGCACCGGGTGGGGAGAGGTGGCGTTCACGACGCCGTCCGGCAGCTCGAGCGGCCGCTCGCCCGCGGATAGCGGAAGTCCGAGCGCCGCGCGCACGACCCGCAGCCAGTCGGCGATGTGGATCCAGCTGAACCACTGGGCCCCGGTGCCGAGGGCGCCACCCGCGCCGAGCCGTGCGGGGACGGTGAGCCTGGCCAGGATCGCAGCGTCCCGCTCGAGCACGACGCCCGTCCGCAGGACAATCGAGTGCGCGGCTGCAGCGCCGTCGAATCCCGCTTCCCAGTCCCGCACGACTCCTGCGAGGCCGGGCGCGTCGGCCGGGGGAACGGCGGTCTCATCCATCGGCTCCGGAGAGTCTCCGTAGATTCCGACGGCGCTCTGCTGGACCCAGCGCTCCACAGGCTGGTTCCAGCTGCGGCTCGCCGTCACGAGCGCGCGCGTGGGCTCCACCCGCGTGGCGGCCAGCATCGCGATATTCTCCGGGGTTCCCGGGCGATCGAGACTCACGCCGGCCAGGTTGACGATGTTCAGCCGACCGCGGGCGCCGAGTTCGTCGCTCCATTCGCCCTGCCCCCGGCCGTCCCAGAGGATCTGCCGGAACGGTGACTTCTTGAACGAGCGGGTGAGCAGCGCGACGTCGTGGCCAGAACACACCAGCTCCGACGCGAGGGCGGTCCCGAGGGAGCCGGTGCCGCCGGCGATGACCGTGAGCGGGCCCGACGGCGCGCCGTCGGGCGTCGCGATCGGTGAGGCCGGAGCGGCGAGCCGGTAGAGGCGGGCGCACTGGGCGGCGAAGCCGCGCACGAGAGGCTCGCCGGCGGTGAGGCCGAACTGCTGGGCCAGCGGTCCGTCAAGGGTGACGCGCTGGGTGAAGACTGTCCCGCCGTCGCGCTCTTCAAGCGACCATGCGATGTCCTGCCCGCCGCCGGGCTGGGGCTGGCGAAGGACGATGCTATGGCCGGGATCGAGCTGCGCCACGGTGAAACCGGGGGCGGTGCGCCGGTGGAGGAGGCCAACGACCCGGTGGGAGGGAGCGTACCGGCCCATGGCGCCCTCGGCGAGGGAGCCGTCAAGCGACGCCTCTGCGACGGCTGGATTCCAATCGGGCCAGCGTCGCAGGTCAGCGAGAACGCCCCACAGGGCGTCAGCAGGAAGGTTGAACCACTGGGATGCAGTGCGATGCCAGGTCACCTGAGCCAGTCTAGTGATCCGCGGCGTCTCATCCGCGAGGCACTCATCCGCCGGCGGATGGCGCACGGTTGCTGCGCGGCGGTTACTGGTGGCCTGTGCCGGCAATGGGCTGCGGTTACTGGGATGCGGTGGCCGGCGCCGTTACTGGGCTGTCGTCGCCGGGCTGCCATCACTGGGCGGCGGTTGCCGGGCTGGGCTTACTGGTCTGCGGTGCTGCACTCCTCGGCGCAGGCGCTCGAGGCTCCCGCGGAGTCTGTCTCGGCGGCGATGGCAGCTGCGATGCGCTCGCACGCGGCGCCGAAGAGGGCCTGCTCCGCGGGGGACAGCTGGTCGAACACGGCGCGACGGACAAAGGCGACGTGCCCGGGAGCGGCCTCGGTGATGGCCTCGCGCCCCGCATCGGTCAGGTGGACGTCCTGGCCGCGCGCGTCGTCCGCCGAGCATGTCCTCGATACGAGGCCCTTCGCCTCCATGCGCCGGAGGATGTGGGAGAGCCGGCTGCGTTCCCAGCCGAGCTCTTGCGCGGCCGTGCCGGACCGCAGCACCCCGTCGGCGCACTCCGAGAGTGTCGCAAGGACCGAGTACTCTGGCCCGGACAGGTTGGAGTCCCGGGTCAGCTGCCGGTCGATGGCGGGCGGCAGACCCCAGAGGAGCCGCCGTAGGGCGAGCCACACATCCTTCTCGCGCTCGTCGAGCCAGCTCGGCTCTGTTGTTGCCTCAATGGGCGTGGTCACTGTCACTCCTCAGGGTCCCCAATGGTGCTTGACACATCAATTATGCCTGTGTTCTAGTGGAAACATCAAGTTTTGATTGATGCGTCAATATGTCATCACCAAGGAGTTGCACATGAGCAAGATCGCAGTCGTCACCGGCAGCACCCGTCCGGGCCGCAACAACCTCCAGGTCGCCGAGTGGGTCCTCGCCCGCGCCCAGGAGAGCAAGCCGGAGATCGAGTTCGAGCTTGTCGACATCGCCGCCTTCAACCTCCCGCTCCTGAACGAGGCCATGCCGGCCGCGTACCAGGCCTACAGCCAGGAGGCCACCAAGGAGTGGTCGGCCCGCATCGACGAGTTCGACGGCTTCATCTTCGTGGCGGCCGAGTACAACCACTCCGTGTCCCCGGCTCTGGCAAACGCCCTCTCCTACCTCAATGCGGAATGGGCCAACAAGGCCGCCGGCATCGTCTCCTACGGCTCCGCCTTCGGCGTGCGCGCCGTCGAGCACCTCCGCGGCATCCTCTCCGAGCTCCAGATCGCCCACGTCCAGAAGACCGGCATGTTCTCGCTCTTCGGCGACTTCGAGAACTTCTCGACCTTCAAGCCGACGGAGATGCAGGCCGCCTCGGTCGATCCGATGCTCGACCAGCTCGTGAGCTGGACCAAGGCCCTCGAGTCTGTGCGCGCGGCCGCTGCCGTCGCCTGATTTCCTCGTTGAACGACGGTCGCCCCTGAAACTCGGCGCACCGCCACGCACGACGGCGGCACTCGGGTGAGCTTTCAAGCTCACCCGAGTGCCGCCGTCGCGCGTCTGCGTGGCGTTACGGGGTAGCCAGCGCCGCCGATCGCTGGAAGCATGATCGCTGGAACCATGACGATGGACGGCTGCTGAGGCCGGCGAAGGGAGTCAGACGTGGAGATCGCACTCACGGGCGGAAGCGGCAAACTGGGGCGGGTGGTGCTCGCCCACCTGCGCGAGGCCGGCCACACGGTATGGAATCTCGACCTGGTGGGGGAGCGGGACCGTGGCTTCATCCGCACTGACCTCACCGACTACGGTCAGGTCGCTGACGCGCTGCAGGGCATCGACGACCGTCATGAGGGTGTTGACGCGGTGGTGCATCTCGGCGCGATCCCCGCGCCCGGGCTCCAGCCTGACGCGGCGACGTTCCGCAACAACATGCTCTCGACCTACAGCGTGTTCCAGGGCGCACGGCGTGCGGGCATCAAGCGCATCGTCTATGCGTCCAGCGAGACCGTGCTCGGCCTGCCCTTCGATGCCCCGCCGCCGTACATCCCCGTCGATGAGGAGTACCCGGCGCGTCCGGAAAGCACCTATTCGCTCGTCAAGCATCTCGAAGAGCAGATGGCCATCCAGCTGTGCCGTTGGGACCCCGAGCTGAGCATCAGTGGGTTCCGGTTCTCCAACGTCATGGTGCCTGAAGACTATGCGGCGTTCCCCTCCTTCGACGCCGATCCCTCCCTGCGGAAGTGGAACCTGTGGGGCTACATCGATGCGAGGGATGGCGCCCAGGCCGTGGCGCGCGCACTCGAGGCGGGCCGCCCAGGCTTCGAGGCCTACATCATCGCGGCCGCGGACACGGTGATGTCCCGCAGCTCCGCGTCGCTCGCCGCCGAGGTGTTCCCGGACGTTCGCCTCACACGGGACCTCTCAGAGCATGAGACCCTGCTGGGGATCGAAAAGGCCCGCCGGCTTCTCGGGTACGACCCGCAGCACTCGTGGCGGGACCACGCTTAGAGGCCGAGCGCGCGCGACATCTCCTCGCGCAGCTGTTCCTGGCCGGCGACGGTCGGGTGGTCCCCGTCGGGACCCTCGTACTCGCTGGCCGCGAGCCACTTGCCTGCAAGCGGGTCGACGAATTCCGCGCCGGTCTGGAAGGCCGCCGCTTCGAGCGCATCGCGGACCGCGAGGCGCTCGGGTTCGGGGTCGTCGGTGAATGCAGTCGGTCCGACCACGACGATCCGGGCCGACGGCGCCGTCTCGTGTGCCGCCTGGAGCGTAGTGACCGCTGCATCCGTGATGCTGGCGAGATCCTCGTCCATGTCGTTCTCCGAGCCGAAGAACACGACAATGCTCGTATCCGGCGTTACGGCCGCCGCTGCGTGCGAACCGAACGTGCCGCCCTCGGTACCGATGGAGAGGTAGCCGTCGCCGTTCTCGGACGCGTTGACCACGTTGAGCCGGCCCTGTTCGCCCTCGGACAGCAGGAGGGGCCACGCCCACCGGGCGGAAGTGCCGTAGCCGGTGCTGAGCGAATCGCCCACGACCACGACACGGTCAGCCTGTGACTGGCTGTGCGGGTCCTGATCGGCCGAGAGGAAGCCGCTGGCGAGGACCGCGGCGACTGCGAGGGCAGCGCCGCTGGCGAGTGCTCCGTTCTCCGGTCGTCTCACGTCTACCCCCCCGGCTCCTGTGTGTCGACTGTGCGTGCACTGGACGCGCCCGCTCGTGAACCCATGTTCCCAGAGGACAGCTGGCAATGTCTTGTCAAGAACCTATGCGCCGCCTGAGGATCCAGACAGTCGCTCGATGTGCGCAGTGTTGCCGGCTCTCAGGTCCTGGAGCTTGCACTGGACGCTTGTGCAACGCTCGAATGGAGGTCTTCCGACCCGTCCCAAGGCACGCCAAAGGGCCGGCAGGCCTAGACTGCCGGCCCTCCGGGCGATCAAGAGTCTCCGCGGCGGGAGCCTCTGGGAATCAGAGCGGGCGAACGTTCGCGGCCTGAAGACCCTTCGGACCCTGCTGGGTCTCGAACTCGACCTTCTGGCCCTCGAGGAGCTCGCGGTAGCCCTTGGACTCGATCGCGGAGAAGTGGACGAAGACGTCCGCAGAGTTGTCATCGGGAGCGATGAAGCCGAAGCCCTTTTCGCTGTTAAACCACTTGACGGTGCCAGTTGCCAATCTATGTCCTCCTTGGACAGTGCAGATCCCGACCGTCGGGAACTGCGCGCAGCGGTGTCCGTATACCGCATGGCGCGCACGCACCGAAAACCTCCGGCGGAGGCAGGCACCGTACAGGCACAACGTGAAACACAACGACTACATGCTTAACCGTACAGGAATCCGGCACGCTGGAGCGAGTGCGGCGCGGCATTTGTCCCGCCGCAGCGACATGCGCCGTTCAGTCCATACCGAGTTCGACGTCGGGGTTCTCTTCTTCGATATCCAACTCGATGAGACGTCGCGGATCGTGGAGCGGATCGAGCTCGTCCATCGTCTCCGGGTTGTCGCTCGATCCCTCGGGCGCCTGGCTGTCCCTGCCATCCAAAGGCTCGGTGAGGTCATCGTCCTCGGTGTTGCCGAAGTCCAGGCTGTGGGTCATATCGATCCTCTCTCGTGTCCCCCCGGGGGTGGTGAGGCTTCGCTGGGCTCAGCCCGCGTCGAAGCGCTCGGTATCGATCTCATCCGGGTCCCGGTCGTTGCCGGACCCGTCCGGAATGGATCCGACGTCGAGTTCGATGCGCACCTGAACGTTCTCGACGACGCCCTGGATGTTCTCGCTCATGGCGACTCCCTTCGGTTGGGAAGCCCCTGCGGAAGATACTCTGCAGAACAGCGATCGGACAGCGGCTTCCTGCTTCAAATCTAGGCTTGTTTGGCGCGCTGGGACAGGAGGCGGAAGGTCCCCTTCGTGTCGTGGTGCTCATCCGTTCCAGCGGTACTCGTTCTCGGGCCGGCCCGGCGCGCCGTAGCGCGCGGATCTTGCCACCTCGCCCGTATCTGCGAGGTGTTCGAGGTAGCGCCGGGCCGTCACCCGGGAGACTCCGACGGCTTCCGTGACTTCGGCCGCCGAGGCGGCACCACGGTGCGTGCGCAGGAACTCGCGCACCGATTCGAGGGTGCCCGCGGAGAGGCCCTTGGGCAGCGGCCGGGCAATGGGGGCGCGAAGGGCCGCGAGTGCGCCATCGACGGCCGCCTGCGAGGTCTGTCCGCCGGCCCCGGCGAGGGCCTCGTGGTAGACGCGGTAGTGCTCCAGGCGCTCGGCGAAGGCCGCGAACGTGAACGGCTTGATGAGGTACTGCACGACGCCGACGGAGATGGCGCGCCGCACCACTGGCAGCTCGCGCACCGCGGTGATCGCAATGATGTCCACCGCGTGGCCGGCAGCCCTCATACGGCGTCCCACATCGAGACCGTGCAGGTCGGGGAGGTTCATGTCGAGCAGCACGAGGTCCACCGGGGTTCCCGCGGCGGCGAGCTGGCCTGCGAGCCGGAGGGCGGACGCGCCGTCGTGCGCCGTCCCGATGTGGAGGAAACCGGGGACGCGCCCCACATAGGTGGCGTGCGCCTCAGCCGCGATCGGCTCGTCCTCGACCACGAGGACGCGAATCGGGGTGGCGTCCGGCCCTGCTCCGGTCCGCGGGCTCATGCTGCGGACTCCTTCCTGGGCAGGACCACGGTGAACACGGCGCCGGCCCGGCGGGAGACGGTGAGGCTCCCCCCGAGGCGCTCCACCGAGCGCTTGACGAGCGCGAGGCCCAGCCCCCGTCCATGGCCCGTCTGGGGCTTGGTCGAATACCCGAACCTGAGGATCTCGTCGGTCTCCTTCTCGCGGATGCCCGGCCCGGAGTCTGCGACCTCTATGACGATCGATCCCTCGTGCTCGACGATCTCAAGGGACACCCAGCGGGGGGTGCTGCCCGCTGCGGCAGCGTCGATTGCGTTGTCGACGAGATTGCCGACGATCGTGACGAGGTCTGCCGGTGCGAGGCCCGAGCCGGCCACCGACGCAGTGGCCTCCGCGTCGAGCCGGATCCCGCGCTCATTGGCCTGGGCTGCCTTGCCCATGATGAGTGCGGCGACGATGGGTTCGTCGACCGAGACGACAAGCTCGTCGGCGAGGGACTGGCTCAGGCGCAGGTCGTCGGTCGCGAAGGCGAGCGCCCGCTCCGTCTGCCCGAGCTCGAGGAGCGAGACGATCGTGTGCAGGCGGTTGGCGTGCTCGTGCGTTTGGCTGCGGAGTGCGTCCGAGAGCGTCCTCATGGTCTGGAGCTCGCTGCCGAGGGCCTCGATCTCCGTCTGGTCGCGCAGAGTCGCGACGGCTCCGAGTACCCTGCCGCGGCGCCCCTCCTGCGAGACCGCTGGTTCCTGGTTGACCACGAGGACCCTCTCGCCCGTCAGGTGGATCTCGTCTCGTGCCGTGCGCCCGCTCGCGAGCAGCTCGCGGAGGCTACCGGGGATGCCGAGGCTGCCCAGAGTGGGCAGCGGTGCAGGCAGACCGGTGCCGGAGCGCGGCGCGGGCCGCCGGGGGTCGTTGCGCGGGGGGTAGTTGCGCGAGCCGGCGTCGTCGTCCGGAATGCCCAGCAGCCGCGAGGCCTGGTCATTGCGGATCACCACCTGCCCCTTCCCATCCACGAGGATCACGCCCTCGCGGACCGAGTGCAGCACCGACTCGTAGTAGGCGAAGAGCTGGCCGAGCTGCTCTGGGCCATAGCCGCGAGTCACCCTCGAGAGGTAGCGTCCCACGGCGAGCGCGCCGAGGGAGCCGAGAGCGAGCACGACGGCGGCGATCGCCAGGAGGGCCGGCAGGCGGCCCGCCGTGGCCACCTCAATGGCGCTCACCTTGACGCCGGCGGCGACCATGCCCACGACCGTGGTGCCTTCCATGATCGGCACGATCGTGCGCACCGACGGGCCCAGAGTGCCCGCGGTCTCCTCCGTGAACGGGTGGCCGGCGAGCGCCTCGTCGATGCTTCCGATGTACTTCCCGCCTATCTCGGCAGGATTCTGATGGGTCCAGCGGGTGCCGTCCGGGGCCATGATCGTGATGAAGTCGAGGCCCGCATCCCGGGTCACTTGGACGGCGTACGGCTGGAGGGCGGTGGTCGGATCGACCGCCCGCGCGCGAGTCGCGGCATCGCGGACCAAGGGGCTGTCCGCGATCGCGGCCGCGACCGCCAGCGTCCGCTTGGCAGCCTGCTGCTGCGACTGGTCGCGGGCGTCGACGTACATGGCCGTCCCGACGAACGCCGTGAGGAGCACGACGGCGAGCACGAGGGTCCAGAGCATCCGTGCGGCGAGGCTCAGGGGGCGCATCGGATCTCTGACCTCCTCGTGGTTGACGCAGCGGTGTCGTTCGCCCTGCTTTGGATCGGACTGCACTGGATCGAACGGCGTTGGACCAATCTGGATCGAACGGCTGTGACCAATATGACCGCAACGGTGAGGTCTGTCACAGCATCGACCAGAGTGGACCGTGTTCTGGCCCACAGGGGTCAACCGTCAAGGTATCAAGTCACCGAACCTACCCTAGGAGCACCCCGTGGCACTGTCGCCAACGGCACCGGACGCGTCACCGGTCAAGAAGAAGCCGGCCGACCGCACGCATTGGCTCTACATCGCCGTCATCGTCGCCGTGGTCCTCGGCGTCGTCGTCGGCCTCGTCTTCCCCGGCAAGGACGGACTCGCCGCGAACCTCAAGCCGCTCGGCGACGGCTTCGTGGCCCTCATCAAGATGATGATCGCGCCGGTCATCTTCTGCACGATCGTGCTCGGCATCGGCTCGATCGCCAAGGCGACGACGGTGGGCAAGGTCGGCGGCCTGGCCCTGGTGTACTTCATGGTCATGAGCACGTTCGCCCTCGCGATCGGTCTCGTGGTGGGCAACGTGGTCCATCCCGGTGAAGGCCTGAACCTCAAGGACGCAACCTACAAGGCGACCGAGTCTGCTGACACGACGAACTTCCTCCTGGGCATCATCCCGAACACGCTGCTGTCCTCGCTCACGTCGGGCCAGATCCTCCAGACGCTGTTCGTGGCGCTCCTTGTCGGCTTCGCGCTCCAGCGCATGGGCAAGACCGGCGCGATGCTGCTCGAGTTCATCCGACAGGCGCAGGTGCTCGTGTTCCGCATCCTCATCATGGTCATGTGGCTCGCGCCGATCGGCGCCTTCGGTGCCATCGCCGCTGTGGTGGGCGCTACCGGCTGGAAGGCCGTCCTGAGCCTTCTGACGCTCATGATCGCGTTCTACATCACGTGCATCCTGTTCGTCGTCGTTGTTCTCGGCACGATCCTGAAGGTTGTTTCGGGCGTGAACATCTTCAAGCTCATGAAGTACCTGGGCCGCGAGTACCTCATCATCGTGTCGACGTCCTCGTCCGAGGCCGCCCTTCCTCGCCTCATCGCCAAGATGGAGCACCTCGGTGTGTCGAAGCCGGTGGTCGGCGTGACGGTCCCGACCGGCTACTCGTTCAACCTCGACGGCACCGCGATCTACCTGACGATGGCCTCCCTGTTCATCGCTTCCGCCATGGGCCAGCCTCTCGCCCTCGGCGAGCAGATCGGGCTCCTCGTGTTCATGATCATCGCCTCGAAGGGTGCGGCGGGCGTCTCCGGCGCCGGTCTCGCTACCCTCGCCGGCGGCCTGCAGGCCCACGCCCCGCAGCTTGTGGGCGGCGTGTCCTTCATCGTGGGCATCGACCGCTTCATGTCCGAGGCCCGCGCGCTGACGAACTTCACCGGCAACGCGGTGGCGACCGTGCTCATGGGCACGTGGACCAAGGAGATCGACCGCGACCGCGTGGGCGACGTCCTCGGCGGCCGCCGGCCGTTCGACGAGACCACGATGCTCGCGGGCCACGGCCACGGCGGCGCGTCCGAGGACGAGAGCCTCACGGGACCGAGTGCGGCGGCGACGCCCGGCCCTGCCGGCGAGGAGCTCAGCCGCGTCTGAGCAGCAGTCTGAAACCCGCATCCGGGTCTGAAACCCAGATCCGGGTCCGGAATCCAGATCCTTCTGGAGGTCATCTCCCGTAGGTCATTGTCCGCACAATGAGCCTCGGGAGGTGACCTTCAGGCGCGTCCGGGACGGCGAGAAGAGACCAACCTTGAAGTTCAACTTGAGGGTAAGGCGCGCCGGTGGGGCACTTGTCAAGGTCCGCATGGTCCGTGTCGCCCGTGTGTAGGCTGTGGTGTCAAGGAGGCTGCAGGCATGCCAAACGCCGCTAACGAATCGAAAGTGTGGATGGATACGTGAGCACAGAGCAAAGCGCAGCGACTCTGGACGGCATCTCCGACACCCTTGACGAGGGACAGGACGGCGTTGAGCTCGGCCCCACCGGCCGACCCCTGCGGGACTTCCCGGAGCCAGCGCCTCTGGAGTCCCATGGCCCGGCCCGCATCATCGCGATGGTCAATCAGAAGGGCGGCGTCGGGAAGACCACATCGGCCATCAATCTGGCGGCCGCGCTCGCCGAGTACGGCCGCAAGGTCCTGCTCGTCGATTTCGACCCGCAGGGTGCCGCCTCGGCGGGCTTCGGCATCAACCCCCATGAGCTAGATACGACCGTCTACAACGTCATGATGGACCGCCACGTCGACGTCCATGAGGCCATCCGCCACACGGACGAGCCGAATGTCGACCTCCTCCCGGCCAACATCGATCTGTCGGCGGCCGAGGTCCAGCTCGTGAATGAGGTGGCCCGCGAACAGGTCCTTGCGAGCTCGCTCCGAACCGTCGAGGACGACTACGACGTCATCCTCATCGACTGCCAGCCCTCCCTCGGCCTCCTCACGGTCAACGCGCTGACCGCGGCGCACGGCGTGATCATCCCCCTTATCTGCGAGTTCTTCGCGCTGCGTGCCGTCGCACTCCTGGTCGAGACCATCGAGAAGGTCCAGGATCGTCTCAACCCGCGCCTGACGGTGGATGGCGTCCTGGCCACGATGTACGACGCACGCACGCTTCACAGCCGAGAAGTCCTGGCCCGCCTCGTCGAGGCGTTTGGCGACAAGGTCTTCGAGACGGTCATCAAGCGCACCATCAAGTTCGCTGACGCGACCGTGGCCGCCGAGCCCATCACGCGCTACGCATCGAACCACCCGGGCGCCGAGGCATACCGCAGCCTGGCCCGCGAGCTCGTGGCCCGCGGTGGAGCTCCCTGACATTCAGCCGGCCCAGGCGGCTGAGACCGCTGCGGTTCAGCCGATCGTCGCGGGGTCGACTGCCGCAGCGTTGGCTACCGCGGGGCAAAACGCAGCCGGCTTCGAGGTCCATCTGGCAAACTTCACGGGTCCTTTCGACCTGCTGCTCGGGCTCATCGCGAAGCACCGGCTCGATATCACCGAACTCGCGCTGGCCACGGTCACGGACGACTTCATCGCGTACTCCCACGCGCTCCGGGCCAAAGGTGAAGACTGGGCCCTTGACGAGGCAAGCGAATTCCTCGTCATCGCCGCAACCCTGCTCGACCTCAAGGCCGCCCGCCTCCTGCCGCAGGGCGAGGTCGAAGACGAAGAGGACGTGGCCCGTCTCGAGGCCCGTGACCTCCTGTTCGCGCGACTCCTGCAGTACAAGGCCTTCAAGGAGATCGCGGGCATCTTCGCCGAGACCCTCGATGCGGAGTCGCGCCGCTTCCCGCGGTCGGTGACGCTGGAAGCGGGCTTTGCCGCACTCCTGCCCGAACTCGTCTGGCGGCACACCCCCGCGGAGTTCGCTGACCTCGCCGCCAAGGCGTTCGCCCCGAAGGAGGCCCCGCCCACCGAGGTGGGGATCGACCATCTCCACGCATCGCCCGTGAGCGTGCGCGAGCAGGCAGAGCTCCTCGGATTCAGGCTTCAGGCGTCCGGCCCGCTGAGTTTCCGCTCGCTGACGTCTGACGCCGAATCGCGGCTCGTGGTCGTGGCCCGCTTCCTCGCCCTGCTCGAGCTGTTCCGCGACCGCGCGGTCGCGTTCGAACAGGCTGGCCCCCTCGCCGAGCTCAGCGTGCGCTGGACGGCGGGGGAGGAATGGTCGTCGGAGCACCTGAGCGAGGAGTACGACGACGGTGGGGCGCCACCGCCGTCAGGGCTCGCGGAGTCGGTGCCTGGGGAAGATACCGCGGGAGAGAGTGCGGAAGAGGCCAAGGACATCATCGGCGACAGGGAGGAACAGCATGCAAGCTGACGGTGGCATCGGCGCGGCCCTCGAAGCAGTCCTCATGGTCGTCGACGAGCCCGTGAGCGCAGCCGAGCTGGCAGCGACGCTCGAAGTTCCCCAGCCCGAGGTTGAGCATGCCCTGGCTGCCCTCGCGGCTGAGTATGCCGCGCAGGGAAGGGGCTTCGAGCTGCGTGCGGTGGCAGGAGGGTGGCGCTTCTACTCTCGCCCCGAGTTCGCCGACATCGTCTCGAAGTACGTCCTCGAAGGTCAGACCGCGCGTCTCACCCAGGCTGCGCTCGAGACTCTGGCTGTCATTGCGTACCGCCAGCCCGTGGCCCGATCGCGCGTTGCCGCGATCCGCGGTGTCAACGTCGACTCGGTGGTCAAGACCCTCGTGACCCGTGGCCTCATTGAGGATGTGGGCAACGACCCGGAGTCGGGGGCCATTCTGTACCAGACGACGTCGTACTTCCTGGAACGCCTCGGAATCGGATCTGCAGAAGACTTGCCGCGGCTTTCGCCGCACCTTCCGGGCCTCGACGAGCTCGAGGCGATCGACGGCGCGTACTAGCCTTCGCGTCGCGCGGTGGTGTCTCGTGCTCGGGTCGCGCGGTCGTGCCTTGTGCACGCGTCGCGCGGTCGTGCCTCGTGCTCGTGGCGCGCAGCCAGACCGCCTCAATGGGTGCGGGCATTGGTCTCCTAGGCTCCAGCGCTGAGCACGGTCCTCGTCGGAAAGGCGTTTAGAAAGTCGGAAAGGCGTTTAGAAAGGCGGCGGGTCCTCACTGCGCGGGTAGGTGATGTATGTGCGGCCGGAGGGCGCCCTCCATTCGAGCGTCCCGGGCGGTCTCGCCGGCACGGGCTCCGATCCTGCGCCGAGCTCGGACGCTGATCCTGTCCTGAGTTCTACCGCCGGCGCTACGCCCGCGGCGGATGCGTCGTCGAGCGTGGTGACATCGGTGGCAGTGTCGGTGGCGAGGTGGCGCGCGGTCCAGTAGCCGAGGCTCTTGAGACGATGATGTTCCGGACAGAGGAGCGCAAGGTTCGCGACGTCCGTGTTGCCGCCATGCTGCCATTCCACGGTGTGGTCGGCTTCGGTGGCCGCTGCGGGTTTGTCGCACCCCGGGAACCGACAGGTGGCGTCGCGGAGGGCCAGGAACCGGCGCATAGATGCCGTCGGTGCGTAGCTGATCCGGCCGATCGACAGCGGCGCACCGTCCTTCGCCCCGACCACCATCCTCGACCAGGAGGTGGTCTGCGCCGCGAGCCTCTTTGTCGTTTCCGCGTCGATCGGGCCGTAGCCCAGGATTTCACCGGGTGCGTCGCTCGTTCCGTTCACGGTTGCTTCGGCGGCGGTGAGGACCAGTTGCATGCGCACGCCGCCCAGAGGAGCTTGCGGCCACCGAGTGTCCGCAGCACCCGGGCCTTCAACGCCCGCCCCACCAAGGCCGGGCCCCTCGGTGCCCCCAGCATCCGGCCCCGCAGCGCGTGCCCCGGGCGCTGGCCACTCACCGCGCCCAGCGCCGGGCTGGTCAGTGCCGAGCGGGCCGGTGGCAAGGTGACCCATCCCAACGGGACCCATCCCAAGGGAAGCGGAGCCAAGGACGAGGTCGCGGAAGGCGTCAGCGCGGAGCTGGTTGAAAGTGCGGTGCTCGTTCGGGCCGTGGAGGGAGCGCGCGATCGCACCCAACCGGGTGTCGATCAACGCACCGTCTTCCAAGGGCAGCAGGGCCGTGATGCAGCACATGCCGTCCCCGACTGGGCTGACATCAACCCGTCGCCCGGCGACGGCTTTGGACTTCCGCACGGCGAGGGGCTCCGTCGCGTAGTCCTCGGCGAGGCGGCGTAGTCGCCGGCCCAGTGCTCCCGGGGTGGGGGTGCGCTGCGGATCCGTCGGCGCGGCGATCTCGGCTGCGGCCGCCGCGAAGTCTGCAAGTCGCCCGGCAGGCACGGGTACTGCGGCATCGACCGCAATCGCTGCCCGCTGCCGGTTCAAGCGTCCCTGCCTCATTCCCTCGAGCACCGGCGCCATAGCCCGATCGGTGAGTGCCCGTGCTTCCTCGATCCGCGCCCTCGCGGTGCGCTGTGGGATGCGCAGCGCAGCGGCGACCTCCGAGGCGGCCAGCCCTGGAGCCTCGAGTCGCGTCATCAGGTCGGGATCGGCGCCTCCCTCGGCCTTCACGAGTTCAGCCATGATCCAGATGCGACCCGCATCGAGGCGGGCCTGTGCTGCCTCGGACCGTTCCAGCGCCCGCACGAGGAGAGCGGCATACTCCAACGCGTCACGACGATCGGCGGGGGCGGATTCCGGCTCCTGGCCCTTCGCCTCGGTGACCCTCCACGACTCGGCGATCTCCCACAGCTCTGCGTCGTCCTGCTCATCCTGCCGCTCTTCCAAGGCTTCAGCGTTCCGGTCCCACCACCCGGCGTCGAAGGCGTCCCCATCCAGGCCATCCGCATCGACGATGCCCCATTCGGACGAGTCCGTGGAGGCCGAGAAATGGGTCGCGAGCAGGGCGTACTCGTCCAAGTACTCGTCCCCCCGTGACCATTTTCCTTGCAACCACTCGCTCATGATCCCAGTATAGAACATATCTTCGAATTATGAAGTGAATCATCGAAGAGAAAGGTTTCAGATGCCCGCTGATTCGAGCCGCGTGCCGGGGCCTCGCGAGGATCGGCTATCCTAGAGGGTGGGCATTCGCCCCACCACTTCAAACACGCACCCGAAAGGGCTGCTTCATACTGCAGAGGCATTGGTTATGGCACAGGCGGGACGCCAGGGTTCACCACGCAACGGGGGCACCCCCAACAGGGGGAACAACAGCAACAACTCATACGGCGGAGGAGGTCGCGGAGGCGCCGCTCGCGGCGGCGCAAAGGGCGCCCCGAAGGCATCGCAGCACAAGCGCGGCGAACGACCCTTCGCCAAGGGGTCAGGCGCGGCGCCGTTTGCGAATGAGCGCTTCGGGCGCAATCTGGGGCCGGTCCGCAAGGACGCAGCCCCCCGCAAGTCCCCGGCGCCCCTGCCCAAGCACGAGCCCCGCACCCGCGCCGAGATGGCAGAGGACGGCATCCGCCTGCAGAAGGTCATGGCCAACGCGGGCGTAGCCTCGCGCCGGGTGTGCGAGGAGTTCATTGCCGAGGGCCGCGTTGAGGTCAACGGAGAGGTCGTCACCGAGCTCGGCACCAGGGTCAACCCGGAGACGGACGTGATCCACGTGGACGGTGTACGCGTCCAGACCAACGAGCACCTCGTCTACATGGCGTTCAACAAGCCCCGCGGCGTGGTTTCCACGATGGATGATCCCGAGGGCCGCCCGTGCGTCTCGGACTACCTGCGTCCGGGCACGCCCGAGCGCCTCTTCCATGTGGGGCGCCTCGACACCAACACCGAGGGGCTCCTGCTCCTGACGAACGACGGCGAGCTCGCGAACCGCCTCACGCACCCCTCCTACGAGATCCCGAAGACCTATGTGGTCCAGGTCCGCGGCCCCATGCCGCAGGGCATCGGCGCTCAGCTGCGCCACGGTGTCGAGCTCGAGGACGGGATTGCCCGGGTCGACTCGTTCCGCCTTGTGGACTCGACGCCGGGCTTCGTGCTCGTCGAGGTCGTGCTGCACTCCGGCAAGAACCGGATCGTGCGCCGCATGTTCGACGCCGTCGGGTTCCCCGTCCAGCGCCTCGTGCGCGCCAAGATCGGCCCGATCGGGCTCGGCGACCAGAAGCAGGGCACGGTCCGCAGGCTCGGCAAGCAGGAGATCGGCCACCTCATGGCCGCGGTCGGCCTCTAGGCCGGGAGAGGCCGGGAGAATATCCACATGTCCGCAACGCACCTGCACGGCCCGGTCGTCGTGATCGGCACGGGCCTCCTCGGCGCGAGCATCGGCCTGGGGCTCGAGCACCGCGGCGTGCCCGTCTTCCTTGAGGACACGTCGCCCACCAACCAAGCGGTCGCCGTCGACATCGGAGCGGGTAGGCCGGTGGCAGAGCTCGACGCCAACCCGGGCGTCCAACCTGAGCTCGTCGTCGTCGCCGCGCCGCCGGACGTGACGGTCGACGTCGTCGCGCGGGCCCTCGAGCGGTGGCCACGCGCCGTCGTGGTCGACATCGCGAGCGTCAAGGGCGCGATCCTGGCCGGACTGCGCGAGCGGGGCGCCGACCTCACCCGGTACGTGGGCACGCACCCGATGGCCGGGCGGGAGAAGTCCGGCCCCGTGGCTGCGCGCGGCGAGCTGTTCACCTCGATGCCGTGGGTGGTCTGCGCGCCGCCGGAGGCCGATCATGACGCCGTCCGTCTTGCCAAGTCGCTCGGCGCGGACCTCGGCGGCAACGTCATCGAGTTCGACGCCGCAGAGCACGACGAGGCCGTGGCGCTCGTGAGCCACCTCCCGCAGGTCATGTCATCCCTGCTCGCGTCCCGCCTGCAGGGAACCGACCTGCGTCTCCTGGCGCTTGCGGGCAACGGCCTGCGCGACACGACGCGGATCGCGGCGAGTGATCCGGGCCTCTGGGTGCAGATCCTCGGTGCGAACGCGCCTCAGGTCGTCGAGCACCTGTACGGTGTCCGCGACGACGTCGAGCGCCTCATCCGCACGCTCGAGGCACCGGCGGCGCCCGGCGCGCGGCTGGACATGGCCCAGCTCGTGAGCGAAGGCAATGCCGGCGTAGCCCGCATCCCGGGCAAGCACGGCGGCCCGCCGCAGGCCTTCGCATGGATGAGCATCCTCGTCGACGACAGGCCGGGCCAGATTGCCCGGCTCCTGACGGAGATCGGCGAGATCGGGGTGAACCTCGAAGACCTGCGCCTCGACCACTCGTCGGGGCGCAATGTGGGCATGGTGGAGATCTCCGTGCTCCCGAGCAAGCATGATGCACTGGTTGCGGAACTGGAGGAGCGCGGATGGCGGGTATTGCAGTGACGGAGCTGAATTCTCAGAGCACTGAGCACGGGACTGCCGTCCGCTACACCCCGGCGCCCGGTGCTGAGCCCCTGCGGCTCGGCCGACCGCTGGTCGTCGCTATCGACGGTCCGTCCGGCTCCGGTAAGTCGAGCGTGTCCAAGGAGGTCGCCCGGCAGCTCCGGCTTGCGTACCTCGACACCGGTGCGATGTACCGCGCCGTCGCGTGGGACTGCCTCGACCGGGAGGTCGACCTCGACGACGGCGAGCTGGTCGAGGCGGCCGCCCGCACCCTGGACCTCGAGCTGAGCACAAGCCCAGACGCGGAGCGCGTCGTCGTGCGCGGTGCGGACGTGACGGATGCGATCCGTGAGCCGCGCATCTCCGCGTCAGTCAGCGCCGTGGCGACCAACCTCGGGGTGCGCGACGAGCTGATCCGCCGCCAGCGCGCGATCATCGCAGCGCACGGCCGCCGCATGGTGGTCGAGGGCCGCGACATCACCACCGTCGTGGCGCGCGACGCCGAGGTGCGGCTCCTGCTCACCGCCTCGGAGGAGGCGCGACTGCGCCGCCGCGGCGCCCAGCTCGGAGGGACGCAGAGCGCCGAGGACCTGCTCGAGCAGGTGGTCGCGCGGGACGCGAAGGACTCGGCAGTCGCGAGCTTCACCCAGGCAGCGGACGGGGTCTACACGGTGGACTCGTCCGATCTTGACTTTGACCAGACAGTCGACGCCGTACTCGGCGTCGTGCACGCGGCCGTGAGCCGCCCGGCCGGTGCGTGAGCGCCGCCCATTGACACTCTCAAGGAGACTCCCATGACCGATTCCCTGGACACAGGCTCCCTCGAGGCAGCCGGGAGTGGCGGCGCCGAGGACTACACCCCCGAGGGCGAGGACCAGGTCGCCGAGCACCTCGCCGCGATGGACGACGCCGAGGCGGAGCACCGCGCCGCGACGCTGCGCGCCGGCCTCGACGACTACGACCTCGACGAGGAAGACGCCCGTCTCCTCGCCGGCGAGGACGAGGCCTGGGACGCCGACACTCCCACGCGGATGGATCCGGTCCTCGCGATCATCGGCCGGCCGAACGTGGGCAAGTCCACGCTCGTCAACCGCATCATCGGACGCCGTGAGGCCGTCGTCGAGGATGTCCCCGGCGTCACCCGGGACCGGGTCACGTACCCGGCCGAGTGGAACGGCCGCAAGTTCACGCTCGTGGACACCGGCGGCTGGGAGCGCGATGCCAAGGGCATCCACGCGATGGTCGCCGAGCAGGCCGAGATTGCGGTGAGCATGGCGGATGCCGTCCTTTTCGTCGTCGATGCGACCGTGGGCGCCACGGCGACGGACGAGGGCGTCATGCGGATGCTGCGCAAGTCGAAGAAGCCCGTGCTGCTCGTTGCCAACAAGGTCGACGACTTCGCCCAGGAGGCCGATGCCGCGGGGCTCTGGGGCCTCGGGTTCGGCCAGCCGTGGCCCGTCTCGGCCCTCCATGGCCGAGGTGTTGCGGACCTGCTCGACGCCGCCCTCGAGGTGCTCCCCGAGTTCTCGGCCATCGCGGGCGTCGAGCGCACCGGTGGCCCGCGCCGCGTCGCGCTCATCGGCCGGCCCAACGTGGGCAAGTCCTCGCTCCTGAACAAGCTCGCAGGGTCCGAGCGCGCCGTCGTGAATCAGCTCGCCGGTACCACGCGCGATCCCATTGACGAGTACATCGAGCTCGGTGGAAAGACATGGCGCTTCGTGGACACGGCCGGCATCCGCCGCCGCCAGCACATGGCCCACGGGACCGAGTACTACGCCTCCCTGCGCACGCAGGCCGCGCTCGAGAAGGCGGAGGTCGCCGTCGTGCTCCTCGGCGCGGACGAGGTGCTCTCCGAGCAGGATGTGCGCATCCTGACGCTCGCCATCGAGTCCGGCCGGGCGCTCGTCATCGCGTTCAACAAGTGGGACCTCATGGACGAGGAGCGGCGCCGCTGGCTCGAGCGCGACATCGAGAAGGACCTCGCGCACGTCGAGTGGGCGCCCCGCGTGAACATCTCGGCGAAGACCGGCTGGCACAAGGACCGCCTTGTGCCTGCGCTCGAGAAGGCGCTCGCCGGCTGGGACACGCGCATCCCGACCGGACGCCTCAACGCGTTCCTTGGCGAGCTCGTGGCCGCGCACCCGCACCCCCTGCGCGGCGGCAAGCAGCCCCGCATCCTGTTCGGTACCCAGGCGCAGAGCCGCCCGCCGAAGTTCGTGCTCTTCACCACGGGCTTCCTCGATCCCGGGTACCGCCGCTTCATCACCCGCCGTCTCCGTGAGACGTTCGGCTTCGAGGGCACGCCGATCGAGATCGGCATGCGTGTCCGCGAACGGCGCTCGAAGAAGAAGTAGGCGCGGCGTCAGGCCACGTCGAGACCGCGACGGCGGCGAGGCTCCCCTCACGGGGTGCGTCGCCGCCGTCGTGCGTGGGGGCGTCTACACGTCGGCGACGGCGGGCTCGTTCCGGAAGTGCCCGACGGCGATGAGCACCGCGCCGAGGACCGCCCACCCCGCCAGCACGAGCCACGGGAAGGCCGTGGCCGCGTCCGGGAAGTAGGAGAGGTCGCGCAGGAGCGTGCCCGAGGCGCCGGGCACGAGCCACTGGCCGAGGTCGCCCCACGGCGCCGGCAGGAACTCCTTGGGCTGGGTGAGCGACGAGAGCGGGTTGCCCACGAAGAGCGTGATGACCGCGCCGAGGGCGATGCCCGCCCGCCCGATGAGCGCGTTGAGGCCCACGATGATCGCGGCCGTGGCGACGACCCCGAGTCCGATGGCGCTGGCATTCGCCGAGAAGTCCCCCTGCAGGATGTGGAACCAGCCCTGCAGGATGCCCGCCAGGCCCAGCCCCGCGAGGACGCCGTAGGCGAGGATCGCTCCGAGCCGGCGCCACGTCCCCGAGACGAGAAGCGAGATGAGGACGCCGCCGATCATGCCGCCCATCGCGAGCGGGAGGCCTGCTACGGCCAGGCCTGTGCCGCGCGGATCATCGGGGGAGAGGGGCACGACGTCGGTCACGGTCACCGTGGGGATCGCCTGCGGCGGGGTCTGGGATGACTGCGGGGCCTTGGCGGACGACGGCGCCTGCCCGCCCGCCGCTGCCTGCTGGGCGGCCGCGGCTGCCTGCTTCAGCGCGGCCTGCAGCGCGGCGATGGCCTGGCTCTGGATCTGGGACTGCATCTGGGCGCCCATCTGTGTCAGCGCTTGCGATGCCACGGGGCTGCCGGCGCTCGCGACCAGGATCTCGGGCGCGCTGCCGAGCACGATCGCTCCGTAGACCTCGCGGTGGCGGATGAGGTCAACGGCTTCGTCACGGCTCGCGGCCGTCCTGACATTGAGCGCGCCCTCGGGCGCCTTCGAGGTGATCTGGGCGATCTGTTCGGCAGATCCGACCGCCGCGACGGGGAGGTTCTGGACCTTGGCGGTGACGCTCGGCCAGGCGAAGGCGAGCAGGACCACGCACACGGCCACGGCCGCGAGGACAGCGGTGCGGACGGCGTGGGTCCAGGGCGTGTGGGGCCCGGACACCGGCTTGGAGCGGTGTTCGGCGTCGGCTCGTGCGGTTGCCGTGGACATGAGTGCGGCCTCTCGGGGTTGGTGGAAAAAGAATGCTTGTTCTCCATTGTGCCTGCGAGGTGTTCGAAGTCAAGAATGATCATTCGTTTTTTATCCTGTACCGTGGAGGTATGCCGAAGGTCAGTGATGAACACCGCGCGGCGATGCGCGAGCGGATCCAGGGTGCCGCCTTGGCGTGCGTGGCCCACAAGGGCTTCTCGAACGTCTCGATGGCAGACATCATTGCCGAGGCAGGACTGTCCGCGGGGGCCGTGTACGTGTACTACCGCAGCAAGGAAGAGCTTGTCGTCGACGTCGGGCGCCGCGTCTTCCAAGAGCGCATGACGGCGCTTGAGCGGCTTCGCGATCAAGACCCGATGCCGGCGCCCGCTGAGGCGATCCCTGCGCTCATGCTGGGGCTCATCGAGACGGAGTTCTTCCCCGGTGTCGCCGTCCAGGTCTGGGGAGAAGCTGTGCGCAACGACTCGCTCAGTGAGATCGGGCGGGGGATCCTCGACGAAATCGGAGGCCACATCGAGGCGTACCTCGCGCTGTGGCTGTCCTCAGCGCGTGGCCTGGATCGTGCTGAGGCGGCAGCCGAGGGCAGGCGGCTCGCCCCAGCCGTCATGGGAATCATCCAGGGCTTTGCGATCCAGTCCGCGCTCCGCGGTCATGAGTTTGCCGGGTACTATATCGACTCCGCGCGGGCCCTTCTGGCAAGCCTTTAACCGATGTGCTGGCCGCCTTCGAGGAGGCTCGCCGGGGCCTTGTCGATTCGCGTGATCGGCGGCCTTCCTATATGCTGGAGCGGTTGCTTGGCGGGTCGCGAGAGCGGTAACGGCTGGCGATGTTCGGGCTGTAGCGCAGCTTGGTAGCGCACTTGACTGGGGGTCAAGGGGTCGCAGGTTCAAATCCTGTCAGCCCGACCACGAGGCCGCGGAAACCCAAGGGTTCCCGCGGCTTCTGCGTAGGTGAGATTTGAACCGGCCATCAAATACCCATCAAAAACCCCTCCCGCGAGGTGCCCTCGCAGCCCCCTCGTCCGGCCCGACGGCGTTCCTCCCGGACCCTCCCGGATGGCAAGGGGCGCCCGGCGCACCTGCCGGGCATGAGCACTCCAGCACCCCTCCCGACGCCCCAGACCGGCCTGCCGGCACTGCTCGATATCCGCGAGCTCTCGGCCTACCTCGGCGTCCCGGTCTCCACGGTCTACGACTGGCGCGCCCGCGGCCTCGGGCCGCGCGCGTACCGGTTCGGCAAGCACCTCAAGTTCGCCGTGGACGACGTGACCGCCTGGATCGAGGCGCAGCGCGACCCAGCGCCGCAGCCGGATCGGCGGTGACCCGGTGAGCCGCCCCCGCGTGACGATCGGCACCTACGGCGAGATCACCACCCGCCGCCGCCCGAGCGGCCTGGTCGAGGCCCGCACCCGCTACCGGGACTGGGACGGCGTCGCGCGGCTCGTGCAGGCCAGCGCCGCCAGCGCCGCGGCCGCGACCCGCGCGCTGAAGGCCAAATGCGCCGAACGCAACCTGCTCGCCCCGACGACCGGGACACTCGCGCCGGACAGCCCGTTCCCCGACCTGGTCGAGTACTGGCTCGAGGACATCGACCTCGAGGGGCGGCTCGCGACCGCGACCCGGCAGCTCTACGAGCGCGACATGCGCACCCTCGTGCTCCCCGCCTTCGCAGGGCTCACGCTCCGGGAGATCGGCGTCGCCCGATGCGACCAGTTCCTCAAGCAGCTCGCCAAGCAGTCCTACGCCAAGGCCAAGCACGCCCGCGTCGTACTGCGGCTCGCCCTCGCCCTGGCCGTGCGGCACGAGGTCCTGCCGCGGAACCCCGTCGACCACGTCGCCCGCCTGCACCGCCCCGTCAGGACCCCGGACGCGCTCACCCCGGCGGAGGTCAACGCGATCCGCGCCGCGATCGCCTACTGGGAGGCCGGCAGATCCCCCTCCGGGCCCAGGCCGGACGGCCAGCTGGGCGCGATCGTGGAGGTCATGCTCGGCACGTCCGCCCGCATCGGGGAGGTCCTGGCCATCCGGCGCCGGGACGTCGACATCACCGCGGCCCCGCCCTCGATCCGGATCGCCGGCACGATCGTCAGCCACCGTGGCGAGCCGACCGTGCGGCAGGACCACCCCAAGACGGCGAAGTCGCGCCGCACCGTGGCGATCCCGTCGTTCACCGCCGAGGCCGTGCGGCGCCGGCTGGTGCAGGTGAAGGACCCGTCCCTGGATGCCCTGCTGTTCTCAAGCCGGGAGGGAACGCCGCTGACGACAAACAACGTCCGGCGCCAGCTCCGCCATGTGATGGACCTCGCCGGGATCACCGGGGTCACCCCGCACATGTTCCGCCGGACCGTCGCGACCGCGATCAGCGCCGCGGCCGGGGTCGACCTCGCCGCCGAGCTGCTCGGCCACACGGACCCGAAGATCACCATCGCGCACTACATCCGCCGCAACGAGATGGTGAACCCGGCCACCGCCGAGATGCTCGAGCGTGCGTTCGCGAGGGACGCGTGATCTTCCCCGGCTGCCTGCTTGCGTGCGACGCTGGGTGGTGCGGAGTGCAATGGACGAAAGCGATGCCCAACGGGTGGGCAAAGATCGTATCGGGCGGCGTGAGGGGGCACTCGTGGGACGGGAGACGCTGTGCTGAGCGGTGCCATATCTCTCATCATGGTGGAGCAGGTGATGGCCTCTTCACCAATGGGGACGGTCAGCTCGTGCACGTCCTCGGGGCTCAAGGCCCAGCCGAGCGTGACGCCGACGATGGAGGCTCCGACCATCTTCCGCGCACCTGCGTGGGAAACTGGGAGCGGGCTTCGTCGTCATCTGATTGGCGTTGACGATGCCGCCACCGTGGCGGCACCGTGCGACGTCGGCTTATGCCCGTCGACGGCGAACCGGGACGCCCCGCCGTCGCAGGAAGCTTGGCGAGCTCGTCCTAGGGTCAGCACCAACGCCCGGACCATCACCGTCACCGCTGCGGGTATCCGTGCAGGGCGGGGGTGGCTGCCGCGTTTCTGTACGGCGTGGACGCGGGCGAGTGCCTCGGCGGCGAGATGTTCCAGGCGGGTTGGTGGTCTCCGCCTCGGATGCGCGCACCCGGGCCGGCATCCTGCCCAGCGCGCTCCCGACGCATCGATCCCCACCAGTTCCGCGATCGCACCGTCTCGGAGCGCAGCGGGTTGGCTGGGAGCCTCGGCGAGGCGCTGCAGTTCGCTGATACGTTCCAGGGCCCATGTACGAGTGTTTCGGGCCGTTGTCCTGACGCGGCCTGTTCCCGGTCCTCCCATTCGCCTTTGACGGTGGGGCCACGGTGGCCCCACCGTGTGACCTGGGGGTTATCCGCTGGGCCGATGATCCGTGAGGCCTCCGCACGACGAGGTCTGGTGCAGATGCACGCGACGTATGTACGTGCTGTGGCTGGCCGGCTGTCCCGGCAGGCTGAACCCATATCGGTGCTTCCGTTTGCAGCTCGTTGTCCTCATTGGTGAGTCACCTCCCAGCTTGGTGCACTGCCGCCGACATGCCCGCCCCTTGGCGCGTGACGCCTCGGCTCGCCGGCTAATTGCCGAGACCTCCCGAGCCGTCACGACCGGGCGCTCCCTTGGGCTTCGGGGCGTCGAGACCGGTGCCGACGGGTGTTTTCGCCGGGGGTCCTCGACTGCCTGGACATCGCACTCTTGGCGGGGGGGGGCTACATGATTCGACCTGGTCGATGCTGAGGCTCCCAGAACTACCATCCGTCCGCAGCAAATTCGATGTGTGCAAACCGATCGGAACAACCTCTACAGTTGTGAACTGACTTCCCGCTTTGACATCACGTGGATCGATGTGTATTGTCTTTCCTTGTAGGGGCTCCTTCACGGATCGGACAATCCTTATGGATCGGCAGTACAGCCCGTCGAGGGCTACCAAGGTCCGCGGGCTGCGCGGTCGGACCCTGTATGTGGTCGACCTCGAGAACATGGCCTGCACCTGCGAGCCAAGTGCCGGAGATGTAGCCAGGATCCGAACTCGAATCCATGCGGCCGTGGAGCCCGGGCACGGCGACCACACTGTAATCGCCGTCAGCCACCACAACGCGCCAGCCGCCTACTTCGGCTGGACAGGTTCCGCCCAGCGTCTTGCCCGCAGCGGGAAGGACGGGGCTGACACTGCACTGCTCGAGGTCATCGAGGACATCCTGTGGGTCGCCGCCCACTACGACCAGGTGGTGTTGGCCTCCGGAGATCATGCTTTCGCCTACGCCGTTGCGGCTTTGAAGGCCGCAGGGATTCGCGTCGTTGTGATATCGCCGGACAGGGGATTCTCTGAGCAAATGAGGCTGGCCGCAGGACGCGACCTCGTCCGACTCGGACCCTCCATCCCCTCCAACGTCATCGCCCTGTTCACAGAGACAAAGGACGCAGTATGAGCACGCCGGCAAGCAAGCCCACGATCTCGGCCAGCGACATCGCCGTGCTGGCTGGTGTCGGACGTTCCACCGTCAGCAACTGGCGCCAGCGCCATACTGACTTCCCCAAGCCGGCGGGCGGCAGTCCTTCCAGCCCCCGCTTTGACACTGCCGCGGTCCGCGCCTGGCTCAAGGCCAATGGCAAGGAGGTCGGAGACCTGTCAGCCGATCGGACACTGTGGAACGCGATGGACAGCCTGCGCGGACTCGGCGGCCCAGAGGAAAGCGGAGAGCTGGTCAGTGCGCTCCTGGTCTGGCGGTATGTGTCCGATCCCGATTCCGCAGGCTTCGACAACACTCTGCCGTCCGAGACCTGGTGGCCGTACCTTCGCGACGCCTCAGTAGCTCATGACCTCTTTCCCAGGATTGAGCATGGCATGCAGGCCTACGAGGACTCGCATCCGGAACGGCTCCCGCTCTTCGAGACCTTCGCCGGCAGTCAACTAGCGCGCAGACTCCTCATTGAGGCGGCGCGGCGGCCGGAACTCCTGCACCGGGTCATGGCGGCCCTCAGCAGCTTCGATGCAGCCAGTATCGGTACGATCTTCGTTGCCTTCCGCGATCGCCTTACCAACTCATCGCTACGGGGCTACGACGAATTCGCCACCAGTGCAGTCCTGGTGGATCTTGTGGCGGCCGTCGCCAGGAGCATTCCTGGTCCCGTTCATGACCCTGTGGCAGGCTCAGGGCGAATGTTACTGGCCGTTGGCGCCCAGGGTGAGGAGCGAACGGCCCTGACCGGACAGGACGTCAACTTAGCCGCCTGTGTCCAAGCCAACCAACGGGCTTTGGTAATAGGCCGCGATAACGTCACAATGCGCGTGGGCGATGTCTTCGAGACGGACTATTTCGAGCGTGGCTTGGCGCAAGTGGTCGTTATGGACCCTCCTTATGGGCTCTCCTATCACCAGCCCGAGCGCCTCTACCTCAATCCTCGCCTGCCATATGGTTCCCCCCCAAAGTCGCGCATCGACACCGCTTGGCTTCAGATCGCCCTGTGGTATCTCGGCGAAGGTGGACGCGCCATTGTCATTCAGCCCGCGGGCAGCGCCTTCGAAGCTGGAAGCGCCGGCAAGATCCGTGCCGCGTTGCTGCAGAACCGCACCGTCGAAGCCATAGTTGCCCTTCCCGGTGGCCTGGCCTCCCATACGCAGATCTCGCTGAACCTATGGGTGCTGGCCCGGCCGGGGGAAACCAGCGATCCGGAGAGCGTGCTGCTGATCGACCACAGCCAGATTAAAGACATCGATGTGGACATCGTCGCTGGGGCCCTGCAGGGCTGGCGCGACCATCGCAAGGTGCCTTCGAGTCTACCGTCCGGAGCAGTCAGCCTTTCAGAGCTCATCGGAGAAGGGGCGAACCTCACCCCGAAGCGCTGGGTCTCCTCATCCCACGGAGCGTCCGATATCGACGAAGTACGCACACACGTCGAGGCGCTGCTACGCACTACGAAGGAGATCAAGCCTCCTCAGAAGCTGCGCCCTGATTCCCTGATAAAGGGAGGCCAGGAACACCGACTGGTCGGTATCGCCGACCTCGTCAAGGCCGCCAGCGTCACCGTGCTCAAGACCACTGATCGTGTCCGGGAGAGTGACTATGGCGTAGAGGGCGCTCCCGTAGTTACTGGGGCGTGGATCTGTCGGAACGAGATGGAATCCCGCCGCATCAACCTCGGCCTCCTTGAACACACGCCAGTCATGACGCAGCCGGGGGACGTCCTTGTCCAGAACACTGGTGGCCTCGCAGCGAGGGTGGACAGCGAAGGCGGCCGCGTCCTGCTGAGCCCCAGCTATCAACTGCTGCGCGTCACGGGCGAAGTCGTCCGACCGGAATACCTAGCCGAATTCATCATGACCGCCGCCAATAAATCGCAGGCAGTCGGCGCCGCCATCCAGCGTGTCCGGCTTCAAGACCTGAAGATCCCACTTCTGCCTCTCGCGGAACAGGACAGGGTGCTGGAGAGTATCGCCGAAGTCCGTCGCCTCCAGGCCGCAGCCGGCGCGGTCCTAAGAGCTGCAGCCGAAACACGTGATGCGCTCGTGGAAGCCATTGCAGCGGGCACGATCACCCTTGCTTGAGGGGTTGCGCCCACTTGGAAGGCAGAACTGGAAGAATCGGTGTGAATCTATGTTGTGTTTACCTCGACGTGCTCTCGGCACGACGGAGAGGCGCCTAAGGCAGGGGGAAAGATGACTGAGGACGAGGCGCGGGCGTACGCCGGCAGCTTCCTGTTGGGGGTCCAGCCGCTGTCGCTGTCGGAGCTGGAGAACTATCTGGCCAAGGCGGCTGACCTGCTGCGCGGCAGCATCGACCAGGCCGACTTCAAGGCGTACATCTTCCCGTTGATTTTCTTCAAGCGGATCAGCGACGTGTACATGGAAGAGTTCGCCCAGGCCCTGGAGGAGTCCGGCGGCGACCACGAGTACGCATCGTTCGCCGAGAACCATCGCTTCACGATCCCCGAAGGCCACCTCTGGGAGAACATCCGCAACCGGGCTGAGAACATCGGTACGGCCTTGCAGACCGCGTTCCGAGAGATCGAGAAGGCGAACCCCGAAACCCTGTACGGGATCTTCGGCAACGCGAGTTGGACCAACAAGGACAAGCTGCCCGACCGCAAGCTCGCAAACCTGATAGAGCACTTCTCGACGAAGACGCTCTCGAACGCGGCGGTCGCCCCCGATGTCTTCGGCAACGCCTACGAGTACCTGATCAAACGGTTCGCCGACCAGTCGAACAAGAAGGCCGGTGAATACTACACACCCCGCTCGGTGGTCCGTCTGCTCATCAACATCCTCAACCCGGTCGAAGGCGAGAGCGTGTACGACCCCGCCTGTGGAACGGGCGGGATGCTGATCGAAGTCATTGAGCACGTAAAGGCCGACGGAGGCAGCCCAAAGACTCTATGGGGCAAGCTGTACGGGCAGGAGAAGGTCCTGGCCACCTCGGCGATCGCTCGGATGAACCTGCTGCTGCATGGCGTGGAGGACTTCAAGATCATCCGCGAGGACACCCTGCGCAGCCCGGCTTTCTACACCGGCAACCGGCTGGCCCAATTCGACTGCGTCGTCGCAAATCCGCCGTTCTCCCTGAAGAACTGGGGCGAGTCCGGTTGGGCCACCGATAAGTGGGGCCGCAGCGCACTCGGCGGTGTGCCGCCGAAGGGGTATGCCGATTGGGCATGGGTGCAGCACATGCTCACCTCAGCCCAACCCACGACCGGCCGGGTAGCTGTAGTCATGCCGCAGGGCGCCCTGTTCCGGCAAGGTGCGGAGGCGAGGATCCGGACCCACATCCTCAAATCCGACGTCGTCGATGCTGTGATCGGACTGGCGCCCAACCTGTTCTACGGCACAGGCCTGGCAGCATGTGTCCTGATCCTTCGTCTGCAGAAGCAGCCCAACGAAAAAGGCAAAGTGCTCTTCATCAACGGCGAGCACTTGTGCAAGCGTGGCCGCAACCAGAACACCCTCGAGCCGGAGCATGCCGAAGCGATCCTCGACGCGTACGAGCTGTTCAAAGATATCGACGGGCTTGCCCGAGTCGTCGATCTGAACGAGATTGCAGGCAACGACTACAACCTCAACATCCCGCTCTACGTCGCACCCGCCGATACGGGCGAGAAGGTCACTCTGGCCAGCGCCTTGGCGAACCTCGAAAGCTCTCACATCGAAGCTGCGAAGACGCGCTCTGCCTTGGAGGTCGAGTTGGGCAAGTGGGGACTGGATTCTTTTTCACTTGAAGGGGTGTCGGCATGAACTCGACCCGAATTACCCAGCGTGAGCTGGAGTCCTACTTATGGGGCGCTGCTGTTGTCCTGCGCGGTCTCATCGATGCTGGAGACTACAAGCAGTACATCTTTCCGCTCGTCTTCCTGAAGCGGATCTCCGACGTCTACGAGGAAGAACACTCCGCTGCCATGGCGATCTACGGCGACGAGGCGCTGGCCGACCTGCCTGAGAACCACAGGTTCGCCATACCGGACGGCGCCAGCTGGGATGACATCCGAGCCGTCACCAAGGACATCGGCGCCACGATCCTCAAAGCCATGCGAGCCATCGAGAAGGCGAATCCCGACACCCTTCCGGGCGTATTCGGGGAAGGCGACTGGGGGAACAAGAACCTGCTCCCTGACTCCACACTGTCCGAATTGATCGAGCACTTCTCGACCGAAACGCTGTCGATCGCAAACCTGCCCGAGGACGAGCTCGGCAACGGCTACGAGTACCTCATCAAGAAGTTCGCCGACGATTCCGGTCACACAGCACAGGAGTTCTATACGAACCGCACGCTTGTACACCTGATGACCCTCATGCTGCAGCCGCAACCCGGCGAGTCCGTGTACGACCCGACCTGCGGGACCGGCGGCATGCTCATCTCCACCGCCGCCGAGGTCAAACGGCAGGGCAAGGAGTGGCGGAACTTGCGCCTCTATGGCCAAGAACTCAACTACGGGACCTCCGCCATCGCACGGATGAACCTCTTCCTCCACGGCGTCACTGACGGACACATTGCCCATGGTGACACCCTCGCCCAGCCAGCCTTCCATGATACGGACGGGCATCTGCAGACCTTCGACGTCGTACTCGCGAACCCGCCCTACTCCATCAGGTCGTGGAACCGCGCCGCATTTGCCAAAGACCCCTATGGCCGGAACACATGGGGCGTCCCACCACAGGGCCGGGCGGACTACGCCTTCTTCCAGCACATCGCCAAGAGCCTCGATCCCAAGACTGGCCGAGCCGCGGTCCTCTTTCCCCACGGCATCCTCTTCCGGCGCGAGGAAGCCGAATTGCGCGAGGCCCTCGTGAAGTCGGACCTGATCGAGTGCGTCCTCGGCCTAGGCGCGGGACTCTTCTACAACTCGCCCATGGAGGCCGTCGTCATCACCCTCCGCACCAGCAAGCCCGCCGAACACAAAGGCAAGGTGCTCTTCATCAACGCCATCAACGACGTTGCCCGCGAACAGGCCCAATCGTTCCTGCGTGAGAACCACCAGATGAAGATCCTCAACGCCTACCGGGGATTCGCAGACGCTCACCAGTTCGCGGCCGTCGCGACCCTCGACCAGATCGCCCAGAAGGGATACAGCCTGGCTATCCCGCTCTATGTCGCTGGCGCCAAGGCCGCGGACGCCAGCGAGCAGATCGATTTCCTTGACGCTCTCGCCGACTGGCGCGCCGCGGCCGTCGCCGCAGACGCCACCACTGCCGCTGTTCTGAGCTTGCTTCGTGCGGAGGTGTCAGCGTGAGCCTGAACCTCGACAAATCGACTTGGAAACGAGTGGCTTTGGGTGACGTGGTCAACAATGTCAACCTCACCGTTCGCGCCCCGGAAACTGCGGGCATCGACCGGGTGATTGCCATGGAGCATATGGACCCCGGGGAGCTCAAGATCCAACGATGGGGCTCCCTCGATATGGGCACGACTTTCACCCGCCGCGTGAAGCCCGGCCAGACGCTTTTCGGCAAGCGCAGAGCGTACCAGCGCAAGGTGGCGTATGCCGAGTTCGACGCCATCTGTTCCGGCGACATCCTCACCTTTGAGACAGACAAGACCCAGATGCTGCCCGAATTCCTGCCGCTTCTCACACATTCGAACGAGTTCTTCGACCATGCTCTCGGAACCTCTGCGGGCTCATTGTCACCTCGCACGAACTGGCGAGACCTTTCTAAGTTCGAGTTCGACCTGCCGCCCCTCGACGACCAAAAACGCATTGCTGACCTCGTCTGGGCTGTGGAAGCCGCGTCTGGAGCGCAAACCTCGCTCCGCAATGCTGCGCTGAAAGCTCGGGACATCTGGCTGGATGATCGGATTCAGGCAATGGTCGCTGATAGGACGGTCTCGTTCTCCGTTGTCTGGTCTCGATCGCCGGAGAGTGGCTGGTCGTCGGCGCCGGTCGCCGAGGATACTGGGCGTTATGTCCTGTCGTTGGCGGCTCTCGGCCCTGAGGGATACCGACCCGGCAATCTGAAGAACATCCCGGATTCAGCACAATCACGAACTGCGACCCTTCGAACCGGTGACCTACTTGTTTCTCGAGCTAACACCATCGAAGCGGTCGGCCGGGTCGGGATCTACACGGAAGATCGCTCCGATGTCACGTTTCCAGATACGATGATGCGCCTGTGGCTGATCGACGATGTGTTGCCCAAGTTTGCTGTCGCAGTGATTGCAAGTGCGCATGGACGAGCGCATATGCGAAGGACCGCGGCCGGAAGCGCTACGAGCATGGTCAAGATCAATCGAAAGTCTTTGGGACGAATGGATTTCCCATCTGTTTCACTGGACGACCAGCGTGCGCTCCTTGCTCGACTCGAGCATCTGGATTCTCTGGTGAAGTCAATCGATGCAGAGATGAATGCCCTCGCATCGGTGCGTTCATCGCTCCTTGCCGAAATCTTCGGAGGCAATTGATGACCAATTTTAGTGAGGCTAACGCGGTGCGGGACTTCGTGCGGGACTTGGTGACGTCGCGTGACGTCCCGTTTGTAGCGGGCAGCAAGCTTCCGCGACACCTCGATGAGGTGCTGATGGAAGGACCGGTCAAGGAAGCGCTGATCCGTTTGAATCCGGAGATCGCAGCAGATCCGGACAAAGCCGAACAGGTCATCCATCACCTGCGCGCGATCGTCATCGCGGCTCGCACGAGTCCGCATCCGATCGTTGCCAACGAGGAGTTCATGGGTTGGTTGACCGGGCAGAAGTCGATGCCGTTCGGGCCGAACGGGGAACACACGACAGTCTGTCTGGTCGACTTTGACTACCTTGATGATGATTCGTCGAACCGCTGGGTGATTTCGACGGAAGTTGCGTTCAGACAGGGCCGAGTCGAGAAGCGGTTCGATCTGGTGTTATGGTGCAACGGGTTCCCGCTGGTTGTGGGGGAGGCAAAGTCGCCCACCCGGCCGGCGTACACGTGGATCGACGGGGCTGCGCAGATTCATGACGACTATGAGCAGAGCGTTCCACAGTTCTTCGTTCCGAACGTGTTCTCGTTCGCTACAGAGGGCAAGGACTTCCGGTACGGCACGGTCGGCATGCCAATCGAGCTGTGGGGACCTTGGCGCGAAGAGCCCACCGACGAGGACGCGCCGGCTAAGATCGGGCTCACCGCTGTCCAGGAGGCGGTCCAGGGCGTCCTCACGCCCCGCGCCGTGCTGGACTTCCTGCGGTTCTTCACGGTCTACGCAACGGACAAGAAGCACCGGAAGATCAAGATCATTGCCCGGTTCCAGCAGTTCAAGGCGACCAACCTGATCGTCGAGCGCGTGCTGCTCGGCGAAGTCAAGCAGGGCCTGATCTGGCACTTCCAGGGCTCAGGCAAGTCTCTGCTCATGGTCTTCACTGCCCTCAAGCTCCGAGCCATGGCCGAGTTGACCAACCCGACGATCCTGATCGTCGTGGACCGCATCGATCTCGATGCGCAGATCACCGGCACCTTCAACGCCTCCGATGTCCCCGGCCTGGTATCGACGGACTCGCGAGCCCAGCTTCAGGCGCTCCTGAGCCAGGGGGCGCGGAAGATCATCATCACAACGATCCACAAATTCGGTGAGGCCCCAGGGGTGCTGGACGCCCGTGGAAACATCATTGTGATGGTCGACGAAGCCCACCGCTCCCAGGAGGGTGACTACGGGCAGAAGATGCGCGAAGCGCTGCCCAACGCATTCCTCTTCGGCTTGACCGGCACACCGATCAACCGACGTGACCGCAATACCTTCATGTGGTTCGGGTCGCCTCAGGACGAGGGCGGCTACCTTTCGCGGTACTCCTTCGGCGAATCGATCCGTGACGGCGCAACCCTCCCTCTGCATTTCGAACCGCGCCTGTCCGAGATCCACATCGATCAGGACGGGATCGATGCCGCCTTCGAAGAGCTTGCTGCCGACCGTGGCCTCTCCGATGCCGACAAGATCACGCTTTCGAGGAAGGCGGCTTCGATCGAGGTCCTGATCAAGACGCCGTCGCGAATCGCGAAGATCGCCGCTGATATCGCCGAACACTTCCGCGCCAAGGTCGAGCCCGAGGGCTTCAAGGCACAGGTCGTCGCCTACGACAAGGCCTCATGTGTGGCGTACAAGGCCGAGCTCGACAAGCATCTGGGACCGGAGGCTTCGACGATCGTCATGTCGAAGACCAGAGGCGACTCGCCAGACTGGGTGAAGTGGACCCCAGGCGCGGAGGATCTGGAGCAGGTCCTCACGCGGTTCAACGACCCTGCGGATCCGCTGAAGATCATCATCGTCACCGCCAAGCTCCTCACCGGGTTCGATGCACCGATCCTCTACTGCCAGTACCTCGACAAGCCGCTCACGGAGCACACTCTCCTGCAGGCGATCACTCGCACCAACCGGGTCTACCCACCTAACAAGACGCATGGACTGGTGGTGGATTACCTCGGAATCTTCGACGACGTGGCGAAGTCGCTGGCGTTCGACGAAAAGTCCGTGCAGCGAGTTATCTCCAACATCGAGGAGCTCAAGAAGGAGCTTGAGCCCGCCATCAACGTGGCTCTGTCGTTCTTCCCCGGCGTCGACCGGACGGTGGGCGGGTACGAGGGCCTGGTCCAAGCCCAGTCGGCAATTGCCGACGACGCGACGAAGGACGCGTTCGGCCTAGCATACAGCGTTGTCTCTCAACTGTGGGAGGCACTCAGCCCGGACCCGATGCTTGCCTCGTATCGCGATGATTACCACTGGCTGACCGACGTCTACGAATCCGTCCGTCCCTCTGACATAACCGGACGCCTGGTCTGGCACGCGCTCGGCGCCAAGACGATCGATCTGATCAACGAGCACGTCCAAGTCGAGCTGCCGGAGGGCGCTGAGACGATCGTCCTCGATGCCCAGACCATCGAGGACCTTATGCTGGGCAAGCGCACGGACATCCCGCCGGAAGAGATCGAGAAACAGATCACGGCGCGCATCGCCCGGCACCTAAACAACCCGGTCTTCATCCAGCTCGGCCAGCGCCTCAACGCTCTACGCGAGAAGTACGCCGACATCCAGCAGTCGAGCCTCGACTTCCTCCGGGAGCTGCTGGAACTTGCGCGCGACACGGTCGTAGCCGAGAAGGCCGTTAATGAAATCCCTCGTGAGGAGCAGGGGAAAGCCGCTCTCACAGAGCTGTTCCAGGCGGTCAAGACCGAGGAAACCCCGATCATCGTCGAGAACATCGTCAACCGCATCGACGAAGTCGTCCGTGCGGTGCGTTTTGAGGGCTGGCAGGCCACCATCCAGGGCGACCAAGAAGTCCGCCAAGCCCTCCGCAAGACTCTCTACGTCCAGTTCAAGATTCGTGACAACGACGTCTTCGAGAAAGCGCTGAGCTACATCCGCGAGTATTACTAGTGGGCTTGCCCGCGCACTGAAGCGATTTCTCTGGCGCGGAGGGCCTCGACGGATATACGTCGTGTGGAAGTGTACGCGGATTGGGCGTATTTCCGGGATCCTCCACCGGCCTCTCCAGTATTATGCGCATGCTTATCTGCCCGAACTCCTGCACTGAAATTCGACCCACCCGATATCGAGGAAGCTAATCAGGATATGGCGAGATTTGGGAGCAAGCCAGGCGATCGGGGAACCCTGGATGTGAGCAAGACCGGGCAAGGACTGATTCAGGGATACATCATTCCCAAGGAGAGCCCTGCTCCTGGAACTATCGCAGCGGAACGTCTCGCAACTGGGGTGAAACTCATCGAAGTCGTCTCTTGAGTGAGGGTGTGCGTTGAGATCGCTGACGATAACTACGCACGTAGGACCCGCGCCGATGAAGATGCACGCAACGTGCTTCATCTGAAACACCCGCGGAGCGCCAGGATCTGCACAAGAGATCATCACGGACGTCGTCGTGAGCGCCCTGTGCTGACGTCTATTGCCTGCCGAACGGGCTTCCCCGTTCCTGACAAGGCTCTTCTGAATGGACGCATGCTACCGCTGGTAGGCGCTGCGCACCTGTCTCTCACAGAGGTGAGGGAGGCGGGCGTGAGGGGCGGCGTGACATTGTTCCGCGGGGACGGCGCGGACGCGCGCCGGTACGTCGAATCCGATCGCTCGCGCGCCGATGACTACTACCTCGGAGCCGGAAGCGTTGCCGAGTTCGTCCAGCTCGACCGCGACGGCGAGGCCACTGCGAACCGAGACCTCGCCCCGGGCGCGTACGCCGGATGGGTCGACTGGGAGCACCCGATCACCGGGGAACAGCTGGGTGTCCCACGGCGGGCGGGCGAGGGCCGTCTGGGATCGCCGCGCTTCGCAGAGATGGTGGTCAACGCACCGAAGTCCCTCTCCATCGCCGCGGCCCTGCATCCCGAGGTGTCAGCCGCGCTCGACGCCGCACAGCAGGATGCCGCCGCCGAGATCCGCCGCTGGCTCGCCAGGCATTCGGTGACACGGGTCGGGCCGCGCGGCGCGCAGGAGGTCGTGCCGGCCGAGGAACTGCACACTGTCGCCGTCACCCACCGCACGAGCCGCGCCGGGGACCCACATCGGCACATCCACCTCCAGATCGGCACGCGCGTGCGTGCGGCCGGCGCCTGGCGCGCGCTCGACACGGCGGCACTGTTCGCCCAGCAGGGCGCAATCCGCGCGCTCGGCACTGCCGTCATCGCCGCTCATCCCGCGCTTGCCGAGGTGCTCGACCGGCACGCGCTGACGCTGGATCCCGTCACCGGGGAGGTCGCCGAGCTGCACCCGTTCAATGCGGCGATGAGCAAGCGGGCCGTCCAGGTCGAGCGGAACCTTGACCGCCTGAGCGCCGAATGGGAGGCCGTGCACCCCGGTGAGACACCGGGACCGGTGGTCACCGCGCGGTTGCAGGCGAAGGCGTGGGCGTACGAGCGGCCCGCGAAGAAGCCGACCAGCCTCGCTGAGGAGGCCGCGTGGATCGCCGGGCTCCGGCATGCCGGATACGACCCCGCAACCCTGAAGCGACCGGCACCGCCTGCGGTGGTTGCGCTCGAGGACCTCTCGATCGAGGAGATCGCATCCCGCGCCCTCGACCGGTGTGCCGCCCGCGCCTCAGCGTGGACCACGCACACGGTCACCGAGCACGTCACCGTCCTGGTGACCGAGTACGGTGTGCGCGCAACCGGCGAGGAGCTGCGGGAGTTCGTCGGGCTCGCGTCCCGGCTCGCGTTGGAGGACTGCTTCTCGCTCCTGCCGCCCGGCGCACCCGCACCGGAGCACGTCGCGCACCTCACGAGCGTGCGCGTGATCGAGGCCCAGACGAGGCTTCGCGACCTCCTGACCGCCCGTGTCGCAGATGCCGGGCCCGAGCGCCCCGATCTCGGTGGCCTCGCCGAGGCCGATGGCCTCGATCCGGACCAGCGCGAGGCGGCCGCGGCCGTTGCGTCGCCGGATCCGCTCGTCGTCGTCGAGGGAGCCGCCGGTGCGGGGAAGACGACGATGCTCGCCGCCGCGATCGCCGCCTCCGAACGCGAAGGGCGCCGGGTGCGCGTCGTTGCCCCGACGAGGAAGGCCGCGCGCGTCGCGGCCGAGGAACTCGGCGTGCCCGCGGACTCGGTTGCGGCCCTCGTGCACGCGCACGGCTGGCGGTGGAACGGCGACGGCGTCTGGACCCGCCTCGCCCGCGGGGCGATCGACCCCGAGACCGGACGCAGCTACGACGGCCCGCCCACCGAAGCACGGATCGGCCGGGGCGAGCGGATCGTCGTCGACGAGGCCGGGATGCTCGACCAGGACACCGCGCTCGCCCTGTTTACCCTCGCCGCGGAGTCGGGAGCGAGCGTCGCGCTGGTCGGCGACCGCGCGCAGCTGCCCGCAGTCGGCCGCGGGGGAGTGCTCGACATGGCAGCCCAGATCCGCGGCCGCGTCTGGCAGATGACCAGCGTGCACCGCTTCACCGATCCCGCCTACACCGACCTCACGCTCGCGATGCGCGACGGCCGCGGTCCCGGCGAGGTGTTCGATCAGCTCACCGTACTCGGTCTCGTCCGGATCCACGCGAGCGAGGACGACGCCCAGACGCACATCGCCGGCACCGCCCGCGACGGCGACGCGATCACCGTCGTGACCCTCGAGGAAGCCACTGCCCTCAACGAGCGCATCCGCGCCCGCCGAATCAAACGCGGCGTCGTCGACGACGCCCGAACAGTCACGGGCAGCGACGGCCTGAGCATCGGCGCCGGAGACCTGATCCAGACCCGACGCAACGACACCGGCCTCGGCGTCGCCAACCGGCAGAACTGGACTGTGCAGCAGGTCGACGCCGACGGATCGCTGTGGGTGCGCGAGACCGGCACAGGCCGAAGGCACGAGACCAGCGTTCACCTCCCAGCCGACTACGTGGCGGAGTACGCGCACCTTGCCTATGCGGCGACCGCCTACGGCGTCCAGGGCACGACCGCAACGGCGTCGCACACGCTGCTCACCCACCAGACCAGCGCGGCGGCCGTATATGTCGGCATGACCCGCGGCCGCCAGGCGAACCGGCTGCACGTCATCGCCGAGAACCCCGACCATGCCCGGGAACAGTTCACCGCCGCGATGGAACGCGACCGCGCCGACCGGGGCCTCACCTTCGCCACCGACCGCGCAGGGGTAGCCATCCGCGGGCTCACCGACAGCGGCCCAGCAAAGCGGGTACGAGACGAAATCGCCGCGCTCAGCGCCCGCGCCGAGGCCGCCGAGCGCGCGGCCGCACAATGGGGCCACGTCGCCGGCCTCTTGGCCGCGTCGGGCACACACCGCCCGACGCCATCTCTCAGGGAGGACAGGCTGGCCGCGGTGGCCCGCGTATTCGGCATCGAGCACGTTCGCCGAGCAGCCGGGCGGTACGAAGGCGCCAACCCCGGCCGCGAAATCCGGCGTTGGACAAAGGCCGCCCAAGACGCGCGAACTGAGGCCGAATCACTGAGGTCGTTGATGCCTCGCGACGCCGTCGTCCGCATCGAGCGCACCCGTGCAGCTGAGGCGCAGAAGGCCGCAGCCCACACGGCCCAGCAGGCCGAAGCCGAGCGTCTCGCCGTGCGTGGGCGTACATCGGACCGTGAGGAGCGCATCCAGAGCCTCTGATCAAGACGATGATGAATCGGATGCCGCGAGGTAAGTGAGCCGGGGGCACGGCTCCGGAGCCGGAGCCGCCCCGCAGGGCATTCCCGGCCTCCCGTGGGCTCGACAGGTTGCGACCGGCACCTTGCCCGAACAGTGGCAATACAGACCCCAACCCCAGCTCTGTTTGGCGGCGGGTTCGCACCGCGTCCTCTGGATGGCCTGTCCCGGACGCGGCCTAAGCATCAGGTTTGAAAAATGAGGTTAGCCTCTCGCCGTGGACACCTGAGTTAGCGGGATCCGATGGTCCTGCGGGAAGGTGTTCTTCTGGGCAGGTCGACGAGGTCGTTCACGCCGGAGTGTCGGCGTGAGGCGGCGCGGCTGGTGATCGACACGGGCCGGCCGATCGCGCAGGTCGCCCGGGAGCGCGGCGTCGGGGAGGCGCTGCTGGGCCGGTGGGTGAAGGGCGAGCGGGCGCGGCAGGACCCGGCCACCCGCGGCGGTGGTGGACGAGAAGGCCGAGCTGGAGCGGCTGCGGCGGGAGAACGCCAGGCTGCGGATGGACAACGAGTTCCTGGGAAAAGCCGCGGCCTTCTTCGCCTCCAGGCATCCGAACGGGAATGCTTCGAACTGATGCGCGTGGAGAAGGCCAACTACCCGATCTGCCGGATGGCCGCGCTGCTGGGCGTCTCCCGCTCGGGGTTCAATGCCTGGACCAAGCGCACACAACGGGTCCCGACGCCGGCCGCGGCGCGGCGTCGGGCCCTGGACGCCGCTGTACGGCAGGCGCATACGGCCTCGGACGGGGTCTCCGGCGCTCCGCGCATCCGGGCCGCGCTGGCCCGGGACGGGATCTGTGCCGATGTGAAGCCCGTGGCGGCCTCGATGCGGCGCCAAGGCCTCGAGGGCGTCTCCCCGCGCCGGTTCCGCCCCGCCAAGGCCGCCGGCACGGCCCCGGTGCACCGGATCCCGGACCGCCTCGGGCGCAAGTGGGACACCGGGGCGCTGGACGCGGTCTGGACGGCGGGTATCACCTACCTGCCCACGGGGCAGGGCTGGCTCTACCTCTGCGCCGTGCGGGACGGGTGCTCCGGGCGCGTGATCGGCCTAGGCGATGGACACCGTGCAGAACACGGCCCTGACCGTGTGCGCGCTGCGCACGGCCCACACTCTGCGCGGGCGCGTCCCGGCCGGGGTCGTGTTCCACGCCGACCGCGGTACCCAGTTCACCTCGGAGCAGATGCACCGGGCATGCCAGGACCTCGGACTCGCCCAGTCCGTGGGCCGGACCGGGGTGTGCTGGGACAACGCGATGCAGGAGTCCTCCGGGCCTACGCTCAAGGCCGAGATCTACAGCCGCCGCAGATGGGCCACCCGCGCCGAGGCACTCACCGCCGTCGGGACATGGATCAAGGCCGTGTACAACCGGCGGCGCCTGCACTCGGCGCTGGGCTACCAGACCCCGGTCCAATCCGAAACAGGCCGCCGGGCCACCACTCGGACGGCAGACGCCGCCTGAGCAACCGTCCACGATTTGCGGAGAACCTCAAAAACCCCTCAATGGGGTCAAGTCCGCAAGGCCGCTGGGACATCTTCGATCTGATTCGGGTTCGCCAAAAGGGGTGTAGTGAGAAAGCACTGTGGAGGAGCGCTCAGTCATGGGAACGGAGGCAGTGACCGATGCATCCTTCGACGCCGAGGTACTGGTTCGAGCACGCCGGTGATCGTGGATTTCTGGGCCGATTGGTGCAGCCTTGCCGCCTGCTTTCTCCAGAGCTTGAGGAACTGGCGGAGGAGAACGCGGGAACGGTGGTGGTCGTCAACGAGAACCCCGAGACGTCGGCCGATTTCGGCATCACATCGATCCCCTCGGTCCTCTTGTTCGACGATGGAGAAAGTAAGGCCGCGGTGATCGGGGCCCACCGGCCGTCGGGCGAGGCCTGGACTGAATTGGCTTCTGCTGTCCGCAAGGCATCGAGAAGGCGTCAGCTGCGGCTGAACGCCTGATAACACTCACCGTGGCTCGGCCGACGCCGATGGCACGTCTGATGTGGGCAGGCTCAAGGCCCGAGTCATGGGCCCGTGGCGTGCCCGGTCCCCTCGGCATCGGACCGGCGGCTATCTCTGCCCAGCGGGGGAGGGCTTGATGTTCTGGTTGGAGCGGAAGAGATTGTCGGGGTCGTAGTGGGCCTAGATCCGGGCGAGGCGGTCGTAGCGGGCGCCGTAGGCTGCGCGGATACGGGCTTCTCCTTCGTCGTTGTGGAGGAAGTTCACGTAGACCCCTCCCGTGGCGTGTGGCTCCATCGCCGCGAAGTAGCCCCTGCACCATTCGATGTCCGGATGGTAGGGGCCGCCGGTCGGCCATGCGGCGTTGATGTTGATCGCGTGCGCCGCGTCTCGTCCGCTGGCTGCGGAACTGCCTTCGGGGCGCGAGGCGATGGCACCGCCCAGGTGGAACAGCAGCGTGTAGGAGGCAGGGGAGGCCTTGGCCCAGGAATGTTCGAGCAGGGCCTCGACGGCGGCGTCGGTGAGAGGGGGCAGGTAGTGGGATTTCCAGTAGTAGCCCCAATGATGGGGGACGCCGGCGTCGAACATGCCCTGGTGCTCGATGTAGGGCTTGTAGCGGACCAGATCGGCCGCGGGCGGGCCGAATTCGCGCAGCGGGCGCAGCAGGTCCTCGCCCACTCTGCGGTCTCCGACGAAGAACGGAATCACCAGCAGCACGTCAGTGCCGCGCAGGTGCTCTGGCACCCAGTCGACCGCTGGGGCCGTGCGGAGATTCAGGTAGACCGAAAGCTCATCAGGGGCTGCGGAGATGAATACGCGGTAGAAGGCGAGGGTCTCTCGCGCCTGCTCGGCACGGAAGAGGATGGGGCCTGCCAGGACATGGGTGCCCGGGGAGTGGGGGCGGAAGCAGAACTCGGTCACGATGCCGAAATTGCCGCCGCCTTGGACTGCCCAGAAGAGCTCCGGGTTCTCATCCTCCGATGCTTTGACCAGGCTGCCGTCGGCGAGCAGGAGCCTGGCCGAGAGCAGGCTGTCCGAGGTGAGCCCCCATCGGCGGCTGAGCCAGCCGAATCCGCCGCCGAGGGTCAGCCCTGCCACGCCGGTATGGGTGACGATCCCTCCGGGAACGGCCAGACCGTGCTTCTGGGTCACAGCGTCCACGTCACCCCACAGTGCCCCGGGCTCGACACGGACAGACCCTCCGCCCGGTTCGAGGGCCACCTGCCTGAGGCCGAGAAGTCGATGACGAGGCCGCCCTCGGCCAGCGCCGAGCCGGAGACGTTGTGGCCGCCGCCTCGGACGGCAAGCGGCAGGTTCCGGCGCTCGGCGTATTCCAGCGCAGCGGCCGCGTCCTCCTCGCCGAGACAGCGGGCGATGAGGGCCGGATGGCGTTCAATGGCGCCGTTCCAGATTTGGCGGGCCGCGGGGTACCCTGCATCCCCGGGCCGCAGCAATTCGCCCCTAAAGCCCGGTACCTCATTGTCCATGACGGCATGATCGGAGGAAGCGGCCAGTCCGGCAAGGGCTGGCGGCTTCGAGATCCAGACCGAAGACGGTTCCGTCATCTCCGCACCTCCCTGGCGCGGCGGGGCGTATCGTGAACACAGCGTGATCTTGGGCGTAGAGTGGATGGCGCCCTTCGGCAGACTCAGAGGTCGAGTCCGCGGGTTCGACGTTCCCGGCTCATTTCTACCGGCGAGCGGCACTCCATGAAGTACAGGCGACTTAGCAGGACCGGGCTGACCGTCTCCACCGTGGGCGTGGGCACGTGGCAGTTCGGCGGAGAGTGGGGGAAGTACTTCTCCCAGCCAGACGTGGACGCCGTCCTGGGGCCCGCTCGTGACCTGGGGATCCACCTCGTCGACACCGCCGAGTGCTACGGCGACCACTTGTCCGAGGAATTCGTCGGCAGGGCGATCGCCCGCAACCGTCAGGACTGGGTGGTGGACACCAAGTTCGGGCACCGCTTCCACGGCCTCGACGACCGCACTGAGGAGTGGTCTTCCGATGAGGTCGGTCGCCCAGCTGGAGCGTTCTCTTCGCGCTCTGGACACGGATTACATCGACGTGTACCAGTTCCACTCGGGCAGCGACGAGGTCTTCGGCCAGGACGCGGCCTGGGAAGCGTTGGGCGCGCAGATGCAGGCCGGCAAGGTCCGGCACCTCGGCATCTCCCTCGGCAGCAACGCCAACGTGCACCAGACCGACCGCGCCACGGCCGTGGAGGCAAGCGTGGTCCAACTCGTCTACAGCCGCCTCGACCCCGAGCCCGAACTGGAGGTCCTCGCCTCCTGCGAAAGGCACGATTTGGGCGTCCTTGCCCGCGAGGCCCTGCCGGAGGCCTGCTGTCCGGCAAGTATGCCCCCGGCACCCGATTCACAGATCCTGCCGATGCCCGGTCTCGGCGTCCTGAGGAACGGATGCAGCAGCGCCTCGCCTATGTGTACTTCCCCGTGAGGTTGTGAACGCGGGCTGAGGGGACTTGGCCGCCGATGCCGGTGTGGGGTCTGTGGTGATTGTAGTGGTGGATCCAGTGCTGATAGGTCGCCTCGCGCGCTTGTTCGCTGTCATAGGCGGCGGCGTATGCCCATTCGGCGGCCAGGGTGCGGTTGAAGCGTTCTACCTTGCCGTTGGTCTGCGGCCTGTAGGGCTTGGTCCGCTTGTGCTTGATACTGCCCAGGGCGTTCGCGAATGCGTGTGAGCGGTAGCAGGAACCGTTGTCTGTCATCACCGCGGTCACGGTGATGCCGAGGGTGGCGAAGAACGTGTTCGCACGGGCCCAGAAGGCCGCCGCGGTCTCTTTGCGCTCGTCGTCAAGGATCTCCGAGTACGCGACACGGGAGTGATCATCGATCGCGTGGTGCAGGTAGCGGTAGCCGCGTGATCCGGCGGCTCCGGCCCGGGCTGCCCGGTCACGGGCGGCATCGGACTTGCGGTCCTGCGTGGATCCGCGGCCATGGACGCGCCATCCGCCGCCGGCCGGGATCCTGCCCTGCTTCTTGATGTCGACGTGCACGAGCTGGCCCGGCGCGGAGACCTCGTAGCGCTCGGTTTTGGGCTTGGGCACGGGCAGACCGGTCGACTGGTCCACGGCTTCCAGAAGCGGCATCCGGTATCGGCTCAGGACGCGGCCGACCGTCGAGCGGGCAAGGCGCAGGTGGTAGGCGATCCGGTGCGGTCCCCAACGACGGGTGAAGCGCAAGGCGATGATCCGGCGTTCGGTGCGGCGAGGCAATCGCGATGGCGAGGTCTTCGGGCGGGAGCTTCGGTCGGTCAACCCCAGCCCGGCCCGATACCGGTCGGCCCAGCGCTTCGCAGTCGCCGGAGAACATTGGAACCGCTCCGCCGCTCGCCGCAGCGACCAGCCGTGTTCGACGACCAGGACAGAGAGACGACGACGCCCTTCCGGCGTCAAAGGCGCGTTAGCGTGGGTCACGAAGGCCTCCGTGGTGACGAATGTGAGTGTGGTAACCCACATCCTGCCGCGGAGGTCTTCGCCTACCTCAGATGTTCACAACGTGCCGGGGAAGTACACCTAGGTCGAGAGGATCCGTCAGGATGAGGTCCCCCCGGGCACGGACATGGCCTCGTGGTCGATGGCGTGGTGCCTCCGGCAGCAGGCGGTGACCTCAGTCATTCCAGGATGCAGGACCGTGGCGCAGCTCGAAGCGAATGCAGCCGCCGCCGACCTCGCCCCCGCTGGAGCCGTCCGCTGACGCGAACCGCCTCCGCCTGACCGGGCCCGCCCGGTTGCTCGGGCCCTCGGGAAGGGAGTCGCGATCGGATCCGGCCGTCGGCGAGTCCGTCGGAGTCGGCCTTCCAGCGCTGTAGGCCGTCCTCCCTACGGCCGATGCCCTCATGTGCCGCGCCTTCAGCCGGTCCACCTGCCCCAGCACGTGGCGACACGGCACAGAGTCCCGCTGACAGGTGCAACCGGTACAGGACAGGACGAGGCGTTGGTGAGCGCGGGGCCTGCTCGGCGTGCGGGAAGGATGTCGATCGTTTGCGAGACGGCCGAAACGGCCTTTGAGGCCCGCGGATTCGTCGGAACCAAACCTGTAACGGTCGCCGTGTACGCGCCTTTGTTTTGGTGTCTCCTGTTATGTGTACATTCGGGGCATGCGTGTGGGGTACGGGAGGGTCTCGACGATCTGAGCGCGGGCCGGCGGGGACCTGGCGAGCGTCTCGAGTTCCACCGCAGTGATCGGCGAGGGCCCAGCAGCGGTGACGCGAGGACTGGTGGCTTGGGCATGCGCTCTGCATTCAGCTGACTGGCAGGTGCACCCGACCCCAAACCCAGGAAGGACCCAAGTCGTGTTAATGGTCGACGGCAGCCATCACTCTGGCCCGCCGCGGCTGCAATGCGGTCAGTCCCTCACTGCCCGACCAGGGCGTCGAGGGCCAGTTCGCGCTAACCCTCCAGGCCCGCATTGAGGTCGTCCTGTTTAGCACCCAGAATCACTTCGCGGGTGTGGCTTGGCGTTGACCAGCGAAGGATGACCCTGTGCGTGCACCCGTCGTCGGTCGCCTTCCCGCTCAGACCATGCGCTTCGGTTGCTCGGGCTGGAAAGTCGCCGTTGTCCTTCGACGCGGCAGACTCTGGTTCGATCATGGAGCTTGAACCCCCGCCTGCCTGAGGGAGGACACAATTGCATCGACCAAGTGCTCTGGTGTCTTGGCGAGGTCGAGGCTCAGGCTGGCGCGCGCACGCTCGTCTGGGCTTAGGGGCTCCAGGGCGGCGAGCTGGCTCGGCAGCAGTGTCGAAGGCATGAAGTGTCCGACGCGCGAGGCCATTCGCGCCTGCAGGAGCTCGGGCGATCCGTCGAGGTGCACGAATACAACCCTCCCGTCGGCCTTGCTGAGGAAGTCGCGGTAGCTGCGCCTCAGAGCCGAGCAGGTCAGCACCGTGCTTTGGCCCTCGCGGGCCCTCTCGCTCATCCAGGACCGGATCAGCGAGAGCCACGGCCAGCGGTCTTCGTCATCTAGGGGCCGGCCGCTGGCCATCTTGGCGATGTTGGCCTGAGGGTGGAAGTCGTCGGCCTCAGCCAGAGGCCATCCGAGCCTCGGCGCTAGGGCTGCGGCGATTGTCGTCTTACCTGAGCCTGCGACGCCCATCACGACAACGTGGGTGCAAGTCATCTCTTTCTCCTTGGGAATAGCTCGGCCACGGAGGATTCGGGGCTCTTTCGGGTGAAAGGAATGGGCCGGCTACCGCATCTGGGGCCACGCGATTGGCTCACGGGTGAGTGCGCGGGACTGGGCGATTTTGCCGAGGTAGAAGCCGCTGGGCTTGGGCGTTCGCTCGAAGGTCTCGCGGTCGACTGCGCAGATGCCGAACTGGGGCTGGTAGCCGCCAGACCATTCGTAGTTGTCCAGAAGGCTCCAGTAGAGGTAGCCGCGGACGTCGATGCCTTCCTGGAGGCACTCGTGCACGGTGCGGAGCGCCTTGTCGATGTAGTAGGCGCGCTTCGGGTCGTCCCGGGTCGCGATCCCGTTCTCGGTCAGGAGGATCGGTTTGCCGCCCGAGATCCGTGCGGCCCGGTGGATCGTGCCCCGAAGTGCCTCAGGGTAGAGCTCCCAGCCGGTCATCGTCGTCCAATCCGTTTCGACGATGTCGTTCTTCTTGTCCGGCTGGAGTCCCGGTCCTCGGACGCCTTCCGGTCCGATGACGATCCGCGTGTAGGTCTGGATCCCGACGAATTCGTCGTCGGCGGAGGCCTCCATGAAGCGGTCGCTGACCCGGGTGTTGTTCTCCCAGGGAGAGCTGCCGGGCTCTGCGCCGTCGACGTACTGGATGTCCTGGAGGGCGAGTGTCACTCCCACGGGAGCGTCGGTGTGCCGCCGGATGGCTGCGGCACCCTTGCGGTGGGCGTCGAAGACGTTGTCGGCGACCGCCCACATGGATTGGACGTCGCCGACGATCCCCGGCGGATGGACCCCGACGACCCATCCGGCGTCGCCCGCTCCTTCGGGTTCGTTGATGGTGCAGGCCCACCCGATGAGGTCGCCAAGCGCTCTGGCGGTGCGGTCGCAGTATCGTTCGAACAGTTCGACGAAGCGGGGGGAAAGGAAGCCGCCTTCGGCGTCCAGCCAGCGCGGGAGGGTGAAGTGGTGGAATGTGACTACCGGTACGATCCCGGCTTCCCGGCAGGCCTCTACCATCCGCCGGTAGTGGGCGAGTTCGGCATTGGAGAAGAAGCCCTCCGCTGGTTCGATGCGGGCCCACTCGATGCTGAATCTGTATGCCTGGAGGCCGAAGTCCCGGACGATTGCGATGTCTTCGTGGTACCGGTGGTAGGAATCGCAGGCATCGCCGGAGGGCTCGCGCACCGGGGTCCCGGTCTTACGCTCGAAATCCCACCAGTCCGAGTTGGTGTTGTTGCCTTCGGTCTGGTGGGCGGACGTGGCGGCCCCGAAGAGGAAATGGTCCGGGAACTTCAGCATGTGGGAATCGCTCGAAGCCATGGTGTGTTCCTTCCTGATGGCCCCCAAATGGAGCCGAGGATGAAGAGAGCCTGCGTCGGTTCTCTTATGGCAGGGATTGGCTGTGACGCAGTCAGCGCAGCCGGAAAGAACGACGGCGACGGGACGATCCTCAGGGTCCGTCCAGCCGCCGCCGTCCTGCTAATTTGACTTGATCACGGTGCAGAGAGCCCTGCTGGCTGAGGCTGGATCGGGATCGTCCCGAGGGCCTTGTCGATGCCCTGGAGCCCCTTGGTCATCGCGAAGATGTTCGGAGTGCTGGCGAGCTGGACGACGACCATGTCCGAGATGTTCATGTTCGCGATCTTCTCGGTGGCGGCATTGGCTTCGGGCGAGCCGGGGACGGCTGCGCCGAGTGCGTTGACGGCGTCGGTGTAGTCCTTGTTCGTGTAGCCCCATGTGGTGTTCGGCGAACCCGGCTCGAGCAGGCCCGCATCGAAGTAGCCCGAGGGGAGTGCGGAGCTCGAGGACCACAGCTCAGCCTGATAGTTGCCCGAGGAATGCGTGCTCTGGAGGTCGTTGCCGCTGGCGAGCTTGTTCAGTTTGACGTTGATGCCGATCTGCTTGAGCTGGCTCTGCAGCAGGATCGCCAGCTGGTCGACCTGTGACCCGGGCTGGGTGGCGTTGTAGTTCAGGGTGAGGTCGAATCCGTTCGACAGGCCCGCCTGCGACATGAGCTGCTTGGCCTGTTCGACGTTGTACGAGGTCTTCTGTACGTTTGCGCCCGAGGGAAGCTCGGAGGCGAGCATGCCGTCAAGTGCCGGAGTCGACAGGCCGCTGTATGCGCCCTTCACCAGGGCGTCGCGGTCGATGGCCATGCTGATCGCCTGCCGCACGCGGACGTCGGCCAGGTGCGGGTCCTTCTGCTGGAGGACGAGCCAGTCGCGGCTGATCGGCGAGCACTGGTAGACGTCGACCTTGCCGGAGCTCTTCAGGTCGCTGAACTGGCTCCAGGTCAGGTCGCGTGCGTAGTTGATGCTGCCGGACTGGAGCAGCTGCGCCTGGTCGGAGGAGCTCGTGATCTGCTTGAGCACAACCCTGTCGTAGTTGCCCACCTGGCCCGGCCAGCCGGGGTTCTTGCTGACCGTGATCTGGTTGCCCTGGTCGAACGAGTCGACCTTCCAGGGCCCGTATCCGGCGGAGTTGGTCGCGAGCCAGGTCTTCGCCCACTGGTCGTCGCCCGTGGTGTGCTTCTTGGCCTCGGTCGAGTCGTAGATGGAGAACGTCGGGATCGTCCACATCGCCAGGTCGAGCGGGGTGGGCTGGTCGAGGTTCAGCTTGAACTGGGTCGGCGAGACGACCTCGATCGCGTTCGTCTTGGAGAAGTGGGCGCTGTTGAAAGAGAGGAACTTCACGATCGGGCTCAGGGCCACCCCGCGCTCGAAGCTCCACTTGACGTCGTCGGCGGTGAGGGCGTTGCCGTACTGGCTCTTGATGTTGCTCTTGAGCGTGACCGTGATGGACTTCCGGTCGGCCGAGCTCTGGTAGGAATCAACGAGCATTCCCGTGAGCTTGTCTGCCGAGGGCGCGGTGTCGCACGAGTTCGTCGAGTAGTTGAACAGCTCGGAGTCCAGGAGTGACTCGAGCGGGCGGGTGCCGCCGGAGAACGCGGTGGCGTCAAGGGAGCTCGGCAGGGTCTGGGTTGCCATCACGAACGTGTGGGACGTGCTGGCGGTGGACTTCCCGCCACCGCATGCCGAGGTCGCGACAACCAGGGCCAGTGCGCCGGCTACCGCGGCCACCATCTTGGCGGACCGCCGCCGGTCGGACCGGACAGTGCTCATTTCGTCTCCTTGTCGGGCGCCTGGCTCACCATAGAGCCGGCGCGTCTTCTGCAATCTGTGGAGTGGAGGAGGAACCCGGGGGAATCTTTGAATCAGGATTCCTTATACAAGGAATCCTGAGGCATGGATCACAGTTTGGCAAGGGTTTACCGAACCCAAAATGGCGACGATGCCGATTCGGCTCCCGGTGGATCGTGTGTGCAAGCGTCCCAGTGTCTGCTCAGACGCTCGTGGGGCGGATGCGCCGCACGCATCCGCCCCACAACCCGCACGCGTGGTTCCGGGCGCTATGCCTTCTTGGCCTTCGCCGGGGCGAGGGCGTCCATGCGCGGGTCAAGGAGGTTCACGAGGACGTCCAGGAGCATGTAGACGACGAGCGTGATGGCTCCAGCGATCAGCACGAAGCCCTCGACGGCGGGGTAGTCGTTGCGCTCCATGGATTGCACGGCCCACTGCGAGACGCCGTTCCAGTTGAACACCTTCTCGACGATCGCGGTCCCACCGAAGCCGGCTGCGAAGATGATCGCCCCATACGTCAGAATCGGTGTTCTGGAAGTCAGCATTGCGTTCCGGACGATCCGCCACTCCGAGAGGCCGCAGGCCCGCGCGAACTTCGTCTGCTCCGACTCGAACGCCTCCCGAAGGGCGGCCCGGCTGATCCGCGCGAACACCGCAGCGAGCACAAGCCCGAGGGTGAGAACCGGCAGGACCATGTGCTGTATCGCGTCGGTGATGGTGGCCGGGTCGCCCTCTATGAGGGCATCGACCAGGATCATGCCCGTGACCGTCGGCGGCGGCGTTGTGGCAATGCTCAGCTGCCCCTCCGGGCCCGGCGCGGCATTGAGCACGTAGGAGAGCAAATAGATGACGATCACCGCCATGACGAAGTCCGGGACGGACTGGAGCACGCCCACTACGCCTGAGGACACCCGGTCCTGCCAGCGCCGGTGGAAGTACGAGCTGACGATGCCGAGCGCCAGACCGATGACAAGCGCGACGACCAGGCTCAGGATGATCAGCTCCAGTGTTGAGGGGAGGAACTTGCCGATGTTGTCGCTGATTCGGTCCGGGCTGTAGAGCGACGTGCCGAGGTTCCCTTGGAAGAGCTGGCCCCAGTAGCTGAAGAAGCGGGCGAAGAGGGGCTGGTCGAGGCCGAGCTGGTGCCTGATCTGCTCGATCTGATCAGCAGTCGCGTACGGCCCTCCCACCGCCCTCGCAGGGTCGGCGGGGGCCAGGTTGACCAGGAAGAACGTCACGGAGATGAGCACCGCGAGCGAGATCACCATCAGCAGCAGACGGCGCCAGAGGAACGGGACGAACTGTTTCATCGGGCATTTCCTTGAGCGTGGACGGCAGGAGAGGGTTGGGGCTGGCCGGTCGACGATGATCCGAGCAGGTCCTGCCACCTGAAGCAGGCAGAGACGTGATCGGCTGTGACGTCCAGAAGCGGCGGGTGCTCGCTGCGGCACATGTCGATCGCCAGTGGGCAGACAGGGGCGAGCGGGCAGCCGATCTCGGGGGCGGGGGCGCCCGCAGCCCTGGGCATGAGCTTGAACCGTTCCCCGACGCTGCCGGGGACCGCCTTGAGCTCTGAGGAGACCAGCGCCTTTGTGTAGGGGTGCGCGGGTCGGGAGATCACGTCCACCATGGTCCCGACCTCGACCTGCTCGCCGCGGAACATCACGATTGCTCGGTCCGCCATGCGCCGCACCGAGCCGATGTCGTGGGTGATCAGCAGGTAGCTGAGGCCGAGGTCGCGCTGGAGGCCCTTGAGGAGGTCGGTGACCTGGGCGCGGATGGTTCGGTCCAGGGATGCGGTGGGCTCGTCGAGCACGATGAGGCTCGGCTCGCCTACGATCGCGCGAGCGATGCCCACGCGCTGCTGCTGGCCACCGCTGAGCTCGCCGGGGTAGCGTCCGGCGACGTCCTTTGGCAGGCCGACCAGGTCCAGCACCTCGGACACGCGCTTCTGCCTGCTGGCGCGGTCGCCGACCCTGTGCACGAGCAGGGGCTCCTCGACCGTCGCCGCGATCTTGCGACGCGGGTTGAGGGACTCGTACGGTTCCTGGAAGACGACCTGGAGCTTGGCGCGCATCCGGCGCCGATCCGACTCGTGGGCCTCTGCCATGGAGGCGCCTTCGAAGGCGACCTCCCCGGTGTCGGGGGCGAGCAGGCCCAGCATCAGCTTCCCGACCGTGGTCTTGCCGGAGCCGCTCTCGCCGATGAGGGCAACAGTCTCCCCGCGCGCGATGTCGACCGAGAAGTCCGAGACGGCCCGGACGGTGGTGCCGTCGGGGGCCTGGAACGTCTTGGTGACGTTCCTGAACGCGATGACTGGCTCGCGGGGGGAGGATTCGCTCATGATGTGGCTCCGGCTGTTTCGAGGAGAAGCTCGCGCGTGTAGGGGTGCTCGGGGGCGGTGAACAGCTTCTGCACGCCGCCCTGCTCCACGAGGCGCCCGTCTTTCATGACCAGGACCTGCTGGCAGTAGTTGGCCACAATCCCGAGGTCATGGGTCACTACGAGGACGGCCACGTTCTGGGTCTGGCGGAGCTCCGTGAGCACTTCGAGGATCTGGATCTGGACCGTCGGGTCGAGCGCCGTGGTGGGCTCGTCTGCAATGAGCAGACGGGGTTTGAGCACCGTCGCCATCGCGATCACCACGCGCTGTGCCATGCCGCCGCTGAGCTGGTGCGCATGGCCGCTGAGGACTCGCTGGGGATTCGGGATGCCCACCGAGTCGAGTGCGGCCAGTGCAAGCTCGCGGGTCTGGGCCCTGGAGTGCGATCTGCCATGCGTCGTGAGGATCAGGTGGAACTGCTTCTCGATCGACTGGATGGGGTGCAGGCACCCGAAGGGGTTCTGGCCGATGAATCCCAGCACGGGCCCGTGGACCTTCTTCATCTCGCGACTGCTCGCCGTGAGGACGTCCTTGCTGTCGAGCGTGACGCGGCCGGTGATGGTCGCCTTCACCGACCTTGGAAGGCCGGCGACCGCGTGCATGGCCGCCGACTTCCCCGAACCGCTCTCACCCACTAGTCCCACCATCTGGCCGTCTTCGATGGCGAAGCCCATATTGTGCACAACGCGCTTCGTTCCGCTGCGGGTCGTGTAGTCGACGTTGAGGTCTTCCACTGTGAGCATGGTTGTCACCTGGCCTTCGTGAGGTCTTCTGCGGCGCGTGCCGCTGCGTTGAGGCACACGATCACGAGCACGATGGCGAGGCTGGGGAAGAGCGCCACCCACCAGTCGCCTTGAGCGATCACCCCGGCGCCGTCGGAGATCATGGATCCCCAGGTCGGATCCGGCGGATGCGTCCCGACCCCGAGGAAGTTCAGGCCCGCGATCACGACGATCGCGGTGGCGACTCCGAGGGAGGCCTGGGCGAGGATCAGGCTCATCACATTCGGGAGCACGTGCACCCGCAGGATGCGGGCAGTGCTGCACCCCATGGCTGTCGCTGCCTCGACATAGCGTGTCCGCCGGACCACGAGGGCCCCGCTCCTAACGAGGCGGACGAAGCCGGGGGCGCTGACCAGGACGATCGCGACGATCACGCTGCTGATGTTGTTCCCTGCCAGCGCGACAAGGGCGACGGCGAGGATCAGCAGGGGAAGCGCCTGCAGGGCGTCAATCGCGCGCATGATCACGTTGGCCGCCCATCCCTTTGAGCTGGCGATGAGGCCGAGCGGGACGCCGATCACCAGTGCCAGCAGGGTGCCGCCAACGGCGAGCGGGAGGTCGATTCCGGCGGCGTCGATCGTTCGGGAGAAGACGTCGAACCCGCTGGCATCGGTACCGAACCAGTGGTCGGTGCTGGGGGCCAGCGACGTTTCGGCGGCGTTCGGCTGCGTCGGCGAAAAGGGAAGGGGGGCGAAGCGGCTCGCCAAGTAGAGCAGGATGATCGGCACCAGCCCGAGCGCAAGTCCGGCGTAGTCGAGGAGGACGCTGTGCCGGCGCCCCTTCTCGGCTTTCTCGTTGGAAGGGGCTTCGAGTGCAACAGTCATCGTGTCACCTCTTTCAGGTGTTGGGACGTCGATGGCCCGTGGGACATGGCGATGATTCCCGGCCTGAAAGGCCTCGCCATTTGACTCCACGATATGTAAGGTATCCTTATAGTGACCGATGAGGTGAGACTTCGCAAGCCCCATCGGATCCGGCCTGGCAACGAAGTTAGGAGTGGCATGGCTGCACGAGAAGCGGACGCAATGATGGGCCCGACTCTGTTGTACGCGGTGAAACAGGTCGAGCTCGCCGTGCGCGCCCAGATGGACGCGGTGCTCAAGCCGCACAACGTGACCACCATCCAATACACGGCTCTGACGGTGCTCCAGCACCGAAACGACTTAACGTCAGCGGCGCTTGCGCGGCGCTCGTTCGTCACGGCCCAGACGATGGGCGACATCGTCACTGCGCTCGAGCGCAGAGGGTACATTGTCAGGAATCCGGACCCAGCACACGCCAAGCGCCTGACCATCTCGCTCACCGACGAGGGGAAGCGACTCCTCGCCGACGTCCGCCAAGAAGTCGAAGCCATCGAGCGCCAGATGACGCTCGGCTTCGACTCCGAGGAACAGGAGGAGCTCCGGGTCGGGCTGCAACGCTGCTTCAGCAACCTGACGGCGCATGCGGGGGAGGACGCACTACGCGAGATGGCGCTCGGCGCATAACCCCGCATAACCCCGCTGCCCCGACGGCGCGAAAGACCCCCGGGTCCGGCCGTGGTCCCACGCTCCCGCCCGTGACGCCCGTGGACGCCAGGCGCCCGCCGAAGGAATGCGCTCACCCGGCACACACGGGAGGCAGGGTCCGCCGTGGAGTCCTGCAGCCCACTCGGCCAGGGCCGGGACCTCGGGGCGCCGGCCGTGCTCGAGCCCATGGGGCTGTCCCAGCCCAGATGGTCCTCGCATGCCTGTCTACGGGGTGTGCCCCGCTCCCAGGGCCACAAGGCCCGTCCGGATGGCGGTGAACCTCGCGGCGCTGGATCTCCAATTGAGCCACATCGAAATCGCAGCACCGGATGCGTTCGACATGGATACGCCGATCAGGAATCCCGCGCCAGTGTCGTCCCACTCGGTGCACACATAGGGCCGTATGCCCCACACCTCAGATCCGACCCCGAAAGGAACGAACCATTGAACACTGAAGAGCGCTTGGCCCGTCTCGAGCACGAGCTTTTCCGCGCGCATGCCGTGAACGACATCCAGAACCTGATGGGCCGCTACACGGTGAACCACGCCCCGGCGACGGTCGGCCAGGCCATCAACTTCTTCGCCCTCGACCTGCCCGACGTGTCCGCGGAGATCGGCGACCGCGGCGTCTACGTCGGCGAGGCTGGACTGCGGGAGCTGTTCGTCGACAGCTTCCCGATGGAGCCCGTGGGCAACCTCCTCATCCATTTCATCGCCACGCCCATGGTCCAGGTCGCCGCTGACGGCAAGACCGCTCGCGGCGTCTGGCGTTCGCCCGGAGTTGAGGCGGTGCGCCCCGCCGACGGAGGAGGGCCGGTGGCGCTCTGGTCGTTCGGCGCATACGCCGCCGACTTCGTCTATATCTCCGGAACGTGGAAGATCCACCACCTGCAGTGGTTCCGCACGATCAAGAGCACTTTCGCAGACGGATGGGTCAAGGACCTGTCCATGACCCATGGCGGGCCCATCAAGGAGAGCCCGAACGTCCGGCCCAGCACGTTCCACAACCCCTACACCCCCGAATCCGTCCAGGTGCCCGTGCCACCGTGCCCCCCTGCATACGAGACGTACGAGGGCTTCGGGTGGGCCACCACAGCCCAGACCGTCACGGCCGCGACGAGATGAACGCCGAGGCCGAAGCGCCCGAGGACGGCCCCGACGCGTCGGCTGCTTTCCCGTCCCAGATCATCCAGCTTGGGCATGTCCTCGGGCCCGGCACGGTCAATGGGCCGGTCTCACCGCCGTATGAATACCGGCTCAACCATCCGCATGCTGCCTTCGACCCAGGAACCCCCATCGTCGAAGGGACCATCTCATCCGCGTCTGACGCGATCGCGCTCGGGGACCACACGGGGACGCACGTCGACTCACTTGCCCACGTCGCCGAGGGCGGACTGCTGTGGGACGGCACAGACATCCGCAGCAGCGGCGGACAGGACGACAGGGCCGGAGTCTCGGCGAGCCAGCGGGTCGAGCTGCAGCCCATAGTCGCGAGGGGCGTCCTGCTGGACTTCCCGCGCTATTTCGGCGGACGCGTCGCCGCTGATACCCGGCTCACCCCAGAGCACCTCGCCGGGTGCGCCGCAGCCCAAGGGGTCCGCCTCCGGAACGGCGACGCGGTGCTCCTGCGCACGGGCTGGGACGAGCTCTACGGGGATCCGCAGCGGTTCCTCGCGGGCCCGCAGCCTGGTCCCGAGCTGGAGGCCGCGCGGTACCTCAGCGGCCTCCGTGCGAGCATCGTCGGATCGGACACTATGCCGTTCGAGGCGGCACCGGCGGTTCAGCCGCTGGCCGTGCACGCAGAGCTGATCGCCAGGAACGGGATCCAGATCATGGAAATGCTCGACCTTAGGGAGCTCGCCCGGCAGGGCATCCACACCTTCACATTCGTCCTCGCCCCGCTCCGCATCCAGGGAGGGACGGGATCACCGGTGAACCCGCTGGCACTTATTCCCTGACGGCTGCCGGGGGTCGGGCACCGGAGCGCGACAATCGGGGCCGCCCCTTGAGGGGGCGGCCCCGATTGGTCGTGCTCGAGATGGGCGTGTCGGGGCCACGTCCCGGCCCGTCCGCGAGCAGGATCAGTTTGCCAGCGGAGGGCGACCGGGGCGCCGCGGCAGCGGACCGCCTGGGACACGCACGTGGGGCCGCCCCCGAAAGGGGCGGCCACACGTTCTGCTCGGCGTGCCGCAGGCGGCTCCGCAAGGGGAGTGCCCGCGTGGTTTCAGCCGCCGGTGAGCGTCAGGCCTCCGTCGATCACCAGGAGCTCGCCATTCACGTAGCTCGCGGCAGGGGACCAGAGGAAGAGGATTCCCGCGGCCAGCTCCTCCGGGGTGCCCGGGCGGCGCATGGGATTCCGAGCGATGCGTTCCTGCATCCCCGGGCTGTTGAGGAATTTCTCATTGCGTGGCGTCGAGATGGGGCCGCCAGGGGCGATCGCGTTGAACCGGGAGACAGTGGCGAACTCGGTGGCGCACCACTTCGTGTAGCCGGCGATGCCGGCCTTCGCGGCCGCGTACCAGCCGACGCCCTGAGGGTCGTGGCCCGTGCCGCCCGCAATCGGGCCGGAGACGGCCGAGATGTTGACGACGCTGGCGCCCGGGCCCGGTTCGAGGGCTAGGAACTGCTCGGTGATCCAGTGGATGCTCGCGATGGCTTCCTGGATCGCACCGGCGAAGGGCAGCGTCTGGCCAAGGATCGTGGGGCCGGCGTTGTTTACGATGAGAGTCGGCTTGCCGAGCTGCTCGAGGGTCGCGGCGTAAGCCTCCTTGATCGCCTCCTCGCTGCCGATGTCGGCCTTGATCGGAGCAATCGACCCACCGAAATCGCCGGCTCGGTCCACGGTGCGCTTCGCGCCGTCAAGGTTGATGTCCCACGCTGCGACCTTCAGGCCCTGCTGCGCTGCGAGCACGCTGGTCGCCTGCCCGATACCGCTGCCGGCTCCAGTGACGATCGCAACGGTGCCCTCGGGACAGACCCAGCCCGGCCACTTCACGGGAGGCAGTTCTTCAGTCATCCGTCTCAACTTCCTTGTCGTATTGGGGGGCCCGGGCGTCTCCCGGGCCGGGTCCGGCGGGTCCGGCCAGGTGGTCCCGCCCAGAGGGGATGCCGACGGCGTACGTGGCGCCGTGAACGTCCAGAAGGAGGATCTCCCGGCCGTCCGGGCCTATCCAGCTGTCAGTCCACGCCAGTTCGCGAATCCCGCGCAGCGCTTTGGCCCACGCCGCCCAGAAGACCCTAGGGCCACCGCCCGAGCCGCCTCGGTGCGCTGCGCTGCGTCCGCTCATATGCCAATGACAGGGCAAATCGTTGAGAAAGTCAATGGTTGAATTAATCGTTGACAAGTTCAACGACTTGCGGTCTCATTGAGAACGAACCCACTCTTACGATGCAAGGGAGCAGGGCATGCGCTTGGTAGGCAAGGTAGCAATCGTCACCGGCAGCGGACAGGGTCTCGGCCTCGCCTATGCCCGTGAGCTCGCGCGGCAGGGCGCCGCCGTCGTGGTCAATGACGTCAACGCGGAGACGGCGGCTGCCGCTGTGGCGCAGATCGAGGCTGACGGCGGCAAGGCGACCGCCGTCGTCGTGCCCGTCGGGAGCACCGAGGCCGCGAAGGCGCTCGTGGACGGCGCGGTGAACGCGTTCGGCCGCCTCGACATCCTGGTCACGAACGCGGGGATCCTGCGCGACAAGAGCCTGCTGAAGATGACGGACGATGACTTCGACCTCGTCATCAACGTCCACCTCAAGGGCACGTTCACGTGCGTCCGTGAGGCGTTCGCGTACTTCAAGGAGAACGGCATCGCCGGGCGTATCGTCACGATCGGCTCCCCGACGGGCCAGCGCGGCAACTTCGGCCAGACCAACTACGCGGCCGCGAAGGCCGGGATCGTGGGCATGGTGCGGACGTGGGCCCTCGAGATGAAGAAGGCCGGCGTGACCGTGAACGCCGTCATCCCCGTCGCCGCGACCGCGATGACCAAGACCGTCCCGTACTTCGCCAAGGCCGTCGAGGCCGACGAGAACGGCGAGGCCATGCCCGCGTTCTTCCGCCACGACCTGGGCTTCGGCACGGCCGACGACGTCGCCGGCCTGGTCGCGTACCTCGCATCCGACGCCGCGGCCGGGATCACGGGCCAGGCCATCGGCGCCGGCGGCGACCGCCTCCAGGCCTGGACCCATCCCGAGCCCGCCACGACCGACTACCGCGAGGGCGGCTGGACCTACGAGGCCCTCCAGGAGAAGGGCGCCGAGCTCATCGGCGGCCACCTCCAGAGCGTCGGCGAGGAGTTCCTCCCGCTCCCGGCCGAGCTGCAGCCGGCCGCTGCGCAAGGCTAGGCCCGCGCGCCAGGCCACGCCGACCTCCGGCCCCCCTACCCTCACACTCACACCGGCGCGGCGCGTCCCCGACCGCTCGCCCAAAGACGGGCGCGTCCAAGGAGCACCCACAACCCGCGATCCTCATAGCGCTTACCAGATGCCGAGCCAAGGCCTCGGACGACATCATCACCTTCGATCCCTCAGGGGGAACCATGACCCAGCCCCGGCTCGTCGTCGACTTCGAGAAGCTCCTCACCCTGGCCGGCGCCGACCTCGGCACGACTGACTGGATGGAGATCACCCAGAACCGTGTCAACCTGTTCGCCGACGCGACCGACGACCACCAGTGGATCCACACTGACCCCGAGCGCGCCAAGGACGGCCCCTTCGGGGCCCCGATCGCCCACGGCTTCCTCACGCTCGCCCTCGTGATCCCGTTCTGGGGCGAGCTGTTCCACGTCGAGGGCGTCACCGCCAAGGTCAACTACGGCCTCGACAAGGTCCGCTTCACCTCGCCCGTCAAGGTCGGCTCGAAGGTCCGCATGGCCAGCACCATCGCCGAAGTGACCGAGGTCAAGGGCGGTGCCCAGATCAAGGTCAACGCGACCATCGAGATCGAGGGCCAGGAGCGCCCCGCCGTCGTCGCCGAGTTCCTCGCGCGCTTCTACAAGTAGACGCCACGCTGTCGAGAGGAAGCCCCACGTTGGAATCAACCAGAACCCCTGCCGGCACCTGGCCGGCAGCCGATCTCCAGACGCGTCCAGTCAGCCGGGAACGCTTCGATGACCTTTTCAGCACGCTGTCGAACTGGGGCACGTGGGACAAGGCCGGACGAGGCGCCTACAACCGCATCGGGCCGTCCCATGTGACGCGGGCAAGCGCTCTCGTCACCACTGGCCGGACCGTGACCACGGCGCTCCCGTGGAACACTGTGCCAGGCCCGGACAACCACAAGCCCGCACTCCACCACATGACGGACCTCGGCGACAAGGAGGCCCCCGAGCCTTCCACCAACAAGGACTTCATCGCCGTGGACTACCACGGCAAGGCGGTCAGCCATCTGGACGCCCTCAGCCACATCGCCTACCGGGGTCAGCTCTTCGACGGCAACACCGCGCACGACGTCGTGGACACGTCCGGGGCCCACTTCGGCACAGTCGCCGAGCTTGGGCCGTACGTTGGCCGGGGCGTGCTCCTCGACGTCCCTGCCGCCCGGGGCGTCGACTGGCTCGAGCCCGGCGAACCTGTCTACGCCGATGACCTGCTCAAAGCCGAGAGCGCCCTCGGGGTGCAGGTCTCCGAGGCCGACGCCGTGCTCCTGCGCACAGGCCACAAGAACCGGCGCAACAGGCTCGGGCCGTGGGACTCCTCCAACTCCAGTGCCGGCCTGCACGTGGAAGCCATGCCGCTGCTCGCCGAGCGGGCCATCAGCCTCCTGGGCTCTGACGGCGACAGCGACGTCCGCCCCTCTCCGCTCGAAGGCGTCCACTCACCGATCCACATCCTCTCGATCACCGCGATGGGCATTCCCCTTCTGGACAACCTCGACCTCGAGGCCCTCTCCCAGGCGTGCCGGGAGGAGGGCCGCTACGAGTTCCTCTTCGTCGTTGCCCCGCTGAACATCCCCACCGGCACCGGATCCCCGGTCAACCCCATCGCGATCTTCTAGGAGCGCACCTATGCAGCGACCTGTCGGCATCTCCCGCGACTTCCTCGACCCGGGAGGCAACAACGTCTGGGGCGACATCGGCCTCGCCGGCCTCGACGAGGCGGGCATCCCCTGGGAATATCTCCCCGAAGACCTCCCCGAGCTGACCCCGGAACAGGTCGACGGCCGCCCCGCGGTCATCTTCGCCAACCCGGCCGTCACGGCCCGCACCTTCGACGGCGTCGCCGAGCCCCCGCTCGTCCTTGCCCGCTTCGGCGTCGGCTACGACTCGGTCGACCTCGACGCCTGCACCGCGAACGGCGTCGCAGCGACCATCACACCCGACGGCGCCCGCAGGCCGGTCGCGACCGCCGCACTGACAATGATCCTGGCCAGTTTCCACAACCTCATCGCCAAGGACCGCATCATCCGCCGTGGCGACTGGGACAGGCGTACCGAATGGATGGGACGCGGACTCACCGGCAGGACAGTCGGCCTGATCGGACTCGGGAACACCTCGACCGACCTCGTTGAACTCCTTAGGCCCTTCCAGACCAAGGTGCTCGCCTACGACCCCTACTGCCCGGCACAGCGCGCGACCGACCTCGGCGTGGAACTCGTGGGGCTCGACGACCTCGCTGCCGGGGCCGACGTCGTGGTCGTGATGACGGTGCTCACCGACGAAACCCGCCACCTCGTCTCCACCTCCTTCCTGAACAGGATGAAGGCCACCGCCCACCTGGTGAACGTCTCCCGCGGACCGATCGTCGACGAGGCCGCCCTCACCGACGCCCTCCGGAACGGCACCATCACCGCAGCCGCACTCGACGTCTTCGAGAGCGAGCCCGTCGCGGCCCAGAACCCGCTGCTCGACATGGACAACGTCATCCTCACCCCCCACTCCGTCGCCTGGACCGACGAGATGTCCCTCGGCAACGGAAGCTCAGCCGTGCAGGCCGTCATAGACGCCCTCAACGGCACAGCACCCAAATATGTCGTCAACCGACCGGTCCTTGAACAGGAGGCCTTCCTGGGGCGCCTCCGCAGCCAGACCAAGGTGAAGCAATGACCAAGGCCTCTTCGGGAACCCCGGTCGGATTCATCGGCCTCGGGATCATGGGCAAACCGATGGCCAGGAACCTCATGGCCACCGGGATGAAGGCCGTCATCACCCACCGCGGCCCCGACCGCGTCGCCGACCTCACCGCGGAAGGCGCCCTCTGGGCGGCAACGCCCGCGGACATGGCGCGCCAGTGCCGCACCATCGTCGTCATGCTCGCCGACACCCGGCAGATCCTCGGCGCCCTCACCGGACCTGACGGGATCGTCCACGGAATCAGCGCCCCCACAACGCTCGTGGTCTGCTCGTCCGTATCGGCCCGTGACGTCCGCTCCATCGCCGACGCCGCAGCTGCGGAGACCGCAGGCCTCCTGCGCACCGTGGACGCGCCCGTCAGCGGCGGCGAAGAAGGGGCGCGTGAGGGAACACTCTCGATCATGGCCGGCGGCACGCACGACGACTACGAGCGTGTGGCCAGAGTCCTGAAGGCTTTCGGACACCCGCGCCTCCTCGGCCCCCTGGGCGCCGGGGCCGTGGCCAAGGCCTGCAACCAGATGATCGTGGCGGCCGAAGTGATGGCTATCGGTGAGGCCGCCGCAATTGCCCATCGCAGCGGGCTTGACGTCGCGGAGCTCTTGGACGTCCTCTCGGGCGGATACGCCGCTAGCCGCATTCTCCAGACCCGCGCCCGCAGGTTCGCCGAGGAGGACTACTCGCCGTCCGGCATGGCGAGGTTCATGGTCAAGGACCTGGCCTCCGCAGAGGACGCCGCAACCCTGGTCAGCATCGAGGCCGGCCAACTGCACTATCTGCGGTCGGCCTTCACGGAACTCGTGAGGGCAGGCCACGGCGACGAGGACATCTCGGTGACGAGGGCGTTCGTGGAGGAACGGAGCAGACATGCGCTGAGGTCCTAGAGTGATCACAGTCTCAACGGTCTGGCCCTACGGAGCCAGTGGAAGGAAGGCACAGCGATGAGCCGCCCACAAGCCGAGCCCAACAGATCGGCCAACCGATTCCTGAGCGTCGACCTCGCAGCCAACGTCGAATTCCTGGCAGCGCGGGCCCGTGCCATTGGATCGTCCAAGGCCAACACTGCTCTGGAGGAGTTCGGTCTCAGAGTCCGCCCCTACTCCGTGCTGTCGCTTGCCTGCAGCGGCGAACACCCGTCCCAGCGGGAGCTGGCTGACTTCCTTCGACTGGACCCGAGCCAGATTGTCGCGATCGTCGATGACCTCGAGAAGCGGAAGCTGGTCAGACGACGGGCCGACGTCCGGGACCGTCGATCGAAGATCGTCATCGCCACAGCGAAAGGGGAGGAGCTCTATGCAACCGCAACCGCGGCAGTCGCCAGGGCAACAGCGGTCTCCCTCTCAGCGCTGACCCCGGCAGAGGTGGAGACCCTCCGGCTCCTCCTCTGGAAGGTCGCCTTCACCGAGGACCAGCGTGCGGCATCGACCCATGAGTTCGGCACCGCGGGGGTGCTGAGCGCCTGACACCGGGCACAACCTGCCCCCGTCCGGGCTCCCCCGGTACACCACCTCGGGCCATTGCCCGGGGACCGCGCCCCCGGGCGTCTCCCATCCCAACATCACCCGTGCCTTCAGCGGCACCAACCCACCGATGGAGTTTGACGATGACATCCTCAGCGAACGGCAGCGTCTCCCTGCACCACGTAGCCCTGTACGTGAGCGACCTCGAGAAGACCCGGAAGTTCTACACAGACGTCCTCGGCATGGAGGAGATCGCGCGTCCGGCCGATTTCGTATTCCCCGGGGCCTACTTCCGGCTCGGCACCGCCGAGGTGCACGTGGTCGTCGAGACCGAGAACGGCCGCACCGCCGCCCTCGCCCCCGACTGGTCCCCGGAGGAGGTACGCACAGGCTACAGCGTGCATTTCGCTCTGAAGGTCGATTCCCTCGACGATGTCCGCGAGACCCTGCGCCGGAACGGCGTGGCCCCCGTGGGCGGTCCGCGCGTCCGCGCCGATGACGTCGAGCAGATCTACGTCGCAGACCCGGACGGCTACTTCATCGAGTTCATCTGCTGGCTGGACCACGAGACCGCCGAGCGGCGCCTCAAGGAACTCGCCGATTCGGGTGAAGGTGTCCCGGTTGCCCCCGGCCACTGAGACCCGTGATGCGACCGGTGCTGCCCTCTTCGACCTGACCGGACGCACTGCTCTCGTCACCGGCAGCAGCCGCGGCATCGGCTACGCCCTTGCCTCGGGTCTCGCGCGGGCCGGAGCCACGGTCATCCTCAACGGCCAGGACACGGACCGGCTCGAAGACGCACGCGCGAGGCTCGAGGAAGAGGTCGGCCCCGACCGGGTGGTCTCGTCGGCATTCGACGTGACAGACGAAATGCAGGTCTCGGGCGCGATCGACCACCTCGAGCGCAGCCTCGGACCGATCGACATCCTTGTCAACAACGCCGGAATCCAGCACCGTGTGGCCTTGTTCGACCTCGCCCGGAAGGACTGGGACAGGGTGCTGAGCACCAATCTGACCAGTGCCTTCCTGGTCGGCCGTGAGGCCGCACGGAACATGGCCTCGCGGGGCCGGGGAAAGATCATCAACGTGTGCTCGATCCAGTCGGAACTGGCCCGCCCCACGATCGGTGCGTACACCGCATCCAAGGGAGGCCTGCGGAACCTCACCCGTGCAATGACCGCCGAGTGGGCCTCGAGCGGTATCCAGGCCAACGGCATCGCACCCGGCTACATCAGCACGGAGATGACCAGGGCCCTCACCGAAGACGAGAAGTTCAACTCTTGGGTTCTGGGGCGCACGCCCGCGGCGCGGTGGGGATCACCCCAGGACCTCGTCGGCCCGACCGTGTGGCTCGCGTCGTCCGCCTCGGACTTCGTCAACGGCCAGACCATCTTCGTAGACGGTGGCATGTCCGTCGTCGTCTGACCGCCCGAACTCACCACCGGAAAGGGAGAAGTGAACCAGAAGCCCGCGGCCGCATACGCCCGCGCCGTCGTCGTCCACACCGCCGGAGACCTTCGCGTCGAGCAGCGTCCGCTGAGGGCCGCCGCGCCTGACGAAGCGGTAGTCCGCATCGCCTATGGGGGGATCAGCGGTTCGGATCTGCACTACTGGAGCCATGGCGCTGCGGGCGACTCGATCCTCAGGGCGCCGATGGTCCTTGGACACGAGGTTGTTGGAACCGTCTGGTCCGCAGCGGAGGACGGCAGCGGGCCATCGGCGGGGACACCCGTGGCCGTCCACCCGGCATCGCCCGGCGGAACCGGTGCGCGATACCCTGCCGACCGGCCAAACCTCTCGCCGGGCTGCACCTACCTGGGAAGCGCAGCGACCTGGCCGCATACCGACGGCGCATTCGCCGATTACGCGATTCTGCCCGCGCGTATGCTCCGCACGCTCCCGCCAGACCTGCCACTGAGGACCGCCGCCCTGATCGAACCCGCGAGCGTCGCATGGCACGCCGTCGCGCGGGCCGGGGACGTAAGAGGCGCGCGGGCGCTCGTCATCGGCAGCGGGCCGATCGGCGCACTGGTCATCGCAGCCCTGAAGAGAGCCGGGGCAAGCGAGATCACGGCCGTTGACCTGCACCAAAGACCCCTTGAGATAGCCCGTCGGGTTGGGGCGACGTCAACCATCGACGCCCGTGGCACCGACGCCGTAGCGGCGGTCGAAGCAGACGTGACTATCGAGTCCTCCGGAAGCACCAAAGGTCTCGCATCGGCGATCAGGGGGACCATGCGAGGAGGACGCGTCGTGCTCCTCGGGCTGATCCCCTCGGGCGACCAGCCCGTGCCCATCTCCCTCGCTATCACCCGAGAGCTGGAGCTTCTTGGCTCCTTCAGGTTCAACGACGAGATCGACGAGGTGATCGCCGCGCTTGCCGACGGCACGCTCGACGCCTCCGCGGTCATCACGCATGAGTACCCCGCCCGCGATGCCCTTGATGCCTTTGCGACGGCAAAGGACTCTGCGGCCTCAGGGAAGGTCCTCCTTCACTTCTGACCACCACGCCGCACCGGCATACTGCGCAGACGCAGAAGACCCGGCTGCTTCGGCCCAGACCATGGGAGGAAACCCTTGGACAACATCGGAGTGGGGTCCTGGCTGCGCCGCCGACTGCCCAAGAGCGGCAGCAAGACCGCGCTGCTCTCAGGCGAGCAGAGGACAAGCTATGCCGATCTCGCAGAGCGGACCGAACGGCTCGCCAACGCATTCCAGCGACGCGGCGTCGCTCGCGGCGACAGGGTGGCATATCTCGGCGAGAACCACCCTGCCTTCTTCGAGACCTTTTTTGCCTGCGGGCTTCTCGGCGCGATCTTCGTCCCACTGAATACCCGCCTGACGGCGCCCGAACTGCAGTTCCAGCTGCACGACTGCGGTGTCTCCCTCCTCGTCCACTCCGCGCAACTCGACACGCTCGCGGTCGCGGCCACGGACGGCACCGGCGTTCGGACCCGCCTGAGTGTCGATAAGGATCCGGACGCGAAAGTGGCGGGATCACACGAGGCCGCATTGGGCGCTGCGCCGGCCGACCCGATCCAGGAGAAGGTCGGCCTGGACGACGGGGCGATCATCCTCTATACCTCCGGCACCACCGGCAAACCCAAGGGAGCCCTGCTCACGCACGGTAACATCACCTGGAACTGCATCAACGTCCTCATCGACATGGAATTGAGCAGAGACGACGTGGCGCTCCTGATTTCCCCGCTCTTCCACGTCGCTTCCCTCGACATGGGGCTTCTGCCCATGCTCCTGAAGGGCGCAACCATAGTGATCGAAGAGAAGTTCGACCCTTCTCGCGCTCTTGCCCTCATCCAACGACACGGCGTCACCACGCTCAACGGCGTCCCGACGACCTTCCAGATGATCGCCGAGCACCCGGACTGGCCGAGCGCAGACCTGAGCTCCCTCCAGAAGCTCACCTGCGGAGGCTCGCCCGTCACGGGTCGGGTCCTCGAGGCCTACGAGTCCCGCGGGATCCACTTCACCAGCTGCTACGGCATGACCGAAACCGCCCCCGGAGTGACAATGCTCCCCGCAGAGCGGTCCCTCGAGAAGGCCGGATCTGCGGGGCTGACCCATTTCTTCACCCAGATGCGCATTGTCGACCCGCTCGGCCTCACCGCAGGGCCTGGCGACGTGGGCGAGATCCAGATCTCGGGCCCGAACGTCATGTGCGAATACTGGAACCGCTCGGACGCCACGCGGGACGCCTACGCTGACGGGGTCTGGTTCCGCTCGGGTGATATGGGATACGGGGACGATGAAGGCTTCCTCTTCGTCTCCGACCGGCTCAAGGACATGATCATCTCGGGTGGAGAGAACATCTACCCAGCAGAGGTCGAGTCGGCCATTGCCGAGCTCGAAGCAGTCGCAGCCGTCGCGGTCATCGGGGTACCGGACGCAAAATGGGGCGAAGTGCCTCGCGCCGTCATCACTGTTCGGAGCGGCGCCAGCCTGACCGAGGACCAGGTCCGGGCCCACCTTGACCGCCGCCTCGCCCGCTACAAGGTCCCCAAGACGGTGGTCTTCGTTAGCGAGATGCCGCGAACTGCCAGCGGCAAGATCCGCAAGGCTGACCTTCGCCGTCAGTACGCGAGCTGAGCCAGCGCTCTCCAATTCGAGAAAGCCGCTTCCACGGATGAGCCGATGACTACCCTGCGCGGCCCCCTCGGACGTAACGAGCTCTGCGGCAATGGCGGGCACCTCTTCCGAGGCCGCTCACGGAGCCCGCGTAGGGGCGGCCACAGAACTCAGTTCGGTTCATCCTGAGATCATCCACGCACCCGGATTGCCAGAATCCATAGCCCCCCGGCGTCGGCCTGCAATCAATCCTCGCAACACGGCACTTCGGAAGTCGGGGGCCGGCGCCGGACTTCAACTTGACCGCGCACCACCGCACATGCGCAGGCATCTATGGCGCACGCCCCGTTGCCATCGGACTGTGCAGAGGACTTAGGGAAACTTGAAGACGACTTGGATTTCTTTTGGGGAGGTCCTGGGAAACTGACAAGAGGTGCAGCCGAACCGGGAGGGGCCGGTGTCCAATGAAAGGCTCAATCGAGTTCGTTTCTGAGAATCTGGCGCGAGACACATTGTCGAGACAGGCAGGGGCCGCAGAACTCGTCGGATTTCCCCATGGACTCTCCCCCGAGCACGGGGCTCCTGAATGTCTCGTCAAAGGAACCGTTAGCGGGAGGCGCTGCGGGATTCTCCGGGCCAGGCGTTCATCCTCTGGCGGAGTGGCGGTGCTGAGGTCGCCCGAGCCGCTGAGCAGTATTGGCTGGCGCGCCGCCCACTTCGTTCTGACCCGGCCTGCGGGCTGATGTTGCCCGAGCGCGTCGGCGGCCCGCTTCGCGGGCCTTGATCTTTGCAGGTTTCCCGGTGATACTTGCCACATGCCACTGAATGAAACTCGTTCCACTGAACGGAACGCCGTGATTGCGAGGGCGGCGGGTGTCCTCTTCGCCTTCTCGGCGGCGAAGTCCGAGCTGACGCTGGGGGAGATCGCCAAGTGCGCGGGGCTGCCGCCGAGCACGGTGCGGCGCCTGCTGGTCCAGCTCATCGATGCCGGGTTGATCGACCAGGACGGCCTGAGCCGGACGTACTCCCTGAGCCTGCGCCTCGCGCAGCTGGGCGCGGTGGCGCTGGGCAGCCGGGACACCGTGCAGCTGGCGAACCCGGTGATGCGTGCGCTGACGTCGCGGGTGGGGGAGGCGGTGTTCCTGGGGCAGCTGTCGCCGCAGGGCGTGGTGTACCTGGCGGTCACGCAGCCGGACTCGGACGTGCGCATCTCGACCCGTGCAGGGGAGGTCCGTCCTGCCCACACCACCTCGATGGGCAAGGCGTTACTGGCCGCGCTCGATCCGCAGGAGCTGGAGGTCTGGCTGTCGACCCATGCCCTCGAGCCGGGCACACAGTTCGCGCATACCGACCCGGAGGCACTCAAGGCCGATCTGGAGGGGGTGCGCTCGCGCGGGTACGCGGTGAACAACCGGGAGTCGAGCGCGGAGTTCACCTCCGTCGCCGCACCGGTGCGGGACCACAGGGGCGCGACCGTGGCCGCGCTGGCGATCTCCGCGCCGGCGTACCGCATCCCCCAGGAGCGCGTCCCGGAGCTCGGCCGGGCCGTCCTGGAGGCTGCCGGCGAGCTCACCCGCCGGCTGGGCGGGACCGTCGTCGGCGTGGCATAGCACCCGGCACAGACAACCGAAGAACCCACAGAGAAGGAAACACCGATCATGGCAAGCTCAGCAGCGGTCGCCGGCAAGGGTGCCGGCCCCGTAGGGCGGACGAGGAAGTCCGTCGTCAAGCAGATGTGGTTCTGGGTGCTCGTCGCGGTCGCCGCCGCGGCCCTCCTCGGGGTCGCCGCGCCGAAGGTCGCGGTGTCGCTGCAGCCCCTGGGCACCATCTTCATCAACGCGATCAAGATGATCGTCGGCCCGATTGTGTTCTGCCTCGTCGTTACGGGCGTGGGAGGGCTGACGAACCTGAAGGAGGCCGGCAGGATCGGGCTGCGCTCCCTGCTCTACTTCGAGGCCGTCTCCACGCTGGCACTGTTCATCGGTCTGCTGGCGGTGAACCTCTTCCAGCCCGGGGCGGGGCTGAACATCGACCCGTCCAAGATCCAGGTCTCCCAGACCGTCGAAGGCTACATCGGCAAGGGACAGAACAACGACTGGTGGAGCGTGCTGGTCAACATCGTCCCGACGAGCATCGTGAGCCCCTTCACCGAGGGGAACATCCTGCAGATCCTGTTCATCGGGATCCTGGTGGCCATCGCCATCCATATGGCCGGTTCCCGGGCGCGCGTGCTCGTCACGGGACTGGAGAAGGCGAACCTGGTCCTGTTCAAGGTCCTGAAGATCGTCATGTATGCCGCCCCCGTGGGCGTCTTCGGCGCGCTGACCGCCCTGGTCGGCTCAGCGGGCCTCTCGACCCTGGCCGGCCTAGGCAAGCTCATCGGCATGTACTGGGTCACCTGCATCCTGTTCGTCACCGTCGTCCTGGGCCTGATCATGCTCTCCATCGGGCTGAACCTCTTCAAGCTCCTGCGCTACCTGAAGGAGGAGATCCTCATCGTCCTGGGCACCTCCTCCTCGGAGGCCGTGCTCCCACAGGTCCTGGGCAAGCTCGAGAACCTCGGCGCCCCGCGCGACGTCGTAGGCCTGACCGTCCCCACGGGCTACTCCTTCAATCAGGACGGCACCTCGATCTACTACGCCTTCTGCGCGGTGTTCATCGCCCAGGCCACGGGCGTGCAGCTGTCCATCTGGGCCCAGCTCGGCCTCGTCGCCGTCCTCATGCTGACGTCCAAGGGCGTCGCGGCCGTCACCGGAGCGGGGTTCATCGTCCTCGCAGCCACGCTCTCGACCCTCGGCACAGTGCCGGTCGCCGGGATCATGCTCATCTTCGGCATCAACCGCTTCCTCTCCGACGGCGCCGCCCTGACCAACCTCTTCGGCAACACCGTCGCCGGGCTGGTCGTCTCAAAATGGGAAGGCAACCTCGACCTCGCCCGCGCACGGAAGGTCCTCAACCGCGAGCCCGTCGAGCCCCTGGCCGCGGCCGCCGACGTGCCCGGCCACCGCGACGCCACGGCTCCTGCCGCTGCGGGCCTCGTCGCGGAAGGAGCGAAGTGACGCCCCAAGGCAAGTCCCTCCACCTCCCCGGCGCACACGTGCCCGTCCGGCGGAACGCCGACGTGGCCGTGATCGGCGGCGGCCCCTCAGGGGTCTGCGCCGCAGTCGCCGCCGCCCGGGCCGGCGCCAGCGTCCTCCTCCTGGAGGACGCCGGATTCCTCGGCGGCACGGCCACCGGGGGCATGGTCGCCTCCTGGAATGCCTTCTACTGGCGCGACATCCGCGTCACGGGAGGCACTGCCTACGAGATCACCCAGCGGCTGGAGGCCGCCGGCGGCGGCGCCGGCTTCGAGAACTACGTCGCCGCGGAACTGACCGACAACCCGGTCCCCTTCGAGACCTTCCCCTTCGACCCCGAGATCCTCAAGCTCGTCCTCGACGAGCTCGTCCGCGAGGCCGGGATCGAGGTCATCTACCACGCGCACGCCACCGACGTCATCGCCTCCGACGGCACCGTCGAAGGGATCGTCTACGAGGGCCCCGTCCGCCGCGCCGCAATCAGGGCCGAGCGCTTCGTCGACGCCACCGGCCACGGCACCATCGCCCTGAAGGCCGGTGCCGCCCAGCTGAACAGCGGGGCCCGCCTGCAGCCCATGACACTGATGATAAGGGTCAGCGGCATACGCCGCAGCGAGCTGGAGGCGACCCCCCGAGACACCCGCCGCAGCATCGTGCAGGCCGGCATCGAGCGGGGAGACCTCTTCTACCGCACCCTTGCCGTCTCCTACAGCCCCGCCAACGGCGACGCATTCCTGCTGATGAGCACGGTCGACGGCGCCGACGGCACCGACGAGTTCTCCCTCACCACCGCAGAGCAGGAAGGGCGCCGCCAGATCAGAAGCACCCTCGAATACCTCCGGGCGAACATGCCCGGCTTCTCTCTGGCCACGCTCGTCCAGATCGCCCCCTGGATCGGGGTCCGCGAGACCCGACGCGTCTGGGGCGACTACGTCCTCACCGGCCACGACGTCCGCACCGGCGCGGAGTTCGACGACGCCATCTCCTGGGGCGGGGGACCGGTCGACATCCACGAAGGCCACACCGTCCGCCTCGCCAACCCCGAGCGGCCCTTCGCCGTTCCCTATCGGTCCCTGCTCCCCCGGGGAGTGGAGAACGTCCTCATCGCCGGCCGGGCGCTCTCGGCCGACGCCGAAGCGATGGGCGGACTGCGCCACATGGGCGGCATCATGCCTACAGGCGATGCGGCCGGCGCCGCCGCTGCCCTCTCCGCCGCGCGCGACATCACCCCCAGGGACCTCCCTGCGGACGCGTTGCGGGACCACCTCCGGAACTTCGGCGCAATCGTCGACGACCCCCTCAACGCACACGCACGGGCGGCCGCTGCTGGGCCGACCGCAGGAGGACTGCGGTGAGCACCGTCAGCGAGAGCTACCTTGTGGGCTTGATCGGCGACGAGACTGCCCGCAGCCTCACACCCGCCCTGCACGAGGAAGAGGCCCGGCACCACAGCATCGACTACCTGTACCGGCCGGTCGACCTGGGCGCGGTCGGAAGGGCCCCCGAGGACGTCGGATACCTGCTCGCCGCGGCGCGGGACCTGGGCTTCAACGCATTCAACATCACCCATCCCTGCAAGCAGCTCGTGATCCCCCACCTCGACAGCCTCAGCCCTGAGGCGGCCACACTGGACGCCGTGAACACCGTCCTGGAGCTCATCGGACACAACACCGACCGCAGCGGCTCCATCGCCGGCCTCCACGCCGAAATCCCCGACACCACCGACGACCGGGTCGTCCAGCTCGGCGCCGGCGGGGCCGGTTCGGCCGTCGCAGCCGGAATCCTTGCCTCGGGCGCTCGTTCCCTCGGCATCTTCGACACCGACCCCTCCCAGGCAGCGGACCTCGCCGACTCCCTGAAGCGTCGCTTCCCCGAACGCGAGGTCAGGCAACTCACGGCGGACACGCTGCCCCCAGCGGTTGCCGCCTGCGACGGCATCGTGAACACCACACCCGTGGGGATGCACCTGCACCCCGGGATCCCCATCGACCCAGACATGATCCGCCCCTCCCACTGGGTCGCCGACATCATCTACGTCCCCCTCGAGACCGACCTCATCGCCGCCGCCCGCGCCAAAGGATGCCGGACCCTCGACGGCGGACACATGGCCGCCGGGCAGGCCGTCGACGCATTCCGGCTGATCACCGGTCTCGAACCCGACCGCAACCGGATGAGGGCCCACTCCTCGATCTGGCCCGACGCTCCCCCATTAGGGGACCTCTCCAGACTCATCCGACGAAGACGGGCCACGCGCCCGTTCACGCAGAAGCCGTCGCTCAAGGCTGAGCATCGAAAGGGCGGACACGGCCACTAACCCAGGAGCCAGAGCCCAGCTGAGCGCCCAGAGAGCCCTGGAAAAGGCCAGCCGTTCCGGACGGCCTGCCGACAGACGCCGCAACCCAGCGCGCCTCTCAGATGCGGTGTTTCCCCGCCGGTCGCCGTTCCAAGCGCCCAAGGTTGTGGTGTGAAGCCGAGCTCGAGGACTCATGAAGTCGCCATGCCCATCAAATACCCATCGAAAACACCCGTGACCGACCGGGAATGACCCGGTAGAATACGCATGGGGGAGTCGCCCGATTCCCCGTCTGACCAGGGAAGACGCGAGTTTTCCGCAGTCTTCCGGAGGGTTCAAAAATCCTCCAAGGGGTCGCAGGTTCAAATCCTGTCAGCCCGACCAGCAGGACCTGATCTGCACCCGCAGATCAGGTCCTTTTTTGTCGTTCCGGCAAGATCCGCGGCGCGACTCGATCGCAGGATGGTGACCGTGCTTCCGCTCGCAGTCGTTCCGCGCCGACGAGGAATGAGTCGTTCGCCCCTAACAGGGCGACCGGCGCAGGCGCTGAATGTACCCGGATGGAACAAAGCGCCGTCGGAAGAAGTAGCCATGCGCCTCCCCTGTGAATCACCCGACGGCCTGCCGGGCCGCGACTAGGGTGCCCAATCGACGGGACCGGCTCAGCGCGTTCGACTCGATCTTCCTGCTGCTGGAGAGCGATACCCAGTCGCTCCACGTTGGGTCCGTGCTCACGCTGGAGGGCCCGGCGCCTAGTCCGGCACAGTTCCGCGCGCTGGTCGCCGAACGTGTGGCATCGGTCCCGATCCTCCACCGGCGCGTGCTCAGGATGCCCTTCGAGCTCGGCAGGCCCATCTGGGCCGATGCTGAGGACTTCAGGCCAGCCGATCACGTCCACCACCTCCTGCTCGAGCCAGCCGGCGCCACGCGCCGGCTGCAGGAGGCCGTGGTGCGGATCATGGGACCGCGCCTCGATCCGGAGCGGCCTCTGTGGGAGGTGTGGCAGGTCACCGGGCTCGAGGATGGCCGCTGGGCGGTGGTCGCGAAGGCACACCACACCATGGTCGACGGGCAGACAGGAATGGACCTGGTGCAGGCCCTCCTGGCCACCACGCCGGAGGAGCCGGCCTCGCCGTCGCCTCCCTCCGATCCGCTGTCCGTACCTTCGCGGTACCGGCTCGCCGGCGATCTCCTCACATGGCTCGCCCGCACGCCGCTCCGGGCGGCCCGCATGGCAGGGCGCTCGCTGCGGGCTCCCCGCCGGACCCTCCAACGCATCAGGCAAGTGCGCCTCGGGCTGGCCCAGGTCATCCGTCCGGACCTGCCGGCGTCGGTCCTCTCGGGCCCATTGAGCGCGCAGCGGTCCTGGGGCTGGGCCGAGGCCGATCTCGACGCCGTCATCAGGACGGCGAAGGATGCCGGGTGCACGGTCAACGACGTCTTCCTCGCTGCGCTCGCCGGCGCCTACCGCCGCTTCCTGCTGGATCGCGGGGAGCTGCTCGACGCGATGGTCCTCCGGGCCATCGTGCCGGTCGGGCACCGGCCTGTGGACCAGCCCGGGCCGAGGAGGAATTTGGCCTCGGCTATGTTCGTCGAACTGCCCGCCGACCTCCCTGACGCGCAGTCCAGGCTCGCCGCCGTCGCCCTGCGCACCACCGAGCAGAAATCGCGCGCGGTGGCGGACGGGACGGCGGCTGTCGTCGCGGCGGCTGACCATATCCCGGCGCCGTTGCTTGCCGGGGCCGCCAGCGTCTACGGAAGGTCACGGCAGGGCAGAGTCAACGTTGCGGCCACCAATGTCCAAGGTCCCGCAGATCCCCAGTTCCTCGCAGGCCGACGAGTCCTCGACATCATTCCGTACATTCCGGTGGCGCTGGATGTCAGAGCGACGGCGGCCATGCTTTCCTACGCGGGCCGGCTCACGATCGGGGTCACCGCGGACGCTGAGGCCCTTCCGGATGCGGACCGACTCATCGCGGCGGTCGACGCCGAATTCGGACAACTGAGCGCCAGCCGCCAGCGGCGTGTCACGAGTGAGGGGTCCGAGGGTCCCGCGCTGGCCCTCGACGGCGGTGAACAAGAGCCGCCTCCAGATCATCCAGCCCGTCCCGGAACCGCTCCGGCAGGCTCCGAGTCGCTGGATCGCTGATCCACCGTGCGACTGCGGTGCGGAACGCGGCAATCGTCGTCTCGCCGATGAGGACGGCGATGTGCTCGGCAGTGCCGCGCTCCCGCAGAGCCCCGGCGACCGCCATCGCAAGCTCGGCATGCTTGCTGAGGTCGCGTTCCCGCAACTCGGGATTCTCGGCAATGAGGCGTGCCCGCAGGGCGGCGAGGCTTGGACTCCGCTGAATGAGGGCGCATCGCTCCTCGATCGCATCGGAGGCTGCGTCTATGGGGGTTGCGTCCGTCGCGCTGCCGGCAATCGAGGCCGCAAGCTCGTGCGCTACCCCGTCCATCGCGTAGAAGAACACCTCGCGCTTATCCCCGAAGAGCCGGAAGAACGACCGTTCGTGCATCCCGGCCCGAGTAGCGATCTGCGCCCCCGTGGTCTGTTCGAAGCCCTGTTCCCCATACAGCTCAAACGCCGCCGCGGCCAGCCTGCCCCGTGGATTCTCCGCCCAACGTCCCATGGTCCGAGTCTAGGTGATGACATTGACTGCTATCAAAGGTATGCTGATAGCAGTAAATGTCATCAGGAGGTCATCATGAAGGTTTTCGTCACTGGCGCATCCGGCTGGGTCGGGTCGGCTGTGGTTCCCGAACTCGTCGCAGCAGGGCATGAGGTCACTGGCTTCGCGCGGTCGGATGCATCTGCAGCGGCTGTGGAAGCGATGGGTGCGCGGGTGCTTCGCGGGGACCTCGACGATCTCGAGGCTCTCCAGGAGGGAGCCCTGCATTCCGATGGTGTGGTCCATCTCGCGTTCCGGCATGACTTCGCCGACTTCGACGCGGCGGTCGAGTCCGATGCGCGGGCCATTGGTGCGTTGGGGCGCGCCCTCGAAGGCAGCGGGAAGCCATTAGTCGTGACCAGTGGAACTCCTGCACTCGCCGGCCAGGTCGCGACCGAGCGGGATCGGAGCTCCGGTGGACTTGCCTCGGGCCGCGAGGCGAACAGCGACGCAGCCCTCGCCTTCGCCGCACGAGGTGTGCGCCCCGTCGTCGTGCGTCTTCCGCGGTCGGTCCACGGCCAAGGCGACCACGGATTCGTTTCGCGGCTCATCGCGATCGCCGGCGAGCGCGGCGTCGCCGGCTTTGTCGGAGACGGCTCGGCGAGGTGGCCCGCCGTCCACGTCAGGGACGCGGCCCGGCTCTACCGGCTTGCGCTCGAGCAGGCGCCCGCTGGATCGGTGCTGCATGCAGTGGGCGATGAAGGCGTGTTCACTGGCGACATTGCGAGCACCATCGGGGCGAAGCTTGGCCTGCGCGTCGAGCCGGCAGCGCCCGAGACCTTCGGGTTCCTCGGAGCCCTGATGGGGCTCGACCAGCCCGCGTCATCGGAGCAGACCAGAGCGCTGCTCCCGTGGAGCCCTGTCGAGGTGGGACTCCTCGCGGACCTTGAGGCTGGACACTACTTCGGCTGAAGTCTTTGCGCCAGTGATCCGAGGACTGGTGCCTCGTGATGCAGAATCCACCCGGGCAGCGGCCTAAAGGCTGATCCGGACCTTCCGCCTGTGAAGCCACCACGCGAGGCAGGTGAGGGCGCCGAGGATCACCGCAAGTTCGAAGATGGCCAGCCATGCCGGTGCATCTGTGTACCAGAACGGGATCCCGGGCAGTACCACGAGGGCAAGCAGGACAAGATGCGTGAGGTACAGAGCGAGTGCGTTCTCCCCCCACCAGGAGAGGGCGCCTGGGTGTCGGGGAGCTGTGCGGGAGCCGAGGTCGACGGCCAGAAGCGCCAGTGCGCTGACGGCCAGCGAGATGAGGACGTAGCTCAGCGACACGCGGATCTTGCTCACCGGCGCAATGACGAGGGACGCGGTCCCCACGGCCGCGAGCGCGGCGCAGCACAGCCCGTACGGCACGAGACCCTTACGCCATACGTCCGCAACCGCGGTCGAGAGGACCAAGAGGGCCCCCCACGAGATTGAACCGAAGAGGCCACCCTGCACCGATGCAAGCGCCGAGGGCAGCATGAACGCGTCGAGCAGGAGCTGGTAGGCCACGAGGAGCACGACGCCGACGGCGAACCTCGCCGCCGTGCCGAGCCGGATGAAGGCGAGACAGATCAGCCCGGCTACACCGAGGGCCTGGAGCACTCCCCATTCGGTGGGCTGCCCCGCGACCACAGCACCGGCCGTGAGGATCGCACCGATGCCGATCAGGCTGAGGTACCGCAGCACGAAATGGCGATACGCCGGCGTCGTGCTCGCCCGGCTCCGCCGGTCGAACGAGGGCCCGAAATTCACTCCTATCGCGAAGACGAAGCACGGCGCGACCAGATCGGCGACGGTCAGTCCGATATCCGGCGCGTGCTTGAGGAATGCGGGCACGAAGTGCACCTCGCTCGCGAAGTTGCCGGCAACCATGAGGACCACCAGGCCGCCGCGGAGCCGGTCGATCCGGACGTCCCGGGGCGGCGTCGTGCCTTCTGGGGACTCCGCGGGGCCCCCGGACGTGGTTCCCCGCGACATCGACCGCATGAAGCCGAGGTTACTCGGCGGCGACACGCCGGGGGAGTGACGACGCGCCCCGGAATAACATGCAGATGCATGCAGTTGACGCGGAGGTGAAAGCCTTTGGATTCCTCTCTTTCGGACACTACGCCCCGATGCGCGGCTCGCAGACCGGCACGGCGGCGGAGATGATCCGCCAGGCGATCGACCTCGGAGTGGGCGCCGACGAGCTCGGCGTCAACGGCGCCTACTTCCGCGTGCACCACTTCGCACCGCAGCAGGCTTCCCCCGTGCCGTTGCTCTCGGCCATCGCTGCCAAGACGCAACGCATCGAGGTCGGTACGGGCGTGATCGACATGCGCTATGAGAATCCCCTGTATCTTGCCGAGGAACTGGCCGCGCTCGACATCATCAGCGCCGGACGCATCGCGATCGGCGTGAGCCGCGGCTCGCCGGAGCCCGCCCTCCGCGGCTACGAATCCTTCGGCTACACCGGCTCGACCGACCCGCGTGGAGGGGATCTCGCCCGCGAGAAGTTCGCGCTGTTCCTCAAGGCGATCGACGGCGAAGGAATCGCCCCCGCGGACCCGCGCCAGGCCCCGGCCGGGACGCTGCTGCCGATCGAGCCCTCCTCGCCCGGCCTGCGTGACCGGATCTGGTGGGGGAGCGGTACCCGCGCCACGGCCGAGTGGACCGCGCAGCTCGGCCTGAACCTCATGAGCTCGACGCTCCTCACGGAAGCAACCGGCGTCCCCTTCCACGAGCTCCAGAGCGAGCAGATCGAGGCGTACCGCACCGCGTACAAGGCCGCGGGCCACACCCGCCCACCGCGGGTCTCGGTGAGCCGCAGCATCTTCCCGATCATGAACTCGAAGGACGCGATGTACTTCGGTGTGCGGGACGGCGGGGACCAGATCGGCATCATCGACGGGTTGCAGTCCACGTTCGGCAAGACCTACGCCGCCGAACCGGACGAGCTCGTCGAGCAGCTCAAGGGCGACTCAGCCGTCATGGCCGCGGACACCGTGATGCTCACTATCCCGAACCAGCTCGGCGCCGAGTACAACCTCCACATCCTGGAGGCCTTCGCGAAGCACGTCGCCCCCGAGCTGGGCTGGAAGCCGAACACCGACGGCCCCGTCCAAGGCGACCCGATCGACTGACAGGTGGCGCACGACGGCGCGGCCCCGGCTCGCGCCGTCGGCCTCCGTCCTCGCCACTCGCCTCGGCACCTACTAGCGTGGCCGCATGGCCGCCGACCTGCCCGAGAGGCTCGTCTACGCGGGCTTCTCCCTCGGCGCCGTGCCTGCCCAGAAGCTCGCTCAGACACGTCCGGGGGCGGCCGGCGCTGCGGTACTACTCGTGCGTGCCCCTCGAGGCGTTCGGCGGCGTCTGGCCCGAGGGCGTTCCCGTCCAGATCCATGCGATGGATACGGACCCGTGCTTCGTGGGCGAGGGCGACGTCGACGCTGCCCGCGAGGTCGCCGCGCACGCCGAGGACGCCGAGCTCTTCCTCTACCCGGGTGATCAGCACTACTTCGCGGACAGCGCGCTTCCGAGCTACCGTCCCGAAGCCGCTGCCCTGCTCAGGGCGCGGACCCTGGAATTTCTCGCGACGGTCTGACCGCGCTCCCGACCGTGACGAGCGCAGTGAGGGCGAGCATCTCGAGTCCGGTCCACACGAGCATGCCGCCCCAAAGCTCTGGAGAGAACGTGAGTGCGCCGTCCCTGAGGGCGACAGCCCCGAAATAGGGTCCCCAGAAGACTACCGGCGCGATGGCCAGCGCCGTCAGGAGCCGACCGGGCCGCTCTGGGCGGGGCCGCGCCGTGGCCCACACGACGCCCACGAGCAGCCCGCCGACGGCTGCGGCGCCTACGAGCCACCCGTCGCGGAACGCCATCATCGCCTGGAGCGCCACCGACGGCACAGCAGCAAGGACCGCGGCGAGCCATGCGCGGACACGCCACCGAACGGACAGGAGTAGGAGCGGAACGAAGAGCGTCGCGGTGGAGACGAGGAACGATCCGAACGCCACGATGATGCTCGACGACGGCGCGGAGGACGCCACGTGCTGTCCTCCGCTGGTCCCGCCGTACGTCTGCACGAGTCCATGCCGCGCATACACGGCGAACTCCTGCAGGATGAACGCCCCGACCATTCCACAGAGCATCGCACTCACGACGGCGGGCACCAGCCTCGCTCGCGAGCGTGCCTCCGGGCTGTGGGCAGCGGCAGCGAACGGTGCGCCGAGGATCAGGAAGCCGCCGGCCGCAAGCCCAAGGTGCGATGGGCTGAACAGCGCCTTGATGTCCTGTTCGATCCCGAAGACGGTGTGCCACGTGAAGTCGGCTGCCCCGGAGACAAGGAAGAGCACGACGCCCGCTGCGGCGGCGCCGTATCCGGCGGGGACGGCGCCGCGCCAGGGTGCGCCGGGGACGCGGCGCCGCCACACGAGCAGGCCGATCCACACGGCGCACGCGGCGAAGCCGGAGTATAGGACGGCGTGCCATGGCGTGAAGAACGTCTCGAGGTCATGCAGGTTGTTGTGGGCCCAGCCGTCGATGTACGTCCCGGTGAGGAGCCAGACGCCTGCGGCCAGCGTGATGACGTCCTCGGCCGCGCTCGTCGGCCGGTGCGCGGCAGGCCGCCCGGCCACGATCGGAACTGGAATGATGCCCATGCGTCTACGGTAGGTCCCAGCACCGTCGAGAGGAACGGGGCCAGCGTGGGTGGTTCCCGGCCTCGTCTCAGAGGTCCTCGAGGAGGCCGCAGGCGACCTCGTCGGCGGACGGCATCGCAGCGATGTCTTCGGCGACAGAGCGGGCCGCCGCTCGGACGGTCCCATCCTGGAGCAGCCTGCCCACGGTCTCGGCGATCCCGTCGGGGCTGGCCGCGAGGGCATCGGGCCCTCGCGCCGATGCCGGCCTCCGCAACTGCGGTGGCGTTGACAAACTGGTCCGCACCCTCAGGCAGCACGAGCTGAGGGATGCCGTGCTGTGCGGCGGCGAGCACGGTCCCTGCGCCGCTATGGTGCACGATCGCGTCCACGGTCGGCAGCAGAAGCGCCTGCGGGACGTACCTGTGCAGGGTCTTGAGCGAAGAGAGTTCCTCAGGAAACGCGACCGCGTCGGCACCGGAAGGCGACCGAGAAACGGAGGCCCCCACGGCGACATGGACGTCGGCGCCCGCCCGTGCGAGCGCCTCGGCAAGCGGCAGGAGCGTGTACAGGTGGCCGTATGCGGCCGCCGCGGCAAGAGCGATCCTCGGCCGGTCGGCCGACCTGCTGCCAGGAACCCGTCCCTGCCTGCTAACGCGTCCATCATGACAGAGGTCACAGCGCTATTGACGGCAGAGGAATACAGTGATCTGCGGCACGTGCAGAGCAGCCCGTGCGGAGAGGGATCAGGTGCACGAGCGAATCCGCCACGAGGGCATGCTGCAGAAGAGGATGAGCGCCGGCGAGGCCGCCGCTCTCATCCGGCCGGGGATGACGGTGGCCATGAGCGGCTTTACGGGGGCCGGGTATCCGAAGGCGGTGCCAGAGGCCCTCGCCGCGCAGATGGAGGCCGCCCACGCAGCGGGGGAGGACTTCAAGATCAAGGTCCTCACCGGGGCCTCGACCGCACCGGAACTCGACGGCGTCCTCGCCCGGGCCGACGGTATGGAGCTTCGCCTGCCCTACATGTCAGACCCGGCGCTGCGGAAGCGGATCAACGACGGCGAGCTCGACTACATGGATATCCACCTGAGCCATGTCGCCCAGCACACCTGGTTCGGCTTCTACGGGGACGTGGACGTTGCCGTCGTCGAGGTCGTGGGGATCCTCGAGGACGGCCGTCTCATTCCGTCCTCGTCCGTCGGCAACAACAAGACGTGGCTCGACATGGCGGGGAAGGTCATCCTCGAGGTGAACTCGCGCCAGCCCGCGGCCATGGAGGGCATGCACGATGTCTACTACGGCACCGCCCTCCCCCCGAACCGCAAGCCGGTGCCCATCCTGACTCCGAGCGACAGGATCGGCGAGCCCTACCTGCGTGTCGACCCCGAAAAGGTGGTCGCCGTCGTCGAGACGGACGCGCCCGACCGGCTCTCCGGATTCAGCGCCCCCGACGAGGCCTCGAAGGCCATTGCGGGCCATCTGCTCGAGTTCCTCGACCACGAGATCCGCCGCGGCCGGCTCAACGACCGGCTCCTGCCGCTCCAGTCCGGCGTCGGGAACATCGCCAATGCAGTCCTCGCGGGGCTCGCCGAGGGCGGGTACAAGGGCCTCACCGCCTACACGGAGGTCATCCAGGACGGAATGCTGCACCTGATCAAGGACGGCACGATCGGGTTTGCCTCCGCGACGTCGTTCTCGCTCAGTGAGGCGGGGGTCGAGGAGTTCACCGAGAACGTCGACTACTACCGCGAGCGCATCCTCCTGCGCACCCAGGAGATCTCGAACCACCCCGAGGTGGTCCGCCGGCTCGGATGCATCGCGCTGAACGGGATGATCGAGGCCGACATCTACGGCAACGTCAATTCGACCCACGTGGCCGGGACGAGCGTCATGAACGGGATCGGCGGCTCCGGCGACTTCGCCCGCAATGGGTTCCTGAGCGTCTTCATGTCCCCGTCCGTGGCCAAGGGCGGCAGAATCTCGGCCATCGTTCCGATGGCGAGCCATGTGGACCACACGGAGCACGACACGATGGTGCTCGTCACCGAGCAGGGCATCGCGGACCTGCGCGGCCTCGCGCCGAAGCAGCGGGCCCGCACCATCATCGCGAACTGCGCCCACCCCTCGTACCGGTCGGCTCTGACGGACTACTTCGACCGGGCACTGCGCGACAGCTACGGCAAGCACACCCCGCACCTGCTGGGGGAGGCACTCTCGTGGCATGAGCGCTTCGTGCAGACTGGCGACATGCGACCGGCGTCGTGACTACTTGAGGAACTTGGACGTGCGGCGGTCCGCGAGGGGCTTGCCGCCCGTCTGGCACGTCGGGCAGTACTGCAGTGCGCTGTCCGCGAACGAGACTTCGAGGATCGTGTCCCCGCACACCGGGCAGGGCTCGCCGGCTCGCCGGTGCACACGCATCGTGGCCCGCTTCTCGTCCTTGAGCTCGTCCGCGGGCAGGCCCATCGCGTGGCCCACGGCGTCCGCGAGCACGGTTCGCATCGCCTCGTAGAGCCTCTCAGCTGCGGTGCTGTCAAGCGTCGACGCGATCGCGAAGGGCGAGATCTTCGCGGCGTGGAGGATTTCGTCGCTGTAGGCGTTGCCGATCCCGGCGATGAGCTTCTGGTCCCTGAGGAGCCCCTTGATCTGCTTCTTGTGTGCCAGCACCTTCCGGAACGCCTCGAGCGTGAACGAGTCCTCAAGAGGCTCGGGGCCGAGGTCGGCGATGCCCGGAACGTCCTCGAGCCGCCTCACAATGTGCACCGCGAGCCGCTTCCACGTGCCGGCCTCCGTGAGCTCGATGCCGCTCTCCTCGCCGTTGCGCACCAACCCGAACCGGGCCGCGATGTAGCCCCGCCCGCGCGGCACCTTCGGCTCGGGCAGATGGTCGAGCACGCGCACCCACCCGCCCAGTGAGAGATGCACGACGACGGCGAGCGGGCCGCCGTCGTCGGCCTCGCCTCGCGCCGTGCCCTCCGCCGGGGCAGTCAGGAGGACGATGTACTTGCCGCGGCGGCCCACGCCCTCGACCTGCCGACCGACGAGTGCGGTGTAGGGCGGGTCGGCCGTCTTGAGCGCGTTGATCGCACCGATCTGGACGGACACGATGCGGGCCCCCGCCAGCCGCGCATCGAGATATGCGGCCAAGGCTGTCACCTCGGGGAGTTCCGGCATTGGACCCCTCCTGACTGGATCGACGTCTCCCGGCACCATGGTGTCAGGAAATGACCCGCTGCGCGGGCAAATCCCCGGGGAGCCTATGCCTATACTTTCAGCGACACCGCACCTTCAGAAAGGCGAGCCCCCCATGAGCAACGTTCCTTCGGAGCTGTCCTACACCGCCGAGCATGAGTGGATCTCGATGGAGCCTGGCGATGGAGTGGTGCGCATCGGCATCACCGATTTCGCCCAGGACGCCCTCGGCGACGTGGTCTACGTCCAGATGCCCGAGGTCGGCACCGAGGTGACCTCGAACGCCGTGGTGGGGGAGGTCGAGTCCACCAAGAGCGTGAGCGACATCTACGCTCCGGTGTCCGGCAAGGTGGTGGCCCGCAATGAGTCCCTCGACACGGATCCGGCGCTCGTCAATTCCGATCCGTACGGCGAAGGGTGGCTCATTGAGGTGCAGCTCTCCGACGGATCTGAGACGGACAGCCTGCTCAGTGCCGCCCAGTACGAGCAGCAGGTAGGGTAGAAGCCTGAGTCCGGGACTTATCGGGAGGAACTGATGGTGAGCGACGAGCGCCAGGACAGCAGCGCCGGGGAGGTCACCCAGCGCCAGGAATCGGCGTCGGAGACCACATCGATCCAGATGCCGCCGATGCAGGCTGGGTCGACGATGGCGCCTGCACTGAGCTCTGACGAGGCCGGGGCCGTGGCGGCGCTGCCCAGCGGGTCCGCGCTTCTCGTTGCCCATTCCGGACCCAACGCGGGTGCGCGGTTCCTCCTCGACTCCGAGGTGACAACCGCGGGCCGGCATCCGGACGCGGACATCTTCCTCGACGACGTGACGGTATCGCGGCGCCATGCCGAGTTCCGCCGGTCGGGCCGCGGGTACGAGGTAGTGGACAAGGGCAGCCTCAACGGGACCTACGTCAACCACGACCGTGTAGACCGGGCAGCCCTCCGCAACGGCTCGGAAGTGCAGATCGGCAAGTTCAGGCTCACGTTCTACATGAGCCCTGCACAGAGCCCGGTGCGGCCCGCCGCCTGAAGGGGGCGGATGCATGGCAGCAGCCCAGCCTGAGCGCAGGGGGGCCCCGGCCCTCAACATCGGCGATGTCCTGGCCACTCTGGCGGAGGATTTCCCGTCGATGACGGCGTCCAAGATCCGCTTCCTCGAGGAGAAGGGCCTCATCGCCCCGAACCGCACGCCCTCCGGGTACCGCCAGTACAGCCAGGGCGATGTTGAGCGGCTGCGGTTCGTGCTCGCCCTCCAGCGCGACCAGTACCTTCCGCTCAAAGTCATCAAGGACTACCTCGACGCGATCGATCGCGGGGAACGGCCCGAGAGCCTCCCGGGCGGGTTGAGCATCGCGCCGCGTGCCGTCTCGGACGGGCTCGGCGCCCTGCCGGGCGGCATGCGGCCGCGGGCGCTGAGCGAGGCCCAGCTGCGGGCCGAGTCCGGAGCCAGTGCCGCCCTCTTCGAGGCGATGCTCAGCTTCGGACTGATCAGCGCCGAGAACGGACGATTCGACGAGCACGCCCTCACCGTTGCCCGTTCCTGCGTGGCGCTGGCAGACCACGGCCTTGAACCCCGCCACCTGCGCCCGTTCCAGACCGCGGCGGAACGTGAAGTCGGCCTCATCGAGCAGGCAGTCGCCCCGAGTGCCTCGCGGCGGGACTCCGTGTCCCGTGCGCGCGCCGCCGAGGAGGCCCGTGAGCTCAGCGACCTTTTCCTGACCCTGCACCGTGCTCTGGTCCACGGGCTGATCTCGAGGATGGATGGCTGATGATCGAGGTAGAAGTCGTGGGCGTGCGGATCGAACTGCCTTCCAACCAGCCCCTCGTCCTCCTCAAGGAGGCGCACGGCGAGCGGCACCTGCCGATCTGGATCGGCACCGCAGAGGCGAGCGCGATCGCCCTCGCCCAGCAGCACGTGGTCCCGCCGAGGCCGCTCACCCATGACCTCCTGGTCAGCGTGGTCCACAGCCTTGGCCGCCAGATCGTGAGCGCCACGATTGTGTCCGTCGAGGACAGTGTGTTCTACGCGCAGCTCGGTTTCGATGACGGGACCACGGTCGAGTCTCGGGCCTCCGACGCGCTTGCGGTGGCACTCAGGGTCAACTGCCGGATCTGGTGCGCAGACGCGGTCCTGGAGGAGGCCGGCGTGCAGCTTGCCGAGGGGAGCGACAGCACCGAAGAGGGCGGCGAGCCCGCGGATGAGGAGAGCGAGATGCGGCGGTTCCGCGAGTTCCTCGCCGATGTCGAGCCGGAGGACTTCGACGAATAGGCGCTCGGGCGCGGGCTTCACGCCGCGATGGGAATCCGACACGCCCCCGCCGAGCGGCGGAGGTCTTTGATTTCGTCTCGCCACGGTTCTAACGTCGGTAGAGACAAGCTCCCATTGCTTCCCCGAGACGTACAGGCGACACTGGAGAGTGCACCCCCGCTGTAATTACACCAAGGTGCGCCTCGAGGTCCCTCTCGGGGTGCGATGCCCCCAGGGGAGCGGTGAAGGAGGGTTTTGTGAATCCCACGCGAGAGCACGGTGAGCTCAGGCACACGTCCGGTACAGGCGCCGAGGTGCCCGCCGGCACCCAAGGTCTTCTCTTCGACGACGACCTCCCAGAACTTGACGAGGAGGCGGGCTACCGCGGTCCGACGGCCTGCAAGGCTGCCGGGATCACGTACCGACAGCTCGACTACTGGGCTCGTACGGGACTCGTCGAGCCCACCGTCCGTGGGGCCGCAGGCAGCGGTTCCCAGCGCCTGTACGGCTTCCGTGACATCCTCGTGCTCAAGGTCGTCAAGCGTCTCCTCGACACGGGTGTCTCCCTCCAGCAGATCCGCAGCGCCGTGGGTCACCTCCGCGAGCGCGGTGTGGAGGACCTCGCCCAGATCACGCTCATGAGCGATGGCGCCTCGGTGTACGAATGCACGTCCGCCGACGAGGTCATCGATCTCGTGCAGGGCGGCCAGGGTGTATTCGGCATCGCGGTTGGCCGCGTGTGGCGTGAGGTCGAGGGGAGCCTAGCGGAGCTGCCGAGTGAGCACGCCGCGGACCAGACGTTTCCCGGTGATGAACTGAGCAAGCGTCGCGCGGCACGCAAGACGGGCTGACGCGCCGGACGCTGAAGCCCCGATCCACCCGTCGTCCTCCAGGACGCACGACGTCGAGGGGGGGGGGGCCCCCCCCCGGGGCCCCCCCCCCCCCGAGGGGGGCCGCCGCCCCGGCTCCCCCCCCACCCCAAGAGTCCTCGCGTACCCCCCCACCGGCCGCCCACCCCTCGACGTCGTGCGCGGCACGCTGACGGAAAGGTGCTCGATGGCGGAGAAGGGCTCGATGACGCAGCAGCGCGCGTTGGCCGAGGACAGGCGAACTTGGGGCGAGCCGGGCCGGGAGGCGAGGAAGCGTGCGACTAGCGGGCGACGCGCGGGCGGAAGTCGCGGCTCTGCTTGAGGACCGCCCCGAGGAGCTGGTCGTAGAGGGCGGACGTGCCGCGCGCGGCCTCCCCAGGCCAATGGTGGACGGCGTGCGCCGCCCCCTGGATCTGCTGCCAGTTTGCCACCTCGGGGATGTTCGGCTCGATGAGGAGCGCGCCGAACATCTGCTTCATCTCCTCCAGCCGGTAGCCATGCTCGGTCGAGGAGGGACGCACCCGGTTCGCGACGACCCCAGCCGGGGCAAGCTTGGGGGCGTACTCCTGCTTGAAGAGCTGGATGGCCCGGAGGGTGCGCTCGGTGCCGGCCACAGAGAAGAGGCCCGGCTCGGCCACGAGGAGGACACGGTCGCTCGCGGCCCACGCCATGCGCGTGAGTCCATTGAGGGACGGCGGGCAGTCGATCAGCACGAGTCCGTACCCCTCGAGCCCGTCGAGCACAATGCTGAGGCGGCGAAGGTCACGGCGGCCAAGGTCGGGACGGTCGTAGATGCCGCTCAGGGACCCGCCGTAGGCGACGTCCAGGACACGGTTCTGCTGCCCATTGAGGGCGGCGGCGCGGCGCACCCATCCGCTCGGCACCACGTTGTCCTCGAGGAACACGCGCTTGGGCGCCTTGAGCATGCGGCCGACTTCGAGCCGGCCTTCGGGGACGACGCCCAGCGCGGTGGAAGCATCAGCGTGTGGATCGAGATCGACCACAAGGGTGGGGATGCCGGCTGCGAGGGCTGCTGAGGCGAGCCCCGTGGTCACAGACGTCTTCCCGACTCCGCCCTTGAGGCTGCTGATGCTGACTACTTGCACGTGAAATCCACTATCTATCCGCTGGCCGACGTCTCCCATCCTAATCTGCCGCAGTACCGAAGCCCCGACACGCCGCGGACCCCTCCGGGTCCCACGAGGCGAGACGTTACGTCCGTGATTCAGGACACTGGCCGTTGCCTTGGTAGTTTTGGCCCATAGACACTAGGCACCACCTAGTCAGTCCTGCGTTGCGACAACAGGAGTCCCATGTTCTCCAAGATTCTGGTAGCGAACCGCGGTGAGATTGCCATCCGCGCGTTCCGTGCGGGCTACGAGCTCGGTGCCAAGACGGTCGCGGTGTTCCCGCATGAAGACCGCAATTCGATCCACCGCCAGAAGGCGGACGAGGCCTACCTCATCGGTGAGGAGGGCCATCCGGTCCGTGCCTACCTCGACGTGGACGAGATTGTCCGCGTCGCCAAGGAAGCCGGCGCGGATGCGATCTACCCCGGCTACGGCTTCCTCTCGGAGAACCCCGAGCTGGCCAAGGCCGCCGCCACTGCGGGCATCACTTTCGTCGGTCCGCCTGCTGACGTCCTCGAGCTCGCCGGGCACAAGGTTCATGCGCTCGCAGCCGCCCGCAAGGCCGGCATCCCGGTCCTGAACTCCTCGGCGCCGAGCTCCGATACTGAGGAGCTCATCGCCGCGGCGGACACGATCGGCTTCCCGATCTTCGTCAAGGCTGTGGCCGGCGGTGGCGGGCGCGGCATGCGCCGCGTCGACACCCGCGAGGCCCTTCCCGAGGCCCTCAGCGCCGCGATGCGCGAGGCCGACGCCGCCTTCGGCGACCCGACCATGTTCCTCGAGCAGGCCGTGCTGCGCCCGCGCCACATCGAGGTTCAGGTGCTCGCCGACGCCGAGGGCAACGTGGTCCACCTGTTCGAGCGCGACTGCTCGCTCCAGCGCCGCCACCAGAAGGTCGTCGAGATCGCTCCGGCCCCGCAGCTGGACGAGTCCATCCGCCAGGCCCTCTACTCGGACGCGATCAAGTTTGCCAAGGCCCTCGGCTACGTCAACGCCGGCACCGTCGAGTTCCTCGTCGACACCGTGGGCGAACGCGCCGGCCAGCACGTGTTCATCGAGATGAACCCGCGCATCCAGGTTGAGCACACGGTCACCGAAGAGGTCACCGACGTCGACCTCGTCCAGGCACAGCTGCGCATCGCCGCTGGAGAGACCCTTGAGGACCTCGGGCTCACGCAGGACAAGATCCACCTCAAGGGTGCCGCGCTCCAGTGCCGGATCACCACCGAGGACCCGGCCAACGGCTTCCGTCCCGATGTCGGCAAGATCACCGGCTACCGGTCGGCGGGCGGCGCAGGCGTGCGGCTCGACGGCGGCACGATCTACCAGGGCGCCGAGATCAGCCCGCACTTCGACTCGATGCTCGTCAAGCTCACATGCCGCGGCCGCGACTACGCGACGGCCGTCAAGCGTGCCCGCCGCGCCCTCGCGGAGTTCCGCATCCGCGGTGTCTCCACGAACATCCCGTTCCTCCAGGCCGTGCTCGACGACGAGGACTTCGTGGCCGGCAACGTCGCGACATCGTTCATCGACGAGCGGCCCGAGCTGCTCAAGGCACGCTCGTCCGCAGACCGGGGGACCAAGCTGCTCACGTGGCTCGCGGAGGTGACGGTCAACAAGCCGAACGGCGAGCTCAAGGTCCACGCCGACCCGCGCGCCAAGCTGCCGAAGGCCGATCTGGACGACGCACCCGCCGGCTCACGCCAGCGCCTGCTCGAACTCGGTCCGGAGGGCTTCGCGAAGGCCCTGCGCGAGCAGAACGCCGTCGCCGTGACGGACACGACGTTCCGCGACGCGCACCAGTCGCTCCTCGCAACCCGCGTGCGCACCCGCGACCTCGTTGCCGCCGGGCCGGCCGTCTCGGTCCTGACCCCTGAGCTCCTCTCGGTCGAGGCATGGGGTGGTGCGACCTACGACGTCGCGCTGCGCTTCCTCGGCGAGGACCCGTGGCAGCGCCTCGCCGCGCTCCGCAAGGCGATCCCGAACATCTGCCTCCAGATGCTCCTGCGCGGCCGCAACACGGTGGGCTACACCCCGTACCCGGAGGAAGTCACGGTCGCCTTCGTCAAGGAGGCTGCCGCCACCGGCATCGACATCTTCCGGATCTTCGACGCGCTCAACGACGTGAACCAGATGGCTCCCGCCATCAAGGCCGTCCGCGAGACCGGGACGGCCGTGGCCGAGGTGGCCCTCTGCTACACGGGCGACCTGCTCGACCCGGCCGAGGAGCTCTACACGCTCGACTACTACCTCGACCTCGCGCAGAAGATCGTCGACGCCGGTGCCCACATCCTCGCGATCAAGGACATGGCCGGGCTCCTCCGCCCGGCCGCGGCTGCGAAGCTCGTGACGGCCCTGCGCGAGCGGTTCGACCTCCCGGTCCACCTGCACACGCACGACACGGCGGGCGGCCAGCTCGCGACGCTGCTTGCCGCCGTCGACGCAGGGGTCGACGCCGTCGACGTCGCCTCTGCGGCCCTCGCCGGCACGACGAGCCAGCCCTCGGCCTCGGCGCTCGTCGCCGACCTCGCCCACACGCCGAGGGACACGGGCATCTCGCTGAAGAACGTGAGCGCCCTCGAGCCCTACTGGGAGGCCGTGCGACGCGTCTACGCGCCGTTCGAGTCCGGGCTCCCGGGCCCCACGGGACGTGTCTACCTGCACGAGATTCCGGGCGGCCAGCTCTCCAATCTGCGCCAGCAGGCCATGGCTCTGGGCCTCGCCGAGCGATTCGAGGCGATCGAGGACATGTACGCGGCCGCCGACCGCATCCTCGGGCGTCTCGTCAAGGTCACGCCCTCCTCCAAGGTGGTCGGAGACCTCGCCCTGCACCTCGTGGGCCTCGGCGCCGATCCGGCCGAGTTCCAGGAGAACCCGCAGAAGTTCGACATCCCCGAGTCGGTCATCGGCTTCCTCAGCGGCGAGCTGGGCGACCCGCCCGGGGGCTGGCCCGAGCCGTTCCGCACCAAGGCGCTCCAGGGCCGCACGGTCAAGGTTCGTGAGGAGACCCTCTCGTCCGAGGACTCCGCGGCGCTCGAGGGCGATTCGGCGACTCGCAGAGCGACCCTCAACCGGCTGCTGTTCCCCGGTCCGACCAAGGACTACCTCGCCAGCCGCGAGAGCTACGGCAACCTCGCAGTGCTCGACACGCGCGACTACCTCTACGGCCTCCAGCGCGGCCAGGAGCATGTCATCGAGCTCGAGAAGGGCGTGCGCCTCATCGCGCAGCTCGAGGCCATCTCCGAGCCGGACGAGAAGGGCCTGCGTACGGTCATCGCGACGCTCAACGGCCAGTCGCGGCCCGTCGCCGTGCGGGACCGCTCCGTCCAGAGCAACGTCAAGCAGGCGGAGAAGGCCGATGCGACGAACCCCGGCCACGTGGCCGCCCCGTTCGCCGGCGCGGTCACCGTCACGGCGAGGGAAGGCGACCTCATCCAGGCCGGCGACTCGGTCGCGACCATCGAAGCCATGAAGATGGAGGCTGCGATCACCTCGCCCATCTCGGGCAAGGTGGGACGCGTCGTCGTGAGCGGTGTCTCCCAGGTACAGGGTGGCGATCTCCTGCTCGTCGTCGGCGCCGAGTAGCCGTTCGATCCTGTCAGATCGGCCCGGCAGCAAGCCCCGAAATTCGGGCCTGCTGCCGGGCCGACGGCTAGACTGAGCGCGATCGAGGGAGGCGGCGTGCCGCTGCGCCTCGTACCGACGACGCGAACGGGAGCCGATGACCGAGGAGACCAAGCCCACGCCGGGACCGCGCCGCAGCGCGGCGCAGGCCGCACCGGACGGTACCGACGAGGCGGCTGCAGCGTCAACGCCGGCGAGCGCAGAGGATGTGGACGCGCACGCAGACGGGGCGCCCACGGTGGAGGGCGACGGGAACGACGCCGCGGCGCAGCCCGCCGTCGACCGCGTTGAATCCTCGCCCATCGACGTCGTCACGGTGACCGATGCGCAGGACCGCACGAGCGCAGACTCGCTTTCGGCGCTCACCTCCTTGAGCGTTCCCGTCGACCTCAACGCGGTGCCGCCGGCACCGTCGCAGCCCCCGGCGGGATGGCTCGCGAGCCATCCTCTTGCGGCACCGGCGGGAGATGCACCGGAGGCCGCCAGTAGCGTGCCGGAGCCGACGGAAGTGCCGCTCGAAGTGTTCGCGCCGACCACCGAGATCGAGCCCGGGTATCAGCCGCGCGGCTCTGAGCCTGTGTCCGAGGCCGTTGCCGACGACGAGCCGGCGCCAGCCCTGAGCGAGCGTCGGGCTCGCGCCGAAGGTCCCGAGCCTGCCACGTCGCTGACCTCGGACAGGCTCGTCGAGAAGACCGCGGCCCCGCCCGTGAGCGGGTGGCGGCGATGGCTCTACTTCACGACGTTCGGCTACGTGAACCTGGGCGACTCCGACGCCGTCAGGACCCAGCGGGCCCTCGAGCACCGCATCGCCGTCCGCCTTGGCGACCGCACGCGGTACGTGCCCGTGCTGTCCCGCAAGGGCGGCGTCGGCAAGACGACCGTGACCACCCTGCTGGGCATGGCGCTCGCCGACCTGCGCGAGGACCGCGTCATCGCGATGGACGCCAACCCGGACCGCGGCACTCTCTCCGACCGCAACCCCGGGCGTGCCTCGCAGACGGCGCGTCAGCTCGTCAAGGATCGCTTCGACGTGAACTCCTTCGCGCAGCTCTCCACCTACACCGCCCGAGAGGGCTCGCGGCTCGATGTGCTCGCCTCGGATGCGGATCCGATGGTCGCGCACGCGTTCAACGACGCCGACTACCGCGCGGTCACAGACATCCTCGGCAGGTACTACTCGATCGTCCTGACTGATTCAGGCACCGGCATGGTGCACTCGGTCATGCAGGGCACGCTGGAGAAGGCCGACGCCGTCGTGCTGGTCTCCGGGGGAAGCGTCGACGAGGCGCGGCTCGCCTCTGAGACGCTCTCGTGGCTTGAGGCGCACGGGCGCGACGACCTGGTGCGCAAGGCGATCGTTGCGATCAACCTGGCGGCGGGTGACGGGACAAGGGTCGACGTCGACGAGATCGAGGACCACTTCCGCTCCCGGGTCCGGCACGTCGTGAGGATTCCGCACGACCGGCACTTGGCCGAGGGATCACAGATCGAGTTCGCGAAGCTGCGCGGCGCCACGCGCGCGGCCGCCGTCGAGCTCGCTGCGCTCGTCGTGGACGAGCTGACCGAGGACTGATCGCTCGCAAGACTCCGGGGTGACGCGAAAGGCCCGCGGTCCCTTCCCGGACCGCGGGCCTCTGCTGTTGGTGCCGGCGTCAGACCTTGCTCGGCTTGGGCGTGGAGTAGATCCCCTCGACGTAGTCCCCGAAGTCACTCATGATTTGGGCCCGCTTGACCTTGAGGGACGGCGTGAGGTGCCCCGAGGCCTCGGTGAAGTCCATGGGGACCACGCGGAACGCCTTGATGGCCTCAGCCTTGGAGACCGCAGTGTTGGCGTGGTCGATGAGCGTCTGCACATGCGCGAGGACCGTCGGGTTCGTCGCTGCCTCCTCCATGCTCGTGCCCTTCGGCAAGCCATGGCGATCAAGCCAGCCGGGGAGGGCCTCCTCGTCAAGGGTGACAAGCGCCGCGATGAACGGGCGGTTCTCGCCCACGACGACGACCTGCGAGACGAGCGCGTCGGCCCGGATCTGGTCCTCGAGCGGCGCGGGCGCAACGTTCTTGCCGCCAGCCGTGACGATGATGTCCTTCTTGCGTCCGGTGATGCGCAGATAGCCGTCGGCGTCGAGCTCGCCGATGTCTCCTGTGTGGAACCAGCCGTCCGTGAACGTCTGGGCCTGGAGCTCGGGCAGGTTGTAGTAGCCGCGCATGACGCACACGCCCTTGGCCAGGATCTCGCCGTCATCGGCGATTCGCACCGCGTTCCCCGGCAGGGGGGCGCCCACGGTGCCGATCTTGATAAGCGAGGGGGTGTTGACCGAGATGGGCGCTGTCGTCTCTGTGAGCCCGTAGCCCTCAAGGACGAGCAGCCCGATGCCGTGGAAGAAGTGCCCGAGCCGCTCGCCGAGCGGACCGCCGCCCGAGACGGCGTACTTGACGTGGCCGCCCATGGCGGCGCGAAGCTTCCTGTACACGAGGAGGTCGAACAGCGCGTGCTGGAGGCGGAGGCCGAGCGGCGGATGGCCGCCGTCTTCATGCGCCTTCGACCAGGCGATCGCAAGGTCCGCGGCGCGGCGGAAGATCTTGCCCTTGCCGCCGTCCTCGGCCTTGGTCAGGGCGGAATTGTAGACCTTCTCGAACACGCGGGGCACGACGAGGATGAACGTGGGCTCGAAGCTCTGCAGATCGGCCAAGAGGTTCTTGACGTCCGGCGTATGCGCCATCTGGACACCGGCCGCCACCGCGAGCACTTCGATGAAGCGGGCGAAGACGTGGGCCAGGGGGAGGAAGAGGATCGTCTTCGCACCCGGCTCGACGACCTCGCCGAGCGCCGTCGCCGCATTCTCCGAGAGCGCGACGAAGTTCCCGTGCGTCAGCTCGCATCCCTTGGGCCGTCCAAGCGTGCCGGAGGTGTAGATGATCGTCGCCGTCGAGTCGAGGGTCGCGGCCGATCGGCGCGCCTCGAGCTCCTTGTCCGAGACGCTCTTTCCCGCGGCGCGCAGGGCGTCGAGGCCGGCGGCGGACATCTGCCACACGTGCTTCATCCCGCTGAGGCCCTCGGACTCCACGGCCTGGCGGACAGCATCCTCGTGGTGCGGCGTCTCGCCGAAGGCTGCCATTGCGCCCGAGTTGCCCAGGTTCCAGGCGATCTGGCTCGGCGATGAGGTCTCGTAGATCGGCACGGAGACCGCCCCCGCGAACCAGATGGCGAAGTCGATGAGCGTCCACTCGTAGCACGTGCGTGCCATGATGCCGACGCGGTCTCCTAGACCGACTCCTTCGGCGATGAGTCCCTTGGCGATCCGTTCGACATCGGCGCGGAACTCCTTGGCGGTGATGTCCTGCCACGCGCCGGCGGCATCCCGCTTGGCGAACAGCACGGGGTTCGACGGCTTCTCGGCCTGCTCGATGACGAAGTCCGTGGTGTTGTGCGACACGGGGGTGGGGACAAGGGGCGGGACGATCTTTTCGCGCACGATTTCTCCTTCGGTATCTCCCGGTGCGCGGGAGATGGCTTAACCATATCCAAGCCCCACATTCCGGGTGTGCCTTGGATCACGCATAATCCTACTGGCGAGTAACAATAGCCCGAGCGGCAGCGTTGCGCCACACGGCTCCGCGGCGTCGCCCCATTAGAATGGCCAGCGTGCGCAGACCCCGCTTGGCCCCGACGTTCAGACAGCAGGACCCGAGGCTGAGGCGCAGGGGCCTCGCGATAGGCATCGACATCGGCGGAACGAAGGTCGCTGCGGGCGTCGTCGATGCCGAAGGACGGGTGCTGCGACGTGCCCGCCGCGCGACGCCGGGCACACGTCCCCGCGAGGTCGAACGCGTGATCGCCGAGCTCGTCGAGGAGCTCAGCGCGCACCACCGGATCACCTCCGTGGGCATCGGCGCGGCCGGCTGGATGGACCTCGACGGCGGGACGGTGCTCTTCAGCCCGCACCTCGCCTGGCGCAACGAGCCGCTCCGGGAGAACCTCGAGAAGCTCCTCCGCCGCCGGATCTACCTCTCGAACGACGCCGACGCCGCCGCATGGGCGGAGTGGCGCTTCGGCGCGGGGAAACACGAGAGCCGGCTCGTGTGCATCACGCTCGGCACGGGGATCGGCGGGGCCATGGTGATGTCCGGCCGTCTCGAGCGGGGACGCTACGGCGTGGCCGGCGAGTTCGGCCACCAGATCATCATGCCCGGCGGTCACCGGTGCGAATGCGGGAACCGCGGCTGCTGGGAGCAGTACGCATCCGGCAACGCCCTCGGGCGCGAGGCGCGGGAGCTCGCCCGCGCGAACTCGCCGGTCGCGCAGGAGCTGCTGCGCGCCGTCGACCGCGATCCGGAGCGCATCACGGGAGCGATCGTCACCGAGCTGGCCCGGGAGGGCGACGCCGCCTCACAGGAGCTCCTCGAAGACGTAGGCGAGTGGCTCGGCCTGGGGCTTGCGAACCTCGCGGCCGCGCTGGATCCGGGCACCTTCGTGATCGGCGGCGGACTGTGCGATGCCGGGGAACTGCTCTTGGCTCCGGCGAGACGGGCGTTCGCGAGAAACCTGACGGGCCGCGGCTTCCGCCCCCCGGCGCGGATCGTGCGGGCGGATCTTGGCCCCGAAGCCGGCCTTATCGGCGCCGCCGACCTCTCACGCGTTCACCTGCGCTCGCGCGGTTGGGCGCACTGACGCGTCGGATCCGTTCGGTGTGCTCGGCTAGATCCGGGCGCCGTCGTCGCCGTCGTCGTCCTTGTTCCGGGGGAGGCGCATGATCAGCGTTCCGACCCCAGCGATGAAGGCTGCCACGAGGAGCACGATCACGAAGCCCGGCACGCCGCGCCACACGAGCGCGCAGACGAGTAGGGCCACGGGGCCGCCCAGCGCCCCAGACCACGCAAGCACCGAGACCGGGTCCGCGCCCGCGAGCACGGGCTCCGGCTCGTCGGGGACGAAGTCGCCGGGCAGGCCGTCGTGCTCATCGCCGGCCGGTCCTCGGCCCGACACTCCGCTCCCCGAGGATTCGGACCGGCCCCCGGAGATTCCGAGCGGGTCGAAGCGCGAGAAGCCGGCGCCGTCGTCCCCGAGAGCGCCGGGATCACCATCCGTGGGTTCGACGTTGCTGGGCGCGTCGGGGTGGATGAGCCCACTGCGGGGCCTGTGCCCGCGCGGCGGGGCGCCCGCGGCGGCGCGCTCGGCCGCGGATGGTTCGCGCGGTGCAGGCCCCCCGCCTTCGTCGCCGGACGGCCCACCGCCGAGGCGCGCGACAAGGTCGCGCCACGCGTCGTCGTCGGGTGCGGCGTCGTGGCCGTCAGGATCCGGATGACCGCTCATGCGGCGGACTCCGCTCCGTCGGTGGGCCGGGTGCCTTCGACAGGTGCGTCCGCGTGCGTCGCAGTGCCGATGGTCTCGCGGATGAAGGCGGCCGACCGCGTGAAGATCGTCTCCGCGTCGTTGTCGAGCGTCGCGACATGGTAGCTGTCAGTGAGCCGGACCAGGCGGATGTCCGTTCCGCCGTACCGGCCCAGAATGGCCCCGAGGCTCCGCTCGCTCGTGACCACGTGGTCCACCGTCGAGCGGAAGACCTGGAGGGGCGCGACGGCCCGGGGGAGGGCCTCCACGGTATCGCGGAAGAGGAGCTTCATCTGGTGCGCGGCCGCGACCGGGACGATGTCATACCCGCCCTCGTCCTGACCGGGTCTCTTGATGTCGTTGTGGATGCCCGGCACGGTCTTGACGACGTAGCGCATCACGGCCGAGACATGGGAGCGGGGATCGTCCACGACGAGTGCGGGGTTGACCACCGTGACCGCGGCGACGAGCCGGTGTGCGGCAAGCCGCAGGGCCAGGGCACCGCCCATCGACAGGCCTGCCGCGACCACCGTGTCGCAGTCGCGTGCGAGCTCGAGGTAGGCGGCCTCGTACGCTTCGTACCAGACGCGCCACGGGATACGGGCGAGATCCTCGACCGACGTGCCATGGCCGGGCAGAAGGGGGGTCGAGACGCGGAATCCGGCCGCGCGGAGCGCAGTGGCCCACGGCACGATTCCTGCGAGCTCGCCCGTGAAGCCGTGGCTCAGCGCGACCCCGACTGTCGGAGGGGTGTCCATGGCATGAATTATGCACCGAGAGCTGGCCTCCGCCCTCACGCCACGAGGTTCGGGCGCGTCTGTCAGGCCCCGATCCCCGTATGCAGCGCGGCGTGCTCGGCCCAGCGGTCGAACGTGTCGGCCGTGCGGTCGATGATCAGCCGGGCTTCGGGTCCGCGTGTGGCGACGTGGGGGCTGCCGTGGAGGGGAACCACCTGGACCTCCGGGCTCGAGACCCGGCCCACGATCCGGGCGAGCGACGACGGCGGGACGACCGGGTCGACGTCGGACTTGAACGCGATCAGGGGCACGGTGACGCGCGGCAGGACGCGGTCGGTGGCATGGAAGAGGCGTTTGAGCTCGTGGACAGCGGCGATGGGGGTCCGCGAGTAGTCGCCCTCGTCGCCGACGGGCTGGGGTGCGTCGGCCTCGTCGATCGGACCTGTGGTGCGCATCAGCAGGCGGTAGACGCCGATGAAGCGCGCGCGCTGGTCATAGAAGCCGAGACCAGGATTGACGACGGCGATCCCCGCCACCGGGGGCACAGGGCCGTGCCCTTCGGCTGCTGAACGGCGCGCCGCGGTGTGGAGCGCGATCGTCCCGCCCATCGAGAGGCCCGCGAGGAAGAGGATGTCGGTGCGGGCTGCGACGGCCGCACAGGCTGCCGAGAAGCTGTCGGTCCACTCGTGCCACCGGCGCTTCTCGAGGTCCCGCCAGCTGGTTCCGTGTCCGGGAAGAAGGGGGGCCTCGACGTCGAACCCGCGTTCGGCGAGGCCGTCCGCCCACGGCTTGACGGACGAGGGGGAGCCCGAGAATCCGTGGCAGAGCGCCACGCCGAGCCGAAGAGGACGGACCCCGCCTTCCATATGCTCCATGGGTCCATCGTGACAGCACGCAGGACACTTCGCATCGCGTCCGGTACGACATCCTGCGTGGCGTGGGTGAAAGCGTGCGCTCGTGCAGTCCGCGTGACACTACAGTGAGTCGTGGAAGCGCGAGCGAGTCGAGGAAGCGCGCCCGTACAGCAGCGCCTCATACAGCAGAAGGGCCACGCCTTGGTCTACTGGATCCTCAAGCAGATCTTCATCGGTCCGCTCGTCAAGCTGCTCTTCAGGCCGTGGACGAAGGGCACCGCCAACGTGCCCTCGACGGGTGCCGCGATCCTCGCCTCGAACCACCTCTCCTTCTCCGATTCGATCTTCCTGCCGCTCATGGTGCGGCGCCCCGTGGTCTTCCTCGCAAAACAGGAGTACTTCACGGGGCACGGACTCAAAGGCTGGTTGACGGCGGCCTTCTTCCGCTACACGAACCAGTTGCCCATGGACCGCTCCGGCGGGGAGGCCTCGGCGGCGTCCCTTGAGACCGGCGCCCACGTCCTGCGCAGCGGCGGGCTCCTGGGCATCTATCCCGAGGGCACACGAAGCCCCGATGGCCGCCTGCACCGCGGGAAGGTCGGCGTTGCCCGGCTGGCCCTCGAGACGCGCGTGCCGGTCCTGCCGGTCGCTATGATCGGCACGGAGAAGGTCCAGCCGATCGGCCAGCGACTGCCGTCGATCCGGCGCGTGGGGGTCATCATCGGCCAGCCGATGGACTTCTCGGAGTTCTATGACCGCGCCGAGGACCGGAACGTCCAGCGCGAGGTGACCGACCGGATCATGCGCCAGATCCAGCAGCTCTCGGCCCAGGAGTACGTCAACATGTATGCCGCGGACGTCAAGGCCCGGCTCGCCGAGGAGGCCGCCCAGCGCCGCACGGAGCGCCCACCGGCCGACTCATGAGCGCGAGGACCCGGCGGTGACTTAGCCTTGGGTGGTGACTGATCTTTCCGTAGCGCCCGCCGGTCGATTCACGAGCACCGCCCAGAGCGGCGCCGCCGACTACCCGGGTCTGGACAACTGGCGTTCCCTGCCCATCTCGCAGCAGCCCACGTGGTCCGATGCGGATGTCTTCAAGGCCTCGGTCAGCGAACTGTCGATCCTCCCGCCGCTCGTGTTCGCCGGCGAGGTGGACGTGCTCCGCGAGCGCCTCGCCGCGGCGGCCCAGGGCCGCGCGTTCCTCCTCCAGGGCGGCGACTGCGCCGAGACCTTCGAGGCCGCCACGGCGGACCGCATCAGCGCCCGCGTGAAGACGATCCTCCAGATGGCCGTGGTGCTGACCTACGGCGCGCAACTGCCCGTCATCAAGATGGGCCGCATGGCCGGGCAGTTCGCCAAGCCGCGGTCGTCGGACACCGAGACCCGTGACGGCGTGACGCTTCCCGCCTACCGCGGTGACATCGTCAACGGCTACGAGTTCACGCCCGAGACCCGCGCGCATGACGCAGCCCGCATGCTCCGCGCCTACCACACCTCGGCGTCGACCCTGAACCTCATCCGCGCCTTCACGCAGGGCGGCTTCGCTGACCTCCGGCTCGTGCACACGTGGAACAAGGGCTTCACGGAGAACCCGGCCCACGCGCGCTACGAGTCGCTGGCCCGTGAGATCGACCGCGCCATCAAGTTCATGGACTCGTGCGGAGTCGACTTCGACGCCCTGAAGCGCGTCGAGTTCTTCGCGAGCCACGAGGCCCTCCTGCTCGACTATGAGCGTGCGCTCACCCGCATCGACTCGCGGACGGGCCTCCCGTACGATACGTCGGCCCACTTCCTGTGGATCGGTGAGCGCACCCGTGAGCTCGACCACGCGCACGTCGACTACCTCTCCCGCGTGCGCAACCCGATCGGCGTCAAGCTCGGCCCCAAGACGACCGGCGACGACGCGCTGCGGCTCATCGACAAGCTCGACCCCGAGCGCGAGCCGGGCCGCCTGACCTTCATCACCCGCATGGGTGCCGGGAACATCCGGGAGAAGCTGCCGCCGGTCGTCGAGAAGGTCACGGCCTCGGGCGCGCAGGTCCTGTGGGTCACGGACCCCATGCACGGAAACACGGTCACGAGCCGCAACGGCTACAAGACGCGCCGCTTCGACGATGTCGTGGACGAGGTCCGCGGCTTCTTCGAGGTGCACGAAGGCCTCGGCACCGTCCCGGGCGGCCTGCACATGGAGATGACGGGCGACGATGTCGCCGAGTGCCTGGGCGGTTCCGACCCGATCGACGAGGCGGCCTTCGAGGACCGCTACGAGTCCGTGTGCGATCCCCGGTTGAACCACATGCAGTCGCTCGAGATGGCATTCCTGGTGGCCGGGGCTTTGTCCAAGCACCACTGACGTCGACAGGGCACGGTGCCGGCGCGGCACCGGTAGGGCTCAGGCGACCGTGATCGTGATCGTCGAGCCCTCCGGCTGGGCGCCCGTCTTGTCCTGTCCCGCGACGAGGCCGAAGATCGGACGTCCGTAGGTGTAGCTGCTCTTGACGGTGAACCCGGCGGCCTGCAGCAGCTGGGTCGCCTCCTTCTCGCTCTTGCCGAAGACATCGGGTACCTGAACGAGCTTCGGGCCCTTCGAGATGGTGAGGGTGACCTTGCCCCCCTTGGTGAGGGTGGTGCCGTCGACCGGATCCTGCGCGGCGACAGAGCCCTTCGGCACGGTCCTGTCATTGACCTCGTCCGTCGAGACCACCGGGTCGAGTCCCGCGGCGCGCAGGGCCGCGAGGGCATCGGACTGCGCCATCCCGACGACCTTGGGCACGGGAATCGGCTGCGGCCCCTTGGAGACGGTCAGCGACACCGTCGAGCCGTGTCGCAGAGGGGTTCCGGACGCGGGGTCCTGGGCGACGACGGTTCCGGACGGCACGGTGTCGCTGTAGACCTGCGTGATGGTCCCGACTGTGTCCTTCGCGGCGGTGATGGCCGCCTTGGCGTGATCGGCCGTCGCCCCCACGAGGTTCTCGAGTGGGAAGAGCTCGGGGCCCTTGGACACGAGGACGTTCACTCCCTGAAACCTGCGGATCTGGGTCCCTGGTGCTGGCATGCTGCCCACGATGAGCCCCGACGTGACGGCGTCGTCGAATACGTCCCGGGTCGAAAACGTGAGCCCCGCCTGCTCGAAGAGCGGGCGCGCCTGCTCAACGGTCAGGTCCTTGACGGGTGGCACGGTCGCGGCCGCTCCCGGTCCCACACCGAAGAACCACCCGGCCAGCGCCGCGAGGACGGCGAGGAGCAGGACGACGATCGCCCACACGGCACCGCGCCGCCGACGGTTGCCGGGCACGAGCGTGCGGGTAGGCGTCGCTGCGGCGGCGGCTGACTGCTTGGCCTCCTCGCGCTCAAGCCGACGCAGCTCGCGGCCCGTCGGGGCGTGCTCCGGCTGCGGCATGACGCTCGTGTGCTGCGTCGGGTACGCCGAGCCGATCACTTCCGTGCGGCCCGCGGGCAGCGCCTCGGTCTGGGTGCCGACGCCGGTCGGGGGCTGAGGGATGTATTGCGTCCGCGCGGAATCCGGTGCGGAATCCGGCGTGTTGGCGGCGTGCAGGTCGAGCTGGGCGTCTGTCAGGTGCGTCCGGATGTGCCTGATCTCGTCGAGGAGGGCCTCGGAGCTGACGGGCCGGTCCTCGGGATCGCGTGCCGACGTCCATTGCACGAGCTCATCGAGCTCCGGAGAGAGCCCTGGGACCAGCGCGGAGGGCGGCGGGACGTCCTGCGTGACATGCTGCATGGCGACCTGCACGGGTATATCGCCGCGGTAGGGCTGGTGGCCCGTGAGCAGCTCGTAGAGCATGATTCCGACGGAGTACAGATCGCTGCGGGCGTCGCTGCCGGCGCGCTGCACCAGCTCGGGGGCGATGTACCCGACGGTGCCCAGGGTGAGGCCGGTGTTGGTGGACGTCGTCACGGCGCGCGCGAGGCCGAAGTCCGCGACCTTGATCTGCCCCTTGTCCCCGAGGAGGACATTCTCGGGCTTGATGTCCCGGTGGATGAGCCCGGCCGCGTGGGCCGCTGTGAGGCCGTCCACGACCGCGTCGATGAGCGCGAGGGCCTGGCGCGGTGGAAGTGCTCCGCGCTCGTTGAGCAGGTCCCGCAGGTTCCTGCCGGGCACATACTCCATGACGATGAAGAAGATTTCGTCGTCGTGTCCGCGGTCGAGCACGGAGACGACGTGCGGGTGCGAGAGCCGCGCGGCGGCCTTGGCCTCGCGCTCGAGCCGGTCCGCGAACGTCGGATCCTGGCTCAGATGGGGATGCAGGACCTTGAGGGCAACCTCTCGGTCGAGGTTCGTGTCCGTGGCAAGGTAGACAGTGGCCATGCCACCCATGGCAAGGCGCGATACCACGTGGTACCGCCCGCCCACGAGCGAGCCGACGAGCGCATCGCTCAGCTTTCCATTCACCCCACGATCCTAAGCGCTACGCCTTGAGTGCAGCCTGAGGCCGAGTCTCAGGAGAACGTGGCCTTGTGGGCCTTCACGGCGGCGACGTACTGCTTCGTGTCGTCGTACAGCCCATGCTTGGCGACCGAGTACTGGCCCTGGTAGTACCCGGCGATTGCGGTGTCCTCGTCCTTGCTCGTGCGGACGAGAGCACGGATGATCGCCACCCCGGCCGTGGCGTTGTCATAGGGGTCGAGCAGGTTGAGCGTCCGCCCCACGAGGTCGGAGGCCCACTGGCCCGAGGACGGAACGAGTTGCATGGCGCCGATCGCGTTCGCGGGCGAGACCGCGCGCTGGCTGAAGCCCGACTCCTGGTACGCGAAGGCCAGAGCGAGTGCCGGGTCGACTCCCATCCGGCGGGCGGTGTCCGAGATGATCTGCTTCATCTCGGCGCGGCTCGGCACGGGGGCGGCGTTCAGGAGCCTCTTGTTCTCGTTGGCGGACGCGACTGTTGCCGTCGGGTACTTGTACCCCATGAAGCTGTCGGCGACGAGCGGCTTGACGGGCTCCGACGAGGCAGGCGTCACGCTCGAGGCAGGTTCGGCGCTGCCGACGGGCACCGGTACCTTGAGGGTGCGGCCCGCGTAGATGACGCTGGTGAGGCTCAGAGAGTTCGCGGCGAGCAGATCGCCCAGGGGGACGCTGAGGCGCGCGCTGATGCCGTAGAGCGTGTCCCCGGGCCGGATCGTGTAGGTCGTGCTCTGGGACGGCTGAGTGGCGGCAGGGGCGGACGACGACGGGGGGCTGGCTGGCGCTGACGGCGCACCGAGGAGTCGGATCACCTGCCCGGGGCGGATGATCGTCGACGGGGTCAGGCCGTTGAGGGCAAGGACGTCGGCGACCCCCAGGCCGTACTTGGCCGCGATCGCCGTCACGGTGTCTCCGGCGCGCACGGTGTGAGTTGCGGGCGGATCGGCCTGCAGCGATTCTGCCCGGGCGGGCCCTCCTTGCTGTGGAACCGCGAGGCGTGTGGGGACCAGTGCGGCGATCTCGGCCGCGGGCACCACGGCGGCCTGGCCCGTACGATCGGGGGCCGTCGAGATGGCGCCCTGACGCTGCACAGCGGGGGCCGTGGCAGATGCGGGTGCCGCAAGTGCCAGCGAGGAAAGGGCGACCACGGGAAGGACCGCTGTTGCCGCAACGAGGGGCAGGGGCTTGGCAGCAGTGGACCTGTTCGTGCCGGGCGTGCTCATCGGTCGACCTCCTTGAGCCGGGGGTGGTGTCACTGGTGTGAGGTGAGATACCGGAGATTCATGATGTGATTTGAGTGATTAATTTCGACTGATGTTACTAGAGTGACGATTGTGAATCTCTCACGATTAGCCAGCACGCACAAGACAGCGGCAACCCCGGACTAGGTGGACAGGCCTGTGCCGTGGCAGGCTGGTGACGTGAGTGATATTGAAAATCTGGTGTCTGAATGGCTTCCCCTGCCGGACGTTGCGGAGCGACTCGGCTGCACGGTCACGAAGGTGCACGCCCTGCTGGATGAACGCGCCCTTGTTGCAGCGCGAGTCGGCGAGAAGAATGTCCGATCCGTCCCCGCACTATTTCTCGACGGGAATGCCATCGTGGACAGCCTCAAAGGAACCGTTGCTGTCCTAGTAGATGCGGGCTTCAGCGATGAAGAGCTGATTGGGTGGCTCTTCACACCGGATGAATCCCTGCGCGGCAGGCCCATCGACGCACTGCGCGAGGGCCGCAAGACCGAGATCCGCCGCCGGGCCCAGATCCTCGCCTGGTAGGAGTCCTGGCCTGACCGGCACTTGGCATCAGGCGGCGCGTCGCACCGCCGCGAGGCCGAGGGCCTCGAGCGCGGCGCGCACGTCGACGTCGAGGTGGAGCCGGGCCAGAGCCGCGAAGGCTCTGCCCGAGAGCTCGTCGATGAGTCCCTCGACCGCGTTGAGCGCGCCCGTGGTGCTGATGATGTCCCGCAGCCGGTCGACGTCGTCGATCCCGAGGTCCTCACGCCCGAGCCCGCTTTCGAGCGTTGCCCCGGCGGCGCCGTCGGCCGCGTCGAGAGCGAGCGCGACGAGGACGGTCCGCTTGCCCTCGCGGAGGTCGTCACCGGCCGGCTTCCCGGTGGTCTGGGGGTCACCGAAGACGCCGAGCACGTCGTCGCGCAGCTGGAAGGCCTCCCCAAGCGGGAGGGAGAACGCCGAGTAGGCGGCCAGCAGGGCTTCGTCGGCCCCAGCGAGCGCCCCGCCGATGGCCAGAGGATGCTCCATGGAGTACTTCGCACTCTTGTACCGGATCACGTTCCTGGCGCGGACCACGGCGTCCTCGCGGGGACGGGTCCGGCCAGCCACTTCCTCGAGGATGTCGAGGTACTGGCCAGCCATGACCTCGGCCCGCATGGTGTTGAAGATCCGGCGAGCCGTCGTGGCCGGCCCCGCGGTGGGGCCGACAGCGGTGAACGCCTCCTCGCTGAACGAGAGGCACAGGTCGCCGGTCAGAATGGCGGCGGCGTGGCCGAAGCGCTCGGCGTCGAGGCCCCAGCCCGATGCTTCATGCAGGGCGGCGAACCGCTCGTGCACGCTCGGCGCACCCCTGCGGGTGTCCGAGCGGTCGATGATGTCATCGTGGATGAGTGCGGCGGACTGGAACAGCTCGAGCGCAACTCCCGCGCGGACCGGCTCCTCGGCGAGCACCGCACCGCCGGCCGCGCGCCAGCCCCAGTAGCCCAGGAGGGCCCGCAGCCGCTTGCCCCCGGAGGCGAGACCCGAGATCGCGTCCATGAGCGGCGCGACGTCGGCCGAGACGAGGTCCATCGCAGCCCGCTGGCCCTCGAGGAAGCCCTCAAGCTGCCCAGCGAGCGACTCCCGGTACGTCTCCTGCTCGGCCTCGAATCCGGAGGGATCCGGCTGCACTCGGTTCACGCTGCTCCTTGGCGGGGACGACTGCTTCAGTGACGGCTGAAGGGGACGGCTACTTCAGCGCGGATGGCGCCACGGAGATACTGACCGTCGCCACGGCTTGGCCGTTCGCGGTCACGACCGTGATGGTTGCCGTCTCCGAGCCGTTGGAGCGGATGAAGTCGCGCAGGAGGGTACCCGCGGAAGCCATCGCCGACGCCGCGCCGGTCGAGCTCGCGGCGGGGACCGCCGTGAAGCCCTGGTCCGTGAGGACCTTGGTGTAGTAGTCGAGCATCTCGGCTGCGGACGACTTGCTGCTCGATGCGACGAGGGACGCCACGGCGGGAGTCGTCGACGCGTCGAAGCTCGTCGCGAGGGCGGCGGCGCCGGGCATGAGCGGCAGGGTCTTCGACGGGAAGCCCGAGGCGATCGCGCTCACGGTCCCGCTAGCCGAAGCCGATGCCGACGCGGTGGCCAGCGAGGTCGAGGATGCGGAGGCCGAGGCGGAGCTCGAAGGCGGGGTGGTGCTCTGCCCCGACCCTGCGGTTGGGCCGCTGCAGGCAGCCATGGCGAGCGCCGCCGAAGCCAGCGCTGTGGCACCTGCAAGCCGTCGAATCCTGTGGGTCGTGAGTGCCATCGAGATTCCGTGTACCTTCCGTGGGCCCATTGAGGTCCCGCCCAGTCTAGTGGGACCCGCTGACCCCGCCCGCCTACGATGGACTCGTGGAGACGCCGGATGTGCCTCGGCCGGATGAGCCGCGGAGAGAGCCGCTCGACGCCCAGAGGCGCCGGGGGATCCTGCACGTTGACATGGACGCGTTCTTCGTCGCAGTCGAGCAGCGCGAACGCCCCGAACTCCGCGGCCGCCGCGTGATCGTGGGCTTCCCCGCGGAACGCTCTGTGGTCCTCTCCGCGAGCTATGAAGCCCGTGCCTTTGGCATCCGCAGCGCGATGCCCATGCTCATCGCGCTGCGGCGCTGCCCGGACGCAATCGTCGTCGAGCCCCGTCACCACCTCTACTACGAGGTGTCCAAGGAGCTCATGAAGGTCTTCGGGGATTTCACGGACCTCGTCGAGCCGCTCAGCGTCGACGAGGCGTTCCTCGACGTATCCGGCGCCGTCCGGCGGCTGGGCGCCGCTCCGGAGGAGATTGCCGCGCAGATCAAGGCACGCATCCGGGCGGACCTCGGGATTACTGCGTCCGTGGGGGTGGCCGGCACGAAGTTCGTTGCGAAGATCGCCTCGGCGAGGTCCAAGCCGGATGGGCTGCTGGTGGTTCGACCCGAAGACACAGTCGCATTCCTCCATGCGCTTCCCGTGGGTGCGCTCTGGGGGATCGGAGGCAAGACGCAGGAGGTACTCGCGCGCCTCGGCATCCATACGATCGCCGATCTGGCCCACACGCCGGACTCGACGCTCAAGCGTTCACTCGGCGCTCCCGGTCTGCACGCCAAGGGCCTGAGCTGGGGCCTCGACGAACGAGCGGTGACTCCCGTGCGTGAGGAGAAGAGCATCGGTGCCGAGGAGACGTTCGCCGCCGACGTCACGGACGATGCCGCGCTCCATGCCGAGCTCCTTCGGCTCGCCCATCGCGTTGCCGGACGGCTCAGGGCGCAGGGGGTCGCGGCGGCGACCGTGGTCCTCAAGCTGCGCTATTCCGACTTCTCGACGCTGTCCCGCTCGCATACCCTCACCGTGCCGACGGACAGCGCGCAGCATCTGTACTCGGCTGCCCGCCAACTGCTCGCTGCGCTGGGCGGCCGGCCTATGCCAGTGCGCCTCATCGGCCTTAGGGGCGAGCGGCTCGAGCGTGCCGCGGGCGCTCCACGGCAGCTGAGCCTGGACCGCATCGAGGACAACTGGCGCACTGCCGAGGAAACCCTCGACCGCGTGTCGGAGAAGTTCGGGGCTGGAATGATCCGCCCGGCCCGCCTCCTCGCCGAGCGGAGGGCCGCTGGTCACCGGGACGGGAGGCCTCCGCGGGGCTGAGACATCCGAACGCGTGAGTCTCCCTGTTGGAACCTACCCGGACGTCATATCCTTAAGGAACCTCGAATATTGGGAGCAGCGAGTCGGCTGGGGATTCAATCTGAGGCGGGTCGCAGCGGCTCGTCCGGCGAATGGAACCCGGAGCCGGTTCGATGCGTTGATGCAGGTGATGGGCCGTCCATCGTCCGCATGCGTGAAGGAGTCGCCATGCCTCTCTCGGAGCACGAACAGAAGATGCTGGAGCAGCTCGAGAAGCAGCTCCACGAAGAGGATCCGAAGTTCGCTGATTCCATGGGTGCCGATGCCCTGCGGACCTTCTCGACCAAGCACATTGTGCTGGGCGTCTTGGGCGTGATCGTAGGCATCCTCGTCCTCCTCGTCGGAGTGAGCATCCAGAACATCTTCGTGGGCGTTCTGGGCTTCCTGCTCATGGGAGCGAGTGTCTACTACGGAACACTTCGGCGTCCGGGGCGGCGCCTGCGCTCGGGCGGCTCGAAGCGCAGCAGCAGCGGTTTCCTCCACAGACTTGAAGCGCAATGGGAGGAACGCCGGCGCGAGGAGGGCTGACCCCGGCCTCCGGGCCCCTGTTGAGGCTCGTCGTGTCGTCTGAACGCCTCACCGCAATCGCCTGGACCGGCTTGACGTTCGCGCGGCCGATGGCTTGAGCACATGAATCGCGACCCCACCTGACGGCCTGACTGCGCCCCGGAACTTCGGTTCCGGGGCGCAGTTGTCTGTCCGGGCGCAGTCGTCTGTCGGTGTCCATCCGGCCTACGGCGGCGGACACCCCACTTTTTTCCCAGGCCAGTGCTTTCGCTCAGGGCCCCTGCTTCGTCCCCGGCACCCCACCTTCCTGACCGGGGATCGACTCTTGTTGCAGTCCTCCACTTTGCTCCCCGAACGGCGTCCGAACCCGTCCGAAGCGCCCGCCAGCGGGCTCGCGAAGGCTCCAGGGCGCCGTCATGCGCCCTGGAACCTGGCGGCTTGGAAACGCACTCCACCACCCTCCACCGGTTCGGAAAGGCCCGGAAATCCGCGGAATGGTGGGGGAGTTTCTTGTACAGATGGTGCGACATGCGTGTCGGTACTCGTTGACGGGGGAGGGGAGTGGAGTAAAGTGGGGGTTGTTGGAGGGAAGTGGCGGCTAGGGACGTTCAGCCTCGGACGGACGGGTGGTGGTACCGATGTTGCTCGGTACGTATTCGCCGCGTCTGGACGAGAAGGGGCGGCTCATCCTCCCGGCGAAGTACCGCGACGAGCTGGCCGAAGGGCTGGTTCTGACACGGGGCCAGGAGCGCTGCATCTACGTCTTCAGCCAGAAGGAATTTGAGAGAGTCCACGAGCAGATGCGGGAAGCCCCTATCTCCTCGCGTCAGGCACGGGACTACCTCAGGGTCTTCCTGTCTGGGGCCTCCGACGAGGTGCCTGACAAGCAGGGGCGCGTGACGATCCCCCAGAACCTGCGCAAGTATGCGGGTCTGGACCGGGACCTGGCCGTTATCGGCGTAGGGACCCGGGCAGAGATCTGGGACGCCCAGGCATGGGAGGACTACCTGTCCGAGAAGGAATCCTCCTTCTCGGAGACCGACGACGACGCACTGCCCGGGATCCTCTGATCCCCTTGGCTGGCCGAGATCTCCAGCCGCCTCGCAAGCCTCCCTGGCTCACCTTCCCCGGAGCCAGGCGGCCCACCGGCGCGGAGGGGGATCTGGGCACAGCCCACCGAACGGAACACGAGCAACGCGAGCCCGACACGACCGGGCGAACCAGACGAGGAGGAGAGGACGATGGCGGAAGACGAGCAGATCAAGCCGACGGCGGAACGCCACGTTCCGGTGCTCCTCGACCGCTGCGTGAACCTCCTCTCGGTCGGAGTCGAGGCGGCGGTGGCCGCGGGCCGGGCGCCTGTCGTCGTCGACGCAACCCTCGGCATGGGTGGCCACAGCGAAGCCATTCTCACGCGCTTCCCGACCGTGACCCTCGTGGGCATCGACCGGGACGAGCAGGCTCTGGCCCTCGCCGGAGCTCGGCTCGCACCGTTTGGCGCACGCGCAAAGCTCGTTCACGCGGTCTACGACGAAATCCCGGAGGTGCTCGAGGGGCTCGGCCTCGACGGAGCCGACGGCGTGCTCATGGATCTCGGGGTCTCCTCGCTGCAGCTCGACGAGCGCCAGCGCGGCTTCGCCTACTCGTATGACGCCCCGCTCGACATGCGCATGGACACGAGTCGTGGCATGACGGCAGCCGACGTGGTCAACACCTACAGTGTCGAGGACCTCACGCGGATCATCCGCTCGTGGGGCGAGGAGAAGTTCGCCGGCCGGATCGCGCGGAACATCGTCGCCGAGCGCGAGAAGGAGCCGTTCACCACGACGGGGCGCCTCGTTGAGGCGATCCGCGCCGTCGTGCCGGCAGCAGCGGCAAGGACTGGGGGACACCCGGCCAAGCGTACGTTCCAGGCGCTCCGGATCGAGGTCAACGAGGAGCTCGACGTCCTCGCACGGGCCGTGCCCGCCGCCATCGACGTCCTGCATCTGGGCGGCCGCATCGTGGTCATGAGCTACCACTCGCTCGAGGACCGGATCGTGAAGACCGCTCTTCAGTCCAGGAGCCGCTCGAGCGCGCCTCCCGGATTCCCGGTGGAGCTCGAGGAACACCGCCCCGAACTGAAGACGATCACCAAGGGAACAGAGACGCCGACGGAAGCCGAGATCGCGGAGAATCCCCGCGCAGCCTCGGCGCGCCTGCGGGCGGCACAACGGATCAGGACGAGGAGTGGAAGATGAGCGCAGCAGCACAGGGGACGGCGGCCGTGGCCGGCACGTCTGCCCTCAGGGCGGCCCCGGGGCGCCCGTCATCGGCGCCCGCCCCGCGCCGGGCACCTCTGTCCTTGGTCCGCTCGCTTCCGCTGCGCCGTCGCGCGCCGTTCGCGGTCTTCTGCCTGGGAGTGCTCGGAGCAGCACTCCTCGCTGTGCTCGTGCTCAACGTCTCCGTGTCCACAGGCCAGTACCAGCTGGTCCAGCTCCGCAGCGAGCAGCTCACCCTTGAGAAGCAGAACCAGGATCTGACACAGCGCGTGCAGAACTACGAGGCTCCCCAGAATCTGGCTGCCCGCGCGGCACAATATGGAATGGTCGCTTCGACGTCCAACGGACAGATTGACCTGAAGACACTCGCGGTGACCGGCGAGGCCAAGGCGGCGCAGAAGGGCACCCCCCAGGGCGCCACGATCGCGCCGCCCGCGGTTCCGGGACAGATTGCTGCCGTGCCGGCAGCGACGACCAAGGATCCGCTCGAGGCGAAGGCGGCCAGCGCGGCGGCTTCCGCTGCTGCCGCGAAGACGGCTGACAAGCCAGCGGTCGATCTGCATGGCGGGTCCATTCCGGCACCCGCGCAGAAGGCTCCGGGCCAGTAGGCACGGCGGCCCACGGTCTTCGTGCGCGGCGGGCCGAGTGTGAGGCCAGAGCACCGAGATCCGAAGGGCAGGGAAAAGCGTGGCAAGAACGAGTTCGGATGCACGGCGCACCGGCCCGCGTAGGGGAGAGCGGCCCGACGACCGCGCCTCCCGGCACGCACGCACTGGTGTGCGACGGCTCAGGCTCGGCCTCGTGGCCATGCTCGCGCTCCTGATCCTCATCGGCGGCCGCCTCGTTCTGGTCCAGGGCCTGGACGTGGGTGGCATGGCCGAGGCCGCGGTGACCAAGAGGCTGCAGAAGACAGTGCTGCCGGCCGCGCGCGGCCAGATCGTCGACTCGCAGGGCGCCGTGCTCGCCTCGAGCGTCGTCCGGTACAACATCACGGTCGACCAGAGGATCGCCTCGGCCAAGGACTTCACCGACCTCGACCGGAGCGTCGACGCGGGGGACGGTAGCAAGAAGGTCGTCAAGATCCCCCGAACCCAGGCGCTGCAGGAGCTCTCCAATGCCCTCGGCAAGTCCGTCGCCGACGTGACCACGTCGATCACGGGCGACAAGCCGTTCAACTACGTGGCCCGCAACGTGACGCCCGACACCGAGGCGACCGTCATGGGCATCGGTTTCCCGGGCATCCTCTCCGAGGGGGTGACCCAGCGCGTCTACCCCAACGGTGCCGTGGGTGGCAGCTTCGTCGGCTTCCTCGGCTCGGACGGCACTGCCCTCTCAGGGCTCGAGCAGACCCAGGACGACGTCCTCAAGGGCCAGGACGGTTCACGGGAGTACGAGATCGGCGCCGACGGGCTCCGCATCCCTGTCGCGACGGACAAGCTCACCCCGGCGCAGGACGGCAAGACGGTCCGGCTCACCATCAACTCGGACCTGCAGTACTTCACCCAGCAGGCCATCCAGACGCAGGCCGACAGGTACAAGGCGGAATGGGGCGTCGCGATCGTCATGGACGCCAAGACGGGGAATATCCTGGCCATGGCCGACTCCAATTCGGTAGATCCGAACGATCCGGGCAAGTCCGCCGCGAAGGACCGCGGCGTCCGCGCTGTGACCGCGGCCTACGAGCCCGGGTCGGTGGAGAAGACGATCACGATGGCGTCGCTCATCCAGGAGGGCAAGGCCAACCCGCTCTCCGAGTACACCATTCCCCCGACGTATACGATCGATGGCCAGACGTTCGCCGACGCGTTCACGCACGGCACCGAGCACCGTACGCTCGCGGGCATCCTGGGGTACTCGATGAACACGGGAACCGTCATGGCTGGCAAGGAGCTCTCACCGCAGCAGCGCTACGACTGGTTCACAAAGTTCGGCATCGGGCAGCCTGTCGACATCGGCTTGCCTGGCGAGGCGTTGGGTATCCTCCATACGCCGCAGGAGTGGGATACACGCCAGCAGTACACTGTCCTGTTCGGCCAGGGCGTGACCCAGTCCACGCTTCAGACGGCCCGCGCGTATGGCGTCATCGCCAACGGTGGCGTCATGGAACAGCCCCGGCTCATCGACGCCTATGTCGGCCCGAACGGCCAGACCGAGAAGTTCCAGACGGCGGCGCCCCAGCAGGTCGTGAGCCAAAACACGGCGCAGCAGGTTCGGGACATGCTCGAGAGCAACGTCACCGCCGGCGAGGTCAAGCCCGCAGCCATCGACGGCTACCGAGTCGGCGCCAAGACCGGCACCTCGGAGGCGCCGCGCGAGGATGGGGTCCCCGGATTCGACGGCGTCACCTCGTCCCTCATCGGCATGGCGCCGATGGAGGACCCGCGGTACGTAGTTGCCGTCGTCATCCAGAGGCCCCAAGGGGACATCTTCGGAATCGGCAACGCCGACGTATTCCGCTCCGTGATGTCCCAAACGCTCCACAAGTACGGTGTCCAGCCGTCCACGGGCACGCCCGTGAAGCTGCCGCAGTACGCCCAGTGACCGGGCCGTGACACGCGGGCGGTGACCCGGCCCGGGGCCATCAAGGCCCGGAGAGGTCTGAGCGGCCTCCGATATAGAGTTGGAATCTCCCGAACAATGAAGGTGAACGTGAGCGATCAGCCCATGCCCTCGGGCAGGAGCGTGCCCCCCGGGGACGCGCAGCATGACAGTCAACAGGCCATCAGGCCAACCCACGTTGAGCCTGTTCCGCTCACGCAGATCGCGACGCTCGTCGGCGTGCCCACCACCGGACTCGAGAGCGCGGATCAGGTGACCGGTGCGAGCCTCGATTCGCGTGCCGTGCAGCCTGGCGACCTCTACTTCGCGCTTCCCGGAGCGTCCCGCCACGGCGCCGACTTCGCGCGGCCGGCGGTCGACGCCGGCGCCGTCGCCGTGCTGACTGACGAGGAGGGCGCGCGCCAGATCGCCCTCGCCGAGTCCCTCGAGGGCGTGCCGGTGCTCGTGATCGACAGGCCGCGTTCGGCGGTAGGCCCGGTGTCCGCGCGGATCTACGGCACGCCGCGCGCCGGTGCAGGGGATGCCGGCATGCTGCTCCTCGGCGTCACCGGAACGAACGGCAAGACCACCACGTCCTACTTCATGAACTCCCTCCTGCGCGCCCTAGGGCACCGCACGGGCCTCATCGGAACCATCGAGATCTCCGCGGGCGGCGAGGCGATCCCGAGCCGGCTCACCACGCCTGAGTCCACCGACCTCCACGCCCTGCTTGCCCTCATGCGCGAGCGGAGCGTCACGGCGGCCTCGATGGAGGTTTCCTCGCACGCGATCGAGTTCGGCCGCATCGACGGGGTCCGCTATGACGCGGTGGGCTTCACCAACCTCACCCAGGACCACCTCGACCTCCACGGGACGATGGACGAGTACTACGCGGCGAAGGCCGAGCTGTTCACGCCCGGGCGGGCAGGGCGCGCCGTCGTGACGGTCGACGACGAGTGGGGCCGCCGCCTCGCGGCCGAGGCGCCGATTCCGGCCACCACTCTCAGCACCGGCGCGGTCGAGGACGCGGACTGGACGGTCGCCGCGATGACGCCTTCCGGAGTGGGCACCGCCTTCGAGCTCCACCACCGCGGGGGTGACGTGCTCCGGATGCGCACGGGCCTGCCTGGAGCGTTCAATGTGGCGAACGCTGCCCTCGCAGCGCTCCTCGTGATCGCCGCGGGAGTGTCCCCGGCGGAGGTCCAAGGGGCACTCGACGCGGCCGACCCGTTCACGCTCGAGGTTCCGGGGCGCATGCAGCTCGTCGGGACCGCGCCGACCGCAATCGTCGACTTCGCCCACAACCCGGATGCGCTCGAGCGCGCCCTCGCTGCGGTGCGACCCGCGGACAAGGCGGGGCGCGTCGTCGTCGTCTTCGGGGCGACCGGCCAGCGCGACCAGGGGAAGCGGCCAGTCATGGGAGCGGTGGCCGTGCGCGGCGCGGACGTCATCGTCGTGACCGATGACGATCCGCACGACGAGGACGCCGCCGCCATCCGGGCCGAGGTCACTGCCGGGGCCCGTGCTGAGGACGCCGAGCACGGCTTGGGCCGGCGGATCGATGAGGTCCACCCGCGCGCGGAGGCCATCCGCCACGCAGTGGCCCTCGCCGAGCCCTCAGATGTGATCCTTGTCGCGGGCCGTGGGCACGAGGTCTTCCAAGAGGTCAAGGGCGTCAACATCGCCCTCGACGACCGGACCGAACTGCGTCAGGCCCTCGTGGACCACGGCTATCCCGTGGTTCCCGCCGCGCCGGGATTCCCGTCTGAGGGCCCGGGCGCACTAGAGTCCGAAGCGCAATGATTGACTTCACAGCGGCGCAGATCGCCGAGATCACGGGCGGGCGGCTGGTCGCGGACCCCGCCATCGTCCCCCAGAACGTCGTGACCGACTCCCGCGAGGTCGGGCCCGGCTCGCTGTACGTTGCCAAGCCGGGCGAGCACGCCGATGGCCACGCCTTCATCGGCGCAGCGTTCGCCGGCGGGGCCGTCCTGACGCTCTGCGAGCGGGAGGTGACGGATGACGACGGCGCGGCCTACCCGTGCGTCGTCGTACCGGACGCCGTTCTCGCTATGGGCGCGCTCGCGAAGGCGGCCGTGGACCGGATCCGCTCGGCGCGTGCGGAACGCGGCGAGGAGTTCACGGTCGTGGGCATCACCGGCTCCGCGGGGAAGACCACCACGAAAGACCTCCTCGCTGGCATCTTCCGCTCGAGCTCAGCCGGATCGGCCTCGGCGACATCGACCGTGGCCCCCCAGGGCTCGTACAACGGCGAGGTCGGTGTCCCGCTCACGGTCTTCCGCGCGGATGCGTCCACGCGATACCTCGTCATCGAGATGGGCGCCACAGGGATCGGCCACATCACCTACCTTGCGGAGATGGTGAAGCCGGACATCGGCGTCGTGCTGTTCGTCGGAACGGCCCATGCCGGCGAGTTCGGCGGCGTCGAGAACATCGCCACGGCCAAGGGCGAACTCGTCGAGGCCCTCTCGCCCGCGGGGACCGCCGTCATCAATTTGGACGATCCCCGCGTCAGAGCCATGGAGCCCCGCACGCGCGCGAAGCTCGTCTTCTTCACGTCACACCCAGAGGCGGCGGGGGAGGCCAGCCAGCGCGGCACAGTGGTGGCTGCGCACGGCGCGACGGTCGACGCCGGTGGGTCACCGGTGTTCGACCTCGCCATCGGCTCGGAGCCGCCCGTCCACGTGGCGAGCCGCCTCATCGGCGCCCACCACACCGCCAACCTCCTCGCCGCCGCCGCCGCCGCGCACGCCGCCGGGATCCCGGTGCCGCAGATCGCCGAGTCCCTCTCGGCGCAGGGCCCCGGCAGCCGCTGGCGCATGCAGCGCACGGAACGCCCGGACGGCGTCACGGTCATCAACGATGCCTACAACGCCAACCCCGAGTCGATGCGCGCCGCCCTCCAGGCCCTCGCCGACCTCGGCCGCGGCCGGCGCACGTGGGCTGTCCTGGGCGCGATGCTCGAGCTCGGCAGCGAGTCGATCCCGGCCCACACCGCGGTCGGAACCCTCGTGGTGCGCCTGAACATCGACCGCCTCGTCGTGGTCGGGCGGGAGGCGCGCGCGCTGTACGTCTCTGCGGTCAACGAAGGCTCCTGGGGCAACGAGACCACCTTCGTCGAGGACGCAGACGCTGCATACGCACTGCTCGAGTCGGAGCTCCTCCCAGGGGACCTGGTCCTCGTCAAATCCTCGAATGGCGTCGGGCTGGGACTCCTCGGCGATCGGATAGCATTGGCGGCAGCTGACGGGTCAACGCCACACTCAGGAACGGAGCTGACGTGATCGCACTGCTGATCGGCGGTGGTCTGGCGCTTGTCTTCGGGCTGGTCGGGACCCCGCTCTTTATCCGTCTGCTGGTCCGCAGAGGCTACGGGCAGTTCATCCGCGACGACGGCCCCACGAGCCACCACACCAAGCGTGGAACCCCCACCATGGGCGGTGCAGTGTTCGTGCTCGCCTCGGTGGTTGCGTACTACCTCACGCACCTCGTCCTGTGGCTCCTGAACCCGGCATCGACTGGACCCACGATCACCGCAGCCCTCCTGCTGTTCCTGATGGTCGGCATGGGAATCGTGGGCTTCCTCGACGACTTCATCAAGATCTCGAAGCAGCGCAGCCTCGGCCTGAGTGCCCGGGCCAAGCTCATCGGGCAGGGTCTCGTGGGCGTCGTGTTCGCGGTGCTCGCGCTCCAGTTCCCCGATGGCCGCGGTCTGACCCCTGCCTCGACCCACATCTCGTTCCTGAGGGACATCCCGTGGCTGAACCTCGCTTTCGGCGGCACCGTCCTGGGAGCGATCCTGTTCGTGATCTGGTCCAACCTGATCGTCACGGCCGCGAGCAACGGAGTGAACCTCACCGACGGGCTCGACGGACTTGCTGCCGGTGCGTCGATCATGGTCTTCGGCGCCTACACGCTCATGGGGATCTGGCAGAGCAATCAGGCCTGCGGGTCCGCCAGAGTCATCGGATCCGTCTGCTACGGCTCGCGTGACCCGCTGGATCTGGCCCTTCTGGCAGCCATCATGAGCTCGGCCCTCGTCGGGTTCCTGTGGTGGAACACCTCGCCGGCCAAGATCTTCATGGGTGACACGGGCTCCCTCGCGATCGGCGCGGCGATCGCGGGCTTCGCGATCCTGTCCCGCACGGAGCTGCTGCTGGTCATCATCGGCGGGCTGTTCATGGTCATCACGCTGTCGGTGATCCTGCAGGTCGGGTACTTCAAGGCAACCAGGGGCAAGCGGCTGTTCAAGATGGCGCCGCTCCAGCACCACTTCGAGCTCAAGGGCTGGGCAGAGGTGACCGTGGTGGTCCGCTTCTGGATCGTCTCCGGCCTCTGCGTCGCAGGCGGGCTCGCCGTCTTCTATGCAGAGTGGGTGGCAGGGCTGTGATCGGGAAATCTTCCTCAGCATCGGCGGAGACCGCAGCCCGGCTGGCGTCGCTCACATCGTGGGACGCCGACTGGTCTGGCCTGCGGGTCGTCGTCGCGGGCATCGGCGTCTCTGGCTTCGCGGCGGCGGACACGCTCATCGAACTCGGTGCCAGCGTCGTGGTCGTCGACGCGTCGGTGACTGAGCGGACCCAAGCGCAGGCGGAAACCCTCCGGATTGTCGGTGCCCAGGACGTCCTGCTCGGCCCGGACGCCGTCGAGCATGTTCCTGCGGTCGACGGCGCCCAGCCGGACCTCGTCGTGACCTCTCCCGGGTGGAGGCCTGACCAGGCCATGCTCGCGGAGGCGACGCGCCGGGCCATCCCGGTGTGGGGCGACGTCGAACTCGCGTGGCGCCTGCGGAGCCGCCGAGGGAAGAAGGCCGCGGACTGGCTCACGATCACCGGGACGAACGGCAAGACGACGACGGTCGGCATGGCAGAGTCGATGCTGCGGGCAGCCGGCCTCACGGCCGTCGCAGTAGGCAACGTGGGCAAGCCCATCCTCGACGCGCTCCGCGAACCCGTCGAGTACGACGTGTTCGCCGTCGAGCTCTCGAGCTTCCAGCTCCACTGGGCGAACTCCCTCTCGCCGGTTGCGTCCGTCGTCCTGAACGTGGCCGAGGACCACGTCGACTGGCACGGCTCCTATGAGGGCTACCTCGCGGACAAGGCCAAGGTCTACGCGAACACCCAGAAGGCGTGCATCTACAACGCCGAGCAGATCGAGACCGAGCGGATGGTCGAGGACGCAGACGTCATCGAGGGCTGCCGCGCCGTCGCGTTCACCACCGGAACCCCCGCCGTGAGCATGCTCGGGGTCGTGGACGGGCTGCTCATCGATCGTGCCTTCATCGAGGAACGCCGCGAGCACGCTGCCGAACTCGGCGCGCTGACGGACCTTGGTCCCTCTGCGCCGCGGCATATGGTGGCCAACGCGCTTGCCGCGGCTGCGCTTGTCCGTGCCTACGGAGTGGAGCCCGCCGCAGTCAAGGCGGGACTGCAGGCCTACCACCCGGGCGACCACCGCATCCAGCCGGTCGCCGCGGCAGGGGGAGTGGTCTGGGTCAACGACTCCAAGGCGACCAATCCGCATGCCGCATCGGCCTCGCTCTCCGCCTTCGGTCATGTCGTATGGATCGCCGGTGGCCTCTCCAAGGGCGTCGCGTACGACGAGCTCGTCTCCCGGCACGCGGGAAGGCTGCGCGCCGTCGTCCTGATCGGTCTGGACAGCTCAGAGCTCGCCGGAGCGCTCGCGCGACACGCGCCGAATGTCCCGGTCTTCCCCGTGGATGCGGGTCAGACTGGTGACGACCAGCCCGCAGGCGGATCCCTGACTGGACGCGAGATCATGGCGCGGGCCGTGGAACTCGCCGCCGCCCACGCGGAGCCGGGCGACACGGTGCTCATGGCGCCCGCAGCGGCCTCGATGGACCAGTTCGTCTCGTACGCCGAGCGTGGGGCGGCCTTCACCGAGGCTGCGCGGGCTGCGGCAGCCCGGGAGACGACCGAGGAGTAGGACATGGCCAGCACGGCGCAGCGGACCCCCCCAGCGCCCCTGCGAGCGGCAGCTGGCCTCTGGCGGCGGATCGTGCGCATCGATTCAGCGAGCAGCGGCACGAGCTACTACCTCATCCTCGGTGCCACTCTGGCGCTCACGGCCATCGGCATCATGATGGTGCTCTCGGCCTCAAGCGTCGAGAGCATCGCCGCCGGGGACAGCCCGTACACCGCAGCACTCAAGCAGGGGCTCTTCGGAGCCCTTGGCCTCGTGGGCATGCTCGTCCTCTCCCGGATCAACGTGCGCTGGCTCAAGCGCCTCGCGTGGCCCGGGATCGGCGTCACGATGGTTCTCCTCGCCCTCGTCCAACTCGTGGGGCGCCGCGTGCTCGGCAACCGCAACTGGATCGACATCGGCGGCTTCAGCCTCCAGCCGTCCGAGTTCGCCAAGCTCCTGCTGGCCCTGTGGATGGCCACGATCCTGAACAAGAAGGCCAAGCTCATGGACAACTGGGTCCATGCGCTCATCCCCGTTGTCCCCGTGGGGCTCGGCGTGGCTGGCCTCGTCATCCTGGGGCACGACCTGGGGACGACCCTCATCATCCTGCTCATCGTGGTCGGTGCCCTCTTCTACGCCGGAGTGCCGACCAGGCTGTTCGTGACGTCCGGCCTGCTCCTCGCCCTCGGCGCGATCGGCTTCGCGATCACGAGTCCCAACCGCATGTGCCGCCTCTACGCGTGGGTCGGGCAGACCCCCGACATCTGCACCGCCGATGGCGGTGACTTCACCTACCAGGTGCAGAACGGCCTGTTCGGACTCGCCTCCGGCGGCTGGTTCGGGGTGGGCCTCGGCCAGAGCCGCCAGAAGTACAGTTGGCTCCCGGAAGCCCAGAACGACTTCATCTTCGCTGTGCTCGGCGAGGAGCTCGGGCTCATCGGGACCCTGCTGGTGCTCGGGCTCTTCGCGGTGCTGGCGGTCGCCGTGTTCCGCGTCGTGTCCAGGCAGGGAGAGCTCTTCCCCCGAATCCTCGGCGGCACCATCATGGCCTGGATCCTCGGCCAGGCAGCGCTCAACATGGCCATGGTCACGGGCATCGCCCCGGTCATCGGGGTTCCGCTGCCGTTCATTTCCTCGGGTGGCTCGGCCCTCGTGAGCTGCCTGTGCGCCATCGGCGTAGTCTTGTCCTTGGCCCGCGAGGACATGCGTCCTACACGGCGCATGCGGGAGAAAGTCCGCAAGGCGAGGGCGCCCCGGAAGGGTGCCGTAGCCCCGGACCGCAGACCCAAAGCGAGTGCGGCCGCGCCGGTCGCCGGCCGGGCCGCGCGCCCGAGCAAGGCTGGCAGTACGAGCCGGGCCGCCACCCCCAGCAGTGCCTCCAGCCCCAGCAGTGCTTCCAGCTCGCGCAATGCTGCGGGTCGGAGCAGCACAGCCCAGAGCAGAGGCACCAACCACGCACAACGGAAGGCCACGACCAACCCATGACCCTCGAGGATCCCGCAGGGACCCCGGCCGAGTCCTCCGGACCCTCCGTCGTGCTCGCGGGCGGCGGTACGGCCGGGCATATCAGCCCGCTGCTCGCTATTGCCCGTGCGGTCGTCGACGCATCACCTGACGCGCGCATCCTCGCCGTCGGCACGGCCAGCGGAATGGAGACCCGGATCGTTCCCGAGGCCGGATTCGAGCTCGCCGTGATCGACCGTGTGCCTCTCCCGCGCAGGCCCACCATGGACCTGCTGCGCCTTCCAGGGCGCTTCGTGAAGGCGGTCCGGCAGTCTGAGGCCATCCTCGATTCGGCACAGGCCGATGTCCTTGTGGGAGTCGGCGGCTACGTGTGTACCCCGATGTACCTCGCGGCACGCAGGCGCGGCGTGCCGATCGTGATCCACGAGGCGAACACGCGTGCAGGCATCGCCAATCGTGTCGGTGCCGCCTTCACCCAACGGGTCGGCAAGGCGTTCCCCGCGACCAGACTGCGGCACTCCCGTGTGGTCGGCATGCCCATGCGCCGCGAGATCTCGGGACTGGACCGCGCCGCGGCGCGGCACGATGCCCGTGTGCGCCTCGGGCTCGATCCGGACGCGACGACGCTCGTAGTCACCGGCGGCTCGCTGGGCGCGGCAAGCCTCAACCGGACGATCGCCTCCTCGCTCGACGCGATGGCCCACGCCGGCATCCAGACGCTCCACATCACTGGGCGGGGCAAGACGGTCAACGGGCCGGACGGCCTGCAGTTGCGCGCCCCCGGATACCGTCAGGTCGAGTACATCGACGGCATGGAGGAGGCCTACGCCGCCGCAGACCTCATCCTCTGCCGTTCGGGCGCGGGCACCGTGTGCGAGGTCGCAGCGGTGGGACTCCCCGCGGTCTTCGTCCCCCTGCCCATCGGCAACGGCGAGCAGGCCCTCAACGCCCGCGGGCTGGTCGACTCCGGTGCCGCGGTCATGGTCCGCGACGCGGACTTCACTCCGGAATGGCTCGAGGCCACCGTCCTGCCGCTGCTCGGCAGCCCGGAGAGGCTCGCCGAGATGTCCCGCAGGGCCTCCGAACAGGGGATCCGGGACGCGGACACGCAGATGGCGGCGATGGCCCTTGCCGCAGCCGAGGGCAGGATTCAGGAAGGAACACGCGCATGAGCCCCAATGAGACGCTTCCGGAGGGGCTCGAGGAGCTCGGCAGGGTCCATTTCGTGGGCATCGGCGGGGTGGGCATGTCCGCCGTCGCGCGCGTCATGGTGGCCCGCGGCGTTCCCGTGAGCGGCTCGGACGCGAAGGACCTGCCCGTCATGGCCGATCTGGCGACGCTGGGCGCACGGATCGCCGTCGGGTACGCGGCCGAGAACCTCGGCGACGCGGAGACCGTGGTGCGCGGCTCTGCCATCCGTGCCGACAACCCCGAGCTCGTCGAGGCGACGTCGCGCGGTCTGCGGGTTCTCCACCGCTCAGAGGCCCTCGCCGCGACCATGGCCGGAGACCACGTCATCGCCGTGGCCGGAACGCATGGCAAGACCACCACTACCTCCATGGTGACCTGGATGCTCCGCGGGGCCGGCCTCGACCCGAGCTTCGCCATCGGCGCCAACGTGCCGGCACTCGGTGTCAACGCCGCCGCGGGGGAGAGCGGCATCTTCGTCGCCGAAGCCGACGAGTCCGATGCCTCGTTCCTCAACTACCGGCCGGTGACCGCGATCATCACCAACGTCGAAGCCGATCACCTCGACCACTACGGGACCGCCGAGGCTGTCCACGAGGCGTTCGACCAGTTCGCCGCGCTCGTGCCCCGGCACGGGCTCGTCCTCGCGTGCGCCGACGATCCCGGCGCCCGCGCCGTGGCCGAAGGCCTCCGTAGCCATGAGGGCGCTCCGCGTGTGCTCCTGTACGGCACTGCGGGCGACGCCGACGTGCGCCTCCGCTTCGATCCCGCCGGCTCCGAGGTGCTGTGGGACGGCCGCACCTCGGTGCTTCCCCTGCGTGTCCCCGGGCTCCACAATGCGCTCAACGCCGCCGGGGCCTTCGCCGCGGCGGTCGACGCCGGTGCGGACCCCGAACGTGCCGCCGCGTCCCTCGCCGACTTCTCCGGTGCGGCCAGGCGCTTCGAGCTCAAGGGAGAGGTGGGCGGCGTCCGCGTCTTCGACGACTACGCCCACCACCCCACCGAGGTGCGAGCCGCTCTCGCCGCAGCCCGCGCCGTCGCCGGTGGCCACGGTGTCCACGTGCTCTTCCAGCCCCACCTGTTCTCCCGCACCCGCGAGTTCGCGGCAGCCTTCGCCGATGCCCTGTCAGGAGCTGACACGGTCCGTGTCATGGACATCTATCCCGCGCGCGAGGACCCCATCCCCGGCGTGACGAGCGAGCTAGTGACCGCGCACCTTCCGGCGGGTTCCTACGCGGCCAGCGCCGAGACCGCCGTCGCAGAGCTCGCGGCCGCGGCGCAGCCCGGCGACATCGTGCTCACGGTCGGCGCCGGCGATGTCACGTTCCAGGGCCCCGAGATCCTGAAGGCCCTTGCCGCGAAGGCCGGTCATTCTGTTTCCTCCGATGCTGTTGACCAGTCCGATGCCGCTGTCGCCGCCAGCCGTGAGGCTCCGCATGACTCCTAGCGGACGCGTGCCCAGAGTCCCGAGGGTGCCTCGCCAGCCGCGCCCCGGCGGTGCGGCTCCCCAGGGTACCCAAGCACGGCGCACGCAGGAGCAGGGCTCGGGGTCGGAGCACCTGACCGAGCCGGCCGAGCGTGCCGCGGACCGGTTCGGCGTGCCTTCCGACCGATCGCGCACGGCTTCTGATCAGACTGGCCCTCCAGCGGCCGCACGAACGGCGGGCGACGCCGCCCGGTCGCCGTTGGGCGGTCGGGTGACGGTCGGCAACGGAGCCAAGGTGACGCTGCTCAGCACCGCGCGGGACGGCGTCGACGGGCGAGGAGCGCCGACGGACGCGAGTGCCGCGGGAACGCCCGACGCGTCCACACACGAGCCAGAGAGGTCGCGGAAACGCGAAGGCCCCCGCTTCCGATTCGGCCGCGGCACAGGGAAAGCCACGGTGGAGCGGGGCACCGGCGGCCAGACAGCCGAGGGCCCGGGATCGGCCGAGGTGCTCGCCTTCCCCGAGCCCCCGGCGAAGCGCCATCGTCGGCACGTGCTGATCGGAGGTATCGCCGCCGTGGCCGTCGTGGCGGGGCTGTTCGCGATGCTTCTCTTCACGCCGCTCATCGCGGTGCGCAAGATCACCGTCCAGGGCACCCATCTGCTTCCGGTGCAGCGGATCGATTCCGCCCTCGCCCCCCTCCGGGGCAGGCCGCTGGCCACGGTGGGAAGTGATGACGTCGCGAGGCTCCTGGGCCAGTTCGTCGAGGTCAAGAGTGTCAAATCCCGGGCTGTGCCGCCCGATACGCTCGTGGTCCAGATCGCGGAACGCGTGCCCGTGGCTCTCGTGAAACAGGACAAGAAGCTCTTGATCGTGGACGGCGACGGCGTGGTCCTCGGTGAGGCCGCCGACCTCTCGCAGTACGCGGTGCCGGTGATCGACGGCTCAGCCATGCCCATGGGCCAGTCGGTGTTCCGGGCCGTGACGGCTGTGCTCGCGGCCCTCCCGGCCGATGTTCTGGGCAAGCTCGCGACAGCCTCGGCCCAGTCGGCGGACTCTGTTGAGCTCAAGCTGTCGGATGGTCGCACGGTACTGTGGGGGAATGCCGATGACCGCGAGCTCAAGGCCAGAGTCCTCTCGGCCCTCATGAAGGCGGCCGAGTCCCCCGTGAAGGGGCAGGCTCCTCCGCAGGTCTTCGATGTCAGCACCCCGCGTCACCCGGTGACGCACTGAGGGGTGAGACCCAGAGAGAGCGAGCGGGGCAATGGCGCGACACGCCTCGACGGTCGTTGCGCGCCCCGAAGGCGCCCCATACCGTCTTCCTAAGAGCTACTTGACATAACTATAACCCTCAAGTTGAAGGTTAAGGTTGTGGACTCCAAGCTTTTGCAGAACCAGCAGGCTTTCGAACAAGGGACACTCAACGTGGCAGCACCGCAGAACTACTTGGCCGTCATCAAGGTCGTCGGCATTGGCGGCGGTGGCGTGAACGCAGTCAACCGCATGATCGAAGTCGGTCTGCGAGGTGTGGAGTTCATCGCCATCAATACCGACGCCCAGGCGCTGCTGATGAGTGACGCGGACGTCAAGCTCGACGTCGGCCGCGAGCTCACCCGTGGCCTCGGCGCCGGCGCCAACCCCGACGTCGGCCGCCAGGCCGCAGAGGACCACTCTGACGAGATCGAAGAGGTCCTCCGCGGGGCCGACATGGTCTTCGTGACTGCTGGCGAGGGCGGCGGCACGGGCACCGGGGGCGCACCCGTCGTTGCCCGCATCGCCCGCAGCCTCGGCGCCCTGACGATCGGCGTCGTCACCCGCCCGTTCACCTTCGAGGGCCGCCGCCGTGCTTCGAGCGCCGAGAACGGCATCGAGGCGCTGCGCGACGAGGTCGACACGCTCATCGTGATCCCGAACGACCGCCTGCTCTCCATCAGTGACCGCAACGTCTCCGTCCTGGATGCCTTCCGGTCGGCGGACCAGGTGCTGCTTTCCGGTGTCCAGGGCATCACCGACCTCATCACCACCCCGGGCCTGATCAACCTCGACTTCGCGGACGTCAAGTCCGTCATGCAGGGCGCCGGCTCGGCCCTCATGGGCATCGGCTCCGCCCGGGGCGAGGACCGTGCCGTCAAGGCCGCAGAACTCGCGATCGCCTCGCCGCTCCTCGAGGCCTCGATCGATGGTGCCCACGGCGTCCTGCTCTCCATCCAGGGCGGCAGCGACCTCGGCCTCTTCGAGATCAACGAGGCCGCACGACTCGTCCAGGAGGTCGCGCACCCCGAGGCCAACATCATCTTCGGTGCCGTGATCGACGACGCGCTCGGCGACGAGGCGCGCGTGACCGTCATCGCGGCGGGGTTCGACGACGTCAAGGCTACGTCGCCCTCGCTCGAGGACGTCAAGGCCGCGCAGGTGCCGGCACCCCCGGCCCCCGCCGCCGCACCCCACGCAGCGGCGGCAGGCAACGGCGGATCGCCCCTGGCGCCGCGTCCTGCTCAGCCGGTCGCGTCGCACGCCGGGCTGAGCCAGTGGAGCCAGGGCCACACGGGCCTGCCTGCGGACGGTGGGTTCGACGTCGAGCTCCCCGCCGTCGTCGAGCCGGACCTGTCGGGCAACCGCAACGACGACCTCGACGTGCCCGACTTCCTCAAGTGAGCGACGGCTCCGTCGAGGGTCCGCAGGCCGAGAATCTCTTCTGGTGGCGCCGGGATGTCCGTCCCGGCGTCACCGTCGCGTTCACGCAGTCCGCCGCGGGCAACCTCGCGTTCCACGTCGGGACTGATGACGACGCCGTGAAGCGCCACCGGGAGTCCCTCGCCGCTGCGGCGGGGGTGCCGTCATTCCAGTACATGAGCCAGGTGCACGGCCGTGACACGGCGTGGGCCGGCGTCGATCAGTGTCCGACCGCGGATGCGCTCCTGTCCCGTGGTGAGCCGGTCGCGGTGATGGTCGCAGACTGTGTCCCGATCGTGATCGTCGGAGAGTTCGAGGACGGCAGCCCTGCGCTGGCCACAGTGCACGCGGGCCGACCGGGGTTGGCCGCAGGAGTCGTGCCAGAGGCGGTCGGCCAGCTCAGAGATGCTGGTGCCCGAGGTCTTGAGGCGTGGCTGGGCCCCAGCATCTGCGGCAGCTGCTACGAGGTGCCCGAGCAGATGCGCGACGAGGTCAACCGCATCGTCCCGGGAACGGCGGCCACGACGAGCTGGGGGACCCCTTCGCTCGACCTTCCGGCGGGCGTCAGGTCCCAGCTAGACGCCGCAGGCGTCGCTGTGCACCGAGACGCCGAGGCCTGCACCTACGAGCATCGCGAGTTCTTCTCCCATCGGCGCGAGCCCGGCGTCGGCCGCATTGCGGGTGTGGCGTGGAGCCATGGCTGAGCACATCGGAAACGGGGGACGTCGGGCCGAGCTCGCGGCGAATCTGACGCGGGTCCGGGAACGCATCCGGGCCGCGTGCGAGGCCGCCGGCCGTGCTGACGAGCCTGAGCTCATCGTGGTGACCAAGTTCCATCCTGCGTCCGATGTGAGGCTGCTCGCCGAGCTTGGGGTCACCGATGTCGGTGAGAACCGCGATCAGGAAGCCTCGGCAAAGGCTGCGGAACTCGCGGACCTGCCGCTCACGTGGCACTTCATCGGACAGCTGCAGACCAACAAGGCCAAGAGCGTGGTCCGCTACGCGGACGTCATCCACTCCATCGACCGATCGTCGCTCGTCGGCGCCCTCGGCAAGGCGGCAGCCGCGGCAGGGCTTCAGGATCTTGCGTGCCTGGTCCAGGTCAACCTCGACCCCGAGGCCGCTCCCGGACGAGGGGGAGCGCTCCCCGCCGAGGTGCCCGCTCTCTCGCAGCTCATCGACGACACGCCCGGATTGAAGATCGCGGGGGTCATGGCCGTGGCACCGCTCGGCGCCGACCCGGCGGCGGCGTTCAGGCGTCTCATGGCGGTCTCGGCGGGTATGAGGGCGCGGTTCTCGGCCGCCACGATGGTTTCGGCCGGGATGAGCCAGGACCTCGAGGCGGCCGTGGCCGCCGGTGCGACACACCTGCGGATTGGCACCGATGTCCTCGGTGCGCGTCCAGCGGTGGGGTAGCTTCAAAGTGCCGGGACCTTCTGGGCCGAGTGATCCGGCGTTGCGTTTGCACACCGACCGGCCCGAGGAAAGGAGTCGAGCATGGCTGGCGCTCTGCGCAAGACGATGATCTACCTCGGTCTGGCGGACGGCGACGAGCAGTTCGAGACCGAGACACACCACGCACGGACAGAAGAGGAACAGCCGGTGCACACAGAGCGCGAAGAACGCCGCACGGTGCTGGCCACCCGCGAGGCGGCCCCTGCCGAGGTTGAGGAGTATCGTGCTCCCGTGACACCTATCAAGCGGGCCGCCGCCGTGCGCGACGACGGCGGACTTCGCCAGATCACCACCGTGCATCCGCGCTCGTACAATGATGCAAAGGTTATCGGCGAGAACTTCCGGGATGGAATCCCTGTGATCATGAACGTCACGGATATGGGCGAGGCAGACGCGAAGCGCCTCGTGGACTTCTCCGCGGGGCTCGTGTTCGGCCTCCACGGGAGCATCGAACGCGTCACGAACAAGGTGTTCCTGCTGTCGCCGTCGAACATCGAAGTCCTCGGTGAGGACAAGAAGGCCACCGAGACCCAGGCAACCTTCTTCAACCAGAGCTGATCCGCGGAGACCCATGGGCATCCTGTTCGCCGTCCTGTACCTGCTCCTTGAGCTGTTCTTCCTCGCGCTCGTCGCCCGTCTGGTGTTCGACTGGGTGCAGTCGTTCGCGAGGTCGTGGCGTCCGAGGGGCGCGGCCCTCGTGGCCGCAAGTGCCGTGTACTCGGTGACCGATCCGCCCATGAAACTGTCCCGGCGATGGTTCAAGCCACTGCGGCTTGGTGCGATGAGCCTTGACCTGGCCTTCATCGTTCTCATCATCGTCGTGGTGATCGCTATGGCGGTCGTTACGAATCTCGCGTAGGTTCGTGGCAGAGTAGTCCGCTGAACACCCGTCCGCCACCTCAGGCAAGTGGGCGAGTGGAGCAGCAGGTAACAATTCAGATACGGTAGTAACGGTGGCGGACGCTGCCCGATCTATTGAGACCCAAGAGGTGAGCAGATGGCTCTGACGCCAGAAGACGTTGTCAACAAGCGGTTCCAGCCGACGAAGTTCCGCGAGGGCTACGACCAGGACGAAGTAGACGACTTCCTCGACGAGATCGTCATCGAGCTCCGCCGCCTTAATCAGGAGAACGACGAGCTCCGCAAGAAGGTCGCCGAGCTCTCCAGCAAGGAGGGCGCGCCCCAGGCTGCCGAGAAGCCGGCAGCCCCGGAGGTCCGCGAGGAGGCCAAACCGGCCCCCGCCAAGGTCGCCGAGGTTCCCGCGCCGACCCAGGCGGCGCCCATCGCGCCGTCCGCTGCCCCCGGTCCTCAGGCCGCGGGCGGCCGTTCAACGGCCGCCGAGTCCGCCGCCGGCCTCCTCGCCATGGCGCAGCAGATGCACGACAAGCACGTCCAGGACGGCATGGACCAGCGGGACAAGATCATCGCTGAGGCCCAGATCGAGGCAAGCGGCCTCGTCAACGACGCCCAGGAGAAGTCCCGCAAGACGCTCGGCGCCCTCGAGCAGCAGCGCTCGGTGCTCGAGCGCAAGGTTGAGCAGCTCCGCGGGTTCGAGCGTGACTACCGTTCGCGCCTCAAGAACTACATCGAGGGGCAGCTCCGCGACCTCGAGGCCCGGGGCTCCGTCGCCACGGCCGATATCTCCGACAACGCCGAGGTCTGATCACCCTCAGTCCGCAGGACCGGCGGCTGCCTCAGGCGGCCGCCGGTCCTGCGTTGCCACCGGAAAGAAGTATGGACACTACGCCTGACGCCCCCGAGGCCAGTCCCGGGCGGCGACGACGCGCCGTCGTGCTCCTGGCCCTCATCGCGGTTGTCGCCTACATCGGCGACCAGCTGACCAAGCTGTGGGTCACGAGCACCATGGTCGAGGGAGAGCGGATCCCCGTTCTCCCGCCGCTGCTGCAGTGGTACTACATCCGTAACTCGGGCGCTGCGTTCTCCATCGGCGAGGGTGTGACCTGGGTCTTCACGATCGTCATGACCGTCGTGTCCGTGGGCATCGTCATCTACTCCCGGAAGGTTCGCTCGCTGTGGTGGGGCGTCGCGCTCGGGCTCGTGCTCGGCGGAGCCCTCGGGAACCTGACGGACCGGCTGCTCCGTGAACCTTCCTTCGGCATGGGCCACGTCGTGGACTTCATCTCCCTGCCGAATTTCGCGATCTTCAATGTCGCCGACTCCGCCGTCGTGTGCGGCGTCGTGCTCGTGTGCCTTCTCACCTTGATGGGACTCTCGCCGGATGGCACGCGCCAAAGGCGCGAGAGCACGCCGCCCGACGGCGCGCCGCAGGATGGGGCATCCACCGAAGGCGAGCATGACTGAATCCGAGCACCTGCTCGTCCCGGAAGCGTTGACCGGGGCCCGGGCGGATGCCGTGCTCGCGGAGCTCCTCGGGCTCTCACGCTCCGCAGCGGCGGCACTGTTGTCCGGCGGGCACGTGCAGCTCGGCGGCAAGGCCGTGGCCAAGTCGGCCAAGCTGGGCGCCGGGGATGAGCTCGTCGTCGAGCGGCCGGAGACGCGTGACCCTCTGGAAGTAGTGGTGGAGACAGTGGACGGACTCGAGATCCTCATCGACGACGAGGACTTCGTTGTCGTCGACAAGCCGGTAGGCGTCGCCGCCCACCCGTCACCCGGCTGGGTCGGCCCCACGGTGGTCGGGGGTCTCGCAGCAGCCGGCTACCGCATCTCCACGTCCGGGGCCCCCGAACGGGCGGGGATCGTGCACCGGTTGGACGTGGGTACTTCCGGGGCAATGGTCGTGGCCAAGACCGAGCACGCCTACACGCTGCTCAAGCAGGCGTTCAAGGAGCGCACGGTCGAGAAGGTCTACCACGCGGTGGTCCAGGGGATCCCCGACCCGCTCGAGGGGACGATCGACGCCCCGATCGGCCGTCACCCGGGCTACGACTGGCGCTTCGCCGTGGTCGAGGACGGCCGCCCCTCCGTGACGCACTACGAGGTCCTCGAAGCCTTCGGGCGGGCAAGCCTGGTCGAGGTCCACCTTGAGACCGGCCGGACCCATCAGATCCGCGTCCACTTCTCAGCCTTGCACCATCCGTGCGCCGGGGACCTCACCTACGGCGCGGATCCGCGCCTCGCTGCGGATCTGGGCCTCACGCGCCAGTGGCTCCACGCCTACCGGCTCGCCTTTGCGCACCCGCGCACGGGGGAGCGCGTTGAGGCTGTGAGTCCTTACCCGGCGGACCTCGAGTACGCCCTCGATGCTCTGCGCGAGGGGCGCGTGTAGGTCTGCTCGGCGCGTTGACCGCTCCGGGCGCCGGGCCCTACGCTGACGGCGGAGGGAGCATGATGGGACGCGCCTCAGACGTGGCCAGCCCGCTGGGTCAGGAGGACCCATCGGTGCGCCGAGCGGCCAAGACAGCCATAGGCGCCGCAGGGGTCTGGCTGATCGGCATCGCTCCGATTCCCCGCGTCTACACCGAGCCCGACGCCGCCAAACGGCTCGAACTGCTGAAGGCGGGCCGGGTCCAGTGGGTGCTCGGCGAACATCTGGCGGCGGCGGGCACGGCCGCAGTCCCAGCCGCCTTCGCGCGCTTGGCGCTCGCGCTCCCGGCCGGACGCGCCAAGAAGCTCGTCGCGGTCGCAGCGAGCGCCCTCCTCGCGGGAGCGCCGCTCTTCGTCTCGGAGATCGCCACGCGGACCTCCGACATTGAGTGGTTCGCGGCCCGCAGGGGCGCCCTGTGGCCCTTCAGAACGTATGCGTGGCTCCACGTCGTGGCCCTCGGCTCGCTCGCGGGAGCCCTCTGGTCGATGCGGGGCCACCGGAGGGAGGCGGCCGCCGTCGGACTCCTCGCGACCGGGACGGGAGCCGTGCTCGCACGCACCGGCGACGTGGTGCCCGCCGTGTTCTATCTCGGCGAGCAGATCGCCGCGGCGAGCCTGCTCAGGCGCAAGGCGGGTTGAGCGCACGGCGGGTTGAGCACAAGGCGGGCTGAAGGCGCGACGGCGCGGGCCGCCGTCGTGTCTCCCCGCACCCTCGTGGGGCGGCGCCTAAACTGGTGCGGTGACTTCCAGCGGTTCCTTCGTCCACCTCCACAACCACACCGAGTACTCGATGCTCGACGGCGCGGCGAGGCTCGGGGACCTGTTCAGCCACGCCGAGGAGCTGGGCATGAACGCCCTAGCGACCACCGACCACGGGTTCGTGTTCGGGGCGTTCGACTTCTGGAACAAGGCCAACAACGCCGGCATCAAGCCGATCGTCGGGGTCGAGGCCTATCTGACGCCGGGCACCGCACGCCAGGACAAGACCCGCGTGCGGTGGGGCGAGGGCGGTCGCGACGACGTCTCCGGTGCCGGTGCTTACACGCACATGACGATGTGGGCCGAGACCACCGAGGGCATGCACAACCTCTTCCGCATGTCCTCACTCGCCTCGCTCGAGGGGTACCTCTACAAGCCCCGCATGGACCGGGATCTCCTGCAGACCTACGGCAAGGGTCTCATCGCGACGACCGGCTGCCCCTCAGGCGAGGTCCAGACGAAGCTGCGCCTGGGCCTGTACAGGGAGGCCCGCGAGGCCGCCGCGGAGTTCCGGGACATTTTCGGCGAGGGCAACTTCTTCTGCGAGCTCATGGATCACGGCCTGGACATCGAGCGGAACGTGCAGGCGGACCTCATCAAGCTCGCGAAGGACGTCGGCCTCCCGCTTGTCGCGACCAATGACCTCCACTACACGCATGCCGAGGACGCCTCGAGCCACGCGGCGCTTCTGTGCGTCCAGTCCGGCTCGGCCCTCGCGGATCCGAAGCGCTTCAAATTCGACGCGGACGAGTTCTACCTCAAGTCTCCGGCCGAGATGCGCGCGATCTTCGGCGACCACCCCGACGCCTGCGACAACACCCTGCTCATCGCGGAGCGTTGCGACGTGGGGTTCAACACCAAGGCCAGCTATATGCCCCGCTTCCCCTGCCCCGAGGGGGAGAACGAGGAGTCGTGGTTCGTCAAGGAGGTCGAGCGCGGACTGCACTACCGGTTCCCCGCGGGCATTCCGGACGAGGTCCGCAAGCAGGCCGAATACGAGATCGGCATCATCACCCAGATGGGCTTCCCCGGGTACTTCCTCGTGGTCGCGGACTTCATCAACTGGGCCAAGGACAACGGCATCCGCGTGGGGCCGGGCCGTGGCTCGGGCGCTGGGTCGATGGCCGCCTACGCGATGCGCATCACCGACCTCAACCCGCTCGCCCATGGGCTCATCTTCGAGCGCTTCCTCAATCCGGACCGCGTCTCGATGCCGGACTTCGACGTCGACTTCGATGATCGCCGCCGCTCCGAGGTCATCAAGTATGTGACCGAGAAGTACGGCGACGACCGCGTGGCCATGATCGTCACCTACGGCACCATCAAGGCCAAGCAGGCGCTCAAGGACTCCTCGCGCGTGCTCGGCTATCCGTTCTCCGTGGGGGAGCGGCTCACGAAGGCCATGCCGCCGGACGTCATGGGCAAGGGCATGCCGCTTGCCGACATCCACAATCCCGAGGCGAAGCGGTACGGCGAGGCCGAGGAGATGCGGGAGCTTCTGCGCACGGACGCCGACTCGCAGCGCGTCTTCGAGACGGCCACCGGGCTCGAGGGCCTCAAGCGCCAGTGGGGCGTGCACGCGGCCGGCGTCATCATGTCCTCGCACCCGCTCATCGACATCGTGCCGATCATGCGCCGAGAGCAGGACGGCCAGGTCATCACGCAGTTCGACTACCCGACCTGCGAGGGCCTCGGCCTGATCAAGATGGACTTCCTCGGCCTGAGGAACCTGACGATCATCACGGATGCCCTCGACAACATCAAGGCCAACCAGGGCATCGACCTGGACCTCGAGCGGCTCGAGCTCGACGACGCCGCCTCGTATGAGCTGCTGGCCCGTGGCGACACCCTGGGCGTCTTCCAGCTCGACGGCGGCCCTATGCGCTCACTCCTGAAGCTCATGCGCCCCGACAACTTCGAGGACATCTCCGCCGTCCTGGCGCTCTACCGCCCGGGTCCGATGGGCGCGAACGCCCACACCAACTATGCGCTGCGCAAGACCAAGCAGCAGGAGATCACCCCGATCCACCCCGAGCTCGAGGAGCCCCTGCGGGACATCCTCAACACGACCTACGGCCTGATCGTGTACCAGGAGCAGGTCATGGCCATCGCACAGAAGGTCGCGGGCTACTCGCTCGGCCAGGCAGACATCCTGCGCCGCGCGATGGGCAAGAAGAAGAAGTCGGAGCTGGACAAGCAGTTCGAGGGCTTCTCGGGCGGCATGCGCGACCGCGGCTATTCCGACGCCGCGGTCAAGGCCCTGTGGGACATCCTCCTGCCGTTCTCCGACTACGCGTTCAACAAGGCCCACTCGGCGGCCTACGGTGTGGTCTCGTACTGGACGGCGTACCTCAAGGCGCACTTCCCGGCCGAGTACATGGCGGCACTGCTCACGTCGGTGGGCGACGACAAGGACAAGTCGGCGATGTACCTCAACGAGTGCCGGCACATGGGCATCACGGTCCTCCCGCCGGACGTCAACGAGTCCTCCCTCAACTTCACCCCGGTCGGGAAGGACATCCGCTTCGGCATGGGTGCCATCCGCAACGTGGGGGCGAACGTGGTGCACGCGATGGTTGGTGCACGCGAGGAGAAGGGCGCCTTCGCGGGGTTCTCCGACTTCCTCACGAAGGTCCCGGCCGTCGTCTGCAACAAGCGCACCATCGAGTCGCTGGTCAAGGCCGGCGCCTTCGATTCCCTCGGCCACGCGCGCCGGTCCCTCGCGATGATCCATGAGGAGGCCGTCGACGCCGTCATCACCCTCAAACGCAACGAGGCCAACAACCAGTTCGACCTCTTCAGCGCTTTCGGGGACGCGGCGGGCGACCCCGGCGCCGGTCTCGCGGTGGAGGTCCCGGACCTCCCCGAGTGGGAGAAGAAGGACAAACTCGCCTTCGAGCGGGACATGCTGGGCCTCTACGTCTCGGACCACCCGCTTCAAGGGCTCGAGGGCGTGCTCTCGCAGCACGCGGAGGCCGGGATCAACACGCTCATCGCGGATGAGGGTCCGGGCGACGGCGCGATCGTCACCATCGCGGGTATGATCACGTCGCTTTCCCGGCGCATCGCCAAGTCCAGCGGCAACGCCTACGCGCGGGCGGAGATCGAAGACCTCGGAGCGTCGATCGAGGTCATGTTCTTCGGCCAGGTGTACGGCCCGATCTCCGCGATCCTCGCCGAGGACCTCATCGTGGTGGTCAAGGGGCGGCTCCAGCGGCGGGATGACGGCGCGGTGACCCTCAATGCGATGGAACTGACCGTCCCCGACCTCTCGGACGCGACCGGCGGCCCCGTGGTCATCAGCATGCCCACCCACAAGGCCACCGAGCGTGTGGTCACCCAGCTCGGGGATGTCCTGAAGACCCACCCCGGCCACAACGAGGTACAGCTGAGGCTCCAGGGGACGCGCAGCATCGAGGTCATGCGGCTCGGCGTGCACCTGCGCGTCAACCCCAACCCGGCGCTGTTCGGTGACCTCAAGGTCCTCCTCGGCCCAGCGTGCCTCGATGCCTGAGGCGACCCCAGTGCCGGATGCGGCCGGTCCCGATGCAGCTGGGCCCGATGCAGGTGGGCCGGATGCGACTCCGGTTCCTGATGCGACTCCGCAGCCCGAGGGCGCCTCTGAGTCCGCTGCCGCGCGGGTTCTCGTGCCCGATACCCTGTCCGGGCCCGTGCCCGGCCTCGTGCCCGGCGCCGCACCCGACCCCCGGCAGGGCGGCTCCAGAGATGAACGCCGTTCTCTCCTGAGGTGGACGGTGTTCCCGGTCCTCGCTGGGCTCGTCCTCGGGACCGTCTGGGCAGTCGCCGCACCCGGTGGCCTCCTCTACGGCTTGGGAACCGAGTACGCCACGTGGGATGAGCGGGATCTCGTGTTCGCGGGGCTCGGCCTGATCGCGGGACTCGCGATCGCCGTCGTGCTCGCCGTGACGCGCCGCCGCACCGGCCTGCCGAATCGCGGCCTTGCCGCCCTCGCGGGGAGCGTCCTCGGATCCCTTGCGGCGTGGGGCACGGGACTCGGGCTCGGGCGAGTCCTCGGGGCACGTGGGGTGAGCGCGTCCGTGGCCGAGTCGGCGTTCGGCCTGCAGGCCGTGAGTTCGCTCGCCGTGTGGCCGTGCGTCGTGGCCCTCATGGTGCTGGCCCTCACGACCCTCTGGTGGGCGCCGCCCCGCGAGTGACGGCGCTGGCGCCGGTAGACTGGACCGGTGACTTCCGCCGCTACCACCGCTTCCTCGCCTGCCTTCCGCACGATCGACCTGCGGGGCCACGCCCTCGGCCTCGCCGAACTGCGCGCGGCGGTTCCACGCCTCACGGCGGGCGATGGGGCGAGCGTGGAGGAGGCCGTCCGGGGCATCATCTCGCAGGTCCGGGGGAGCGGCTTCTCCGCTCTCACCGCGCTGGCCGCGAAGTTCGACGGCGTCCGGCAGCGCCACCCACGCGTCCCCGCCGAGGCCATCTCCGGTGCTCTTGCGGGGCTCGATCCCGAGGTCCGCGCCGCCCTCGAGGAATCCATTGCGAGGGCGCGGATCTTCGCCGCGGCCCAGGTCCCGGCTGACGTCACCGTCCACCCCGCTCAGGGCGCCTCGGTCACCCAGCGGTGGGTGCCGGTCGGCCGTGTGGGCCTGTACGTCCCCGGCGGGCTCGCGGTATACCCCTCGAGCGTCGTCATGAACGTCGTCCCCGCACAGGCCGCGGGTGTCGCCTCCATCGCGCTGGCCTCGCCGCCGCAGAAGGACAACGACGGGCTCCCGCACCCCACGATCCTCGCCGCCGCCGCCCTGCTGGGCATCGACGAGGTCTACGCGATCGGCGGCGCCCAGGCGATCGTGACCTTCGCCTACGGGATTCCGGCAGCACACGACGACGCGGGCGAGCTTCCCGCGATTGCCCCGGTGGACGTCGTGACCGGACCGGGGAACATCTTCGTCGCGACGGCCAAGAGGCTCGTCAAGGGGGTCGTCGGCATCGACGCCGAGGCCGGCCCGACCGAGATCGCGATCCTCGCCGATGCCGGCGCCCGGCCCGAGTTCGTCGCGGCGGACCTCATCAGCCAGGCCGAGCACGATCCCCGCGCGGGCAGCGTTCTCGTGACCGATTCGCCGGAGCTGGCGGACCGTGTCCGCGAACAGCTTGCCATTCTCGCTGCCCGGACGAAGCACCGGGAGCGCGTGGTCGAGGCGCTGTCCGGGGAGCAGTCCGGCGTCGTGCTCGTGGACACCCTGGACGCCGGCATTGCGGTGTGCGATGCCTACGCCGCCGAGCACCTTGAGATCATGACGGCAGACGCGCCGGCCATCGCCGCACGCATCCGCAACGCAGGCGCGATCTTCGTCGGCGACTACAGCCCGGTGAGCCTCGGCGACTACTGTGCCGGCTCCAACCATGTGCTGCCGACCTCGGGAACCGCCGCGTTCTCTTCGGGCCTGAACGTCACGACGTTCCTGCGCGCGATCCAGATCATCGACTATTCGGAGCCGGCCCTCTCCGGCGTCGCGCGGCACATCCGCAGCCTCTCCGACGCCGAGGACCTTCCGGCGCACGGCGACGCCGTCGAGGTCCGGTTCGCCGACGCTCTCCGGCTCTCTGGCCCTCCGGCTCTCTGAGGATCTCTGGACCGCAGACAACGACTGACCCCTACACATAGTGGGGGGCTGCACTACATCTTGTGGTCTGCCCTTGTGGTCCGGGCCACCGTGTCAGTACCATTGAGGCCGTGTACTGCCCGTTCTGCCGCAATCCCGATTCCCGCGTCGTCGACAGCCGCCTCCAAGATGACGGCTCGGCGATCCGGCGCCGTCGGCAGTGCCCCGAGTGCGGCCGGCGTTTCACGACGATGGAGACCACGAGCCTCACGGTGCTCAAGCGTTCGGGCGCAGGCGAGCCGTTCAGCCGCTCCAAGGTGATCACTGGTGTCCGGAAGGCCTGCAAGGGCCGCCCCGTGACCGACGACGACCTTGCGCTGCTCGCCCAGGAGGTCGAGGAGGCCATCCGGGCCGCCGGCTCCGCCGAGATCCGGGCCCAAGAGATCGGCCTCGCGATCCTCGGCCCCCTCAAGAAACTGGACCAGGTCGCCTACCTGCGGTTCGCGAGCGTCTACCAGGACTTCGAGTCGCTTTCCGACTTCGAGGACGCGATCGGTGTCCTTCGGGCCGAGCAGGCGGCGGCCTCGGCCTAACGCGTCCAGAGACAGATTCCGGGGAATGGCCGCGCTAGGCCCCGGGCCCGCTCACGCAGGCCTTGGGGCATGAGCACGCCGCCGGGGGGCCCGGACAGCGTGGCCGGGCCCCGCGGCGTCGTGCGTCACAAGCGGCTACTCCGCGAGCTTGTAGTGGATGGCCACCTGAAGCGCGGCCCCCACGATCCCGGCCTCGTTCTTGAGCTTCGCCGGCACGATCGGTGTGCGCAGCTTGAGCAGCGGCAGATACTCGTCTGACCGCTTGGAGATTCCGCCGCCTACGATGAAGAGCTCGGGGGAGAAGAGGAACTCGACGTGCGAGAAGTAGCGCTGCAGCAGCACGGCGTACTCCTCCCAGCTGAGCCCATCGCGTTCCCGCGCGACGGCCGAGGCCTTCGTCTCGGCGTCGTGCCCGTCGATCTCGATGTGCCCCAGTTCGGCGTTCGGCACGAGCTTGCCGTCGAACACGAAGGCCGAGCCGATGCCCGTGCCGAGCGTGATGACGAGGACGGTCCCGTCCACGCCCTCGCCGGCGCCGTAGCGCACTTCCGCGAGGCCTGCGGCGTCTGCGTCGTTGATCACCTCGACAGGGCGGCCGAGGCGCTCGGTGAAGTGCTTGTCCACCTCGTAGTCGATCCAGGACTTGTCCACGTTCGCCGCGGAGCGCGCCACGCCGTGCAGGATGATCGCGGGGAACGTCACGCCGACTGGGGTATCGGCGTCGGGCGCGCCCTCACGGCCGCTGAGTTCCTCGACGATCTCGGCCACGACGTCCGCCACGGCCTCGGGGGTCGATGGCTGCGGCGTGTCGATGCGGTACCGCTCGCCGACGAGCTTGCCCTTCTTCAGGTCGACGATGCCTCCCTTGATCCCGGTGCCGCCGATGTCGATGCCGATGACGGTCTGCGGGGACTTGCTCTTCTTCTCGCTCTTGGCCATGCGTTGCCCTCTCGCGGGGTAAGGGTGGGTGAGGCGGTTCTGGGGTGAGGCAGGTGAAGCTGGGCGGTTCGTCTACGGAACCGTGAGGACCTCGGCGCCGGTGTCGGTGACGACGAGGGTGTGCTCGAACTGGGCGGTGCGCTTGCGGTCGCGGGTGACGACCGTCCATTCGTCCTCCCACATGTCCCACTCGATGCCGCCGAGTGTGAGCATCGGCTCGATCGTGAAGACCATGCCCGGCTCCATCACGGTGCTGTAGGCGGGCGCGGCATCGTAGTGCGGAATGATCAGGCCGGTGTGGAAGGCCTCGCCCACGCCATGCCCGGTGAAGTCCCGCACCACGCCGTACCCGAAGCGCTTGGCGTAGGCGGCGATGGCGCGGCCGATCACGTTGATCTCGCGCCCCGGGGCAACTGCCTTGATGCCCCGGCGCAAGGACTCCTGCGTCCGCTCCACGAGCAGCCTCGACTCCTCGTCGACATCCCCCACGAGGAACGTGTAGTTGGTGTCGCCGTGCACGCCGTCCTTGTACGCGGTGATGTCGATGTTGATGATGTCTCCGTCGGCGAGCACGGTCGAGTCCGGGATGCCGTGGCAGATGACCTCGTTGACCGAGGTGCACAGTGACTTCGGGAAGTCGCGGTAGCCGAGCGTCGACGGGTATGCACCGTGCGCTATGAGGAACTCGTGGCCCACCCGGTCCAGCTCGTCAGTCGTCACCCCGGCACGGATGTGCCGGCCGACCTCGAGAATGGCCTGCGCGGCGATCTTGCTGGCGGCGCGCACCTTCTCGACCTTCTCCGCCGTGAGGACGTTGGACCCGGTGTACTTCGCGGGTGCCTTCTTCCACGCGTACTCGGGCCGTGGGATCGAAACGGGGACGGGCAGGACAGGGCTCACCGTGCCACGCACAAGCGTGCCGACGGGTGCCGTGGAGGGGGCTGAAGGCATAGGGTGATTCTACTGGTCGAGTGGTTTGATCCGGGTTCAGAATCAAGCCGGACCCGATGGAAATTGCTGGATGACATCGCTTGAGGAGGGCGCGGAGATGGCCGAGTACTGGTACAACGTCCGTACGCACGAGGTCGAGGAGGACGCACAGAGCGACTGGACCCAGCTGATCGGACCCTACGCGACGCGCGAGGAGGCCGAGAAGGCCCTCGAGAAGGTCAAGGAGCGCAACCGCGCGTGGGATCCCGCAGATGTCGATGGCGATGGCTGGAGCGACAAGGACTGACCCATAGGCCCGCTCAGAACGAGTGTTCGGGTCCGGGGAACTGCCCCGTGCGCACCTCGTCATGGTACTGGCGTGCGGCGTCGAGGAGTGCCGTCCGCAGGTCCGCGTACTGCTTGACGAACTTCGCGACCTTGACGCCCGGACCGCCCCGCAGGCCGGCCATGTCCTGCCACACGAGTACCTGGCCGGTCGTCGCGTTGCCGGCGCCGATGCCGATCGTCGGGACCGTCAGCGCGGCGTCGACCGCGGCCGCCGTTGCGGCGGGCACCATCTCCATGAGCACGCAGAACGCCCCGGCCGACTCGAGGGCCTTCGCGTCCTCGATGAGGCGAGCTGCGTCGTCGCCGCGGCCCTGCACGCGGTACCCGCCGAGCGCGTGCTCGCTCTGGGGAGTGAAGCCGATATGGGCCATGACGGGAATGCCCGCCTGGACCATGGCGCGGACCGTGTCCGCGTAGTAGGCCCCGCCTTCGAGCTTCACGGCGTGGGCGAGCCCCTCCTTGAGGAAACGGACGCCCGTCGCGATGGCCTGGGCAGGGGAGGCCTCGTAACTGCCGAAAGGGAAGTCGGCGACGATGAGGGCGTGCGGGGCCGAGGTTGCGACGGCGCGGACGAGCGGGATGAGTTCGTCGACTGTGACCGGCAGCGACGTCTCGTGGCCGTAGACGTTGTTCGCAGCGGAATCGCCGATGAGGAGCACCTCGATGCCGGCCTCGTCGAAGATCCGGGCCGTGTATTGGTCATAGGCGGTGAGCATGGCGAAGTGTTCGCCACGTTCCTTGGCCTGGGCCAGATGGTGGACCCGGATGCGTGCGGTACGCGGCGTCGAGGCCGAGCCGGTTCCGTAGGGCGCAACCGCCTCGTCAGGGCGCTGCTCATCAGAACTCGTGGGGGCCATACGCACGAGAGTAGTCGATGCTTCAGTAGAGTGGGGGAAGCGTGCAGGGCCCAGACGGTAAGGATGCGAAGACCCCATGAATCGTCAGCAGGAGTTCGTCCTCCGGACTATCGAGGAACGCGACGTGCGCTTTGTCCGTCTCTGGTTCACGGACGTGGTCGGGGCGCTCAAATCGGTGGCGCTCGCCCCGGCCGAGGTGGAGGGGGCCTTCGAGGAGGGTCTGGGCTTCGACGGGTCTTCGATCGAGGGCCTCGCGCGCGTGTCCGAATCGGACATGCTGCTGCAGCCGGACCCCTCGACCTTCCAGATCCTTCCGTGGCGCGGTGAGACCGAGCCGACGTCCCGCATGTTCTGCGACATCCTCACACCGGACGGCGAACCCTCGCTTGCCGATCCGCGCAACGTCCTGCGGCGCACGCTCGCGAAGGCCGCCGAGATGGGCTTCACGTGCTATACCCACCCTGAGATCGAGTTCTACCTGCTCGAGTCGGACCAGCTCGGCCCCGACGGTTCGCCGGTTCCCGCGGACCAGGGCGGCTACTTCGACCACGTCCCCGGCGGCGTCGCGCAGGACTTCCGCCGCACGGTCGTGAACATGCTCGAATCCGTCGGCATCTCGGTCGAGTTCTCCCACCATGAGGGCGGCCCCGGCCAGAACGAGATCGACCTGCGGTACGCCGACGCGCTCCAGACGGCGGACAACATCATGACGTTCCGCACCGTCGTGAAGGAGGTCGCGATCCAGCAGAACGGCTACGCGACGTTCATGCCCAAGCCGTTCTCGGCTCATCCGGGCTCCGGGATGCACACGCACTTCTCCCTCTTCGAAGGCGACAGCAATGCGTTCCACGAGCCTGGGGCGGAGTACCAGCTGTCCAAGACGGCACGCCACTTCATGGCGGGGCTCCTGCGGCATGCCACCGAGTTCACCGCCGTCACCAACCAGTTCGTGAACTCCTACAAGCGCCTGTGGGGTGGGGGAGAGGCTCCGAGCTACCTCAGCTGGGGCCACAACAATCGCTCGGCCCTGGTCCGCGTGCCCCTCTACAAGCCGGGCAAGGGGACGAGTGCCCGGGTCGAATACCGCGGCATCGACTCGGCAACCAACCCGTACCTCTCCTACGCGGTGCTCCTCGGGGCGGGTCTGAAGGGCATCGAGGAGGAATACGAGCTTCCCGCCGCCGCCGAGGACGACATCTCGGCCCTGACCTCAGCGGAGCGCCGTGCGCTGGGGCACGCGCCCCTGCCCGCGAGCCTCCACGACGCGGTCAACGCCATGGAGGAATCGGAGCTCATGGCCGAGATCCTGGGCGAGCAGGTCTTCGAGTACTTCCTGAGGAACAAGCGGCAGGAATGGAACGAGTACCGGCTCGAGGTCACCCCCTACGAGCTGCACCGCAACCTCGGGATCCTCTAGGAGCACAGGGTGGCCCCGAGTCTGACGCGCCGGCTCATCTCGATTGGATCGGCTGATCCGGAGAGGGCGGAGCGGTTCCTCGCGGCCCGCGAGCTCGAAGGCCTTGACGGTGAGGCGCTCCTCGAGGGCCTCGCGACAGCCCCCGACCCGGACGGCGCCCTCCTGGGTCTCGTGAGGCTTATTGAACGCCGGCCGGACATCCGCCAGCTCGTCGAGGCTGGGATCGGCCGGAGCGAGCCGCTCTTCAGGCTGCTCGGCGCCTCCGAGGCCCTCGGCGAGTTCCTCATCCGCCACCCCGAGCACACCGACGTGTTCAAGACGCACCTCTCCGCGGAACCGGTCGGGGCGGACCCGGCGCTCCTGCGGGAGTCCCTGCTGCGCTCCGTGGGCGCAGACCCCGGGTCGTCGCGTCCCGTCGCATCGTCGACGGGTCCCCAGGCGTACGCGGCGCTGCGCATCGCCTACCGGCGCCATCTCTGCGAGCTCGCCCTGCGTGACCTCGGCGCCGCATCTCCCACGGACTTCCTGCCGGCCGCTGCCGCGGAACTCTCCGATCTGGCGGGCGCCGCACTCGAGGCGGCCCTGGCGGTTTCGCGAGCAGAGGCGGAGGCGAGCTTCGGGCGCGAGGAGGTGGCCGCCGTCGCCCTCGCCGTGATCGGCATGGGCAAGTGCGGTGCGCGCGAACTCAACTACATCTCGGACGTAGACGTCGTATACGTCATCGAGGCTGAAGGTTCGCCGGACGGTGCAGGGTCCATTGGCTCGGCGTCTGTCGACGCGACGCGTGCGGCCACGATCGGGACCGCGCTCGCGAGCGGCCTGGCCCGCGCGGTGTGGTCCCCCGGGCGGGAGCCCGCGCTGTGGCAGGTCGACGCGAATCTCAGGCCCGAGGGCCGTGACGGGCCCCTGGTGCGGACCCTCGATTCACATCTGGCCTACTATGCGCGCTGGGCCGAGAGCTGGGAATTCCAGGCGCTCCTCAAGGCCCGCTGCATTGCCGGCGACCGCGACCTCGGCTCGAGGTACGAGGCCGCCGTGAGCCCGCTCGTGTGGGCGTCCGCGGGCCGGGACGGCTTCGTCGAATCGGTGCAGGCGATGCGTCGCAGGGTCACGGACAACATTCCCGCGGCCGAGGCCGACCGGCAGATCAAGCTAGGCGCGGGGGGCCTGCGCGACGTCGAGTTCACGGTCCAGCTGCTCCAGCTCGTGCACGGCCGCGCCGACGAGTCGCTGAGGGTCCGCGACACGACGTCGGCCATCGCTGCGCTCGCGGCAGGCGGTTACATCGGGCGCGCGGCCGCGGTGGAGTTCGACTCCTCGTACCGGTATCTCCGGCTCCTCGAGCACCGCGTGCAGCTGACCAAGCTCCGCAGGACCCACCTCATGCCCACTTCCGATGACGCGCTGCGGGCGCTCGCGCGCTCGGTGCAGGGCGTCCTCGAGACGGGACGCCCGTCCCCCGAACAGCTCCTCGACGCGTGGCACAGGACCAAGCGCCGTGTGCGCGAGCTCCACGAGCGCATCTTCTACCGACCGCTGCTCAACACCGTGGCGAACTTGAGCCCCGACGAGGCGAGGCTCACCCCGGAGGCGGCCCAGGCTCGGCTCGCTGCTCTGGGCTATAGGGACCCCGTGGGCGCCATGCGGCACATCGAGGCCCTCACGGCGGGCGTAAGCCGGCGTGCAGCGCTCCAGCGGCAGCTCCTGCCCGTGCTGCTCGGTTGGATCGCCGAGGGCGCGGACCCCGACGGCGGCCTGCTCGCCTTCCGGCGTGTGAGCGAGGCCTTGGGCACGACCCATTGGTATCTGGGACTCCTGCGGGACTCCGCCGCTGCGGCGGAGCGCCTCTCCCACGTGCTCGCCGATTCCCGACTCATCGCAGATCTCCTCGAGGTTTCGCCGGAGTCGGTCAAATGGCTCGGCAGCGATGCGGACCTCGAGCCGTTGACCCTCGAGTCCCAGTGGCAGGAGATCAAGTCCAAGCTCTCCCGTCACACGGAGCGTGAGGCGGCCATGCGCCTTGTCCGGCTTATCAGGCGGCGCGAGATCCTGCGGATCGCCCTGGCCGACAGTTCAGGGGTGATCGACCCGGACGCGGTCGGCCGCGCGCTCTCTGACGCGGACCAGGCCGCGGTCCTCGGGGCGCTCAGGATCGCCGAGGCCGCGGCGGAGGAGGCCGACGGCGCGCTGCTCACCCACGTTCTCGTCGTCGCCATGGGGCGTCAGGGAGGCCGCGAGATCGGCTATGGGTCGGACGCCGACGTCATCTACGTGCATCGGCCACTGCCAGGTGCCGAGCCCGAGGCGGCGCAGCGCCAGGCGCTGTCCATCGTGGGCACCCTGTCCGCTCTCCTGACCCAGCCGCTCAAGCCTCCGGTCCTGGCCGAGCGCGTCCTCGCCCTTGACGCCGATCTGCGGCCCGAAGGGAAGAATGGAGCGCTGGTCCGCTCGATCGACTCCTTCGCCGAGTACTACCGGCGCTGGGCGCTCGTGTGGGAGGCCCAGGCACTCCTGCGGGCCCGGCCCATGGCGGGCGACGACGGCCTGGCCCACGACTTCATGGCTCTCGTCGATACCGTGCGGTACCCCGAGGACCTCTCGGCCGCCGATATCCGGGAGATCCGGCGGATCAAGGCCCGGGTCGAGTCCGAGCGGCTGCCGCGGGGCGCGGACCCGTCCCGCCACGTGAAGCTCGGACGCGGTGGGCTGAGCGACGTCGAATGGCTCGTGCAGCTGCTCCAGCTCCAGCACGGAGCTAGGCATCCCGAGCTGCGGAGCACCGGCACGATGGAAGCGCTCTCGGCCGCCTCGACGCTGGGCCTCATCCCGGCGGACGAGGCGGAACTCCTCGCCGAGGCGTGGCGGCTCGCGAGCCGCATCCGGAGCGCGAACGTAGCCTGGAGCGGGCGGGCGTCGGATCTCCTGCCGTCCTCGCGCCGGGATCTCGAGGCCGTGGCGCGGTGGTGCGGTTATCCCCAGGACCAGGCGAGTGCACTCGAGCAGCACTATCTCAATGTCACCCGCCGGGCTCGGCAGGTGTTCGAGCGACGCTTCTACGCGGCAGAGCCGTGATCCCCACGGCGCACCGGACGGATGAAGGGAATGACTGATGGATGAGACGATCGACCTCGGCCGCGCGGCAGCGGACGAGCTGGAGAAGGCGCGCCAGAGCCCACATGGCCGCAGCGCCCGGGCACTCCTGCACGACGGGCACTTGAGGCACACACTCCTGGCGATTCTCGACGGCCAAGTGCTCGGCGACCACGCCAAGCCGGTCGCCGCGACCCTCCAGGTGCTCTCGGGCACGTTCGTGGTGCGCGGGGGAGACGCCGAGCTGCGCCTCAGCGCCGGCCAGCTCGCTGTGCTCCCGGGTCCACGCCACGACGTGACCGCGGAGGGCGACTCGGCCGGAATCCTCACGACCCTCGCTGGATAGCCCGGGCGCCGCACACGTCTGCGTTTGCAGTGGCACTGTGAAGCCAGGGATGACGACGGCGCCCCTCGCCTTCCGCCGGCTGGCAGCAGGAGGCGAGGGGCGCCGTCGTGCGCGGACAGGCCGCGCCGGGAGTGCGAGGATCAGACCCCGAAGTAGAGCTCGAACTCGTAGGGGTTCGGGCGCAGCGAGAGCGGCATGATCTCCTTCTCCCGCTTGTAGGCAACCCACGTCTCGATGAGGTCCTGGGTGAAGACGCCACCTGCCTGGAGGAACTCGTTGTCGGCTTCGAGGGCCTCGAGGGCCTCCTCGAGGGAACCCGGAGCCTTCGGGATGTCGCGGGCCTCCTCGACCGGAAGCTCGTAGAGGTCCTTGTCGATCGGAGCCGGCGGCTCGATGCGGTTGCGGATGCCGTCGATGCCGGCCATGAGCTGGGCCGAGAACGCGAGGTACGGGTTCGACGACGGGTCCGGCGCGCGGAACTCGATGCGCTTCGCCTTCGGGTTCGAGCCCGTGATCGGGATCCGGATGCCGGCGGAGCGGTTGCCCTGCGAGTACACCATGTTGACCGGGGCCTCGAAGCCCTTGACGAGGCGCTTGTACGAGTTCACCGTCGGGTTCGTGAACGCAAGCACCGCGGAGGAGTGCTTCAGGAGGCCGCCGATGTACCAGCGGGCGAGGTCCGAGAGGTTGGCGTAGCCCTTCTCGTCGTAGAAGAGCGGCTCGCTGCCATTCCACAGGGACTGGTGGCAGTGCATGCCCGAACCGTTGTCGCCGAAGATGGGCTTCGGCATGAAGGTTACGGTCTTGCCCCACTCGAGCGCCGTGTTCTTGATGATGTACTTGAACTTCTGAAGATCGTCCGCAGCACGCACGAGCGTCGAGAAGCGGTAGTTGATCTCGGCCTGGCCAGCGGCGCCGACCTCGTGGTGGGAGCGCTCGACCTCGAGGCCTGCGGCGTCGAGGGCGAGGCACATGGCGTCGCGGAGGTCCGCCTGGTGGTCCACGGGGGCCACCGGGAAGTACCCGCTCTTGAACGGCGTCTTGTTGCCGAGGTTGCCGCCCTCTTCCTCGCGGCCCGAGTTCCACGGGGCCTCGATCGAGTCGACCTTGTAGAAGGAACCCTGCGGGGAGGACTCGAACTGGACGTTGTCGAAGACGAAGAACTCGGCCTCGGGGGCGAAGAACGCCGTGTCTGCGATACCAGTGGAGGCGAGGTATGCCTCGGCGCGCTCTGCTACGCCGCGCGGATCGCGGTGGTATGGCTCGCCCGTGCGGGGGTTCACGATCGAGAAGTTCAGCGCGAGGGTCTTCTCGACGCGGAACGGGTCGAGGAACGCCGTTGTGACATCCGGGATGAGCTGCATATCAGACTCGGCGATGCCCTGGAATCCGCGGATCGAGGAACCGTCGAACAGCTGGCCGTTCTTGAAGAAGTCGTCGTCGACCGTCTTGGCCGGGATGTTGAAGTGCTGCTGGACGCCCGGGAGATCGGTGAAACGGATATCGACGAACTTGACGTCCTCATCCTTGATGTATGTGAGGACTTCATCCGCAGATTTGAACATCTGTACTCCTAATGCGTCGGTGGTAACAGTCGGGCCGGCGCGATCATCGCACGCGCATGCACTGCGCGGCGCCGAACGCCTCGCTGCAACTGGTACCACACTACGAACAGGGGGTTTCCCGTCCATGTCGGCATTGTTTCGGCGAGGTTACGCGGCCCGACCCCGTGTAAACGCTAGCGGCACGTGATCCCGAGGGCCAGCCCGCGCCCAGAAGTCGTCCGCTGACCCCGGGCAGGTCGGGGGTTCTGACGCTCTTAGAATGGATGGATGATCGACCGCAGAGACATCGGATCCTGGATCAGTGGCCCCCAGCTCGCTGAAGGGGACTTCCCGGGGAGGCGGCTGGGCATGCCGCGCACGGGACCGGGCTCTGTCGGCCGGCCGGGGCGCCGCGTCCTGGCCCTATGCATTGACTGGGCAGCGTCCTACGCGATCGCCGCCGCGTTCTTCGGCGGAAGCCAGATGTCGATCCTCCTCGTGTTCGCCTTCGAACAGGTGCTTCTCGTCGGGTTGGCGGGCTTCGGCCTCGGCCACCGGCTCGCGGGCCTCAAGGTGCGTCGCCTCGACGGCGGGTCGGTCGGGATTCCGCGGGCGGCTCTGCGTACGCTCCTGCTGTGCCTCGTGATCCCCGCGGTGATCTTCGACCCGGACCAGCGCGGCATCCACGACAAGGCCGCGGGGACCGTCGTCACGCGCCTCTAGAAGCCCACCTGCACGCACCTCTGAGGTCACCGGTCCGAGCCCCCTGAAAGTGATCGGGCTGAGAGTGATCCGGCTGCGACCCGGCATGCGAAAGGCCCCGGCAGTCCTGCCGGGGCCTTTCGCTTCAGAGTGCGGCTATTCCGTGCCTTTCTCAGCGACCGCGCATCGCGCGACGGTCGGGGCGGACCCTGTTCGGGTCGATGCCCTTCGGGATGGGCAGCTTGCTGCCGAGGGACCCGATGCGCTTGTTCACCGCGGTGACCTCGACCTTGGTCAACTGGGGCTTGAGCTTGTTCATGGCGCCGGCAACGTTGCGGAGCTGGGTCTGACCCTCGTCGCGGCCTGTCTCGATCACGTGGATCGGAACGTTGGGGAGGATGCGGGCGAGGCGCTTGCGCTCGCTTTCCACGAGCGGACGGACGCGGGAGCTCGGGCCCTCGGACACGAGGACGACGCCGGGGCGGCCGACCGCACGGAACACGACGTCCTGCGTGCGCGGGTTCACGGCCACTGGCTGCTCCTCGACGATCCAGCCGCGGCGAAGCGAGTTGAGGGCGGCGCCGGCCGCGCCGGGCTGACCTTCGATCTGCGAGTAGGCGGCGCGTTCGGCGCGCCGGCTGAGGATGAAGACCGCACCCAGGACGCCCAGGAGGACGCCGATGATGAGGCCAGTGATCCAGTTGTCGAGGAGGAATCCGATCAGCAGGCTCACGGCCGTGACCCCGAGGAACACGAGCAGCATGAGCCACACGGAGTTGGGATCGGCCTTCCGAGTCATCTGGAAGACCTGGATGAACTGCTGGAAGCCGTTGGGCTTCTTCGCCTTCTTCGGAGCCTTGTCCGAGGGCGTGGTGTCGGTGCTCTTCGCCATAGTGCCTCAATTCTAAGTCACCGGCGGCCTCGCGGGACGCCCGAACGCCCGCTCTCAGCGAGAACGGGCGTTCCGGTGGATGTGCGCGGCCTCAGCCGAGGTGGGCGGCGACCAGTGTTGCGGCCTCCTGGCGCGTGGTGCCGGAGGACTCGATGTGGGCCAGCTGGGCAGGGATCTCCCAGCCCTTCTTGCGCATGGCGGTGGCCCACAGGCGGCCGGCCCGGTACGAGGACCGCACGAGAGGCCCGCTCATGACGCCGAGGAAGCCGATCTCCTCGGCTTCCTGGGAGAGCTCGACGAACTCCTGGGGCTTGACCCAGCGATCCACGGGGTGGTGGCGCTCCGACGGGCGCAGGTACTGCGTGATCGTGATGAGGTCGGTCCCGGCGTCGTGCAGGTCCCGCAGCGCCTGGGAGATCTCCTCACGGGTCTCGCCCATGCCGAGGATGAGGTTCGACTTCGTGACCATGCCCTGATTGCGGCCCTGGGTGATGACGTCCAGGGAACGCTCGTATCGGAACGCGGGCCGGATGCTCTTGAACAGGCGCGGCACGGTCTCGACGTTGTGCGCGAACACTTCGGGCCTGGACTCGCAGATCGCGGTGATGTGCTCAGGCTTGCCGGAGAAGTCGGGGATGAGGATCTCGACGCCGGTGCCCGGATTGAGCTCGTGGATCTTGCGGACGGTCTCGGCGTACAGCCACACGCCCTCGTCTTCGAGGTCGTCGCGGGCAACACCCGTGACGGTCGCGTAGCGCAGCGCCATGGACTGGACCGAACGGGCCACCTTGGTGGGTTCGAAGCGGTCCAGCGGGGAGGGCTTGCCCGTGTCGATCTGGCAGAAGTCGCAGCGACGTGTGCACTCCGAGCCGCCGATGAGGAAGGTGGCTTCCTTGTCCTCCCAGCATTCGAAGATGTTGGGGCAGCCTGCCTCTTCGCAGACGGTGTGGAGCCCCTCCTTCTTGACCTGATTCTTGAGCTGGATGAACTCGGGCCCCATCTGGACCTTGGCCTTGATCCACTCCGGCTTGCGCTCAACGGGGACGGCGGCGTTGCGCTGCTCGATGCGCAGCATGCGGCGGCCTTCGGGTGCGAGGGTCACGCGGGAACTCCTTCGGTCTGGGCGACGAACTCGCCGGCACGGCGGGAGAGCTCCTCCGTGATCCGGCCGACGATGTCCAGCGGGCCGACTTCCCGGCCGCACTCGGCGGAGATCGTGGTGGTCCCGGCATCGGTGATGCCGCACGCGATGATCTGCTCGTAGGGCTCAAGGGTGTTGCTGCAGTTGATCGCGAAGCCGTGGCCCGTGATCCCTTCATGCACACTGATGCCGATGGCGGCGATCTTCCGGTCACCGCCGCGCTCGTCCGCGCGGACCCAGACCCCTGAGCGTCCGTCGACGTGCTCGGCCTTGACCCCGTACTCCGAGATGACGGTGATCATGACGTTCTCGAGGAGCTCGACGTAGGCGCGGACGCCGCGCGGCTCGGCGAGCCTGACGATAGGGTAGCCCACGAGCTGGCCCGGGCCGTGCCAGGTGAGCTTGCCTCCTCGGTCCACGGGCACTACGGGGGTGCCGTCGAGAGGACGCTCGTGGTCCTCGGTGCGCTTCCCGGCGGTGTACACCGGGGAATGCTCGAGGAGGAGGACAGTGCTGGGGGCGGTTCCCGCCGCCACGTCCTCGTGGAGCTTGAGCTGGGCGGCCAGACCATCGGTGTATTCGACGTAGTCAGGCGCGAACCCCAGCCGGGTGAACGCAAGAGTCATGCGGACAAGCTTAGTCCTCGGCCCGGAAGCTTCCCGAAGAGTGTGACGAGCCTCGCATCCGGGGCGCCTGTGGATAACTTCCGAGGCACTTTCCCGATCTGGGGTAGACATGAGCCATGGACGCTTTCAGCGCTGGTCATGGTGGTGCGGGCGGGGATCCGGCCGAGGTCCCCGCCAGGGGCGGCGCCGCGGGCCCCGCCGACGGGATTCCGGTGCTCGCCGGACACGAGGTAGTGCGTCCCCTCGGCGTGGGCAGTGCGGGGACGGTGTGGCTGGTGCGTGAGGCAGCGAGCGGCCGCCAGTTCGCGGCGAAGGTCCTGCTCGCGGGTGCCGAGGGCGCCGATCTGGACGACGCCCTCGCCCGGGCCCAGAAGGAAGTGAGGATCGCCCGTGCGCGCCCGCACGACCACGTCCTTCCGGTCCATCGGGCCATGTCGGCGCAGGCCGCCGGCGGAACGGGGCGGGATGCCATCGCGATCCTCAGCGACTATGCCCCCGGAGGTTCGCTCGGCCATCTCCTGCGGGTGCGGGGCCGACTCCCGATCGGCGAGTGCATCACCGTGGTGGCACCGATCGCGCAGGCCCTCGCGGCGCTCCACGCCGAGGGCACCGCGCACGGAGACGTCTCCCCGGGCAACATCCTCTTCACGGTGGACGGCATGCCGATGCTCGCGGACTTCGGCCTCGGCCGAATGGTCGGGGACGCCGCTTCGAACCGCGGCGGAACGCCGGGCTTCTCCGACCCGGTTGCGGCAGGCGCCGGGCCGGCCGGCGGAGCGGACCCGTTCACGCACGACGCCGCCCGGCCCGGTCGCGCACGCGGGCTCGGACCCGCCACGCTCGCCGCGGCGGGCGACGTTTTCTCACTCGGTGCGGTGGCCTGGTTCATCCTCACCGGCGAGCCGCCTGCCCCGACGGACCAGAGACCACCCCTCTCGCTCATCATCGAGGACGTGCCGGCCGAGCTGGCCGCGGCCATCGAGGCAGCGCTGCGCGATGACGCCCGGCAGCGGCCGTCCGCAGAGGAGCTTGCGCGTTCGGTGCTGCGCAGTGCGCGCCCGGCAAGCGTGGACCTCGCGCCAGCGGTGGACGCGAGCGTCCTCCCGGAGCTGCAGACGCGGCGGAGGGAGCCGCCGTCCGGGAGGCGGGGTCCACTGTCTGCCGGGCATTGGCCCCGCGGTCTCCTGCGCCCCGGCATGGGGCGCTCAGGCATGGGGCGGTCAGGCGTCCAGCGCTCCGGCATCCAGCGCCCCCGGGCCAGCGGTTCTGGCGGTCTGGGACCCGGGAGCTCCGGTCTGCAGGGTGCCGGACGCAGGCACGCTGCCGCAGCCCGCCGCCGCCCACGGACGTCGCCTCGGAGCGACTCGCGTGCCCGACTGCGGGTCGGGCTGCTGTGGTCGGCCGTTCTCGGGGCTGCGGTGCTCGCCGGCGCGTGGTGGATCGGGTCCTTCGGGCCTGGCATGAGCCGCGCCGAGGGCCGAAGTGCCAGCACCGCAGCGCAGGCCGGCTATCCGCGGCCCGCAGCCTGGTCGGTGCTCCCCGAGGCCCTGCGCCGTGGCGCAGACGCGGCCGACCCCGTGCAGGCCGTCCAAGCATTGTCCGAGATCCGCGCCCGGGCGATCGCGGGACACGAGCGTGAGCTCCTCGATTCAGTCAATGCGAAGGGCTCCTACGCGGCATCGGCAGATGCGGCCCTCCTCGACCGGCTCATCGCCGACGGCCAGAGGCTCGAAGGCTTCGCCGCCCGGGTCCTCTCCGCCGACCTCGAAAGGGGGGAGACGGGCCAGGCCTCCCTGCCGTCCGCAGGGCCGCCCACCCCGGGCGCGGAGACCGCCGTCGTGCGCGTGCGGATCGTGACGAGCGGCTACACCGTCAAGAACAGCGACGGCGTGACGGTGGGGGAGCGGCCGGCGGGCCTCGACCAGGAGCTGAGGATCATCCTCGAGCGCGACGAGCAGGGCTGGAAGGTCGCGCGCATCGCCGCCGCCTAGCCTCCCGCACCCGCGTCACGGACTGTTCCGATGCAATGTAGGTCACACTCGCCGTGGCGGCCACCGACGGACCCGGCGGGGGGCGCTGCCCTGCCTATGATCGGAGAATGACTGGCTCCAGCTACTTCCGCTATCCCCACGTCCACGGGGACCTCGTGGCGTTCGTCGCCGAGGATGACGTCTGGCTTGCGCCGGTTGCCGGTGGCCGCGCCTGGCGGCTCTCGTCGCTCGGCCTCCCCGCGCGCAACCCGCGCTTCGCCCCCGACGGCAGCAAGGTTGTGTGGACCGTGGTGCAGGGCAGTGCGCCCGAGGTGGTCTCGGCCGACGTGGACGGCGGCGGGTTCCGCCAGCTGAGCTGGTTCGGCCACTCGACCACACGCGTCAAGGGGTTCACACCGGACGGACGCGTGGTCGTCACGAGCGCGCACAACCAGCCGGACGGCCGGCACACCCACGCGTACTCGATCCCTGTGGACGGCGGGTGGCTCGAGGAGCTCCCGTACGGACCGGTGGACTCGGTGGCCTTCGGGCCGAGCGTGGGAGACGATCGTCCGGTCGTTGTCGGGAGCGTCCTGACCCGAGACCCTGCGCACTGGAAGCGGTACCGCGGAGGGGCCGAGGGCAAGCTGTGGATCGATCCGGACGGCGGCGGAGAGTTCCGCCGTCTCGCCACCGGTCTGGACGGGAACCTCGCCGACCCGATGTGGGCGGGAGGGCGCATCGCCTTCCTCTCTGACCATGAGGGAGTCGGCAACCTCTACTCGGTCGACCGCACCGGCGGCGATCTCGCGCGCCACACCGACCTGGACCGCTTCTACGCGCGGCATGCGAGCACTGACGGTCGCCGCGTCGTCTTCGAGAGCGCGGGGGAGCTCTGGATGCTCGACGGCCTCGACGCGGAGCCCCGCCGTCTTGAAGTGGCACTCGCCTCGGCCTCCACGTCCCGACGCACGGTTCCGCTCGCCGTCGGCCGTCACCTCGGCGAGGTTGTCCCGACTCCTGACGGCCGCGCGAGCGTGGTCGAATCCCACGGCACCGTGCACTGGCTCACGCACCGCGACGGCCCGTCCCGGGTCGTCGAGGCGACCCCCGGCGTTCGCGCGCGCCTGGCGCGGCCCCTCGGGGCGGACTCCGTCGTGTTCATCGCCGACCACGACGGCGAAGAAGGGCTCTTCATCCGGCGCCTCGCCGCCGACCCCGCGGCTGCCCCCCACGAAGCCCCACACACTGTGCCCACGACGCACGACGGCGCCCCGGCCGGTGGCGGTGACGTCACCGCACACAGCCTTCCGCTGCCTGTCTCGGCGCGCGGACGCGGAGGGTTCGACGCGCAGGGCGCCGCCGGCGCCGCTGACGGGGCTGCGGCGGGCAGCGACGTTTCCGTGGGCGGCCCCGCAGAGGGGGCCGGCAACGCGACCGAGCCGGCTCGGCGCACGCCGGATATGCCGGGGTCCGCCGGGGGCCAGCGAAGCCTGCGGTCCTACTCCGTGCCTGCGCGGACCGCTGTTCCGGCGGCGGACGAGGCGGACACGCTTCCGAGCCTGCGCCGCATCGCCCTGCCGTCCCCGCACCGGCCGGCCGAGCTCGTCCCGAGCCCCGACGCGAAGTTCATCGCCGTCGGAACCTCGTTCGGCGACGTCTACCTCGTGGACGCAGAGCACGGCACAGCGACGACCCTCAGCACCGTCGAGGAGGGCACGATCGAGCAGCTCGCATGGAGCCCCGATTCGCGGTGGCTCTCGTGGAGCGAGCCCGTGACGGCATTCGGCGCGCGTTCGAAAGTGCGTCTGGCCGAGCGCGAGACGGGCCGGGTCGCGGACGTGACCGACGGACGCTTCTGGGACGCATGGCCCGCCTTCACCCCGGATGGGAAGTACCTCGCCTTCCTCTCGGGGCGCAGCTTCGATCCGGTCTACGACGGCCACTCATTCGATCTTTCATTCCCGAGTCCCATCAAGCCGTACATTGTGCCGCTCGCGGCGACGACCTCGAGCCCCTTCGGCCCGCGGGTCGCAGAGTTCACCTCGGAGTCCGCCCCCGAGGACGCCGCCACCGATTCCGATCCCGCCACGCATGACGACGCGCAGTCTTATCTCACCGAGCCGTCGGAGGGCACCGACGCGTCCGAGGGATTCACGCCTGCCGGGCAGCACGTGGACCACATCGAGGTGACGGTCGATCTGGAGGGCATCCAGCACCGCATCACGTCGCTGCCCGTACGCCAGGGCAACTATTCTCGGCTCACGGCTACCAAGGACGCCCTCCTCTGGATGTCCCAGGACCTCACCGGCGCCACGGGCGAGGGAAAGGCCAAGCCCAGCGACAAGGATGCCGCTCCGACGCTCCACCGCCTCGACCTCGCGACCGGCGCCGAGACGACGATCGTCAGCGCGCTCGAACGCTACAGGGTCAGCGCCGACGGCAGCCGGGTCGTGTACGTGCGCGAACGCTCAGTCCACAGCGTGCCGAGCGACAAGCCGGCAGAGGACGGACACGGCGAGCACGTGAGTGTGGACCTGGACCGCATCCGGGTCCGACTGGACCCGATCGCCGTTTGGGCGCAGGCCTTCGACGAGGCCTGGCGCCTCCAGCGCGATTTCTACTGGACCGACGACATGGCCGGCGCCGATTGGGACGAGGTCCGAGATCGGTACCGTCCCCTCGTGCCCCGGCTCGGCTCGCACGACGACCTGGTCGACCTGCTCTGGGAGATGCATGGCGAGCTGGGCACATCGCACGCCTACGTCACGCCGACTCTCGTGACGGAGCCCGGTGCGGGGGGACAGGGCCGTCTCGGCGGCGAGTTCGACTTCGACGGCGGCTGGGTGGTGCGGAGGGTCCTGGCCAGCGAATCCTCGGACCCGCTCGCCTCGTCGCCGCTCGCCTCCTCCGGTGCCGGGGTCCGCCCGGGTGACCGCCTTCTCGCCGTGGACGGCGTGCCACTCACCTCCGACTTCGGCCCCGCCATCGCGCTCGCGGGCGCGGCTGGGAAGGTCGTCGAACTCACGATGCTCAACGGCTCCGAGCATGGCGACCGCGCTGGGGCGACCCGGCGGATCGCCGTCGTGCCCATCCGCGATGAGGAGCGACTGCGCTATCAGGAATGGGTGCAGGCCAACCGGCGGCTCGTGCGCGAGGCGTCCGAGGGGCGCTTCGGCTACCTGCATGTACCGGACATGGGCGCTCGCGGCTGGGCTCAGCTCCACCGTGACCTGGACACGGAGACCGCGCTCGACGCGCTCGTCGTCGACGTGCGCCGCAATCGCGGGGGGCACACGTCCCAGCTCGTCGCGGAGCTCATCGGCCGCCGCGTGATCGGCTGGACCATGCCGCGTGGAGAGCAGCCCAGGACGTACCCGCGGCACGCCCCGCGCGGACCCGTCGTGATCCTCGCCGACGAGTTCGCCGGATCCGACGGCGACATCATCACCCAGGTGGGCAAGCTGCGGGGGATCGGCCCTGTGGTGGGCACTCGAACCTGGGGCGGCGTCATTGGGATCGACAACCGGTTCAAGCTCGCCGACGGCACGTCCGTGACCCAGCCGCGCTACGCGACGTGGTTCGAGGGAGGGATCGGCTGGGGTGTCGAGAACTTCGGCGTCGAGCCGGACATCGAGGTGCCGTACCCGCCGCAGGCCTACGCCGCGGGGATCGACCCGCAGCTTGAGCACGGCATCGGCGTGCTCAAGGAGATGCTCGTCGAGATCCCGACCCAGCGCCCCCCGGCGCGCGAGGGGTACCGTTCGGTGCATCCCACGGCCCTCCCTCCGCGCCCGCAGGACCTCGCGGAGGCCGAGGCGGTGCCCGCCTACGAGGGCTGAGCCCGGCTGGCGGGGCCTTGCCTTGCCAGCACGGGCGGGGTCCGGTCCTCGCGTGGGCGGAGCCCGTTCGTGACGGCGGAACCCGTCACGTGGCGCGATTCAGACGGCGAGAGGCCCCTCCTCCGGGAGGGACCTCTCTTGTCAATGCCGCAGGAGTGTCAGTTCTGGGTCGGTGTGGCCGTTGGCCCAGGCTCAGGACTCGAGGGTGGCCTTGAGCGTGATCGGGATCGAGAGGGCCGAGCTGACCGGACAGCCGGCCTTGGCCTTCTCGGCGATCTGCTGGAACTCGTCCTGGGCGATGCCGGGGACCTGCGCGGTGACCGTGAGCTGGCTGCCGGTGATGCCCTCGCCGGCCTTGAAGCCGACCTCTGCGGACGTCTCGATGCGCTCGGCCTTGTAGCCCGCGCCGTCGAGCTCGTTGCTGAACGCCATCGAGAAGCACGAGGCATGGGCCGCGGCGAGCAGCTCCTCTGGGCTCGTCTTGCCGTTGGCCTCCTCGGTGCGGGCCTTCCATGTGACGTCGTAGGTGCCGAGCCCTGACGTGTCGAGGGTCGTCTGGCCGGAGCCCTCGAACAGATTGCCCTGCCAGACGGTGTGCGCTTTGCGGATCGTAGGCACGCGTGCTCCTCGCGAAATCGTTGTTGTGCGGCGCGGACGGAACGACCGCGCCGTCTTGGCCCATCGTAGGCACAGCGAGGCCCCGCACGCTGAGCATTAAGCCGGCGGACGGGGCCTTCGATCGGGGCGCTTCGGTGCGCGCCTCTGCATCAGCGACAGATGGCCGTTACTGCCAGATCGTGGCGATCGCGATGTTGAGCAGCGCGAGACCGCCGACGCCGTGCGCGAGTCCAGGGGACACGGTCTCGCCGGCCTTGCGCCGTCGGTTGCCCACGAACGCGAGCGCGCCGACCACTACCGCGATGATGAACTTCACGGTGAGCTTGATGTACAGGCTCGTGGTGAGGGGTTCGACGCCGCTGTCTGCCTGCTTCGAGAGCACGGTCACGAGTCCCACGAGGATGATGCCCGTGACGAGCTGCGTCATGGCACCGTCGAACTGACGCGGGCCGACCGTGGGGCTCTTCATGTTGGCGATCCATGGGCCGACGATCATCGCCGCACCCACCACGTGCAGGAAAATCACAATGTTCAGGACGACAGTCATGGTCCCGAGTTTAGTGGTGGGCCGAGCGGGCCCCCGTCGAAACCGGCGGCGAGCGCGTTCCAAGTGCGTAACGAATGTCGGGGCGCCACGACGCAACGGCGCCCGCCCCGGGAAAGGGGGCGGGCGCCGTCGTTCGTCTGGCTGGATCTATAGCGTCAGAGACGCATCAGAGTCCCAGATCGGCCTCGAACGCGCCCTCCTCGAGGCGTGCGCGGAGCGTCTGGAGGAAGCGTCCGGCGTCCGCACCGTCAACGAGGCGGTGGTCGTAGGTCAGCGAGAGGTACATCATCGAGCGGACCGAGATCACGTCGTCGCCCTCGGCGTTCTGGGAGACCCAGGGGCGCTTGACGATCGCGCCGGTGCCGAGGATGGCGACCTGCGGCTGGTTGATGATCGGCGTATCGAACAGCGCGCCGACCGAGCCGATGTTCGTGATGCTGAACGTGCCGCCGGAGAGCTCATCGGGACCGATCTTGTTGTTGCGCGTGCGCGCAGCCACGTCGGCGATGTGGCCCGCGAGCCCGGCAAGGTTCAGGTTGCCCGCGTTGTTGATGACCGGGACGAGGAGGCCCTTGTCCGTGTCCACCGCGATCGCCAGGTGCTCCGCGTTGTGGTACGTGATCTGCTGGGTTTCCTCGTTGTACTCCGCGTTCAGCTTCGGGTGCTGCTTGAGCGCCTCGGCAACGGCCTTCGCGATGAACGGCAGGAACGTGAGCTTCACGCCGTTCTGGGCGAGGAACTTCGCCTTGGAACGGTCGCGGAGCTTCGCGATCTTGGTCATGTCGACTTCGTGCACCTGCGTGAGCTGCGTCGAGATGTCGAGGGACTCGCGCATGCGCCGTGCGATGACCTGGCGGATGCGGGGCGCCTTCTCCGTGGTGCCGCGCAGCGATGACGCAGGAGCCGCGGAGGCCTCCTTGGACGCAGCCGCGGCCGGGGCGGGCGTGGCAGCCGGAGCTGCAGCCGCCTTCTTTGCCTCGACCGCAGCCAGGACATCCTGCTTGCGGATACGGCCGCCGACGCCGGTGCCGGTGAGGCTCGTGACGTCGATGCCGTTCTGGTTGGCCAGCTTGCGCACGAGAGGTGTGACGTAGCCCGACTCGGTGCCCTGAGCGGCAGGCGCGGCAGGCGCCGCTGCGACCGGCGCAGGCGCGGCGGCCGGAGCCGGTGCAGCAGGAGCAGCCGGTGCAGCCGGGGTGGCCGGTGCCGGGACCGCAGCGGGTGCCGGTGCGGCGGCGGGCTCGGGTGCCGGTGCGGCGGCGGGAGCGGGAGCCGGGGCTGCCGGAGCACCGGAGCCGACGACGGCGAGCACGGCGCCGACCTCTGCGGTCTCGTCCTCTGCGACCCTGATCTCGAGCAGGGTACCGGCGACCGGCGAGGGGACCTCGGTGTCGACCTTGTCGGTGGAGACCTCGAGGAGCGGCTCGTCGACCTCGACGGTCTCGCCCACGGCCTTGAGCCAGCGGGTCACGGTGCCTTCCGTGACACTCTCACCGAGGGCGGGGAGCTTCACTTCGTGCCCCTCGGCCGGGGCGGTGGAGGCAGCTTCGGTGGTGGGCTCGGGAGCAGCGGCCGGCGCGGGAGCAGCGGCTGGCGCGGGAGCAGCAGCCGGAGCCTCGGGCGCCGCGGGGGCCTGCTCGGCGGCGGGTGCCGCAGGGGCGTCAGGCGCCGATGCGCCGTCGCCGATGATGGCCAGGGGTGCGCCGACCTCGGCAGTCTCATCTTCGGCGACGAGGATCTGCTCGAGGATACCCGCGACGGGGGAGGGGATCTCGGTGTCGACCTTGTCGGTGGAGACCTCGACGAGGGGCTCGTCGACCTCGACTCGGTCGCCGACCTGCTTGAGCCAGCGGGTGACGGTTCCTTCGGTGACGCTTTCACCGAGGGCCGGAAGGGTAACGGATTCAGACATGGGTGCCCGTGCTCCTAGATTCTTCTCTGTGCGAATGGTGTCTGCGTCGGTTCAGCCGTGGAGGGGCTTGCCGGCCAGTACGAGATGCGCCTCGCCGAGGCTCTCGTTCTGCGTCGGGTGGGCGTGGATGAACTGGGCGACGTCCTCGGGGTACGCCTCCCAGTTGACGATCAGCTGCGCCTCGCCGATCTGCTCGCCCATGCGGGCGCCGATCATGTGGATGCCCACCACGGGGCCATCCTTCTGACGGACAATCTTGATGAGGCCTGACGTGCCGATGATCGAGCTCTTGCCATTTCCCGCGAGGTTGTACTCGGCGGTTTCGACCTGGTCGTCGCCGAACTTGGCCTTCGCGGCCTTCTCGGAGTATCCGACCGTGGCGATCTCGGGATCGCAGTAAGTGACCTTGGGGATGTTGATGTCCTCGACGACGACGGGGTTGAGCCCGGCGATCTCCTCAGCCACGAAGATGCCCTGCTGGAACCCGCGGTGGGCCAGCTGGACGCCGGGAACGATGTCGCCGACGGCGTAGATGTTGCCGACGCCCGTGTGGAGGCGCTCGTTGGGGATGACGAAGCCGCGGTCCATGGTGATGCCCGCCTCCTCGTACCCGAGGTTGGCAGTGAGCGGGCCACGGCCGACCGCGACGAGGAGGAGCTCGGCCTCGAACGTCTTGCCGTCCACGAGCGTCACCTTGACGCCGTTCTCATCCTGCTCGACGCCCTGGAAGAACGTTCCTGTGCTGAACTTGATGCCGCGCTTCTTGAAGGCGCGCTCGAGCTGCTTGACGATCGTGGCGTCCTCGTTCGGGACGAGCGAGGGAAGGCCTTCGACGATCGTGACGTCCACGCCGAACGAGTTCCAGACCGACGCGAACTCGACGCCGATGACGCCTCCGCCGAGCACGATCGCACTCTTGGGCACGTAGTCGAGGGTGAGCGCCTGCTCGGAGGTGATCACGCGGCCGCCGATCTCGAGGCCGGGCAGGCTCTTAGAGAAGGAACCGGTCGCGAGGATGATGTTCTTGCCCTTGTAGGCAGTGCCGTCGACGGTGACGGTGTCCTGGGCGGTAAGCCGCCCTTCGCCCTCGATGACCGTGATGCCCTTGGCCTTGATCAGGCCCGTGAGGCCCTTCCACTTCTTGGAGATGATGCCGTCTTTGTAGGCATTGACAGCGGGCATGTCGATGCTGTCGAGAGTGACGTTGATGCCGTACTTGGCGGCGTCGCGGGCGTGGTCCACGAGCTCGGCCGAGTGGAGGAGCGCCTTGGTCGGGATGCAGCCGGTGTGCAGGCACGTGCCGCCGAGCTTGCCCTTCTCTACGAGCCCGACGCTGAACCCCAGCTCGGAGGCGCGGATTGCGGCAGCGTAGCCGCCGCTTCCTGCGCCGAGGATCAAGATGTCGAATTCGTGCGCAGTTGCCTCTTCGGCCACGTGTACGCTCCCTCGCCTTGAGGACGGCGTGTTCCGCCGTCGGATGTGACAGTTGGCCTGCGGCTGTAGCGCGCCGGCCGGGTATTCAGGGAAACCCTATCCCCCCGACTGACTATGCTCCACCTTCGCCGAACGAAAGTCGCTGCCTTGTGTCCAGACTCACGGAACTTTATCACTTCTCAACAGATGGATTTTAAATTTCGAATTATGGAAACTGTCTGTTGGCCGACGAAGGGTGGCAGTGGCCGGGTGGCAGGCTGGGGCCTCGGACGTCAGGCGCTGGCGACGCGTTCGAGGTAGCCGATGAGGGTCCGGACGGTCGATCCCGTGCCCTGCTTGGGAGTGTGTCCATAGGCCGAACCCGTGTTGAACGCCGGCCCGGCGATATCCAGGTGGGCCCACGGGACCGAGCTGCCGTCGGGACGCTCGCCGACGAACTCCTTGAGGAAGATCGCGGCGGTGAGCATGCCTCCGGGCCGTTCGCCCACGTTCGCGATGTCTGCCGTGGCCGAGTCGAGCCCCACGCGCAGTTCCTCGGGGAGAGGCATGGGCCAGGCCGCCTCGCCCGCGTCCGCGGCGGCGTCGAGCAGCGGGCGGGTCACGGCGTCGTCTCCCATGACACCCGCCGTGCGGGTGCCGAGCGCGATGAGCGCCGCACCGGTGAGCGTCGCGACGTCGATCAGCGCGTCCGGGTTCTCCTCACTCGCCGCCGCGAGCCCGTCCGCCATCACGAGGCGCCCCTCAGCGTCGGTGTTGAGGACCTCGACCGTGCGGCCGCCACGGACGGTGATCACGTCGGACGGTCGCTGGGCGCTGCCCGACGGCATGTTCTCGGCAATGCAGAGCCAGGCCGTGACCTTGACGGGGAGCCCCAGCCGGGCGGCTGCGAGTGCCGCATTGAGCACGGTTGCCGCCCCTGCCATGTCACTCTTCATCTGTTCCATGTTGGCGGCCGGCTTGATCGAGATGCCGCCCGAATCGAACGTGATGCCTTTGCCCACCAGATGGATGTTCTTGGCGGATGCCGCCTTCGCCGGGACGTACTCGACCTTGACCAGTCGGGGCGGGCGGGAGGAGCCCTGGCCGACGGCGAGGATTCCCCCGAAGCCCTCTTTGGCGAGCCTCTTCTCGTCGAACACCGTGACCTTCACAGGCAGGGCCTTCGCGAGGTCCCGTGCAGCTTCGGCGAACGTTTCGGGGTAGAGCTGGCTCGGCGGCATGTTGACGAGCGTGCGGGTCGCGTTCACGGCCGCGCCGACAATCGACGCGCGGGAGAGCGCAGCCTCAGCATCGGCCGCGGCCACTGCCGGCGCGTAGACGATTGCGCTGCCCACGTTGCCCTTGATGCCGGTGCCGGCGTCAAGGGCAACCGCGTCGGCCGATTTGTGCTCTGTATAGGAGTAGGCGCCCAGTGCGGCGCCCTCCGCGACGGCTGCGATGTCCTCCGCCGTCGAGGAAGGCAGGGCGAGGACCACCGTGTCGTTGCCCGCGAGCTGGCGGATGGCGGATCCGGACGCGCGCCGCAGCTGTTCGGCGCTCGGCGCGGCGCCGCCGTCGAGCTTGCCGATACCCACGAGCGCAAGGACATGCGCTCCCAGCTCGGGGAGCCCGGGGAGCCGGTGCAGCTGGTCCTGAGCGCCCGTGACGCCGAGTGCCGCGAGTGTCGAGGCGACGGCCTCGGCATTTCGCTCGCTCAGTGGGGTTTCGAGGAGCACAGGTCCGTCCGCCCCTTGCGCGACGCCGATGACGAGCACATCGCTCGGGGTCTTGCGCAGGTCCTTCGACACTGCCCTCAGGGTGACTTCACGGTTGCTGAACACTGCGGCGCCTCGATTCTGCAGGGGCTGCGGTGCAGTGCGCCGGCCTCGCCCGTGCGGGGGAACTGTGGTGGAAAGGGTCACGTCTTCCCGATCGTAGCCGGACGCCGGGCGGCAGGGCGGGTGCGGATGGAATGATAGAGGGCCAATGACTGTTGGAGCGTGCAGAGTCAAGAGAGGACAGATGCCGTGATCGACCCCGCCTCCGGGCCACTGCAGGATCCCGCCGGCCTCTACACAGCAGCCCTCGAGCTCAGCCGTGACGAGGGTGTGCGTGGCTTGCCGCTCATCATGGGCTTCACCGGGTTCGCGGACGCCGGCCATGCCGTGCGCCAGATCAGCGAGGAGTTGATCAGCGTCCAGGCCGATGGCGCCCTCGTGGCGTTCGACGTCGACCAGCTGCTCGACTACCGCTCGCGCCGGCCCCGCATCCGTTTCGTCGAAGACCACCTCGAGGACTACGACACCCCGAAGCTCGCGCTCTACCGCCTCGAAGACGGGCTCGGGAGGCCGTACCTCCTGCTGTCCGGACCCGAACCAGACCTGCAGTGGGAGCGGTTCGCGCGGGCCGTCGTCGGCCTCGTCGAAGAGCTCGAGGTGAGCCAGACGCTGTGGGTCCATGCGATCCCCATGCCTGTTCCGCACACGCGGCCCCTCGGGGTCACGGTCCACGGCAACCGGCCCGAGCTCGTCGAGGGGATCTCGCGATGGAAGCCCGTCGTCGAGTTCCCCGCCGCGGTGGGGCACCTGATCGAGCTCCGGCTTATTGAGGCAGGCCATGACGTGACCGGATTCGTTGTCCACGTCCCGCACTATCTCGCCGAGGCCGAGTATCCTGCCGCGGCCGTGACCGGCCTCGAGCACCTCGGCGCGGCTGCGTCTCTCATGCTTCCGAGCGATCGTCTCCGGGAGGCCGCGCGCGAGGTCGAACGGCAGGTGGCGGACCAGGTGGCCGCATCCGAGGACATCCGCGAGGTGATCTCTGGGCTCGAGGAGCGCTTCGACGACCGCAGCGCGGAGGTGCCGCGCAGGTCGCTCCTGGCGGGCTCTGCAGACGAGCTCCCCTCCGCCGAGGACCTCGGCGCGGCGGTCGAGGCGTACCTCGCATCGCACGGCGAGGCGGACGCGGCGCGGGACACCGAGACGGGCGACGGCGCGGGCTCGCCCCGCGATGGTGACGCACCGCACGGGCCGGATGACGCGGGAGGAGCGCCCCGGGACAACCCGCCGAAATAGGATCGTGGGGTGAACAGCTGGCGCGCCTATACGGTCTGGGGAATCGGAGTCTTTGCCTATCTGGTGGCGGTGCTCCAGCGCACGTCCTTCGGCGTGGTGGGACTCGAGGCGGCCGACAGGTTCCATGCCGGCGGTGCCGCGCTCTCGGCGTTCACCGTTCTGCAGCTCGTGGTGTACGCCTCGCTGCAGATCCCGGTGGGCATCCTGGTGGACCGTTTCGGCAGCCGCGTCATGGTCGCGGCTGGCGCGGTCTTCATGGCCCTCGGCCAGCTGCAGATCGCCGAGGCGGAGTCCGTGGTGACGGGCATCATCGGGCGCATGCTCGTCGGCATGGGTGACGCCATGACGTTCGTCTCGGTCCTCAGGCTCGTTCCGCTTTGGTTCTCGGGCCGCAGATCGCCGCTCATGAGCCAGCTCACGGGCGTCATCGGCCAGCTCGGCCAGCTCGTGAGTGTCATACCGTTCCTTGCGCTCCTGCGGGCCACCGGGTGGTCGCAGGCCTTCATGAGCCTCGCAGCCCTCTCGGTCCTCGTGGTCGTGCTCGTCCTCACCCTCCTGCGCAACGCGCCACCGGGAACGAAAGTCGAGCCGGAGGGTGAGCCCGAGGGCACCCGCGCCGTGCTCGCCGCTGCGTGGCGCCAGCCAGGGACACGGCTCGGAATGTGGAGCCATTTCACCGTCCAGTTCAGTGGGAACGTCTTCGCGCTCATGTGGGGTTTCCCGTTCATGGTCGCGGGGCAGGGGTACGACGCGCAGACGGCGGCGGGGCTCATGTCCTTTTTCGTCGTCGTGGCCATCATTGCCGGGCCTCCGATGGGGCGATTCGTTGCCCGGTATCCGCTGCGCAGATCGACGCTCGTGCTTGCCATCTGCGCGCTGACGGCCGCCGTCTGGATCGCTGTGCTCCTCGTGCCGGGACACGCGCCGGTGTGGCTCATGGCCGTGCTCGTGGCCGTCCTCGCCCTCGGGGGCCCGAGTTCGATGATCGGCTTCGACTTCGCGCGCACGTTCAATCCGTCCCACCGCCTCGGAACGGCCACCGGAATCGTCAACATCGGGGGGTTCGTCGCGGCGCTCCTGACGATGTTCCTCGTTGGATACCTCCTCGACCTCCAGCACGCACTCGGTCTCTCGCCCCAAGGGCTGTACAGTCTCGACGCGTTCCGCGTGGCCCTCTCGGTCCAACTGCTCGTCCTCGGCGGCGGCGCACTGGCCCTGATCCGGGTTCGGCGCAAGGTGCGGCGCAATCTCGCGGCCCAGAACGTTCGCGTAGCCCCCCTGCGCGAGGTGTGGGCCGACTACCGGGCCCGCCGCCGCTGAGCCCAGACGCCGCTGAGCCTAGACGCCGCTGAGCCTAGACGCCGCTGAATTCGGCCACTGCCGCTGAGCCCCGGTGCTGCTGAGTCCGCTGCTGGTGAGTCCCGCCATCGTTGGTTCGGACGCCTGCTCTTGGTCTGCGTCGGGTCTGGCCGGTGCTGGATTCTCCTCCACACAAACCTTCCGGGCGCGTTGTCCACATAGCGAGGCCCTCGGTGTCCAGCGGGCCACGTGGTCAGAAGACTGGCTCCATGGACGAAACCCAGCATTCCGCACCCCACCCAGCGCCTACGGACGCGGCCGCACCAAAAGAGCTTGCGGCGCTCTCCCCTGCAGACGAACCCCTTGCCATCCGCACCGCCGAGGACATCCTTGCGTACATCCCCCACGCCCTCGGCGAGTGGCCCCACGAGAGCCTCGTCGTGGTGCGCCTCGCCGGTGGGCAGCTGGGGTCCACGCTGAGAATTGACCTTCCCGGCCGCCGCGGGCCGTCGGCCCTGCGCCGGTTCACCGACACAGTGGCCGAGTACGTTGCCCATGGCGGGCCAGCAGCCGCCGTGCTGGCCCTCTACACACACCGAGCGTGGTCGGATCCACAGCGTCCGCCGCACCGCGAGGTCGTGGACGCCGTCGTGGCGAGGCTCGCCGAGGAAGAGGTCCAGGTGGGGGAGGTGTGGGTAGTGGGTGAGAAGCATTGGCGCACCGCGACCTGCACCGACATCCTCTGCTGCCCGTGGCCCGGGACCAGCGTGGAATCGCTTCGGGCAAGCCGGATCGAGGCCGAGATGGTCTACCGGGGGAGCTCCTACGGGACACGTGACCTTCTTGAGCCCGTGGGGATTCCCGTGGCGCCACCGGCAGCCGTGGCCGCTGCGATCGAAGCCTGCCTGCAGGACCCAGAACGGTGGTGGGACCCCCTCGTCTTCACCGCGGCGCTCGCGGCCTGGGAGGACGTGCTCTCCGGGCAGGCGGTGCCTGATCCGTCCCGCCTGCGGCTCCTGGCGGCGACCGTCATGCGGCCAGCGCTGAGGGACGCCGTCCTGGTCGCTTCGGCTTCGGATGCCGCGACGGCATGGCAGGGCTCTTCCGCCACGGCAGTGCTGCGGGCTGCGCAGCCCGAGGGACAGCCCCCAGGTCTGCCCGGCGGCGTGTCGGTGGCCACTGCGTCGGCCGCGCTTGACCTCTGGTCTGCGAGCCCTCCGGGCTTCGAATTCGGCCCGGTCCTGCTGGGCTCGACCGGATCAGCGCCCGCATGGGATCGGATTGCCCGGCTCGAACGCATCGCCTTGAGCCTGGCCCAGATGGAGGAGCCCGAGGTCCGCGCCCCGGCGCTGTCCATGCTGGCCTGGGTCCAGTGGGCGAGGGGCCGGGGCGGCCGGAGTCTCAAGTTCCTCGAACGGGCGCTCTCCGCGGACCCGGACTACCGGCTCGCGCAGCTCCTCTGGGACTTCGTCCAGCATGGCCAGCTTGCCGGGTGGGCGCTCAACAGGGAGACAGCCTGGCACCGTGCGGCGGAGGCCGCTGAGGAAGAGGTGGGCCGGTGCCTGCGTGCCGGGGATGAAGGAGCGGCGCCTTCATGAGAGAATAGTCGGCAGACCCGGTTGGGTCCGAACTTCGGCTGGATGTTCTCGTTCGGGTTTTGAATCCGCGCGTGCGGGAACGAATCCAGTGGCCGAGGGGTTGTAGGAATACAGACCCTTCGGACCGGAGCGGCAGCGTGAGCAGCCGATCGGACTTGACAGGGTCATAGTGGTGTTGCCCTCAGGGCAATCACCGGCACTGCGGCAGGAAGGTAATCGTGACGCCCCCCACGGAGAATGAGACCGCCGAGACGGCGCTCGAGGAGAACGCCTCGGTGAGCGCTCCCGCGCGCACCGCGGCCAAGCGGTCTGTGGCCAAGACGGCTGCACCTAAGGCGAAGGCGCCCGCACGCAAGCCGGCGGTGAAGGCCGCCCCGAAGGGCCGGGCGAGCGCAAAGACCGCAGAGACGGCGGCCCCAGCGGCAGCGCCGACCGAGGACGCCGTCGTGGAGGACCTCGAGGCGGTCACGCCCGATGAGGGCGAGATTGCCGCGGAGAGCGAGGCCGAGAAGGCATCGGGCTCTGCCATCGTCATCTCAGATGCCGACGATGACGACGCTCCGGTCCAGCAGGTCACGAGCGCCGGTGCGACGGCCGATCCGGTCAAGGACTACCTCAAGCAGATCGGCAAGGTGGCCCTCCTCAACGCCGAGCAGGAAGTCGACCTCGCACTGCGGATCGAGGCGGGACTGTTCGCCAAGCACAAGATCGACGAAGAGGGCGCGACCTACGACGCCCAGCACCTCCATGACCTCGAACGCATCGTGCACGACGGCGAGCGGGCCAAGAACCACCTGCTCGAGGCAAACCTGCGCCTCGTCGTCTCGCTGGCCAAGCGGTACACCGGCCGCGGCATGCTGTTCCTCGACCTCATCCAGGAAGGCAATCTGGGCCTGATCCGCGCGGTCGAGAAGTTCGACTACACGAAGGGCTTCAAGTTCTCGACCTACGCCACGTGGTGGATCCGTCAGGCCATCACCCGTGCCATGGCGGATCAGGCCCGTACGATCCGTATCCCGGTCCACATGGTGGAGGTCATCAACAAGCTCGCCCGCGTCCAGCGGCAGATGCTCCAGGACCTCGGACGTGAGCCCACCCCCGAGGAGCTCGCCACTGAGCTCGACATGACGCCCGAGAAGGTCGTCGAGGTGCAGAAGTACGGCCGCGAGCCGATTTCGCTCCATACGCCGCTCGGCGAGGACGGCGACTCGGAGTTCGGCGACCTGATCGAGGACTCGGAGGCCGTGGTCCCCGCGGACGCCGTGAGCTTCACGCTGCTCCAGGAGCAGCTCCACTCGGTCCTCGACACCCTCTCCGAGCGGGAGGCCGGCGTCGTCGCGATGAGGTTCGGCCTCACGGACGGCCAGCCCAAGACCCTCGATGAGATCGGCAAGGTCTACGGCGTCACGCGCGAGCGCATCCGTCAGATCGAATCGAAGACGATGTCGAAGCTGCGTCATCCGTCACGCTCGCAGGTTCTGCGGGACTACCTGGACTGAGTCAGGCACGTGAGAGGGCCCGGACACCTTCGGGTGTCCGGGCCCTCTCACGTGATGCTTCAGCGGGACGCTCGCCCGCGGCGAGTTCGGCCCTCTCTGCTCAATCAGTCCTCGGCAAGCGCGACCTTGTCGGTCAGCCGGCTCGACTCGTCGTGCCACATCGATGCCAGCGGACGCAGGGTCGGCTCGACGGCGCGGGCGTGGTGGGCGCAGAACTGGAGTGCTCCACCCGACGCTTCCAGGACCACCCGCACATAGGCTTGGGCGCCACAGCGGTCGCAGCGGTCAATGGCGGTCAGGGTGGGATCCGCGAGTGCTGCAGTCATCTCAGCCTCCTTAGCTCTTTCACCGGGTGCTGGTACACGGTTCATTACATCTAACACCGGCACACCGCGGTTTTCTGCCAAGGATTCGCAACTTTCGCTCGCGGCGTATTGCAGTTCGGACACAGCCTGGGCGACGTCGGCCACGGTTCCATGCACACCGAGCGCCGCTGCCGATAACTGGCGGGCGGCGGACTAATCTTGCTCTGTACCCTGTCAAGACCACTGGGCCGGCCCGCACAGCACAGCGCTGCCCGCCAGCCCGCAACAGCACCACCCGAAGGAGTCCCGCGCGCGTGACACCGAGTTCTGAATACACCGCCCGGCACCTGTCCGTCCTCGAGGGACTCGAGGCCGTTCGCAAGCGGCCAGGGATGTACATCGGTTCCACCGACTCGCGCGGCCTCATGCACTGCCTGTGGGAGGTCATCGACAACTCGGTCGACGAGGCTCTCGCCGGGTTCGGCCACGAGATTGCCGTCATCCTCCATGCGGACGGCTCGGTTGAGGTGCACGACGACGGCCGCGGCATCCCAGTCGACATCGAACCCAAGACCGGCCTGAGCGGCGTCGAGGTCGTGTACACGAAGCTGCACGCCGGTGGAAAGTTCGGCGGCGGCTCCTACACGGCGTCGGGCGGTCTCCACGGCGTGGGGGCCTCGGTCGTCAACGCGCTGTCGGCCCGGCTCGACGTCCAGGTGGACCGCGGCGGGAAGACGTACCAAATGTCGTTCCGGCGCGGCGAGCCCGGCCGGTTCAAGGACGCGGCCCGGCCCGGCCCGGACTCGCCCTTCGAGCCGTTCGTCAACGACTCCGTGCTCGACGTGGTCGGCAAGGCGAAGCGGGGCGTGACGGGCACCCGTGTGCGGTACTGGGCGGATCGTCAGATCTTCACACCGGATGCGAAGTTCTCCTACGACGACCTGGCGAACCGCGCCCGCCAGACCTCGTTCCTCGTGCCCGGCCTGCGGATCACCGTCCGCGACGAGCGCGGGCTGCCGGGAACGCCGGGCGCCGAGGGGCCGCATGAGGAGGTGTTCCACCATGATGGCGGCATCTCCGAGTTCGTCGAATACCTTGCCATCGACGCGCCGGTCACTGACGTCTGGCGGCTCCATGGCACCGGGACGTTCTCCGAGACGGTTCCCGTGCTCGACGAGCAGGGGCACTCGCGCATCGCCGAGGTCGAACGCTCGTGCGAGGTCGACGTCGCCCTGCGCTGGGGGGTTGGGTACGACACGGCGCTGCGCACGTTCGTCAACATCATCGCGACCCCCAAGGGGGGCACCCACCAGGCCGGCTTCGAGGCCGCGATCCTGAAGGTGTTCCGCAAGTCCGTCGAGGCCAACGCGCGCAAGCTCAAGGTGGGCAACGACAAGATCGAGAAGGACGACGTCCTCGCCGGCATGACGGCCGTTCTCACCGTGCGGCTCGCCGAGCCCCAGTTCGAGGGCCAGACGAAGGAGATCCTGGGCACGCCCGCGGTCCGCCAGATCGTCTCACGCGTGGTCGAGAAGGAGCTTGGCGCCAAGCTTTCCTCGACCGCGCGCGGCGACAAGAACCAGAGCGCCGTGCTCCTGGAGAAGGTCGTCAACGAGATGAAGTCGCGCATCACCGCGCGGGTCCACAAGGAGACGCAGCGGCGCAAGACGGCGCTCGAGACCTCGACGCTGCCGGCGAAGCTCATCGATTGCCGCACCGACGACACGGCCCGCTCCGAGCTGTTCATCGTAGAGGGCGACTCGGCGCTCGGTACCGCCCGGCACGCGCGCTCGAGCGAGTTCCAGGCCCTCCTGCCGATCCGGGGCAAGATCCTCAACGTCCAGAAGGCATCGGTGGGGGACATGCTCTCCAACGCCGAGTGCGCTGCGCTCATCCAGGTGGTCGGCGCCGGCTCCGGGCGGAGCTTCGACATCGACGTGGCCCGATACGGCCGCGTGATCCTCATGACCGATGCCGACGTTGACGGCGCGCATATCCGCACGCTGCTGCTCACCCTGTTCTTCCGGTACATGCGTCCCATGGTCGAGGCCGGGCGCGTGTTCGCCGCCGTCCCCCCGCTGCACCGCGTCGAGGTCGTTAACCCCGGGTCGAAGCCGAACGAGATGGTCTACACGTACTCGGACGCCGAGCTCCACCGTGTTCTGGCGCGTCTCGAGGCCGAGGGGCGCAAGCACAAGGAGCCCCCGCAGCGCTACAAGGGCCTCGGGGAGATGGATGCGGACCAGCTCGCGGAGACCACGATGGACCCCCGGCATCGCAGCCTGCGGCGCGTGACGATCGAGAGTGCCCAGCGCGCCGAGGAGGTGTTCGAACTGCTCATGGGCTCGGACGTGGCCCCGCGCAAGGACTTCATCGTGACCGGCAGCGGCCAGCTCGATCGTGAGCGGATCGACGCGTAGCGCGACGGGCCTCGCCTGAGTGCGTCGCGCCTGAGGACCTCGCGCGACGGGGCGTCAGACGAGGCCCGGTGCGAGGAGCAGGACCGTCGGAACGGCGATGAGCATCAGGCTCGCGGTGAGGACGATCGCGGTGGCGCCCCTCCCGAGCGGGGGCCGCGGCGACAGGAGCCTGCTGAGGCGCCCGGCGATGTCGACGCCGTTCGTGTCGAAGGCACCGGCCGCGAGGCCCGAGTCCGCTTCCGTCTGCGGGGAGGGAGCGCCCCGTGCCCGCCGGGCGCCGTCGGACGCGGACGCGGACGCCGAATGCTCGGCATCGCCCACTGCAACGAGGGCAATCGCGCGGATGAGGACGTCGTCCGGGGCTGTGCGCCGCGCGACGTCGTCGGCGAGCATCTCAATGAGCGAGTTGACGGACTGCCGCGCGAGGCGGCTCGTCGGCAGCCACGGCAAGGCTGATCGCCAGGCCTCGAAGGCCCAGAGGAGCAGGTGATGGCGCTGGGTGAGGTGGGCCCGCTCGTGGCTCACGACAGCGTCGAGCTCTTCGGGCGCGAGGGTCTCCATGAGTCCGTCGGACAGGACGGTCACGGACCGGGACCCGCCGGGCAGGCAGTAGGCGACGGGGGCAGGATGGCTGATCACCCACGTGCGCTCTAGCGCGCCGGAGGGCGCGCTCAGGAGGAAGAGCAGCTCGCGGTGCCGGTGCCGCTGGGCCACGATCCGCGCGTAGGTCAGGAGGAGCGTGAAGACAAGGTGCAGGCTCAGGAGGGCCGCCGCGCTGAGCGCGAAGAGGTGCCAGAAGTGGAGCTCGGCGGTGGTCTGGTTGGCGACGACGATCGTCACCGCGCGGCGCACGGCTGCCACGAGGCTGTCGCCGAGCGGAGACAGCCCGTAGACGAGCATCGCGCCGATCATCGAGAGCCCTCCGGCGAGCGCGATCGACTGCCACAGGACCATCGCGGCGAAGGGGGAGCGGGCGGGCCAGCGGGCGCGCGAGAGCGCCACCGGCACCGGCCACGCGAGGACCAGTGCCAGCAGCGCGAGGAGGTAGGAGGCTACGAGCACGCGCCCACTCCGGCGGTGCGGATCAGCCGCGCGCCAGGAGCTTGCGGAGGGTCGCCGCCTCGGCCTCGGTCACAGAGCCGATGAACCGTGCGAGCACGGCCTCACGGTCGGGTGCGGTACCGAGCGCCTCGTGCATGAGGCGCGCTGTGTGATCCTCGCGGGTCGAGATGGAACGGTAGCGGTGGGGCCGTGTGCCGCGCTCGCGCTCCACGAGGCCCTTCTTCTCGAGCCGGGACAGGACGGTGAGGACCGTGGTCACTGCCAGATCCTTGCCTTCCTGCCCGTGGCTCGCGGTCTGGGCCAAGCGATCACGGAGGTCATTCGCGGTGGAGGCCTCCGGGGCGGTCCACAGGAGGTCCATCACCGAACGCTCGAGTTCACCCAGGCTTGCCATGTTTCTTCCCAGTCCTTAGATGCAGTTCCGACGCAGCCAACCCTTGACACGTCTACTCCATTCTACGCACGGTAGAACAGTTTCGTGGTGCTACGGCGCGAGCCGTTCGCTCACAGCGCGATCGGGACAACCTCGACCTTGCGCGAGAGATCCGGCACCTAGCAATGTTCTACACTCTGTAGAAGTCAATCTTTCTACGCAACGTAGAAGTTTAGTCGGCAGAACCGGGAGCATGTGCGTGGACGCTTTGGAGATAGCACGCTGGCAGTTCGGAATCACCACGGTCTACCACTTCATGATGGTGCCGCTGACCATCGGCCTGGGACTCGTCGTGGCGGTCCTGGAGACTGTGTGGGTCCGCACGGGCAAGGTCGAGTTCCTGAGGATGACCAAGTTCTGGGGCAAGCTCTTCCTCATCAACTTCATCATGGGCGTGGCCACCGGAATCGTGCAGGAGTTCCAGTTCGGCATGGCCTGGAGCGAGTACAGCCGGTTCGTCGGCGACGTGTTCGGCGCCCCGCTGGCCATGGAGGCGCTGCTCGCATTCTTCGTCGAGTCGACGTTCCTCGGCCTGTGGATCTTCAGCTGGAAGCTCCTGCGGCCGGGGCTGCATCTCGCCGCCCTGTGGATCGCGGTGATCGGCTCGGCGGTCTCGGCCTACTTCATCATCGTTGCCAACAGCTGGATGCAGCATCCGGTGGGCGTCAAGGTCGTGGACGGAAGGCCCGTCATGACGGACGCGTGGGCCGTCTTCACCAACAACACCGCGCTCGTCGCCGTACCGCACACCATCTTGGGTGCCCTCGGCGTGGCCGGCGGGTTCCTCCTCGGCATCGCCTGGTACCACCTGTGGCGCCGGCGCCATGATGGCATCGACACTGTCGAAGTCGCCCAAGAGGGCACGGCGCGCGGCAAGCAGCGCGTCGTCGTCGGCGAGGCCGTCGGTGTGGCTGGACGCGACCGCACGGACCATGCCGTCTGGCTCAAGTCCCTCCGGATCGGCGCCGTCGTCGCCATGATCTCCTTTGCCGGGACCGCCATCACAGGCGACCTCCAGGGCAAGCTCATGTTCGAGCAGCAGCCCATGAAGATGGCAGCCGCCGAGGCGGCGTGCCACGACGGCACCAGCTTCTCGGTCCTTTCCGTGGGCAACCTCGGGTCGAAGGACTGCTCGGACGTCGCAGCGGTCATCGAGATCCCGGGCCTGCTCTCCTTCCTCGCCCACAACGACTTCACCACGAACATCCAGGGCGTCAACAGCCTCCAGGACCAGTACAGGAAGGCCTATGGCACCGCGGTCCCGGACAACCCCATCTACGGCGACCGCGCCGGGCAGGCCATCAACTACGTGCCCGTGATGGAGGTCACCTACTGGGGCTTCCGGGCGATGATCGGGTTCGGCGGTCTCGCTGCGCTTGCTGCCCTCATCGCGCTCGTCATCACGCGCAAGGGCACCGTGCCCGAGTCCCGCTGGCTCATGCGGCTGGCTGTCCTCGGCATCTTCGCACCGTTCGGCGCGAACGCAGCGGGGTGGATCTTCACCGAGATGGGGCGCCAGCCCTTCGTCGTCGCGCCCAACCCCGCCATGGCAGGCAGCGTCGACCAGGTGTTCATGTTCACAGCGGCCGCAGTGTCTCCGGGCGTGACGGCGGGGGAGATCCTCACGTCGCTCATCGTCCTGACCCTCCTGTACGCGGCCCTCATGGTGGTCGAGGTCCGTCTCCTCGTGACCTACATCCGCGGCGGCGTCGCGTCCGCCATGCCTGAACTCGCCGAGACCGCGCAGAAGCACGACGGCGGCCCGCACGACGGCGGTGATGGCACCGGCGGCGGCGGGGCCGAAAAGCCCGCCGACGACGTCCTGGCCTTCGCCTACTAGGAGGAAACGACTGATGGAAACCCTTCCCACAGCCCTGGGCACGACATGGTTCTGCGCGATCGCCGTCCTGTGGCTCGGCTACCTCTTCCTCGAGGGCTTCGACCTCGGCGTCGGCATGCACATGAAGCTCTTCGCCCGCGGTGAGCGTGAGCGGCGCGTGCTGCTCAATACGATCGGCCCCGTCTGGGACGGCAACGAGGTGTGGCTCCTGACTGCGGGCGGGGCAACGTTCGCGGCCTTCCCGCGCTGGTACGCCTCGCTCTTCTCCGCGCTGTACCTGCCACTCACCCTCGCCCTCGTCGCGCTGATCTTCCGGGCCGTCGCGATCGAGTACCGGGGCAAGGTCCACTCCGACCGCTGGCGCACGGCGTGGGACTGGGCGCTTGCACTCGGCTCGGGCGTGGCCGCGTTCTGCGTCGGAGCGATGCTCGCACTCACGACGACGGGCCTGCCGCTTGACGCGAACGGCGACCGCGTGGGCGGGCCGTTCGTGTGGCTCAACGGGTACGCGGTGCTTGGCGGCCTCGCGGTCGTCGCGTTCGCCCTCGTCCACGGGCTCGCATTCCTCGCGCTCAAGACGGACGGCGAGATCCGCACGCGCGCCCATGGCGCGTTCGTCCGCTGGCTTCCCCTCGCAGTGCTCCCGCTCGTCGTCTGGGTCCTCGCAGTGCAGGTCCGCACGGGTGCCTGGTGGAGCTGGGCTCTGACGGTTGTCGCGGCGGCCGCAGCCGTCACCGCGTGGCTCCTGGGGCGGCGGGGCTCGGAGGGCCGCGCATTCATCGGCCTCGCCGCATTCCTCGTGGCCGGCGCTGCGGCGATCTTCTCCGCCGTCTACCCCGTGGTGCTGCCCTCGACCCTCGATGCGGCCAACAGCCTCACGGTGGGCAGCGCGTCGTCGTCCGACTACACGCTGGGCCTCATGACGGTGGTTGCGCTCATCGGGCTCCCGCTCGTGCTCGCCTACCAGGTCTGGACCTACTGGGTGTTCCGTCGCCGCCTCACGGTGGACAGCATCCCCGCGGCGCACTCGGTGGTTCCGGCGATCGTGGTCCGACTCGTCACGGGCAAGTCGGCCTAGGGCCCCATGCGACCGGAGATTCCCCTAGGACCCTCGACCCGCCGGGCGCTCCTGGGCCTCGGCCTCCTCGCCGTGGCCAAGGCTGTGGGGCTCATCCTCATGGCCCAGGGGATCGCCGCGGGTATCGCGGGGCTCGCGTCCGGGACCCCCGGCACGGGGACCGTCCGCGATGCGGCCCTGTGGGCAGCCGCAGGTGTTCTGGTCCGGGGCGTCGCACAGTGGGGAACGTCCGCGGTGGGCCGGTGGGCCGCCGTTGGGGTGAAGGAGGAGCTCCGCGCCGAGCTGATCGAGGCGGGGATGGACGCCGGTGGCACCGAAGGCCCTTCCGCGGACGACGGCGCGGACCGCGTCGCGTCGTCGCCCGCAGCGACCGCCGTGCTCGCCGGCCGGGGCCTCGACGCCCTCGACTCGCTGTACACGCAGTACCTTCCCGCGATGGTCGGGACCGCCACCGTGCCGGTGCTGCTCGGGGCCCGGATCCTCGGCGCGGACTGGGTGAGCGCGCTCATCCTCGTGCTCACGCTCCCGCTCGTGCCCCTGTTCATGATCCTTATCGGGCGCCACACCGTCGGTGCGGTGTCGGAGGCCCAACAGGCGCTCCTGCGGCTCGGCTCACACCTGGTCGAGCTTGCGCAGGGCCTGCCCGTGCTCGTCGGCCTCGGCCGCGCACGCGAGCAGCGCGTGGCCCTCGGTGAGCTGTCCCGTGCCTACAAGGGCCGGACGATGGCCACGCTCAGGGTCGCCTTCCTGTCCTCACTGGCCCTCGAGCTCATCTCCACGATCTCTGTGGCCGTGGTGGCGGTGTTCATCGGCGTCCGTCTCGTGTATGGCGAGATGACCCTCGAGGCAGGGCTCCTCGCCCTCATCCTCGCTCCGGAATGCTTCCAGCCGCTGCGCGATCTCGGCAGCGCCCACCATGCGAGCGAGGACGGCACGGAGGCCCTGCGGCGCACGCGTGAGCGGTTGGCTGTGCCGCACGGCGCACGGCTCCTCTCGGCAGCAGAGCGGCCCGGCCGTGAACCGGGTCGCGACGGCGGCGTCCCGCAGCTGAGCGTGGAGCGGCTCTCCGTGAGGTACGACGGCGCGCCCCACGACGCCGCAGGACCGCTCACCTTCACCGCTCCGGCCGGGCGCGTGACCGTGCTGGCCGGCCCCAGCGGCTCAGGCAAGACCACCATCCTGGCCGCGATCGCCGGGCTCGTGCGCGACGGCGCAGGGGCGGCTGTCTCGGGGACGGTGCAGGGCTCGGATCCTTCCGGGATCGCATGGGTCCCGCAACACCCGCAGTTCACGCAGCGCACCGTCGCGGCCGAGCTCGCGCTGTACGCGGGGAGTGCGGTCGATCGGGATGCGACGCTCACGGACGCCATTCTCCGCAGGCTCGGCCTCGCCGGGCTCGCCGACGCCGACCCGAGCGAGCTGAGCCCCGGACAGCAGCGCCGCGTCGCGGTGGGCCGCGGCCTGGCCCGCGTCGCGGACGGGGCGGGCCTCGTGCTGCTCGACGAGCCCACCGCGCATCTCGATGGCGCCTCCGCGGACCTCGTTGAGCGGGCCATCGGCGCACTCTCCGGCCGCGCGACGGTCCTGCTCGTCTCCCACGAGACCCGAACGGCGGCCCTCGCTGACCACGTCGTCGAGCTCGCACCTTCCGCTGGCACCGCATCCGAGAGGTTCCGCTCCGCGACGCCGGAGACGCCCGCCCCGACACGCGATGCGCCGGCGGTCACCACCGCGCCTCGCGGCACGTGGCTACGCGTGCTCGTCTCCCTGATCCGCCCGGACGTTTGGAAATACGCCCGCGCGGCCCTTGCCGGCCTCGGATCTGCCGCAGCCGCAGTGGCCCTCTCGACGCTGTCCGGCTGGCTCATCGTGCGCGCTGCCGAACAGCCTCCGATCCTGTACCTGCTGACGGCGATCACGGGGGTGCGGTTCTTCGGCATCGCGCGGGCCGTGCTGCGGTACCGGGAGCGCCTGGTGCTGCACTCGGCGGTCCTGTCAACGCTCACCGTTCTGCGCGACCGGCTCTGGGGTGCGTTGTCGAGCCGTGGGCTCGCTGCGCGCCGGCTCCTGGTCCCGGGTGCGGCACTTGAATCCCTCGTCGGGGACGTCGAGGCGGTGCGCGACCAGCTCCCGCGGGTGCTGCATCCCCTCGCGACCGCGGTCCTCGTGGGCGCCGGCGGCGCCGTCGCCGTCGGGATCCTGCTGCCCGGCCAGCTGCCCGTGCTCGCGGCAGCCCTCGTGGTGTCGCTCATCGCCGCGCCGGCGGCAGCCCTGGCAGCGGACCGGCGCTCGGCCGTGCGCCTCCAGAGCGGCCGTGCACGCTTCCTGGCCCGGATGGGGCAGGCACTCGCCGCAGCCGGTGACCTCGCGGCGAACTCCCGTACCGGTGCCGTCCTTGCCCGCCTCCGGTCGGAGGACGGAGCGCTCACCCGCCTCGAGCGCCGCGGGGCGGCGGCCGAGGGCCTCGCGCAGGGGATCGTCATTGCCGCGACCGGCATCGCGGCCGTCTTGACCCTCGTCACCGCCCACGCGGCGGGCGCCCCGGCAACCACGGTCGCCGCCGTCCTGCTGCTCCAGCTCGCGCTCGCCGAGCCGCTCGCAGCCGCGAGCACGGCCGTCCAACAGCTACCGGCACTCCGATCGGCGCTCACGCGCGTCGCGGCGGAGGAGTCGGTGGGGGCCCCGCGGGCGATGCCGGGCCGAGACGCGGCCCACACGGAGGCGGCCCACACGACCACTGCCCGGCCGAACGCAGTCCAGCCGAACACTGCCCACCCGAACGGAGCCGAGGCGACCGCAGCACAGGCGAACACTGCCCGGCCGAACACTGCCCGGCCGCAGACAGCCCAGCCGACGACAGCCGGGGCGGCTCTGTTGCGGCCCGACCCACGGGTGTCCGCGGCCGGACCTACGGGTGTCTGCCTCCGCGACGTGGGCGTCGGGTGGCCCGGTGGCTCCGACGTCGTCACTGGGCTGGACCTCGCGGCGGGGCCGGGGGACTGGGTCATCGTTGCGGGTCCATCCGGAGCCGGCAAGTCCACCGTGCTCGCGCTCCTCACGGGGTTCCTCAGACCGCGCCGGGGGACTGTCGAGGTCACCGGACCCGTGGCCTGGTGCCCTCAGGAGTCGCACCTCTTCGACTCGACCGTCCGCGGAAACCTCGCAATCGCCCGCGACCGCGACCACGCGCCGTCGGACGCCGAACTCGAAGAGGTCCTCGCGAGGGTCGGCCTGCTCGCCCATGTGCAGACCCTCCCGTACGGCCTTGACGCGCGCATCGGCAGCCGTGGGTCCTTCCTCTCGGGCGGCCAGCGGCAGCGGCTCGCCGTGGCGCGCACTCTGCTCGCGGGGGCCGAGACGGTGCTCCTCGACGAGCCGACCGCCCACCTCGACGCGGAGGCCGGCCTCGAGCTCGTCACCGCGCTGCACGAGGCGCTCGCCGACCGGACCGTCATCATGGTCACACATCACGCCTCGGAGCTCATGCCCGGGGACCTGCTCGTGGAACTCGGAGCGCGGCGCGCGGACTCCGCGCACGACGCCGGCCTGTCGGCGCAGCTGGCCCGCTGAGCCCCGGCGGCGGGCACAGTTCGCCGGGGACAGTCCGCCGTGGAAGGCCGAGGGGGTCTGTGCGCCCGTTCAGGCCTTGACGTCGTGCAGGTGGTGCTCGACGTCGTGGAGGAAGTACCGCGCGAGCGTCACGACCGTGAATTCGCTCCCGTTGCTGCGCAGGCCGCGCCGGCCGAACGCCTCGTCGGGGACGCCCGCGAACGCGTCCCGGGCCAGGGCGCCCTGCTCGGCCAGTTCGGAGCGGACGGTCCGGGGATCTGCGCCGGCATAATCCTTCTCGCGGGCAGTCGCATCCTGGTCCCAGTCCGCGAACCGCGCCCCGTCCTCGGCGAGGATGAGGTCCAGACGCCGGCGGAATAGCTCGAAGACATCACGCACGTGGCACGCGTACTCGAGCGCAGACCAGGTCGACTCGTCCGGGCGCACCCGCACGTCCTCGCGGATCAGCGCCGCATCCCAGCGCGGCAGGGTCGCTTCCACGCGCCGCGCGACGTCCTGCGGGGTCAGCGAGTCGGGGTCGAATCCGCACTCGGGGCAAGGACGGTCGAGGACCCAGGTCCAGTCCTTGGTGTCAGGGGTGATGGCCATGGCGGCAGTCTAGCCCGCGGTCCGGAAGGGCCCGACCCGCCGGTGCATCACGTGAGGCTGGGTCCGATCTCGTCCACCGACTGGCTCAGCGGCACACCCGAGCCGTCGCGGCGGCCGTGTTCGCTCGGCAGCGAGCGCGCCACGCCTGCCGCCGACGAGGCCTTCGCGGGACCTCGGCCCACCCACGCGAGCGTCAGCCGATCCTCCCCCTTGAGGAACCGATGCGAGCGCACGCCGCCGGTCGCACGGCCCTTCGCAGGGTACTCGTCGAACGGAGTCACCTTCGCGGTCCCGGCGGTGGTCCCCGGCAGGGCGGCGTCGCCGTTCGCAATCGTGACGACGACGGCGCTGTGTCCAGTAGCGTCGCCTGCGTCACCGGCGGACACCACGCCGAAGAAGATAGCCGTATCGCCCTCGGCGAGCTTGATCCCGGCCATGCCGGCGGCGGTGCGGCCCTGTGGACGCACCACCGACGCGTCGTAGCGCAGCAGCTGCGCCTGCGCCGTGACGAACACGAGGGTGTCGGCGTCCGCCGCCGGCGCGGCTCCGATCACGGCGTCGCCCGGCCTGAGCGTGATCGACTCCCAGTCCTCGCGGTTGAGGGGGTAGTCCGATGTGACGCGCTTGACCACGCCCTGGGCGGTGCCGATCGCGATCACGGTGTCCAGCGGCACGAGTGCCACGAGCGTCTCGCCCTTGGCGAGCGGGACGAAGTCCTTCATCGGCACCCCTCCGGCCAGATTGGGAAGCCCGGTCGAGGCGGCCAGCATCGGGAGGTCGACGGTCTGAAGGCGCAGCATCCGGCCCGCCGAGGTCAGGGCGCCCACCTCGCCGCGCGCCGTCGTGTGCACGACCGAGCGGAACACGTCGTGACGCACCCGTGGCCCCGACTCGACAAGCGGTTCGTCGTGGGCGGTGCGCGCCACCATGCCCGAGGCGGACAGGATCGCCCAGCAGGGGTCGTCGGCGATCTCCAGCTGCAGCGGCGCGGCCTTCGCGGCGGCCGAGGTCCCGGCTGCCGCAGCGCCAGCGGCAGCTCCGATTGCACCACCGGCCGAGGCCCGGCTCCCGAGGGCGGGCGCGTCGTCGTGCTCGAGGAGTACCGTGCGGCGCGGCGTGCCGTACGTGGCGGCGACTTCGCCGAGCTCGCGCGAGACGAGTTCGCGCAGGAGGGTGTCCGAGCCGAGGATCGCCTCGAGCTCCTCGATCTCCCGGCGCAGCTCGTCCTGCTCCTTCTCGAGCTCGATCCGCGAGTACTTGGTGAGCTGGCGGAGACGCAGCTCGAGGATGTAGTTGGCCTGGATCTCGGTGAGGTCGTAGACCATCATGAGGCGTTCGCGTGCGGCCGCGACCTCGTCGGAGGTGCGGATGATCTGGATGACCTCGTCGATGTCCATGATGGCCACGAGAAGGCCCTCGACAAGGTGCAGGCGGTCCTTGCGCTTGCCGAGCCGGAACGCGGTGCGGCGCCGCACGACGTCGAGCCGGTGGCCCACGTACACGCGCAGGAGCTCGAGCAGCCCCAGCGTCTGCGGCTGGCCGTCCACCAGCGTGACGTTGTTGATGCCGAATGAATCCTCGAGCGGCGTGTAGCGGTAGAGCTGCTGCAGGACCGCCTGCGGATTGAAGCCGTTCTTGACCTCGATGACGAGCCGCAGCCCGTGCTGGCGGTCGGTGAGGTCGGTGACGTCGGAGATGCCCGTGAGCTTCTTGGAGTTGACGGCGTCCTTGATCTTCTCGATGACCTTCTCAGGCCCCACCGTGTACGGCAGCTCGGTCACGACGAGGCCCGTGCGGCGAGCCGAGATCTGCTCGACCGCGACCTTGGCACGGGTCTTGAACGAGCCACGGCCCGTCCGGTACGCGTCGCGGATGCCGTCAAGCCCCACGATCCGCCCGCCGGAGGGCAGGTCGGGGCCGGGCACGAGGTCCATGACGTCCTCGAGCGTCGCCTCGGGGTTCTCGATGACGAGCTGGGCGGCAGCAATGACCTCGACGAGGTTGTGCGGCGCCATGTTCGTGGCCATGCCCACCGCGATGCCCGTGGTGCCGTTGACGAGCAGGTTGGGGAACGCCGCGGGGAGGACCTCGGGCTGGGTCAGCTGTCCGTCGTAGTTCGGGACGAAATCGACGACGTCCTCGTCGAGGTCGCCAGTGAGGGCGAGCGAGGCCGCGGCCAGGCGGGCCTCGGTGTAGCGCGGGGCGGCCGGACCGTCGTCGAGCGAGCCGAAGTTGCCGTGCCCGTCGATGAGCGGCAGTCGCAGGGAGAAGCCCTGTGCCATGCGCACCATCGCGTCGTAGATGGCCGTGTCCCCGTGTGGGTGCAGCTTGCCCATGACCTCGCCGACCACCCGCGCGCTCTTCACGTGCGCGCGGTCCGGGCGCAGTCCCATGTCGCTCATCATGTAGAGGATGCGGCGCTGGACCGGCTTGAGGCCGTCGCGGGCATCGGGGAGCGCCCGGGAGTAGATGACGGAGTAGGCGTACTCGAGGAAGGACGTCTCCATCTCCTCGGCGACGTCGATGTCGGTGATGTTCTCCGCGAAGTTGTCGGTTCCGGGGAGAGCATCCGTGCCGGAGAGCTGTCCAGCGCTGCTGCGCGGGTTCTGTCGACGTGCCAAGACTCGGTAGATCCTTCATGTGGTGGTGCAGGGAGGCTGAACTAGGCTAAGCCTATGGCGGACTCGGCATCGACGGACGCATTTGGCCAGCCCAGCGCACCTGAGGGCCACTATCCGCATCACTGGGAGGCAGACGTCGTGCTCCGCGACGGCGGGACGGCGCACCTGCGACCGATCCGCCCCCAGGATGCTCAGGCCCTCCAGGACTTCCATATCCACCAGTCCGAGAGCTCGACCTACCTGCGGTTCTTCAGCTACAAGACGCGCCTGACGAGTGCCGAGCTCAAGCGCTTCACCGAGGTCGACTACAGCAACCGGGTGGCCCTGGTCATCACCCTCGGCGACGAGATCATGGGGGTCGGACGCTACGACCGCCTCGCCGACCCGACCGAAGCAGAGGTCGCGTTCAACATCGCGGACCGCCACCAGGGCCGCGGGCTCGGCTCGATCCTCCTCGAGCACCTCGCCGCGGCGGCGCGGGAGAACCAGATCCGGCGCTTCACGGCCGAGGTCCTGCCGGAGAACCGCAAGATGCTCACGGTGTTCGCCGAGGCCGGGTACGCCGTCAGTCGGCATTTCGACGAGGGCGTCGTGAGCGTCGAGTTCGAGATCGATCCAACCGAGAAGTCCCGCGCGGTCATGGAATCCCGTGAACACCGTTCCGAGTCCAAGAGCGTCCTCGGGCTGCTCGCGCCGACCTCCGTTGCCGTCATCGGCGCGAGCCGCACGTGGGGGACGCTGGGCTACCAGCTGCTCGAGCACATCGTCGAGGGGGGCTTCACCGGGCGCGTGTACGCGGTGAACCCCGAGGCGCTCGAGCTCGGCGGCATGATGGCGCACGCGCGGATCGGCGAGGTCCCCGAGACCGTCGACCTCGCCCTCGTCGCGGTCCCCTATGACGAGGTGCCCGGCGTCGTCGCCGAATGCGCCGCCGCAGGCGTCAAGGGCGTCGTCATCGCCTCCGGCGGATTCGCCGAGCGGGGCGAGGGAGGCCTCCTGCGCCAGCGGGAGATCGTGAGGCACGCGCGCGCCCACGGCATGCGCGTCGTCGGGCCCGAATCGCTCGGCGTCGTGAACACAGACCCCCGAGTGCGACTCAATGCCTCGCTCGCCCCGCGGCTTCCGCGTCGGGGCAGCCTGGGCCTGTTCAGCCAGTCGGCGTCGATCGGGGTGGCCCTGTATGCCGCGGCCGAGCAACGGCGTCTCGGCTTCACTGCGATCTTCTCCTCGGGCAACAGGGCGGACGTGTCCGGCAACGACCTCATGCAGTACTGGGAGGACGACGAACCGACGCGCGCGGTGGGGCTGTACTTCGAATCGTTCGGCAACCCCCGCAAGTTCTCCCGCATCTCGCGGCGTCTGGCGCGCAGCAAGCCGGTCATCGTCGCCAAGAGCGACGTCACCGGGCTCCGGCTCCCGCCTGGCCATTCGGTCCGGACCACGCAAGCGCCGCCCGGGGCGCTCGACGCGGTGCTCCGGCAATCCGGCGTCATCCGCGTCGGGACTATTGAGGGGCTCATCGACGTCGCCCAGATCGCTGTCGGGAGGCTGCCCACAGGTCCCAACGTCGCGGTGCTGAGCAACGCGCTCGGGCTCGCGCGAGTGGTCGCGGACAGCGCTGAGGGCGAGGGGCTCAACGTCGTCGCAGTGGCCGGCGACCTCGACCTTTCCCAAGGCCAGTCCCGCGCGCTTCCCGAAATGAATCGTCGGCTGACCGATATGGGGGCGCGCGAGGACGTCCATGCCGTCGTCGTCGCGGTCCTGCCAGCGCCCGGCGTGCGCGTGCCTGCGCTGGCCGAGACCCTGGCCGAGGCCGCCGAGGCTCTCGGAAAGACTGTCGTTGCAGCGTTCCCCGGGGTGATTGACCGTCGGGTGGACACCGAGGGACTCCTGCCCGCGGCGGATGGGGCCCCGCAGGACGCCGCACCGTCCGCGGCGGCAGGTTCAGCGCCTGAGGCCGTGCCGGCGGCAGCACCCGCGACGGTGCCCAGCTACGCGAGCGCGGGCGACGCCGTGGCCGCGCTCGCCGCCGTCGTACGGTACAGCGAGTGGCTCGCGCGCGACCAGGGTCCGCTCTTCGAGGCGGACTTCGACGACGACGCAGCCGAGGCGATCATCGGCTCCGCCCTCGCGGGAGTCGAGGGTACCGAACTGCGACAGCTCGGCCCCGAGGACGCTGCGCGGCTCCTGGCGTGCTACGGCATCGCCGTCCTTCCCGCGCTGGGCATCGCGACCGCGGACGAGGCAGTGGCGGCCGCCGACGCGCTCGGCTGGCCCGTAGCCATCAAGTCCGCCGCGGACAACCTCCGGGCGCGCCTCGACCTCGGAGCTGTCCGGCTCGACGTGCGCGACGCCGCAGACCTCCGGGCCGAGTTCGACCAGATGCGCACTGCGCTGGGCCCCTACGGGGAAGCCCATTTCGAGGTCCAGAGCATGGCCCCGCTCGGCCAGGCCTGCGTGATCAGGGCGATCGAGGACCCGCTCCTCGGCCCGATCCTCTCCTTCGGGCTCGCGGGCGACGCCGTGTCCCTCCTCGACGACTGGGCGCACCGCATGACGCCGCTCACCACGGGCGACGTCCACGAGATCGTCCGCGCGCCGCGGACCGCCGTCAAGCTGTACGGCCATGAAGGCCTCCCAGCCCTCGACGTGCCGGCGCTCGAGGACCTCGTGGGCCGTGTCTCGCTGCTCAAGGACCGCCACCCCGAGGTATCACTCCTCGAGCTCAAGCCCGTCGTCGTGAGCGCGCAGGGCCTCACGGTGCTCGCTGCTTCGGTGTGGGTGGGGAACGCGGCCCAGCGCATGGACAGCGCTCGCAGGGCCATGATCGCCCAGTGACGTGACAGCTCCTTTTGAGCTGTTCCGCAACGTTCTGGGAGAATGGCACCCATGAGCCACTTCCCGTCCGGCGCACCCACAGGCCAGCACGGCAGTCAGGGGGAGGGGGAGACCCTGACCGCGGCGCTCGAGAGGACGGGCTTCTACCCGCTGCTCGTCGGCCACGTGGTCGAGGACGCCCTCGACGGCCGTACGCCGGTCGCCCACCTGAGCCACCTCGAGACCCACTTCGAACGTGCCGAGGTCCGCCGCCATGTGACTGTCCTCGTGCTCACGGATGACATGCTCGTCGTCACCCATGTCGACGAGTCGCCCCTCGACGAGAAGGGGAGCCGCGTCGCCGCCCAGGTGTCCACCGAGTCAGTCCCCGTCGCCCAGATCGCCACCGTGGTGCTGTCCTACGTGTATGCCGATCCTGCCGAGTACACGGCCGGAGACCCGGTGAGCGAAGTGACCCTGGCCATCGCATGGAGCGGCGGCCAGCGCGTCGACATGGTGCCCGCCGGATGCGGCGACCCCCAGTGCGAGGCCGACCACGGGTACACCGGCACCGTGGCCCAGGAGGACCTCGTGCTGAGGATCAGCGCCGATGCCGACGGCCCACGCGCCGTCGGCACCGCGAAGCACTTCGCCCGACTGCTGCGCGCCCTGAGCACGGGCTCGCGGCCGCTTCCACCCGCACCCACGAGGCCCCGCCTCGCCGGCCTGGCCTCGAGGACGCTGCGCGGCCACGGTGGCCGCTAGATGACGGCAGCCTCCGACTCGATGCCCAGCCGCACCCCGTCCAGCACACCAACCGCTTCTGCGGCCGGCTCTGCGGCCAGCGGCGCTGTGCCCCTGCCGCCGCCACCCGCCTTCGGCTCGCGATCCATCGCCGATGTCCTCCCGTCCTGCGCCGCAGCGCTCGGCGCCCAGGGGTTTCCCAACCCCCTGGCCATCCCCGCGTCCTCGCGCATCTGCCTCGTGATGGTCGACGGTCTCGGCCGCAACCTCCTGTCCAAGCGGACGGCCCATACTCCCTTCCTGCGCGAGAAGCTCTCGGCAGGCCAGGGCGCCATCCCCGAGACGCTGGACGCGGCATTCCCGAGCACCACGGCGGCGTCGCTGGCAAGCCTCGGCACGGGCGTCCCGCCCGGCCAGCACGGCATGGTGGGGTACGACGTCTACGCTCCGCACCTCGACCGCGTCGTGAACCAGCTCAACGGCTGGGATCCCGACGTCGACCCTCAGCGCTGGCAGCCGTGCCCCACCATCTTCGAGCGGATCCATCCCGATATCCACGTTGCGACGGTGAGCCTGCCGCAGTTCGAGGGCTCGCCCATGACACGTGCGGCCCTGCGCGGCGGTGAATTCATCGGTGCGGTGAGCCTCCACGCGCGCACGACGGCGGCTGCCGAGGCTATGGCAGCGCACCCGCGGATGCTGGCGTACTTCTATCTGAACGAGCTCGACAAGGCCGGTCACCAGTACGGCTGGACCTCCGCCGAATGGACGGTGGCCCTCGAGGAGGTGGACTCGTCCCTGCGGCGCCTCGATGCCCAACTTCCTGCAGGGACCCTCATCCTCGTCGTGGGCGACCATGGGATGGTGGACATCGCTCCCTCGCGGCGACTCGACATCGGCGCCGATCCCTCCCTGACCGAGGGCGTCCGGCACACCGCTGGGGAACCCCGCATGGTTCACCTCCACGTCGAGCCGCCGCGGAACGGCCGCGGCGCGGGTCACCCCGCGGAAGACGATGCGGCGTACGACGCCGCGGTGGCCGCGGTCGCTGCCCGCTGGCGCGAGCGACTCGGGAACCAGACCTGGATCCTCACACGCCGGGAGGCCATCGACCACGGCCTGTTCGGGCCGGTGGTGACCGAGAGCGTGCACGCGCGGATCGGCGACCTCATCGTGGCCGTGCATGGCGATGTGGCCCTGTACGACGGCCGCCGGGTGCGTCCTCAGGCGTTCGAGATGGTCGGCCAGCACGGGTCGTGGACGAAGGCCGAGAGACACGTCCCGCTCATCGCGTTCCGCGCACGGGGACGGGTCCAGGGGAAGCGCTCGGGCCGTGGCTGAGCTCGTCTTCTTCACCGGCACGATGGACAGCGGCAAGTCGACCCTGGCCCTCCAGATGGACTATAACCACCGTGCGGGAGGCCGTCTGGGCCTCCTCTTCACGCGCCATGACCGTTCGGGGGAAGCCGCCATCACGAGCCGACTCGGCCTCAGGACACCCGCGATCGAGGTCACGTCGTCGTCGAGCTTCTGGGACGAGGTGGTCCGGCGTCGAACCCATGGGGAGGAGGTGGACTACCTCATCTGCGACGAAGCCCAGTTCTACCGCGCGGAGCAGGTCGACGACCTTGCCCGAGTCGTGGACGAGCTGGAGGTGGACGTGTACGCCTTCGGGATCGGGACCGACTTCCGCGCGCGCCTGTTCGAGGGTTCGCAGCGGCTCGTGGAGCTCGCCGACAGGATCGAGAGCCTCCAGGTGCCGACGCTGTGCTGGTGCGGTCGGCGGGCAACCCACAACGCGCGCACCGTCGGCGGGACGATGGTCCGGACGGGGGAGCAGGTCGTGGTCGCGGATATCACCGGCCGAGGCACTCTTCCGCCCGCAGGCGTGATGGCTCAAGGCCAGCCCGTCGAGGTCGGCTACGAGACCCTGTGCCGCCGGCACTACATGGCCGGGCGCACCGCCGCGACGGCGGACGTCATGGGCGAGGGGGAGCAACTCCTGCCGTTCGGTGAATAGCAGATCGCTCGAGGTAGGTGCTTCCCGCGCGGCCGGGGTCAGTCGCCCTTAGTCCCGAAGACGATCTCGTCCCAGCTCGGGACGGAGGAGCGCTTGGGCCTTCCGGACCGCCGCGGCGCCTCCGTGCCCGGACCGGACTGGCGTGGCTCCGGCCGCGCTGAGTCGGCGCTGCCGGACGCCACCTGCGTTGATTCCGGGCGGCCGATCTCTGGGCCGCGGGACTCCGTGGGCCGGGACTCCGAGTTCGACGGCGCGCCGGCGTAGGGGGCGTCCTCCGGGGAGCTGCCCCCTTGAGAGGTCACCCCCGAGGTGTGCTCCTGACCGTCTGACTGGTGATCGGGCCCTGGCGGATGTGCAGAGGGGACCAGGGTGATCTCGTGCGTGGCCGTGCTGATGCCCGGCTTGAGACCGAGGCTGTCGTCTCCCTCGTGCACGCGAGGGTTCAGGCGTGAGAGCAGCGACGTGATCCCGCCGCGCGGCGCGGCAACGCGGTCGTCGTCCGCCGCGCTCCCCGGTCGGGTGGGGCGATCGTGACGCTCGGCCCCGTCTGTGACCTCGGCGTCGTCGTCAGCATCCGCGGCGTCAGCGTCGGAGGGTCGTGGATGCGCAGCCGGGATGCCATGCGTGAGGAGGAGCGCGAGCGCATCGTCGCCGTCCTCGTCGACGCCGAGCCGTTGCCCGCGCCGGGCACGCAGCATGTCCAGCAGCTCGGCCTCACGGTCAAGGGGCGTCGGGAGGGCTGCCTCCGCGCGGCGCATGGCCTCCGGTGCCTCGACATCGAAGGGCCTGTCGGACACGGCTGCGAGGCGGCGCCGAGGGGCCGGGCCGTCGAGGGGCTCGAGTTCGCTGAGCTGCTGCGCCCACCGATTGGCGTTGGCCACCGTGCGGTGGATGGGGTGGTAGGTCCACATCGCGGGCGGCTCTTCTCCGATGGACGACGGCGCGCCGTCGGGCAGCTCGAAGCGCGCGACCACGGTCCATTGGCCGTCGGGACGTCGCCACGAGTCCCACTCGACGCTGTCCGCAGACACGCCGTGGAGGGAGAGCCGGTAGGCGGCCATCTCTCCGAGCGTTGCGGGCCGATCGGCCTGGGGGCCGCGCAGGGCATCGTGCGTGGGGAGCCGCCCTGGCACCTCGACGCCTTGGGCGCGCCGTGCCACGTGCTCGCGCTCCGCCAGGACGGGCCCCTCGAAGCGCTGCACGCGCGCGAGCGGGATGCCGGACGAGACCGCAACCTCCTCGGCAGTTGCCCCGCCCCGGATCTCGGCCTGAATCTGTCGTGGTGTCATACCGGCGCCATCGCCGGTCGCTGGACGCTGGGGTGCGGGCCTGGAGACGGCGCGGCGCAGCGCCTCGTCGAGCGGGAGCCGGAAGACATCTCCGTTCGCCGCGCTCACGAGGAGGTGGGCTCCGTCCTCGTGGACACCCACGAGCCGCAGTTCCTGCGCTTGATCCTGCGCTCGCTCCCGCATTGAGGCCCTCCAGCTAGCTTTTAGTCTGAGTAGAACTGTGCCATTTGCCGGGGGAAAACACGGGCTGCGCACGCGGTGCGCCGCGAATTTCCAAGCATGTTCGACCCCAATAGGCAGGTGCCCGTGGCCCATCGCGGTGGTTCTGGACGGAATATTCCGGGCCGGAGTGGCGTTTTGAGGCTGCATCGGGAACAATCTCCCCCGTCACTGGGCACAAAATGGGGGCCGAGTGCGTTGGAGTGGACTACGTGGGATGCCACGTGACTAGCTAGCTTTACGGAGCGTGAACGAAGAACTATGGCGACCGACTACGATGCGCCGCGCAAGAACGAGGAAGAGCTCAACGAGGATTCCATCGAGGAGCTGAAGTCCCGCCGCACCGACAAGCAGTCCGCTTCGGTGGACGAGGACGAGGCGGAGGCCGCGGACAGCTATGAGCTGCCCGGCGCCGATCTCTCCGGCGAGGAACTCCTCGTGCGTGTGCTGCCGGCACAGGCCGATGAATTCACGTGCGCCTCGTGCTTCCTCGTCCGTCACCGCTCCCAGATTGCACGGGAGAAGAACGGCCTGCTGTACTGCAAGGAGTGCGAGGGCTGAGCCCTCGGCGCGCGCAAGGAAAACAGAAGATCGGTGGCCCCGGCGCGACAGCGCGCCGGGGCCACCGTGCATTCCAGAACGGAGTTTCACCTCTGACGGTCTCGTCCGCCAACCCGTTGTCCTGTCAGACGGACTCGGCCGGCCCGGGATGGTCGGTGAGCGCAGCCACGAGCTGGGCCGGATGGCGGGTCGAGACGAGCCAGTATGGCGTGCGGTCGTCCGGGTCGTTGAGCTCGAGGCGCACCACGGACGAGATCCAGCCGCGGATGCAGAGGTACGCGAGCCCGTGGAGCCGTACGCCGCGTTCAGCGGTTGCCTCGTCTCCCGTGAACGCCTCAGCATCACCGGCGACGGCGAGTGGGAGGGTCGCACGTCCGGCGCGGAAGGACTTCGCGGTGACCACGACTGCTGGGGTCGAGGCGATCAGGGCGCCCGCGAGAATGACGAAGAGCACCATGGCGGCTGTGTAGCCGGCAGCAAGGCTGATCGGCGCGAACACGAGGATACCCGCCGCCGAGACGCCGATGGTCACGAGCCAGACCCACCAGGCGGGCCACAGCTTCTCTGAATAGACAACGGGGTCGGCGGTGCCCGCGGCGGGGGCGGGCGTCGTGGCTTCAGGCATAGTCCCAAGCTTTCCACCCCCCGCGGTGTGGCGACAAAACCGGGCCTCGCGCGCAGGGCCGCTACAGTTGACGGGTGAGTGCGCAGCAGCAGACAGTGTCCGAGGGGATTTCCGGTTCCCATCGGATTTCTGGTTCCAATGGGATTTCCGGCGACGCGTCGGTCTGGGAGCCGACCCTCGAGGTCCAGCTCAAGATGCTCGACGACGGGATCGAGCCGCCATCCTACGCGCACCCGGGCGATGCCGGTGCGGATCTCAGGGCCCGAGTCGACGTCACCCTGGCCCCTGGAGAGCGGGCCCTCGTGCCGACCGGTGTGAGCATCGCCCTCCCGTTCGGCTTCGTCGCCCTCATCCACCCACGCTCGGGTCTCGCCACGAAGCACGGCCTCACCGTGGTCAACGCCCCGGGTACCGTGGACGCCGGATACCGCGGCGAGCTCGCGGTGACGCTGCTGAACACCGACGCCGCGCACACGCTCACCCTCCGGCGTGGCGATAGAATCGCACAGATGGTGATCCAGCGCGTCGAGCATGCGCGCTTCGTCCCCGTCGAAGAACTGTCCGAATCCGTGCGCGGCTCGGGGGGCTTCGGTTCGACCGGCGGATTCACTGCCCAGTAGCCGGTGCGTCCTGCGCGGGTGCCCGGCACATCCAAGTGCCCGGCCGCGGCGGGCAACGACTGGGGCCGGCCAGACTGCCGGCAAGACTAAGGAGTTTGTGTGGCACTGTTCGGACGCGGCAAGAACGCCAAGCTGACGGCCGAGGACGCTTCGGTGCTCAGCACGCCGGCCCAGAAGCGTCCCGAGCCGGACAAGAGCGGCTACGGGCGCGCGCAGAAGGGGCCTTTCGACGCGAGCGAAGCCAGCACCGAGAGCGGGTATGTCGACCTCGGCTCCATTCTCGTGCGGCCTACCGATGGCCTCCAGCTGCGCCTCGAGCTCGAGGAGGCCACGCAGCGAGTTGTCGCTGTCACCATGGACCTCTCAGGATCGAGCCTCCAGCTCCAGGCATTCGCGGCTCCCCGCTCTGAGGGCCTCTGGGGCGAGATCCGCGCCCAGATCGCGCAGTCGGTCGAGAGCCAGGGCGGCACCGTCGAGGAGACCGAGGGCAGCTTCGGCCCCGAGCTCGTAGCCCGGCTCCCCGCAGACGCCTCGGGGGAGGGCCGCAGCTACCGCGCGGCCCGATTCATGGGCGTCGACGGTCCGCGCTGGTTCCTCCGCGGCGTCATCGGCGGGCGGGCGGCCGAGAGCCGCGAAGGCTCCGCCGAGCTCGAGGACCTCTTCCGCCACGTCGTGGTGGACCGTGGCGAGTCACCGCTTCCTCCGCGTGAGCTCCTGCCACTGCGCATCCCCGTTGAGGCTGCCCCGCACGAGAACGGCCGCGGTCACACCGCCCAGGCGCAGCAGCAGCCGCAGGCGCCGGAGCGGGGACCGGAGATCACCCATCTTGGCTGAGCGCACGGGCGCGATACGGCTCGAGGGCTTCGGCGGACTTCCCGAGCGTGGCCTCGTGGCGGGCCAGGGCGTGGTCCGGTCCCTCACGTTCGTGCCCGCGGGAGACGCGCCGCGCCTCACGGCCGTCATCGAGGACGAGTCGGCACTGCCGGGGCGGGGCCCTGCGCTGTGCCTTGTGTGGCTCGGGCGCCGCAGGGTCAGCGGCGTCAATGCGGGCACCCGACTCCGCTTCTCCGGGATGCTGGCCCACTTCCACGGCACGCCTACCATCTACAACCCGCGCTACGAGATCCTGGCCCAGGAGGACTGACATGACCGCACCCTATGGCGGCCACGAGGCCCCAGACGGCGAAGACCAGAAGCAGGGCGAGCGCACCCCGAGCGCGGCGGACCTCGCGGGTGCATACGCCGCCAAGGCGGGGCTGCACCGGCACCACGATGGGCGGATCGACGTCCTCCGCAGCGCCGGAGGGGTGCGGGGCATGCTCGAGAGCATCCTGCCAGGACTCGTTTTCCTCGCATACTTCACCCTCGCGCAGGACCTCGTGCTCGCCGTCGTGCTGTCGCTCGTGGTGGCGGCCGTGTTCGTCGTCGTGCGCCTCGTGGGCAGGACACCGCCGACCCAGGCGTTCGCCGGGATCATCGGCATCGGTGTCTCCGCGGCTCTCGCGCTCTTCACCGGCCGCGCCGAGAATTTCTATCTCTACGGCTTCTTCACCAACGGGGCGTACATCGTTGCCCTTGTCGCATCGGTCCTGCTCAAGTGGCCGCTCATGGGGGTCATCTTCGGGTTCCTCCGCAATGAGGGCCTCCACTGGCGTCAGAATCCGGTCCGGGCACGGCAGTACCGGCTGGGGACATGGATCATGGTCGCCGTGCTCGGCCTTCGGCTCATCGTTCAGATGCCGCTGTACTTCATGGGCGACGCCGGCCTCACGGCCCTCGGCGCGACGCGCCTGCTCATGGGCGTGCCACTGTACGCGCTCGGCCTCTGGGTCGCCTGGCTCGTCACGCGTCCGATCGGAGCACCGGGGCCGGAAGGGGACTGATCCGGCGAGGTCGGGCCAGTTGGCCCTATCCGGTCCACCTCGGCGCACCTAGCCTCGACGCATGGAGAACAAGGCCCTGAGGGTAGTCTTCCCGATCTTCCTCGGCATCCTGATCGCGCTGCTCGTCGGCTTCGGCGTCCAGGTCTTCTATCCGCAGCCCGAAATGTACGTAGGGCCGCAGGGCGGGAGCGAGAACGCCTACCTCGCGTACCACCAGACCCTCCAAGACTACAACGGGATTGTCTCCGGTGCGGTCTCGGCGATAGGCGCCGTGCCACTTGTGGTGGGGTCGCTCCTCCCGAAGCGACTCGTCGTGATCGCCGATGGGCTCCTGCTCGGCGGGGTTTTCACGCTCGTGTACGCCGCAGGACGCGGCATGGGCGCGACCGCTGGCCTCGGCACGGCCGCGAGCTTCGCCGCCGTAGGGGTGGGCTTCCTCCTGGCCCTGGCAGCGCTCTTTGTGCGTCAGACGGGGTGGACGCTGCGGCGGAACGCCCGAGCCTCGTCGTCGTCCGACGTCGACGACGCGACGCTCGCCGTCGTCTTCCCCCTCGCGGCGGCGCCACTGGCAGCGATGGTGGTCTCGCTCGGCATCCAGGCGTTCTATGCCCAGCCCTACCTCGGAGGGTACTTCGGGTCGGGCTATCCGGACACGATGGCAGTCTACGGGCGCAACTCCGCCCTCATCGCCTCGTCGGCAGCGGTAGTTCTCCTCGCCGCGGGGTTCGCGCTCGTGCGGCGCGCATCGATCCCGGCCGATGCGCTCCTGCTCGGCGGCCTCGTTGCCCTTGTCATGGGTACGACACGGGCCATCAGTCCCAAGACCGCGGTCGTCAGCTTCGTCGTGGGCGTCTTCGCGCTGCTCGTTGCACTCGTGGTCGGCCACCTGCGGATGGTCGGGCGGCGTTGGCTCCCTGCAGCGGAGGCGGACGGCTCCGGGCCCCGGGCTGGCTCGCGGATGTTCGCGGTACTGCATCCGCTGGCCACGGGCGTACTGGCCGTCGTGGTCTTCTTTGTGGGCATCAACGCGTTCTACCCCGAGCCGACGGTCGGAGGAACCCAGTCGGCATGGCTGCGGACCGTGAGCCTGAGCGCGACGATCGTCGCCGTCGTCCTGCTCGTTGCGAGCCTCGCGCTCGGACGGATCTCCTCCGCCGATGCCAACGCGCTGCTGGTGAGCGGGCTGTTCACGCTGGTCGCGGGCGTCGTGCCCGCCGCCATGGCGGGCGAGCAGATGATCGTGTTCATCGCGCTGGCCGTGGCCCTCGTCGTCGTCCTCTTCGTAGGGTACCGGCGCTTCGCGGGGCGCGGACGCGGGCCCAAAGCACCCATGGGTGCCCCGCCGCTCCCGCCCGCGCCTGCCGCCTAGAGACCGCAGCCCGGAGTCGGGAGGTGCCTCAGCCGTCGAACGCGGCGTCCTCGTCGTCAGCGAGGACAGGCATCTCCTCGGACCTGTCGGACTTCTCGGACTGGGGCGCGAGGAGGCCGCGCAGGTCATCCTCGCCAGCGATCGTCGAGATGAAGAACAGCTCGTCCCTGTGGTCGATCACATCGTCCCGGCTCGGGGCGATCGGCTTCTGGTCGCGGAGGATCGCCACGAGCGTGCAGTCCTCCGGCCACTCGATCTGGCCAACGGTCTTGCCCACGACGAGGGAGTCGGCGGGCACCGTGAACTCGACGATAGAGGACACTCCCGTCTGGAGGGTCAGGAGGCGCACGACGTCGCCGATCTCCACGGCCTCCTCGACGAGGGCCGTCATGAGCCGCGGCGTGTTGACCGCGACGTCGACACCCCACGAGCCGTCGAACATCCAGTCGTTCTTCGGATTGTTGACCCGGCCCACCGTGCGGCCCACGCCGAACTCCGTCTTGGCCAGGAGCGAGACGACGAGGTTGACCTTGTCGTCTCCCGTCGACGACACGACGACGTCGGCCTCGTCGACCTTGGCCTCCTTGAGCGTCGAGAGCTCACACGCGTCGCCGATGAGCCACTTCGCCCCGCGGAGCCCACTGCGTCCGATGACCTCGGGCTTGGGGTCGATGAGCAGAACCTCGTGGCGGTGCGCCAGCAGCTCCCGCGCGATCGAACTGCCGACGCTGCCGGCTCCGGCAATGATGACCTTCACTCGGACTCCTTGGCAGGGGGCGCGGACAGGATGCGGGAGACCTCGGCTCCGTCGGCGATGTCCATCATGACGTGAACGGTGTCGCCCTCCTGGTAGGCGGTGGTCGAGGTGGGCAGGATGCCTTCGCCGAACCGGGTGATATAGGCCACGCGCACACGGGCCGCATGTTCGATCCTGGCCAGGGGCTGGCCCAGCCACGTGGGGTCCACGGCGACCTCCGTGAGCACGAGGCGTCCCGACGGGTCGCGGTAGTCGCCCGCAACGCCGGATTCGGGCAGGATGCGCCGCAGGACCTGATCGGCGGACCACCGGACCGCGGCGACGGTGGGGATGCCGAGCCGCTGGTAGATCTCGGCGCGTCCCGGATCGTAGATGCGGGCGACGACGTGCGGCACGTGGAACGTCTCACGCGCCACCCGGGTGGCGAGGATGTTCGAGTTGTCGCCGCTCGAGACGGCCGCGAACGCGTAGGCGTCCTCGATCCCGGCCTGCTTCATCGTGTCGCGGTCGAAGCCGATTCCCGTGACCTTGCGGCCAGAGAAGGTCCTGCGCAGGCGGCGGAAGGCGCGATCGTCCTGATCGATGATGGCAACGGAGTGGCCGGAGTCCTCAAGGGTGTGGGCCAGGGTGACGCCGACGCGTCCGCAGCCCATGATCACGTAGTGCGCCATGGCCCCCAATGTACCGCGCGATGACATATCCCGCGGTTGTCGCATAACGTGTCAGGGTGCTGACGATATTTAATGCGGTCAAGCGCGTGGTGGTGGGCCGCGCGCTGCGCAGCGACCGACTCGCGCACACCCTCCTGCCCAAACGCATCGCGCTGCCGATCTTCGCCTCGGATGCGCTCTCTTCCGTGGCGTACGCGCCTGACGAGGTCTTCCTCACTCTGGCGCTTGCCGGCGTGTCCGCTGTGGCATTTTCGCCCTGGGTGGGGCTCGCGGTCATCCTCGTGCTCGTCACGGTCGTTGCGTCGTACCGGCAGAATGTCCACGCCTACCCGTCGGGCGGCGGCGACTACGAGATTGCCACCGAGAACCTCGGCAGGTTCGCCGGGCTCACAGTCGCGAGCGCGCTGCTGGTCGACTACGTGCTCACGGTCGCGGTGTCCATCTCATCTGCCGCGACCTACCTGACCACAGCGGTGCCTTCGCTCCACGGCACGCAGGCGGTGATCGCCGTCGTGGGCGTGGTGGTCCTCGCCCTCGTGAACCTGCGGGGGATCCGCGAGGCGGGCACGGTGTTCGCAGTTCCCACGTACGTGTTCATGGCCTCAATCCTCGGCATGACCCTGGTCGGGATCATCCAGTGGCTCACCGGCACCCTGAGGCCAGCCCAGAGCGCCGACTTCACCATCGTCGCCTCACCCGAATTCGATCAGGGGCTCGTGGGCCTCGCGGGCGCGTTCCTCCTGCTCAGGGCGTTCTCCTCGGGTGCGGCGGCGCTCACCGGCGTCGAGGCCATCAGCAACGGCGTGCCGAACTTCCGGCCGCCCAAGAGCAGGAACGCGGCCACGACCCTGCTCCTCCTCGGCGCGGTCGCCGCATCGATGCTCGCCGGTATCATCTTCCTCGCGAACGTGACCCGCGTGCATCTCGTGCAGGACCCCGCCACCGAACTCCTCAAGGACGGTCAGCCACTCTCGGGCGACTACATCCAGACCCCGGTCATCGGCCAGATCGCCGACTCCGTCTTCGGCACGGGCAGCATCCCGTTCTACATCGTGGTTGCGGCGACCGGCGTGATCCTCGTCTTCGCCTCCAACACGGCGTTCAACGGCTTTCCGGTCCTCGGCTCGATTCTCGCCCAGGACGGGTACCTCCCGCGCCAGCTGCGCACCCGCGGCGACAGGCTGGCGTTCAGCAACGGGGTCCTCGCCCTCGCGGCCGGCGCGATCGTCCTGATCGTTGCGTTCAACGCCGATGTCACGCGGCTCATCCAGCTCTACATCGTCGGTGTCTTCGTCTCGTTCACCATGAGCCAGCTCGGGATGATCCGCCACTGGACGCGGGAGCTCAAGCGCGTCAAGGACCGGGCGGTGCGCGTGCGCATGCAGCGTTCGCGGGTCATCAACACCATCGGATTCGCGATGACTGCAACCGTCCTCGTCATCGTGCTCATCACCAAGTTCGAGCACGGAGCCTGGATCGCCCTCCTCGCGATGTTCGCCATCTTCCTCATCATGTCGAGCATCCGCGTGCACTACACGAACGTGGCCCGTGAGCTCGCGGTCGGCGACGACGTCTCGGCCCGCGCGCTGCCCAGCAGGGTCCACGCTGTCCTGCTGGTCTCCCACGTGCGCAAGCCCGTGCTGCGTGCGCTCGCCTATGCACGGGCATCCCGTCCGTCGAGGCTCGATGCCGTGACGGTGGACATCAGCCCCGAGGAGACCGCCCAGACGGTGTCGGACTGGGAGAAGCTCGAGATCCCGGTTCCGCTCACCGTGCTTGCGAGCCCCTACCGAGAGACCGTCACCCCGCTCATGGACTACATCCGCGGCATGCGACGTGACTCTCCGCGGGACCTGATCGTGGTCTACATCCCCGAGTACGTAGTGGGCAAGTGGTGGGAGCAGCTGGTGCACAACCAGACCGCTCTGCGCATCAAGACCCGGCTCCACTTCGAGCCGGGCGTCATGGTCGCGTCCGTCCCGTGGCAGCTGAAATCGAGCGAGGAAGCCAGGAGGCTGCAGGAACTGTGAGCTCAACCGAAGAGACGGGCCCCGCACACGTCCTCGAGCTCCGCCTGGGGCCTGTAGCCCACGGAGGGCATATGGTCGCGCGCCACGAGGGCCGGGTTGTGTTCGTCCGACACGGCATCCCCGGCGAACTGGTCCGCGCCGAGCTCACCGATGGGGGAGACGACGCGAAGTTCTGGCGCGCCGACGTGGTCGAGGTCCTCGAGCCCTCGCCGCACCGCCGCGACCACCCTTGGGACCGTGCCGACTCGCTCGCCGCGCATGCGCGGGGCGGCCTGCCCGTAGGCGGGGCCGAGTTCGGCCACATCGCGCTCCCCGAGCAGCGTCGCCTCAAAGAAGCCGTGATCCGGGAACAGCTCTCCCGACTCGCCGGCGTCGGGCAGAGCGGGACTGATCACGGCGGGACTGAGCTCGGCGCGACCAGGCACGGTGCGGGACTCGATGTCGAGGTCGAGCCGGTTCCGCTCGCCGCGGGTTCGCACGACGACGCCGGAGGCCTAGCGTGGCGGACCCGCTGCAGCTTCGCGGTGACGCCGGACGGCAGGCTCGCGATGCACGCCCACCGGTCCGAGACGCTCATCCCCGTGGAGGACATGCCGCTCGCGACGCGGGAGATCAACGACCTGCGCCTCTGGGACCTCGATCTGCGCGGCGTCGAGCGCCTCGAGGTCGCGGCGCCCGCCTCCGGTTCGGCGCCCCACGTGCTGTTCGGCCTCGCCGACGGTGTGGCGCCGTCGAAGCTCGCGGGTGCCCTGGAGGGGCTTGACCCGGCCGTCTCGGTGAGTGCTGTGGGTCCTACAGCAGGGAAGACGCCGATCACGATCAGGGGACGGGGCTCGGTCTCCGAGCACGTCCTCGGGCACCACTACACGGTCACCGGGGACGGTTTCTGGCAGATCCACCGCCGCGCGCCCGAGACCCTCGTGACCGCCGCGATGGAGGCGCTCGACGGCGTGCTCGCGCCCGGTGCGCAGGTGGCCGACCTCTACGCCGGCGCCGGCCTGTTCACGGCACCGCTCGCGGCCGCGGTCGGACCGGGCGGTTACGTCCTCTCCGTCGAGGGTGCCCCCGGGACGAGCCGCGACGCGCGGCGCACGTTCAAGCGGCAGCCCGAGGTCGCCGTCGTGCAGGGGAAGGTCGAGCGCGTCCTGCGGCGGCAGAGTGACCAGGGTTCCTTCGACGCCGTCGTCCTCGATCCTCCGAGGGCCGGCGCCGGTCGGGACGTGGTCCGCCAGCTCATCGACATGGCACCGCGCGCTGTTGCCTATGTCGCCTGCGATCCCGCCTCGTTCGCCCGCGATCTGGGCTGGTTCCGCCAGGCAGGGTGGCGGCTCGAGAGCTTCCGGGCCTTCGATCTGTACCCCATGACGCACCATGTGGAGACCGTCGGGCTCCTGCTGCCGCCACCGAAGGGCTGGTGACGCTGCGGTGAACCGTCGCCCCGCCGCACCGCGCGAACTAGGATGGGCCGGGATGGCCCCGGCCTGCAGGCAGGCGTGCGGTTAGGCATGCCTAACTAGCACCGCCCCGAGGCCGGGACAAAGATGGCAGTGTTGCGAGAGGAGTCCTGCATTGAGCACTGTGGACAGCTTCGGAGCCAAAGGCGTCCTGAACGTCGGCGGAACCGAGTATGAAATTTTCCGGCTGAACTCTGTGGAAGGCGCCGAAAGCCTCCCCTTCAGCCTCAAGGTCCTTCTGGAGAACCTTCTTCGCACCGAGGACGGCGCGAACATCACCGCGGACCACATCCGCGCACTCGCCGGCTGGGACGCGAACGCCCAGCCGAACACCGAGATCCAGTTCACCCCAGCCCGCGTCATCATGCAGGACTTCACCGGCGTCCCGTGCGTCGTTGACCTCGCGACGATGCGCGAGGCCGTCAAGGAGCTCGGCGGTGACCCCACGCGCGTCAACCCGCTGGCCCCGGCCGAGCTCGTGATTGACCACTCGGTCCAGATCGACGTGTTCGGCAACGCCGGCGCGATCGAGCGCAACATGGAGATCGAGTACCAGCGCAACGGCGAGCGGTACCAGTTCCTGCGGTGGGGCCAGACGGCGTTCGAGGACTTCAAGGTCGTCCCCCCGGGCATGGGCATCGTCCACCAGGTCAACATCGAGTACCTGGCACGCACGGTCATGACCCGCTCGGTGAACGGCAAGCTCAGGGCCTACCCCGACACGCTCGTTGGCACCGACTCCCACACCACGATGGTCAACGGCCTCGGTGTGCTCGGATGGGGCGTCGGCGGCATTGAGGCCGAGGCAGCCATGCTCGGCCAGCCCGTCTCCATGCTCATCCCGCGCGTTGTCGGCTTCAAGCTCTCCGGGGCGATCCCGGCGGGCGCGACCGCGACGGACGTGGTGCTCACCATCACCGAGATGCTCCGCAAGCACGGCGTGGTCGGAAAGTTCGTCGAGTTCTACGGCGAGGGTGTCGCGGCGGTCCCGCTCGCGAACCGCGCGACGATCGGCAACATGAGCCCCGAGTTCGGCTCGACCGCCGCGATCTTCCCGATCGACGACGTCACACTCGACTACCTGCGCCTTACGGGTCGCCCCGACGAGAATGTTGCGCTCGTCGAGGCGTACGCCAAGGAGCAGGGGCTCTGGCACGACGCGGGCCACGAGCCGCGCTTCTCCGAGTACCTCGAGCTGGACCTCTCGACTGTCGTCCCGTCCATCTCCGGCCCGAAGCGTCCGCAGGACCGCATCGAGCTCTCGGATGCGAAGGAGCAGTTCCGCAAGGACCTGCACAACTACGTCGAGGTCGGCAACGGCCACGTCGAGGACGGCTCGGTCGACGAGACGGTGGACGAGTCCTTCCCGGCCTCGGATGCCCCGACCACGACCGAGGCTGACAGCCACGTGCACGAGACCGCTCGCCTCGCGAACCCGGTTGAGTCCGCAGCTTCGGGCGCGTTCGGCCGCCCGTCGGCCCCGAAGCACGTGACGATGGCCGACGGCCGCGAGTTCGAGCTCGACCATGGTGCGGTCTCGATCGCATCGATCACCTCGTGCACGAACACCTCGAACCCGTCCGTCATGCTCGCTGCCGCAGTACTCGCGCGCAACGCCGTCGACAAGGGCCTCGTCTCGAAGCCGTGGGTCAAGACCTCGGTTGCTCCGGGCTCCAAAGTCGTCACCGACTACTACGAGAAGTCCGGCCTCGTGCCGTACCTCGAGAAGCTCGGCTTCTTCACGGTCGGCTATGGCTGCACGACCTGCATCGGCAACTCGGGCCCCCTCGAGTCGGAGATCTCTGAGGCCGTCCAGGCCAATGACCTCTCCGTGACCGCGGTGCTCTCCGGCAACCGAAACTTCGAGGGCCGCATCAACCCGGACGTCAAGATGAACTACCTCGCGTCCCCGCCGCTCGTGATCGCGTACGCCCTCGCCGGCACGATGGACTTCGACTTCGACGCCGAGCCGCTCGGGCAGGACCAGCAGGGCAACGATGTCTTCCTCAAGGACATCTGGCCGAACCCGACCGAGGTCCAGGACGTCATGGACGCCTCGATCGACAAGGAGATGTTCGTCAGCTCGTACGCGACCATCTTCGACGGCGACGAGCGCTGGAAGTCCCTGCCGACGCCGACCGGCAACACGTTTGAGTGGGACGCCAAGTCCACCTACGTGCGCAAGCCCCCGTACTTCGAGGGCATGAAGGCGCAGCCCGACCCCGTCACGGACATCTCGGGCGCTCGCGTGCTGCTCAAGCTGGGCGATTCGGTCACGACCGACCACATCTCGCCGGCCGGTTCCTTCAAGTCGGACACTCCTGCGGGCCAGTACCTCCTCGCCAACGGCGTCGAGCGCAAGGACTTCAACTCCTACGGCTCCCGCCGTGGCAACCACGAGGTCATGATCCGCGGCACCTTCGCGAACATCCGCATCAAGAACCAGCTCCTGGACGGTGTCGAGGGCGGCTTCACGAAGGACTTCACGCAGGACGGCGCGCCGCAGGCCTATGTCTACGACGCGTCCGTGAACTACCAGAAGGCCGGTACCCCGCTCGTGGTCATCGCGGGCAAGGAGTACGGCTCCGGCTCGTCCCGCGACTGGGCCGCGAAGGGTACGGCGCTGCTCGGCGTCCGGGCCGTCATCGCCGAGAGCTACGAGCGCATCCACCGCTCGAACCTCATCGGTATGGGCGTCCTGCCGCTGCAGTTCCCGGCGGGCGAATCCGCCGCGACGATCGGTCTCACCGGCACCGAGGTGTACTCGTTCGAGGGCATCACGGCGCTCAACGACGGCACGACGCCGGCCACCGTGAAGGTGACCGCGACGGCAGAGGACGGCTCCGCGAAGTCGTTCGACGCCGTCGTGCGCATCGACACCCCCGGTGAGGCGGACTACTACCGCAACGGCGGCATCCTGCAGTACGTGCTGCGCCAGATCTCGGCGCACTGACGCGGTCTGCAAGCACGGAAGGGCCCTACCGATCGGTAGGGCCCTTCCGTGCTTCGGGGGGAGCCGTCGACGACGTGGGCGCCGGAGGCGTTACAGTGGTTCGTGCACGTTTCGAGCAAGGAGTCGCCCTTGGGCATCTTGGAATCCGTCGAGGGTCCGAAGGATCTGGCGCGGCTGAGCGCAGGGGAGCTCGACGACTTGGCCGGAGAGATCCGGCAGTTCCTGATCCGCAACGTCGCCCAGACGGGCGGTCATCTGGGACCGAATCTGGGCGTCGTCGAGCTCACGCTCGCTCTGCACCGCGTCTTCGAGTCCCCGCGGGACAGCATCATCTTCGACACGGGGCACCAGTCCTACGTCCACAAGCTCGTGACTGGCCGCAAGGACTTCTCGACGCTGCGGCAGGAGGGCGGCATGTCCGGCTATCCGTCGCGGGCTGAGAGCGAGCACGACATCGTCGAGTCCTCGCACGCCTCTTCCTCGCTCTCGTGGGCCGACGGCATCTCCCGGGCGCGCAAGCTCACCGGTGAGGGCGACCGCTACACGGTCGTCGTGGTGGGCGACGGCGCGCTGACCGGCGGTATGGCCTGGGAGGCGCTGAACAACATCGCCTCGGACCAGGACCGCCGCGTGGTGATCGTGGTCAATGACAATGGCCGGTCCTACGCTCCGACCGTAGGTGGGGTGGCGGACTACCTTGCATCGCTGCGCACCGCCATCGACAAGGTGCGCACCGCCCCGGCGTACGAGGGCGTGCTCGATGCCGCGAAGCGGCGGCTGCAGAACGGTGGGCCCTTCGGGCAGTTCGTCTACAAGGGCCTCCATGCCACCAAGAAGGGCATCAAGGACTGGTGGGCGCCGCAGGGCATGTTCGAGGACCTCGGCATGAAGTATGTCGGCCCGGTGGACGGGCATGACGAGCGCGCGCTCGAGGAGGCCCTCGCGACCGCCAGGAACTTCGCCGGACCCGTGATCGTGCATGCCATCACCGAGAAGGGCCACGGCTATGCCCCGGCCCGCAACCATGAGGCGGACCAGTTCCACGCCGTGGGCGTCATCGACCCGGAGACCGGGCAGCCCGCCGAGTCCGGCGCGGCGGCGTCGTGGACGTCCGTGTTCGCGGACGAGATCGCGAAGATCGCCGACGAGCGCCCGGACGTCGTGGGCATCACCGGCGCGATGCTCATCCCGGTCGGCCTGAACAAGTTCGCCGAGCGGCACCCTGACCGCGTGTTCGACGTCGGCATCGCCGAGCAGCACGCGGTCACGAGCGCTGCCGGTCTCGCGTTCGGCGGGCTCCACCCCGTCGTTGCCCTCTATGCGACCTTTCTCAACCGGGCCTATGACCAGCTGCTCATGGACGTGGCCCTCCACAAGGCCGGCGTCACCCTCGTGCTGGACCGGGCCGGCGTCACCGGCCCCGACGGCGCGAGCCACCACGGCCAGTGGGACATGGCGCTCGTGCAGAGCGTGCCCGGGCTGCACCTCGCGGCGCCCCGCGACGCGACCCGGCTGCGCGAGGAACTGCGAGAGGCGATCGCGGTCGACGACGCACCGACGGTCGTGCGGTTCTCGAAGGGCGCCGTCGGGCCCGAGACGGAGGCCATCGAGCGACTGGCCGACGGTGTGGACGTGCTCGCGCGCACGGGCCACAGTGCCGTTCCCTTCGATGACCGCGGGCGCTCAGACGGTCTGGACAGCCGAGACCTCCACGACGGCCGGGACGTCCACGACAGCCAGGAGGCAGGACCGGACGTCCTGCTCGTAGCCGTCGGCGCGATGAGCGACCTCGCGCTCGACGTCGCCCAGCGGCTCGACCACCAGGGCATCAGCTCGACGGTCGTGGACCCGCGGTGGGTCCTGCCCGTGCCGCGCAGCATCATCCGGCTGGCCGCACAGCACCGGATCGTCGTGTGCCTCGAGGACGGAGTACGGGCAGGCGGAGTAGGCTCGCGGATCCGTCAGGAGATGCGTGCCGCTGGCGTCGACACTGCCCTGAACGAGGTGGGCCTGCCGGTCGAGTTCCTCGACCACGGGACCCGCTCGCAGGTGCTGGCCCGCGTGGGGCTCACCGCCCAGCAGGTGGCCCACGACATCGTGGCCCAGGTGCTCGGCACGAAGGTCCCCTTCGCGCGGCCCCTCCCGGGCCAGACAGCGCCCACGACCGGTACCATCCCGACGCTGTGACGTGGGTGATCCAGCCCACCGCGGCCGGTGACGCGCCCCGCCCGGGTGAGCTCGTCGTCGCCCGCAACCGGAAGTGGGACGGCATGGCCCACTGGGTGGTGCCCGGCTACGGCCTGGGCGAGGACGAGCATGGCTGGTGGATCTATCAGGGCCGCGGCGAGTTCATCTCCCGCCCGGGGGCCGCCCTCCACACCCGCTCGGACGCGGTCCTCCTGATCCCGCGGGCTGGCGGTTACGCCGCGACGTTCTACGACGAGACCAACCCCGGCGACTTCCGCGTGTACGTGGACCTCGCATGGGACCTGTCCTGGCGCCGCATTGGGGAGCCCGCAGGTCCGGGGCACCCCGGCGTGGTCGAGTTCCACATGGTCGACATGGACCTCGACGTGATCCGCTCATCGAGGCACGGGGTGTTCGTGGACGACGAGGACGAGTTCAGCGATCACACAGTCTCGATGGCCTACCCGGACGGCCTCGTGGCTGCGGTGCGCGCCGAATGCACCCGCATCCACGCCGCAGTGCTCGACGCGACGGGTCCCTTTGAAGGAATCTCGGACGCCTGGATGGCGCTCGGACGGAAGGACTACTCATGAGCTACACCCGCCTCTACCGCCGCCGCGACGACGGGACGCTTGAGTTCCGCGAAGCGTGGCACGACGAGGAGGCCGCACAGTTCGTGATCAACCACGGGAGGGTGGGCCACCAGTCCGAGACGGAGGAGACCGACGACGTCGACGGCGCCACGGCCGAGGGTCTTATGGGAGCGTTCGAGGACCAGTGCGCCCAGGACGGCTACGGGCCGCTCGGGGACAAGGAGCTGTGGCGCGTCGTCGCGCAGTTCTCCCTCAAGACGGCGGGCGGCACCGACCGCGACCGTTCCCTCGAGCGGCAGGCCTCCGAAGCCCTCGCCGCGCACCTGGCATGGCGGGGCCTCGGAACGGTGGACGGCAGCTCGATCGACGGGAGCAGGCTGAACATCGTCATGACCTGCGTCGACCCTGGTAAGGCCGTCGCGGCCGTGAAGACCTGCCTCCGCGAGGCCACGAGCGACTTCACGAAGCTCTCGATCGGCGTCGCCCCCGTCACGGATCCCGAGGCATTCAAGCTCAGGCACGGTCCGGCCGGCGCCCGCGGCTTCGCCCTCTGACGCCCGCTCCGCAGGCCCGGTTCGCAGTGTCGGAGCCGCGGGTAGGCTGGCACCATGACTGACTACCGCCGTCTCGGACACTCCGGCCTGACCGTCTCGACCGTTGGCCTCGGCTGCAACAATCTGGGCCGGGCCAACACGCCGACCGAGACGCAGGAGGGCACCGACGCGGTCGTGCACGCGGCGATCGATGCCGGCATCACGCTCTTCGACGTCGCCGACACCTACGGCCGGACGCCGGGCCTGAGCGAGGAGATGCTCGGGAAGGCACTCGTGGGCCACCGCGACGACGTTGTCGTTGCCACGAAGTTCGGCATGGACATGCATGGGGCCAACGGGAACGACTTCGGGGCGCGCGGTTCGCGCCGCTACATCCGCAAGGCCGTCGAGGCATCATTGCGGCGCCTCGGCACGGAGTGGATCGACCTGTACCAGTTCCACACCCCGGATCCACTGACTCCGATCGAGGAGACGCTCTCGGCCCTGGACGATCTCGTCCGCGAGGGCAAGGTCCGCTACCTCGGCCACTCGAACCGTGCGGGCTGGCAGATCGCCGAGGCGGAGTTCGTCGCGCGGATGGGCGGCTTCACGCCGTTCGTCTCGAGCCAGAACCACTACAACCTCCTCGACCGGCGCGCCGAGCTCGAGGTGACTGAGGCCGCGGAAGCCTACGGGCTCGGGGTGCTCCCGTACTTCCCCCTGGCCAACGGCCTGCTCACGGGCAAGTACTCGCGGGACTCGGCGCCAGAGGGCTCGCGCCTGTCCCACACGCGCACGAACCTCGTCCATGACGCGGACTGGGACCAGCTCGACCGGTTCTCTGCGTTCGCCCAGGAGCGTGGCCTCACGGAGCTCCAGGTCGCCTTCTCCTGGCTTGCCGCACAGCCCTCCGTGTCCAGCGTGATCGCCGGTGCGACGAGGCCCGAACAGATCCGCGAGAACGCCGAGGCCGCCTCGTGGGACCCGAGCGTAGAGGACCTCGCCGAGCTAGACGAAATTTTCCCCCAGACGGCCCGCGTCGCGCTCTTCTGAGGGCAGGCACGCATGCACGACCAGTCCCGCCCTGTTGTCCATGAGCCGAGCCGGACACCTGTGTCCGTCCTCCTGGACTGTGACACGGGCATCGATGATGCCCTCGCGCTCCTGTACCTGTGCAGCCAGCCCCACGTCGAGCTTGTGGCGGTCACGAGCACGCCCGGCAATGTCGACGCGGACCAGGTCGCCGCGAACAACCTCGCCCTCCTGCAGCTGTGCGGCAGGGGCGATGTGCCGGTGGCCATCGGTGCGAGGGCCCCGCTGCGGATCCCCCTCGTCACGACCCCGGAGACCCACGGACCCCAGGGGATCGGCTACGCCGAATTGCCGACGGCGAGCCGGGCCCCGGAGGCGAGGGGCGCCGTCGAGCTCTGGGTCGAGGAGGCACGAGCGCGCCCGGGCGAGCTGACTGCCCTCATCACCGCGCCGCTGACCAACTTCGCCCTGGCCCTGCGCGCCGAGCCGCGGCTGCCCGAGCTGCTGGCCGGCGTCGTGATCATGGGAGGGGCCTACTACTACCAGGGCAACACGACGCCCACGGCCGAATGGAACACGCACGTGGATCCGCACGCGGCCGCAGAGGTGTTCGCGGCGTTCGCGGGGCAGCCTGAAGAGCGGCTCCCGATCGTGTGCGCGCTCGAGACGACCGAGCGGATCGAGATGCACCCCGAACACGTCGCCGCCCTGGCGGAGGCGGCCGGATGCGCAGCTCCCGAGCTTGTCCTCCCCGACCAGCCCGAGGGGCAGCGCAGCACGGCGTCGAACAGGCTCGTCAAGCACGTCAGTGACATGCTGCGCTTCTACTTCGAGTTCCATCGGCATTACGACCAGGGCTACGTAGCCCACGTGCACGACTACTTCGCAGCGAGCGTCGCGGCCGGGACCGCCCGGTACGCGGTCAGGACCGCCACGGTGCACGTCGAGGTCGACTCGCCGCGGCTCATCGGCACGACGGTGGCGGACTACCGCGAGCTGTGGGGCGAGCGGCCCAACGCGCGGATCGTGAGCGCGAACCACCCCCAGGAGGCCTTCGCCGAGCTCATCGGCTCGCTTGCCTCTCTCGCGCGCATGGTGGGCTAGAATTTCCGGTGCGCGCGGATGAGTCCGTGCGCCCGCCGAGGTGACATAGGCGGCCCGCTTCCACGCGCAGACCTGAAGGACGTGCCCTGCCATGTCACACTCCCGGACATCACACCCCCTGACTGAGGAAGCGCCGCGCCGCACCCCGCTGAGGACAGCGCTCATCGCCCTCGGCGCGGCGGCCATCATCGCCACGTTCATCTACCTCGTGGCCACATCCCCGGCCGAGCCCGTCGACGTGCCGTCGGCCTCCGCCGCGCTCGTGGCGCTGACTGGCTATGGCCTCGCCGCCGTGCTCCTTTTCGCGGGCATCCTCCCCGCGCTGCCCACGACGACGCTTGCCCTCATCCCCGTGGCCCTCGTGCTCAATATCGTCCTGGGCCAGTTCGTGGGAACGGCCATCGTGCCCATCTACCTCGACTCGATCGGCACGGTCCTCGTCGGATTCCTCGCCGGGCCCGCGGCCGGGGCGGCGACGGGCCTGCTCAGCACGATCGTGTGGAGCTTCTTCAACCCGACGCTCATCCCGTTCGCTGCGGGCGCTGCGGTGATCGGTGCGCTAGCGGGGCTCACGGCGCGCCTGGGCGGCGTGCGGCGCGTCTGGCTCCTGCCCGTCGCCGGCCTCGTCACGGGAGCCATTGCGGCGGTGATCGGAGCGACGGTCGCGGTCGCCGTGTTCGGAGGGACATCCACTGGCGCAACCGGCGCCGTCATCGCTGTCTTCCGAGCCACGGGGGACACCCTGGTCGATTCGGTCGTCAAGGGGGCCATCCTCTCTGACCTCATCGACAAGCTCGTCACGTTCGTCGTGGCAGCACTCCTCGCCTACGCCCTGCCCCGGCGGGCCACGCAGCGGTTCGACTTCGTCCGCAGGTACCGCGTGCTCGCGTCGCGCACCAACGACGCCAAGGCGGCGCCGGCTGTCTGACCACCGTTCCCCGACCGTCCCCCCGAGGCGACGGCTCAATCCGCTGACGGGACTCGGGCTGGCCGCAGCCGGTGTCGTCGTGTGCCTCGCATGGCCCCATGCGGCGGTGTGGATCGTCGCGATCGTGGGGGGCGCAGCTGCGGCGGCACGGGCGGGAACCCTGCGCCGCGTCGGGGCGACGGCCGCAGTCGTGGTCGCTCCGTTCGCGCTGTGGGCTCTGGTGATCCACGGGCTCTTCTTCCCCGAGGGCCACACCGTGCTCGCCTCGTTCGGTCCCGCACGGGTGACCGTCGAAGGTCTCGCGTACGCGGGCGGGTTCGTGCTGCGCACGGCCGCGCTCGTCGTCGTCATGCTCGCGTTCTCCGTGTGGGTCGACATCGCGGTGCTGCGGGTCGCGCTGCTGCGGCGAGGCGTGCCCGCCCCGCTCGGGTACGTGCTGGCCTCCGCCCTCGGACTGGCCTCGACCGTCGCCGAACGCATGTGGCGCATCCGCGAGGCGCAGGAGGCCCGCGGACTCGTGGTCAGGCCGGGACCGGGCGGACGGATCCTCGCGGCCAGGCTCCAGGCGTTACCGCTTGTCCTCGCTCTCGTCGACGAGGCGGGGGAACGGGCCACGGCCCTCGACGCACGCGGCCAGCGGCTTCCCGGCCCGCTGACCTCCTATGTCGACGAGCCCGACTCGGCGGTGCAGCGCGTCCTCCGCTGGGCCCTCGCCGCCGCCTGCGTCGGGATCGTCGGCTCGGTGGTGGTTCGGGCCGTCGCCGAGGCTCTCGCCGGTGGTGCCGGATGAAGGTGCCGAACACGCTTCTCGCGGCTGAGGTCACGCGCTTCGCGTACGACGGCGCCCCCCAGCTCTTGCGTGACGTGAGTCTTGCGCTGGGGGAGGGGACCCTCACCGCAGTGCTCGGGGGCTCGGGAAGCGGCACTTCGACGCTCGCGAAGATCCTGGCAGGCTGGGCCCTGACCGGCGGACGCAACAGGTTCGAGGGGCATCTCGAGCTTGCCGGAAGCTCGACTCGGCTCGCGTTCCATGGGACCCCCGACGATCCCCGCCTCAGTCTGGGCGCGTGGGGCCGTCACGTCGCGTTCGTCCCGCAGCGGGCGGCCGATCTGCTCACCGGTGCCTCAGCGACCGTCGGCGAGGAGATCGCCTTCACGCTCGAGCATCGCGGTCTTCCCCGCGAGCGGATGCGAGCGCGCGTCGAGGAGGCCGCGCGCGCCGTCGGCCTTGCGGCCCATCTTCACCGGCATCCGGCCGGTCTCTCCGGGGGAGAGGAGCGTCGGCTCGCCCTCGCGTGCGCGATGGTCGGCGAGCCTGCCGTTCTGGTCCTGGACGATCCGGCGGCCTCCCTCGATGCCGATGGACGCGCGGCACTTGCCCGTCTGGTCGACGCCGAGCGCGCCCGCGGCGCCGCGGTGGTCGTGGCGGGCTCCTGCGCAGATGGGCTCGTCCGCTGCGCCGACCACTGGATCCTCCTCGACGGCGGCACTGCCGTCGCGGCAGGTCGACCCGCGGAGGTCCTCGCGTCCGCGGCGTTCGGACGCTCTGGGGTGCTGCCCCGCGACCCTGCGGAACCGGGGTACCCCGATCGGACGGTCTCCTCCGACGAGCCGGCATACCCCGATGGGCCGGAGGCGCCCAGCACCTCGGCCTCGCACTCCGGGTCCTCAGCGGCCTCGGAGGGCTCCGCCGCGTCCGAGGGCCTCGAGACCCGCGAGGGTTCCCGTGGTGCCCCTCTGGCGGTCCTGGACCGGGTGACGTTCGCCTATCCGGGTGCCGCCCCGGACGGGCAGCGCAGCGTGCTCATCGACGCCAACCTCGAGGTGCGCCCAGGCGAGGTGGTCGCGATCACGGGCCCCAACGGCGCGGGGAAGTCCACCGCGCTGCGGCACCTCGGGGGGCTCGTGCGCCCGGGCTCCGGCCGAGTGCGGATCGGCGGTCAGGACATCGCGGGCCTCCCGGCCGGGCGCGTCGCCGAACACGTCGGCACCCTGTTCCAGGAGCCGCGCGACCAGCTGTTCGAGCGCACCGCGCTGCGTGAGGTCGCCTTCGGGCTCCGCATCGCTGCGCGCGGACGCCCTCGTGTGCCGCGGGACGTCGCCGAGCGGCGCGCGCTCGAGGCGCTGCGCGCCGTCGGCCTTGAAGGCAGTGCCGGCGAGCACCCCTACGACCTGCCGGTCTCGGGCCAGAGGCTCGTCGCGCTCGCGACAGTGATCGCGCGGAGTCCTCGGGTGCTGCTGCTCGACGAACCGACCGTGGGGCTCGACCGGCACGGTCTTGCCCGGCTCGAGTCCGTGGTCGCCGAGGCCGCGCGGGAGGGGTGCGGCGTCGTGCTTTCCACCCATGCGCTGGGCTGGGCGAGGCGTCACGCACATCGGGTGCTTGCCCTTGAGGGCGGCCGCTTCGTGGCTGCCTGATCGGCGCGGAAGCGCCGGCTTGCGGAGCCGACGGCCCGGGCCGTTCCGGTAATGTTCTTCGCTAGGGCAACGGGCTGAGAACGGCCGCGTAAGGCAGTGGCCCGAGAGCATGAGGAGGGCGCGTGCGCGCTGCGTGGGAGCGGTGGGAGGGCTTCTGGGTGGCCGGGGTGCGGCGGGGTGCCGTCTGCCGGGCGTTCGACGGCGATGTGCTCACCACCCGCATCGCGTTCGACGACGGCTCGGGGACCTTCTTCGCGTCCGAGTCGCTCATCCGGCTCACTGCGTCGGGCGAGACGTGGGAGGCCTTCAGGTTCCGGCAGGAGCCGGGCGGCCTGTGTGCCGGCGCGCGCCGAGACGAGGCCGGTCACGACGCCGACACGCTGCCCGCGAGCGGGGAGTATCTCCTGGTCTCCCAGCTTGCCGGCTCCGCCCGCGAAGCAGCCACGTACCGGCGGGTCGAGGACGCCGCACCGCACGAGACCCCGGCTCCGGCCGAGGTCCGGCGACACCCGGAGGAGCCCGTCGATCTTCCCGACGGGCGGACGGTGTGGGCCGAGCGCTTTGATGTGACCGCTGGCGGGGTCCGCGTCGCAAGCCACTGGACGCATGGCGGGGCCGTGGTCCGCAGCTCGTGGGCCGGCGCACTCTGCTTCGCGAGTCCTTCTGGAGCCGAGGCCCTCGACGGCCTCGGCGAGCGGCTCGGTGCCTTCCTGACGGCGGGCTTCCCACGCGACTGAGCGCGTGCGCGCTCGACCAGCCGCCAGAGACCCCGCAACGGGCCGCCAGAGACCCCACAACCCTGGGTGTGGAGTTGTGGGGTCTCTGGCGGTGACTTGTGGGGTCTCTGGCGCCTCAGGACGCCTGGTGGAAGGGCTTCCCGTTGACCCGCTGGGAGGCGCCGACGCGGTCGAGGTACGGCGTGATGCCGCCCAAGTGCATGGGCCAGCCCGCGCCGAGGATCATGCACAGGTCGACGTCCTCGGGGCCAGCCACAACGCCCTCGGCGAGCATGAACCCGATCTCCTCCGCCAAGGCGTCCTGGCAGCGCGTCAGCACCTGCTCGGAGGTCGAGGGCGTGTCGCCGAACCGCAGGACGGCAAGCGTCTCGGCGGGGATCTCCTTGCCGCCATCCGGCGTCGTGGTCCAGAGTCCCTTGATTCCCGCGTCGATGAGCGCCTGCTGGTTCGCAGACACGTGGAAGCGGTCGCCGAACGCGGCGTGAAGGGACTCGGCAACGTGCTGGGCCACGGGCAGGCCCACCATCTCGGCGAGCACGAACGGCGTCATCGGAAGGCCCATAGGCGCGAGCGCGGAGTCGGCGATCTGGGCCGGGGTGCCCTCGTCGAACGCCGCAGTGACCTCGCCCATGAGCCGCAGGAGCACCCGGTTCACGACGAACGCGGCGGCATCCTTGACGAGCACCGCAGTCTTCTTCAGGCCCTTCGCGAGCGCGAACGCCGTGGCGAGCACGGTTTCCTCGGTCTCGGGGGCGCGCACAATCTCGATGAGCGGCATCACGGCCACCGGGTTGAAGAAGTGGAAGCCGACGACGCGCTCGGGGTGCGCGAGGTCCTCGGCCATGGCAGTGACGGACAGCGAGGACGTGTTGGTCGCCAGGATGCACTCGGGCTTGACCACGGCCTCGACCTCCGCGAGGACCTGCTTCTTGACCGAGAGCTCCTCGAACACTGCCTCGATCACGAAGTCCGCGTCCGCGAACTCGGCCTTTGAGGCGGACCCGGTGACGAGCGCCCTGGTGCGGTTCGCGGCGTCGCGGGAGACGCGGCCCTTCGCGAGGAGTTTGTCTACCTCGGCGTGGACGTACGCCACGCCCTTGTCCACGCGCGCCTGGTCGATGTCCGTCATGACGACCGGCACCTTGAGCTGCCGCGCGAACAGAAGGGCGAGCTGGCCCGCCATGAGGCCCGCGCCAACGATGCCGACCTTGGTGATCGGCCGCGCCAGCTTCGGGTCGGGCGCCCCCGCGGGCCGCTTGGCCCTCTTCTGGACCAGGTCGAGGAACGCGTACACGGTGTCGCGGAACTGCGGAGTCTGCATGAGCTCGGTGAGCGCGGCAACCTCTAGCTCGGCAGATTCCTTCTGCGTCGCCGTCCGGCCCGCCTCGAACACGTCGAGGACCTTGAGGGGTGCGGGGGCCGCGTTGGACGTCTTCGCGGCGACGAACGCGCGGGCGGCCTTCGCCGCGGCAGACCACCGCTGGGCCACGGCCGGGTCGGTCAGTGGTTCGACGGCGTTCGGCCGCTCCACGGCGGTCTCTCCGGCGATCACCGACGCAGCCCAGGCGAGGGACTGCTCGAGGAAGTCCGCCGGCTCGAAGAGCGCATCGGCGATCCCGAGCTCGAACGCCTGTTTCCCGCCGATCGAGCGGTTGCCGTTCAGTGGGTTCTCGAGCATGATCTTCATTCCCGCTTCAGGGCCCGTGAGCCGCGGGAGGCGCCATACGCCGCCCCAGCCCGGCACGAGGCCGATGAACGCTTCGGGGAGCCCGATGCCCTGGGCGGCGGCGGAGACGGTGCGGTAGGTGCAGGCGAGCGCGATCTCGAGGCCGCCGCCGAGCGCCACGCCGTTGATGAACGCGAAGGTCGGCACACCCATGTCGTCCAGGAGGTCGTAGGCGGCGTGGCCGAGGCGCGCCATGCTCTCTCCGGCCGCCGGATCCTCGAGCGTCTTGACGGTGGAGAGGTCAGCGCCGGCGACGAGGAAGTACGGCTTGCCGGTGACGGCGACGGCGTTGATCTCGCCTGTCGCCGCGCGGGCGTGCAGGACCTCAAGGGTCTTGCCGAGTTCGATGAGGGTGTTCGGCCCGAGCGTCGTGGGCTTGCTGTGGTCGAGGCCGTTGTCGAGGGTCACGAGGGCGATCGTGACGCGTCCGCCGTCGCGGCCCGGCAGGACGACGTCGTTCACGAGCGAGTGCGTGACGATCTCGTGCGGAACCTGCTCGGCGAGCGGGGCGAAGGAGTCGAAGCGTGAGGGCTGCGTGGGCTGGGGTGCGGCGGTCATTCACTCGCCCTTTCCGTAGTCGGGGTGGTTGGGGTTCTCCCAGATGACGGTGCCGCCCATGCCGAGTCCGATGCACATGGTCGTCATTCCGTAGCGCACGCTCGGGTCGTCGGCGAACTGGCGCGCGAGCTGGGTCATGAGTCGCACACCGGAGGAGGCGAGGGGATGCCCGACGGCGATGGCGCCACCATAGCGGTTGACGCGCGGATCGTCGTCGTCGATCCCGAAGTGGTCGAGGAAGCTGAGCACCTGGACGGCGAACGCCTCGTTGACCTCGAAGAGGCCGATGTCCTCGATGGAGAGGCCGGCCTTCGCGAGTGCCTTCTCGGTGGCGGGAACGGGGCCGATGCCCATGACCTCGGGCTCGACGCCCGCGAACGCGAACGAGACGAGCCGCATCTTCGGCGTGAGGCCCAGCTCGTCGGCCGCTTCCGCCGAGGTGAGCAAGCATGCGGTCGCACCGTCGTTGAGGCCCGCGGCGTTGCCAGCCGTGACGCGGCCGTGGGGCCTGAACGGGGTGCGCAGCCCCGCGAGGTCTTCCATGGTGGTCCCGGCCCGCGGGGGCTCATCCGCCGTTGCGAGCCCGAAGCCTTCGCCCGGGCGGCGGGTCGCGACCGGCACGAGGTCCGGCTGGATCCTGCCATCCGCGTAGGCGGCGGCCAGCTTGGCCTGCGACGCCACGGCGTACGCGTCGGCGCGCTCTTTGGTGATGGCCGGGAAGCGGTCGTGGAGGTTCTCAGCCGTGTTGCCCATATTGAGCGCCGCCGGGTCGACGAGCCGCTCCGACATGAAACGCGGGTTCGGGTCGGTGCTCTGGCCCATCGGGTGGTTGCCCATGTGCTCGACTCCGCCCGCGATCACGACGTCGTACGCGCCGACGCCGATGCCGCTGGCTGTGGTGGTCACCGCCGTCATGGCGCCCGCGCACATACGGTCGATCGCGAAGCCCGGGACGCTGCGCGGGAGGCCGGCCAGGAGTGCGGCGGTGCGCCCGATCGTCAGGCCCTGATCTCCCGTCTGGGTCGTGGCGGCGATGGAGACCTCGTCGACCCGCTCCGCGGGCAGCGACGGGTTGCGGCGCAGGAGTTCGCGGATGGTCTTCACCACGAGGTCGTCGGCGCGGGTGCCGTGGTAGATCCCCTTCTCGCCGGCCTTGCCGAACGGGGTGCGGACGCCGTCGACGAAGACGACGTCGCGTATGTGCCTGCTGGCCATGGACAGCTCCTTGGATGTCTCGACAGGGCGTGGCCGCCCTCACACTTCATGTTACTGATGAGTAACTTCGAGTGCAATCCGGTCGGAAAGCACCCCCTGCGGGGGAGAGGGTCCACTCTCACGAGGGAGGCCTGCATCCAGCGCCACGAGGAGGCTGGAGCCATGAGAACAAGCATGGCATCCAGCACACCTCACACGCGCCCTTTGCGCCACACACAGCCGAGGAGGATTGCACCCCTCGCGGGCTTCGCATCGCTCGCCTATGCCGCGGCTGTCCTGGGGTGGATCGCCCTTGGACACCCGTACCCGCTCGGTGCCGGCACAAGGCCGTCACCGGACCTCCTCAGCAGCGGATGGCCGTGGGAGCCAGCGGCGGGCGTGGCCGTTGCCGCGGCGTTGGCAGGCGCAGGGCTCGGCGCCCTCCTGTCGCGGCGCCGGGCGCCGTCCGCGCTCCTGACAGGGGGCGCCGTCGCGTTCGCGGCCGCCGTGGCCCTGGCATTCCTCACGCTCATTGCGGAATCCGGCATGCTTGCCGTCGCTGGGTACCTCCCCCTGCTCGTGGTCAAGGCGTTCTCGGACCCGGCCTGGTTCGACGGCCGTGACATCCCGTGGGACCAGTTCGTCAACGAGTACGCAGTCCTGGCCGTCGCGGGTCTGTGGGCGGGAGCGGCCGTCGTGGCCGTGCGGGAAAACCGCGGCCGGTGCGCCGCGTGCGGCCGTCGTGACACGCACGACGGCGCCCCACGGTCGCCGCGTCATTGGGTCACCTTCGCGACGTGGACGGCCGTGGCCATCCCCCTCGTCTACGCGACGACGCGCTTCGCGTGGGTTGCCGGCATTCCGCTGGGGATCAACGCGACGGCGTACGCGTCCCTCCGCGACGAGGCGGGCTCGCGGCCGCCGCCGGTCTCGCGTCGATGGCCACTCTGGGCGCCTCCCTCACGTGGGGCCTCGTGGCCCGGTGGGGCGAGCGGATCCCCACGTGGGTGCCATGGCTCGGCGGCAGGAGGGTCGCACCCCTCGCGGCCCTGATCCCGGCACTGGCAGTCGCCGCGATGCTCGTTCCCGCGAGCGTCATGATGGTCCGAGCGGGGCTCGCCATGTCCTCGGACGCGCCCTCGGGCCTCACATGGTCCGACTGGGGCGCATTCGGTCCTGGGCTGCTGTGGCCACTCTGGTCGGTGGCCCTCGCCACGGCCGCCGTCGCGTATTGGCTGCGCCGGCGCGGCGTGTGCCACCGCTGCGGCCGCAGCGCCTGAGGGATCACAATGGGAGCCATGGCGCGGTTGGTGAAGCGGATCCTGTTCGTCCTGCTCGGCAGCCTGCTGTCCGCCCCGTATGTCGCTGTCGTCGTGTGGGCGATTGCCCTCTACCGCTTCGGGTCGGTCAATCCGCTCGCGCCGCTGTTCGGCACGGGCGTGGCGATCGGCCTTTTCGCGGTGCCAGCGGCGCTGCGTGTCACGGCGTCCCTCGAACGCACAGCCTCCGACGAGCTCCTCGGGACCCGGCTGGGCCGAGACGCGCCCCCTGCTGAGCTAGGCGACGTGCTCCGAGCCGCGCTCTGGTTCGGCGTCCACCTCGCCACAGGGTTCCTCGCGGCGGTCTTCCTCGTGATTCTCCTCCCCGCGACCGCTGCGGTCGCCGTCGACGCGCTGGGCGGCGGCCCCGGCCTGATCCCAGGCCTGCTCGAGGGCGTCGGTACGGGCACGACGGCGGTGCTGCTGTCCGCGGGCACGCTCGCCTCGGCGGCGCTCCTGACCGTGGTCGTATCGCAGCTGCCCCGATGGGCGGCGTTCCTGCTCGGGCCCTCCGCGGGACAGCGGGTGGCTCTCGCCGAACGCGAGGCCCGCGCCGCCGCGGCAAGGAACCACCTCGCCCGCGAACTCCATGACTCGATCGGCCACGCGCTCACCGTGACGACGCTCCAAGCGGCCGCGGCACGGGCCCAGCTCGGCACTGATCCCGGCGCGGCCTACGCGGCGCTCACAGCAGTCGAGGAGACCGGGCGCCGGGCCCAGGGGGAGCTCGACGCCGCGCTCGCGGTGCTCCGCGACCCGGGAAGCCCCCAGGCCTCGGGCACGCTGGCTGAACCGCCCGGGCTCGCGCAGCTCGACGAGCTGGTTGCCACGTTCAGCGCCGCGGGCCTCACCGTCCACCTGACCGCCGATCGCGCGTGCCGGACTGGCGCGCTGCCGGCGGGGGCGTCCCGCGAGGCGTACCGGATGGTCCAGGAGGCACTGACGAACGCGCTGCGGCACGGCGCCGAGCCGGTGGCCCACGTGTGGCTCGCGCTCGACGGCGCGTGGCTGCGGATCCGTGTCACGAACCCCTCTGACCCGGGCACGCTCGTGTGCGCGAGGCCCGGCACGCCGTCCACGGGCCGGGGACTGCTCGGCCTGCGCGAGCGGGTGCTCCTTCGGGGAGGCAGCCTCGAGGCGGGCCGGAGCGACGGGACGTGGACGGTGGTCGGTGCCCTGCCGCTGGGCGACAGAGGAGACCGGATGGAGGGCGGAGACCCATGGTGACGGTGGTGCTCGCGGACGACGACGCGCTGGTCCGCTCGGGCCTGCGGGCCCTGCTCGCCGCGGCCGGGGGGATCGACGTTGTGGGCGAGGCCGCGGACGGCGCGGAGGCGGTGAGCGTCGCGCGCGAGGTCCGGCCCGACGTCGTGCTCATGGATGTGCGGATGCCGGGAATCGACGGCATCGAGGCAACCCGGATCCTTGTCTCTCGGCCGTCGCCGCCCAAGATTCTCGTGCTCACGACGTTCGGCAGCGACGACTACGTTTTCGCGGCGCTCCGGGCTGATGCGTCGGGATTCCTGCTCAAACGCGCCCGGCCCGAGGAACTCGCCACCGCCATCGAGGCAGTTGCCGCGGGCGAGAGTCTCGTCTTCCCTGAGGCCATCCGTGCCCTTGCCGCGCACGCGGCGCAGGGCTCCGAGCAGGAGGTGCCGCAACGCGGCGAAGGCTGGGCCCGGCTCACGCCGCGCGAGGAGGCCGTGCTGCGTGCGGTGGCCCGAGGGATGAGAAACGCCGAGATCGCCGCGACGATGTTCGTGGCGTCGGAGACGGTCAAGACGCACGTTGGGTCCGTGCTCGCCAAACTCGGGGTCCGGGACAGGACGCAGGCGGTCATCGCCGCCGATGAGGCCGGGTTCATTGATCCCCGGACGCCCCGCGCTCCTTCGGCTTGAGGGGTTCGGGGTGCTCGAACGCGTCGAGCAGCGTGGGGACCACGCGCGCGATCTGCCACTTGCGGGCGCCCAGGTCCCGCAGGGCGGAGGCGAGGGACTCATCGGTGAGCGGCTCGGGTGGCCGCCAGGCGACCCGGCGCAGGTAGTCCGGAGTCAGCAGGTTCTCCGTGGGCATCCCGAGGCCCTCGGCGACCGAGGCAATGCGTGGGCGGGCGGTCTTGAGCCGTGCGGCGGCCGCGGGGTCGCGATCGTCCCACGCGCGGGGCGGAGGCGGTCCCGAGCTGGAGACGTGGAGAGGGGGAAGCTCGTCGAGGCGCCGCGCCGCCGAGATCGCCCTCAGCCAGCGCGGTGCCTCGCGCTGCGCAGCCCGTCCGTGGAACCCCTTCGTGGTGAGCAACTGCGGCACGGTGGTGGGCATCGCGCGGGCTACGGCGACGAGCGCAGAGTCCGGAATGAGCTTGCCGGGGGCGATGTCCCGCTTCTGGGCCAGAGCGTCCCGCTCGAGCCAGAGTTCACGGACGGCCGCAAGTTCGCGACGGTCGCGGATCTGGTGCACACCGGACGTGCGGCGCCAGGGTTCGGGCTTGGGCTCGGGGAGGCCCGCGGCCAGGATCGCGGCGAACTCCTCCTGAGCGATGCCGAGCTTGCCTTGAGACTCGAGGAGGTCCGCGAGCTCGTCGCGCAGTTCGACGAGAACCTCGACGTCGAGCGCCGCATAGCGCAGCCAGGGTTCGGGGAGGGGGCGCGTCGACCAGTCGGCCGCCGAATGCTCCTTCGCGAGGCCGAACCCGAGCATCTGCTCGACGACGGCGGCGAGGCCCACGCGTGGAAGGCCCGCCAGACGCGCGGCGAGCTCAGTGTCGAACAGCTCATCGGGCCACATCCCGAGCTCGGACAGGCAGGGAAGGTCCTGCGTCGAGGCGTGGATGATCCACTCGACGCCCGAGAGCGCCTCGTTGATGACTGAGAGGTCCTCGAACGCCTCGGGGTCGATGAGCCAGGTCCCCGCCCCATCGCGCCGGATCTGCACCAGGAAGGCGCGCTGGCCGTAGCGGAAGCCCGAGGCGCGCTCGGCGTCGACGCCTGCCGGACCTGTGCCCGCTGCCAGCGCGGTGGCAGCGCGCTCGAGCCCCTCAGGGGTGGAGATGACCAGCGGAACGCCATCGCGCGGTTCGTCGAGCTCGACGACGGCCGGGATGGGCACTTCGAAGCCGTCGACGACGATGCTCTGCGGAGCGTCCTTCGGAACTGCTCTGCTGGGCTCCGAGTCCGGATCGGCCTCCGGGCCCGTCCGCGGTCCGCCGCCCGCTCCCGTCCCCGTGCTTTCGTGGGTGTCGTCCTGGGGCTCCGCGGTCATGATTCCGCCAGTCTAGCGCCGTCGTCGGATTTCACCGGTCAACGGGACTCGGCCCGGCGGCCGCGGCGGGGGAGCGCGGAGACGCCGGCGGGGAGTGGCGGCACCCCGGCGAACGTCGCCACCATGTCACACCAGGCTTCGAGATGGTCGGTGAGATCAGGGCCGGCCGGAGTCCAGGAGGCCCGCAGCTCGATGTCGATCGTGTCGCTGCGGTCTGCGAGGGTCCCATAGGTCTCGGACAGCACACGGGTGGCCGTTCCGCCCGCTGCGGTGTACTGGGCGTGGTGCTTCTCGAGGGACTCGACGAGCCAGGTCCATGCCACCGAGCCCAGGAGCGCATCGTTGCCCATCTCCGGCTCGAGCTGCGCCCGGATGTAGGTCACGACACGGAACGTGCCCGCCCACACCTCGGGCGGCTCGGGATCGTGCAGGACGATGAAGCGTCCCGTGGCGAGCTCTTCGTCTCCCTCGATGACGTCGGCCTCGAGCGCCACGGCGTACTTGGCGAGCCGTGCGGGTGCCGGGATCTCTTCGAGGCGGAGGCCCCCCGGGCGAGCCGCGCTCGTGGCACTCCGCAAGGAACGGAGGGCGGCCAAGAAGTCCGCAGGCAGATGTGCTGATGCGGTCACCATCACAGGGTACGCCGGGCCCACGAGTCTGGGGGGAGCGGCACGCCGGAGCTGGGTGCTGGGCCCGCTCGGGAGGCCGAGCCGCCTAGCGGGCCACTTCCTCCTTGAGCGCGGCAGCGAACGCGTCCACGTCGTCCTCCGTCGTGTCGAAGGAGCACATCCAGCGGACCTCACGCCGTGCAGGGTTCCAGTCGTAGAAGCGGAACCGTGCGCGCAGACGATCCGCGACCCCCTCGGGCAGGATCGCGAAGACTCCGTTGGACTCGGTCGCCTGGGTGAGCTCTACGCCGTCAACTCCTTCGACCGCTGCGCGCAGCCGCGCCGCCATCGCGTTGGCGTGGGCGGCCGAGCGCAGCCACAGGTCGTCTTCCAGCAAGGCCAGGAACTGCGCCGAGACGAACCGCATCTTGGAGGCGAGCTGCATGTCCATCTTGCGCAGGTACGTCAGGCCCCGCGATGCCTCGGGGCTGAGGGCTACGACGCACTCGCCGAAGAGCATGCCGTTCTTCGTCCCGCCGAACGAGAGCACGTCGATGCCGGCGTCCGTGGTGAACTCCCGGACCGGGATCGCCAGGCCGGCGGCGGCGTTCGCGAGGCGTGCGCCGTCCATATGGACCTTCATGCCGAGGGCGTGCGCGTGGTCGGTGATCGCCTTGATCTCGGCCACCGAGTACCGCGTGCCCAGTTCAGTGGTCTGCGTGATGGAGACCGCGAGAGGCTGTGCGCGGTGTTCGTCGCCCCAGCCCCAGGCCTCGCGGTCGATGAGCTCTGGGGTGAGCTTGCCGTCCTCTGCGGGCACGGACAGCAGCTTGAGCCCGCCCACGCGCTCCGGGGCGCCGTTCTCGTCGACGTTGATGTGGGCCGTCGTCGCGCACACGACCGCGCCCCAGCGCGGCACGAGCGACTGGAGCGACACGACGTTGGCCCCCGTCCCGTTGAACACCGGGTAGGCCTCGACGCTGGCGCCGAAGAGCGCGGTCATCTCGCTCTGGAGCCGCGCCGTGTACTCGTCCTCGCCGTAGGCGACCTGATGCCCGCCGTTCGCCGCCGCGAGGGCCGCGAGCACCTCGGGCTGGGCGCCCGAGTAGTTGTCGGACGCGAAGCCGCGGACCGAGGCGTCGTGCAGGGGCCATCCGGCCGGGGCCGAGGGGGACAGGGCGTGCGCAGACACGTCAGAAGCAGAGGGGAAGGAAGTCACAGTCACAGCCTAAGGTCGGGGCGGGGATCAGGCGGTCAGATCGATGAGGCGGTCAGATCGATGCGGGAGCCGTTGACGTCGGCGGCATCGTCGGAGAAGAGGGCCACAGCGCGCGCAGCCAGGACGTCGACGTGCGTGTAGCCGGGAAACCGGCGGTTCGGCTCGGCGGCGCGCATCGCCTCGTCGAGGAGCGCTTTGACCGCGAGTACGACGGCGGCGCTCGTCTGAGGTTTCGGATCCTCCTTGCGCGCGGACTCCAGGAGCGAGAGGCCCTGGGCCATCGACCTCGTCCAGGCCTCGGCGGCGGCCTTGGCGGCCTGGTAGTTCGCGTTGGCGGCACTGGGCCGGGCCAGCGTCGTCGAGGACACCATGGCGAAGCGCCCGCGCTGCGACGCGGCGACGTCTTCGAAGAACGCCCGGGAAGTGTTCCGCAGCGTCGTGATGCCGCCGCGGGCGAGGAAGTCCCAGTCTGCGTCGCTCTGGTCGGCGAAGGTCCCGCCGCCACGCCATCCGCCCACGAGGTGGATCACACCGTCAACGGCGCCGAATGCGCCACGCACGTCCGCGGCGAGCGATTGGACAGCCCCGAAGTCGGCGAGGTCGCAGGTTCGCTGGGGGACCGCGCCGTCGCGCGCGCCCGGCTCCCCGAACGCTGCGGCGAGCCGGGCGGCGTCGCTGCCCACGGCGATCGGCGTTGCGCCGGCAGCGCGCAGGGCGCGGACCGCCGCGCGCCCGGAAGCCGAGGTGGCTCCAGCGACGACGACGACCGCGCCCTGCGCGCCCGGGCCCGGAGTCGGCTCCGGCTTCACGCGGCGTCCGGGTGGCCGGGCAGCGCGGTGTCGCCGGTGATGCCGGCGGTGGACTCGATCACGGAGCGCATCTTCTTCTCCAGGGCCTCGTAGAACATCGACAGCGGGAACTCATCGTCGAGGACCTGGTCCGTGATCTCGCGCGGGGTCCCCGTCAGCGGCAGGGCGTCGGGGCCCTTGGCCCACCTCGATGCCGGATGGGGGGTCACGGTGTTCGAGACGAGCTCGTACGCTGCGAGCCAGTGTGCCACCTTCGGGCGGTCAATGGAACGCCAGTACAGCTCGTCGATCGAATCGCCGAGGGCGCTCACCACCTCGGGCACCCGGTCCCAGTCGATCGTAAGCTTCGTGTCGGTCCAGTGGAGCACGTGGTGCTGGTGCATCCATGCGAAGAGCAGCTGCCCACCGAGCCCGTCGTAGTTGCGGACCCGGCCTCCCGTGATGGCGAAGCGGAAGATCCTGTCGAAGATCACGGCGTACTGGACGAGCTTCGCGTGCCGGCGTGCCTCGGCAGCCGCCTTCTCGTCCCGCTCGATCCTGACTGATTCGCGGAACGCCGTGAGGTCACAGCGGAGCTCCTCGAGCGAGTAGAGGAAGAACGGCATGCGCTGCTTGATCATGAAGGGGTCGAACGGCAGGTCGCCGCGCATGTGGGTGCGGTCGTGGATGAGGTCCCACATCACGAACGTCTCCTGGGCCAGCTTCTGGTCCGTGACGAGCTCGGCGGCATCGGCAGGCAGCTCGAGATTCGTGACCTTCGCGGCGGCGTCGAGCACGCGGCGGAAGCGCGCGGCCTCACGGTCGGCGAAGATGGCGCCCCACGTGAACGTCGGGATCGAACGCATCGCGACGGTCTCGGGGAACAGGACGGCGGAATTCGTCGCATATCCGGGCGTGAAGTCGAGGAAGCGGATCGGAACGAAGAGCTTGTTGCTGTAGGCGCCGGACTCGAGCTCGGCGACGAACTCGGGCCACACGACCTCCACGAGGACGGCCTCGACGTAACGGTTGCGGCTTCCGTTCTGGGTGTACATCGGGAAGACCACGAGGTGCTGCCGGCCGTCGGTGCGATCAAGCTGGGGCTGGAACGCGACGAGTGCGTCGAGGAAGTCGGGCACACCGAATCCGGTGGCTGCCCACGAGCGGAAGTCCTCCTGGAGCAGCCGGAGGTACTCGGCGTCGTGCGGGAAGCGGGGGGCGAGGGCTGCGACGGCGGCGACGATCGTGTCGACCAGGACCCTGGCATGCTCGGCGTCCGATGACTCGGGCACGGAGCCATCCTGGGACTGGAGGCCCTGGAGGCAGATCGCAGCATCCTTGAGGGCGAGCCAGGCGGGGTCGGCCTGGACGGGGAGCAGGGGATTCGATGCGACGGGGGTCGCGACAGCGTTGGCGGTCATGTCACTCTCGCTTTCTATCAGCTGCCCCGAGCGTAGCGAGATACCGGCTTGCCTGAGTCTGAAATAGCTTGAGCATCAGAAAGAATTATGCTTGAGGGGACGCGCGACGACGGAGGCGGGCCTCGCGCTGATCCTCGCCAGCGCGCGACCCGCCTCAACGGGGGGTGTGATTCAGCTCTCGTCCGGAACGAGCACTAGGGAGATCGAATTGATGCAGAATCGCTGGTCCGTCGGCGTCCCGTAGCCCTCGCCCTCGAAGACATGGCCGAGATGGGAGTTGCAGGTCGCGCACCTGACCTCCACCCGGTCCATGCCCAAGGTCCGGTCGTGCAGGTAGATGACGGAATCATCGGCAAGCGGCGCCCAGAATGAGGGCCAGCCGCAATGCGAATCGAACTTCGTGGTGCTCGTGAAGAGCTCTGCGCCGCACGCGCGGCAACGGTAGGAGCCCTTCGTGTGCGTATCCCAGTACTCTCCCGTGTAGGCCCGCTCGGTACCGGCCTCGCGGAGCACGCGGTACTCGTCCGGCGTGAGCTGGGCACGCCACTCGGCATCGGTCCGCTGGACCTTTCCCTGGACGTCCGTGGCGGAGGCGTCAGGCGTGGAGTCTGATGTGGTGTCCATGCACACTCCAACGCTCAGGAGTCGCCGATGAATCCCGTTCCGGCGTAGAGATGCAGTACCGGGATGCCGATCTTCCGCTGGGCCTGGTTCGCCCAGTCCGTATGGAACGTGTCCTCGATCGCGTGGGGGAGCGTCACGACTACGGCCTGCTCCGCCCCCGTCGCTGCGGCTTTGTCGGCCAGCGCCTGAACGGGGTCGCCCTCGATGATGCTGCCTGTCACGCCGGTTCCGAGGCCTTGGAGGGCCGCGATCGAGGTATCGAGAGCGGTCTGGGCGACCGAACGCGCCACCTCGGGCGCGGGGCCGCCAGCGGAGAGTCCACCGACGGCCTTGGAGAACTCGAGCATCGAGAGGTGGTCGAGGAAGTCGATGACGAGCCGGCGCTTGCGTCCGGCGGGGACGAGGACCTCGAGCGCGGCGGCACCACTGGCCAGCAGGCCCTCGACGGCCTCCCGCTCGCTCGGGCCTAGGGCAACTTCGGTCAGGATGAGGATCGGGGCGCTCATGAACACAGACTAGGCCAGCGCGGGTACTGCGGGGGAGAGGCGTGCTCCCGCACGGGGTGTGGCGTCCTCTCCGGCCCTGCTGGGCGCCGCGACCGCCTGGCGTTTGCCACAATGGGTCCATGCCCGACCGAGTGACCAGCGCGCCGTCGTCCTTGCCGCACCTGCTCTTGCCGCAGCCGTCCTTGCCACAGCCGTCCGCGGTCAGGCGCTCCGCATCAGAGCCCCTCCCGCGCACAGTCTGGGCACTCCTCGGCGCCGGCGGCGCACTCGCGCTCGCGTCCGCGGCGGCGGCGTCGAGCTCGGCGCTCGCCGCGTACTTTGCCCGACGCATCATCACGCCCGAGCGGATCAAGGCAGAGGACGAGGAGGTCCTCGCCGTCCAGGGCGAGGGCTCGGCGCGCCGGGTCATCCTCCGGGCCACCGGGGAGACACGGATCGACGGCGAGTACAGCCTCTTCTTCGACCGTGGGGCCGGCCATGTTCGCCTCGGGCCCCTCGAGGACTTCACGCCCGAGGAGTCGACCGTGACGCGCCGGGTCCTCGCGGAGTACGCGGGCGATGTCACGAAGGCGGTGCGGGCGCGCTGGAGCGGCTACGTCTTCAGCTCCCCTGCGGATGTGGGTCTCGAGTACGAGGACGTCATGCTCCCGCTGGACGTCGGCTCGGCGCCGGCCTGGCATGTTCCGGCGGCCGACCCGCGGTCGACGTGGGCCATCATGGTCCACGGCCGGGGCGCCATGAGGGGCGAAGGGCTGCGGGCCGTGACGAGCGCCCACGCGCTCGGGATGCCGAGCCTGCTCATCTCCTACCGCAACGACGGCGAGGCACCCTCGACGCCGGACGGGCGGTACGGCCTCGGCATGACCGAGTGGCGCGACGTCGAAGTCGCGATCCAGTACGCGCTCGACGCCGGTGCGCGCGACGTCGTGCTCTTCGGCTGGTCCATGGGCGGGGCCATCAGCCTGCGCACCGCCGATTCCTCGATGCTCCGCGAGCACGTGCGCGCGCTCGTGCTCGACGCTCCGGTGGTGGACTGGGTGGATGTGCTTGCGTACCAGGCCCGTCTCAACCGCATCCCCTCGGGGGTCGGGCGGCTCGGGCAGCTCCTCCTCGGGCAGCCGTGGGGCAGACGCCTCACGGGCCTCGCCGCCCCGCTCGACTTCCGGGCCATGGACTGGGTCTCGCGCGCCGTCGAACTGCGTACCCCCACCCTCGTGCTGCACAGCGTCGACGACGACTTCGTGCCAGTGGGTCCCTCGCTCGAGCTAGCGAAGCGCAACCCCGAGATGGTCACGCTCGAGACGTTCAGGCATGCGCGGCACACGAAGGAGTGGAACGTGGACCCGGAACGCTGGGAGACCACCGTGCGCTCGTGGCTGGCGGACGTACTCGCGCCTCGCAGGGTGCCGGGGCGCACCGAGTAGGGCGTTCGCCGTTGTTCAGCCGGTCGTGCCGGTCAGCCGGCGGTGCGCAGCCGGGCGACGACGGCGCCGGTGAGCCGCACCAAGTCCGCCGGCGCGAGTTCGATGTCGAAGCCGCGCCGCCCACCCGAGACGAGCACCGTCTCGTGCTCGAGCGCCGAGTCGTCAATGGCCGTGGGCGAGGACTGGCGCTGCCCGAGCGGGGAGATGCCGCCCCGCACGTAGCCGGTCCGGCGCTCAGCCGCAGCAGGATCGGCCATAGCCGCCTTCTTGGCTCCGAATGCGGCGGCGGCGGCTTTCAGGTCCAGGCTCCCGATCACGGGCACCACGGCGACGCACAGCAGGCTACCGCTGCTCGACGCGACCTCGACCATGAGCGTCTTGAACACACGGGCGGGGTCTGCCCCGAGGGCCTCGGCCGCCTCGAGCCCGTAGCTCACGGCCGAGGGATCGTGGGCGTACGAGCGCGCTGTGTAGGCGACCCCGGCGACGTCGAGCGCCGTCGTGGCCGGCGTGCCCGGGCCATGGGGTTCCTTGGACTTCTTAGCCACGTCAGCCTAGAGGGCACTCTCCGCGCACCTTGCGCTTGATCCGGCCGAGCATCGCCGACATGCCGCGCATCCGCAGGGGGCTTACGAGTCGCGTGAGGCCGAGCTCCTCGGGCATGTCATCCGGGACAGCGAGGATCTCGGCGGCAGTGAGCCCGTCGAGACCCTCGTGGAGGACCGAGGCGAAGCCCCTGGTCGTGGGGGCCTCCGGTGGGGCCGAGAAGAAGAGCCGCACCACCGGACCAGCTTGCGCCGGCGTCCCCTCCGGGGCGGGCTCCGACTCGATGGCGATGAACAGGGGAGACTGGCACTCCACGACCTGCTCCAGCATCTCGGGGTGGTCCTTGAGCCGCTCGGGGAGCTCGGGGAGAGCGCGCGAGAACTCGAGGAGGAGCTGGAGCCGGTCGCGCTCGTCCACGGCCTGGAAGTCGCCGACGATCTCCGCCAGCGCAGTGGGAATGGTATTCGTGCTCATCTCCTCCAGCCTACGCGCAAGGCCCCACCGAACGGCGTGTGTTCGCCGTCGGCAGGGCCTTGTGTGACTCCGGATTGCCGGGCCTCATGGTTGGGCGGCAGGATTGCCGCGCCTCAGCTGAGCGGCCAGGCCGCCCTTTCCGCCTCTCCGATCGGGGCCGCAGGATTGCCGCGCCTCAGCTGAGCGGCCAGGTGCCTCGCGATTCGCCCTTCACAATCGGCACGCGCACAGCGTTTCCCCACTCGGTCCACGAGCCGTCGTAGTTGCGCACGGTGTCGAAGCCGAGGAGGTACTTGAGCGCGAACCACGTGTGGCTCGAGCGCTCGCCGATGCGGCAGTACGCCACGACGTCGTCGCCCGCCGTGAGCCCGGCCTCGCCCAGATACAGGTCCTCGAGCTCCTGGCGCGACTTGTACGTGCCGTCCTCGGCGGCCGCACGGGCCCACGGGATCGACGCCGCAGTCGGGATGTGGCCGCCGCGGAGGGCGCCCTCCTCCGGGTAGGCCGGCATGTGGGTGCGCTTGCCCGAGTACTCCTCGGGGGAGCGGACGTCGATGAGCGGCTTGCCGAGGTGCGCGAGGACGTCGTCCTTGAACGCACGGATCGGGGTGTCGTTGCGGGCGACGACGGGATAGTCGCCTCGCGCGGGAGCCGGCGCCTCGGTCGTGAGCTCGCGGCCCTCTGCGATCCACTTGTCGCGGCCGCCGTCGAGGAGACGGACGTCCTCATGGCCGAACAGGGTGAACACCCAGAGCGCGTATGCGGCCCACCAGTTGGACTTGTCACCGTAGATGACCACGGTCGTGTCCCGGGAGATGCCCTTGGCGGCGAGGAGTTCGGCGAACGCGGGGCCCTCGACGTAGTCGCGCTCGACTTCGTCGTTCAGGTCCGTGTGCCAGTCGATCTTGACCGCACCGGGGATGTGGCCTGTCTCGTAGAGCAGCACGTCCTCGTCCGATTCCACGACGACGAGCCTGCCGCTCGCGGCCGCGCCGGCGGCGAGCTGCTCGGCGAGCCATTCGGTGGAGACGAGACGCTCGGGATGTGCGTAGGCGGCGAACTTCTCGCTGCTGTCGACTGGGTAGCCCATGGTGTGCCTTTCGCTCGGCTGAGCCAGGGCGCGCGGTTCGTCACGGCGGGCGTTCGCCTCCCGTGGACAGACGTCCTGGACCGCGCTCCTGAGTGGTCCCCTCAAGCGTAGCCATGGGCCGCGGCCCATGGCTCCAGCGTGGTCTCGCTGGGAGTCACGCAGCGCAACATCGGTTGTGCGCCGAGGGCCGATCGTGGCCCTGTGCCGTTGAGCACAGACCGGCCGCGTGCGGCGGTGGCCGCGATATGCTGTCCGGTGGCCCTGCGACCCCTTGACCACGGACGGATTCTTTGGCGACTGTCGAACACCTCACCACCCGCACGCCTCGAGCGTCCGTCGAAGAGCTCCTGACCGGCCTGCACCCCTCATCGCGTTTCGGCGACGTCTCCTTCTCCAGCTACCGGCCGGATCCCGCCCAGCCAAGCCAGACCGCCGCAGTCAAGGCCCTCGAGGCTTTCGGCGACGGCATCACCGTCTCCAATGGCGGGCTCTTCGCCAAGCTCTTCGGCTCCAAGCCCAAGGGGCGCGCGGGCATCTACCTCGACGGCGGATTCGGCGTGGGCAAGACCCATCTCCTCGCCTCTCTGTGGCACTCAGCGCCGGGGCCCAAGGCCTTCGGCACGTTCGTGGAATACACGAACCTGGTCGGTGCCCTTTCGTTCCGCAAGACCGTGGAGGCCCTGAGCTCCTACCGGCTCGTGTGCATCGACGAGTTCGAGCTCGACGATCCGGGCGATACCGTCCTCATGTCCCGACTCATGCGCGAACTGGCCGACGCCGGCGTCAAGCTCGCGGCGACGTCGAACACGCTTCCCGGTTCTCTCGGTGAGGGCCGCTTCGCGGCCGTCGATTTCCAGCGCGAAATCCAAGTCCTGGCCGAGCAGTTCGACGTCGTCCGCATCGACGGCGAGGACTACCGCCACCGGGGGCTGCCGGCGGCGCCGGCGCCGCTGTCCACCGGCGAGCTCGACGCCCGGATGAATGCCGAGTTCGACGGCGGGCTGGTCGCCGTCGACGACTTCGGAGCACTCTTGAAGCATCTCGCCGGAGTCCACCCGAGCCGCTACCGCCAGCTCATCGACGGGATCGACGGGATCGTGTGGAAGGACGTCCACACCATCGAACACCAGGCTACGGCGCTGCGCTTCGTAGTCCTCGCCGACCGGCTCTATGACAAGGATGTGCCGATCCTGGCTTCGGGCGTGCCGTTCGATCAGCTCTTCACTGCCGAGATGATGGCCGGCGGCTACATGAAGAAGTACTTCCGCGCTGTCTCGCGCCTCACCGCCTTGGCCCGCGAGGGCCAGAGCCACGAGCCCTCCTGACCTCAAACGCCAAGTGCCGGTCCCGCCTCGCGGCGGTACCGGCACCCAGTGACGATTTCGGGCTGCTCAGGCTCCTTCGACGGCGGCCTCAGCTGGCGCGGACGGCTCCGCGACGGGCGCGGATTCGTGCGCAGGCGCGGCATCGGTCGGTGCGGTCACGGCGTTGCGTGACCCAAGCCTCCCACGAATTCGGAGGCGGCCTGCTGGACTCCATCGACCTGATCGGCGAGCTTTCCACCGGTCTTCTCGTCGATGAAATCACCGGCCTTCTCGATGCCGCCCTTCACAGCGTCGGCATTGCCGCCGATGAGTTCCTCAGCCTTGCCCTTGATGTCGTCGAGAAAAGACACGGCCACCTCCCTTCATGCCACCGGGGCCACATCGCCCCTCCTGTGGTAGATGGTAGCCACGCACCGCGCCCAATCCAACCACTGGGGCGCGAGGGGGGTTGCGCTGTCAGCGGACGGCCGGGAGCGGCGCGGCGCGTGGCCGCCGACAGGTGGGAGACTCCGGGGCGGCCAGTATGACGCGAGTTTCGTCGGGAATGCAGAACGGCGCCCCGAGGGGCGCCGTTGGGTCCGTGGGCGATACTGGGATCGAACCAGTGACCTCTTCCGTGTCAGGGAAGCGCGCTACCGCTGCGCCAATCGCCCGTGTTCAATTGTGAGGTTCCTGAGCGGACGACGAGACTCGAACTCGCGACATCCACCTTGGCAAGGTGGTGCTCTACCAACTGAGCTACGTCCGCAGGGGGAGCGCAGGGCTCCTCCGTGGGCGATACTGGGATCGAACCAGTGACCTCTTCCGTGTCAGGGAAGCGCGCTACCGCTGCGCCAATCGCCCTCACTCCCGTGAGGAAGCAGGTTGTCCACCGAGGTGGGGACGGGATTCGAACCCGCGTATACGGCTTTGCAGGCCGCTGCCTCGCCTCTCGGCCACCCCACCGTGTAGGCATCACGAAGATGCTTCGACAGTGTCCTGCGAGCGGACGACGAGACTCGAACTCGCGACATCCACCTTGGCAAGGTGGTGCTCTACCAACTGAGCTACGTCCGCAGGGTGTTCCAGTGCGCTGGGCAAGAAGAGACTCCCAGGGGATCTCTTTTCCGGCTCCAAGGCGCGCTTCAACGAGTAACGACTTTATCGGACCGCTAGGCAATGCACAAATCCGCGCGGCCCTTTCTGGAAGGTCGCGATGCGCCCTCGGGATTTGGCGGCCGGGGCGCTTCTGGGCTAGAGTCGGATAGCGCCGCAGGCCGGTAGGACCGTGCTGGTGGCAGCGGGCGATTGGCGCAGTGGTAGCGCGCTTCGTTCACACCGAAGAGGTCACTGGTTCGAACCCAGTATCGCCCACGTTCAGGACCCCCGGACCGCGTCCGGGGGTCCTGTTGCTTTTCGCAGGCCCGCCGGGCCGCGCCGGCAGGCCAGGTCTCCGGCGTCTAGCGTGCTCGTCCGTAGACTGTCGGACCGTCGTGAAAGGGTGGCCGCATGACAGCCCCGGAACTCGCAGTAGCCTCCCCTGACGGGTTCGGACGCATGTACCGGCGTTCGTCCCACGAACCGCCGACCGTGCCGTCAATCACCACGGTCATCGCACAGCAGCCAGTCGAACTCGACGGCTGGCGCAGCTATATGGCGGCGAAGCACGTCGCGGACCATCCCGACCTCCGGGATGTGCTCGCGGACCCCGCGCAGATGCGCCGGCTCGTGCGGACCGCAGTGGATGCCTCCGAGGCTTACGCACGCTCCGCGGCCGAGCGCGGGGACCGGGTCCATTCCTATGGCGAGCAGCTTGCCCTGCGCGCGCTCGGGCGCCAACATCGCGTCGAGGAGACGCGGGAAGCGCTCCGGGAGCATGGGGAAGAGGGGTTTGCCGAGAGCATGGACCGCTGGTGGGAGACGTTCGAGGTCGAGCCCCTCGCGGCGGAGCTCACGGTATGGAATCACACCCTCGGCTATGCGGGCACCCTCGATCTTGTGGCACGGATCAACGGCCGCGTGTGCCTCGTGGACTACAAGACGAAGGGAACCTCGCGCGACGGCCGAGTCAAGGCGCTCGACGACAAGGTCGCCATGCAGCTCGTCGCGGGCATGAAGGCCGAGGAGAGCCTTGTCGATGCCGAAGCCGGCACGTGGGAGCCCTGGGCCTACGGCGAGGATCCGCTGCTCATCGCTGTCGCCGTGGGGGAGACCGAGTACGCGGCCGTCCGGGTGAACCCCGACGTGCGGCGGCACCACTGGCTGACCTTCTGCCAGCTGCGGCGCGTGTGGGGGGCACGGGTTGACGCTGCGTCTGCCGGGCACACCTTGCTGCCGCTTCCCCCGCCCCCTGGCGCGTCGGCGTCGTGAGCCCGCCCGCCTAGACTTGAGGGGCATTCACACGGTGCCCAGCTCTTCCCGTACCCACAAGTGCTTGGTGTACGCAGTCCGCCCGAGAAAGGCATCCGCCATGGCCGTCTTGCCCATCAGGATCATCGGCGACCCCGTGCTCCGCACGGTCGCGGAGCCCGTGACGGACTTCGGCCCCGTCCTCAAGCGCCTCGTCGACGACATGCTCGAGACGATGGAGGATGTCGAGGGCGCCGGCCTCGCGGCGCCACAGGTGGGCGTGAGCCAGCGGGTCTTCACCTACCAGATGGCTGGCGAGCGCGGTCATGTGGTCAATCCCGTCCTGACGCTCTCGGAGGATTTCCAGGACGATGCGATCGAAGGGTGCCTGAGCATCCCTGGCGTGGCGTTCCCCGTCCGACGCCGGGCGCGCGCCAAGGTTGCAGGGTTTGACGTCGATGGAAATCCGGTCGAGTTCGATGCCGACGGACTGCTCGCACGCATCGCCCAGCACGAGACGGACCATCTCGACGGCGTCCTGTTCCCGGACCGGCTCGAGGGCGAAGACCGTAGGGCTGCCCTGCGGTCTATGCGGTCCATCAACTACAACTCCACGGTCGATGCGACCCTGGCCAAGCGCTCCGCCCACGTCGGCTCCGCCTTCGGGGCCGGGCAAGTGGCACCAGGAGCCTCATTCGGGGCAGGCGCCCGCACATGAGGATCCTCTTCGCGGGAACGCCGCAAGTGGCGGTACCGTCCATGGACCGACTCGTCGAGGCCGGCCACGAGATCGTCGGAGTGCTCACACGGCCCGACGCACCAGTCGGCCGCAGGCGGGTCCTCACGCCGTCGCCGGTCGCCGCCCGGGCCGAGGCCCTCGGCCTACCGCTGCTCAAGGCCAGCCGCGTCACGGACGAGGCCACGGCACAACTCGCCGCCTGGAACCCTGACGCCGCGGCGATCGTGGCGTACGGCGGGATCATTCCGCCCGCCGCCCTCGCTGTGCCCGCCCACGGCTGGATCAACCTGCACTTCTCGCTGCTGCCTGCATGGCGCGGAGCGGCCCCGCTCCAGTATTCCGTCATCCACGGCGATGACGTGGTCGGCGCCAGCACGTTCCGGCTCGAGGAGGGCCTCGACACCGGACCTGTCTACGGGACCCTCGTCCTCACGCCAGGACCGGAGGCCACAAGCGGTGAGCTCCTTGCCGAGCTCGCCGAGAGCGGGGCCGAACTTCTCGCCCAGACCATCTCGGGTATTGACGCCGGGCGCCTGGAGCCCCGTCCCCAGACCGGCGAGCCGACGTACGCCCCGAAGCTCACCCTCGACGACGGACGACTCGAGTGGAGCCTCCCGGCGGTCGCGCTGCACCGCCGTGCCCGCGGGGTCACTCCTGAGCCGGGCGCGTGGACGCTCCTTGACGGAGCGCGGCTGAAGCTCGCGCCGCCCCGACTCAGGCCGGACATCCAGGGTGTCCCTCCGGGCAGACTGGCCTGGGCGGGCAGGGCAGTCGTCGTGGGAACCGGCACTCACGCGCTCGAGCTCACGCGGGTCCAACCCTCCGGGAAGAAGATGATGCCCGCGTCAGATTGGGCCCGCGGAGCGGGAGACATCGAAGGGACGGTTCTGGGATGAGCGAACGCGGGGAACCACGCGACCGGGGGAGGGCTCGGTCCGGAGGCGACGGCGAGCGCCGTCGGGACCCTCGTCGGGACGCCCAGGGCCGGGAGCGCAACCGTGGCGGGGCCGCACCGCGCCGCTTCAGCGAGCAGGCTCCGAGCCAGCGCTCGCGCGCGGCGGACCCGGCGCGGCTCGTGGCGTTCGAGGTGCTGCGCGCAGTCTCGCGGGACGACGCCTACGCGAACCTCGTCCTGCCCCAGCGGATCCGCCATCATCGATTGGACCGCCGGGACGCAGGGTTCGCAACGGAGCTCGCCTACGGAGCCCTGCGCGGCCAGGGGACGTATGACGCGATCCTTGCCCTGAACGTCGACCGTCCGCTGGGCCAGCTCGATCCCGCCGTCCTGGACGTCCTGCGTCTCGGTACCCATCAGCTCCTCGGGATGCGCGTCCCGCCGCACGCCGCACTCAACCAGACTGTTGCGCTCACCCGCGCCGTCGTGGGCGCAGGTCCGGCCTCACTGGTCAACGCCGTGCTCCGGCGCGTCAGCGAGAAGGAGCTCGACGAATGGCTCGCCGAGCTTGAGTCTGCGCAGCCGGATGCGACGGAACGGGACGCACTGAGGTACTCCCACCCGGGGTGGATCGTGCGCGCCCTGAGGCAGTCCCTCGTGGCCCACGGCCGCGGTGCGGACGAGATCTCGGACCTGCTCGAGGCGGACAACGCGGCGCCCGTGGTCAATCTCGTCGCGCTTCCGGGCATCGGGACGCTTGACGAAGCACTCGATGGGGGTGCCCGCACCGGCGACCTCGTCGAAGGGTCAGCGCTGTCTGGCGGAGGCGACCTCGGACGGTGGTCCGCGGTACGTGACGGGACACTGCGCGTGCAGGACGTCGGTTCGCAGCTCGTGGCCCGTGCTGTCGCCGCCGCACCATTGGATGAACCCCCGCAGGACTCCGGGCGCAGGCCCGAGCGATGGCTCGACCTGTGCGCCGGGCCAGGCGGGAAGGCCGCGCTGCTCGGTGCCCTTGCAGCCGAGCGCGGCGCCACCCTGTTTGCCAACGAGGTGCTGCCGCACCGGGCCGAGCTCGTCCGCAAGGCCCTGCACCCGGTTCCCGCGGACGCGTGGGAGGTCCACACCGGCGATGGACGCACCCTCGGGACCGAGCATCCGGGTCAGTTCGACCGGGTGATCGCCGACGTCCCGTGCACGGGCCTAGGCGCCCTCCGCCGGCGCCCCGAGTCGCGGTGGCGCCGCTCGCCCAATGACCTCGCAGAGCTCGGCCCGCTCCAGCGGGCCCTCCTCGAGTCGGCGATTGATGCGACGGCTCCCGGCGGCGTGGTGGGCTACGTGACGTGTTCCCCCCACCCCGCGGAGACTACCGTGGTCGTCGCGGATGCCCTCAGACGGCGCGACGACATCGAGCTCCTCGACGCGGGAGCCGCCCTCGACGCCGTCGCGCTCCACCCGCTTGGAGCCGGCCACGACGGCACGGCCCAGCTCTGGCCGCACGTCCACGCCACCGACGCGATGTTCCTGGCCCTGTTCCGCAAGCTGCCGGCCGCCACGCGTCCGGCGGACCGTCGTCGATGAAGGAGTCCCCAGTGACCTGCTGCATCCACCCGAGCATCCTCTCGGCCGACTTCGTCAACCTCGAGGCGGAGCTTGCGAGGATCTCCACGGCGGACGCCGTGCACGTCGATGTCATGGACAACCACTTCGTGCCCAACCTCACCCTCGGCCTCCCCATCGTCGAGCGGATCCAGGCCGTCAGTCCGATCCCGCTCGATGCGCACCTGATGATTGCCGACGCCGACCGGTGGGCACCGCTGTACGCGGACTTGGGCCTCGCGTCTGTCACCTTCCACGCCGAGGCTGCCACGGCACCCATCAAGCTCGCGCGCGAGCTGCGGGCGAGGGGCTCGAGGGCGGGAATGGCACTGCGCCCGGCGACCGCCGTCGAGCCCTACCTCGACATGCTGGGCGAACTCGACCTGTTGCTGATCATGACGGTCGAGCCGGGGTTCGGAGGGCAGTCCTTCCTCGATGTCACGCTGCCGAAGATCCGGCGTGCCCGCGCCGCGGTTGACGGCTCAGACGCGAAGGTGGCCATCCAGGTCGACGGCGGCATCTCCGCTGCGACCATCGAGCGGGCGGCGGAAGCCGGCGCCGAGGTGTTCGTCGCGGGCTCGGCGGTCTACGGCGCGCAGGACCCGGCGGACGCCATTCGCCGGCTTCGCGGGCTTGCAGTGAGCGCGTCCAAGGCCTGAGGCCGCCCTTCGGGGCTTATTGTGACTGTCCGCACTTCACCACTGCGCGGCGTGTGGCACAATGTAGATGGCCGTTTGGTTGAACTGTCATTAAACACTTGACCAGACGCCTGTACCAATGAAGAACGTGCTCCGGGGTCGGTGAAAGTCCGAACCGGCGGTGATAGTCCGCGACCCGGCATCCTGCTTGTCACAGAGCGGGAGGCTGGTTGAGCCGGTGGAATTCCGGCACCGACAGTCAAAGTCTGGATGGGAGAAGCACGTGCAGTCCGCGGTGCGCCGAATGTGGCGTATCGCTTCTGTCGCAACCCCGGAGCCGCTGCGGTGAAGGGAAGGATGGTTGCGATGGACTTCATGCAGTGGCTCTTGACAGCGCAGATCCCCGTGGGGGGATCCAAGCTGCTGCCCCGCGAGGTGGTCGGAAAAGACTCCGGTCTCGCGATGGCCCTTGGCGGCATGCCCCGCCATGAGGCGGTGGTGGTCGTATGAGGGCCGCGGACACGACCCTTTCGGTCGTCGACGCCGATCTGACATTCATGGACCAGGCTCTTGCCCTCGCTGCGCGCGGCGTGCGGGGGGTCAACCCGCTCGTGGGAGCGGTCGCCGTCGGCCGCGACGGTGCGGTCCTCGCGACGGGCTGGCACCGGGGTGCCGGGACCTCCCACGCAGAGGCGGATGCGATCGCCACTGCGGCGCGCGAGGGCACAGACCTTGCCGGCGCCACCATGTATGTGACGCTCGAGCCCTGCAACCACACAGGGCGCACCGGACCGTGCGCACAGGCACTCATAGCGGCACAGGTCTCCCGTGTCGTGTACGCGATCGACGATCCGCACGCCGCCGCGAGCGGTGGTGCCGAGACGCTCCGCGCGGCCGGCATTGAAGTGGTCAAGGGCGTACGCTCCGACGAGGCGACCGAACTCAATCGTCGGTGGCTGGGCGCTGTCTCGTCACGCCGCCCCTTCGTGACACTCCACCTCGCGCAGACGCTCGACTCGCGGATTGCCGCCGAGGACGGCACGAGCCAGTGGATCACCTGCCCGCAGTCCCTTGCGGACAATCACGCCACACGCTCGCTGATCGACGCCATTCTCGTCGGCAGCCAGACGGTGGCCGTGGACAACCCGAGGCTCACGGCCCGGGACACTGACGGTTCCCTCCTGGCCCACCAGCCGCTGCGGGCCGTCATGGGACTGCGCGACGTCCCTGAGGGCGCCGCAGTCCGCGGAACCGACGGGAAGTTCGTGCACCTGCGCACGCAGGACCCGGCGGAGGCGCTCGAGACGCTCTTCAGCCTCGGCGTCCGCCACGTCATGGTCGAGGGCGGCGCGCGCATCATCGCCGCGTTCCTCGGCGCGAGCCTCGTCGACGAGCTCATCGTCTACCAGGCCCCCACGATCCTGGGCTCGGGCAAGAACGCCGTGAGTGACATCGGCGTGCACACGCTCGCCGACGCCCAGCACTGGGACTGGGACGAGTCGGACGGTGGCGCCGTACGGCGGCTGGGCAACGACCTCAGGCTCCACCTCTTCCCGGCCGCCGCGCCGGCTACCACCCTGTCATCCAAGGAGATCCACTGATGTTCACCGGAATCATCGCCGAGCGCGGCACGATCGAAGAGGTCCACAGCAGCGGCGAGAGTGCCGTCCTGACGCTCACTGCCCCGACGCTCGCGCGGGACCTGCCGCTCGGCGGTTCGATCGCCGTCGACGGCTGCTGCCTCACTGCCGTCACGAATGACGGGCACCGCTTTACCGTCGACGTCATGGGGGAGTCCCTCGTCCGGACCACGATCGGCGGGCGCAAGGCCGGAGACCAGGTCAATCTCGAGCGCTGCGTCCCCGCAGGCGGGCGTCTCGACGGCCACGTGGTGCAGGGGCACGTCGACGGTGTCGGCACCCTTCTCGAGCGGGAGCCGCTCGAGAACTGGAACCGCCTGCGGTTCTCCGTTCCGGCGGACCTTGCAAAGTACATCGCCGAGAAGGGCTCCATCGCGGTCGACGGTGTGTCACTGACAGTGACGGCCGTCAGCGAGGCCGGCGCGGAGTCCCCGTGGTTCGAAGTGGGACTCATCCCAGCGACCCTCGCGGAGACCGGCCTCGGCGCGAAGCCCTTGGGCGGCGCGGTGAACCTCGAGGTCGACGTGCTCGCTAAGTACACGGCCCGCCTCCTTGCCTTCGACGGACAGGGGGCCCAGCGATGACCGATACGCTGCACGGCATCAGGCTCGAACCGGTCCAGGCCGCCGTCGATGCACTCCGGGACGGTCGGCCGGTCCTTGTCGTCGACGACGAGGACCGCGAGAACGAGGGCGACATTATCTTCGCCGCCCAGCACGCGACCCCGGCGCTCATGGGCTGGACCATCCGCTACTCGTCCGGCGTGATCTGCGTGCCCATGCCGGGGGAGACGGCTGAACGGCTCGAGCTCCCGCCCATGGTGGAGGTCAACCAGGACGCCAAGGGGACCGCCTACACCGTCTCGTGCGACCTGCGCGCGGGAATCACCACGGGCATCAGCGCGACGGACCGCGCGAACACCGTCGCGGCCCTCGCGGACGCCACGTCGGCTCCCTCCGACTTCACCCGGCCGGGGCATATTTTCCCGCTGCGTGCGGTTGACGGAGGTGTACTGGTCCGTCAGGGCCACACCGAGGCGGCGGTGGAGCTGTGCCGTCTCGCAGGTCTCGCCCCTGTGGGGGTGATCGCCGAAGTGGTGCATGACGACGGCGAGATGATGCGGCTTCCAGCGCTGCGGGGGTTCGCGGACGAGCACGGCTGCCCGCTCATCTCGATCGAGGACCTCGTGGACTACGTGGCCGCCAGGCGGACCGCGCAAGGAGGAGAGCGATGAGCAAGAGTCCTTCCCCGACACCGGCGGCGCGCCCCCAACATCCCCACCCAGTCTCGGGGGGCCCGATCGTGAAGCTGCCCACGGCATTCGGCGATTTCGTCGCCCAGGCGTGGACTGACGAGGAGACAGGGGCCGAGCACCTGGCGGTGAGCTCGCCCGAGTCGCCCGCGGCGGGTGTTGCGCCCCTCGTGAGGCTGCACTCGGAATGCCTCACGGGTGACGTCTTCGGGTCCTACCGGTGCGACTGCGGCGAGCAGCTCGCCTATGCGCTGGGACTCATCGGCGCCGAGGGAGGAACGCTCCTGTACCTGCGCGGCCAGGAAGGCCGCGGCATCGGACTCGCGAACAAGATCAAGGCGTATGCCCTCCAGGAGGCCGGCTTCGACACGGTTGAGGCCAACGAGCAGCTTGGACTGCCGGTGGATGCCCGCTCCTACAGGGCCGCGGCCCAGATCCTCGCCGAGATGGGCCTGACGCACATTCGGCTTCTGAGCAACAATCCCGACAAGAAGCGGCGTCTGGCGAAGGCCGGCGTGCACGTGGTCGAGATGGTCCCGACCGAGGTGCCCTCGCGCGTCGAGAATCTCCGCTACCTGCAGACCAAGAGGGACCGCATGGACCACCTGCTCCAACTCGCTGCCGAACCGGCCGGCCTTCGGGCCATCGGCGAGGCCGACTGACGGCGCCTGGCCCTGTCAACTGGCCCCGCTCGCGCTCGACCCACGATCCATCCCCCAAGACCCAACCCCAGACGAAGGAACCATTCTGCATGAGCGGCTACGGCGCCCCCACCCTGTCCCTTGACAACCCCGAGCTTGCAACGCTTCGGCTCGCCGTCGTCGCTGCAAGCTGGCACACGCAGATCATGGACGGTCTCCTCGACGGCGCCCTGCGCGCCGCGGAGGAGGCGGGAATCGCCTCGCCGACCGTCGTCCGCGTCCCCGGCAGCTTCGAGCTGCCGGTGGCCGCCGGGAAGCTCGCCGAGACGCACGACGCCGTGGTCGCGCTCGGCGTCGTCATCCGTGGCGGGACGCCGCATTTCGAGTACGTGTGCGAGGCCGCGACGATGGGCCTCACCGACGTGAGCGTGCGCACCGGCGTGCCCGTGGGCTTCGGCGTGCTCACGTGCGACACCGAGGAGCAGGGGATCGAGCGCGCCGGCCTCCCGGGCTCGAAGGAGGACAAGGGCCACGAGGCGACGACGGCGGCGCTGCTCACCGCGGCGACCCTCCGCGCGCTCTGACGGGGCATGTCGTCTTTGTCACACGGGGTCGGTCACATGACTGGCCCCGGTGCGGGCCTACTCTCGGCCTCCAGTAGTCTTGAGCCCGTGAAGGATTTCGAGACACTGTTCGCCGAGCTCAGCGAGAAGGCCCAGACCCGTCCGGCCGGCTCGCGCACCGTCGCCGAACTGGAGTCCGGAGTGCACGGCATCGGCAAGAAGATCGTCGAAGAGGCCGCCGAGGTGTGGATGGCCGCCGAGTACGAGTCGGACGAAGAGGCCGCGGAGGAGATCTCGCAGCTGCTCTACCACGTCCAGGTGCTCATGATCGCGAAGGGCATGTCGCTCGCGGACGTGTACAGGCACCTCTAGCCGCGCGCGCCCACGGGCGCCGCGGCGAGAGAGAAGCCAGTGGCAGCAACAGCCAGTACCGCACCAAGACCAGAGAAAGCCCTCATGCTCCGTGTAGCCGTCCCGAACAAGGGATCCCTGTCAGAAGCCGCGACCTCCATGCTGTCCGAGGCCGGATACCGCCAGCGCCGCGAAGGCGGCCGCGAACTCGTCATGGTCGATCCTGACAACGACATCGAGTTCTTCTACCTCCGTCCCCGTGACATCGCGGTCTACGTGGGCCGTGGAACCCTTGATGTGGGCATCACGGGCCGTGACCTCCTCCTCGACTCGGAGGTCGAGGCCGAGGAACTCCTCGGTCTAGGCTTCGCGGCCTCGACGTTCCGCTTCGCAGCCCCCGTCGGGGCGTTCTCCACCCTCGCGGACCTCGAGGGCAAGCGCATCGCGACGAGCTACGACGGACTCGTTCGCCGCTACCTCGGTGAGCGCGGGATCGAGGCGTCGCGCGTCGTCCGGCTCGACGGCGCCGTCGAATCCTCGGTGCGGCTCGGCGTCGCCGACGCGATTGCCGACGTCGTCGAGACCGGCAGCACGCTCAAGGCCGCGGGCATGGAGGTGTTCGGGGAGCCGCTGCTCCAGTCCGAGGCCGTCCTGATCGGCCGCACTGGCCACACGCTGCCGGCGATCGAGGTGCTCATCCGCCGCCTCCAGGGTGTCCTCGTGGCGCGTCAGTACGTCCTCATGGACTATGACGTCCGCAAGGACCTCGTCGAGCAGGCCGCAGCGCTCACGCCGGGCCTCGAGTCCCCGACTGTCTCCCCGCTGCGCGACTCGGAGTGGGTTGCCGTGCGCTCTATGGTCCCCAAGCGCGAGACCAATCGGATCATGGACGAGCTGTACGACCTCGGCGCCCGCGCCATTCTCGTCAGCAGCATCCACGCCTGCCGCATCTAGGGGAGGTACACGCATGTCCGTCGCCATCCGCGTCATTCCGTGCCTCGACGTCGACGCCGGCCGCGTCGTCAAGGGCGTGAACTTCCTGAACCTCCGTGACGCCGGTGATCCAGTCGAGCTTGCCCACCGCTACGACAACGCTGGCGCCGACGAGCTGACGTTCCTCGACGTCACCGCGTCCTCGTCAGACCGGCAGACCACGTTCGACGTCGTGCGCCGCACCGCCGAGGAAGTCTTCATCCCGCTCACCGTCGGCGGTGGCGTGAGGGGAGTGGACGACGTCGACCGCCTCCTCCGTGAGGGCGCGGACAAGGCGTCGATCAACACGGCGGCCATTGCGCGGCCCGGCGTGATCGATGAGATCACCCGCCATTTCGGATCGCAGGTGCTCGTGCTCTCGGTCGATGCGCGCCGGGTCCAGGGCGAGACGATGACGCCGTCGGGCTTCGAGGTCACGACCCACGGCGGCCGCAAGGGCACGGGGATCGATGCCGTGGCGTGGGCCAAGGAGGCCGCAGATCGGGGCGTGGGGGAGATCCTGCTCAACTCGATCGACGCGGACGGCACGAAGGAGGGGTTCGACCTCGAGCTGATCCGCCTGATCCGCGCGGCCGTCAGGGTCCCGATCATCGCTTCGGGCGGTGCCGGTGAGCCCGGGCACTTCCCGCCGGCGATCGAGGCCGGGGCGGATGCCGTTCTCGCCGCGTCGATGTTCCATTTCGGCCCCGCGGACATGATCGGCCAGGTCAAGGCCGCGATCCGTGAGGCTGGCTACGCCGTCCGCTGACGCTGGTTCCGCCACCACGGCAGGCAGGTACGGCGTCTCGCGCCAGCCGGTGCGGCGGCTGGCGCGACGCAGCTATCGTGCCCTGACCTTCGCCGCCTCGGCCCAGCCCTGTTCGAGGTAGGCGGGGATGCTGGCGGGATCGCCGTCGACAATCGTCACGAGCCACTCCGCGCCCTCGAGGAATGCTTCCTCGGCCAGCGCCGAGACGACGGCCGCCCCGAGGCGCCCATCGGCGTCGTCGGCGGTGAACTCGAAACCACCGATCGCTGCGACTCCGTCGCCGAACGACACGAGGCCCTTCGCGGCCGGGCGGCCCCAGATGGTGAGCTCGACGGCGTCGTAGTCACCCAGGGGCGCCTCGGCGAGGCCTCCGCCCTCCGGCAACTTGGGCGGCTGTGGAATGTCTCCGGTCGGGATGGCCAGGACAGTCGCGTCCGCGCTGCCGGAGCCGTCATGCAGCGAATACCCGTGGGGGTCCTCGCCGAGGGCAGCAAACAGTGGAGCGACGGTGTCCCAACGGAGCTCGAAGTCAGTCATGACTCCATCCTGCCACCGCGCACGCGGGCGGCTCGCCCCTCACCGGCGCCAGTGGTCCGAGGACCGGGATCAGTGGCCGATGTCGGCGCTTGCCAGGAGGGCGACGGCGTCGGGCTGGCCCTCGAATGTCACGAGCGACTGCGCGGTCCGGCCGTAGGCATGCAGGAGCAGTTCGCCCGGGTCCCCGACGATTGCGACGGAGACAGACGACCGTTTGGCCACGTGCCGCGGGCCCGCGGTGCTCACGAGCACGATGCCGAGATCCACTCCGCGGTAGAGGAACGCCGCCCGCCGGACCACCTCGTCCCACAGTGCGTCGGCATACGCGGTGTCAAGCGCTCGAGGCGCCCATCGGTCGCCCGCGCGCCGCACATCCTCCGTGTGGACGAAGAACTCGGCCAGGTTGGCCGCCTCGTCGAGGGCCGCGAGCTTCAGCGGCGAGTAGGCCGGCGGCCCGGCACGGAACGATTCGACGAGTTCGGAGAACCGCTCGGCAGTGGCGTGCTCGGCCGCGAGCCTCTCCGTTGCGCGATCCGACGTGCCCGCCCGCGACTTGATGAGCAGGCCAAGGCCGACTCTGGGGCTGTGCTCGCGCAGGAAGAGGTGGGCGGCCAGATGCCTGGCCCTCCACCCCTCGCAGAGGGTGGGCGCATCGGGGCCGGCCGCGAGGAGCGTCTCGGCCAGGACTTCACGCGACGGGTCTACGAAGTGCATCACTGGCGAACCTAGCACGCGCGCGTGTGAACAGCACACGCCGGAGCGCGCGGTGACCTTGCGTCCCTGAGGGGGACGCCGCGGGACGCCGGGCGGCACGGCGCGAGGACCGGAGCCGCCCCGCCAGCGGACTAGACTTGGGGGGATGTCTGAGCAGATCACGCCACCCGCCACACCGGCCGCAGAAGGGCAGGCCAGTTCCTTGCCCGCCGGCCTCGCAGCGCGCCTCAAGAGGGACGACGCCGGCCTTGTCGCCGCCGTCGTGCAGCAGCACGACACGAACGAGGTCCTCATGGTCGGCTGGATGGATGACGAGGCCCTCCACCGCACCCTGACCTCCGGGCGCGTGACGTTCTGGTCCCGGTCCCGGCGGGAGTACTGGCGCAAGGGCGACACCTCGGGGCACGTCCAATGGGTCAAGTCGGTCGATCTCGACTGCGACGGCGATGCCCTCCTCGTGCGGGTCGACCAGATCGGCGCGGCCTGCCACACGGGGACGCGGACGTGCTTCGATGGGAGGCGTCTCGACGCCGTCGTCGGCCACGCCGCCGCTGACCCCGCGGCCTGAACCCAGACCTTCCTTCCTGAAGCGCTGAACAGGCGCAGAGCCCGAAAGCGGTACCGCACCCCATGAACGACCTTGGAGTCATCAGCCCGACGCTCGAGGAATTCCGCGACGTTGCCGCCCACCGTCGAGTTGTCCCCGTCCATGTGCGGGTGCTCGCGGACGCCGAGACCCCCATCGGCCTGTACCGCAAGCTCGCGGACGGCAGGCCCGGGACGTTCCTGTTCGAGTCCGCGGCCGTCGGCGGCTCGTGGTCTCGCTACTCGTTCATCGGCGCCGCATCCCGCGCTACCCTCACGAGCCGCCGCGGAGAGGCACACTGGATCGGCGAGCCCCCTGTCGGCGTTCCTACCGCGGGGAACCCGCTCGAGGCCCTCCGGGACACCGTCGCGGCGCTGCGCACCGAGCGCTTCGATGGGCTGCCGCCGCTGACCTCCGGCATGGTCGGGTTCGTCGGCTGGGAGGCTGTGCGCCGCTGGGAGAAGCTCCTCACCCCGCCGGAGGACGATCTGGACCTCCCTGAGCTCGCCATGAACCTCGTCACTGACCTTGCGGTCCACGACAACGTCGACGGCACGGTGACCCTCGTGGCCAACGCGATCAACTTCGACAACAGCGACGAGCGCGTCGACGAGGCCTGGCGCGACGCCGTGGCCAGGCTCCAGCACATGCTCGCGGCCCTCCTCCGCCCGGCCCCCGCGGCCCTGAGCGTCCTGAGCCCCGTCGGGGACTATCAGGACAAGGTCATCCACCAGTGGGCGGAGCAGGGCTACCTGGACGCGATCGCCCGCGGCAAGCAGGCTATCTACGACGGCGAGGTGTTCCAGGTGGTCATCTCGCGCCGCTTCGAGCTCGAGTATGACGCCGCGCCGTTGGATGTGTACCGCGTCCTGCGGAAGATGAATCCGAGCCCGTATATGTACCTGCTGACGCTCGAGGACCCAGAGGGACGGGAGTACTCGATCGTCGGGTCGTCGCCCGAGGCGCTCGTGACGGTGACAGGGGAGCAGGTCGTGACCCACCCCATCGCCGGCTCCCGGCCGCGCGGAGCCACGGTCGAGGCGGACAAGGCCTTCTCCGATGAGCTCCTCGCGGACGAGAAGGAGCGCGCCGAGCACCTCATGCTCGTCGATCTGGCGCGCAATGACCTCTCCAAGGTATGCCGGCCCGGCACCGTCGAGGTGAGCGAGTTCATGGAGGTGGAGCGGTTCAGCCACATCATGCACCTCGTCTCCACCGTTGACGGCAAGCTGCGCCCCGACGCGACGGCCTACGACGTCCTGGCCGCGACGTTCCCCGCCGGCACCCTCTCGGGGGCGCCCAAGCCCCGCGCACTGCGACTCCTCGACGAGGTCGAGCCCGTGCGCCGCGGTGTCTACGGCGGCGTGGTCGGGTACTTCGATTTCGCGGGGGACATGGACATGGCCATCGCGATCCGGACCGCCCTCCTGCGCGAGGGCCGGGCCTACATTCAGTCCGGCGGGGGCATCGTAGCCGACTCGGACCCGGCGGCCGAGGCTCAGGAGTCGGTCAACAAGGCGGCCGCCCCGCTGCGCGCCGTCCACACGGCCTCGGCGCTCCGCCCGGCCGAGACCATCGCCGGTGCCCGCGCTGATTCCGGGTCAGAAGGCGGCCCCGACGCAGCTGCCGGGAAGACCGGGGTCGCACGTGGCTGACGCTCCAGGCCGTGGACCGGACGCAACGCGTCGTGGGGTGCCCCGGTGGGCCCGCAAATCGATCGTGGTGATCGTCGCGGTTGCCTTCGCACTGCTCGCCTTCGGCGCGACGACCCAGACCTGGCTGGATGCCGAGGTCCAAGGATCTGCGGTCCGTACCGCACATCTGACCGTCCAGGGCAGCAAGGCCGCGACGTCGGTCTCTGCCCTCGCCCTTGTGGGCCTGGCCGGGACGCTCGCCGCGGCAGTCGCCGGACGGGTCGGGCGTGCGGTGGCGGCGGTCGTCGTCGTGCTTGCCGGGATGGGTGTCGCGGCGGCCTGCGCGTCAGTCCTCGCAGATCCGCGTGGCTCGGCCGAGGGGGCGATCGCCCAGACGACGGGCCTAGCGGGAGCATCGGCTTCCGTCACTCTCACCCCGTATCCGATGCTCGCCGCTGTCGCGGGGGCGCTCCTCGCTGCGTCCGGCGTGCTCCTGATCGTCGCCTCGCGCTTCTGGTCACTGCGGACCAAGTACGACGCCGCCCGGCCGGGCGTGTCGGGGCACGCACCGTCGGCAGGGGCTCCGACAGGCACCGGCAGTCAGGCGGGGGGCCCGGAGCGCGGTGCCGGAGCGGTCGACGGAATCGACGGCTGGGACCAGCTTTCCCGCGGCGAGGACCCCACCGACTGACCCGCCCGGGGTGGCCTTCACCCTTGCCCGAAGATGGCAGAATGACACTAGACACGCAACGTCAGGAGTAGAGATGAGCAACACGCGCAGTTCGCAGGCCGGGACCAACGAGGTCATGCACGGTGAAGACCTCGGGCACGGGAACAGCCCCGCCGCCTGGACGTGTGTCTTCATCATGATGCTCGGCTCGATCGTCTCCTGCATCGCCTTCGCGATCGCGAACACCCCCGTCTTCTGGGCAGGCATCGTCGTGATCGCGATCGGCCTCGTCGTCGGCTGGGCGATGCGCCGGGCAGGCTACGGAGTCGGCGGCAGCAAGCTCAAGAACCAGCACTGATGCCTACGGTCCTCGACGACATCATCGTCGGTGTCCGCGAGGACCTCGCAGAGCGGGTCCTTGCGGTACCGGCGTCGGAGGTCGAGGCGGCCGCCGCCGCGCGTCCTGCTGCGCTCGACGTCTGGGCCGCGCTCGGCGGCGGCAGCCCAGCCGGAGACCTGCGGATCATCGCGGAGGTCAAGCGCAAAAGTCCCTCGAAGGGCGCACTTGCCGAGATCGCGGATCCGGCGTCACTCGCGGCCCAGTACGAGCAGGGCGGCGCGTCGGTGATCAGTGTGCTCACCGAGCAGCGGCGCTTCAACGGTACTCTCGCCGACCTCGATGCGGTGCGGGCCGCCGTCGGCATACCGGTGCTCCGCAAGGACTTCACGGTCGAGGAGTACCAGGTGCACGAGGCCCGTGCACACGGCGCCGACCTTGTTCTCCTCATCGTCGCCGCGCTCGACGACGCGCGGTTGCGCGGGCTCCTCGATCTCACCCATTCACTGGGCATGAACGCGCTCGTCGAGACCCACACTGAGGAGGAGATTGATCGGGCTGCAGCCGTCGGCGCCCGGATCGTGGGCGTCAACGTGCGCAACCTCAAGACGCTCGACGTCGACCGCGCGGTCTTCGCCCGTCTCGCGGGCCGGCTCCCGGAAGGCGCCGTTGCCGTCGCCGAGTCCGGTGTGCGCGGGCCTGAAGACATCGCGTACTATGCGGGGCTCGGCGCAGGTGCCGTCCTCGTCGGTGAGGCACTCGTGACCCACGGCGACCCGGTGGCCAGAGTTCAGGAATTCAAGAGAGCAGGTGCGGCAGCGATCGCCGCACGCATCGCAGCGCAGCAGACGACAGCGCACTAGAGCACACGGCGTCGGCCCAGCAGGCGCCGCAAGGAAGGTAGGACTGGTGGACGAGAACACGCCAGCAGGCATCCCGGGCGCCGGGGAGACATCGGGCGGTGGCATCACAGCGGGGGACACCTCGACCGGAGGCGACGCAGCCCAGGATACGGCTCAGGCTTCAGCCGAGGCATCCGCCACGGAGGCCTTCCTCTCGGGGCACCTGCGACACGCACCAGGGCCCTACTTCGGTGCCTACGGCGGCCGATGGATGCCGGAATCGCTGATCGCCGCACTCGACGAGCTCGAGGACACCTTTGAGAAGGCCAAGGTCGATCCCGACTTCCTGGCCGAAATTGCGGAGCTGAACCGTTCCTACGCAGGCCGGCCGTCGCTCCTGACAGAGGCCAAGCGCTTCTCGCAGCATGCCGGTGGCGTCCGCGTCTTCCTCAAGCGTGAAGACCTGAACCACACGGGATCGCACAAGATCAACAACGTCATCGGGCAGGCGCTCCTGGCCCGACGGATGGGCAAGTCAAGGCTCATCGCCGAGACCGGAGCCGGCCAGCACGGCGTTGCGACCGCGACCGCCGCGGCCCTGTTCGGCATGGAGTGCATCGTGTACATGGGAGCCGAGGACTGCCGCCGGCAGGCCCTCAATGTGGCCCGTATGCAACTGCTCGGCGCTACCGTCGTGCCTGTCACGAACGGATCCCAGACCCTCAAGGACGCCATCAACGACGCCCTCCGCGACTGGGTCGCGAACGTCGAGACCACCCATTACGTCCTCGGCACTGCGGCCGGGGCCCACCCCTTCCCCGCCATGGTGCGCTTCTTCCACGAGGTGATCGGCGAGGAGGCACGCGAGCAGATCCTCGCCCAGACCGGACGCCTGCCCGACGCTGTGTGCGCGTGCATCGGCGGTGGGTCCAATGCCATTGGGATCTTCCATGGGTTCCTGGATGATCCGTCGGTCAAGATCTACGGATTCGAGGCGGGTGGCGAAGGCGTCGAGACGGCCCGCCACGCGGCGACCATCACCCTGGGGCGCCCCGGCGTGCTGCACGGGGCGCGCTCCTACCTCATGCAGGACGAGGACGGACAGACGGTCGAGTCCCACTCGATCTCCGCCGGCCTCGACTACCCGGGCGTTGGGCCGGAGCATTCCTACCTGCACGACATCGGCCGTGTCACGTACGAGCCCATCACGGACACCGAGGCCATGGACGCGTTCAGCCTCCTGTGCCACACGGAGGGCATCATCCCGGCGATCGAGTCCGCGCACGCCCTCGCCGGCGCCGTCAAGGTCGGCGAGCGGCTCGCGGCTGAGGGCGGTGACCCGCACGAGCGGATCGTGATCGTCAACCTCTCGGGCCGTGGCGACAAGGATGTCCAGACAGCCGCCGAGTGGTTCGGCCTGCTCGATGAGAACGGACAGGTCAAGGGCACGACCCTGTCGACGCGGCGTCACAAGGGTTCCTCCCGGCTTGGCGAGGCCCAGAACGAAGCAGCTCAGGACGAGTCGCAGGAGGGAATCGCGTGAGCAAGGTCGCCGACGCCATCGAGAAGGCCAGGGGCGAGGGCCGCGCAGCCCTCGTGGGGTATCTCCCTGCGGGCTATCCGAGCGTCCAGGAGAGCATCGACGCCGCGATCGCACTCGCCCGCAACGGCGTGGACATCATCGAGATCGGTATTCCCTACTCTGATCCGGTGATGGACGGGAGCGTCATCCAGGCAGCGACGACCGAGGCCCTCGCGAAGGGCTTCCGCGTCGCGAGCGTCTTCGACGTCGTCAAGGCCGTCACGGATGCCACGGCCGACCTCGGAACCGCCGTGCTCGTCATGACGTACTGGAACCCCGTCATGCGGATGGGCGTCGACGAGTTCTCGCGGCGGCTCGTCGAGGCGGGCGGCTCCGGCCTCATCACCCCGGACCTGGTCCCGGACGAGGCGGCCGAGTGGTTCGAGGCGTCGGACAAGTACGGCCTTGACCGGGTGTTCCTGGTCGCGCCTTCCTCTTCCCCCGAGCGCGTGGCAATGACCGTCGCCGCGACGCGCGGCTTCACGTACGCCGTGTCCCTCATGGGGGTCACGGGTGCCCGCACCGCGGTGGACTCCGCGGCGCGCCACGTGGTCGAGGCGGCCCGTGCCGCAGGCGCCCCCCGGGTGTGCGTGGGGCTCGGCGTATCGACCTCAGAACATGTTCGCGAGATCGGGTCCTACGCCGACGGCGTCATCGTCGGAACGGCCATCGTGAGCGCCCTGCGTGAGGGGGGTCCCGAGGCTGTCGGCCGGTTGGCCGCGGAACTCAGCTCCGGCCTCAAGCGCACGACGGCGGCCGGGGCCTGAGCACCATGGCTCTGACGTTCGTGGCCGGTGTGTCGGCGACGATGGCGATCCCGAGCCCCGTCTGGTCCGGCTTCGACATCCCGTTGCCTTGGGGCACTCTGCGGATCCATGCCTACGCGCTCTGCATCCTCGCGGGCATCGTCGTGGCGCTGTGGCTCACGGCGCGGCGCTGGAAGGCCCGCGGCGGCAACACCGACGCCATCTGGGACATCGCCATCTGGGCGATTCCCGCCGGAATCATCGGCGGCCGGCTCTACCACGTGTTCACCTCGCCGGACCGGTACTTCGGCCCGGGCTACAACGGGACGGGCGATCTGAGTGCGATCCCCCGCATTTGGGAAGGCGGCCTCGGCATCTGGGGCGCCGTCGTGCTCGGAGCCGCGGGCGCATGGATCGGCTGCCGCCGCGCGGGAGTCCGCCTCACGGCCTTCATGGACGCCGCGGCCCCGGGACTGCTTCTGGCCCAGGCCATCGGCCGTTGGGGCAACTACTTCAACCAAGAGCTCTTCGGCGGCCCCACGACCCTGCCGTGGGGACTTGAGGTCGACCCCGGGAGCCCCAACTTCCCCGCTGGGTATGCGCCCGGTACTCTCTTCCACCCGACGTTCCTCTATGAGATGGTGTGGAACGTTGTCGGCGTCATCATCCTGCTCCTCCTCGACCGCCGATTCCGATTCCGCGGGGGACGCTTGTTCTGGCTGTACGCCGTGTACTACACGTTGGGGCGCGTGTGGATCGAAGCCCTGCGTATCGATGATGCCCAGATGATTACGATCGCGGGGGTGACCGCACGCCTGAATGTGTGGACGTCGATCCTCGTGTTCGTCGGCGCGCTCGTCGTCCTGGTCGCTCTCACGCTGCGACGCAGCCGAGAGAGCGATATCGTCTGGCTGCCGGGCCGCGGCCCTGCCAACGAGGTCGACGTGAGCGGGGGCGACCAGTCTGCAGACGGCACCGGTCCCGACGGTGGGGCTGAGGCCGAGGGCGGTGCCGAGGCGGACGAGGGCGTTGAGGCGGACGCTCCGAGTGCCTTGACGGATGCGCCGAAGCCCCTGACGGATGCGCCGAAGCCCGCGAAGGACCCGTCGCATCACGGCCGGGCTGACTGACCTTTTCTTCACACATGGCTCCGCCAGGAGTCACATGACGTCCGGTATTCGGACGCCTAAGTCTCGCCATGTGGCGGCGTGGTAATCTTGCCCCAGTCGAGACGGCGATCACACTCCGCGGCCCGCATCAAAGGCCGCACCGGAGTGCTGGGACCGCCGAACGGCCGCACGGCAGGGGGAGCCGTGGCCGCTCCTTGCCCGGGCCACCGCCCAGGCGGCTCGCACGCCACAACGATGTGGACCAGAATGCCCTCCCGCGCCAACCAAGGGATGGGCACGATCGTATAGTCGCAAGTCCGGCGGGCCATTCAGCCCAGCACGGGACGGCCATACAATTTCCAGTAATCAGCGCCTTGCTGTGCCCTGTTGTGGCCAGCATTGCGGGGCCAACGTTGTCCCCTGTCGCACCATCGACCAGGAGGAAGGACGTTACGTCATGACTCACCACACCCAAGGCGCCGCCGAGACTGTGTCCGAGAGGGTGCTCTCGCCCTTTGAACGCTTCTCCGCTCTGCCTTCCTCCCAAGGCCTGTACAACGCCGACGCCGAGAAGGACGCGTGCGGCCTTGCGATCGTCGCAACACTGCGCGGCGAGGCCGGGCATGACATTGTCGATGCGGCACTGCACGCGCTGCGCGCCCTTGAGCACCGTGGCGCCGTCGGCGCCGACGAGGGCACGGGCGACGGCGCGGGCCTCCTCACGCAGATCCCTGACGGCTTCTACCGTGAGGTCGTCGACTTCGAACTGCCCGCTGCGGGCCAGTATGCCGTCGGCATCGCGTTTCTGCCTACCGAGGACCGCGAAGTGGCAACCGCCCGCGCAGGCATCGAGTCGCTCGCCGAGGCCGAGGGCCTCACCGTTCTGGGCTGGCGCAAGGTTCCTGTTGTCGCCGAGCTCGTCGGGGCGATGGCGCGCGCGTGCATGCCCCGCTTCGAACAGCCGTTCTTCGCCTCGGCCTCGGGCGAGGAGCTGGACCGCAATGACCTCGATCGCCGCGCCTGGCGTATCCGGAAGCGCGCTCAGAACAAGCACGGCGTGTACTTCCCGTCGCTGTCCGCGCGCACCATCGTGTACAAGGGCATGCTGACGACCGCCCAGCTCGAGCCCTTCTACCCGGACCTCTCGGACGCCCGCTTCGCGACCAAGCTCGCGATCGTCCACTCCCGCTTCTCGACGAACACGTTCCCCTCGTGGCCGCTCGCCCAGCCGTTCCGCACGATTGCGCACAACGGCGAGATCAACACGGTCAAGGGCAACCGCAACTGGATGCGTGCGCGCCAGTCCCAGCTCAAGAGCCCTCTCCTGGGCGACGCTCCCGAGGAGCTCTTCCCGATCTGCACCCCAGGAGCATCCGATTCGGCCTCGTTCGACGAGGTTGCCGAGCTACTGTGGCTCTCGGGTCGTCCGATCACCCATTCGATCATGATGATGATCCCCGAGGCGTGGGAGAACCACGTCTCGATGGATCCCGCCCGCCGGGCGTTCTACGAGTACCACTCGCTCCTCATGGAGCCGTGGGACGGCCCCGCGGCCGTGTCCTTCACCGACGGCACCCTTGTCGGCGCAACCCTTGACCGCAACGGGCTGCGCCCCTGCCGCTACTGGGTCACCGAAGACGGCCTCGTGGTGTTCGCCTCGGAGGTTGGCGTCGTCGACGTCGAGCCCGCCAACGTGGTCAAGAAAGGCCGCGTCTCGCCGGGCAAGATGTTCGTCGTCGACACCGAGGCCGGCCGAATCGTGGACGACGAGGAGGTCAAGGCCGAGATCGCGGGCACGAACCCGTGGGCCGAGTGGCTCACGGACAACGTGATCCGCCTCGACGAGCTCCCTGAGCGCGAGCACGTGGTGCACACGCCTCAGTCGGTCAACGTCCGCCAGCGGACCTTCGGGTACACGCAGGAGGAGCTGCGCATCCTCGTCGGCCCGATGGCACGCACGGGGGCCGAGCCCCTGGGCGCCATGGGCACCGACACCCCGGTTGCGGTGCTGTCCAAGCGCCCCCGCCTCCTGTTCGACTACTTCGTGCAGTCCTTCGCCCAGGTGACGAATCCGCCGCTCGACGCGATCCGTGAGGAACTCGTGACGAGCCTCAACGGCGCGATCGGCCCGAACGGCAACCTCCTGAGCACCGAGCGGGTCAAGGAGAGGCAGGTCATCCTGCCCTTCCCGGTCATCAACAACGACCAGCTCGCGAAAATCGCCAACATGGAGGCGCCAGCCACGGCGGAGCACAGTGGGAACGCGGGCGACCGCATTTCCGTCAAGATCCGCGGGCTCTACCGTCCTGAAGGCGGAGAGGCCGCTCTGCGCGCGCGCCTCACCGAGATCTGCGAGCAGGTCTCGGGCGCGATCAACCGCGGCGTCCAGTACATCGTGCTGTCCGACCGCGACTCGAACGCCCAGTGGGCGCCGATCCCCTCGCTCCTGCTGCTCTCTGCGGTCCACCACCACCTCCTCCGCAGCGCGAACCGCACGAAGACCGCGCTCGTGGTCGAGGCGGGCGACGTGCGCGAGGTGCACCACGTCGCCGTCCTGCTCGGCTACGGAGCCTCGGCCGTCAACCCGTACCTCGCCATGGAGAGCGTCGAGGAGCTCATCCGTTCCGGAGAGCTCCCCGGCGTGCGTCCCGAGGACGGCGTCTACAACCTCATCAAGGGCCTCGGCAAGGGCGTCCTGAAGATCATGTCCAAGATGGGCATCTCCACGGTCGCGTCCTACTGCGGCGCGCAGACGTTCGAGGCGCTGGGCCTGTCCCAGGACCTCGTGGACGAGTTCTTCGCCGGAACCCGCAGCCAGCTCGGCGGCATCGGCCTCGACGTCATCGCTGCCGAGGTTGCGGCACGGCACGAGATGGCCTACCCGTCCACGGGCATCGAGCAGCCTCACCGACCGCTCCTGAACGGCGGGGAGTACCAGTGGCGCCGCGACGGCGAGCCGCACCTGTTCAACCCTGAGACAGTGTTCCGCCTCCAGCACTCCACCCGCGAACGCCGGTACGACGTCTTCAAGTCGTACACGCAGGGAATCGACGACCAGTCGAAGAACCTCATGACGCTCCGCGGTCTGCTGAAGTTCAAGGATGGCGTGCGTCCTGCCCTCCCGATCGACGAGGTCGAGCCCGTCGCGAGCATCGTCAAGCGCTTCTCGACGGGTGCGATGAGCTATGGGTCGATCTCGAAGGAAGCCCACGAGACGCTCGCCATCGCGATGAACAGGCTCGGGGCCAAGTCGAACACGGGTGAGGGCGGCGAGGACGTCGACCGCCTCCTCGACCCGTCGCGCCGATCGGCGGTCAAGCAGGTCGCCTCGGGCCGTTTCGGCGTCACGAGCCTCTACCTGACGAACGCCACGGACATCCAGATCAAGATGGCGCAGGGTGCCAAGCCGGGCGAGGGCGGCCAGCTCATGGCCCAGAAGGTCTACCCGTGGGTGGCCCGGACGCGTCACTCGACGCCGGGTGTCGCCCTCATCTCGCCGCCGCCGCACCACGATATCTACTCGATCGAGGACCTCGCGCAGCTCATCTACGACTGCAAGCGCGCCAACCCGAGCGCGCGCGTGCACGTCAAGCTCGTCTCCGAGGTGGGCATCGGCACAGTTGCCGCAGGCGTGACGAAGGCGAAGGCCGACGTCGTGCTCGTTTCGGGGCACGACGGCGGAACGGGCGCCTCGCCGCTGAACTCGCTCAAGCACGCTGGAGTCCCCTGGGAGCTCGGCCTCGCCGAGACGCAGCAGACCCTCATGCTTAACGGCCTTCGGAACCGCGTTGTCGTCCAGGTCGACGGCCAGCTCAAGACGGGACGAGACGTTGTCATCGCGGCCCTGCTCGGGGCCGAGGAGTTCGGGTTCGCCACGACCGCACTCGTGGTCTCGGGCTGCATCATGATGCGCGTGTGCCACCTGGACACGTGCCCGGTCGGCGTCGCGACCCAGAACCCCGAGCTGCGCGCGCGCTTCACGGGCAAGCCCGAGTTCGTGGTGAACTTCTTCGAGTTCATCGCCGAGGAGATCCGTGAGCTCCTCGCCCAGCTGGGGTTCCGCTCGATCGAAGAGGCGATCGGTCATACCGAAGTCCTCGAGACGCGCGCGGCGATCGACCACTGGAAGGCCGAGGGCCTCGACCTGTCGCCGATCCTCGCAGGCCTCGACTTCGACGAGGATGCGCCGCTGCGGAACATGACCGGCCAGAACCACGAGCTCGAGAAGCACTTCGACGTGCAGCTCATCGAGCTCGCCTCGGACGCGCTGGCCGAGCGCACCCCGGTGAAGATCAGCCTCCCGGTTGTCAACACCGACCGCTCGGTCGGAACGATGCTCGGCTACAACGTCACGAAGAAGTTCGGCATCGAGACCCTCGGAACCGACACGATCGACGTGACGCTCACCGGCACCGCGGGCCAGTCCCTCGGGGCGTTCCTACCGGCCGGCATCACGCTGCGCCTCTTCGGCGACTCGAACGACTACGTCGGCAAGGGCCTCTCGGGCGGGCGGATCATCGTCCGGCCGGACCGCACCAATGTGTTCCCCGCCGAGCACAACGTCATCGCCGGCAATGTGATCGGGTACGGTGCCACGGGCGGCGAGCTGTTCCTGCGGGGACAGGTCGGCGAGCGGTTTCTGGTCCGCAACTCGGGTGCGACGGCCGTCGTGGAGGGAATCGGCGACCACGGCTGCGAGTACATGACCGGCGGACAGGCCCTCATCCTCGGACGCACGGGCCGCAACTTCGGCGCAGGCATGTCCGGGGGCACGGCCTTCGTGCTCGATCTCAAGCCGGGACGCGTCAACAAGCAGGCGCTCGACTCGGGCGAACTGCAGCTCATTGAGCTCGACGACGAGGACCGCGACATCGTGCGCAACCTTCTCGTGAAGCATGTCGAGGAAACCGACTCCGCGCACGCGCAGCGGCTCCTCGACAACTTCGATGACACCGCGGCCAGGATCACCAAGGTCCTCCCGCGTGACTATGCAGCTGTGCTGCAGACCCGTCTGGGCGCCCTCGAGGAGGGCCTCGACCCGGACGGGGAGGAAGTTTGGTCTCGCATCCTGGAGGTGACCGGTGGCTGACCCACGCGGATTCCTGAAAGTCCGGCAGCGTGAGACGCAGCCGCGGCGCCCAGTTCCCGTCCGCATCATGGACTGGAAGGAGGTGTACGAGGCCAGGCAGGAGGGCACCATCCTCGCCCGGCAGGCCGCGCGCTGCATGGACTGCGGCGTGCCGTTCTGCCACCACGGGTGCCCGCTCGGGAACCTCATCCCCGAGTGGAACGATCTGACGCGTCGCGGCAAGGGCCAGGACGCCTCCGAGCGTCTGCACGCGACCAACAACTTCCCGGAGTTCACCGGTCGCCTGTGCCCGGCCCCGTGCGAGAGCGCCTGTGTGCTCGGCATCAACCAGCCGGCCGTGACGATCAAGCAGATCGAGGTTTCGATCGCTGAGCAGGCGTTCGACGAGGGATGGGTGGAGCCGCTCCCACCGGCCCGCCTCACGGGCAAGACGGTCGCAGTGGTCGGCTCGGGTCCCGCGGGACTCGCGGCGGCGCAGCAGCTCACCCGCATCGGCCACACCGTCGCCGTCTACGAGCGGGACGACCGCATCGGCGGCCTCCTCCGCTATGGCATCCCCGACTTCAAGATGGAGAAGGACGTCATCGACCGGCGCGTGGCCCAGATGCAGGCCGAGGGCACGCGCTTCCGCACCGGAGTCGGCGTCGGCAAGGACGTCAGCTGGGATCAGCTGAGGCGGCGCTACGACGCCGTCGTCATCGCGACCGGGGCAACCGTGCCGCGTGACCTTCCGATCCCCGGTCGCCACCTCGGCGGCGTCCACTACGCGATGGACTACCTCGTGCAGTCCAACCACGCGTCCGCGGGGGACACCGTGACGGACCAGATCGACGCGCGCGGCAAGCACGTGGTGATCCTCGGCGGCGGCGACACGGGAGCCGACTGCATCGGCACCGCGCACCGCCAGCAGGCTGCCTCGGTGACGACGCTCGCGATCGGCAAGCAGCCGCCCACCGAGCGCCCGGCCCACCAGCCCTGGCCGATGTTCCCGAATCTCTTCGAGGTCGCGACCGCCCACGAGGAGGGCGGGGTGCGCACGTACCTCGCCTCGACCGTGGAGTTCGTGGGGGAGAATGGCAAGCTCGCAGGGCTCAAGGTCGCCGAGACCGAGTTCGTCGACGGCAAGCGTGTTCCCAAGGCAGGGACGGAGCAGATCATCCCTGCCGATCTCGTCTTCCTCGCCCTCGGCTTCACAGGCGCCGAGCCCGCCGGCATCTCGGATCAGGTCAAGGCCAGCTTCGATGAGCGCGGCAACGTGGCCCGGGACGGCGACTACATGACTGAGATTCCCGGGATCTTCGTGGCGGGCGACGCCGGTCGTGGCCAGTCGCTCATTGTCTGGGCCATTGCCGAAGGCCGTGCGGCCGCTGCGGCGGTGGACCGGCACCTCATGGGCTCAACGACACTGCCGGCGCCGGTCGCGCCGTCGGACCGGGCTATCACGGTCCTCTGATCAGGGCCCCAACTGTTCACCTCACCAGAAACCGCTGTCGACAACTTCAGACCTAGGGTAGGTATATGAGACGCGCGAAGATCGTGGCCACGTTCGGTCCGGCCATCTCCAGCTACGAGAACACCGTCGCTGTCATCGAGGCGGGGGTGGATGTGGCCCGCATGAACATGAGCCACGGCGACTACTCGGTGCATGACGGCACCTATGAGAACGTCCGCAAGGCGGCCGCCGAGCTCGGCAAAGCCGTGGGCATCATGGCCGACCTCCAGGGCCCCAAGATTCGCCTCGGCCGGTTCGTCGACGGCCCGCACCTGCTTGCCGTCGGCGATGTCTTCACCATCACGACCGATGACGTTCCGGGCACCAAGGACATCTGCTCGACGACACTGAAGAGCCTCACCGAGGACGTCAGGGTGGGAGACACCCTTCTCATCGACGATGGAAAGGTCGCGCTGCTCGCGACCGCGGTTGACGACGTGAAGGTCGTCACCGAGGTCACGGTGGCCGGCACGGTGTCCAATAACAAGGGCATCAACCTGCCCGGTGTCGCCGTGAATGTCCCCGCGTTGAGCGAGAAAGATGAGGCCGACCTCCGCTGGGCTCTCAAGCGCGGCGTCGATTTCATCGCGCTCTCGTTCGTGCGGGATGCGAGCGACGTCGACCGAGTGCACGAGATCATGGACGAGGAAGGTCGCCGTGTGCCGGTGATTGCCAAGATCGAGAAGCCCCAGGCGGTGGACCAGCTCCACGAGATCATCGACGCGTTCGATGCGATCATGGTGGCCCGTGGCGACCTCGGCGTGGAGCTTCCGCTCGAGCAGGTCCCGCTCGTGCAGAAGCGCGCGATCGAGCTTGCACGCCGCTGGGCCAAGCCGGTCATCGTGGCGACCCAGGTGCTCGAGTCCATGATCGAGAACCCCCGCCCGACGCGCGCCGAAGCCTCCGACTGCGCGAATGCGGTGCTCGACGGCGCGGATGCGGTCATGCTCTCGGGCGAGACGAGCGTTGGCGCCTACCCCATCGAGACCGTGAAGACGATGGCGCGGATCATCGAGTCCACCGAGGAGCATGGCCTCGAGCGCGTACCGCCGCTCGGGTCCCAGCCGAAGACGCGAGGTGGTGCGATCACCCGTGCCGCCGTCGCGATTGCGGACCAGCTCGACGCCAAGTACATCTGCACGTTCACGCAGTCCGGTGACTCGGCGCGTCGCCTGAGCCGCCTCCGGCCGCAGAAGCCGATCTTCGCGTTCACCCCGCTGACCTCGACGCTGAACATCCTCAGCCTCTGCTGGGGGATCCAGCCGCGGATGGTGGACTTCGCTGCGCATACCGATCAGATGATCGCGCAGGTCGACGACTACCTCCTCCACGCCGGTCTCGCTACGCCGAACGATATCGTCGTGGTCGCCGCCGGCTCGCCTCCCGGGGTCGCGGGATCGACCAACGCCCTGCGCGTCCACAAGGTCGGGGACCTCGCCGACGCCGGGCAGATGCTCGAGGGTGCGGCAGCCCCGGTCCGCGAGCAGATCGGTCCTTGGCCGCTGCCCACCGAGCCCAGGCGCCAGAAGCTCTAATCGGCGCTCCGGCATCTGGCCGGCATCTGCCGACCACGAAGAAGGGCGGCACCCACAGCGGGTGCCGCCCTTCGCCGTCGTCCGACGACGCTGATGTTGCCGTCGCCGCCGGACTCCGACCTCAGGTGACCTGGTTGATGATGGTCTCCGAGACCTCGCGCATGCTCAGCCGGCGGTCCATCGACGTCTTCTGGATCCAGCGGAATGCCTCGGGCTCTGTGAGGCCCATCTTCGTGATGAGGAGGCTCTTGGCACGCTCAACGAGCTTGCGCGTGGCGAACTGCTCCTTGAGGTCTGTGACCTCGGACTCGAGGGCCCTGATCTCCTCGTGGCGCGAGAGCGCGATCTCGAGGGCCGGGAGGAGGTCGTTGGGCGTGAACGGCTTGACGACGTAGGCCATCGCGCCGGCGTCGCGGGCGCGCTCCACGAGTTCCTTCTGGCTGAAGGCGGTCAGGAGCACGACGGGAGCGATGCGCGCCTTGACGATCTTCTCGGCGGCCGTGATGCCGTCCATGATGGGCATCTTGACGTCCATCAGCACGAGGTCCGGCTTGAGCTGCTCGGCGAGCTCGACGGCGCGCTGCCCGTTGTCGGCCTCCGCGACGACGTCGTAGCCCTCCCCGCGGAGGATCTCGATGATGTCGAGACGGATGAGGGTCTCGTCCTCGGCCACGATGACGCGGCGCGTTGGCGCAGAGGTGTCCGTCTTCTCATCGGCCAGGCCGGGCTGGGGGGTCTTATCTGACACGCGGGCTCCTTGAGAGTCAGGCGGATGTTTCTGCCCTCGATCCTACCGGGTACAGTAGTCGCGGAGGCCACCCAGGTGGCCGTTGGCCCGAGTGGCGGAATTGGCAGACGCGCCGCACTCAAAATGCGGTATCGAAAGGTGTGTGGGTTCGAGTCCCACCTCGGGCACAGTGTCTTCTGGGTTCGGAGGCCTTGGGAGCGGCGGCCCGGTCACTGCGGGCAGGGCCTTGAGCGCCGTCACCGCTGGCCACGTGACTCAGCGACCGCGGCTCCCTACCCACAGCCCGTGGAGCAACGGAACCACAGACACGATCATGAGCACGCTGCCGAGCATCGAGTCGTCCCCCCGGACCACGGAACCTGCGATGAGCAACGCGCCGAATACGAGAGCCGATGCCGATCGCTGGGCCGCGCGGTTAAGGCGCGCCATCTGCCGTTCCAGACGCGGATTGGCCACGGACAGTGAACCGTCCTCGATGCGGGCGACAAGCCCGTCCAGGCGTTTCGGCAGACGCAAGACGAGTCCCGCTGCATCGAGCGCCTCCTGGGCTACGTCCTGCACGATGTTGCCACGCTCGTCGCGCAGCAGCTGCGCCGCGTAGGGCTCGACCGCATCCCACAGATTGAAGCGAGCGTCCAGCGAGCTGCACACGCCCGAGGTCAGTGACATCGCCCGGATGATGAGCAGGAAATTCTCGGGCAACTGGAAGGGCAGCGAGCGGACGACGTCGCCGAACTCCACGGCGAAGTCAAGGAACTCCTTCTGGTCCACCTCGCGAAGCTCGGCGAAGCCCATCCCACCAAACCGGGCGAAGAGCTGCGTCATCGCCCGCTCAAGCTCTGTTGTGTCGGTTGACGGCACCAGGGCGCCTATGTCGTTGATCGCGGCTACCAGGCCCTTTCCGTCACGCGAGGCGGCCGCGATCAGGAGCTTCCGCAGGCCGCTGCGGGTGCTGGACGGAACCTCGCCCATCATGCCGAAGTCGATGAACGTCAGCTTCCACGGGCGTCCTGCGGGTGAATCCTCAGCCGGAGTGACGAAGATGTTGCCGGGGTGCGGATCGGCGTGGAAGAAGCCGTTCTTGAACATCTGGTCGAACATGACCGACGCAAAAACGGGGGCAACCTGCACCGGATCGATGCCCGCCGCAAGCAGTGCCTTCAAGTCCGTGATCTTGATCGCCGAGACGTCTGCGAGCGTGAGCACGCGGCGGGTGGTCCACTCCCAGGCGACGTCGGGCACACCCACACGGTCGTCATCGGCGAAATCAGCCGCGAAGCGCTCTGCATTCGCTGCCTCATGCAGGTAGTCGATCTCCTCCAGACTTGTCTGCGCGAACTCTTCGACGAGAGCCGCCACGTCCACCCGATCGGACACCACCCGCACGTGGCGGAGCCAGCCTCCTACCTTGCGCAGTGCGGCCAGATCGACCTCGACAATCGCGTCGATTCCAGGGCGCTGCACCTTCACCACCACGCCCTCGACCCCCGCTTCCGCGGCATGGACGGGAAGGAGTTGCGCACGGTGTGCCTGGCCGAGGGATGCCGCGGCGAGTGGGATCTCCTCGAGCGACGAGAAGACCTGGTCCAGGTGGCCCAGCTCCGTCTCGGCAAGTGCGCAGATTGCGGGGAACGGGACCGGGGGCACCTCATCCTGCAGACCCTCGAGCTCTCTCGTGATCTCAGGCGGAAGCACGTCCAGCCTGGACGAGAGGAACTGGCCCACCTTGATCATCAGGCCGCCCAAGTCGACCGCGAGCAGGTGGAAGCGCTGCGCGAAGCGCCGCATCCTCGCGGTGCGAGTGCGCTCGGAAATGCCGCCCAGCCCAACCCGTGGGAGAACCAGCTCGAACCACCAGGTGACGGCGAGGTGCCACCCGGCGAAGCGCAGGATTCGCCGGTAACGGGCACGGGTGCCCCCCGCGCCGGGTACCGGGTCCCCTCGGTCCCGACGAATCGACGTCACCCCCGTCAGTCCTGGGCGAGGATCGCATACAGACGACGGCGTGCCTCGTCGAGCACCGCCACGGCCCGCTCCACCTGCTCCGGCGACCCGGTACGCCCCACTTGGGCGGCGGCCTGAGCGAGCTCGACACCGGCCCTCGGAAGCGCCGCGAACCCGGTGCCGGATGCCGCACCTGTCGACGCCCATGGCGCAGACGATTCGGCGCGCGCAGCGTCGTCCCGACCTGCCTCCGTCAGCGAGTAGATCCTTCGGCCGCCGGACTCCTCGGCGCTGATGAGCCCCTCATCTGCCAGCAGCTGCAGCGTGGGGTAGACGGAGCCGGCGCTCGGCTTCCAGCCGCCACTGCTGCGCTCCTCGATCTCACGGATGATCTGATAGCCATGCATCGGCTGTTCCGCAAGGAGGGCCAGCACCGCCGACCGCACCTCGCCTTGCCCTGCGCGGGTGCCTGAGCGCTTCTCAAACCGTGAACGCAGCTCCTCGACGGCTTGGAAGATCCCATCGATACGGGGGGCGCCAAATTTACCCGCCGGGAATGAATTGCGCATTCTGCTCTCCTGGAGTGAATCGAGAACGATAGGTCTTGACGGTAGCGCCGCAGTCTGGCCAAGTCCACGGCCGCCGAAGGTTCTGGGAAAGCCATGGTGGCGTGGCTAGTGTGGGGCCATGTCTGACTTCGTGTACTTCGTGGGAAGCAGCCTGGACGGCTACATCGCGCAGGACAACGGTGGCCTCGACTGGCTCACCGCCTTCGATTCCGTCGAGGGCCTCGGGGCGTCCTACAAGGCGTTCGAGGCAGGGGTCGGATGCATCGCGATGGGCGGCGGAACGTATGAGTGGATTCGCGCACACGTACCCGGCCAATGGCCCTACAAGGTGCCATGCTGGGTCTTCACCCACCACGAGCTCGGTGTGGACGACGGCGCTGACGTGGTCCTCGTGCGCGGCGATGTCGACACCTTCGCGGAAGAGCTGCGCCGTGACGCGGGGGAGAAGGACGTGTACATCGCGGGCGGAGGATCGCTCGCGGGGCAGTTCCTCGCCGCGGGGCTCATTGACCGCATCGTGCTCACGATCGTCCCGGTCGCGCTCGGCGGCGGCGTCCCGGTGCTGGGCGGAAACCCGCTGGGTGTCCCCTCGGAGTTCACACTCGAGGGCCTCACTGAACGCGATGGCACCGTGGAGCTGCGCTACCGGAGGAGCATGCCGCCGCCCGCGCCGGGCGACTGACCGGGTCAACGCGCCCCGATGCGGACGGGCATCACCCCCGGCCGGACCCTCATCAGCCGGCGCGGGATCCCGCCGGGTTGTCCCGCACGAGGTTCGTGATGCGGGCCGTGCACACGCGGTGCCCCTCTTCGTCGGTGATGACGATCTCATGGGTCGCGATGGTCCGCCCGAGGTGCAGGGCGGTGCACGTTCCGCGCACTCGGCCCAGGGCCGCGGGGCGGTGGTGGGTCGCGTTGAGGTCAACGCCCACCGCATGGCGGCCCGGGCCGGCATGGACCCACGCGGCGAAGGAGCCGAGCGTCTCCGCGAGGACTGCGCTCGCGCCGCCATGGAGGATGCCTGCCACCTGCGTATTCCCTGCCACCGGCATGGTCGCGACCGCGCGTGCGGCGGAGAGTTCCTCGAAGACGATGCCCAGCTTGACCACGAGGGCCCCGACGCCGTGCGCGGCCAGAAGCGGTCTCAGCCCGACCGGGATCCCCGCCGCTTCGAGCTCCGCAGCGACCGCGGGATCGACCGGATTTCCGGGCGGATCGGCGGACGGACGGGCATCGGAGGCCGCTGCGGGCCGAATGAAATTGTCATGCATGGCCACTAGGCTGGCACCTGTGACTGAAACCAGCCAAACCCTCGCCGCACCCGCCACCTCCATCTCGGGGGGAGCCAGCGGGGGAGAGCGGCCGAGGCTGCTGGTCCTCGACGGGCACTCGATGGCCTTCCGGGCCTTCTTCGCACTCCCTGCTGAGAGCTTCGTCAATGCGGCGGGGCAGCACACGAACGCGGTCCACGGCTTCACGTCGATGCTCATCAACCTCGTGCGCGACCAGAAGCCCACCCACATCGCGGTCGCCTTCGATGTCAGCGACGAGACGACGCACCGCAAGGCCGAATACAGCGAGTACAAGGAAGGCCGCAACGCGACGCCGCCCGAGTTCGCCGGGCAGATCGGCTACATCAAGCGGGTCATGGACGCCTTGGGCATCCGCACGATGGAGCTGCCCGGCCACGAGGCCGACGATATCCTCGCCACCCTCGCGGCCCAGGGGTCGGCTGCGGGCTACGAGGTCCTCCTCGTCTCGGGAGACCGGGACACGTTCCAGCTCGTCAATGACAACGTGTTCGTGCTCTACCCGCGCAAGGGCGTGAGCGACATCCCGCGCATGGACGCCGCCGCGATCGAGGAGAAGTACTTCGTTCCGCCCGCACGGTATCCGGATCTGGCGGCGCTCGTCGGCGAAAGCGCCGACAACCTCCCGGGCGTCCCCGGAGTCGGCCCCAAGACCGCGGCCAAATGGATCACCCAGTACGACGGTCTCGAGGGCGTTCTCGCCCACGCCAGCGAGATCAAGGGCAAGGCGGGGGAGAGCCTCCGGGACAACATGGAGTCCGTCCAGCGCAACCGCCGGCTCAACCGGCTCCTCACCGATCTCGAACTGCCGGTCGCTCTCGACGAGCTCGCGGATCCGCGGCCCGAGCGCACTGCCGTGGAGTCGCTCTTCGACGAGCTCGAGTTCAAAGCCCTCCGGACGCGCGTCTATGACATCTTCGACACCGAAGGCCCTGAGGGGGTCGAGGACTCCTTCCACGTTCCGCCGCACACCGTCGCGGCGGACGACGGCGCGCTGGTCGCCGCGCTCGAGGCCCTCGCCGCGGGCGCGGGTGAGGCACCCGTGGCGGTCGCCGTCCGCACCGACGGGGGCAGCCCCCGGCCGGCAGCAGAGTCGATTGCACTCGCGACGGCGGAATCGGCGGTTGTGGTGCCCGTCGAGGCCGGGGTTCCCGCACCGCTGCGAGCGTGGCTCGCAGACGCATCAGTGCCCAAGGCCATGGCCGAGTTCAAGGAGGCAGCCAAGGCCCTGCGCGGTCTGGGTGCGGAGGTCGCGGGCCTCATGGACGACGTCTCGATTTCGGGCTACCTCGCAGAACCGGACCGGCGCTCCTACGCGCTGGCCGATCTCGCGCAGCACCACCTGGGCATCGAGCTCGCTGCCGGCGGTCAGCAGACGGGCCAGCTCGCGCTTAACCTGGCCGGCGCGGAAGCCGCGGCCGCGGCGCTCGCCCGGGAGGCCGCCGTCGTGCGCGCCCTCCACGATACGCTCGTCCCGCAGCTCGAGCAGTTCGGCGCGACCGCTCTCCTGCGGGAGATGGAGCTACCGCTCTCCCGGGTCCTGCTGGACATGGAGTGGGCGGGCATCACCGTCGATGAGAAGCAGATCGATGGACTCCTGGACGAGCTCGGTGCGACGAGCGAGCAGGCGGCCGCGGCCGCCTACGGGGCCATCGGGCACGAGGTCAACCTCGGCTCGCCCAAGCAGCTCCAGACGGTCCTCTTCGAAGAACTCGAGCTTCCCAAGACCAAGAAGATCAAGACCGGGTACACGACCGACGCCGCCTCGCTCAAGGAGCTCCTGGACAGGACCGGGCACCCGTTCCTCGAAGCGCTCATGGCCCACCGTGAGTCGAGCAAGCTGAGGCAGATGGTCGAGACGCTCAAGAAGGCCGTCACGAAGGACGGGCGCATCCACACGACCTACGCGCAGACCATCGCCGCGACCGGGCGGCTCTCCTCCAACAACCCCAACCTCCAGAACATCCCCATCCGATCCGAGGAGGGGCGCCGCGTGCGCGACGTGTTCGTTGCCGGCGAGGGATACGAGTCGCTGCTCTCGGCCGACTACTCGCAGATCGAGATGCGCATCATGGCTCACCTCTCCGGCGACGAAGGACTCATCGACGCGTACCGCGCAGGTGAGGACCTGCACCGGTTCGTGGGCTCGCGCATCTTCCACGTCGAGCCGGCGGACGTGACGAGCGAGATGCGGTCCAAGGTCAAGGCGATGTCCTACGGACTGGCGTACGGGCTCTCATCCTTCGGCCTGTCCAAGCAGCTGGAGATCTCGGTCGACGAGGCGAGGACCCTCATGAAGGACTACTTCGACCGGTTCGGTGCGGTGCGGGACTACCTCCGTGGCGTCGTCGAGCAGGCCCGGCAGGACGGCTACACCCAGACGATCTTCGGTCGCCGCCGGTACCTGCCCGATCTCACGAGCCCGAACCGGGCGCACCGCGAGCTGGCCGAGCGCATCGCCCTCAACTCGCCGATCCAGGGATCGGCCGCGGATATCATCAAGCGGGCCATGATCGGCGTTGAGGGCCAGCTCCGCGAGCGTGGGATCGGGTCGCGGCTGCTGCTCCAGATCCACGACGAGCTCGTGGTCGAGGTGGCTCCCGGCGAAGAGGCCACCGTGCGGGAGATCGTCGAGGCCGAGATGGGAGGCGCCGCCGAGCTGAGCGTTCCGCTCGACGTCCAGATCGGCGTCGGTCGGACGTGGAACGAGGCCGGCCACTGATGACCGTGCAGCCTGGATCGTCTCCCGCAGACGCCTACGAGATCCGTCGGTTCCGCGCAGCGCCGGCCACGGCGCCGGACTTCGGCGTGACCGAGCAGTGGATCCGCGCCGTCAACTATGGCTTCTACGAGAAGGCCATCGGCGAGGAGCATCTCGCGAAGATCGCCCAGGCCTACCTCGATGACGACCGCGAGCTGACCGGCGCCTATGAGACCCTGGCGTCGGGGTCGCCGGCGTTTGGCCACGAGCGGCCGGTGGCCACCTTCGGCACGCTGCGCGAGACGCTCAATGTCGGCCACGGCCAGTTGGTCCAGGCCCACCTCGTCACGGCGGTCACAGTGCGCTCTGATCATCGTCGGCGCGGACTCCTGCGCCGCCTCATGGGGGAGGACCTCGCGCGCGCGAAGGCCGACGGCGTTGCGATCGCGGCCCTGACGGCTTCGGAGGCGTCGATCTATCGACGGTTCGGCTATGGGGTTGCGACACGGGAGCGCAGGATCACGGTGACGACGGGACCCCAGTTCCGACTGGCCGTCCCCACGAGTGGCCGGGTCATCGCGGCGGAGCCGTCCGCCATGCTTGACCTTGCGCCGAAGATCTTCGCTCGGGCCCATCGGGCCACTCCCGGCTCGGTGGACCGTCAGGAGCGGTACCGGCTCCGAGCGGCAGGCCAGTGGGACCACGAGACGGGCGGCACCGATGCGGCGCTCCGCGTCGCCGTGCACCTCGACGACGATGGCACGGCCGACGGCTACGCGGCGTATTCGTTCAGGGGCTGGGACCACGAGCCCGCGACCGTCAGCATCCGCGATCTCGTCGCAGCGACACCAGAGGCCTATCTGGGCCTGTGGGACTATCTCGGCTCGCTCGATCTCATCCGCAGCGTGGAGTGGGACGAGGCCCCCGTTGAAGACCCGCTCGCGTGGGCGCTCGTGGATCCACGGGCTATCCGCCTCGGCGTCGACACCGACATGCTGTGGCTTCGGATCCTCGATGTCGAGGCAGCGCTCGGCGCCCGCCACTTCGCGCACGACGGCGAGCTCGTGCTCCGCGTCGAGGACCCCCTCGGCTTCACGACCGGCACATACCGGCTCGCTGTGTCCGCGGGGAGGAGCCATATTGAGCGTCTGGCGGACGACGACACCACGCCCGGGGACCTCGCCCTGGACATTGCGGAGCTTTCCTCCGTCTATGTGGGCGGCGTGAGCCCTGTGACCTTGGCCGAAGCGGGGCGGATCCGTGCGGGCAGGTCTGGGGGTTCTGCCCGCCTCGTCACGGAAGCCTCGCTCACGTTCGCGCGGATGTTCGCCGTCGAACGCCCCGCCCATTGCTCCACGCACTTCTGACGCAGCGCCGCGACTTCACCATCCGTTCACCGGACCGTTCTTGGGCGCGGTAAATTGGAAGGGACGGAGGCTGGCGCGCTCCCGGTAGTTGGCGCCAGCGGCCGTACACTCCCCAGCACCCTTCCCCAGCACCTCCTCGGAGTCTCCTTGCCCACGCGCCGCAGCGTCCTCGTTGCTTTCTCTGCTCTTGCCCTCGGCGGATGCTCGGCACCCGCGCCGTCCGGCTCCGCCTCTCCGGTGGCAGCTTCGGCAGCCCCCGTCGCCGATGATGCTGCTGCTGATACCGCGGTTGACGTCGTCACAACTCCTCCGACTGTTCCGGCACATGCTTCCCCGACTCCGCCTCGTCCGACGCTTGAGCAGGTCCAGGCGCGGTTCGGTGGGCGGGCGCCGAAGACTTGGGGACTCGACGTCCCCGGCGTCGCGACCCGCTCGGGCGCGGGCACAGTCGCGCTGACCTTCGACGCCTGCGGTGGCACAGGCGGCAACGGCGTGGACGGATGGCTCATCTCGGCCCTCAGGAAGAACAAGGTTCCCGCGACGCTGTTCCTGAATGCCCGCTGGATTGCCGCCAACCCCGGGACGAGCGCGGAGCTCGCAGCAGACCCGCTCTTCGAGCTCGCCGACCATGGCACCGCCCACCGACCGCTGTCCGTGAATGGGCGCAGCGCGTATGGCATCGCGGGCACGGCGTCCCTTGCAGCGGTGTATGAGGAGCTCGTCTCGAACCGGGCGCACCTCGAAGCACTCGTCCCCAAGCCGGGGCGGTGGTACAGGCCCGGAACCGCCTACTACGATGAGGTGTCCGCGGAGGTGACGCGCGCCGTCGGCCTTGTTCCGGTGAATTTCTCCGTCAATGGCGACGGCGGTGCGACGTTCTCTGCCTCCCAGGTGGTGACGGCGGTGGGCGCGGTGGGCCCAGGGGATATCGTGATCAGCCACATGAACCGGCCGGGGTCCGGGACGGCTCCCGGCTATGAGGCGGTCCTGCCGCGATTGCTGGACAGAGGAGTCACGTTCGCTACGCTGTCGAAGGCCGGCCTCGCCTTGGCGTGATGCCGCCCCAGCTTTTGACCCGCATTGCGCGCGCCGATTAGACTGGACGGGCGCGTATTGCGCGCGACAAGCACAGTTAGACAATCACCTCTTCGGTCTGTTCACGAGTGCGGCCTGTGCCGCGCCCCTGGTCCGGCCGACTGACCAACTATCCACATCGGAGCCCCTACTACATGACCATCACCTCCACGACGACGTCTACCACGCCGCAGGTCGCCATCAACGACATCGGCACGCCCGAGGAGTTCCTCGCGGCCGTCGATGCCACCATCAAGTACTTCAACGACGGCGATCTCGTTGAGGGCACTGTTGTCAAGGTTGACCGCGACGAGGTCCTGCTTGACATCGGCTACAAGACGGAGGGTGTCATCCCCTCCCGTGAGCTGTCCATCAAGCACGACGTCGACCCGAGCGACGTTGTCGCCGTCGGCGACCAGGTCGAAGCCCTCGTCCTCACCAAGGAGGACAAGGAAGGGCGCCTGATCCTCTCCAAGAAGCGTGCCCAGTACGAGCGCGCGTGGGGCGACATCGAGAAGATCAAGGAGGAGGACGGCGTCGTCACCGGCACCGTCATCGAGGTGGTCAAGGGTGGCCTCATCCTCGACATCGGCCTCCGCGGCTTCCTGCCGGCCTCGCTGGTCGAGATGCGCCGCGTCCGCGATCTTGCGCCGTACATCGGCCAGAAGATCGAGGCCAAGATCATCGAGCTCGACAAGAACCGCAACAACGTGGTCCTGTCCCGCCGTGCATGGCTCGAGCAGACCCAGTCCGAGGTCCGCTCGTCCTTCCTCAACAAGCTCGAGAAGGGCCAGGTCCGCACGGGCGTCGTCTCCTCGATCGTCAACTTCGGTGCGTTCGTTGACCTCGGCGGCGTCGACGGCCTCGTGCACGTCTCGGAGCTGTCCTGGAAGCACATCGACCACCCGTCCGAGGTTGTCGAGGTGGGCCAGGAGGTCACCGTCGAGGTTCTCGAGGTCGATCTCGACCGCGAGCGTGTTTCCCTCTCGCTCAAGGCGACGCAGGAAGACCCGTGGCAGACCTTCGCCCGGACGCACGCCCTGGGCCAGGTTGTTCCGGGCAAGGTCACGAAGCTCGTTCCGTTCGGCGCGTTCGTCCGCGTCGAGGACGGCATCGAGGGCCTCGTGCACATCTCCGAGCTGGCTGTCCGCCACGTGGACCTCGCCGAGCAGGTTGTCTCGGTGGGTGACGAGCTCTTCGTCAAGGTCATCGACATCGACCTCGAGCGTCGCCGGATCTCCCTGTCGCTCAAGCAGGCCAACGAGGGCGTGGACCCGGACTCGACCGAGTTCGACCCGGCGCTCTACGGCATGGCTGCCGAGTACGACGAGGAGGGCAACTACAAGTACCCGGAGGGCTTCGACCCGGAGTCCAACGAGTGGCTTGAGGGCTACGAGACGCAGCGCGCCGCGTGGGAGCAGCAGTACGCCGACGCCCAGACCCGCTGGGAGGCGCACAAGAAGCAGGTTGCGCAGCACCTCTCGGACGACGCGGCCGCCGCGTCGGGCCACCACGAGTCGTCGGCGCCGACCACGTACTCCTCGGAGGCTCCGGCAGCCGAGCACGGCACTCTCGCCTCGGACGAGGCGCTTGCTGCGCTTCGTGAGAAGCTGACCGGCAACTGATCCCGCTCGCGGCCGCCTAGGCCGCGGGATCGACACCGTCATCAAGGGCGGGTCCTGCTATGGCAGGGCCCGCCCTTGACGTGCATCTCAACCCCGCTGTGCGTGACGGCCTTGTCGAGCATTGCAGCCTTGCCGCGTGGTCAGCCAGCTGCGCATTGCCTGCAGCCCGTACTCGAGACGGTATTTCAGGCGTTTTCGGGTCCTTTGCCCCTTCTCCGGCGCGGCCGTGCTTCCTAATCTGGCCAGTGGAGGCGGGTTACACCCCAGCACCCGCCTCCGCCTATCGTGCCGGGAGGACCTCCATGGACGCTGTAGTGGTGTATGCGTCGCAGTTCGGCAACACACGGCAGATCGCCGAGGCGATCGGGCGCGGCCTGGGTCCGGACGCGCGTGTTCTCGAGGCCGACGGGTTTTCGCCTGCGCAGCTGAGCCCGGGCTCGCTGCTTGTCGTGGGCAGCCCGATTGTCGGGTGGAAGCCCCTCGAGGGCCTGGGCGTCTGGCTGGATGGACTGGTCCCCGGAGTGCTCGACGGCGTGCGCACGGCCGCTTTCGACACCCGCGTCAAGCTATTCATCCATGGAGACGCGGCGAAGAAGATTGAGCAGGCGCTCGAGAAGGCGGGCGCTGAGCGCGCAGCCGACCCGACGTGGTACTACGTGGCAGGGAGCGAGGGGCCGCTGCTTGACGGCGAGATTGAGCGCGCAGAGGCGTGGGGGAGAGAGCTCGCGGCTGCCTGACGTGCGGCGACATTGACGGCCGTCTCGAACTGGCGGCCGAGCCAGGCACTGAACTCGTCTTCGCTCCATCCGCGGCCCAGGACGAGGGCGAGGTAGTGTGCCGGATCGTTCAGGAGCCAGAGTGCGTCGGTGGCGCGTTCGGCGGTCGGGGTGCCCACGGCCCACCGGCCGGCCTCGATGTCCTCGAGCCGTGCGATGACCATCGCCGCTCCCCGCCTGCGGTTGTCGACGGTTGCCCGCCAGAGGTCCCGCGTATCCTCCCCAACGTCGGCTGCGCGTCGCGCTGCCTCGAACAGCAGTGCCGCCCGGGAGCCGATGACCGTGCACACGTGCGCGTAGGCGGCGAAGAGCTCTTCCCGATCCCGTGCCTCAACCACGGGCCGGAACCAGGGCCGCTGCGCTACGGGGACCGGGTCGTCGTCCCCCGCCAAGGCCTCATCGAGCGCCTCCTTGAGCAGCGCGCACTTGGATCCGAAGACCGTGGTGACGGTTGGCCGGGCGACGCCGGCCGATTCTGCGATCTGGGCCAATGATGTCGCAGCATAGCCCGCGGCGCGGAAGTGCTCGGCCGCGGCGGTGAGTACTGCGCGGCGCGTCTGACGCGCAGCCTCCTCGCGCCGCGGTGAGACGTAGGAGCGGGTCTCGTTTCCTCCCTTGACGCTTGCCATAGGTCGACCTTACCGTGGTCTTATTCAAAACACATCGTCTAATGAATATCTCTCAGACGTTCAATTGACCGGTGTAAGACCAGGGGAAGCGATGGAAGCCGCGATGCAGACAGCCCAGAAGACCGAAGCAGCACAGAACACTGAGGGAGCCCAGAAGACCGAAGCAGCACAGGACACCGGATCAGTGCCGGAGAGGGCGCACGGCGCTCGGGTCCTTGCGGCGAGCGAGGGTCAGGCGTATTGGTTCCTCGGATCGAAAGTCATCGTCAAGGCCTCAGGCGAGCAGACCCGGAACCGTCTCACGGTCCTCGACTTCGTCAACCCGCCGGGATTTGCGCCCCCTGTGCACCGGCATCTGGTCGAGGACGAGTGCTTCTATGTCATCTCGGGCTGGGCCACCTTCGTGGTGGACGGGCAGAGGCTCCCCGCCGGCCCCGGTGACTTCGTATACCTCCCCGTGGGGAGCACGCACACGTTCATCGTGGGCGACGACGCGCCGCTGCACACGCTTCAGATCACCGTTCCCGCGGGTTTCGAGGAGTTCACAGCCGAGGCTGGCGAGCCGGTCACGGGCGACACGCCTCCCGACACTCCGCTCGACCCTGTGGCGCTGACCGCGGCGGCGGCGCGCCATCAGATCGAGATCCTCGGTCCGCCGCCGGTCCACTAGTGCGCCTATAAGAGCTCCCAAACCCTGTGGCCCCGGCACCGAGTCCCAGCCTCGGTGGCGGGGTCGCGGTGTTCCGAAGGGCGACCGGGCCGGTTGGCGAAAGGGGACTCGCTGTCAGGAAACATCGACCCACGAAGTGCCGAGCGGCACCGCCCGAGTGGCACCGCCAGTCAGGCTTGCCAGACGCGCTGCAAATGCCGCTGCGCGGGCATCCGAGTCCTCGAGCGCGATCCTGAGCGTTGCGCCGCTCGGCCCGTGGTCCGTTCCGAGCACGACCACACCAGAGGTTCGCAGCTCGTTCTCGAGGCGTGGTGCTGCAGCGTGCGGTGCCTCGATCCCTAGAAGCCGGAGGCGCTGGCGCCGAACGAGCAGCGCGGAGTCGAGTCCGGCGGACACCGATTCCGAGTAAGCCCTGACGAGTCCGCCGGCGCCCAGAAGGATTCCCCCGAAGTACCTCACGACGACGGCGACGACGTCGCTCAGATCCGTCACGCCGTCGTGCGTCTCCCGTTTGGTGAGGGCATCCAGCATCGGGATGCCGGCGGTTCCCGCGGGCTCACCGTCATCGCTGCTGCGCTGGATGGTGCGATCTGGGCCGAGGACGAACGCGCTGCAGTGGTGGCGCGCGTCATGGAACTCGCGCCTGAGGTCGGCGATCAGTGCGCGCGCTCCCTCTTCGGCGTCAACCCGCGCCAAGACCGTGATGAACCGCGAGCGCTTGATCTCGAGCTCATGGCGGCTTGCGCCGGCGACGGTCGTGTACGCCGTGGCACGGCTCGGGGTCTCGGTCACTGTCCCCAGTCTAGGAGGTTGCTCGATTACGCTGGACAGGTGCTGAGTATCGGGCTGACGGGCGGGATCGCGTCGGGGAAATCGGAAGTGTCACGGCGGTTGGCCGAGCGAGGCGCCGTCATCGTAGATGCGGACCTGCTCGCTCGCGAGGCCGTCGATGCAGGCTCGGACGGGCTTGCCGAGGTTGTCTCTGCGTTCGGGCAGGGCGTGCTGACGGCTGACGGCGCGCTCGACCGTGCGGCGCTCGGCGCCATTGTCTTCGCGGATCCGGCAAGGAGGGAGACGCTCAACGCCATTGTCCATCCGCGGGTGCGCGCCCGTGCCGCCCAGATCGCCGCCGCGGCGGTCGCTGCAGATCGGCAGGCCGTGATCGTCCAGGACATTCCCCTCCTTGTCGAGACGGGACAGGCGGGCAACTTCGACGTCGTCGTGGTGGTGGATGCGCCCGATGACGTGCGGGTCGCCAGGCTGCTGGCACGCAACGGCATGTCCGAGGCGGAGGCCCGCTCCCGGATTGCCGCCCAGGCTACTCGTGAAGAGCGCCTTGCCGCTGCGGACCACGTCATTGCCAACACTGGATCGCTGGCGGCGCTGCGCGACGCTGTGGACAGGCTCTGGGATGACGTTCTGGCCCCCGCGGCAGCCAAGCAGGGGACGTGACGGCGCTGCCGCCCGAGGCCCGCTCGCCTCGCGAGCCCGAGGGCCCGAGGCGCAAGCATCTTGAGGGCGCCAATCTGGGGGGAGTCCGCGCTCTCGCCTGGTCCGGTGCGGTGCTCATGGCCGTTGCTGCGATCGTCTGGTTGGCCCTCGGTGGCCGCAGCGAGGCGATGGCCGGCCACGATGCGGGGTGGAAGGGCGTGGTCGCCGGCACCGCGTTCGGGCTCGCATGGGTCGTGTGGTTCGCCGCCGGCGTCTGGTTCCTCGTGCTGATGTCCGGTTCGGTCATGAACAGGCTCGACGACTCGTACCTGACGCGGACGCCACTGCGGCGTCGGAAGAAGTAGCGCGGCCGGAAGAAGTAGTCAGCCCTCCGCGATCGCGCGGAGAAGCGGACCTGAGCTGTCCGCTGCCCGGCGTAGATTTGGTGCATGAGTCTTGCCCAGGAGATCAACCGCGTCGTCGCACCGTTCGAGGTGGTCAGCGAATACCAGCCCGCAGGGGACCAGCCTGCGGCCATCGCGGACATCGCGGAGCGGATCCAGAACGGTGAGAAGGATGTCGTGCTGCTCGGTGCGACCGGCACGGGCAAGAGTGCGACGACCGCATGGGTCATCGAGAAGCTCCAGCGGCCCACGCTCGTCATGGTCCAGAACAAGACCCTCGCCGCGCAGCTCGCCAACGAATTCCGTGAGCTCCTGCCCAACAACGCGGTCGAGTACTTCGTCTCCTACTACGACTACTACCAGCCCGAGGCCTACGTCCCCCAGACGGATACCTTCATTGAGAAGGACTCCTCGATCAACGAGGAGGTCGAGCGGCTGCGGCACTCGGCCACGAATGCGCTCTTGACACGGCGTGACGTCATCGTTGTCGCAACGGTCTCGTGCATCTACGGCCTCGGCACGCCGGAGGAGTACGTGGCGGGCATGGTGACGCTGCGGCGCGGCATGGAGATGGACCGAGATGCCCTCCTGCGGAAGTTCGTATCCATGCAGTACGTACGCAACGACGTGGACTTCCACCGCGGCACCTTCCGCGTCCGTGGCGACACCGTCGAGATCATCCCGATGTACGAGGAGCAGGCGCTGCGGATCGAGTTCTTCGGCGATGAGGTCGAGTCGATCCACACGCTCCACCCCCTCACCGGGGAGGTGATCCGCGAGGAGACGGAGATGTACGTCTTTCCGGCGAGCCACTACGTCGCGGGGCCCGAACGCATGTCCCGCGCGATCAAGGGCATCGAGGACGAGCTGGCCGAGAGGCTCAAGCTGCTCGAGTCGCAGAACAAGCTCGTCGAAGCCCAGCGCCTGCGGATGCGCACCACCTACGACCTCGAGATGATGCAGCAGATGGGCTTCTGCAACGGCATCGAGAACTACTCGCGGCACATCGACGGCCGCGAGTCCGGGACCGCGCCGCACTGCCTCCTGGACTACTTCCCGGAGGACTTCCTCCTCGTCATCGACGAGTCCCACGTGACGGTTCCCCAGATCGGCTCGATGTACGAGGGCGATATGTCACGCAAGCGCACCCTCGTGGAGCATGGCTTCCGGCTCCCCTCGGCGATGGACAACCGGCCCCTCAAGTGGGATGAGTTCCTCGAGCGCATCGGCCAGACGATCTACCTGTCCGCGACGCCGGGCAAGTACGAGCTGGGGAGGGCCGACGGCGTGGTGCAGCAGATCATCCGGCCCACCGGTCTCATCGACCCCGAGATCATCGTCAAGCCCACCAAGGGCCAGATCGACGACCTTCTCGGCGAGATCCGCGATCGGGCGGAGCGGGATGAGCGCGTGCTCGTCACGACCCTCACGAAGCGCATGGCCGAGGACCTCACCGAGTACCTGCTCGGGCATGGCGTCAGGGTCCAGTACCTCCACTCCGACGTCGACACGCTCCGGCGCGTCGAACTCCTCCGCGAGCTGAGACTCGGAACCTTCGATGTGCTCGTAGGCATCAACCTCCTGCGCGAGGGTCTCGACCTGCCCGAGGTCTCCCTCGTGAGCATTCTCGACGCGGACAAGGAAGGCTTCCTGCGGTCCTCGACCTCGCTTATCCAGACGATCGGCCGAGCAGCCCGGAACGTGTCCGGCCAGGTCCATATGTATGCGGACAGGATCACTGACTCGATGGCTCAGGCGATCGACGAGACGAACCGCCGCCGCGAGGTCCAGACCGCCTTCAACAAGGAGCGGGGCATCGATCCGCAGCCGCTCCGGAAGCGTATCGCGGACATCACGGACCAGCTCGCGCGCGAGGACGAGGACACGCGGGCCCTTCTCGAGGGCAGCCGAAGCGGCAAGGGCGGCAAGCGGACCAAGGGCACGTCGGCTGCCTCGGCACGCGAGCGCGCCGAATCTGAACTGCGGCGCGATGGGCTGGCCGCTGCCCCGGCCGAGGACCTCATCGGCCTCATCGAGCAGCTCACCGAACAGATGCACGGCGCCGCGGCCGAGCTCCAGTTCGAGCTCGCTGCACGCCTCCGCGACGAGGTGGGTGACCTCAAGAAGGAACTGCGGCAGATGCAGGCAGCCGGCCATGCGTGACGCCGACGAGGGCACTGTCGGCGCACACTTGTCGGCCGACGGTGCCAACCCGGCTGGCGAGATCCAGAACAGTGGTGGGCATCAAGGCAGTGGTGGGCCGCCGGCTGCGTCCGAAGTAGCGGTGCCCGCTGCTCACGACGGCGCCGCTCGCCGTCGGATTCAGCGGCGCGCCGTCGGCGTCCTGGCCGTTGCCCAGCTCCTGAGCGGGCTCGGGAATGGTGCGACCCTCGCCATCGGATCGCTTCTCGCTGTTCAGTACGGGGGATCCGATGCCTGGGCCGGTGCCGTCACGACGCTGCTCACGCTCACGGCAGCCGTTGCCGCCCTTCCACTGAGCGGTCTCGCGGCGGCCCGTGGACGGCGGACGGCGCTCGTGGCCGGACTTGGCCTTGCGGCCCTCGGCGCGCTGAGCATCGTGCTGGCCACCATGGCATCGTCCCTCGCGCTGCTCCTCATTGGCGGCGCGCTGCTCGGAGTCGGATCGGCGGTGAACCTGCAGTCGCGCTTTGCCGCCGTAGACCTGGCCGACGCCGCGCACCGTGGCCGCGATCTCTCCCTCGTGGTCTGGTCGATCACCGTCGGCGCGGTCGCCGGCCCGAACCTCATCAAGCCCGGCGCGGCACTTGGGGCAGCCCTCCACCTGCCCGGGACAGCTGGACCCTTCCTCATCTCCGTGACCGGGATGGTGATGGCGGGGGCGCTGCTGTGGTTCGGTCTGCGGCCTGATCCGCTCCTCGAAGCACGGAAGCACGCGGCTGCACCGACGCCGGCCTGGACGTCCCGGCAGGTAGTGGTCCCGACGGGGCGGCAGGCCTGGCGAAAGGCCTTCGGCGGGGGCGTGCACGCGATCCGGACATCGCCGGGTGCCGGTTTGGCCGTCGCGGGAGTCGTGGTGGCCCATGCTGTCATGGTCGCCGTCATGTCGATGACTCCGTTGCATCTGCAGCAGGTCACGGTTGCGCCCATGGGAGCCATGGACCACTCGGGGCATGCCGGCCAAGTGAGCACGGACTCTTTCGCGCTCATAGGATTCACGATCTCCCTGCACATCGCGGGAATGTACGCCCTTTCGCCGCTCATGGGCTGGCTCGCCGACAGGCTCGGTCGACGCCGCGTCCTCGCGGGAGGCCATGGGATACTTCTGGTCTCCGTGGCGCTCGCTGCGATCGGCGCCTCGAGTCCCGCTGCGGTGACAGTGGCGCTGGTCCTCCTCGGACTCGGCTGGTCCGCGGCAACGATTGCTGGCTCCGCGCTGCTGGCCGAAAGCGTGGGCGAGGCGCATCGCGTCCAAGCCCAGGGTGTGAACGACACGGCCATGGGGCTGGCCGGAGCACTCGGCGGTGCGCTCTCCGGCGTCGTGATGTCTCTTGTCGGATTCCCCGGCCTCGCCCTCGTCGCGGGTGCGCTCAGTGTGGCCCTCCTCGTGGGCGCGATGATGAGCAGAGGGCGACCGGCCCGTGTCTAACACGTGATGACCACGCGGCCGGATTCACCCTCAGTCCGGATCTGCCATGCCGAGGAGCCTCGCGAAGATCGCTTCGCCGTCGTCGGTGATGCCGTCGTGGTGGAAGTCCGACGTCTCCCAGACCTGAAGGCCGCGCACGCGGCCAGCCGTCTCGAGCGACAGTCCACGGTCTACGAAGATGTCGTCACGGTAGACCGCGGCGGCGGCCGGCACGGTGTTGGCCGCAAGCCGCGCGGAATCGTACAGCGGCCCCCAGTCGGACTTCTGGGCGAGGATCTCGGCAGTCTCGGCGAGCGGCACGAGCGCCGGATCCTGCTCGAAGTACCACGGCATGACCATCTCACCGAGCAACAGTGGCTCCGCGGCGTCGGCCTTGAACTCGGGGCGCTCATCGAGGACGCGCCACGCGGCCCAATCGGTGGCCCCGCCCTGGGCGTAGATCGCCTCATGCAGGACGGCGTAGAGGGGGTTGGGCGCACGCGTCACGAGCCCTTGGACCTGAGCCAGGAACACATCCGACAGCCGCGCACCGTTCCCGCCGCCTGAGCCGCCCAACCCACCGCTGAAGGCGTCCTCGAGCAGATAGTGCAGCGTGTCGACGCGTGTGTTGCCCCCCAGCAGGCTCCCCACGAGCTGGAAGCGCTCGGGAGTGAGCCGCTCACCCGACGGTAGCCGCTCGTCGTGGTCCCTCAGGTGCCCGATCACGGCGGACACGGCCGCGCGGTCGTCGGGATACCAGCCGAAGTACTGGGCATTGCGTGCGGCAACCCGCTCGTAGGTCGCCCGGTAGACGCGTTCAGCGGGTCCCTCGAGGGGCGCAAGGCCGCCCGTGAGGAGCGCCCGACGCAGGCCGTGGGGTGCCAAGGAGAGATACGTGAGGGTGCAGAATCCGCCGTAGCTCTGGCCGAACACCGTCCAAGGGCCGGACCCGAGCTCCTGCCGGATCGCCTCGCAGTCCAGGACGATCGAGTCGGCGCGGAAGTGCGAGAGGTATTCTGCCTGCGCAGCGGCGCCGCCCCGGTGGGGGAGCGTGACGCGGTCGGCGGGGGTCGAGAGTCCCGTTCCCCGCTGGTCGAGCATCAGGATGCGGAAGTCCGCCGCGGCTGCCTTCATCCAGCCGCTCAGGCTCGTGACGCGATTGCCCCGGCCTCCCGGGCCGCCCTGCAGGAACACAAGCCACGGCAGCTTCTCGGCGGCTTGCGCAGGATGCGCGGCCGAGGTGTACTCCCGCGCGAACACCTCGATGAGCTCGCCGTCTGGCCGTCCATGGTCGATCGGGACCGCGAAGACATGCTCCACGGTCCGCAGTCCGCGGAACTCATGGCGTCCGACGATACGGTGGGCGGACGACGCCGCCACCCTCCCGCTGAGCCCACTGGTGCCTCGTGACGGACGCGGCGCTGTACTCACCGCCCGGCCCCGAAGGCGGCGAGGGCATCACCCGTGAGCCGGAAGGTGTCCCATTCATCCAGGGGCGATGCGCCCAGACTGCGGTAGAAACCGATCGAGGGTTCGTTCCACTTCAGGACGGCCCATTCGACGCGGGCGTAGCCGCGCTCGACGGCGATCCTCGCAAGCTCGGTGAGGAGCGCCTTGCCGTAGCCGCGGGCGCGGGCCTCGGGCCGAACGTACAGGTCCTCCAAATAGATCCCGTGGGTGCCCTCCCACGTCGAGTAGTTGAGGAACCAGAGCGCGAAGCCCAGCACCTCCGGCGAGCCGGATGTGCTGTCCTCGACGACATGGGCGAAGATCGCCGGATTCTCCCCGAAGAGCTGGTCCGTGAGCGCCTCGACCGAATTCTTGACGGCGTCCGGTTCCTTCTCATAGACCGCGAGCTCGTGGATGAGCTCGAGGATCGAGGGGACGTCATGGGGAGCGGCGGGCCGGAGGCTCGCTCGCGCGGGTGGGCGGGAAGAATCAGCGCGGCGGGGCACGGCAACGGATGAGGAACTCATACCTCCAACCTAACCGTCGAGCCTTCCGATCTTGGTCACGCGGATCACGGCGCTGCCAGCCGCATCGCTCTCGGCGAGGTCGACGTCGGCCGAGAAGCCCCAGTCACGGTTGCCGGCGGGATCGTCGAAGATCTGCCGCACGTGCCACAGGCCGGGCCTTTCATCGATGATGAGCAGCTGCGGGCCGCGTGCGTCGGGCCCGGTGGCGATGTCCTCGTGCTCCTCGAAGTAGCCGTCGAGCGCCTCCTCCCATGCCTCGACGCCGAACCCGGCCTCACCGTCAAGCGCGGCAAGTGCCTGGGAGTCCTCGTCCGCGAAGAGCTCGACGCGCCGGAACAGCTCGTTCCGGACCATGACACGGAATGCGCGCACGTTGGACGTGAGCGCCGGCGGGGGAGGCGGCGGGGCGTCATGGGTGTGGAGGTCCCTGCCGCTCGTGAGCTCCTCCCACTCGTCCAGGAGGCTCGAGTCCACCTGGCGGACCAGCTCGCCGAGCCAGGCAATGAGGTCCTCGAGGTCCTCTCGCAGAGCGTCCTGCGGGACCGTCTGGCGCAGGGCCTTGAACGCGTCGGTGAGGTACCGCAGCACGATGCCCTCGCTCCGTGCCAGTCCGTAGAACTGGACGAACTCGCCGAAGTCCATCGCCCTCTCGTACATGTCACGCACGACGGACTTCGGCGCGAGCTCGAAGTCGCCGACCCACGGCGCGTGCTTGCGGTACTCCCCGAAGGCGGCCTCGAGGAGCTCCTTGAGCGGTTCGGGGTACGTCACGGCGTCGAGCGCGTTCATGCGCTCGGTGTATTCGACGCCGTCCGCTTTCATCGCCGCGACGGCCTCCGTGCGGGCCCGCTTGAGCTGGGCGGAAAGGATCTGCCGGGGCTTCTCGAGGGTTGCCTCGATGACGGAGACGACGTCGAGCGCGTACGACGGTGTCTCGGGACCGAGCAGGTCGAGCGCGGCGAGCGCGAAGGGGGACAGGGGCTGGTTGAGCGCGAAGTTCTCCTGGAGGTCCACCATGAGGCGCAGGGTGTGCCCGCTCGCGCGCTGTTCGGGCGTCAGCTCGCTGTCCGGGATCCGCTCGACGACGTCCGCGGCGATGAGTTCGCGCAGGATGCCGAGGGCGCGCCGCATGAGGCGCAGCTGCACGGGCCGCGGCTCGTGGTTCTCCGTGAGGAGCCGGTGGGCGGCCGCGAACGGGTTGCCGGGTCTGGCCATGAGGTTCAGGAGCATCGCGTGCGTGACGGTGAAGCTCGAGGTCAGCGGCTCCGGCGACCCCTCGACGAGCTTCTCGAACGTGGGCCGGCCCCACGAGACGAAACCCTCGGGCGGCTTCTTCTTCACGACCTGTCGCAGCTTGCGCTGGTCGTCGCCGAATTTCGCCCGGGCCTTGTCCATCGCGCGGTTGTTCTCGACCACATGCTCGGGCGCCTGCACGACGACGGTCCCGGCCGTGTCGTACCCGGCCCGCCCCGCGCGGCCCGCGATCTGGTGGAACTCGCGTGCGTTCAGGTGACGCGTTCGGGAACCGTCGAACTTGCTCAGCGCCGTGAGCAGGACCGTGCGGATGGGCACGTTGATCCCCACACCGAGCGTGTCCGTGCCGCAGATGACCTTGAGGAGGCCAGCCTGCGCGAGCTGCTCGACAAGGCGCCGGTACTTGGGCAGCATGCCCGCGTGATGGACGCCGATACCGTGGCGCACGAGTCGGTTGAGCGTCTTGCCGAAGCCCGCCGCGAACCGGAAGTGCCCGATGAGCTCGGCGATCCGGTCCTTCTCCTCGCGCGTGCACATGTTCACGCTCATGAGCTGCTGGGCGCGCTCGATGGCCTCGAGCTGGCTGAAGTGCACCACGTAGACCGGGACCTGTTTGGTCGCGAGCAGTTCCTCGAGCGTCTCGTGGACGGGCTTCTCCTCGTAGTAGTAGTGCAGCGGAATGGGCCGTTCAGCGTGGGCGACGGTCGTCGTCGTGCGTCCCGTGCGCTCGGTGAGTTCCGTCTCGAAGCGGCTCACGTCGCCGAGTGTGGCGCTCATGAGGAGGAACTGCGCCTGGGGGAGCTCGAGGAGCGGCACCTGCCACGCCCAGCCGCGCTGCGGGTCCGAGTAGAAGTGGAACTCGTCCATGACCACCGGGCCGAGCTCGGCGGCGGCGCCTTCGCGGAGTGCATGGTTGGCGAGGATCTCGGCCGTGCAGCAGATGATCGGGGCATCGGGATTGACCGAGGAGTCTCCCGTGACCATGCCGACGTGCTCGGCGCCGAAGATCTCGCACAGGGCGAAGAACTTCTCCGAGACGAGCGCTTTGATCGGTGCGGTGTAGTAGCTGCGCTGGCCGGTCGCCAGGCCGTGGAAGTGCGCGGCAATCGCGACGAGGGACTTGCCGGAGCCCGTGGGCGTCGCGAGGATCACGTTGGCTCCCGACACGAGCTCGAGGACCGCCTCGTCCTGCGCAGGATAAAGGGACAGGCCACGGTCTTCGGCCCAGCCCACGAAGGCGTCGTACACCGCATCGGCGAGGTCGGGGCGGGAGGACGGCGCGGGGATCAGGGTATCGAGTCGCATGGCGCCCCCAGACTATCCGGATTAGCGTGGACCCATGAGTTCTCCCACGTGGGACCCGGCCCTGTACACCGCGTTCGGGGATCACCGTGCGCGGCCGTTCTACGACCTCACGGGCCGCATCGCCGCGAGCGCCCCGCGCCGGGTGGTCGACTTGGGCTGCGGGCCGGGCGGGCTCACCGCCTCTCTCGCGGATCGCTGGCCGGAGGCTCTCATCGAGGGCGTTGACAGCTCGGAGACGATGCTCGACGCCGCGCGCTCGCGGTTCGGCGCGCGCCAGGGCCTCGTGTTCACGCACGGAGACATCCTGCGGTGGGAACCGGCGGAGGACGTCGACGTGGTCGTCTCGAACGCAGCCCTCCAGTGGGTGCCGGGTCATCAGGGCCTCATCGGCCGGTGGCTCGAGCAGCTCGTCCCGGGGGCGTGGCTCGCGGTCCAGGTGCCCGGCAACTTCTCGGCGCCGTCGCACACCCTCATGCGCGAGCTCGCGGAGTCCTCGCAGTGGGACCAGCGGCTGCGGGGAGTGCTGCGCCACACCGACGCCGTCTCGGAGCCCTCGGGCTATCTCGAGCTCATGCTCGACGCCGGCTGGGACGCCGACGTCTGGGAGACCACCTACTGCCAGGTCCTCACGGGAGAGGACGCGGTGCTGAACTGGGTGCGGGGCACTGGCCTCCGCCCCGTGCTCGATGCGCTCTCGCCCCGGGAGGGAGCACAGTTCGAGGAGCAGTACAACCAGCTCCTCTTCGATGCCTACCCCACGGTGGAGCGCGACGGCGTCGTCACCACGGTGTTCCCGTTCCGGCGGATCTTCCTGGTGGGCAGGAAGCCTGACGGCGCCTGAGCCAGCCGTCAGGTTCGCCGGGCCGTCAGATTCGCCGGGCTGCCCAGACCGAGCAGTCTGGCGCCGTTCTCCCAGAGGACCTTGCGCATCCAGTCGTCCCCGAGGTCGAGCCGTGCGAGGGCATAGAGCTGGTGCGCGTAGGCGTAGGGAATGTTGGGGAAGTCAGATCCGAGGACCACGCGGTCGCCGAGCTCTGCGAGTCGCGCTGGGAAGCCCTCGGGCAGTGGTGCGAACCGTTCCGTGAAGTCTGTCGCGACCATTGTTGTATCGAGGTGCACGCGGGGGAACCGCTCGGCGAGGTCGGCGAACTCCCAGTACTCGGGCATGCCCAAGTGTGCGATGACGAGGGCGAGTTGCGGATGGCGATCGAGGAGGCGGGCAACCCGCTCGGGTCCCGTGAACGTTCCGGGAAGCGGCTTCGATCCCGCATGGATCACGACTGGCACGCCAGCTTCTTCGAGCGCCGCCCAGGCTGGCTCAAGCATCAGATCGTCCGGGCCGAACTTCCCCACCTGGACGTGGACCTTGAACAGCCGGGCCCCCGCAGCGAGCGCCCCGGCGACGTACTGGCCGGCGTCCGGCTCGGGGTACATCGTGGCGCAGTGGATGACGTCAGGGACGCGGCGGGCGAGGTCGGCGCTCCAGTCATTGAGCCACCGGGCCATGCCGGGCTTGTGTGGGTAGGAGAGCGCAGGGATCGCGGCGAGGCCGAAGCCACGGGCCAGCCGGAGCCTTTCCTCCTCGCTGACGCGGTAGGCGATCGGCCATGGCCAGCCGTAGGTTTCTTCCGCCCGGTCGAAATACCGCCACACCTTGTCGAGCATGTTCTGCGGCAGGAAGTGGACGTGGATGTCCGCGAGCCCCGGGAGGCCGAGCCGTTCGAGGTAGCGGGGGATCTCCTCATCGGTGAGCGGACCGGGAGTGGTCAGGGACGGGGTTGGACTACCAACCACGCTCGCGCCACTCCTCCAGATGAGGGCGTTCGGCACCGAGTGTGGTCGGCTTCCCGTGGCCCGGATGGACTTCGGCCTCGTCCGGGTAGACGGAGAAGAGCCGCTCGACCACGTCTCCGTACAGCAGTTCGAAGCGATCGGGGTCCTTCTGCGTGTTGCCGACGCCGCCCGGGAAGAGCGAGTCACCCGAGAAGATGAGCGGCGCCGAGTCCTCTTCGGTGAGGACATAGGCGATCGAACCCGGGGTATGGCCGCGCAGGTGGACGGCCCTCAGCTCGAAGCCCCAGTCCTTGCCGGCTCCCGGCACGTCTCCGTGGTCGAGCACGACGTCGACCGGTACCGGGATGCCCGCGACGTCCTGGCGCCCGGCGGCCACGGGAGCATGGGTTGCGGCAACGAGTCCCTCGAGGGCGCGGGTGTGGTCCCAGTGCTGATGCGTCGTGGCGATGAGCGCCAGCGTGGCGGGTCTCGCTGCGCCTGCGGCGTCGGCGGCACCCTCTGCGAGAAGCGCCTGGATCGCGGGCACGTCGTCGGCCGCGTCGATGAGGACCTGCGCCCCGGACTCCTTCGCAGTGATGAGGTAGACGTTGTTGTCCATGTCGCTCACGGAAATCCGGCGGACCGTGACGCGTCCGAGATCTTTGACGAGGCTGCTCATGACGTCACCCTAGGCAGTTTCGCTACGCTGGGCCAATGTCAACGGCACAGGGCGAGTTCCCCGGGCGATGGCGCCCCAATTCCGAGCTCGCCACTCCTCTCTTCGAGCAGCTCCGCAAGCACATCCTGACGCTGGTCGACGACGGCCGGCTCGCGGTCGGCGCGAAGCTTCCGCCCGTGCGCGGGCTTGCCGGCGCACTCGGCGTCGCGCCGCACACCGTGGCCCGTGCCTATCGCGAACTCGAGGAGGCAGGCGTCCTAGCCACAGCTGGGCGCGCTGGAACTACCGTGGCACCGCGTGGCCGGCGCGAAGAGGAGCTTTCGACGGCGGCCGCAGTGTTCGCCGAGGCCGCAGCGTCCCGAGGCTGTTCTCTCGACGAGGCCAAGGCTCTCCTCATGGCGGCGTATGCCCGGCGGGACCATCCGGGTGCCGGCCGCTCCTGAGGCTGCATCGAAGACATTTTCGAATCTCGTCGACGTCGACTAACATGGACGGGTGCAGAGTCTGTCCACGCTCAACGATTCCACCCCCGTGCAGAAGTCGACCCCACAAGGGTCAAACACCCAGCATCCCAGCCCGCAGAAGTCACCAGCTGACCGCGAGCTCCTCGAGGACCCCACGGCGCCGGACCTGTCCCGCCTCGTGGTCAAGGGCGCGCGCGAGCACAACCTTCGCAACGTTGACCTGGATCTGCCGCGCGAGAAGATGATCGTATTCACGGGGCTGTCCGGCTCGGGGAAGTCCTCGCTCGCGTTCGACACGATCTTCGCCGAGGGCCAGCGTCGTTACGTCGAGTCTCTTTCTGCCTATGCGCGCCAGTTCCTCGGACAGGTGGACAAGCCGGACGTCGACTTCATCGAGGGCCTCTCTCCGGCCGTCTCGATCGACCAGAAGTCCACGAGCAAGAACCCGCGCTCGACCGTCGGCACCATCACCGAGATCTACGACTACATGCGCCTCCTCTGGGCGCGGGTCGGGCGCCCGCACTGCCCGATCTGCCATGAGCCGGTCACGCGCCAGACCCCGCAGCAGATTGTGGACCTGCTCCTCGAGATGCCGGAGGGGACGCGCTTCCAGCTCCTGGCCCCCGTGGTGCGCGGTCGCAAGGGCGAGTTCGTGGACCTGTTCAAGGAGCTCGCCGCGAAGGGCTACTCCCGTGCCCGGGTCGATGGGGAGCTCGTCCAGCTCACGGAGCCGCCGAAGCTCGGCAAGCAGTTCAAGCACACGATCGAGGTGATCGTGGACCGCCTCGTGGTCAAGGAGGGCATGCGCCAGCGCCTTGCCGACTCTGTCGAGACGGCCCTGGGCCTCGCCGAGGGGCGGGTCCTGGCCGATTTCGTGGACCGCGAGCCGGACGACGACGCCCGGCTCCGCGCGTTCTCGGAGAACCTCGCGTGCCCCAACGACCACCCGCTCGCGATCGACGAGATCGAACCGCGGACGTTCTCGTTCAACAACCCCTTTGGCGCGTGCCCCGCGTGCACCGGCATCGGCACGAAGCTCGAGGTCGATGTCGACCTCGTTGTGCCGGACCCCGAGCTGAGCCTGTCGGAGGGCGCGATTGCCCCCTGGGCCCTCGGCACGGCGACGACGGAGTACTGGAACCGTCTGCTCGACGGACTCGCCGATGACCTCGGCTTCTCGATGACGACCCCGTGGCACAGCCTGCCCGAGTACGCGCGCGACGCAGTGCTCTACGGCAAGGACCACAAGGTCGTGGTCCAGTACCGCAATCGCTTCGGGCGCGAGCGCAAGTACAGCACCGGTTTCGAAGGCGCCGTGCAGTACATCCAGCGCAAGCACCTCGAGACCGAGTCGGACTCGGCCCGCGACCGCTACGAGGAGTACATGCGGGAAATCCCGTGCCCCGAATGCGGCGGCGCACGCCTCAACCCCGCATCGCTCTCGGTACTGATCGGTGAGAAGTCGATCGCCGAGGTCTCGAGGCTTCCGCTGCGGGAGTCGCGAGAGTTCCTCGCGACGCTCGAGCTGACGCCGCGCGAAGAGCAGATCGCTGCCCAGGTCCTCAAGGAGATCGACGCTCGCCTGAGGTTCCTCCTCGATGTCGGCCTCGAGTACCTCAATCTCGAGCGTGCGGCCGGGACGCTTTCCGGCGGTGAGGCCCAGCGCATCCGCCTCGCAACCCAGATCGGGTCGGGGCTCGTGGGCGTCCTGTACGTCCTCGACGAGCCGAGCATCGGCCTCCACCAGCGCGACAACCGCCGGCTCATCGGGACCCTCACCCGCCTGCGGGATCTGGGGAACACGCTCATCGTCGTCGAACATGACGAGGACACCATCCATGAGGCTGACTGGATCGTCGACATCGGCCCAGGTGCGGGCGAGCACGGCGGCCAGGTGGTCCACTCAGGAACCCTCGAGGGGCTCAAGGCGAACACCGCGTCGCTCACGGGGGACTACCTCTCGGGGCGTCGCTCGATCGAGGTCCCGCGCGCGCGGCGCAAGGTGGACCGCAAGCGCCAGCTGAAGGTCGTCGGGGCACGCGAGCACAACCTGCAGGGCGTCGACGTCACGTTCCCGCTCGGGGTCTTCACGGCTGTGACCGGCGTGAGCGGTTCGGGCAAGTCGACCCTCGTCAACGACATCCTCTACAAGGTGCTCGCCAACCGGCTCAACGGCGCCAAGCAGGTTGCAGGCAGGCACACGCGGATCGATGGGCTCGAGCACCTCGACAAGGTCATCCACGTCGACCAGAGCCCGATCGGGCGTACTCCCCGGTCGAACCCTGCCACGTACACGGGGGTCTTCGACCACATCCGCAAGCTCTTCGCCGAGACGAACGAGGCGAAGGTGCGCGGCTACATGCCGGGCAGGTTCTCGTTCAACGTCAAGGGCGGCCGATGCGAGGCATGCAGCGGCGACGGCACGATCAAGATCGAGATGAACTTCCTCCCGGACGTGTACGTTCCGTGCGAGGTGTGCCACGGAGCCCGGTACAACCGTGAGACGCTCGAGGTCCACTACAAGGGCAAGACGATTGCGGATGTCCTCAACATGCCGATCGATGAGGCGGCGGAGTTCTTCGCGGCGTTCAGCCCCATCGCGCGCCACCTCAACACGCTTGTCGATGTCGGCCTCGGCTACGTACGGCTCGGACAGCCCGCCACGACGCTCTCGGGCGGTGAGGCGCAGCGCGTCAAGCTCGCGGCCGAGCTTCAGAAGCGCTCAAATGGCCGCAGCGTGTACGTCCTCGACGAGCCGACCACCGGCCTGCACTTCGAGGACATCCGCAAGCTGCTCCTCGTACTGCAGTCCCTTGTGGAGAAGGGCAACACCGTCATCACGATCGAGCACAACCTCGACGTCATCAAGAGCGCCGACTGGATCATCGACCTTGGCCCCAACGGGGGGTCCGGTGGCGGCCAGATTGTTGCTACAGGGACGCCCGAGCAGGTCGCCCGGGCCGAGGGCAGCTACACGGGCGCCTTCCTGGCTGAGGTCCTGAACGCCACATAGCCCTGGAGGCACGGCGGAGGCCTCTTGAATATGAAGGCCACGGCATGTGTAAGCTCGTCTATGCCGTGGCGTTCATGCCGATGGGTGTGCGAATTTCAGGCACCCGTATCGATATGGGAGACTGTCCCGGTGACAGACACCCCCGCGCTTGCGATCTTCGATCTCGACGGCACTCTCGTCGACCCCGCGGGAAGCATCACCGGCGGTATCGCGTACGCCCTCAAGGCCCACGGGCTCGATGTCCCGACCGCAGCGGTGCTTGCGGGCATGGTGGGCCCGCCGCTGCTCGAATCGCTCCACCGGCTGGTCGACGCGCCCGAGGGCCTGCTCGACGCCGTCGTGCACACCTACCGGAAGCAGTACATCGAGCACGGAATGGCCCAGAGCCTTCCGTACCCGGGCATTCCGGAGCTCCTCGCACGACTCCGTGAGCGCGGTCTGCATCTGACGGTTGCCACTCAGAAGCCGCGGAATCTCGCGGTGAAGCTCCTGCGCCTGCACGGGCTCGAGCGCTTCTTCCACAGCATCCACGGCTCGCCCGACGACGAGACGCTGCCGCCGCCCCCGGACGGGAAGGTCGGGATCGTGCTGGATGCACTCGTGACAAACCATGCGACCGCGGACCGTGCCGTCATGATCGGGGACAGGCGCCACGACGCAGCAGGCGCCGCCGCGAACGGGGTGCGGTGCATCGGCGTTGCGTGGGGCTTCGCGCCCGAGGGCGAGTTCGCGTCCCTCGATCTGGCCGCCATCGTGTCGGACGCCGATGAGCTCGAGCGGGCGATCGGCATGGTCCTCGATCTAGCCCCGGAGGCTTCTGCATGCTGATCTACTCGATGACCCGGCACAGCATCCGGGGACTCATCGGTGGCCTGTGCCGGCCCACTGTCACGGGTATCGAGAATGTGCCCGAGAGCGGCCCGTTCATCGTCGCCTCAAACCACCTCTCGTTCCTCGACTCCGTGATCATCCAGGCCCTCATGCCGCGGGGTGTGGCGTTCTTCGCCAAGGCTGAGTACTTCACCGGCAAAGGCGTCAAGGGCAAGCTCATGAAGGCCTTCTTCGAGGGCGTCGGCTCGATTCCTGTTGAGCGCGGCGAGCAGGCCGCGAGCGTGGCTGCGCTCAAGACCCTCCTCGACATCCTCGATGAGGGTCAGGGCATCGGAATCTACCCAGAAGGCACGCGTTCCCGCGACGGACTCCTGTACCGGGGACGCACCGGGGTCGGCTGGCTTGCCCTCACGACGGGGGCGCCCGTGGTGCCCGTCGGGCTCATCGGCACGGAGAACCTCCAGCCCGCCGACAAGAACTCCATTCGGCCGCAGCACTTCGAGATGCACATCGGGAAGCCGCTCGCCTTCGACAAGACCGGCCCGGACCATTCGCTGCCGCTGCGTCGCGACGCGACAGACCAGATCATGGACGCCATCGCTGCCCTCAGCGGCCAGGAGCGCGCAAGCGGCTACAACAAGCCCCCCGCCGAGCACTAGCCGGCTCGGCTCAGGGTGCGGCCACCACCCTAGACTGGAGCGGTGGCAGATCCAGCGAGCTACCGGCCGAAGACCGGCGAGATCCCTACCGATCCCGGCGTCTACAGGTTCCGGGACCCACACGGCCGGGTCATCTACGTCGGCAAGGCCAAGAGCCTCCGGCAGCGGCTGACCTCGTACTTCGCGAACCCGGCCACGCTCCTGCAGAAGACCTACGCCATGGTCCACGCCGCCGCGAGCGTGGAGTGGACGGTGGTCGGCAGTGAACTCGAGGCCCTCCAGCTCGAGTACACCTGGATCAAGGAATTCAAACCGCGCTACAACCTTGCCTTCCGCGACGACAAGACGTATCCCTACCTCGCCGTGACGATGTCGGAGAAGTACCCCCGGGTCCAGGTCATGCGCGGCGAGCGGCGCAAGGGCACGCGGTACTTCGGCCCCTACACCGCCGGGGCGATCCGGGAGACGATGGACACACTCCTGCGCGTCTTCCCCGTGCGTTCGTGCAGTGCAGGCGTGTTCCGGCGAGCCGAGCGGAGCGGGCGTCCGTGCCTCCTGGGGTACATCGACAAATGCGCGGCGCCGTGCGTCGGCCGGATCTCGGAGGCGGACCACCGGGAGCTGGCCGAGGATTTCTGCGACTTCATGGGCGGGGAGGCGGGGAGATTCATCGCCCAGCTCGAGCGGAAGATGGCGGACGCCGTGGCGGATCTCGACTACGAGAATGCGGCGCGGCTGCGGGACGACATCATCGCGATGCGCAAGGTCTTCGAGCGCAACGCCGTGGTGCTCTCCGAGGACACGGATGCCGACCTCTTCGCCGTCGAAGAGGACGAGCTCGAGGCGGCCGTCCAGGTGTTCCACGTCCGTGGCGGGCGTATCCGCGGCCAGCGCGGCTGGGTCGTCGAGAAGGTCGAAGAGGCGACGCCGGCCGCACTCGTGGGTCACCTCCTCCAGCAGGTCTATGGCGAGCAGGAGGAGACGAACGGCCGTCTCCCGCGCGAGGTCCTCGTGCCGGTCCTGCCCGACGACGCTGACGAGCTCACGCTATGGCTCTCGGGCCTCCGCGGGGCACGGGTCGAGCTGAGGGTCCCCCAGCGCGGGGACAAGGCCGCGCTCATGAAGACCGTCCAGGAGAATGCAGTGCAGGCGCTCCGGCTGCACAAGAGCCGCCGCGCGGGGGACATCACGACCCGCTCCCTCGCCCTCCAGGAGCTGCAGGAAGCGCTCGAGCTGTCCGAGCCGCCCCTGCGCATCGAGTCGTTCGACATCTCGCACGTCCAGGGGACGAACGTCGTCGCATCGATGGTCGTCGTCGAGGACGGACTGACCAAGAAGAGCGAGTACCGGAAGTTCTCCATCACGGGCGAGGCCGCGCGCGACGACACCGCCGCGATGCATGACGTGCTCACCCGGCGCTTCCGCAACTACCTCGCCGAACGGGAACTCCCGGTCGAGGAGCGGGACGCGAACAGGAAGTTCGCCTATCCGCCGAACCTCGTCGTGGTCGACGGCGGGCAGCCTCAGGTCTCCGCCGCGGTCAGGGCACTCGCTGAGCTCGGCATCGGTGACGAGGTGCGCGTCGTCGGACTCGCGAAGCGTCTCGAGGAGGTCTGGCTCCCGGAGGGGGACTTCCCCGTGATCCTGCCGCGCGCCTCCCAGGGTCTTTACCTCCTGCAGCGCATCCGCGACGAGGCGCACCGCTTCGCGATCACGTTCCACCGGCAGAAGCGCGCCAAGTCCATGACGGCGTCGCTTCTGGACGAGGTCCCGGGCCTCGGTCCCGCCCGACAGAAGTCGCTTCTGGCCCACTTCGGGTCCCTCAAGCGGCTCAGGGCCGCGAGCGTCACCGAGATCACAGACGTCAATGGGGTGGGTCCCGCTCTCGCGGCGGCCGTCTACGCACGCCTGCACGGGATCGCCGAGGGGATCTCCGATGCGGTCACGCAGGCAGACACCCCAGGGGTCATCGGCGTCACAGCCGACGGCGAGGTGCTGGCCCCCGCGATCAATTACGCCACCGGCGAAATCCTGGAGTCTTAGCTAGGCTGGGGCCATGAGCGAGACGAGCACGGACGTCGGCCACGACACAGGGCAGCACGAAATCGGGCTGACACCCGTCAAGCCCACGGCGTCGGAGCTGCTCATCGTCACGGGCATGTCCGGTGCCGGCCGCAGCACCGCGGCCAACGCGCTCGAGGACCACGGCTGGTACGTCGTCGAGAACCTCCCCCCGCAGCTCCTGAGCACGCTGTCCGAACTCGTTCAGCACGCGTCGGAGCGGATCCCCAAGCTCGCCGTCGTCATGGATGTGCGCAGCAAGGCCCTCTTCGCGGACATCCGCGAGGCGCTCGCCCAGCTCTCCGCGAGCGGGACCGAGTACCGGGTCCTGTTCCTCGATGCGAGCGACGACGTGCTCATCCGCCGTTTCGAGCAGGGCCGCCGTCCGCACCCCCTCCAGGGCGGCGGCCGGATCTCCGACGGAATCGCCGCGGAGAGGGCCCTCCTCACCGAGCTGCGCGACCACGCGACGCTCGTGCTCGACACGTCCGACTTCAATGTCCACGGCCTCGCGACAGCCATCACCGAGCTCTTCTCGGAGAAGGGGCCCGTCACCCTGCGGCTGAACGTGATGAGCTTCGGGTTCAAGTACGGGCTCCCGGCAGACGCGAACTACGTCGCCGACGTGCGTTTCCTGCCCAACCCGCATTGGGTGCCCCAGCTGAGGCCGCACACCGGGCTTGACCCGGATGTGCGCGACTACGTGCTCGTCGCCAACGGGGCGCAAGAGTTCGTGGAGCGCTACGTGCACGCCCTCGAGCCGGTCCTCGCCGGCTACCGCCGGGAGAACAAGCACTACGCCACGATCGCGGTGGGCTGCACGGGAGGCAAGCACCGTTCCGTGGCGGTGGCCGAGGAGCTCTCCAAGCGCCTCGCCCAGCAGCCGCGTGTCACGGTGACGACCTCGCACCGCGACCTGGGTCGGGAATGACGCGCGAGTGAGCACCTTGTTCACCGGCCAGCTGCCCCTCATCCGTCCGGGCGCCGGGACTGACGGCGGCACGCCGAAGGGGCCCACGGTCGTGGCCCTCGGCGGCGGGCACGGTCTCGCCGCGTCACTGTCCGCCCTCCGTCTCCTCACGAACGAGCTGACCGCCGTCGTGACGGTCGCGGACGACGGCGGATCCTCCGGCGGTCTGCGCAAGGACTTCGGCGTCCTCCCGCCCGGAGACCTGCGGATGGCACTCGCGGCCCTGTGCGATGACACCGACTGGGGCCGCACCTGGCGCGATGTCATGCAGCACAGGTTCCACTCGCCGTCGGGCATGAGCGGTCTCGAGAACCACGCGATGGGCAATCTCCTCATCGTCACGCTGTGGGAGCTGCTCGGCGACGTCGTCGACGGACTGCGTTGGGCCGGGGCGCTCCTGGGCGCGCGCGGCCAGGTCCTGCCGATGTCCCGCGTGCCGCTCACGATCGAGGGCGACGTCCTCGTGGCGGGCGGGGGAGCCCACGGCGGCCCCGCCCGGACCGAGACCATCCGCGGCCAGGCGGCGTGCGCTGTCGCCGGGCGGCTCGAGGAGGTCCGTCTCGTGCCCGAGGACGCACCGGCATGCCCGGAGACGCTGAGCGCTATCGAGCTCGCCGACTGGGTGGTGCTGGGCCCGGGGTCCTGGTACACGTCGGTGCTGCCGCACCTGCTCCTGCCGCAGATGCGCCAGGCCCTCACCGACACGCCTGCGCGCCGCTGCCTCACAATGAACCTCGCCGTCGACACGAAGGAGACGGCGGGCATGACGGCCGCGGACCACCTGCGCGCCCTGCGGCATGTTGCCCCCGAGTTCACGGTCGACGCCGTCATTGCGGACGAGGCGTCCGTGGCGGACCGGGATGAGTTCGTCCGGGTGGCCGCCGAGCTCGGGGCCGAGGTGCTCTTCGATAGAGTGAGGTCCGCCGGTTACCGACCGGTGCACGACGCGCTTCGGCTGGCCGGGGCGTATCACGAAGTCTTCACCGGAGGCGGGTCCTCCGGCGGTGAGCGATGACCGGCGGGCCGACGCGGACGCCGAGGGACCAGGAAGGACAGCCATGGCACTGACCCAGAGCGTGAAGGATGAGCTGTCGCGGCTGGCGGTCAAGAAGTCGTCTGAGCGCAAGGCGGAGGTGTCCGCGGTCCTGCGTTTCGCAGGGGGCCTGCACATCATCTCCGGCCGGATCGTCATCGAGGCCGAGGTAGACCTTGCCGCGACCGCCCGACGCCTGCGGACCGCGATCGCCGAGGTCTACGGCCACCCGAGCGAGATCATCGTCGTCTCCGGCGGCGGACTGCGCCGGGGGAACCGGTACGTGGTCCGGGTGGTCCGCGAGGGCGAGGCCCTGGCCCGCCAGACTGGCCTGCTCGACAACCGTGGGCGCCCGGTCCGCGGGCTGCCCTCGTCAGTGGTCAATGGCTCCGCAGCCGATGCCGAGGCGGTGTGGCGGGGGGCGTTCCTCGCCCACGGGTCGCTCACGGAGCCCGGCCGCTCGAGCTCCCTCGAGGTCACGTGCCCGGGCCCCGAGGCTGCCCTCGCGCTCGTGGGCGCGGCCCGCCGTCTCGGAATCGCCGCGAAGGCGCGGGAAGTGCGCGGGGTGGACCGCGTCGTCGTGCGCGACGGCGACGCGATCGCGGCGCTGCTGACCCGCATGGGTGCGCACGACGCGCTCATGGCGTGGGAAGAGCGGCGCATGCGGAAGGAAGTCCGCGCAACCGCGAACCGGCTCGCGAACTTCGATGACGCGAACCTGCGCCGCTCGGCCCAGGCGGCCGTCGCGGCCGGGGCGCGTGTCGAGCGTGCCCTCGAGATCCTGGGCGAGGATGTCCCTGAGCATCTCCGATACGCGGGCGAGCTGCGGGTGGCCCACAAGCAGGCGAGCCTCGACGAGCTCGGTCGGCTGGCAGACCCGCCCATGACGAAGGACGCGATCGCCGGCCGCATCCGGCGGCTCCTCGCGATGGCGGACAAGAAGGCCGAGGACGAGGGAATTCCCGGAACCGAGGCGAGTGTGACGCCGGATATGCTCGACGGCTGAGATGTTCCCCGTATCACGGCACTGCAGCTGCGCTGCATAGCGCGTGCCGATCTGCATAGGATGGATCCGTCACCAGCCCGCGCGTCAAGCGGCGGGAAGCCAACAGATGGAGGACGTTGTGACCTACGAACTGCCTGAACTCCCTTACGACTACGCCGCCCTTGAGCCGCACATCTCGGCGCGCATCATGGAGCTCCACCACAGCAAGCACCACGCCGCGTATGTGACCGGCGCCAACACCGCCCTCGAGAAGATGGCGGAGGCGCGTGCGAAGGGTGACGGTGCCGCGGCTGCGAAGCTCTCGAAGGACCTCCAGTTCAACCTCGGTGGCCACATCAACCACTCGATCTTCTGGAACAACCTCTCCCCGGAGGGCGGCGACCGGCCCGAGGGCGAGCTCGCTGCTGCGATCGACGAGTACTTCGGCTCGTTCGACGCGTTCCAGGCGCACTTCACCGCCGCGGCCACCACGATCCAGGGCTCAGGCTGGGCCATCCTCGCCTACGAGCCCCTCGGCGGGAACCTCGTCATCGAGCAGATGTACGACCAGCAGAACGGTGTCCCGGTTGCGACCACCCCGCTGTTCCAGCTGGACATGTGGGAGCACGCCTTCTACCTCGACTACCAGAACGTCAAGGCCGACTACGTCAAGGCTGTCTGGAACATCGTGAACTGGGCCGATGTCGCCAAGCGCTTCGAGGCCGCACGCACGGGCGCGAAGGGTCTCATCCTCCCGGCTTGAGATTCGCGTCACATTTTGTGACATTCCGTGCGAAAGGGTTCGCCAGTTCCGAGGCGGGCCCTTTCGCCGTAGGATGGGGTGCGGAAAGGCCCGTGCGGCCTTCCAGCCATGACAATGGAGACTTGGGCTGACGGCCTTTCCTTGTGCAAATCTCTGCCCAATGACGTGCGGGACCGTCTAACAGTTCGAGCAGTGATCTTCGTTGCTCGACTGAGCTCAAGGAGATCAACGAGAGTGACCACTCGAATTGGCATCAACGGCTTCGGCCGCATCGGCCGTAACTTCTTCCGCGCAGCGCTGTCCCAAGGCGCTGACCTCGAGATCGTGGCGGTGAATGACCTCACGAGTCCCGAGACCCTTGCGCACCTCCTGAAGTACGACTCGATCACGGGTCGCCTCGGCCAGACCGTCGAGGTCCGCGAGGGCATCATCATCGTCGGCGGCAAGGAGATCAAGGTCCTCGCCGAGCGCGATCCCGCCAACCTTCCCTGGGCCGATCTCAAGGTCGACATCGTCATTGAGTCGACTGGCTTCTTCACGAACGCCGAGGGAGCCAAGAAGCACCTCGCGGCCGGCGCCAAGAAGGTCATCATCTCCGCTCCGGCCACGGACGAGGATGTCACGATCGTCATGGGCGTCAACGACGGCGTGTACGACGCGGCGAACCACAACATCATCTCCAACGCCTCGTGCACCACGAACTGCCTCGGCCCGCTGGCCAAGGCGATCAACGATGCTTTCGGCATTGAGCGCGGCCTCATGACCACCGTCCACGCCTACACCGCGGACCAGAACCTCCAGGACGGCCCGCACCGTGATCTCCGCCGGGCCCGCGCTGCCGCGATCAACATGGTTCCGACCTCGACGGGCGCCGCGAAGGCCATTGGGCTCGTCCTCCCGGAGCTCAAGGGCAAGCTTGACGGCTACGCGATCCGCGTGCCGATCCCCACGGGATCTGCCACGGACCTCACGGTGACCCTCGCCCGCGAGGTCACCAAGGACGAGGTCAATGCGGCGGTCAAGGCTGCCTCCGAGTCCGGCCCCCTCGCCGGCTACCTCACCTACACCGAGGACCCGATCGTCTCCTCGGACATCGTCACCGACCCGTCGTCTTCGATCTTCGACGCGGGCCTGACCAAGGTGATCGGCAACCAGGTCAAGGTCGTCGCGTGGTACGACAACGAGTGGGGCTACTCGAACCGCCTCGTCGACCTGACCGAGCTCGTCGCTTCCAAGCTCTGAGACCGGACGTAACGGAAGAGGAACTCGGATAGCCTGAGTCCATGACTGCACGCACTCTCGACGACCTGCTCGCCGATGGTGTCCGCGGGCGGCACGTTCTGGTCCGTAGCGACCTCAATGTGCCGCTCGACGGTTTCACCGTCACCGACGACGGCCGCGTCCGCGCCTCCCTGCCCGTGATCCAGAAGCTGGCCCAGGCCGGCGCCCGTGTTCTGGTCATGGCCCACCTCGGCCGCCCGAAGGGCGCGCCCGATCCCAAGTATTCGATCAAGCCCGCTGCAGATCGCCTGCGCGAGCTCGCGCAGGCCGAAGGCACCACGGTGCAGCTCGCGGAGGACACGGTAGGGGAGAGCGCCCGCACCCTCGCCGCCGGCCTCCAGGACGGACAGGTCCTCGTCCTCGAGAACGTCCGCTTCGACCCCCGTGAGACGAGCAAGGACGACGGCGAACGCGTGGCCTTCGCACGCGAGCTCGCCGCTCTGACGGGTGCTGATGGTGCATATGTCGACGACGCCTTCGGGGCCGTGCACCGCAAGCACGCCTCCGTTTTCGACATTGCCCAGATCCTTCCGGCCTACCTCGGCGAACTGGTCCGCATCGAGGTCGAGGTGCTCGAGCGCCTCACCGACCACGCCGAGCGGCCGTTCGTCGTGGTCCTCGGCGGCTCCAAGGTCTCCGACAAGCTTGCGGTGATCAACAACCTGATCGGCAAGGCGGACAAGCTCCTTGTGGGGGGCGGCATGCTCTTCACCTTCCTCGCCGCCCAGGGCCACAACGTCGGCGCAAGCCTGCTCGAGAAGGACCAGATCGATACGGTCAAGGACTACCTCGCCCGTGCGGCCGAGGCCGGCACGGAATTCGTCCTGCCGACCGATGTCGTGGTCGCCTCGAAGTTCGCCGCGGACGCCGAGCATGAGGTCGCCGCGGCCGATGCTATCGAGGAGACGGCCTTCGGAGAGGCCGGCATCGGGCTCGACATCGGACCCGACACCGCAGGCGCCTTCGCGAAGGAGATCGCCGCCGCCAGGACCGTCTTCTGGAACGGCCCGATGGGCGTCTTCGAGTTCCCGGCCTTCGCGGCCGGCACGAAGGCCGTCGCACAGGGCCTGGTCGACGCCACTGCCGCGGGCGCACTGACCGTGGTCGGCGGCGGCGACTCCGCCGCAGCAGTCCGCACGCTCGGCTTCGAGGACAGCCAGTTCGGGCACATCTCGACCGGCGGCGGCGCGAGCCTCGAATACCTCGAAGGCAAGGAGCTCCCGGGCCTCACGGCACTCGGAGCCTGAGCCTGCGCATGCCGCGCCGCGTCGCTGCGGCGCGGCATGCCAAGAACTCAACCCACACTAGGAGCCACCCCCGTGACCACCTCCACGAACGGCACGTTCGACCGCACGCCGCTGATCGCCGGCAACTGGAAGATGAACATGGACCACGTCCAGGCCATCACCCTGCTCCAGAAGCTTGCCTGGACCCTCGACGATGCGAAGCACGACTTCGGCCGTGTCGAGGTGGCGGTCTTCCCGCCGTTCACCGACCTCCGGGGCGTTCAGACCCTCGTCGCCGGAGATGACCTGCCGATCGCGTACGGGGGCCAGGACCTCTCCCAGTTCGACTCGGGTGCCTACACGGGTGACATCAGTGGAGCGTTCCTCGCCAAGCTGGCCTGCAAGTACGTCCTCGTGGGGCACTCGGAGCGTCGCACGATCCACGGCGAGTCCGACGACGTCATCAACGCCAAGGTCAAGGCCGCATTCACGCACGGACTCGTTCCGATCCTGTGCGTGGGGGAGGGCCTCGAGATCCGCCAGGCCGGAACCCACGTGGAGCACACCCTCGCGCAGCTGCGGGCGGATGTCGCTGGCCTCACCGCCGAGCAGGCAGCCCAGCTCGTGGTGGCCTACGAGCCGGTGTGGGCGATCGGTACCGGCGAGGTCGCCGGCCCCGGGGACGCACAGGAGATGTGCGCGGCGATCCGCGCCGAGGTTGGCACGATCTTCGGAGACGAGTCCGCGGCCGGCGCGAGGCTCCTCTACGGCGGCTCGGTCAAGGCAGCGAGTGCTGCGGCGATCCTCGGGGAGAAGGACGTTGACGGCGTGCTCGTGGGTGGCGCGAGCCTTGACGCAGCCGAATTTGCTAGCATTGTCAGGTTCGAGAGCCACGCTGCCGCCTGATCCGATCTTCACTCGATCGGACGAACGGTCTATCAGCAGTGCGGGTGATCGGCACAGCGGGTCATCGGCACTGCGGGCACCCTACCGCGCAGCAGTGAATGCAAGGCGCGCTGACCGCGCGTCGCATCACTGCACGCCGCACTATTGACGGAAGGCCACGAGGCAAACCTGTGGAAGTACTCCAGATCATCCTGCAGATCGTGCTGGGCATTACGAGCCTGCTGCTGACCATGCTCATCCTCATGCACAAGGGGCGCGGCGGCGGCCTCTCCGACATGTTCGGTGGCGGCATGTCCTCGGGCCTCGCGTCGTCGGGCGTGGCCGAGCGGAACCTCAACCGGTTCACGATTGTGCTCGGGCTCACGTGGGGCGTCGTCATCATCGCCCTGGGACTCATCATGCGCTTCTCGAGCGTCGGCGACTCCTGACGGTTGCGAAAAGAGGCCGGGGACAGCAGATGCTGTTCCCGGCCTCTTTCGGCGTCGGAGGCAGGCCGTCAGGCCGAGGCCGGCTCCTTGCGGACGAGCTCTTCGGGCACCCTCGAGGCCGCCGCCGCGTCGATGAGCCAAAGGGTGCGTGAGCGGCCGCGTGCGCCCGCGGCGGGCACCTGCACGGGGCCAGCACCCGCCAGCGCAAGCCCGACCGCGCCGGCCTTGTCCTCGCCCGCCACGAGCATCCAGACCTCGTCGGCCGACTTGATGGCGGGAAGCGTCAGGGAGATGCGCGACGGCGGCGGCTTGGGCGCGTTCTCGACGCCCACGACCGTCCGCTCGGTCTCACGGATCCCGGCCATCTCGGGGAACAGCGAGGCCACGTGGGCATCAGGGCCCACGCCCAGCAGGAGCACATCGAAGCGGGGCACTCTGTTCGGCTCGGAGCGCCGCGAGTCCGAGACATCCGCGTCATGCTCTGCTGCCGCCGCCTCGGCGAGGCGGCGCGCATAGTCCGCCGCGGCGTCGTCCGACGTCGCGAACTCCCCAGCCGCACCCGGCTCGCGGACCCTTTCGGGGTCCAGCGGGAGACGGTCGAGGAGCGCTGCCCGTGCCTGCACCGTGTTGCGATCGGTCGAGTCTGCCTCGACGAAGCGCTCGTCACCCCACCACACGTTGACCTTGGACCAGTTCACCGCTCGGCACGCCGCCGACTCGCCGACGGCCTTGAGCGCGCCGATCCCCATCGAGCCGCCGGTGAGGACGATCGTTGCCTCCCCGTATCTGTCCTGGGCGTCCACGAGCTTGGTGATGAGCCGCGCCGCAATCGCAGCCAAGAGGACGGACGAATCGGGATGGATGCTCACACGGGGATCAGCGCTCACTCGGCTGCACACTCCTCAGGTTGGTGCGCGGCAGCCCCGAGGCGAGGACTTCTCCGAAGACCTCATCGGGGTCGAGCCTGCGCAGTTCTTCGGACAGGCAGTCTTGCAGGCTGCGCCGCGGAAGCGCAATCCGCTGGGCAGGTTGGCCCGGCTGCGAGAGCTCTGCGACCGTGAGGCCCGGGCGGTGCAGCTGGATGTCCCCGCTGGCCCGCTGGAGCCGCACTCGGCGGATTCCCGTTCCCGCGGGGTCCTCGACGGTCGTGACCGGGGCATCGAGCGTGAGCCCGAGCCACGCAGCCAAGAGGACGGTGCTCGGGGAATCGGACGCGCCTTCGACGGTCACGGAGGTGACGGGAGCCGGGTCGACCTGATCGAGGGCCGCAGCGAGCTGGATGCGCCAGTTCGTCAGCCGGGTCCACGCGAGGTCGGTGTCGCCCGGGCGGTAGGTGTCCCTGAGGTGGAAGAGCGCGGCGACCGGGTCCGGCTCGTTGCCCGAGTCGGTGATGCGGCGATGGGCAATGCAGCCGATCGATGTTGCGCTCGCGATGTCCGGTGCGCCGTGCGGCCACCAGGCCACTATCGGGGCATCGGGCAGCAGCAGAGCTGCGACGAGGGACTCGCTTTCCTCGGCGAGGCGGCCGTAGCCCCGCAGCACGATGACCTCTGAGGCGCCGGCATCGCCGCCCACGCGGATCTGGCCGTCGATCCGGTCCGCGGAGTCACGGCCCGAGTCGACGAGCACGATGATCCGGCAGGGATGCTCGCGGCTGGCCTCGTTGGCCGCCTCGATGGCCTCCTCCTCGAATCCGTGCTTCGTGATGACCACGAGGGTCAACACCCTGCCGAGGGCCACGACGCCGCCGCGGTGCCGGATGTTCGTGATCTCCTTGGAGATCTTCGAGGTGGTGGTGTTGGGCAGGTCGATGATCATGGTCGCCTCCAGGAGCGTCCGTCGCGGGCGAGGAGCTGATCGGCGGAGGAGGGCCCCCAACTGCCGGGAGCATAGGGTTCGGGCTGCTCGCCGGTGCTCGCCCAGTAGTCCTCGAACGGGTCGAGGATCTTCCAGGAGAGCTCGACCTCCTCGTGCCGCGGGAACAGCGGAGGTTCGCCCAGGAGGACATCGAGGATGAGTCGCTCGTAGGCCTCGGGGGAGGACTCGGTGAACGCGTGTCCGTACCCGAAGTCCATGCTCACATCGCGGACTTCCATCTGGGTCCCGGGGACCTTGGACCCGAAGCGGATCGTCGCGCCCTCGTCCGGCTGGACCCGGATCACGACGGCGTTCTGGCCGAACTCGTCCTCGGCCTGGTCCTGGAAGAGGAGGTTGGGGGCGCGCTTGAAGACCACCGCGATCTCGGTGACGCGGCGGCCGAGGCGCTTGCCGGCCCGGAGGTAGAACGGGACTCCGGCCCACCGGCGGGTATTGATATCGAGCCGGACGGCGGCGTAGGTCTCGGTGATCGAGTCGGCCGGGATGCCGTCCTCCTCGAGGTAGCCCTTGACGAGCTCGCCGCCCTGCCAGCCGCCCAGGAACTGGCCACGGGCCGAGTGGGTGGAGAGGTCTTCGGGGAGCTTGACGGCCGCGAGGACCTTTTCCTTCTCCGTCCTCAGATCATCCGCGTTGAAGGAGATGGGCTCCTCCATGGCAGTGAGGGCCAGGAGCTGGAGGAGATGGTTCTGGATGACGTCGCGCGCCGCGCCCACGCCGTCGTAATAGCCCGCCCGGCCGCCTGTGCCGATGTCTTCCGCCATCGTGATCTGGACGTGGTCCACGTAATTGGAATTCCAGAGCGGCTCGAACAGCATGTTCGCGAACCGCAGCGCGAGGATGTTCTGGACCGTCTCTTTGCCAAGATAATGGTCGATCCGGAAGACCGCGTCGGCGGGGAAGACGGACTCGACGATGTCATTGAGGGCCCGGGCCGAGGCCAGATCGTGCCCGAACGGCTTCTCGATCACCACGCGGCGCCACTTGCCGGGCTCGGGCTGCGCGAGCCCGTGGTCCGAGAGCTGGCGGCAGACCTGCTCGAAGGCCTTGGGCGGGATGGAGAGGTAGAACGCATGGTTGCCGCGCGTTCCGCGCTTCTCGTCGAGTTCCTCGAGCGTCGTCTTGAGGACCTCGAAGGCATCATCGTCGTCGAAGGAACCCTGGACGAACCGCACGCCCTCGTTAAGCTGAGCCCACACCGTCTCGTCGAAGGGAGTGCGTGCGTACTGCTTGACCGAGGCCTTGACCTCCTCGGCGAAATCCTCGTTCTCCCATTCGCGCCTCGCGAAGCCCACGAGAGCGAAACTGGGAGGCAGTAGGCCCCGGTTTGCGAGGTCGTACACCGCGGGCATGAGCTTCTTGCGCGCGAGGTCGCCCGTTACCCCGAAGAGCACGAGCGACGATGGTCCCGCAATACGGTTGAGGCGGCGGTCGCGCGGGTCGCGCAGCGGATTCGACCGCCTCTTCGCGCCGTTGTCGTTCTCTGGCATGGTGCCTTTCTAGTCCATCAGGTGCGGTCCGCCAAACGAACGCGAGCGGCCGGCCTGGCCCAAGGGCCCGGACCGGCCGCTCGAGGACTCAGCGGGCCAGTTCCGATACGAGACCGGACAGCTGTGCGACCCCGGCCGCGCGATCGGTGAGGTTGAGCCGGAGGACAGGCCTGCCGTGATCGGCAAGGACCTGCGCGTCGCCCGCAGCCTGGGCCGAGATGAGCTTGGCGAAGGTGAAGGGGCGCTCAGGGATCTCGACGTCCTGATCTGAGTCGGCGGTGATCTGCAGGAAGACCCCGACGGCGGGGCCGCCCTTGTGGTACTGCCCCGTCGAGTGCAGGAACCGCGGACCCCAGCCGAACGTCGTCGGACGTCCGGTTTCGGCGGCGAACTGGTCGCGCACCTCGGCGAGCTGCGGGAACGCGAGCCGGTCGAGGTACGCCTGAACGCTCAGGTAGCCCTTCGGACCGAGCTGGGACAGCAGAGCCTTGACGGCCTCCGAGACCGTCGAGGCACCGCCGAGCCACTCGCCCGCATCACCCGTCCGGACCTCGACCACCCCGTCGGTGAACAGCGCGGGGGTCGGCTCCGGCTGGGCGTCCAGCAGGCCGCGCGCGGCGACCTTGGCGGCCTCGACATCCGGCTGGTCGAACGGGTTGATGCCGAGAAGGCGCCCCGCGACGGCGGTCGCGAACTCCCACACGACCATCTGGGTGGCGAGACCTCCGCCGACGGCGGCCTCGTTGGTTTCGAGCGTCGGCTCGCCTTCCGTCGAGACGAGCCGCACGACGAGTACGTCCTCGGCGCCCCCGGACACCTCCGGAGCGTCGAGACCTGCCACGACCGGGAGCAGACCGCGGCCGATCTTGCCTGTCGATTCAGCGATGAGCTGCTCGGCCCAGTCCGCGAATCCTGCGATGCCCGAGCCGTCTTCGACGATCACGATCTTGTCCCGCAGCGGTGAGGTCCCGCCCAGAGCAGCACCCAGCTGGAGTCCGATATTCTCCACCGAGTCATCGCGAAGGAGCTCGGCGGCCTCCTCGGCCTCGTCGAGGAGGGCCTGGAGGTCCACGCCGGCCAGGCCGGACGGAACGAGGCCGAACGCGGTCAGGGCCGAGTAGCGCCCGCCCACGGCCGGATCGGCGTTGAACACCGCACGGTAGCCGGCCGCGCGGCTCGTGGCCTCGAGCGGGGAGCCGGGATCAGTCACGATGACGATGCGGTTCTTCGCATAGATGCCGGCCGCCGTGAAGGCGGCCTCGAAGGCCCTGCGCTGGGAGTCGGTCTCGACCGTGGAGCCGGACTTCGAAGACACGACGATCGCTGTGTTCTCGATGCGCTCTGCAAGCGCATTAGCGACCTGCTCGGGATCCGTCGAGTCGAGGACCACGAGCGGCACGCCCGCGGTCCCCGCGATGACCTCGGGCGCGAGCGATGAGCCGCCCATTCCGCACAGGACGATGCGGTCCACGCCCTCGGCCCGGAACTCGTCACGCAGTGCGACGATGTCCGCGATGAGCGGTCGGGAGACGGCCGGGGCCTCGACCCATCCAAGGCGCTTGGCCGATTCCTCCTCCGCCTCCTTCCCCCACAGTGTGTGGTCCTTGGCGAAGATCCGGCTCGCAACCGAGTCGGCGACAAGCTTCTCCACGTGCGCGTCGACGGCCTGCTGGGCGGCTCCCGAGGCGTCGAACGTCAGTGCGCTCATGCGCGTGCTCCGTGGGCGGTTGCGCTGAGGGTCTGCTCGACGTCGGCGAGGAGTTCGTTCCAGGAGGCGACGAACTTGTCCAGGCCTTCGGTCTCGAGGACGGCGACGACGTCGTTGTAGTCGACGCCGAGGCTTGCGAGTGCGTCGAGGTGGGCGTTGGCCTCGGCGTAGGTGCCGGTGACGGTGTCCCCGGTGACTTCGGCGTGGTCGAACGTGGCGTCGAGGGTCTTCTCCGGCATCGTGTTCACGGTCTGGGGCGCGACAAGCCCGGTGACGTAGAGGGTGTCGGGGAGGTTCGGGTCCTTCACGCCGGTGGAGGCCCAGAGCGGGCGCTGGGGGTGCGCGCCGGCTGCGGCGAGCAGCTTGAAGCGCTCGGAGGTGAACTCCTCCTCGAAGATCTGGTAGGCCAGGCGGGCGTTGGCCAGGCCGGCCTTGCCCTTGAGGCCCCGCGCCTGGTCGGTGCCGATGGCCGCGAGGCGCTTGTCGACCTCGGTGTCCACGCGGGAGACGAAGAAGGAGGCGACCGAGTGGATGGCGGTCAGGTCGTGCCCGGCGGCCTTGGCCTTCTCCAAGCCGGTCATGAACGCGTTGATGACGGCGCGGTAGCGCTCGAGGGAGAAGATCAGGGTCACGTTGACGCTGATCCCGGCGCCGAGCGTCGCGGCGATGGCCTCAAGGCCCTCGAGCGTGGCGGGGATCTTGATGTGCACGTTGGGCTCGTTGACCTTCTCATGGAGGCGCTGGGCCTCGGCGATCGTTCCCTGGGTGTCCCAGGCCTTTCGCGGATCGACCTCGATGGACACGCGCCCGTCGACGCCGCCGGTGGCCTCGGCGACGGGGGCGAAGAGCCGGCACGCGTCGGCGACGTCGGAGGTGGTGAGCTCGAACACGGTGCGCTCGGCGTCGGCGCCGGCGGTCACGAGCTCGCGCAGCTTCTCGTCGTAGCCGTGGCCCTTGGTGATCGCGGCGTGGAAGATCGTGGGGTTCGTGGTCACGCCCACGACGTTCTTCTCCTCGATGAGCTTGGCGAGGGAGCCGTCGGCGAGGCGGGCGCGGGAGAGGTCGTCGAGCCAGATCGAGACGCCTGCATCGGACAGGGCCTGTGTGGGGGTAGTCATGGTCAATGCTCCTTGGTGGTCAGGCCGCGGCGGCGGCGATGGAGTCCTTGGCGGCGGCCGTGACGGCCTCGGGGGTGATCCCGAACTCGCGGAAGAGGGTCTTGTAGTCGGCGGAGGCGCCGTAGTGCTCGAGGCTGATGCTGCGTCCGGCGTCGCCGACGAACTCGCGCCAGCCCAGTGCCAGGCCGGCCTCGACCGAGACGCGGGCCTTGACGGCCGCGGGGAGGACCGATTCGCGGTAGTCGGTGTCCTGGGCCTTGAACCATTCGACGCAGGGCATGGACACGACGCGCGCGGCGATGCCCTCGGCCGCGAGGGCCTCGCGGGCGGCGACGGCGAGCTGGACCTCGGAGCCGGTGCCGATGAGGATCACGTCCGGGGCCACGTCGACGCCCTCGCGCTGGGCCTCGGCCAGGACGTAGGCGCCGCGGGCGGTGCCGGCGGCGTCGCCGAAGGCGCCCTCGCCGCGGTCCCAGGTCGGCAGGTTCTGCCGGGTCAGGACGATGCCGGCCGGGTTCTGCGTGTTCTCGAGGATGGCCTTCCACGCCTGGGCGGTCTCGTTGGCATCGGCGGGGCGGACCACGTCCAGGCCCGGGATCGCACGCAGCGAGGCGAGCTGCTCGACGGGCTGGTGGGTCGGGCCGTCCTCGCCGAGGCCGATCGAGTCATGCGTCCAGACGTAGGTGGACGGGATGCCCATGAGCGCCGAGAGGCGGATCGCGGGGCGCTGGTAGTCGGAGAAGATGAGGAACGTTCCGGAGAAGGCGCGGGTCTTCCCGCCCAGGGTGATGCCGTTGACGATCGAGGCCGCCGCGTGCTCACGGATGCCGAAGTGCAGCACCCGGCCGTACGGGTTGCCCTTCCATGCCTCGGTCTGGCGCGAGGCCGGGATGAAGGAGGGGGAGCCCTCGATCGTGGTGTTGTTCGACTCGGCAAGGTCGGCGGACCCGCCCCACAGCTCCGGCAGGACCGGGCCGATCGCGTTCAGGACCTTGCCCGAGGCCGCACGGGTAGAGACGTCCTTCCCGGCGGGGAACACGGGCAGGGAGTCCGCCCAGCCCTCGGGCAGGCGCCGGGCCTCCACGCGCTCGTGCAGGGCCGCGGCGGCGGGGTTCGCGGCCTTCCAGGTATCGAAGCCGGCCTGCCACCGGTCCTTGGCCGCCTCGCCGCGCTCAACAGCGCCGCGGGTGTGTGCCAGGACCTCCGGGTCCACGTCGAAGGACTTGGCCGGGTCGAACCCCAGGACCTCCTTCAGCGCCGCGACCTCGTCCGAGCCCAGCGCTGAGCCGTGGATCTTGCCGGTGTTCTGCTTGGTCGGAGACGGCCAGCCGATGACGGTGCGCAGGGAGATGATCGAGGGGCGGCCGGTCTCGGCCTTGGCGGCCAGCAGGGCCGAGTAGAGCTCGGGGACGTCCTCGACGTATTCGCCGGTCCGGGTCCAGTCCACCCGCTGGGTGTGCCAGCCGTAGGCCTCGTACCGCTTCAGGACGTCCTCGGTGAAGGCGACGTCGGTGTCGTCCTCGATCGAGATGTGGTTCTCGTCGTAGATGACCACGAGGTTGCCCAGCTCCTGATGGCCGGCCAGCGAGGACGCCTCGGACGTCACGCCCTCCTGGAGGTCCCCGTCGGAGGCGATGACCCACACCGTGTGGTCGAACGGGGACTCGCCCTGCGCGGCCTCGGGGTCGTACAGGCCCCGCTCGCGCCGGCCCGAGTAGGCGAATCCGACCGAGGAGGCCAGGCCCTGCCCGAGCGGGCCCGTGGTGATCTCCACGCCCTTGGTGTGCTTGTACTCCGGGTGGCCCGGCGTCAGCGAGCCCCACGTGCGCAGCGATTCCAGATCGCCCAGCTCAAGCCCGTACCCGGCCAGGTACAGCTGGATGTACAGCGTCAGGGACGAGTGCCCGGGGGAGAGGATGAACCGGTCCCGCCCAATCCACGCCGGATCCGCAGGATCGTGCCGCATGAGCTTCTGGAACAGCAGGTACGCCGCGGGTGCCAGGCTCATTGCCGTGCCCGGGTGCCCATTCCCTACCTTCTGCACCGCATCCGCCGCCAGCACACGCACCGTGTCCACAGCCTTGCGGTCCAGGTCAGTCCAGGTCAGTTCTTGTACATCCACAGCAGGCACGTACACCGGCCCCTCTCATTGCTGACGGCTGGCAGCCTGCATCGGGGCACGAAGGTGGGCCCTGCACTGCAACCTGCCAGCCGTTCACCATCGAAACGATTTGTCTGAGTCTGCCCACGCCTTACGCGGCTGGGCATCCAGCTCACATACTAGCCACGCGGACAGGACCGGCGAGAGGGGTTTGCCGAAACTTTCCGCAGTGTGAATATCTGCGGCACTGGCAGAGGGCTGATGGGATCGGCCCTTCGGCGGGCCCCGGCAGGGTCCGCTGACAGCTCGCGGGTATCATGGAGGCGGTTCCCGTGCACCCCTTTGGAGAACCGATGACACCGAGTAGAAGAGTCGCGCATCCGTGAGTACAGCAGACGCACCCGCCACCGTCCCGTCCAGGCCCGCGAAGCTCGGCCTGCGCCGCAAGATCAAGGCGTACGTCGCCCTCACGAAGCCCCGCATCATCGAGCTCCTGCTCGTGAGCACGCTCCCCACGATGATCTACGCGCAGCGCGGCTTCCCGTCCCTCGGTCTCATGATCGCGACGCTGATTGGGGGGGCCTTCGCCGCGGGGAGCGCGGGATCGTTCAACTGCTACATCGACCGGGACATTGACCGGCTCATGCGCCGCACGGAGAAGCGTCCCCTTGTGACGGGGGAGGTCACACCGCGGGAGGCGCTCGTGTTCTCGTGGGTCCTCGGCATCGCAGCGCTCGCGATCCTCTGGTTCGGCGCGAACCCGCTCTCGGCTGTCCTCGGCGCGGCGGCCATCTTCTTCTACGTCGTCATCTACACGCTCATCCTCAAGCGCCGCACGGCACAGAACATCGTGTGGGGCGGCGCCGCGGGCTGCTTCCCTGTGCTCATCGCCTGGTCGGCTGTCACGAACACGATCGAGTGGCCCGCCGTCATCCTCTTCCTCGTCGTCTTCCTGTGGACCCCACCGCACTACTGGCCGCTGTCGATGCGCTACGGCGAGGACTACCGGAATGCGCACGTGCCGATGCTCGGCGCGGTGGCCGGTGCCAAGATCGTGGCGGTGCAGGTAGTGCTCTACGCGTGGGCCATGGTCATCGCCTCGCTGCTCATGATTCCCCTCGGCCACGCAGGCTGGGTGTACACGGTGGCCGCGGTCGCGGTCGGCGGATGGTTCCTCTACGAATCACACGCGCTCTACGTGCGGGCCCAGCGGGAGGAAATCCAGGACAAGAAGGCGATGAAGGTTTTCCACGGTTCCATCAGCTACCTCACCGTGCTGTTCCTTGCACTGGCCGTGGACCCCTTCGTCGGGGCTCCGCTCATCGGCTGAGCCTGGTACCCGCAGAGTTACAACAGGAGGGGCGCCGCGGGGCGCCCCCGCCCGCCCGCCCCGGGGGCAGCACCAAACCCCCCCGGGGGGCGCCGAGGCGCGTGCACCCCGCTTAGTAACACCGGGGGGCCGGGGGCGTCCCCCGGCGCCCCTCCTGACCTGAGAGCTGCACATCAGCCCGCGGGGCTGCGAGATGGTGCGCGCCCCGGTGGTGACTTACCCCTTGGGGCTGTACCGCGCGACGTCGGCCGTGTTGGTTGCAGCCGCCATGAGCAGGGCCGAGACGAGCATGTGGGCGGCGACGAGCAGTGCGGGGATCCCGGTGTAGTACTGGGTGATGCCGATCGCCGCCTGAAGGATGGTAAGGCCCAGCAGGGCAAGGACCCCATTGCGGTACGCCCCGCGGATGCGGCGCGTGAGGGCGATGACGACGCCGAACAGCGCGCCGAACACGACGAGGTACGCGGGCACCGCATGGATGTGGGAGAACAGATCCCAGTCGAGCCCGTTGCGCGGCGCATTCGCGTCGCCAGCGTGTGGGCCGGCACCCGTCACCGCCACACCGAGCACCACGGCGGCGGCCGCAGCGGCGGCCGTGGCCACCATGGTCGGAGCGATGGATCCGGGCAGTGCAGGGTAGCTGCGGTCCATGACGCGGCCGGCTCGCCCGTACGCCCGGTTAACCAGGAGCATCGAAAGGATCACGAGGGCCATCGACACGAGGAAGTGGAGGCCCACAACCCACGGGTTGAGCTGCGTGAGCACGGTGATGCCGCCGATGACGGCCTGGGCCGGAACGCTTGCGAGCAGCCCGACGGCGAGCCAGAACAGGTCCTTGCGCTCCTTTCGGAGGTTCCACAGCATGACCACCATCGCCAACGCCACGGCCGCCAGAGCGAAGGTCAGGAGGCGGTTGCCGAACTCGATGATGCCGTGGACGCCCATCTCCGGCGTCGTGGCAAGGGACCCCGCGGTGCACCGCGGCCACGTGGGACAGCCGAGACCCGAGGACGTGAGGCGGACGGCGCCGCCCGTGACGATCAGCACGATCTGGCCGATGAGCGAGGCGAGCGCCATGGCCCGGATGCGCCCATCCACCTCCCTGGGCAGTCGGGCGGTGAAACGCGTGAGGACGGTGTCGGTCATGGGATCAGCTCCATCGGAACCAGCGGGTGGCGGCGGCGCCGGCGAGCACGGTCCACAGGACCAGCACGACGGCGGAGGGGACGTTGAGTGAGCCTTCGATGAAGGCCGAGCGGACGGCGTCGCCCAGGGCCCCCGACGGGAGATACCCCACGATCGGGGCGATGGCGGCGGGCGCGCGCTCGGAGGGTAGCACAATGCCGCCCATGACGCCGAGCAGGATCCACACGAGGTTGGTCACGGCGAGCGTCGCCTCCGGCCGGGCGGTCCCGGCGATGAGGAGGCCGAGTGCGGTGAACGCCGCGGCGCCGAGGGCGAGAAGGGGCAGTCCGAGGAGGACCCCGACGGCGCTGGGCCGCCATCCGAGGATCAGCGCCACGCCGCCGATGACGACCACTTGGACCGCGAGCACCACGAGCACGGCGAGCACTTTTCCAGCGATGAGCCCGCCACGTCCCAGCGGCGTGGTCGAGAGGAAGCGGAGCACCCCGTAACGGCGGTCGAATCCTGTCGCGATGCCCTGACCGGTGAATCCCACGCTCATGGTGCACAGCGCAAGCACCCCGGGAGCGGCGACGGCGATCCGGCTGGGGCCCAGACCATCGAGGACGGGCGTGAGCGTGAGGCCGATGAGGGCCATGAGCGGGAGGACGATCATGAGGGTGAGCTGCTCGCCGTTGCGCAGCATGGTCACCGTCTCGTACCGGCCCTGCTGCCAGACTCGGCGGGTCAGGCTTGCCGCGCTCATGCGGCGCTCCTCCTGCTGCCGCGGCGTCCGCGCTCGAGGTCGCTGTCCGCGGACTCTTCCGCGGATTCCGCAGCGATCGCGAGGAAGACGTCCTGGAGGTTCGCGCGGCCGAGCTCGAGGTGCTGCGGCATGATGCCATGGGCGTGCAGCCACTGCGCGATCCCGGCCAGATCCGCCGAGGTGAGCTCGCCCTCGATCACGTAGTGGCCCGTGGACGGCTCGGTGACAGTGATCGCCTCGCGCTCCGCGCGGCCGGCGAAGGCGTCCGCGAGCGGCAGCCCGGGCTCGGTCCGCAGCGTGAGCCGCGTGCCGGCCCCCTCGCGGCCCTCGAGGATCTCGGCGACGGACCCGCTCGTGATGACGCGGCCGCGGTCGAGGATGTGGACCACGTCGGCGAGCCGCTCGGCGTCGTCCAGCAGGTGAGTGGTGAGGATGATGCCGAGCCCCTCGCGGCGCAGCTCGTCGATGAGTTCGACGACGAGCTCCCGTGACTGCGGATCGAGCCCTGCACTCGGCTCGTCGAGGAACACCACCTCGGGACGCCCGATGAGGGTCGCCGCGAGCGCGACGCGCTGCTTCTGGCCCCCCGAGAGCCGCCGGATAGTCGTGGAGGCGAATTCGTGGATGCCGAGACGCTCAGCGAGCTCGTCGACGGGCTGCGGGTCGGCGTACATGCCCGAAACGTGCCTCAACAAGGCGAGTGGGCGCGCCGACGGCGGCAAACCGCCCTCCTGGAGCATGATCCCGACGCGGGCGCGCAGCTCGGCGTCGGCCTTCTCGGGGTCCTGCCCGAGGAGCCGCACCACGCCGTCCGTGCGCTTCTGCAGGCCCTGCGCGCACTCGAGCGTGGTGGTCTTGCCAGCACCGTTGACTCCCAGGAGCACCGTGATCTCGCCCGCGCGGGCCGTGAGGTCAATGCCGGCCAAGACCCGCTTCATGCGGCCGTCGAGGGAGGGGATGGGTCCGACGTCCTTCACCAGGCCTTCGATTTCGAGGCAGGGGGTACCGGTCTGTAGCACCTGTCCATTCTACGCAAGGTAGTAGTCTCTGTTCGCGCGGCTCGGCTTGGGCCGGAGGTCCCTGTGCGGTTCGCCATCGGCGTGATAAGTGTCTCCTTACTGGAGACTGCCGGAGTATTAGGCAATGATTGTCTTGTGTATTCCGTGAAGACGCCGAAGGCCGACACGAGGCCTGACTCTGAGGACCGCACGCGCGACCGCGTCCTCAGCGCGGTCCTCGAGCACGGGCCCGTGAGCGCTGCCGAGCTCGGCGACATGCTCAACGTCACGCCGGCAGCCGTGCGCCGCCACCTCGATGCCCTGACCGACGCGGGCGTCGTCGAAGTCAAGCGCGTAGCGACGTCTGGCACCGGCGCCGGCAGGCCCGCTCGCAGGTACGTGCTGACGTCGCGCGGCCAGTCCACCATCGGTGACGACTACCTCGACATCGCCCGGAAGGCGCTTGAGCGGCTCTCGGAGCTGGGGGGCCCCGGAGCCGTGGAGGACTTCGCCCACGAGCGCTTCTCGGCCATGGAGCGCCGTTACCGGCCCCTCGTGGATGCGGCGGGCGACGACGTCGCGGCCCGCTCGCGCGCGCTGGCCGACGCGCTCACGGCCGACGGCTTCGTGGCCTCGGCCGCGTCCGTCCAGGGCAAGCCGGTGCTCCCGGCGCACCTCGCGAGCGTCCAGCTGTGCCAGGGCCACTGCCCCGTGCAGCAGCTCGCGGCGGAGTTCCCGGTGTTCTGCGACAGCGAGACGGCCGCCTTCTCGCGCCTCCTCGGCGTGGACGTCCGGCGGCTCTCGACGCTCGCGCAGGGCGGCCACGTGTGCACGACCCACATTCCCACCGGGCGGGGCCAGAAGACGGCCCACGCCGCGGAGAGTACAACCGACCAGCAGAGAGGCCGCGATGACGGATCAATTAGCTGAGAACCGAGCCGCGACCACCGCGGGCCAGGCGCAGGCCGGGTCCACGGTGATCGCCGAGATCCTGGAGAGGAATCCCGAGCTCCACGGGATCGGCACCTACGAGTACGGGTGGGCCGACAAGGACGACGCCGGCGCCAACGCGCGCCGCGGCCTCAACGAGGACGTGGTCCGGGACATCTCCGGCAAGAAGAGCGAGCCCGAGTGGATGCTCGATCTCCGCCTCAAGGGCCTGAAGTACTTCGACCGCAAGCCCATGCCGCTGTGGGGCGCAGACCTCTCCGGCATCGACTTCGACAACATCAAGTACTTTGTGCGCTCCACGGAGAAGCAGGCCGGCTCGTGGGAAGACCTCCCGGAGGACATCCGCAACACCTACGAGAGGCTCGGCATCCCCGAGGCCGAGCGTTCGCGCCTCGTGGCCGGCGTGGCCGCGCAGTACGAGTCCGAGGTCGTGTACCACCAGATCCGCGAGGACCTCGAGGCCCAGGGCGTGATCTTCCTCGACACGGACACCGCGCTCAAGGAGCACCCCGAGTTCTTCACCGAGTACTTCGGGACGGTCATCCCGGCCGGCGACAACAAGTTCGCCTCGCTCAACACCGCTGTGTGGTCCGGCGGCTCGTTCGTGTACGTCCCGAAGGGCGTCCACGTCGAGATCCCGCTGCAGGCCTACTTCCGCATCAACACGGAGAACATGGGCCAGTTCGAGCGGACCCTCATCATCGCGGACGAGGACTCCTACGTGCACTACATCGAGGGCTGCACCGCCCCGATCTACACGTCTGACTCGCTGCACTCTGCCGTCGTCGAGATCATCGTGAAGAAGGGCGCCCGCGTCCGCTACACGACGATCCAGAACTGGTCGACCAACGTCTACAACCTCGTGACCAAGCGCGCCGTCTGCCACGAGGGCGCCACGATGGAGTGGATCGACGGAAACATCGGCTCCAAGGTGACCATGAAGTACCCGGCCGTGTACCTCGTGGGCGAGCACGCCAAGGGCGAGACCCTTTCGATCGCGTTCGCGGGCGCGGGCCAGCACCAGGACACCGGCTCGAAGATGGTCCACATCGCGCCGAACACGAAGTCCTCGATCGTGTCCAAGTCCGTGGCCCGCGGCGGTGGACGCGCTGCGTACCGCGGCCTCGTGCAGGTGCGCGAGGGGGCGAAGCACTCGGCCAACACCGTGCGCTGCGACGCCCTGCTCGTCGACACGATCTCGCGGTCCGATACCTACCCGTACATCGACATCCGCGAGGATGACGTGGTCCTCGGCCACGAGGCGACCGTCTCGCGCGTGTCGGAGGAGCAGCTCTTCTACCTCATGTCCCGCGGTATGCCCGAGGACGAGGCCATGGCGATGATCGTGCGCGGCTTCATCGAGCCGATCGCGCGCGAGCTCCCCATGGAGTACGCCCTCGAGCTGAACCGATTGATCGAACTGCAGATGGAAGGGTCCGTCGGCTGAGATGACAGAACTGACCGAAGTGACGACTGAAGAGAACATCGCCGAGAAGGCCCGCATCGGCGCGCCGTCCATCCCCGGCCTCACCGAGGAGGGCGAGACGCTCGCCCCCGCGCAGACCGCAGCCTCCCCGCTCGGTGGTGACGCGGCCAAGGCGCATTCCCACGGCGGCGGCTACGGCATCCCGGACAGCTCGCGCGCCGGCCGCCTGACCTCGTACCGCCTCGAGGACTTCCCGGCCGTCAAGGGAACGGAAGAGGAATGGCGCTTCACGCCCCTCAAGCGTCTGGGCGGGCTTCACAAGGACGCGCTCGACGGCGCCGCGCCGGCTGTCGTTGTCGAGGCGCCGGAGCAGGTCCGCGTCGAGACCGTGGGCCGCGACGATGCCCGCATCGGCTCCGCCGGCATCCCCGAGGACCGTGTCTCCGCGAACGCCTGGGCGCAATTCGCCGAGGCCACGGTGGTGACGATCCCGTCCGGCATCGCGCTCGATGAGCGGGTCCTCGTGACGCTCACGGGCGCGGGCCTCGCCGCAGCAGCCCAGCATGTGGTGATCGTGGCCGAGAAGGGGGCGCGCGGCGTCGTCGTGCTCCAGCATGTCGGTGCGGCCATCGTCTCGGAGAACGTCGAGATCGTCCTCGAGGACGGTGCCGACCTCACCGTGGTGACTCTCCAGGAGTGGACCGACGAGTCGGTGCATGCCTCGAGCCAGCAGGTGAAGATCGGCCGCGACGCGCACATCAAGCACATCGTGGTGAGCCTCGGCGGCTCGCTGGTCCGGATGACCCCGACGGCCCGCTTCGCCGCGCCGGGCGGGCAGGCCGAGCTCTTCGGCCTGTACTTCGCGGACGCAGGCCAGCACCTCGAGCAGCGCACCTACGTGGACCACGCCCAGCCCAACTGCGTCTCGAACGTGCTGTACAAGGGCGCGCTCCAGGGCAAGGACGCGCGCACCGTGTGGGTCGGCGACGTCCTCATCCAGAAGCAGGCCGAGGGCACCGACAGCTACGAGAAGAACCAGAACCTGATCCTCACCGACGGCGGCCGCGCCGACTCGGTTCCGAACCTCGAGATCGAGACGGGCCTCATCGAGGGCGCCGGCCACGCGAGCGCGACCGGCCGCTTCGACGACGAGCACCTCTTCTACCTCATGGCCCGCGGCATCCCCGAGGACGTGGCGCGCCGGCTTGTGGTGCGCGGCTTCCTGAACGAGATCATCCAGAAGATCGGCGTTGCCAGCATCGAAGAGCACCTCACCGAGGCCGTCGAGCGCGAGCTCGACGCTGGCGAAAACTGACCCTCACCCCCTCGCGACTTCGCCCGGAGCGACCGGGCACTAGGAGAACACACATGTCCACTCTGGAGATCAAGGACCTGCACGTCTCGATCGAGACCGAGCAGGGCGTCAAGGAGATCCTCAAGGGCGTCACCCTGACCGTCAAGACCGGCGAGACCCACGCCCTCATGGGCCCCAACGGCTCCGGCAAGTCAACGCTCGCCTCGACCATCGCGGGCCACCCGCGCTACACCGTCACCTCGGGCTCCATCACGCTCGACGGTGAGGACGTCCTCGCGATGAGCGTCGACGCCCGCGCCCGCGCTGGCCTGTTCCTCGCGATGCAGTACCCCGTCGAGGTCCCCGGCGTCACGATGACGAACTTCCTGCGCACCGCGAAGACGGCGATCGACGGCAAGGCTCCGGCGCTGCGCACCTGGACCAAGGACGTCAAGGCCGCCATGGAGCAGCTGCGCATCGACGCGGACTTCGCCCAGCGCAACGTCAACGAGGGCTTCTCGGGCGGCGAGAAGAAGCGCGTCGAGATCCTCCAGCTCGAGCTCTTCAAGCCGAAGTTCGCCATCCTCGACGAGACCGACTCCGGCCTCGACGTCGACGCCCTCAAGGTCGTCTCCGAAGGCGTCAACCGCGCCCAGGACGAGGGCAACATGGGCACGCTTCTCATCACCCACTACACGCGGATCCTGCGGTACATCAAGCCGCAGTTCGTCCACGTGTTCGTGGACGGCAAGATCGCCGAGCAGGGCGGCCCCGAGCTCGCAGACCGTCTCGAGGACGAAGGCTACGACCGCTACCTCGCCGCGGCGGGCACGGCGTCCGCGCAGGCCTGACGCCACGGACACCACAGTCGAAACAGGGAAGGCAGCGATGACAGAGATCCAGCCCGCACCGACCGCGCTCACGGACATCGAGGAGCGTCTCAAGGACGTCATCGACCCCGAGCTCGGCGTCAACGTCGTGGATCTGGGGCTCGTCTACGGGCTCGAATACGGCGAGGACGGTGCGCTGCTCATCAGCATGACGCTCACAACCGCCGCGTGCCCGCTCACGGACATCCTCGAAGAGCAGGTCGGACAGGTCCTCGACGGGGCAGTCGACGAGTGGCGGCTCAACTGGGTCTGGATGCCGCCATGGGGTCCAGAGCGGATCACCGAAGACGGCCGCGACCAGATGCGTGCCCTCGGGTTCAACATCTAGACGCCCAGACATCCAGAGGCCTGGACAGCCGCGAGAGCGGGCGAGGGGGGGGGGGGGGGGGGGGGGGGGGGGGGGCCCCCCCCCCCCCCCCGGGGGCAGCGGCCCCCCCCCCCC
>NZ_JAVFJK010000003.1:37386-61872 GCF_030908215.1 Sinomonas sp. ASV486 | reverse complement strand
GGCCGCCGGGTGGGGGGGGCCCGGGGGCCGGGGCGCCTTATTACCGCAGGGCCCCCGGCCGCCGTCGTGCTTCAGCTGCTCCAGCCGCCCCGGGTGCAGCTCACACGGTTCCAGTGAGCGTGTTGCACTGGTTGATGTCCCCGCTCTGGAAACCGCGCATGAACCAGGTCTGGCGCTGCTGGCTCGAGCCGTGCGTCCAGGACTCCGGGTTCACGCGGCCGGTCGCCGACTTCTGGATGCGGTCATCGCCCACGGAAGAGGCCGCCGAGAGAGCGTCCTGGACGTCCTTCTGCGTGATCTGCTGCAGGTAGGGCTTGCCGGTGGCCGGATCGTTCACAGTGCTCGCGTAGTGCGCCCACATCCCCGCGTAGCAGTCCGCCTGGAGCTCCACCCGGACGCTGCCCGACTGGGGGCCCTGGGGGTCCTTCTGTGCGTAGCCCAGAGTGCCCAGGAGATCCTGGACGTGGTGGCCGTACTCATGCGCCACGACGTATTCCTGCGCGAGCGGGCCGCCGGAGGATCCGAAGCGGCTCACGAGCTCGTCGAAGAACCCTGGATCGAAGTAGGCCGACTTATCGCCGGGGCAGTAGAACGGCCCGACGGCGGTCGTGGCCGGGCCGCAGGCAGTGGAGGTCTGGCCGCTGAAGACGACCGCTTTGGGGTTCGTGTACTTCACGCCCTGCTTGCTGAGGTACGGTGCCCAGAATGCGTTGACGCTGTTGACCGTTCCGACAATCCGGCAGTCGAGCCGCTGGGAGGCGTCCGCACCCGTCTTGCACGTGCCCGTCCCGTTGCTCGCCCCGGTTCCCGCGGGCGCCTGCTGCTGGCCCGTGTCCTGGCCGCTGCCGGTGAGATCGGACAGGATGCCCGGGTTGACTCCGAGAAGGCTCAGGACGATCACGAGAATGGCGCCGCCTACGCCGCCGCCGATCATGGTGCCTCGCCCGAGTCCGCCACCCCCGCCGCGCCGGTCCTCGACCTGCGACGGATCGAGCTGGGCACCGTCGTTGAAACTCATGACCCTAGGGTAACTTGCAGTGTGTGACGGCAGCCGGTGGGCGGAGGGAACCGCGCCGATAGACTGGGGGGATGCCTTTTCTGGACCGTCTCTCGCGGTGGGCTGCGCAGAAGCCGCACGAGCCCGCAGTGGTCTGCGGAGATGATCGGCTCTCATGGGTGCAGTTGCACGACGCCGCCGCGGCCCTGGCCCGTTCGGGGGAGCCGACCGCCGTCCTGCGCGCAGGGAACAGCGTGGACTTCGCGGTGCGCTGGGCGGCGGGCGTCGCGGGGGAGCGGGAGTGCGCCGTGCTCGACCCGGCCTGGCCGCGGGATCTTGCGGACGACGTCGAACGGCGCCTCGCGGACCGGTGGGGCACCACGGTTGGGGGCAGGCTCGGCCCCGAGGAGCTCGCCGACGGGGCTCCGGAATCGACTTTCCTGGTGGGCCTGACCTCCGGCACCACGAGCGTGCCCAAGGCGTTCAGCCGGTCCCGCGGCTCCTGGGTCCGCTCCTTCGAGGCGTCTGCGGCGGCTTTCCGCCTCTCGCCCGAGGACCGTGTCCTAGCGCCCGGGCCGCTCTCAGCCAGCCTCAACCTGTACACGCTCTCCGAGTGCCTGTGGGCGGGCGCCACCTTCCATACGCTTCCCTCGTTCGACGTGGCAGATGCCCACGCCGAGATCAGCCGCCGCGGGATCACGCGCCTCGTGCTCGTTCCCACGATGCTGAGGGTCCTCGCCGAGCGCGGCCTCACCGGGGATGTCGACGCGAGCGGCATCAGCGCCGTCGTGTGCTCGGGCCAGAAGCTCGACCGGCGTACGCTCGAGGCCGTGCGGCGCTGGGCGCCGCAGTCCGTCGTCTGGGAGTATTACGGCGCCTCGGAGCTCAGCTTCGTCGCGGCCAGCCGGCACGATCCTGGCACCGGGCCCGCTGAGGTGGGGACCGGCGTCGGGCGTGCGTTCGACGGCGTGAGCCTCGCCATTCTCGACGACGCGGGCCAGCCGGTGCTCGGCGGCGAGACGGGCAACATTGCCGTGCGCAGCGACCTCGTATCCAACGGGTATGTGTGGGGCGACGACGGCCAGGCCTTCATCCGGTTCGGTGACTGGTTCACGGTCCGCGACCAGGGGTTCCTCGACGGTGACGAGCTCCACGTGCTCGGCAGGACGCAGGACATGATCAATACGGGCGGCCACAACGTCTATCCCCACGAGGTCGAGGCGGCCCTGGGGATGCTTCCCGGCGTCGCCGAGGTGGTCGTGACGGGCATCCCCGACGACGTGCGCGGGCAACGGGTGGTTGCGGGGATTGTCCCTTCCCATGCGGGGCTCTGCCAGACGCAGGTCCGGGCTGGGCTCGAGGGACGGCTCCCGCCCGCCAAGCGTCCGCTGCAGTACCTCGAGCTCGATGAGCTGCCCGTGACCGAACGCGGGAAGGTCTCACGGCGGGAGCTCCAGCGCTGGGTGCTCGAGGGGGACTCGCGTGCCCGAGCGCTTGCGTAGCCTGCCGGGCGGGCCTCTCGTCGTCGAGGGGCTGAGGACGCCGATAGTCCGTGCGGGGACGCTCCTGCGAGGGGTGCCCGTGCACGGGCTCCTCGCGCCGGTGCTGCGGGCCCTCGTGGACCGGACCGGCGTCGACGAGTCGCTGCTCGCCGACGTCGTTGTGGGCAATGCCGCTGGCGGCGGTGGGAATCTCGCGCGGCTTGCGTCGCTGACGGCCGAGCTGCCCGAGGCTCTTCCGGGGCTGACCGTAGACCGGCAGTGCGGCTCGGGCCTCGATGCGGTCATCCTTGCGTGCCGTCTGGCCCAGGCCGGCGCGGGCGAGGCGTTCCTCGCAGGGGGAGCGGAGTCGATCAGCACCGCGCCGGTGCGCGGGCGGCAGCAGCCCGACGGCTCCGTCGAGTTCTACCGCCGCGCGCAGCACGCTCCTACAGGGCTCGGCGGAAAGCCCGACGGCGAGCCCGAGGCCGACGATCCCGAGATGGGCTATGCCGCCGAGACCGTGGCGCGCGAGGCCGGGATCTCCCGCGAACGGCAGGATGCGCTCGCGCTCCGCAGCCATGCGCGCGCCCTCGCGGCGGCCGCTTCGGGGACGTTCGACGGCGAACTGGTCCCCGTGCGCGCGGGCGGAGACTCCCAAGGGAGCTGGGTTCGGGCAGACAACGGCCCGCGGCCCAAGCTCGATGGGCGGATCCTCAAGCGCTTCCCCGCGGCCTTTGTCGACGGCGGAACGGTCACGGCCGGCAACTCGTGCTTCGATGCCGACGGTGCGGCCGGCGTACTCGTGGCGACGCGGGAGGCCGCAGCAGGCCTCGTAGACCTGCTCGGCCGGGCCACGCTCGCGTTCCTCGGCGCCGAGACCGTCGGCGTGGACCCTCGGATGCTCGGACTCGGCGCGGCGGCGGCCGTGGAGAAGCTCCTTGCGGGTGCAGGGATCGCGATCGGTGACCTGAGGGCCGTCGAGTTCAATGAGGCGTTCGCGGGCCAGGTCCTCGCGTGCACGGACCGGCTGGGGCTGCGCGGCGCGTCCCTCGACGCCGTGCTCAACACCGAGGGCGGCGCCCTCGCGCTCGGGCACGCCTACGGCGCCTCAGGTGCCGTTTCCGTGGTCAGGCTCCTCGCCCGTGCCCAGTCGCTTCCCGAGGGTTCGCTGTGCCTGGCCATGATCAGCTCGGCCGGAGGCATCGGCACCGCAGCCCTCTTCGAATCGGTCCGCCTCTAGCCGCCCCACCTCCCGTTGTGGGGTCTCTGGCGACCTGTTGCGGGGTCTCTGGCGACCGGTTGGGGGGCCTCTGGCGGCGGTTCGCGTGGCACAGGACCCCGCAACGCTCGGCCAGGGACCCCGCAACGCTACGCCAGAGACCCCGCAACGCTCGGCCAGAGACCCCACAACGGGAAAAGGGGAGGGGGAGGGAAGGCCAGGGGCGCTGGGTTAGTCGTCGCCGAGGCCGCGGGCGGCGAGGGCGTCCCCGGTGCGGCGTGCATAGGCCACGGCGGAGAGCACCACGGGCACGGTGCGGGCCCGCACGCTCCGCTCGAGGCCGCGGGCGCGCGCGGAGTCACCCACCTCCGCGAAGGAACCGGCGAGGACGGGGATGCTGCGGATCATGATGGCGATTGAGAGCGCGAACCGCTCCGGGTCCGCGCCGAAGCGCCGGAAGGGGCGCGCGAGGGCCGCGACGCCGTCGAGCAGATCCCGCAGCGGGACCGTCGCGGTGAGCAGGCCAGCAGCCACGAAGCACAGGAGCAGATTGGCCACGATCCGGGCTGCGGTTGCCGGCCCCTGCTGCCACCACTGGAACGCGAGGAGGACTGCAGCGAGGGGCACCACGAGCTTCCATGACGCGACCAGCCGGCGGATGCCGAGCCCGGCGGACAGCCATGCAGTGACCACAGCGCCAAGCGCGAGTATTGAGACACGCCAGTCGAGCAGGACAAAGCTTGCCGCTCCCGCGGCCACGACGCCCACGAACTTGGCCCACAGCGGCGCGCGGTGCAGCCACGAGCGGCCCGGCACGTAGCCGGCCAGCAGCCCGCCGGAGTCCCTCGAACGCATCAGCTGCCACCCGCCGTCGTGCGCCCCGCAGGATCGACCGGTGCCGGATCGACGCGCGCGTGATCACCGCGCGCTTGATCACCGTCGGCTGAACGGACGGGTGTCGCATCCGCCGCGCACAGCGCACGGTAGAACGAGACCGCCGCCGCGGGCGCGCCGTCGAACGCTATCCGCCCGTGCTCGACGACGAGGACGCGATCGGCATCGAGCGCGAGATCGAGATCGTGCGTTGAGAGGATGACCTGCTGCGGCAGGCCCGCAAGCGTGCGGCGCAGGAGCTCGCGGTTCCTCAGGTCCAAGAGGGTGGAGGGCTCGTCGAGCACGAGCACGTCAGGTTCCACCGCGAGCACGGCCGCTAGGGCCATGAGCTGCCGTTCGCCGCCCGAGAGCTCGTAGACACTTTGGTCGGCGAGCGCGCCGAGGCCGAACCGGTCGAGGACAGACTGCGCCGCGGCGGACCGCTCGGAGCGCGAGCGGTGGCGTCGGCGCAGGGAGAGCTCGACGTCTTCCCTGCCCGTGGGCATGACGAGCTGCGAGAGCGGGTCGGTGAACACAAAACCGACGCGCTGGCGCACCTCGCGCCCGTCCCGGACGGTGTCGAGACCGTCGACGCGCACGGCACCCGCCGTCGGCTCGACCAGGCCGTTGAGCAGCCGCAGGAGGGTCGACTTGCCCGAACCGTTCGCGCCCACGACGGCGATGCGCGCCTCGGTCAGCGACAGCTGGATGCGATCGAGAAGCACTTTGGACGCGGGCCGCGGCGAAGGCCCGGCATCGGGGGCGTCGAGGGCAACGGCGACGGTGACGTCGTCAAGCTTGATGGCTGCCATGGGCTACTTGACGCGGCGGACGAGCACGTCCGGGAACGCTCGGTGGACGGCGGTGGCGGCGATGGCGGCGACGATGTTCTTGAGGATGTCGCCAGGGTAGTAGGCGAGGTCCGCGAGGAAGGCGGCGTTCCACGAGAGCTTGAGGTTGAGCATCATGCCGAGGACGCCGAGCCCGTGGACCACCACGACCAGGACAAGCGTCGCGGCGAGGAAGAACCACAGTGCGCGGCGCCTGGCGGAGAAGCGCCTGATGATGAACTGCGCGGCCAGACCCAGGACGAAGGCGCCCACGAGGAAGCCCACGATGTATCCGCCGGAGCCGCCCGCGAGGATCTGAAGCCCGGCGCGGCCCCCCGAGAAGATCGGGAGCCCGGCGAAGGCAAGGACCAGGTAGAGGCCGACAGCTGCCGCCCCGCGGCCTGCACCGAGCACCAGGCCGGTGAGCATGATGGCGAGGGTCTGGAGAGTGATCGGCACGCCGAACGAGCCGACCGGGATGCCGGGGACCAGCGCGGACGCCGCGATGAGGGCGGCGAAGACGGCGATGAGGGCGAGGGATCGGGCATCCCACGGACGGCGCGGGGCGGCGGTGCCCTCTCCGGCGGGTGCGCTCTTCTGGCTCATGGTTCCTCCTGGACGGGCTGCACACTCATTCTGACTCTGAACGCTACGCGCCGCTGCTGGCAGCCATTTTGTCGGCACTGCACGAGGCACGGGGCTCCCGCGTTGGTGCACATCTACAACTCCGTGGCTGCCGACAAGTCGCCGGCCCGGGGCCATCAGGAGACCTGACCCTGCCGGAAGTGCCCGCGTAAGCCGCAGGTGTTTGATTGGCTACAGGTCTGGCGGGGCAGTGGGAGGCCGGGGCTAGTATGGCTCCCGTGCGCTGTGTGATATGCATCATGGCGATGCGCATCAGGCGGTGGCGGTCCGCGACTCGGGAGGTCTCCCATGGCAAGTCCGCTGCAGTGGCCGGTTCTGCGGCAATTCCTCGAGCATGACCCGACGGGCCGGCATCACGCGGCCAAGTCGCGCGCCACGGAGGAGCTCACCGCACGCATCGAGACGGCCGACCGCGTCGTCGACTCGATCTGCCCCTTCTGCGCGGTCGGCTGCGGGCAGCGGGTCTATGTCAAGGACGAGAAGGTCGTCCAGATCGAAGGGAACCCCGATTCTCCGATCAGCCGGGGCAGGCTCTGCCCCAAGGGATCGGCGTCGCTCCAGCTGACCACGGGCGACGCACGGGAGAAGTACGTGCTCTACCGCCGGCCGTACGGGAGGGACTGGGAACGCCTCGACCTCGAGACCGCGATGGACATGGTGGCCCAGCGCGTCGTCGACACCCGCCGGGACACGTGGGAGTGGGAGGCCCACGATGTTCGGACGCGGCGCACGATGGGCATCGCGAGCTTGGGCGGCGCCACGCTGGACAACGAGGAGAACTACCTCATCAAGAAGCTCCTGACGGCGCTGGGCGTCGTCCAGGTCGAGAATCAGGCGCGTGTCTGCCACAGCTCGACCGTCGCCGCGCTCGGCACGAGCTTCGGCCGCGGGGGGTCGACCACCTATCTGCAGGACCTCCAGCGGGCGGACTGCATCATCATCCAGGGATCCAATTTCGCCGAGGCCCACCCGGTCGGATTCCAATGGGTCATGGAGGCCAAGGAACGCGGTGCGAAGATCATCCACATCGACCCGCGGTTCTCCCGCACGAGCGCCCTTGCCGACACTTTCGTGCCGATCCGGGCGGGAACGGACATCGCCTTCCTTGGTGCCCTCATCAACTGGGTCCTGACCCACGAGGCGTACTTCCGCGAGTACGTTGTCAACTACACCAACGCGGCCACCATCCTGCGGGAGGACTTCCGGGACACCGAAGACCTCGACGGGCTGTTCTCCGGCTTCGATCCGGAGGGGCCCAACTACGACCAGCAGACCTGGCAATACGAGGGTGCCGACGTCGCAGCCTCCTCCGGCGAGCGCGAGTCCCAGGCGCACGAGAGCGGCACGACGCTCGGCGAGTCGGGGCATGGACACTCACACGGCTCCGGAGGTCCCTCGCTTCGCGGCGACTGGCGACGGGACGAGACGCTCCAGGACCCGAGGTGCGTCTTCCAGACGCTCAAGCGCCACTACGCGCGGTACACGCCGGAGATGGTCGAAGAGGTCTGCGGGGTGCCGCGGGAGCTGTTTGCCGAGGTCGCGGAGGCCATCACCGCCAACTCAGGGCGCGAGCGGACCACGGCGTTCGCGTACGCCGTGGGCTGGACTCAGCACACCACGGGCGTCCAGTACATCCGGTCAGCTTCCGTCCTGCAGCTGCTGCTGGGGAACATCGGCCGCCCGGGCGGCGGCATCATGGCCCTGCGCGGGCACGCGAGCATCCAGGGGTCGAGCGACATCCCGACGCTCTTCGACCTCCTCCCCGGCTACCTGCCGATGCCCCACGCCGAGCAGCACATGGACCTCGACGGCTATGTCGAGGCGGACTCGGCGGAGCGCGGCTTCTGGGCCAACATGCGTTCGTACATGGTCAGCCTGCTCAAGGCCTACTGGGGGGACGCCGCAACGGCGGAGAACGACTACTGCTTCGACTACCTGCCCCGCATCACGGGAAGCCACGGCACCTATGAGACGGTCGCCGCGCAGCTTGAGGGCCTGTGCAAGGGCTACTTCCTCCTCGGCGAGAACCCAGCCGTCGGCTCGGCCAACACCCACCTGCAGCGCGCGGGCATGGCCAAGCTGGACTGGCTCGTGGTGCGCGACTTCTCCCTCATCGAGAGCGCGACGTGGTGGAAGGACGGCCCCGAGATCGCCACAGGCCAGATGAAGACGCAGGACATCGGGACCGAGGTGTTCTTCTTCCCTGCGGCCTCGCACACTGAGAAGAGCGGCAGCTTCACCAACACCAACCGGCTGGTCCAGTGGCACGATCAGGCGGTGGAGCCCGACGGCGACCGTCGCAGCGACCTGTGGTTCATGTGGCATCTGGGCAACCGGATCCGGGGCCTTCTCGCGGACTCGGCGGATCCGGCAGACCGACCGTTGCTGGACCTCGCGTGGGACTACCCGACGGTCGGGAGTCAAGGCGATCCGGATGCCGACGCCGTCTTCGCCGAGATCAACGGAAGGAAGGCGGACGGCACGCCGCTGTCCGCCTACACCGAGCTCAAGGACGACGGGTCGACGTCGTGCGGGTGCTGGATCTACTGCGGGTGCAGGGCCGACGGCGTCAACCAGGCGGCGCGGCGGAAGCCGCACACTGAGCAGAGCATCTCGAGCCGGGAGTGGGGCTGGGCGTGGCCGGCCAACCGCAGGGAGCTGTACAACCGGGCCTCGGCGGACCCCGAGGGTCGTCCGTGGAGCGAGCGGAAGAAGCTCATCTGGTGGGACGAGGACGCCGGCAGATGGACGGGTGACGACGTGCCCGACTTCGAACCGACGAAGCCGCCATCGTATCGTCCGGCCGAGGGCGCGCTCGGTGTCGAGGCGATCTCCGGCGTCGACCCGTTCATCATGCAGGCCGACGGCAAGGGGTGGCTGTACACCCCGGCCGGACTGGTCGACGGACCGATGCCGGTCCACTATGAGCCGCAGGAGTCGCCGTTCCCCAACGCGCTGTACTCGCAGCGGCGCAACCCCGTGCGGAAGCTGATGCCCCGCGAGGGCAACCGCTACCATCCCAGTGGCGGCGAGCGCGGTGCAGACGTCTACCCCTATGTGCTGACGACGTACCGTCTGACCGAACACTTCACCGCCGGTGCGATGACACGGTGGCTCCCGTATCTCGCGGAACTGCAGCCGGAGGCCTTCTGCGAGGTCTCGGCCGAGCTCGCCGCTGAGCGGGGCCTCACCAACAACGGATGGGCCACGCTCATCTCCGCTCGGGGGGCCATCGAGGCACGGGTCCTCGTGACCGGGCGGATGAAGCCGCTCAGAGTGCACGGCCGGACCCTCCATCAGATCGGCATGCCGTACCACTGGGGGCCGAATGGCCTCACGCGCGGGGACGCGATGAACGAGCTCTCGTCGATCGCGATGGATCCCAATGCCCATATCCAGGAGGTCAAGGCGCTCACGGTGGACATCCGCCCTGGTCGCCGGCCGCGTGGGCCTTCCCTGCCAGCACTGGTCGAGGAGTACCGCCGGCGCGCCGGGATAGACGAGCACACGGGCATCGACACGCACACAGGCGACGAGGGAGTCAAGGCATGAGCACCACGCAACTAGGGATGCCCACGATCGGGGTTCCCCGCAAGGGATTCTTCACCGACACCAGCCTGTGCATCGGGTGCAAGGCGTGCGAGGTGGCGTGCAAGGAGTGGAATCAGATCCCCGCCGACACGTCGCTCAAGCTGACCGGGGAGTCCTTCGACAACACCTCGTCACTTGGTGCCGACACATGGCGGCACGTCGCCTTCATCGAGCAGAAGGTGCCAGCGACCGATCCCTCGGCGCACGACGGCGTCAAATGGCTCATGTCCTCGGACGTGTGCAAGCACTGCACCCACGCGGCGTGCCTCGACGTGTGCCCCACGGGCGCCCTCTTCCGGACCGAGCATGGGACGGTCGTGGTGCAGCAGGACGTCTGCAACGGCTGCGGCTATTGTGTGTCCGCGTGTCCCTACGGCGTCATAGACCAGCGCAAGGAGGACGGGCGCGTCTTCAAGTGCACGATGTGCTACGACCGGCTCGGAGCGGGCGAGGAACCGGCCTGTGCGAAGGCCTGTCCCACCAAGTCCATCCAGTACGGAGAGCTCGACGAGCTGCGCGAGCGAGCCGACGCGCGGCTCGAGGAGCTGCACGAGCGCGGCGAGGAAGGGGCCCAGCTGTACGGCCGCGACCCGGAGGACGGCGTGGGCGGCGACGGCGCGTTCTTCCTCCTGCTCGACGAGCCCGAGACCTACGGACTGCCACCGGACCCGATCGTCACGACGCGTGACCTGCCGGCGATGTGGAAGCGTGCCGCCGGCGCCGCGGCAAGCCTCCTCGCAGGCGCCGCGCTCGTCTTCTGGGGAGCCAGGAAGTGAGCCCGCGCCGCGGTCGCACCGAGGAGTTCACCTCGTATTACGGGAGGCCGATCCTCAAGGAGCCGACGTGGCAAGCGCTCGACATCGCGGGCTACATCTTCGCGGGCGGCCTTGCAGGAGCGTCCTCGATCCTCGGAGCGGGCGCGCAGCACACCGACCGGCCCGGGCTCGAACGCAGCGCGAAGCTCACGGCGCTGGCGGCCATCTCCGCGTCTGTTGTTGCCCTCGTCCATGACCTCGGTCGGCCGGAGCGCTTCGTCAACATGCTTCGGGTGGCCAAGCCCACCTCGCCGATGAGCGTGGGCTCGTGGATCCTGTCTGCCTACGGTCCGCTCGCCGGTGCGACCGCGGCCGCCAACGTCCTCGGAATCTTCCCGCGGGCCGGGAAGGCCGCGGGGATCGGTGCGGGGATCACGGGGTCCGCCGTTGCGACGTACACGGCCGTGCTCCTCGCCGACACCGCGGTGCCGGCCTGGCACGACGCCCACGAGCGGCTGCCCTTTGTCTTCGCGAGCAGTGCGGCCGCGTCTGCCGGGGGCCTCGCGGCGGCGCTTGCTCCCATTGCGCAGGGACAGCCCGCCCGGCGCATGGCGATCGGCGGGGCCGCAGCAGAGATCGCGCTGAGCGTAGCGGTGGAGCGGAGCGGCAACCTCTCGGCCGAGACGCTCCACGAGGGCCGCGCCGGCGTGCTCCTGCGCCTGTCGAAGGCCTTCACGGTGGGCGGTGCCGTGGGCCTCGCGTTGGGGGGACGGTCGTCGCGCGTGGTGAGCACGCTGTCCGGCCTAGCGGTGGCCGCGGGCTCGGCGCTCCTGCGGTTCGGCCTCTTCGAGGCTGGCCGCGCGTCCACGCGCGACCCGAAGTACGTCGTCGTGCCGCAGCGTGAGCGGCTCGCGGCGCGTCAGGAGGCGGCGGTCGGGGCCGATACCATGGGGTGAGGCCCATATCCGGGCCGCATCCCCCGAAAGGCTCTCCCCGACGTGATCACTGTCTCGAACCTCGAACTCCGCGCTGGCGCTCGCCTGCTGATGGATGAGGTGAGCTTCCGGATCGACAAGGGCGACAAGATCGGGCTCGTGGGCCGCAACGGCGCGGGCAAGACGACGCTGACGCGTGTTCTCGCGGGCGAGGGTCTGCCGGCCGCCGGAACAGTGACCCGGACGGGGGAGATCGGCTATCTGCCGCAGGACCCGCGCACCCCTGACATGGAGCAGCTCGCGCGTGACCGGATCCTGTCCGCACGGGGGCTCGACGTTGTCGTGCGGAAGCTCCGCGAGGCCCAGACGGACATGGCGAGCGATGACGCCGAAGTCCAGCGCAAGGCCATGGGACGCTACGACCGGCTCGAGTCCGAGTTCCTCGCGGGCGGCGGCTACGCGGCCGAGGCCGAGGCCGCGGCGATCTCCGCCAACCTCGCGCTCCCGGACCGCATCCTCAACCAGCCGCTGCGGACCCTCTCCGGAGGCCAGCGACGCCGCGTCGAGCTCGCGCGGATCCTCTACTCGGGCGCCGACACGCTGCTCCTCGACGAGCCCACCAACCACCTCGACGCCGACTCGATCATGTGGCTGCGCGACTTCCTCAAGGCCCACCAGGGCGGCCTCATCGTCATCTCGCACGATGTCGAGCTCCTTGAGGCCACCGTGAACAAGGTGTTCCACCTCGATGCGAACCGCGCGGTCATCGACGTCTACAACATGGGCTGGAAGCGCTACCTCTCCCAGCGCGAGACCGACGAACGGGCACGACGCCGCGAGCGCGCCAACGCTGAGAAGAAGGCAGCCGTCCTCCTCGACCAGGCGAACAAGATGCGGGCGAAGGCCACGAAGGCCGTCGCGGCACAGAACATGGCCAAGCGCGCGGAGCGCATGCTTGCGGGCCTTGCTGAAGAGCGGACCTCCGACCGCGTGGCCGCGCTGCGCTTCCCGGAGCCCGCGCCGTGCGGCAAGACGCCGCTCACGGCCGAGGGACTTTCGAAGTCGTACGGCTCGCTCGAGATCTTCACCGACGTCGACCTCGCGGTGGACCGCGGCTCACGCGTGGTCATCCTGGGTCTCAACGGTGCGGGCAAGACGACGCTCCTGCGCATGCTGGCCGGCGTCGACAAGCCGGACACCGGCGAGGTCATCCCCGGGCACGGGCTCAAGGTCGGCTACTACGCCCAGGAGCACGAGACCCTCGACACGAGCCGGTCCGTGCTCGAGAACATGCGCAGCGCCGCCCCGGACCACCTCGGCGACGCCGATGTGCGCGGCATCCTCGGCTCGTTCCTGTTCCAGGGCGACGACGTCGACAAGCCGGCCGGAGTCCTCTCCGGCGGTGAGAAGACGCGCCTGGCCCTGGCCACGATCGTGGCCTCGAGCGCGAACGTCCTCCTCTTGGACGAGCCCACCAACAACCTCGACCCCGCGAGCCGGCGGGAGATCCTCGGCGCCCTCAAGACCTACAAGGGTGCCGTGGTCATGGTCAGCCACGACGAGGGCGCCGTCGAGGCGCTCAATCCGGAGCGTGTCGTGCTGCTCCCGGACGGCGTCGAGGACCTGTGGAGCGCCGACTACCTCGACCTCATTACGCTGGCCTGACAGGATTCGAAGGCGCTCAGCGCCGACTGCGCTCTACACCGACAGCGCTCAACCGTGCGTGGGCTCAACCACCGGGCCTACCGGACGGCGAGCGCCTCGGCGTCCGTGACCCGGGTGAGGTCCGCGTAGCTGATCGAGAGCATCGACTGGTGGTCTCCGGCCCCCGCCCACAGCAGCGGGTACCCGGCCAGATGGACGTCGATGAGCGTACGGAGCCGCTCTGGATGGCCCACGGGTGCGACGCCGCCCACGCGCTGCCCCGTGTGCTCGAGCACGAACTCGGGTGACGCGCGGCGCACCTTCCCTCCGAGTGCGCGCGAAACGAGCTTCGTGTCCACGCGCGCGGCGCCGCTCGCGAGGATGAGGAGGGGCGCGCCGTCGTGCTCGAAGACGAGGCTGTTCGCTATCGCGCCCAGTTCGCAGCCCAGCGCCTGGGCGGCCGCCGCAGCGGTCGGCACGTCGTCCTCCAACGTCACCACACTGTCCGGCAGCCCGGCAGCGACGAGGGCCGCCCTGACGCGGTCGACGGCGGGCCGGTCGCCCGCCGTTCCCGCCGTCAGTGGAACCCCTGGGCGTCGAGGAGGGCGTCCTCTTCCTCTTCGGTCGTCGGCCGGCGCTTCTTCCTGGGCGCGAACCGGGCGGCCCGCGCGGCGGCCTCGCTCGCGGCGCGGCGCGCGTCCTCGCGGGAGGACCCTGCAGCGGCATCATTCGTGCCCGCGTCGGCTGGCTCGCGATGGTCGAGCTCGGCTGCCGCTGCGGCAGCCGCCGTCTCGGCGGCTGCGTCGATGGCATCGTTCTTCGCCTGCTGGCGCGCCGCGTAGCCGAACCCGATGAACATGAGCACGGCGAACGCGAGCCACTGCAGGGCGTAGGAGAGGTGCATGCCCTCGTCCGGTTGAGGTTTCGGCAGGGACGCTGGCGTCTGCGCGGGCGCGGGACTCTCGCTCGCGAGCATCCCGTACGCGCCGGCCAGAACCGGGTAGGGCAGCTGCTGGGCGAACCCCGGCAGATCGATGGAGGCGAGCTGTCCTTCGGGCGCCCCCCGGTCGAGCGCGGGCTCGCTCGGGCGCAGACGCACGACGACGGTCGTTGGCCCCGCGGGAGGGGCTGGGACCGCATCGGGCCGGCCTGCCTCCTTGTTGCCGATCGGGAGCCAGCCGCGGTCTACGACGACCGTCTGCCCCGAGTCGAGCCGGAACGGGACCACGACCTCGTAGCCGGGCTGGCCCGAGTTCGGCCGGTTCCGGACCACGCGGGTCTGGGCGGTGTCGTAGGAGCCGCGGAGCTCGATCTGCTTCCACTCGCTCTCGGTGCGCATCGAGACGAAGTCACCCGCGGCCTGGGCGAAGGGGACCGGGGCCGCGTCGTAGTTGCGGGTCACGAGGTCGATGTTCGCCTTGGCCTCATCGAGGCGCGCCATCTGCCACCGGCTCAGGAGGACGCAGGCGATCGCGAACACGATGGCCAGCCCGAAGTACGTGAGCCAGCGACGGGACACCAGGAAGCGGTACATCAGCCGTGCACCTCCTCGAACGGGAGCGTCTCCCGCCAGAGCATGCGCGTCCGCAGGTAGTCCTCAAGCCAGTCCCGGTGCTCGCCGCACGCGAGCCAGACCTTACGGCGCTCGGGGGTGTGGATGCGGGGGTTGTTCCACAGGAGCCTCCACTGGGCGGTGTCACGGCAGCCCTTGCGGGAGCACATCGGTACCTCGGGAGTCTCGCCGCCTTCGCTGGGCAGCATGCTGAAGAGGCTCACGCGGCACCCGTCTTCGGGTCGGTCCTGCCGTCGTTCGGCGCGTTGTCGTCCCGCTCGTCGTCGGTCGCTTCGTCGTCGACCATCTCACCCTGGATCGTCTCGGGGCCTCCGGCGTCGTCGTCCTCGAGATAGCCGGTCCCGAGCTCGCCGTAGGAGACGTGGTCAACGAGCTCGCTGTCGAACGACTCGGTCTGCGTCTGCGCGTTGGCGATCACCACCGCGATCCACGGCAGGAAGACGGCTCCAGCCACGGCGATGAGCTTGAACCAGCCGTCGAGGAAGAACAGGGCGATGATGCAGAGCACGCGGATGCCCATCGCGAGCGAGTACCGGACCATTCGCTGGTGCATGTCCACGCTGTGTCCGGGAGCGGCCGAGGTGATGCTGTGGACTTCTGCATCGCCCGGGGCGCTCTCAGCAGCGCCGTCGTCGGCATACTCACCGCCGGCTGCGCCGGTCTTGCGGCCTTCAGGATCTTTCGTCATCACACTCCCAAGCACCCTCCATTGTTCCACTCCGGCCTGTGGACCGCCGAATCTGAGCGATTCCGCGCGATGGTGCCGGAGCCTTGGCTAGGATTCACCCAGAACCGGCGCCGACCCGCGGCGCCCCCCAACGATCCTAGGAGCGCCAGTGAGCCCGGAAGCCCCGTCCCCGCGCAGCGTCCTCATCACCGGAGGCAACCGCGGCATCGGCCTCGCGATCGCCAAGGCATTCCTCGCCAACGGCGACAAGGTTGCCGTCACGTACCGCACCCCGTCCGAGCTGCCGGCGGGCATCCTCGGCGTGCAGGCCGACGTGACGGATGAGGCGTCCATCGATGCCGCCTTCAAGGCAGTCGAGGAGGCCCACGGCCCCGTCGAGGTGCTCGTTGCGAACGCCGGCATCACCAAGGACACGCTTCTCCTGCGCATGAGCGAGGAGGACTTCACCTCTGTCCTCGACACGAACCTCACGGGCGCCTTCCGCGTGGTCAAGCGCGCCTCAAAGGGCATGATCCGCCTCCGCAAGGGCCGCGTGGTCCTCATCTCCTCGGTCTCCGGCCTGTACGGCGCCCCGGGGCAGATCAACTACTCGGCGTCGAAGGCCGGCCTCGTGGGGCTGGCCCGCTCGCTCACCCGCGAGCTCGGCTCGCGCGGCATCACGGCGAACGTCGTGGCCCCCGGCTTCATCAATACGGATATGACGGCCGAGCTCCCGCAGGAGACGCAGAAGGACTACCTCTCCCGGGTACCCGCCGGCCGCTTCGCCGACGCCGACGAGGTCGCGAACGTGGTCCGCTGGGTCGCGAGCGACGAGGCCTCCTACATCTCGGGCGCGATCATCCCCGTGGACGGCGGCCTCGGGATGGGCCACTGACCCTCCACCGTCCGGGCTGGCATCGGGCCCGTTGGAGGTTTCCGACAACGACTCGGCCCGGCTTGTGCTGGCATGATGGGGACCAGTCACCGACATTTTGGCCTGATCAGACAAATCCTGATCGGAAATGAGGAGCTCGCATGGGACTTCTGGACAACAAGACCGCGATCGTCACCGGATCATCGCGGGGCATCGGCGCCGCGACCGCGAAGCTGCTGGCAGGCGAGGGTGCGGCCATCGTGGTCAACTACCGCCAGAAGGCGCCGCGGGCCAACAAGGTCGTGGCTGAGATCGAGGCGGCCGGTGGCCGCGGGATCGCCGTCGGCGGCGACCTGACGAACCAGGCCGACGTCGACGCCCTCGCCCAGGCGGCCATCGACACCTTCGGCTCACTCGACGTGCTCGTCCTCAACGCCTCGGGCGGCATGGAGTCGGGCCTCGGCGAGGACTACGCCCTACGCCTCAACCGTGACGCCCAGATCGCCATGCTCCAGGCCGCGGCCGAGCGCATGAAGCCAGGTTCCCGCGTGGTGTTCGTCACGAGCCACCAGGCGCACTTCATCGACACGGTCGAGACGATCGGTGCCTACGAGCCCGTGGCCCGCTCGAAGCGTGCGGGAGAGACTGCGCTCCGCGAGCTCATCCCGTGGCTCAGCGAGAAGGGGATCACGTTCGTCGTCGTCTCCGGTGACATGATCGAGGGCACCATCACGGCGACCCTTCTCGACCGCGCCGAGCCGGGTGCCATCGAGGCGCGCCGGGAGGCGGCAGGGAAGCTCTACTCGGTCGAGGAGTTCGCCGCCGAGGTCGCCAAGATGGCCACGGCCGACGTCGAGACCGGCCACACCGAGCTGGTCGGCGGCGCGCAGCAGTTCGAGGCCTAAGCGCCAGAGACCCCGCAAGTAGGCGCCAGAGACCCCGCAACGCAGCCGGCTGCGTTGCGGGGTCTCTGGCGGGTCGTTGAGGGGTCTCTGGGCGCGGCTCAGACCCCCGCGAGGTGGCGCACCACGTCGAGGTACGGAAGGTCGATCGCGGCATCTGCCGCCGCACGGACGGCGGGCTTCGCGTTGAAGGCGATGCCGAGGCCCGCGGCGCCCAGCATGTCGAGGTCGTTCGCGCCGTCGCCCACGGCGATGCACTGCTCGAGCGGGATGCCGTGCTTCCCAGCCCACTCGCGGAGCATCTGCTCCTTGACCCCGCGGTCCACGACCTCGCCGAGCACCTTGCCCGTAAGTGTCCCGTCGACCACCTCGAGCTCGTTCGCGCGCCAGTGGTCGAGGCCGAGCCGCTCGGCGAGCGGGGTGAGGATCTGGTTGAACCCGCCCGAGACCACACACACCACGTGCCCCGCGGCGTGGAACGCCTCGATGAGGTCTTCGGCGCCGAGTGAGAGCACGACGGCGTCCCGCACCTTCGCGATGACGTCCTCGGGTAGCCCGGCGAGGGTCGCGACGCGCGCGTGCAGGCTCTGCGCGAAGTCGAGCTCGCCGCGCATCGCCGCCTCGGTCACGGCCGTGACTTCCTCCCTCTTGCCCGCGTAGTCGGCGAGCAGCTCGATGACCTCCTGCTGGATCAGGGTCGAGTCGACGTCCATGATCAGGAGCCTGCGCCCCGTGCTTCGCGCCTCGACGGGGACGAGCGACGCGGAGAAGCCCAGCGCGGCCAGAGCGTTCCGCGCGGCGGTGGCCTGCCCGCCGTCGAGCGTCACCTCCGCAGCGAGGACCGCGTAGCGCGTCTCGTCGCGCGCCGCAGCAGGCGCGGTGAAGGGCCCCACGACGGCGCCGAGAACCTCGAGGGCGCGCGCCGCGGCGGAGGCCGCGCGGGCGTCGAGCGTCGGGGCATGGAGGACGGCGGCGAAGTGTGCTGGCATAAGCCCAGAGTCTATCCGCCGCATGAATGCAGCCCGGAGTTCGCGGCGGGCGAACCAACTGCACTAATGTCAGGAGCCATGAGCAATGTTCTCCAGCTGTCTGGCGTCAGCGTCGTCCGCGGGACGAAGAAGCTGCTGGACGGCATCAACTGGCAGGTTAACGAGGGCGAGCGCTGGGTCGTCCTGGGGCCCAATGGCGCAGGCAAGACCACCCTCCTGTCGCTTGCTGCGGCGCGCCTGCACCCGACGAGCGGTCGGGTCGAGATTCTCGACGAGACGATGGGCAAGGTCGACGTCTTCGAGCTGCGCCCGCGCATCGGCCTGTCCTCCGCAGCCCTCGCGAACCAGATCCCCGAGGACGAGAAGGTCCTCAACGTCGTCGTGACCGCGGCCTACGGGGTGACCGGTCGGTGGCTCGAGGAGTACGAGAGGGATGACGAGCGCCGCGCCTTCCGCCTCCTGAACGAGTGGGGCATGGGCCCGCTGCTGGGACGCATGTTCGCCTCGCTCTCGGAGGGGGAGCGCAAGCGTGTCCAGATCGCGCGGGCCCTCATGACCGATCCCGAGCTTCTCCTCCTCGACGAGCCCGGTGCGGGCCTCGACCTCGCCGGCCGCGAGGAGCTCGTGTACAAGCTCTCCGAGCTGGCGAAGGACGACGACGCGCCCGCCCTCGTGCTCGTCACCCACCATCTCGAGGAGGTACCGCCGGGCTTCACCCACGTGCTCCTCCTGCGCGACGGCGGCGTCGTCGCTTCCGGTCCCATCGGATCGACCCTCACCGAGGAGAACCTGAGCGCGACGTTCGGCCTCCCGCTCGACGTGCGCGCCAACGACGGTCGCTATACGGCGGTTGCCAAGGCTGTCACACCACAGGACGGGGCGGCTGCTCAGTCTGTGCAGACCGCGTGATGGGGTTCTGGGGCGACGTCCTCATCTTCCTCGCTGGCCTGTGGGCCGGCACGATCAACACCATCGTCGGCTCGGGCTCGCTTGTCACGTTCCCCGTGCTGGTGGCGCTCGGCTATAGCCCGGTCAACTCCATCATCTCGAATGCGATGGGACTTGTGGCAGGGGGCTTCTCGGGGGCCTACGGCTACCGACGCGAGGCGGTGAGCGCCAAGCGGACCCTGGTCAAGCTCCTGCCGGCATCGCTCGTCGGCGGGCTCTTGGGCGCGTTCCTGCTCCTGCACCTGCCGGAGTCCGTCTTCGGGTACGTCGCGCCGGTGCTCATCGTCGTCGCCATTCTGCTGGTGATCTTCCAGCCGCGCCTGTCGGCGTGGGCCAAGGCACGGCAGTCCCTCGAGCACATCACCCCGGAGCAGGCCGATCTGCAGAAGATCCCGATGGTGCTGTACATCCTCGTGTTCCTCATCGGCGTCTACGGCGGCTACTTCACTGCCGCCCAGGGGGTCCTGCTCATGGGCGTGCTCGGGGTCTTCTTCCACGGGACGCTCCAGCAGTCAAACGCGATCAAGGTGGTCCTCAGCCTCGTCGTGAACCTCGTCGCCGCTGCCGCCTACCTGCTGTTTGCGTTCGGTCGGATCGACTGGCTCGTGGTGCTGCTGATCGCGGTCGGCTCCACGCTCGGCGGCTTCCTCGGCGCTGGCATCGGCCGGCGTATGAAGCCGATCGTGCTGCGCATCGTCATCGTCGTCCTCGGCGTCGTGGCTCTCGCGAACCTCCTCAGCAAGCTCTTCCATGGGTGACGTGCTTGCGGATGCGGAACAGCACGTCGGCCCACAGATCGTGCGCCTGACCTCGGCCGACGACCCCCGCGTGGCCGATTACACCCAGCTCACGGACGTCCACCTGCGCAAGGTCCGGGAGCCCGCGGAAGGGCTGTACATCGCGGAATCCTCCAGGGTGCTGCGGCGGGCCCTCGAGGCGGGGCACCGGCCTCGCTCGTTCTTCCTCGCGGACAAGTGGCTCGAGGGCCTTGCGGACGTCCTCGCCGCGCACCCAGACGTCCCCGCCTACGTGGGCACCCCCGACCTCCTCGAGGAGATCACTGGGTTCCACCTCCACCGGGGCGCGATGGCGGCCATGCACCGCCCCGAGCCCGTTCCGGTCGAAGAGCTCCTCGTGGGTGCGAACCGGGTCGCAGCGCTCGAGGAGAAACGACGTTCGAGGATCGCAGTCCTGGAGAACCTTACGGACCATACGAACGTCGGTGCAGTCTTCCGCAGCGCCGCAGCGATTGGCGTCGACGCCGTGCTGGTGACTCCGCAGTGCGCTGACCCGCTCTACCGCCGCTCGATACGTGTGTCGATGGGCACCGTCTTCCAGGTGCCGTGGACGCGGATTGAATCGTGGCCCGCCGACGTCGCGCTGCTGAAGGAGGCCGGCTACGTCGTGGCCGGGATGACGTTGGGGGAGGGCGCGATCACGCTCGACGCGCTGGTCGCCGAGGACCACGAGAACCTGGCGCTGGTCTTCGGCACCGAGGGGGAGGGCCTGGCCCCGGATACGGATCAGGTGCTGGACCGGCGGGTCACGATTCCGATGATGAATGGCGTGGACTCGCTCAACGTCGCCGCGTCATCGGCGGTCGCCTTCTACGCGACGAGGTAGCGGGCCGGTATCACCGACCCATCTGGCTGCGGTGCCTGTCGCCAACTGCACAGGGTGCCTCCCCAGCACCAACCGGCACCGGGGGAACTCACGCTCCACTAGACCCGGGGCGGTTCACCCGGACCTCGGCATCGTTACGGGATGACGTTCTGGTTCAGCTTGAAGAGATTGGTCGGGTCGTATTGCTGTTTGAGGGCCTTGAGCCGCCCGTACTTCTCGTCGCCGTATGCGGCCTGGACGGAGGCGTCTTCGGCGGTGAAGTTGACGTACACGCCGCCGGTGTCGAAGGGCGTGAGGGCTGAGGCGAAGCTGCGTACCCAGGCCAGGTTGGCGTCGTCGTCCTCGGCTTGATCCCAGACGCCGACGATGTTGAAGCAGAACGCTGATCGCCGGTCCCCGAACGCGGTGGCACGGTCATGTACGCGGGGGATCGCCCCTCCCATGTGGTGGAAGTCGAAGGTGCTCGCCGGGGAGGGCATCGCCGATGTGTGCTCGACGATGACGCCGATCAACGAGTCCGTCAGCGCGGCGGTGTAGCCCGACTTGAGGTAGCAGCGGACTCCGGGCGGCAAGTCCTCGTCGAGCATGGACTGCAGCTGCGGGTATGGCATGGGCTCGATCAGGTCCACCTCGGGCTGGAGGTCTCGCAGCGGCAGCAGCGCCGCCTCGGCATCAGCGGGGTCACCGCAATGGCAGGCCAGCACCGCCAGTGCCGGCCTGCCGTGCATCGGCGCGGGCACGAAGTCAGCTGCCGGCGCAGTGACCATCGAGAGCCAGGTTGTGAGCTCGTCCGGGCAGGCGGATACGTAGTCGCGGTATGCCCGCATCACCCGCCCGGCCCGATTCGCGGCGAACAGCATCAGCCCACCGATCACGTCAGCCACGGGATGCAGCCGGAACTCGAACTCTGTGACGACGCCGAAGTTTCCTCCGCCCCCGCGCAGCCCCCAGAACAGTTCCGGGTTTTCCGACTCGCTGGCCCTCACGATCTCTCCGGTGGCAGTGACCACCTCAGCGGAGAGGAGGTTGTCGCACGCGAGACCCCATCGGCGCTGCAGCCAGCCGATCCCGCCGCCGAGCGTCAGGCCTGCAATCCCGGTGGTCGAGACCAGCCCGCCGGTGCTGGCCAGTCCGTGCGCATGCGTGGCGGCGTCATAGACGGCCCAGGTCACGCCTCCCTGCGCCCGGGCCACCCGACGATCGGGGTCGACCTGAACGGTACGCATCGCGGAGAGGTCGAGCACCATTCCGCCGTCGCACGTCGAGAACCCAGCGAAGCTATGGCCCCCGCCTCGAACGGCCAGCAGCAGGCCGTGCGTGCGGGCGAAGTTGACCGCAGCGACGACGTCATCGCTCGAGCGGCAGCGAGCTATCATGGCAGGCCGCCTGTCGATCATCCCGTTCCAGACGTGGCGGTACTGGTCGTACAGCTCGTCGCCCGGGGCGACCAGCTCGCCCGCGAGCCGATTGCCCAGACCGGCAACGTCGTCCGGGTGGAGCTCCGCAGATGACATGAGCCAGGTCCTTTCCCGCAGCCAGACCCAGAGGCTGCACCCATGGTGGCCCCCGGCCCGGGGCGGTGTCGAGTCTCACCGACATCGATTTCGCCACGGTGTTAGGTCGGGATCGGGTCGTGCGGTCTGGCGAGTGGGAAGGTGGGTTCAGGTGCTGAGTTGTTGGTGGATGGCGTTGGTGTCCAGCCAGACGTTCTCGCGGGAGATGAGGCCGTCAGCGAACTCCCAGACGTGCAGGATGCGAAAGGTGACGGCGCGGCCGTGTCCAGCGATGCCGAGCATCGTTCCGGTGACGACGGCCCGGTGGAGGACATCTTCCACGCAGAAGTTCTGGCCGTAGCGGCGCGGCACGAGGGGTTCTCGGCTCTCTCCCTGCACGTTCTGGTGCAGGTCGGCGTAGAAGGCGCGGACGGCCGCGCGCCCTCGTAGTGGGTGGATCGGGGATCCGACGACGTCGTGGTAGACGTTGGGGTGGAGCGTGGCCATGGCGGCATCGAGGTCGCCACTGTTCTCCGCTTCCCAGTGCCGGTCGATGAGCTGGTCCATTGCATGGCGGTCCATGGGTTCGGCCTTCCGTTGGGGTCGCGTGGTCATGGCGTGCTCGGGGTGCGGTGGGTGGGCGCTGTTTGCGGCATGCGGCCTCGTCGGGCGGCGATGGCGAGGACGGCTTTGAGCAGTGCGGGGACGACGAGGTAGACCATGAGCGGGACCAGAGCCACCGTGAGGACGAAGGTGCGCAGGACGGGCGGCCAGGCGGCGTCGAACGGTGCCATGGCCCACAGGCCCCCGGTCACCAGCGGGAACAGGGCAAGCCAGGTGACGGCCGCGCGGACGTGGATTGACGGAACTGCCGGTGGTCTCGAGGTGGGTTGCATCGGTCGGTCCTCCCAGATCGGTGCCGCCCGGTCATGGCGGCGACTGGTCTCTACGTTCCGAGGTCCTGGGGCCAGCCACCATCCCCAGGATCGGGGGATCCGGGATGCGATGCGTGATCCGTGCGACCGCCCGGAGGCGCACGGCTGTTCGGGCGGCCCGGGCCACCCCCGGTGCCGGGGGTTCCCAATCCGGCCGGGTGCTGTCACGCTTCCGTCATGGGGACAAGCACGGCCCAGCGGCGTAGCCGTGAACGCATTGTGCGCATTGCCGAGGCGGGCCTAGATGCGGAGTCGCTGCGGTGCGAGGTCGTGGCTGAGCTGCGTCGGGCCATCGGGTTCGATGCGTGGTGCTGGCCGCTGATCGATCCCGCATCAAACCTCATGACCACTGGGATCGGTGAGATCCCCCACTGGGCTGGGTTGCCGCGGGTCATGGAGCTCCGGGAAGCTGCCCCTGACGTGTTCACCCAGCTGCACTCAGTCCCGGACCGCGCCGGTGAGCACGTCGAGGCGCTCTCGCGCGGCACGCGCGGGGACTTGGCTCGCAGCATCGAGTGGCGCGAAGTGCTCGGTCCTGCGGGGCTGGGCGACGAAATGAGAGTCGCGTTCGTCGATACGCGCCACTGCTGGGCGCAGCTGCACCTGTTCCGCGGTGCACATGACAGGCCATTCGACGACGAGGACGCGCAGCTCATGCACCAGATCGATCAGCCCGTTGCCGCTGCCCTGAGACGCGCGATGGCAAGGCCAGTGGGGTCCGATAGCGGCGTGGACTTCGCGGTCGGCGTCATGATGATCGACCAGTCGTTGCGCGCCACGGCTCAGACTCCCGCCACCGGGCAGTGGCTCGAGTACCTCCAGCCGGCCGCGGTGCCCTACGGCACCACGGTGCCGGCATCGCTGTTCCAGCTGGCGGCCCGCGTCCGTTACGCAGCCCAGTCCTCCGGGAATGGTCGAGCGAACGCAACGTGCCGCGTGCGGCTGCGTTCGGCCGACGGCTGCTGGGTCCTGGCCGAAGGCCAGCGGTTGGACGATGCCACCGGCACCGTGGTGGTGACGCTCCGCAGGGCCTCTCCCCGCGACGTGTTCGACCTTGCGTGCCTGGGGTACCGGCTCTCGGCTCGGGAGACCGAGATTGCGGCGTTCCTGGTGCAGGGGCTTGATACCGCAACGATCGCGCGGCGCCTGTTCGTCTCTGAACACACCGTCTACGACCACGTGAAGTCCCTCTTCGCCAAGGCCGGGGTGCACAGCAGACGAGAACTCGTCGCCGTGATTGCCTGACGCGACGCCTTCACAGCTGGGAGTTCAGCGACAACAGCGGGAGCCTTGGGATCCACACGACGCCTCCCATGGGGGCGATTCGGGGCTCGTGTCTCCGCGCTGGCTCATAGAAACGTCACCCAACAGCGACCACGTCCATCGGTGTCTGTTTGGGTGAAGTAGTCCTGCAGGTCCAAACAGCGTCTGGTCACAGACCACGGAGCGCGGCGCCTTCGACGGGAAGGCGCCCCGCTCCCGGGGCGGTTGAGGCGCCGGCCGGTGGTGCGC
>NZ_JAVFJK010000003.1:0-37376 GCF_030908215.1 Sinomonas sp. ASV486 | reverse complement strand
ACCGGTGGGGGCCACCCACCCGGTCGCGGGGGCCCTTCCCGGGCACGGCCCCGCGCTCCGTGGTCTGTTGATGCGCAGTCAGGTGATGCGCCCTGGCAGCGCGCTCCGCTGGATGCCCTGGTGCGCGGTCAGCCTGCGCTCGTGAAGAGCAGGCCCTTGGGGTGGACCGCGGCGAGGCCGGCGATGGGCGTGAGCGTTCCGTTGTCGAGGTTGAGCGAGGCGAGGTAGTTCGCGCCCGACTTAGGGGTCACGGTGGACACGGCCGTGCCGCTGGCGAAGTTGCCGGTCACGGCGTCGACCGTGTTGTGGTCCGGGTCGGTGAGCCAGAGGGTCTGACCTGCACCGGAGGCGAAGACCGTGTCGTCCACCTGCTTGTTCAGGTTCAGCACCTGCAGCTGCGGTGCCGTCGCGCTGTTCGCGAAGATGAGCTGCTGGTCGCCCTGGGAGTCGAGCATGAAGTCGTTGGCGAACCGCGGGCTCGAGGAGGGGACCACGGTGTTGGAGTCGGGGTCCGTGAGCGCGAGGGTCGTCGAGTTGGCCTGGGCGCCGTCGGCGAGCTGGGCCGTGGAGTTGTCCCGGAAGACGGGAGTGAGCGCCGCAGCGGAGCCGGAGAGCGTCACCTGGTAGACGGCCGGGCCGGAGGCGGTCGCCGGGTTCGAGCCACTGACAAGGATCTTGCCCTGGTAGACGGAGATCGCATCGGTCCCGCCGCCGTGGGTGAGCCCGGTGTAGGCGTAGGTCTTGACGGCGTGGGTGCCCGCGGCCGGGGTCAGGGTGTGGAATGAGGAGTTGCCGTCCTCGTTGGTCGTGACGAGCAGCCGGGAGTTGGCGGCGTCGGCGCCCATACCGTCGATCTTGCCCGTGATGTTCCACGAGGCGCCCGGCTTGCCGTCGAGCGAGTACTGCTGGATCGTGCTGGCGGTGGTGCCGTTCGCGGCGGGCTCGCCGTTCGAGCCGACGCCGTTCTGGAACGCGACGTAGATGCTGTCGCCGAGGCGGACGATGTCATCGGGCTTGGTCTCGCTGCCCACGGCCGCGAAGGTCTTCACGGTATAGGAATCGGCCGTGCCGGTCGGGGTCGTGGCGGCGGCCAGCGCGGGCATCGCGGCTCCGGTCAGGACGGCGGCGGAAAGAGCGGCGCCGAGCGCGAGCGCGCGGCGGCGGGGAGTCTCGATGTTCATGGCGGTCCTCTGTTCGGTTGTGTCGGTCCGTCCCCCGGTGGCCACCATCCGCCTGCCGAGTGGCTCCCGCGTGGCCATCGGGTGAATTCCGGCTTGCCGGGTCGTGGGAAGACCCTGAAAGCCCAGCATCACTGGCGCCAGTGCCTCACCATTGCCGTGGGCTTTTGCGAGCTCCGCCCGCGCTGAACTGGTAGCATTGACTGCTGGTCCTCCAATCGGGAGGGCGTTCACACCTGGCCTCTGGCAAAATCCAGGGGCAGAAGCAAAGGGCCTATTGTGAAGTCTGATATTCACCCCAAGTACGATTACGTGGTCTTCAACGACCTCGCCTCCGGCCAGAAGTTCCTCACGCGCTCCACGGTCTCCTCGGACAAGACCACCGAGTGGGAGGACGGCAAGACCTACCCGGTCATCGACGTCGAAATCTCCTCCGAGTCGCACCCGTTCTACACGGGCAAGCAGCGCATCATGGACTCGGCCGGCCGCGTCGAGCGCTTCAACGCTCGCTTCAAGAACTTCGGCAAGAAGGCCTGACCTCAGGCAACTGCCACCCGAAGGCGTCGTCCCCTCGCGGGGACGGCGCCTTCGCTGTCTGCACGCCGGGTGCGGTCCGACGGCGCCGGGCCGGGTCTAGGCTGGATCCGTGGCTGAACATCACGGCGAATTCAAAGTGCCAGGCGGCAAGCTCGTGATCGCGGACCTCGCGACCGAGGACGGCTCGATTACCTGGGCGAGCATCAATGGCGACTTCTTCCTTGAGCCGGACGAGGCTCTCGCGGACATCAACGAGGCCCTCGTCGGCCTCTCCACGCAAGCACCGAACTCGACGATCAGCCAGGCGGTAGCCGACGCGGTTGGTCCCTCCACCGTCATGTTCGGCTTCGACCCCGATTCCGTGGCGGTCGCGGTCCGCCGCGCTCTTGGCCACGCGACCACGTGGGCGGACCACGAGTGGGAGATCATCCCGCCGAGCACCCTGACCATCACCGAGAACGTCGCGCTGGACGAGGTCCTCACCCGTGAAGTGGGGGAGGGGCGCCGCAATCCGACCCTTCGCCTGTGGGAGTGGGACGAACGCTCGGTGGTGATCGGCAGCTTCCAGTCCTACCGCAACGAGGTCGATCCGGACGGCGTCGCGAAGCACGGCGTCACCGTGGTGCGCCGCATCTCGGGCGGCGGCGCGATGTTCATGGAGGCCGGCAACTGCATCACGTACTCGCTGTACCTTCCCTCCTCGCTCGTCGACGGGCTCTCGTTCGCGGACTCCTACCCCTTCCTGGACGCGTGGGTCATGGAGGCGCTCGCAAAGATCGGCGTCAAGGCGTTCTACAAGCCGCTCAATGACATCGCCACGGACGCCGGGAAGATCGGCGGAGCGGCGCAGAAGCGGCTCGTCACGGGCGGCATGCTGCACCACGTGACCATGAGCTATGACATCGATGCGGCCAAGATGACCGAGGTCCTGCGGATCGGACGCGAGAAGATCTCGGACAAGGGCATCGCGAGCGCCCAGAAGCGGGTCGACCCGCTCAAGCGGCAGACCGGGATGTCCCGTGAGGACATCTTCGAGGCCATGATGGCCACGTTCGAGGGCCGCTACAGTGCACGCCGGGCGACGCTCTCCGAGGCGTCGCTCGCCGATGCGCGCGCCCTCGCCGAGCGCAAGTTCGCCACCCGCGAGTGGCTGCACCGCGTCCCCTAGCGCGGCCGCGGCACCGCAGCGGTGACCGGGACGCACGACGGCGAGCGGTCGCCGTCGTGCGCGCTCCCCAGACGCGCTGGGTGGCACGCCGGACTGCCGGTCCGGCTGCTACCCCTCCCGCGACCGCGCCTGGGCGACGAGCGCGCGGTGGAGGTGGTCCCGTTCCTCGATGACGATGCGCCGGAGGGCGGCCGGCGCTGAGGTGTTCTCGGCGAGCCACTGGTCGGTTCTCTCGAGCACGGGGTTCTGGGCAGGCGTCTGGTCCCACGCGAGCGTCGAGTCGCCCGGGAAGAGTCCGCCCACGAGCCGCGTGGCGATCTCCTGAGAGCGCTCCTCCCACACTCGGGTGAGCATAGCGAAGTAGCGCTCGATGAACGGGTGGCGCAGCGCCTCGAGCCCGAGCATGAAGCCCTCCACGGTCGCTCCGACGAGGTCGTTCGAGAGCGCGTCTCCCTCGATGAGTGCGTGCCATGCAGCCTGCTTGGCCTTCGGATCCGGCTGCGCCGCGACGGCGACCGCGTGGCCCACGCTGCCCTTGGCCGTCCGGTCCCGCTTGAGCTCGGCGTCGAGCTCGGCGACCGCGGCCCGGCCCTGGGCTGCCAGAGCCTGCCACAGCGACCAGCGCAGGTCCTGGTCGACTGCGAGGCCACCGAGCGTTTCGGTGCCGTCCACGAGGCCGCGCACGAGGTCGAGCTGTCCACCGCCGTAGCGGCTGCCCTTGGCCAACGCCCGCGCCCAGGCGAGCTGCTGGTCGGAGCCCGGCTCGGCCACGTGCAGCTCCCGCGCGACGGCGGCCAGGTACGTAGCGCGCAGCTCGGGCCGGCCCTCGCCGTGCGTGTACCGCTCGATCCCGGTGCGGGCGTTGTCGATCACCGTCAGCTGGACGCCGATCGTGGACTCGGCCGCGCCGAAGCGTTCGACGGCGCGCACGTAGTCTCCGGCGGGAATCTCGCCGTCGCGCGTCGCATGCCACAGGGCCGTCCAGGCGAGGGCGCGGGCGAGCGGATCGGCGATGGATCCGAGGCTCTCGCGGACCGTGTCCTCGGAGCGGCGGTCGAGGCGCACTTTCGCATACGTGAGGTCATCGTCGTTGACGAGCAGGAGGTCCGGCACCGGAAGCCCGGCCAGCGATCGCAGCTCTGTGACCCCGTCCGGCGCGTCCGCACGAATGTCCACCTCGATCTGGTGTGTCCGCTCGATCAAGCTTGCCCCGCCCGCGGCGCCGGTCGTCCGCGAGTACAGTCCGACGCGCAGCACGTGCGGTCGCGGCGCGGACTTGCCGGTGACGGGATCGACGGCGATCTGCCGCACGGCCACCCGGGTGAGCCGTGCGTCGTCGTGCGCTCCGTCGGTCCCAGCGTCCCGCCCGCTGGCCGTCTCCACGATCGTCTCCAGCACCGGCAGACCTGCGGTCTGCAGCCACGCCGCCGCCCACTCGCGCATGGGTCGTCCTGAGGCGCGCTCGAGGGCGTCGAGAAGGTCCGCCAGGGTCGTGTTCCCGTAGGCATGTGTGGCGAAGTACTCCCGTGCGGCCGCGAGGAAGGCGTCCTCACCGACGTACGCGACGAGCTGCTTGAGGACCGAGGCGCCCTTGGCGTACGTGATGCCATCGAAGTTCTGCTCGGCGGCCTCGAGGTTCGGGATGTCCGCAACGATCGGGTGGGTCGTGGGGAGCTGGTCCTGGAGGTACGCCCACGCCTTGCGGCGGTTCGCGAAGTTCACCCAGGACGTGGAGAAGTCCGTCGCGCGGTCCACCGCGAGGGTCCCCATGTACTCGGCGAAGGATTCCTTGAGCCACAGGTCGTCCCACCAGCGCATCGTCACGAGGTCGCCGAACCACATGTGCGCCATCTCGTGCATGAGGGTGTTCGCGCGGCCCTCGTACTGGGATTCCGCCGCGCGGGACGTGAAGACGTAGTGCTCCGTGAACGTCACGAGTCCCGGGTTCTCCATCGCGCCGAGGTTGTACTCGGGCACGAACGCCTGCTCGTACTTGCCCCACGGGTAGGCCGGGGAGAAGACGGAGTGGTAGAAGTCCAGGCCACGCCGCGTGAGGTCGAAGATCCGCTCGGCGTCGAAGTGCTCGGCGAGAGAGGCGCGGCAGAACGCGGCGAGCGGCAGCGTGACCGGCTCGCCGTCGCGCGTGGTGCCGGTCCAGGACGCCTCTGCGCGGTGGTACGGCCCCGCGAGCACGGCGGCGAGATAGGTGGGCATCGGCGGCGTCGGAGCAAAGTCCCAGCGGCCCGCCGTCGGGTCGCCGGGAATCGGCTCGGCCTGCGCGGTGGCCTCACCATTCGCGCTCACGACCCACGACGACGGCGCGAGCACCGTGAACGCGAACGTCGCCTTGAGGTCGGGCTGCTCGAAGTTCGCGAAGTAGCGGCGTGCGTCCGCAGGCTCGCACTGGGTGTACAGGTAGGTCCGGCCGTCGGCCGGGTCGACAAACCGGTGCAGTCCTTCGCCGCTGCGCGAGTACCGGGCCAAGCCGGTGACCACGAGCCGGTTCTGGGCCGCGAGGCCCGTCAGGCGGATCCGTGCGCCGTCGTACACCACCGCCTCGTCGAGGAGCCGGCCGTTGAGCTCGACCCGCACCACGGACTCGCCGAGGAAGTCGGCGAAGGTCGTGGAGCCCGGCTCAGCGCGGAACTCGACGGCGGTCGTCGTGGGGAACGAGGTCGAGGCGGGATCCTCCGCCTCGCGCAGGTCCAGGGTCACTGTGTAGGAGTCGACGGCGATGAGACGGGCCCGCTCGGCGGCCTCATCCCGGCTCAGGCTGTGGGTTGGCACACGCCATTCAACCACGCCCGCGACGGGGCGCCATCGCCCCCTGAAGCCGGAAACACGCCGGATTCCCGACCGGACATGCGTTGCGGCGCGAATGGTGAAAAGCTAACCCCTATGTCGGATCTCTTCGAGGACTACTCAGTCGCCGCCGAGCGTACCGGCGCGTACGACGAGATGTTCGCGCCGCGCCAAGCGGCACGCCCCAGCTACGGCCATCTCGCGGAGGCTCTCGCAGGACTCGACCTCGCGGATGTGAGCTCGCGCGCGGACTCGATGGCCCGCACCTTCCTCGACCGGGGCGTCACGTTCGACTTCGCGGGCGAGGAGCGGCCCTTCCCCCTCGACATCGTTCCGCGCATCATCCCCGCGGACGAGTGGAGCGTCCTCGAGCGCGGCGTCGCCCAGCGGGTCAGGGCGCTCGAGGCGTTCCTCAACGACGTGTACTCCAAGATGGCCTTGGTGAGCGACGGCGTCGTCCCCCGGCGGCTCATCACGACGAGCCAGCACTTCCACCGTCAGGTCCACGGGTTCGAGCCGGCCGGCGGAGTGCGCGTGCACATCTCGGGAATCGACGTGGTGCGGGACTCGGCCGGGACGTTCCGCGTCCTCGAGGACAACGTGCGCGTCCCTTCCGGCGTGAGCTACGTGCTCGAGAACCGTCGCGCCATGGCCAAGGGCCTCCCCGAGGCGTTCAGCCAGCAGCCGATCCGTCCCGTCGAGGAGTACCCCCGCCGCCTTCTCGCGGCCCTGCGCAAGACCGCACCGGCGGGCGTCGACGAGCCGACCATCGTGGTCCTCACGCCGGGAGTGTTCAACTCGGCGTACTTCGAGCACACGCTCCTCGCAGGGCTCATGGGCGTGGAGCTCGTCGAGGGCCGTGACCTCATCTGCCGCGGAAACCGCGTGTACATGCGCACGACGGCGGGCGAGCAGCGCGTCGACGTCATCTACAAGCGCATTGACGATGACTACCTCGACCCTCTGCAGTTCCGGTCCGACTCGATGCTCGGCTGCCCCGGCCTCGTCAACGCGGCCCGTGCCGGCGGTGTGACGATCGCCAACGCTGTGGGCAACGGCGTCGCCGATGACAAACTCGTCTACTCCTATGTTCCGGACCTCATCCGGTACTACTTGGGAGAGGACCCGATCATCGCCAACGTCGACACCTACCGCCTCGAGGAGGACGCCGCGCGCGAGGAGGTCCTCGACCGCCTCGCCGAGCTCGTGGTCAAGCCCGTGGACGGCTCCGGCGGCAAGGGGCTCGTGATCGGGCCGGACGCGAGTCGCGAGGAGTTGGACACCCTGCGCAAGCGCGTGATCGCCGATCCGCGCGGGTGGATCGCCCAGCCCGTCCTGCAGCTCTCGACCGTTCCGACGCTTTCGGGAGACAGGTTCGGGCCCCGCCACGTGGATCTGCGCCCGTTCGCCCTCAACGACGGCGACGACGTGTGGGTCCTCCCCGGCGGCCTCACGCGGGTGGCCCTCAAGGAGGGGTCGCTCATCGTGAACTCGAGCCAGGGCGGCGGGTCGAAGGACACATGGGTGCTCGCCCAGTCCTCCGATGTGCCCATCGAGGCCGAGCCGCGGCACTCGATCAGCATCCGCGAGCGCACGAGCGTCTGGCCTGTCGAGAGCAACTGGCGCGACCGCCAGGCAGAACAGCAGCAGCAGTGAGGCCGGCCGCCCGCGTGAGTGCGCGCCGTCGTCCGTCCCATCCTGTCCGACCCGCCCATCCCGCCCGAGGAGGCCGACTTGCTCAGCCGCATCGCTGAATCCCTGTTCTGGATCGGCCGCTACGTGGAGCGTGCCGACGGGACCGCCCGCATCCTCGACGTCCACCTAGAGCGGCTCAACCACCTGCCGGCCTCCGAGCAGCGCACCGTCGCGCAGGAACTGCTCGGCGTCATGGGCTCCCAGTCCGACAAGGAGGACTTCCGGCTCACGGACCTCCTGCAGTCCCTCGCGTACGACCGCTCCCACGCGACAAGCATCGCCGGCTCCCTCGGTGCCGCACGCGAGAACGCCCGCCGCGCCCGCGAGACCGTGTCGTCGAGCCTGTGGGAGTGCCTCAACACGACGTACTACGGGCTCAGCCAGCACCGCAAGGATGTGGTGGGGACCTACCGCTTCTGCAATTGGGTCCTCGAGCGCACGGCCATGGTCCGGGGCCTCGCCGACACGACGATGAGCCACGACGAGGGATGGCTGTTCCTCGTGCTGGGCCGCTCGCTCGAACGGGCGGACATGACGGCCCGCATGCTCTCGACACGCGAGGTGCACACTGCGGGGATGTCGTGGGTCAACATGCTGCGGTGCGCGGGCGCCTACGAGTCGTTCCTGCGGACACGGCGCGCCGCGTTCGACGACCGTCACGCCGCCGAGTTCCTGCTCATGGACCGCCTCTTCCCGCGCTCGATCGTGTACGCGCTCCGCGACGCCGACGATGCGCTGGCCAAGCTCGACCCGTCCGACACGCGCGTGGGCTTCATCAATGACGCCCGCCGCATCGTGGGGCAGACACGCACGTTCCTCGAGTTCCACCGCACCGACGACCTCATGGCGGAGCTGCCCGAGCACATGGAACGGGTCCAGCGGGCGGTCGCCCAGACGTCCGACGCGGTCTCGCGCAAGTACTTCAACAGGGCCGACGAGCAGGCCTGGGTGGGAGAGGTTTCATGACCCGGCTGAAGATCCTTCACCGTACCGTCTACCGGTACAACAAGAGGGTCACCCTCTCGTACAACGAGGCGCGGATGACGCCGCTGACAGAGCCCCAGCAGGTGGTGCTGGAGTCGCAGGTGCGCGTTGCGCCGACCCAGGCCGCCGTCAGCTCCTACAAGGACTATTGGGGCAGCCGCGTCACTGCGTTCGACATGCAGATCCCGCACGAGTACCTCGAGGTTGTCTCTTCGACCACTGTCGAAGTGCACCGGGTGGAGCGCGTCCCCTTGGAGGGCGAGGTCGTCTCGTGGGAGCGGCTGCGCAGCCCCGAGGTCGAGGACCAGTTCAGCGACTGGCTGCCGCAGTCCCGGCTCTCAGCCCCGGGCTCCGAGGTGCTCGGAATCGTCCCCGGCCTTGCCGGCGACATGGACCCGAACCAGGCCGCCCACTCCGTCTTCGACTGGATGCGCGGGGAGATGCGCTACATGCCGGGGTCCACCGGCGTGACCACGGACGCCGAGCAGGCCTGGAACCAGCGCCAGGGCGTGTGCCAGGACCTCGCGCACCTCGCGATCGGGTCGCTGCGGAGCCTCGGCATCCCGGCCCGGTACATTTCCGGCTACCTCCATCCGCGCTCGGGGGCTGAGATCGGCGAGGTCGTTGCCGGGCAGTCGCACGCGTGGCTCGAATGGTGGGACGGCGAGTGGCGCTCGTGGGACCCGACCAACCACAAGCCGGCCGGCGACTTCCACGTGACCGTGGCCCGCGGCCGCGACTACCGCGACGTGCCCCCGCTCAAGGGCATCCTGTCCGGCGGCGGAGGCTCGCACCTGGAGGTCACGGTAGAGATCACGCGAGTCGCCTGACGCGCCCCATCCTTCGCGGCGTTGGGTCTCTGGCGGGGCGTTGTGGGGTCTCTGGCGCAGGGTTGTGAGGTCTCTGGCGCAGGGTTGTGGATAACTTCTGCGGCCCCCTCTGTGAAGGTATGCCAGCATGGGGCGCATGAACGCCGATGAGCACTTGAACAGTCTCCTAGGACGTCCCTTCTCGGCCAACGAGGCTCGGGCACACGGATTGAATCCTGTTGACCTCAGGCTCGAGGACATCCGGCAGGTCAGTCGGGGCGTCTTCGTACCAGGTTCCGCACCTCCCGGGCTGGAGGATCTCGTTCGTGCGCATCTGGCGGTCAACCCCGAGGCGTGGGCGTCCCATCGGACAGCGGGCGCGATCCTCGGGCTGTGGCTGCCCCGATGGATCGAGGACCACTCGGCGATTCACCTGAGCAAGCCGTCCCACCTTCCTCGGGTTCGCCGTCCCGGTGTCGTGGGGCACCGTGTGCGGATCCTGGAAGGCGAGCTCGAGGCACGCGAGGGCTTGCGTCTCACCAGTCGGGGCCGAACGTGGCTGGACTTGGGGCATGAACTAACACCCGTCGCGCTCGTTGCGTTGGGCGATCAGCTGATCCGCGTTCCCCGCCCCGAGTTCGAAGGACGAGGGGAGCCCTACGAGACGAAGGCTTCCCTTGCACGCCTTCTACGGGCCCATCCAAAGGTCAAAGGGGTCGGCAAGTGCAAAGAGGCGCTTGCTGACATGCGGGTTGGTTCCGATTCTGTCCCGGAGTCACTCCTGCGGATGTGCCTCATCGCCCACGGATTCCCCGAGCCCGAGCTCCAGATCCGGCTGGATCCCACGGACCCTCGGTCCCCGAGCATTGATATTGGCTACCCGCTGGGTCGCATCGGTATCCACTATGAGGGCGGCCACCATCTGGAGCCTGAGCAGCAGCACATCGATTTATGGCGCGATACCGCTTTCCGGCGCGTTGGGTGGGACCTCATTCACGCGACGGTCGACGACCTGCACGATGACTTTGCTCGCGTGCGCCACGAGCTTCGGATTCTCTTGAGCGATAAGGCGGCATGACCAGGGACCCTTCAACGGTCCGCCAGAGACCCCTCAACGGTCCGCCAGGGACCCCTCAACGGGATCGACGGGGCGGGGCGGGGCGGGGCGTGGCGGCGTCACCAGGGGCTTGGCTTGTAGTCCTTTAGGAAGACCCCGTACAGGTCGGTGCCGCCCTCGCCCATGACGATCGGGTCGTACACGCGCGCAGCCCCGTCCACGAGGTCCAGAGGAGCATGGAAGCCCTCGTCGGCGAGCCGGACCTTGGTGTAGTGCGGCCGCTCATCGGTGATCCAGCCGGTGTCCACGGCGGTCATGAGGATCCTGTCGGTCTCGAACATCTCCCCGGCGCTCGTGCGGGTCATCATGTTCAGCGAGGCCTTCGCCATGTTCGTGTGCGGGTGGCCAGGGCCCTTGTACTTCCGCCCGAACTGGCCCTCCATCGCGGAGACGTTGACCACGTACTTGCGCCGCGCCGTCGAACGCGCCATTGCGGGCCGTAGCCGTGAGACGAGGAGGAAGGGCGCGGTGACGTTGCAGAGCTGGACCTCGAGCATCTCGAGCGGGTCTACTTGGTCCACGACCTGCGTCCACGAGTTGATCGTGGCAACATCCGGGACAAGGCCGCCAGCATCGATCGCGGTCCCCGCAGCGATCCGGTCGAGCGAAGCGGATCCAGTCGAGAGCGCCAGCGCAGTCACGGCGTCGCCCGCGAGCGCTGGATGCTCCGCGACGGATCCGGCGATCGAGAGCGGGTGCTTGTCGTGCGCATGCCCGAACGTGAGCAGCTCGGGACCGCCGTTGGAGGCCAGAAGGGCCGCAGGCAGGGGTTCGGACTCGGCGTCCACGAGCGGCTTGTAGGCGTTGCCCGAACGACGCACTGTCTGGGCGGCGTTGTTGATGATGATGTCGAGCGGACCCGAGGCGTCGAGCGCGTCGGTGAGCGACATGACCTGGGACGGGTCGCGCAGATCGATCCCCACGATCGTGAGCCGGTCGAGCCATTCGCCGGAGTCCTCCATCGCGGCGAAGCGGCGCGCGGCATCCTTGGGGAAGCGCGTCGTGATGGTCGTGTGGGCGCCGTCGCGCAGGAGCCGTAGGGCGATGTACATTCCGATCTTGGCACGGCCGCCCGTGAGGAGCGCGCGCCGCCCGGTCAGATCGGTGCGTGCGTCCCGCTTCGCATGGCTCATCGCGGCACAGTCCGGGCACAGCTGGTGGTAGAACGCGTCGACCTGGGTGTAGTGCTGCTTGCAAATGTAGCAGGGCCGCGAGCGGAGGAGATGCCCGGCGACGTCGCCCGTCGCCGATGGCTTGAGCTTATTGCCCCTCGTCTCGTCGTCGATCCGGTCCGGGGCCGCGGTGGCCGTCTGGGCGATGACAGCTTTGTCCGCCTCGGCCACCGCGTCTCGCTTCTGGGTGCGCGTGAAGCGCCGGTGCGCCTTGAACATCTTGCCGGTGGCACGCCGAACCGCGACGTAATCGGGATGCTCCTCGTCGTACGTGTGGATCGTGCCGAGCACCTTCAGGGCAGCCTGGATTTCCTCAGGGGTCAGTTCGGCGGGCACGTCGGGGGAGCTCATGGCTTCCCATTCTACCGGCGGACCAGGCTGCCCTGATGCTCGGCCCGGACGCTCAGCCCTGGGCGTGGGTGGTCGCGGACGACGGTGAGGACGCGCCGTCGTGGGTCGGCTCACCCGTGACGGCGCGGGCCGCAGCGGTTGCGTGGATCTCCTGGATCTTCTCGGCGACCTCGGGCATGTCCGAAGCGACCTCCTCGAGGACCGCCGGCAGCCTGGACAGCCACGCGGCAGCGAGCTTGCGCTCGTCCTCGTCCGGCTCGGGGACCTCCTGGCCCTTGGACAGGATGGTGATGCCAGACGCAGTGACCTCGAACCCGCGGCGCCGGTCCAGCTTCTCGTCGACGCCGATGGTCGCACCGGGCGGGACGACCACGTTCTTGTCAAGGATCGCGTGGTTCACGACGGCACCGGCGCCGATCTTCACCCCGTCCATGAGCACGGAGCCGAGCACGCGGGCAGCCGATTCCACCCGCACGTCGTGCGAGAGCACCGATCCCTCGACGATGCCGCCAGTGAGGACCGAACCGCTCGAGACGATGGAGTCCAACGCCATGCCGACCGTCCCGCCGGCGCCGCGGACGAACTTGGCGGGCGGGGAGACGCTCTGGTGGGTGTAGATAGGCCACTTCGCGTTGTAGAGGTTGAACACCGGCAGCGGCGAGATGAGGTCCATGTGGGCGTCGTAGAAGGAGTCGAGCGTACCCACGTCCCGCCAGTAGGTGCGGTCCCGCTCGGTGGCGCCCGGGATCTCGTTCGTGGTGAAGTCGTAGACGCCGGCTTCGCCGCGCTCGACGAAGAACGGGATGATGTCCCCGCCCATGTCGTGCTTCGTGTCGAGCCGCTCGGCGTCGCTCTTGAGCGCGTCGACGAGGGCATCGGCGTCGAACACGTAGTTGCCCATCGACGCGAGGAACTGCTCGGGATCGTCGGGCAGGCCAGGCGTGGTGGCCGGCTTCTCGACGAACGCGCCGATCTTGGCCGGCTCGGCGGCGTCGGTCTCGATGACGCCGAACTGGTCCGCCATATTCAGCGGCTGCCGAACGGCCGCGACGGTCGCCTTTGCGCCCGACGCGATGTGTGAGTCGACCATCTGGCCGAAGTCCATGCGGTAGACGTGGTCCGCGCCGACCACGACGACGATGTCAGGCTGGGCGTCGTAGATGAGGTTGAGCGACTGGTAGATCGCGTTGGCGCTCCCGAGGAACCAGCTCTTGCCCACGCGCTGCTGCGCAGGCACCGAGGCGACGTAGTTCCCGAGCTGCGGAGAGAGCCGCCATGTCTCGGAAATATGGCGGTCCAGAGAATGGGACTTGTACTGCGTGAGGACGACGATCTGGAGGAATCCTGAATTCACCAGATTCGACATGGCGAAATCGATGAGCCGATACCCACCGGCGAACGGAACCGCGGGCTTGGCCCGGTCCGCCGTCAGCGGCATGAGGCGCTTCCCCTCGCCTCCGGCGAGCACAATCGCCAATACCTTCTTCGGTGCCACTGCGCAACCCCCGTCATCTGTCGTTAAGGCCTGTGTAACCTAGCCTCCGCCGCTGCGGAGCGCGGTTGTCTTCACACTAGATCACGATCGAATGACGGACTACGTTGAACCCGTGCGAATTGACATTGTGACCAAGGAATTTCCCCCGGAGATCTATGGCGGCGCCGGGGTCCACGTGGCCGAGCTCAGCAGGGTCCTCGCCCGCGAGGTGGATCTGCACGTGCACGCCTTCGGCGCTGCCCGCGAGCCGCAGGTCAATGGCGCGACGGTGACCTCATACCAGGTGCCCGAGTACCTCAAGGGGTCCAACGCGGCCCTCGAGACCCTCGGCATCGACTTGGGGATCGTGCCCGACGTCGGGGGCGCGGACCTCGTGCACTCGCACACCTGGTACGCGAACATGGCCGGCCACCTCGCCTCGCTCATGCACGGCATCCCGCACGTCCTCTCGGCGCACAGCCTCGAGCCCCTGCGCCCCTGGAAGGCCGAGCAGCTCGGAGGCGGCTACCGCCTCTCGTCCTGGGTCGAGAAGACCGCCTATGAGGCCGCCAACGCGATCATCGCCGTCTCCCACGGCATGCGCGCGGATATCCTGCGCTGCTACCCCGAGGTGGACCCGAACAAGGTCAAGGTGGTGCACAACGGCATCGACGTCTCCCTGTGGGGCCGCGATGAGGGCACCGAGCATGTCCGGGCACTGGGTATCGACCCCGCCAAGCCGTCGGTCGTCTTCGTCGGCCGCAACACGCGCCAGAAGGGCGTCCCGTACCTGCTGCGTGCCGCGGCCAAGCTGCCCGCCGACATCCAGCTGGTGCTCTGCCTCGGAGCCGCGGACACCCCGGAGCTCGCGGCCGAGACGGCCACGCTCATCGACGGGCTCAGGGCCGAGCGCGAGGGTGTGATCCTCATCGAGCGGATGCTCCCGCGTGCCGAGCTCATCCAGGTGCTCAGCCACGCGACGGCGTTCGCGTGCCCGAGCATCTACGAGCCCCTCGGCATCGTGAACCTCGAGGCCATGGCGTGCGGTGCAGCCGTTGTTGCGACCGCGACCGGAGGCATTCCCGAGGTCGTCGACCACGGCATCACCGGCCTGCTTGTCCCGATCGAGCAGGTCACGGACGGCACCGGCACTCCGACCGATCCCGAGAAGTTCGTCGCGGACTTCGCCGCCGCGCTCGAGGAGGTCGTCTCGGACCCGGCGCGCGCACGTGAGATGGGAGAGGCCGGCCGGACCCGTGCCGAGGCGAACTTCTCGTGGGACACCATCGCCCAATCCACGCTCGAGGTCTACCGCAGCGTCCTCTGAGGGGTCACTACGCACGACGACGGCGGCGCACCCCGCGCGGGGTACGTCGCCGTCGTCGCGTCTCGCCTGCTACGGACCTCAGTCCCGACTGACGTTGACCTTGGTGGGCCCAGGCCCCGTTTCGGGGACCACCGGGACGCGGACCTCGAGGACGCCGTCGTGGTAGCTGGCCTTGACGTCCTCGCCGTGTGCGCCACGGGGAAGGTCGATCGTGCGGGCGAACGAGCCGTAGCGGAACTCGCTGCGGAACCCGCCCTTCGATCTGTTCTCGGTGTCCTCGCGGCGCTCCGCCTTGATCGACAGGACGCTGTCGTGCACCGTGACGTCCACGTCCTTCTCGGGGTCGATGCCGGGCAGCTCGACGCGCACCACGAGGGCGTCGCCGTCACGGAACTGCTCGACTCGCAGCCAGGCGGTCTCCCACTCGTCCACGAATCGCCTGAACTGGTCCGGCAGGCCGAAGCGGCGCATGCCCTCCGGCATCATGTCCCACGGGCCTCTGCGGCCCCATCCCTCGCCCACGGATAACCTCCTGAGTTGCCCCGGGCGCCGGTGCGGCCGGGTCCTGACTTCAGGCTAGTCCCGGCCGCTGGGAGGGGGAAGGGACCTACGGCCGCTTCAGGTTCTTCTCCTTCACAGGAGCCGTGCCCAACTTCCGCAGCTGGGCGAAGTACGCCGCGGCCTCCTCCTGGCGCTTCGCCTCGATCCCGCTCGCCACGGTTGACCGGATGTGGTCCTGGGTGTAACCGAACGCATCCACGAGGTCGAGGGCGTGGGGGCGGAGTTTGGCGAGGAGCCGGTTGATGTACTCGCCGACGGTGCGTCCGCGCTGCATCGACAGGCGGCCGTTCATGAGGTGCCACTCGAGGTGCTTCTCGATGAGTGTCAGGCCGAAGAGGTCGCGCAGCCAGGTCAGGACCTGCCTGGTACCGGGATCCTCGATCTTCTCGAGCGCCTCGGTGAACGCCTCCCACTGCAGGAGCTCGGCGTGCGCACGGGCGGCCTCGATGAGCTCGTTCTGGTGGTCGTTGAAGCGCGCGGCCGCCTCGGCCTGCGGCAGCCTGTTGGCGCCCTGGAGGGCCTGCGCCACCTGCGCAACCATGGTCTGGACCCGCTCGGCGAGCAGCAGCCGCTGGGTGTCGGGGTCGCGCAGGGCGAGGGCTGATCGCTGGGCGCGCCCCGAGTCGGCGATGAACTGGCCCACGGCGCCGAGGCCGGTCTTGAACGCTACGCCGCGTGCCTGGCCGAGCGCGAACTTGGCCAGGGCCCCCACGGTCATGGCGCGGAACTCCTTGGCGTAGTCGTTCAGGAGCCGCTTGGCGACGAGCTGGAGGAGCACGTTGTTGTCGCCCTCGAACGTCGCGTAGACATCGAGGTCCGCGCGCAGGGAAGCGAAGCGGTTCTCGATCATGAAGCCCGCGCCGCCGCACGCCTCGCGGCACTCCTGGAGCGTCTCGAGCGCGTGCCACGTGGAGAGCGGCTTGAGCGCGGCGGCGAAGGTCTCCAGGTCCTGGCGGTCCTCGTCGGTGTCCTGCTGACCGGAGAACACGCCGTCGAACTTCCCCAGCAGCTCCTCGTGGGCGAAGCTCATCGCGTACGTGGCCGCGAGCAGCGGGAAGAGGCGGCGCTGGTGGCGCTGGTAGTCCAGGAGCACCTCCTCGGCAGTCTCGGAGGAAGCGTTGAACTGGCGGCGTTCGCTCGCGTACCTGATGGCCGCGGTGAGGCCGACCTTCGAGGCGGCGACCGCGGCGCCGTCGAGCGAGACGCGGCCCTGGACGAGGGTGCCGAGCATCGTGAAGAAGCGCCGGCCGGGGCTCGCGATGGGGGAGGTGTAGGTGCCCTCCGCGGAGACGTCGCCGTACCGGTTGAGCAGGTTGGTCCGCGGGATGCGTACGTCCTCGAAGCAGAGGCGGCCGTTGTCGATGCCGTTGAGGCCGCCCTTGACGCCGTCGTCTTCGGTCTTGATCCCGGGAAGCGGTTCCCTGGTCTGCGCGTCGCGGATGGGCACGTAGAACGCGTGCACGCCGTGGTTGACGCCCTTGACGATGAGCTGGGCGAACACCGTCGCCGCGATGCCGTCCTTGGCCGCGTTGCCGAGGTACTCCTTCCACGCCGCGCGGAACGGGGTGTTGATCACGAACTCGTCGGCTGCCTCGTCATACGTGGCGGTCGTCGCGATGCTCGCGACGTCGGAGCCGTGCCCTATCTCGGTCATGGCGAACGCGCCCGGCACGGTCAGGTCCATGATGTCCGGCAGCCACTTCCTGTGGTGCTCTGCGGTGCCCAGGTGCATCACTGCGGCACCGAAGAGGCCCCACTGCACGCCCGCCTTGATCTGCAGCGACGGGTCTGCGGTCACGAGCTCCTCGAAGCCCGCAACGTTGCCGCCGTGGTTGTCTTCGCCGCCGAGTTCCTTCGGGAATGCGCGCTGGATTGCCTGGTGGTCCACGAGGTATTTGAGCTGGCCGAACACCCGCTCGCGGTGCTCGATGTGGGTCAGGCCCTCGAGCTTGTGCAACTCGGGCTTGGCGGCGAGCTCCCGCGCTTGCCTGCGGACATCGGCCCACGCACCGAGGAGGTACTCCCCGAGGGCGGCAACGTCGACACGGGGGGACGGCTCGAGGTCGGCCAGGTCTGCCTCGGCAGGGGCGGTCGCGGTAGCGGTGGTCGGATCGGTCACGGGGTCTCCTTTGCGGGAACGGCTGCGGTGGGGTGTGGTTCATGGACGACGGCGGCGCTCGCCGATTGCGTGTGGCTCGCCTGCGCGGCGATGCCGGCGAAGAGCCAGTCGGCGATCAGGGCGGCCATCTGTTCGAGGCCGGGCTTCTCGGGCGAGGGGGGAGCAGCGAGCCAGCGCTCGCCGGCGGTCCGCACGAGCCCGATGGCAGCGCTGGGCCAGTAGTCGAGGGTGGCCGACGCCGCGGGGTCGAGGTAGCGGCTCATCGGCGCCTGGATCATCGTGGCGATCGCGTCGAAGAAGCTTCCGAACGCTTCATCCGCGGCGTGCCCGGCGGCACTGCTCCGGCCGGCGGTGGCGCGCTGGACGGCCGGCTCCGACGGTGCCGAGCCCACCGGCACGCGGGTGACGAATTCGTAGACGTTGGGCGAACGGACGGCCATGCCGAGGTACGCGGCGACCATTGCGCGGAGCCCCTCGTAGGGGGTCTGGGCCGCGGCGGCAGCCTGGGCGATGCGGACCTGCATCTGAGCCAGCACGAGGGCGCCCATCGCCGCCTGAAGCCCGGCCTTGTCGCGGAAGTACCGGTAGAAGACGGACTTCGACGTACTCGCGGCGGCGGCGATCTCCTCCATGGGGACGTCCGGTCCGAGCCGATGCACGGCCCGGCGGGCCGCGTGGACCAGCTCGACGCGCCTTTCCTCTCGGTGGTTCGCCCAGCGGGCGGTGCGGCCGTCGACGATGGGCTGCCTCGCGACGTCGTACGTGACGGTACCGAGACCTTCAGCACGGGGGGTGGGGTAGTTCACGATACCCAGCGTATCAGGTACGCTTGGTATCGGTAACTCAGGTCACAATCATCGGAGGCATTCAGATGTCGACCCCCTCTTCCGCGTCTTCCCCGTCTTCCCCCTCGTCCCCGGCTGGCATCCGGAGGGCTGTCGTCGTCGGCGGCAACCGCATCCCGTTCGCCCGCGCCAACGGCGCGTACACGCGCACCTCGAACCAGGACATGCTCACGGCCGCGCTCGACGGCCTCGTGGCGCGGTTCGGCCTGCAGGACGAGCGCATCGGAGAGGTGGCTGCCGGCGCGGTGCTCAAGCACAGTCGCGACTTCAACCTCACGCGCGAGTCAGTGCTCGGTTCGGCCCTCAGCCCCGAGACCCCCGCTTACGATGTGCAGCAGGCGTGTGCCACGGGCCTCGAGACAGTTCTGCAGCTTTCCGACAAGATCAAGCTCGGCCGGATCGAATCGGGCATCGCGGGCGGGGTCGACTCGACCTCGGATGCGCCGATCGCCGTGAGCGAGGGCCTGCGCGATGTACTCCTCGAACTCAGCCGTGCCAAGACGCTCCAGCAGAAGCTCAAGGCCGTCTCCCGCCTGCGCCCCAAGGACCTCGCGCCCGATGCCCCCGGGACGGGCGAGCCGCGCACGGGCCTGTCCATGGGCGAGCACCAGGCGCTGACCACCAAGCAGTGGAACATCACGCGGGAGGCGCAGGACGAGCTCGCCCTCGCCTCGCACAAGAACCTCGCCGCCGCCTATGACCGCGGCTTCTTCGACGACCTCGTGACCCCCTACCGAGGACTCACGAAGGATTCGAACCTCCGCGCCGACACCTCGATGGAGAAGATGGGCAAGCTCTCGCCCGTCTTCGGCAGGCATCTTGGCGCGGACGCGACGATGACGGCTGGCAACTCGACCCCGCTCACCGACGGCGCCGCGGCCGTGCTGCTCGCCTCCGAGGAGTGGGCCGCCGCGCGCGACCTGCCGATCCTCGCGGACGTCGTGGACGGCGAGGCCGCCGCGGTGGACTTCGTGCACGGCAAGGACGGTCTCCTCATGGCGCCCGTGTTCGCGGTGCCGCGCCTGCTCGCCCGGCTCGGCCTCACCCTTGAAGACTTCGACTACTTCGAGATCCACGAGGCGTTCGCCGGCACCGTCCTGGCGACGCTCGCCGCGTGGGAGGATGCCGACTTCTGCCGCGAGCGGCTCGGACTCGAGGGCGCGTTCGGCAAGGTGGACCGAGCCAAGCTCAATGTCAACGGCTCCTCACTCGCCGCGGGGCACCCGTTCGCCGCGACCGGCGGGCGCATCGTCGCCTCGCTCGCAAAGCAGCTGCACGAGCGGACCGATGCCGGCGACCTCGGGCGGCCCGCGCGCGGTCTCATCTCCGTGTGTGCGGCTGGCGGCATGGGCGTTGTCGCCGTCCTCGAGGGACGCTGACCAGGACAACCCGGGGGAAGGGAAACACATGGCTGACAAATACACCGACTTCGTCTCGCGCGGCTGGGGCCGTGACCTCGCCAAGAGGCTCGGACTCCCGCAGCCCGTGAGGCTGCGCCGCTACGAGCCGGGCGCGCCGCTCGTGCCTGGGCCCGTGCTGCTCATCGGGACCGGTCCCGGGGCCGACTCGCTCGAGACCGCGCTCAAGGGCTGGGACGTCGAGGTCCTTCGGGATCCGGGGATCGCCACCGCCGCCGGTGGGACGCACGACGCCGGCGGGTCGGCGTCGTCGTCCGCCTCACCCGCCGCTCCGGGCGCCAACGCGCCAACCGGTGGCACCGCGAAGCTGGGGGGAATCGTCCTCGCCCTCGACTCGATCACGCGGCCCGAGGACCTCGCGGGCCCGGTCCTCGCTGCCGGGCGGGCGCTGCGCTCGCTCGCGCCGAACGCCCGGGTCGTGACCGTGTCGCGTCGATCCTCCACGGCCGACGAGCCGGCGCTCGCCGCGGCCCGTGCCGGCGTCGAGGGCATCCTGCGCTCGCTGGCCAAGGAGCTGCGGTCCGGGGCGACTGGCAATGGGATCCTCCTGGCCGAGGGCGTCTCGGCGGAGGTGCCCAGTGCGCTCGGGGCCCTGCGCTTCCTGCTCTCCGGACGGTCCGCGTTCGTGGATGGCCAGTTCCTGACCGTCGGCACGGCCAAGGGCGAACTGCCCGCCGATCCGGACAAGCCGCTCGCGGGGAAGGTCGCCGTGGTGACCGGGGCCGCCCGGGGCATCGGCGCGGCGATTGCACGGACGCTCGCGCGGGATGGGGCGAAGCTCGTGGTCGTCGACGTCCCCGCGGCAGGCGACTCCCTCGCGAAGGTCGCCAACGAGGTCCGCGGGACCGCCCTCCAACTGGACATCACCAAGCCGGACGCGGGGGAGCGGATCCTCGAGCACGCCCTGTCCCGGCACGGCGCTTTCGACATCCTCGTGCACAACGCCGGCATCACGCGGGACAAGCTCCTGGCCAACATGGACGCGGCCAAGTGGGACGCTGTCATCGCGGTGAACATCGCGGCGCAGCTGCGGATCAACGACGCGCTGATGGGGTCCGGGAGGCTTCCCGACGGGTTCCGCATTGTCTCCGTCGCTTCGACCTCTGGCATCGCGGGCAACCGCGGCCAGACGAATTATGCGGCGTCCAAGGCCGGTGTCATGGGTATGGTCCGCTCGACGGCGGCCCGGCTCGCCGCCACCGGCGGGACCGCAAACGCCGTGGCCCCCGGATTCATTGAGACCGAGATGACCGCCAAGATCCCCTTCGCGACGCGCGAGGTGGCCCGCCGCCTCAATTCCCTCCAGCAGGGCGGGTTGCCGCTCGACGTGGCCGAGGCGATAGGGTTCTTCGCCTCTGATGCGGCTGGCGGCATTTCGGGTAACGTGCTCCGCGTGTGCGGGCAGAATCTGGTGGGGCAGTGAGCGCGCCGCCGCGGGGGATCGAGACCGTCGAGCTGCCGGAGGTGCCTTCGCTCTCGAAGCTCTACGTCGCCGCGGCCGCCGAGGCCGCGCGGCTCATGATCTCCAGGAGCAACGGCGCGAGGCGGCTTCCGAGCGCGAGGCACCACGTCGCCGTCGTGCGCCAAGACCTTGCCAAGCTCACGGAGTTCCAGCATCTGCTGGGCGAAGCCGCACGCGACGTCGTGCCGGCGGGGTACCTGCACGCCCTCGCGTTTCCGGTGGCGATGAGCTTCATGGGCCGCGAGGACTTCCCGCTCCCGCTTCTGGGGATGGTGCACTTGCGAAACCACGTCGAGTATCGCGAACCGGTCACCTACAACGACCTGCTCGATGTGACCACGTGGGCTGAGAATCTCTCCGGACACCGGGCCGGGACCCAGGTCGATGTGGTTGCCGAGGTGCGACGCAGCGGGGCCGGGGGAGGGGAGCCCGTGTGGCGCGGCGTCTCGACCTACCTGGCGAAGGGCGTGTTCCTGCCCGGCATCGACAAGCCTGTCGCCTCCGAGCCGCGCGAAGACTTCCGCGCGCCGCTGCCGACGGCTATCTGGCGCCTCGGGTCCGAGACGGGGCGCGAGTACGCGGCCGTGTCCGGAGACTTCAATCCCATCCACTTGAGCTCGATCTCCGCGCGGGCCCTCGGGATGCGGCGCTCCATCGCGCACGGCATGTACACCGCCTCGCGTGTCCTTGCGGAGGTGGGGACCCAGAAGGGCGACGCATTCGTCTGGGACGTCAAGTTCGAGGCGCCCGTCTTCCTGCCGGCACGGGTGTCGGTGAACATCTCAGACGTGGTTGACGGCGAGGGCGGCTGGGAACGCTCCGACTTCGTCGGATGGAACGCGAAGTCGGGCCGGCGGCATTTCGTGGGGTCCGTGGTCCAGCTCGGGTAGCAGCGCGTGGGCGCGCATGACGGCGGTGCGCGCCCACCGCCCGCCGTCACCGGGCCCCTCGGGCTGGCTCCGGCAGAGCGCCCGAGCTCTACCGCCCGGCCACGAACCGCCGGGTCACGGAGATGTCCTGATCGCCAAGCCCGGACGCCACGATCTCGTCGAACGCGGCGCGGAGCGCGGGCAGCAGGACGGGGTTGGTGTTCGTGGCGCGCGCGATCTCCTCGGCGGAGACCAGGTCCTTGACCATGTACTTCGCGACGCCGGAAGGCGAGTCGTCGCCGCTGACGAGCTTCTCCCTGCGGGAGTCGAGGAGCCGCGACCCGGCGTAGCCGCCGCCCAGCAGGTCCCACATCAGGGCCAGGTCGATCCCTGAGCGTTCGGCGAGGACGGTTGCCTCGCCGAGGGCCAGGATGGTCGCGGAGACCACGAGCTGGTTGCAGGCTTTGGCCACCTGTCCGGCCCCGAGCGGGCCTAGGTGCACGGGGCTGCCGCAGGGAGCGAGCAGCTGGCGGGCGAGGGCCGCATCGGGCTCGGTGCCGCCGAGCATGATGGACAGGGTCCCGGCGATCGCCCCGTCCTCCCCACCCGAGACGGGGCAGTCCACGACGCGTACACGGCCGTCGGTCTCGTCCGCCAACCGGGCGGCGAGGTCCCGCACTCCTGTGGCCGAACTCGTCGACCCGACCATCAGCGTCAGGCCCGAGTCGCGCACGCCGGCCAGGATGCCGTCGTCCCCGGCCAGGACCTCCTCGAGCTGGGGGAGGTCAGGGAGCATGACCAGGAGGGCGTCGACGGAGGCGGCGAGCTCTCGCGGCGTATCGGCCCAGTGTGCTCCCTCGCCCACGAGCTCCGACTGCGGGCGCCGGGCCGTGATTGCGAGGGATCCGTGGTGGGAGAGCAGGTGCCGGGCCATCGGGGCGCCCATGGCGCCGAGGCCGATCATGCCGAGTGCAATCGTCGTCATCTTCCCAGCGTAGCGGCCGCAGAGTGCGGTGCGGTCAAAATATGGAACTTTGTTCAGTACGTTGAACCCACGCTACCCTTGTGGGAGTCGTTCGCTCCCGTGGACGCCATCGGAACTGCCGCAACGAAGGGGATCCCATGTCCGAGACCACTGGTTCGGTCCGCGCTGTCGTCGCTGTCCCGCTCTCCGAAGAGCACTGCCAACTCATTGAGGCGCTCGAACCCCGCCTCGAGGTCGTGCGCGACCACGGACTCTACCGTCCCATGCGCGGACCGGCCGACTGGTCCGGTGACCCCGACCGCGTCCGCACCTCACAGGAGCAGGCGGCGTTCGAGGCCCTCGTCGACTCGGCGGACTTCCTGTTCGGCATTCCCGACGTCGACCCGGCCGCGCTCCACCGCGCCGTCGCGTCCAATCCCGGCCTGCGCTGGGTGCACACGACAGCGGCGGGCGGCGGCAGCCAAGTCAAGGCCGCCGGGCTGCCGGAGGAGGCGCTCCAGCGCGTTGCCTTCACGACCTCGGCCGGAATGCATGGCGGCCCGCTCGCTGAATTCGCCGTCTTCGGCGTGCTCGCGGGCGCGAAGTCCCTGCCACGCCTCATCGCGCAGCAGCGTGGGCGCGTGTGGACCGACCGCTGGGAGATGAAGCAGCTCGAAGAGATGACGGTGCTCGTCGTCGGCCTGGGCGGCATCGGCGCCGAGTGTGCCCGCCGCTTCAAGGCGCTCGGCGCCACCGTGTGGGGCACGACCCGCAGCGGGGAGCCGGTCGACGGCGTGGATCGGCTCGTGCCGGTGGACGAGCTCGCGCGCGCCGCCGCCGAGGCTGATGCCCTCGTCGTCACGCTGCCCGGGACCGAGCATACCCACCACCTCGTAGGCCATGAGGTGCTCGGGTCCATCAAGCCCGGAGCCATCGTGGTCAACGTGGGCCGTGGCACGGTGATCGATGAGTCCGCGCTCGTGCCGGCGCTCGAGAGCGGGAGAGTCTCCTTCGCCGCGCTGGACGTGTTCGAAGTGGAGCCGCTGCCGGCGGATTCTCCGCTGTGGGGACGCGACGATGTGCTGATCAGCCCGCACACGGCAGCGTTGAACTCCCAGGAGGAGGAGCGGATCGCGCGGCTCTTCGCCGCGAACGCGAGCCGGCTGCTGGACGGGCAGGCCATGCGCAATGTGGTCAACACGGTGGAGTTCTACTGAGACCGCAGGACTCTCGGCCATAATGGGCCCGGCCCGACAGCTGGGCACACACGCGTGCGCAAGCACGGGGAGCAAGAGGAGACCTGCATGGCGAAGTCCATTCCGAACGATGGCGATGAGCAGGACCGCGAGCGCCGGGACCCCGCCCCCGCGGTCACGCGCAGCCTGAAGATCCTGGGCGTGCTCGCGGAGGCCAACGGCCCCCTGACGCTCACCGAGATTGCCACGGCGCTCGGGCTGCCCAAGTCCTCGACCATGAACCTGTGCCTGGCGCTCGAGGAGGGCGGCATGGTCCAGCGGGTCCCCTCGGGCTACCAGTTGGGCCGCCGCAACGCCGAACTGGGCGGCGCCTTCGCCGCCCAGTTCAACCAGGTGCGGGAGTTCTACGCCGTCTGCCAGGCCTCGCCCGTGCTCCGTCACGAGGTGGTGCAGGTGGCCATGCTCGACGACCATGACGCGCTCTACCTGGCCCGCCACGAGGGCTCGCGCACAGTCCGCTTCGGAACCCCGCTGGGGTCAAGGATCCACGCCGCCCTGAGCGCCACGGGGAACGCCCTGCTCATGGTCATGGATGATTCCCGGATCGAGGCGATCATGGCTGATCAGGTCCCGTTCCCCCATGTCACGGACCGCAGCGTGCGCGAGCTGCCGGAGCTTCTCGAGAAGCTCCACCGCGCCCGCGAGCGCGGCTGGGCGCTCGATCCGGGGCAAGGGATGCCCGGGCTCGTCGGGGTCGCCGTGCCGCTCGAGGGCTGGGCGCCGGGTGATCCGCCGCTGGCGCTGGGCGTCGCCATCCAGGAGGCCCGCGCGACCCCGGAGCACCTGGAACGAGTGGCCGAGGCGCTCAAGGATGCGGCCCTGCAATTGACGAACCCCCTCGGGGCATCGGCACGTCGGGATCTCGAGGAAAGTCGACGGAGTTCAGAGGGTTGAACAGGATTCATCAGGTTGGTAAGGTAGGTCACAGGAGCCGAGAAGCACGCACGTGCAGGCACCTCCTGTTCCAGCCAATCAAGGGAGATGGCCGTGACCACTAGGGACACCGCCCAGCATCCGGGATCGTCGGATCCGGACTATGCCAAGAACCTGCAGCGCGCAACGCTCGCCTCGAGCGTCGGCAGCGCGCTCGAGTACTTCGACTTCGCGCTCTATGGGCTCTCGACAGCCCTCATCTTCAACCTGCTGTTCTTCCCCCAGGGCGACCCAGCGATGGCGACCGTCGCCGCCTTCGCGACCTACGGCGTCGGCTTCTTGGCACGGCCCTTCGGCGGCCTGTTCTTCGGCCGGCTCGGTGACCGCCTGGGTCGTAAGACCATCCTCGTGGTGACCATCCTGCTGATGGGCGGCGCCTCGACCCTCATCGGCCTCCTGCCCACGTACGACCAGATCGGGCTGCTGGCGCCGGTCCTCCTCGTCACGCTCCGCCTGCTCCAGGGATTCGGCGCCGGGGCGGAGCAGGCGGGCTCCACAGTGCTCATGGCCGAATACGCTCCGGTCAAGCGGCGTGGCTTCTTCGCGGCGCTGCCCTTCATCGGCATCCAGGCGGGAACCCTGCTCGCGGGGCTGGTCTTCAGCGCCATCTCGCTGCTGCCCAAGGACCAGCTCATGAGCTGGGGCTGGCGCGTGCCCTTCCTGCTCTCCTTCGTGCTCATCCTCGTGGCCATTGTCATCCGGACCAAGCTCCGCGAGACTCCCACGTTCGTGCCGCTCGAGAAGCATGAGCAGCTCCAGGACAAGCCGGTGCGGGAGATCTTCACCAAGGGACTGCCGGGCGTCATCGTGGGCATCGGCCTGCGCATGGCCGAGAACGGCGGCTCCTACATGTTCCAGACCCTCGCCCTGAGCTTCTTCGTCTCGGTCGTCGGCAGCAGCGCCGACAAGGGCCTGCTCGCCTGGGGCGTCACGATCGGCTCCCTCATCGGCGTCTTCTCGGTACCGCTCGCCGGCGCCATCTCCGACCGGGTAGGACGACGCACCGTCTACCGCTTCGGTGCGGTCTTCATGCTCCTGTACTCGTTCCCGGCGTGGTGGCTGCTCTCGCTGGGGAACCACGTCCTCGCGGTCGCGGTCGTGGCGGTCGGCATCGGCATCGCCGTCAACACGATGCTCGGTCCGCAGTGTGCCATGCTGCCTGAGATGTTCGGCAACAGGCACCGCTACCTCGGCGTCGCCATGGCCCGGGAGATCTCTGCGGTACTGGCAGGGGGTCTGGCCGGCGTGCTGGGCGCCTACATCATCGCCGTCAGCCACGGGAACTGGGTGCTGCTCGCCACCTACATGGCCACCCTGGCCCTCATCACGACCTGCTCCACCTTCCTCGTCCCCGAGACGCTCCGCCGCGACCTGCTCCGCGCGGACGACGCCCTCAAGCTCTCCCGCGACGAGGTGGGCGACGGCGTGGAAGCCACCACCCAGCGACTCGTCAGGGTCCGGCCGTGAGGGCACCCACCGGGATTGCCGCCTTCGGCCTCGAAGGGAAGTCCGCGCTCGTCACGGGGTCCAGCCAGGGCATCGGGCGCGCACTCGTGGAGGGGCTCGCCGCGGCGGGAGCCAGCGTCGTCGTGCACGGCCGGGACGCAGGGAAGGCGGCCCGCGCCGCGGCCGAAGTTGCCGACGCGACCGGCTCACAAGCACGCAGCGTGACGTTCGACGTCACCGACCCGGCCGCCGTCGACGCCGGAATCGCCGCGCTCGAAGCGGAGGTCGGCGTGCTCGACGTACTGGTCAACAACGCCGGCATCCAGCGGCGCGCGCCGATCGGCGAGTTCAGCGACGAGGACTGGGACGTCCTCATGGCCACCAACGTCTCGAGCGCGTTCTACCTGGCACGCCGTGTGAGCCGCGGCATGGTCGAGCGGGGGAGCGGGAAGATCATCCAGATCGGCAGCGTGCAGAGCCAGCTCGCACGGCCCTCCATCGCGCCGTACTCGGCGACGAAGGGCGCCATCGTCATGCTGACGAAGGGACTGTGCGCAGACCTCGCCCCCCATGGCATCCAGGCCAATGCGATCGCTCCCGGCTACTTCGCCACCGAGCTGACCCAGGCGCTCGTGGCCGACGAGGACTTCTCCGACTGGGTGCGCCAGCGCACCCCCGCGGCGCGCTGGGGAGACACCCGCGACCTGGTCGGCGCGCTCGTGTTCCTCGCAAGCTCCGCAAGCGACTTCGTCAACGGACAGACGCTGTTCGTCGACGGCGGCATGACGGCGGTCGTCTGATGACGGGTGCTGCGCGGGAGAACCTCGGCGTCGTCGCCCACGCGGCGGGCGACCTGCGGATCGGGCCCGTGCCGGAGCCCGTGCCCGCGGACGACGAGGCCGTCGTGGAGGTCGCCTTCGGCGGCGTGTGCGGCTCCGACCTGCACTACTGGAAGCACGGGGCGGCCGGGGCCTCCATCCTCCGAGAGCCCATGATCCTCGGGCACGAGGTCTCGGGGCGCGTGATCCGGGCCGCGGCCGACGGCACCGGCCCCACGGCGGGGACCCGCGTGGCGGCCCATCCGCTCACCCCGCGCGGCGACGGCAGGACCCCGTATCCGGCCGACCGGCCAAACCTCGCGCCCGCGTCCACCTATCTGGGCTCGGCCATGCACCGCCCCCACACGCAAGGCGCGTTCGCCCGCCGGGTGGCCCTTCCAGCCCGCATGCTCCACGGCGTGCCCAAGGGCCTCTCGCTCGAGACCGCGGCGCTCGCCGAACCGGCCACCGTCGCGTGGCACGGACTCGAGCGCGCCGGCGACGTGCGGGGCAAGCGCGTGGCGGTGATCGGCGCGGGGCCCATCGGCCAGCTCGTCATTGCGGCCGCCCACCACCACGGGGCCGCCGAAGTCGTCGCGACGGACGTCTTCGAGGTCCCGCTGGGTATAGCCCGCCAACAGGGCGCGCGGACCCTGGACGCGCGCGACGACGAGGCCATCGAGGCGCTCCACGCCGACGTCGTCGTCGAATCGAGCGGGACGGTGCCCGGGCTCGCGGCGGCAGTCTCGGCCGCGGCCCGCGGGGGCACCGTCGTCATGCTGGGCCTGCAGCGCGCCGGTGGCGTCGAGGCACCCATGGCGACGGCCATCACACGGGAACTCACCCTCGCGGGCTCGTTCCGTTTCGCGGGGGAGTTCGGCGACGTCCTGGCCGCGCTGGGCGACGGCACCCTCAGGACCGAGGGGATCGTGACGCACGTGGTGCCTGTGGAGGACGCGCTCCGGGGTTTCGAGACCGCCGCCGACGCCTCGGTCTCTTCCAAGGTCCTCATCTCGTTCTGAGCGCCGGCCGCCCATGGCCGCATCACCGAAACAACGAGCTCGGGGTCGCGTAGGCCACTTCTTTCACGCACGACGGCGCCGCCCGTCCCCTTGGTGGGGCGGCGGCGTCGTCAGCACCCACCTCGTGCGGGAAGGGTGCGCACCCGTCGTTTGGCCAGACCCCCGGCTGTGCTGGGACGTCAGTACTGCTTCTTCGCGAGCTCTTTGATCCACTCGGGGGTTTCGCGGTCAAGCCGCTTGTCGATGGTGACCTGGAGCCGTGCTGCTGCTGCCTGCACTCGCAGCTCTCCGCGCGGGACTCGGACGACCCTCTTAGATGCCGCCTGCTGCTTTCCCGGGCTGTGCGCCGGCGTCGTGGTGCTCATCGGCTTCCGCCTCTCCCTCTGAATCTCCATTGTCGATGACCTCCAGTTCAGCGTCCAGCCTGCCTTGTGCCGCCCGCAGTGGCAGTCGGTTGGCTGTCTCCAGGAGAAGGACCTCCTCGAGTGTCGGCAGGTCGCTCTCGGCGAGGACGTCGAGTACGTCGAGCGCCAGCTCACGTCGGGAAGCCGAATCTGCGTGAACGGTGTCGAAGGCCCACTGGGTCCTGCGCCACCATTCGGCCTTTCGGTCGGCGAGATCCCGCTGTCGGAGAGTCCGTATGGCGACCCGAGCGGCGATACCGGCCGCGGTCAAAGTAGCCGCGGCGATAAGGAGCGGCGCGGCGATCGGTCCCAGCAAGACCAGCCACTCCCACCATTCGATCGGTCCCCTGCCCATCGGTCCCCCGTCCGTCAGCGATGATCAGAACCTAATTGGGCCCTCCGACATTTCTTGGGCAAGGCACCGTCGTCGTGCGCACTCGGACCGAGATGGCGACCTTTCCGCAGGAACGTGCCCGCGACGAGGGCGCGGATCGCACCGAGCAGCTGCTCGAGCGGGTAGGTCCGGTCGATCCCGGGCCTCAGGGTTCCAGCCTCGATGAGTCGGGCGAGGTCGCTTGCGCGCTGGGCCCGCGGCGAGCATTGTCAGGCGCCGGCGGACGAAGGAGGACAGGGCCAGAGCCTTCAGCTGCCGACCCATGCCGGTCAACCGCCCGCCGCGGAGTCGGGGAGCGGGGTGCTGCCGGCGACGAGCCCTGTTGCCAGCTGCACCGCTTGTGAGCCGACACCGCCCGACGCACCGATGACCAAAACCGTCTGCCCTTGGGCGATGCGGGCGGCGTCGCAGGCCTGCAGGGTCACGCTGGCCCAGCACGACGCCGTCCGCGCATGCAATCCTTCCGGTGTCGATAGGGTTGGGGCGTGGTGGTGACCAACGAGATCAATTGGCCTGGCCTCAGTGGCTCTCCAGACAGGGGCCGGCGGATTGCGGCGCTGCTGTTCGGGGCGCCCCTCTGGGTGCACCGGCGGGTTGACTCGATCAGCCTTGGCGCCACCGGCACCACCCGTCGCGCGATCTCCTTTGACTTCACGCTTCCCTCGGACCTTGCAGTGCCTGGGTCGGACGGCCGCGTCCTGGTACCGCTCGCTCTGATCGAGAAGGGCGCGCTTCGCCGTGTCTCGGCTACCGGGCCCGATGACCACCCGATGCCCGTGCTCGGACGTGACGACAACACGCAGCTCGCCGTTGAGATGCTGGTCCAGATCACGAGCCCCGGGGTGCCCCGCCCGACTGAGGAGTCCGAGCAGATGCGCGACCTCATACACCGCGTCGTCGGGTTCAACCCTGCCGAGACGTCCGCGGAGACGAGGAAAGCAATCGAGGACGAGGTCGACCGGAAGCTCATGCCCTTGAGCGGCATCGCCGACCCGGAGAGCAGGGCGGTTGTCGCCCGGATGGTGAAGGGGTTTCTGGACCAGTTCCTCCTCGTGGTCGAGGTCGAAGGAGACCTCGTCGGGAAGAGGACTGTGGTCAAGTTCTCCTATGACCGCAGCCTGCCGATCCCGGATCTCGGCAACAGGGTCGGGATCATCGAGTTCGACCTCCCAGACGCGGGCCTGGCGCACAGCCAGCATGTTGAGTTCAGTGCACCTGCCGGCCTGGTCGTCCGCCGGCTCAGCGTGCAGGAGACGGCTGGCGACGAGTATGTCGCAGACCCTCGCGAGGACGTCCCCGCCAAGCCGCGGAGCACCGCCCATGTCGCGTTCGCGCCGTCGGAGAACTATTCGGGGGCGGAGGTGAGTGTCGAGCTCGTCCCGGCAGCTTCCGGTGTCTTCACCTTCACGGTCGTGGGCGTGCTGGTCGTGCTCTTGTTCGCCGTGGCTGTGGCGGCGCAGAAGTTCTTCGGCGCTCCGATCCTCTCGCCCCGCTTCACGGTGCCGTCGCAGGCGGTCTCGTTGCTCCTCGTAGGGCCAGCTCTGTTCCTGTCATGGATGGCGCGCGCCCCCGAACACCGAGCGCTTGCAGTCATGCTGCTGCCGCTCAGGCTGATGCTCATCGCGTGTGCCGGAGTGCTGCTCACAGCTGGGATCGGCGTCGGGGTTCCGCTCGAGCCGTGGTGGTGGGACCTTCTCTGGCTCGTGGTCGTGGTCGTCGCGGTGGCGATCCTCCTCGGGCTTGTCCTGTACCTCATGAACGCGCGGCGGATGGCCAGGTCCCTGTGGAAATCGGCCCGCTCACAGTAGACTCGGGGCAGAAGGAGGTCGCCATGGCACTGAACCACAAGAAGATCCGCCGTCACGAATCACCGCGCCGGTCGGTCTTGTCCGATGCCCGAATCGACCTCGGCGCCGGTTCACTCATCGGCAAGAACAGCGGATTGAGCCGAGCCCAAGCTGACAAGGGCATGCAGACGATCCTGGCCCGTATCGGCGGCATGGGCGCGCAGCCGAGTGGAACCAAGGCTTCGAGCCCCCGCGCGGCAGCATCCTGAGCTGACGCCGGCGGGCGGAAACGCCAAGGGACCAGCCTGAGGCTGGTCCCTTTCATCTGCGCGGGCCGGCAAGGATGATCAAGCAGGTGCACAGCGCTGGCCGGTGACGCACGACGGCGCCACTCACCGCGGTGCCGATCGTGACCTGACCCGGGGCGGCCAGCGGCGCCCGCCGTCTCGGTGGAGGACGCGTGGCCAACAGGGCGGAGATCCTCGACGGGATCGTGGACGTGGTCCTCAGCGAAATGTGCCTGCCTGTCGCCGGGGGAGAGCGGCGCGCCGCGATCGGCAAGCGGGCGCGCTCGGCCAGGTAGGTCCTGCGGGCCACCCTAGGCCATCCCACTGTTCGAGTCGCGTACCTCGCCGCCCGGCCACGCTGGCCAGCCCGACACCGTTCTGGCACCTTCGCCTCGGCCGGCTTCTCCACCGCACCCGGGGCGCCGGCGGGCTGGGAATGGAGCCACGCCAAGTAGCCCTTAGCCGACCGGGCGGCGCCGTATCCATGGGGGCGGCACCGTCCTTCTCAGTTGTCCTCCACAGGTCTGGCCCGGGACGCGGGGTCACGGTAGAGTCGAACACATGTTCGAACTATCAGTGATGGCGGAGACGCCAGCGAGCGTGGGAGGTCCGCAGGATGCGGACGACTTCTCACAGCTCATCGCGGATGTTCTGATGTCTGTCGGCCGGAGCTCGCCGAGCGCCGCTGTCATCGGGACCTGGGCGACGGCGCTCGTATCCGGTGCGGAGGACGACGGTCAGCTGAGCGAGGCGGAACTCATCGAGCGGATCGGTGCGGCGGAGCGGCTGAAGGCCGCAGCCTCGGCTTATCAGGCCCGGTTCAGCGTCCTTTTCGAGAAGCGGGTCCGGGAGCGGCGGGCGGCGACCGATGAGCCACTTTCGGGCGATCGGCTCGGCGAGGGACCGCGTCCCGTGGACCCCTCGGTCGAGGCCGGGCAGGCCATCGCCCTGGCCCGCAGTGAGTCGCCAGCGCGGGGAGGCCGCCTGCTGGGGCTGGCGAAGGCACTCGTGAACGAGATGCCGCACACGCTCAACGCCCTCGCTGCGGGACGGATCAACGAATGGCGGGCGACCCTTGTCGTCCGGGAGACGGCCTGCCTCGATGTTGAGGACCGGGTGCGGGTGGACGAAGCCATGGTGCCCGCCTACGCTCGCGGGGGCGTCGGGGACCGCCAGCTCGCAGCAGAGGCTCGGGCGCATGCTCAGCGGCTCGATCCCGCGGCGGCCGTGAAGCGCGCCCGGCGTGCGGTAGCTGAGCGCCGCGTCTGGCTCAGGCCCGCACCGGATTCGATGGCAGTCCTGTCCTGTCTGCTGCCGGCCGCCCAAGCCGTCGCCTCATACAAAGCGTTGACCGTCAACGCGGATTCTGCTCGTGCCGCGGGGCCTGAAGTGCGTGAGGACCGCACGCGCGACCAAATCATGGCGGACACCGCGGTGGAGAGGCTGACCGGGCAGGAGCACGCCGAGGATGTGGCGGTGGCGGTCAACCTCGTCATGGCGGAGAGCGCGCTGGTCCGTGGCTCCTCCGAGCCTGCCCTCCTTGAAGGATTCGGTGTGCTGCCCGCACAGGTGGGACGCGACCTCGTGCTCAGCGCCGCAGAGCGCGCCACGCTGCGCCGGCTCTACACAGCACCCGAGTCCGGCGCTCTCACGTCGATGGAATCGCGATCCCGCCTCTTCCCCGAGGGACTCAAGGCGTTCATCGCTCTGAGGGACGCCACCTGCAGGAACCCGTGGTGCAACGCGCCGATCCGGCAGCACGACCACGTCATCCCCGCTGCACGCGGAGGCCCCACGAACGCAGCCAACGGCCAGGGCCTGTGCGAGCGCTGCAACCAGGTCAAGGAAGCGCCCGGCTGGAGCCATGGGACCACTCCTGCCACCCGGCACACCGTCACGGTGACTACACCGACCGGCCGTCGCTACAGTTCGACCGCGCCGCCGCTACCTGGAACCCGGCAGATCGTCGGGCACCGAGTCGGGTTCCCCCGTGGCCGAATGGTCTTCCACACGGCAGCCTGAGCAGGCGTGCTTGCCTTTGTTCGGCTGCGGACCGCGGCTATCCACCGGCGAGAGCCGCCGTGCATGCCATCGGCATGCGCGGCGGCTCTGTGCCCAGACGAAGGACTACTGGGCGATATACCCGCCGTCGACGACTACCTCGGAACCGTTCATGAACGAGGACTCGTCGGAGGCCAGGAAGAGCACTACCGCGGACACCTCCTCAGGCTGGCCCGGCCGGTCGAGGATGGTCGTGCCGAGGAGCGCCTTCGTGCCCTCGGCATCGGCAAGGATGTCGTTGGTCATCGCGGTCGCAATCACGCCCGGGTGCACGGAGTTCACACGGATCCCGAACTCCTTGAAATCCACGGCAGCCGCCTTCGTCAGGGTGCGTACCGCGCCCTTCGACGCCTCGTAGGCGGCAGCGTTCGGGGCACCAATGATCCCGTACATCGACGAGATGTTGATGATCGACGGCGCCGTCGACCGCTGCATCGCCGGAAGCACAGCCTTGCACCCCAGATAGGTGCCCTTGGCGTTGACAGCAAAGATCCGGTCCCACACCTCCTCCTCAGTGTCCTGGAGAGCAGTGAAGGCCAAGATGCCGGCGTTGTTCACCAGCACGTCAATGCGGCCGTACTCCTCCGTGGCGTGGCCGACCACCGACTCCCAGTCCTTCGCTTTCGAGACGTCGTGCTCCACGAAAGTCGCTGTCCCGCCTTCGCCCTGGATGAGGGCCACCGTCTCGCGGCCTCCCGCGGCGTCGACATCTGTGACGACGACGCGGGCCCCCTCGCTGGCGAGGAGGCGCGCGTGGGCGCGGCCCATGCCCGCCGCCCCGCCGGTTACCACCGCGATCTTGCCTTCAACACGCTTGGTCATCTTTGTCCCTTCCCTGCATCCTGGCTTATCAAGCGACGGCGGCGACGTGTGTGCGCCGGTCGCTGCGTTCACCGTAGGCATGTGGTCTGGAACACAGATGTTCCACTCTGGAACACGCGGGCTCTGGCCTCTGGACGGCCCAGATCCACCGCATGGGGCGTGAGTCTGGGCCGTCGTGCGGTGCAGGGATGGCCGGGGTCTACTCGTACATCGCGATGAATCGACCGATCACTCCACCGGCGCGCAGCTTGTCAATGGCGCCGGGAATGTCCGCGTGAGTGATGAGGTTCATCGGCGGGTTCAGCTTGCCGGTCTTCATGAGCTCGTAGATGCCCGCGAGGTCCTCGCGCGTGCCGGACTTGGAGCCCTTGAGCGTGAGCTGGTTGATAATGAGGGGGTAGGTGTTGATGGTGGCCTCGAGCCGACCCATGCCGACCTGCACGAAGGTGCCGAACTCGGCGAGCGTCTCGATGGCCGCGCTCGTAGTCGTTCCGAAGCCCGCGTAGTCGACGATGAGCTGGAGGCCCTTGTCCTTGAACGCGTCGATGGAGTCGGCGACCCCGGCGAGGCCGATCTCGTCGGCGAGCTTGCGCGTCTCGGGGTTGATCTCGGCGCCGTACACTTCAGCGCCGGCCAGTGCGGCACAGCGTGCACCAATGTAGCCGAGACCGCCAAGCCCGATCACGCCGACCTTCATGCCCGCCTTGGCGCCGCCGACGGCCATGATGGCGTGGTACGCCGTGAGACCGGCGTCGGTCGCCATCGCGCCCAAGTCGAAGGCCACCTCATCGGGAAGCCTGACCAGGTTGTCGGCCGTCGCCACGAGTTTCGGCGCGAACCCGCCGTCCCACTTGCCGTAGCCGAGGGCGTCGCCGTCGCTCATCACGGGTGCGAGCCCGACGCGGTCGCCTACATGCCACTCGTCCATGCCGTCGCCGACCTCGGCGATCACGCCGGCATTTTCGTGGCCCATCGTCCGCGGGAGCTCGTGGAAGAGCGGCATCCAGCCCGCATCGTCAAGCGCGGTCACATCCGAATGGCACACCCCTGCGGCCTTGACCTCGACAACGACCTGCCCCGGGCCGGCGTGCGGCTCGGGGACCTCGTTGAGTTCCAGTGGCTTGTTTGTACCGTTGAACTGCCATGCCTTCATGGTGACTCTCCTCTCGGTGACACTTCCGACTCTATGCGCACCCGGGGCGACTCCACCGAGGCCTATCGGCCCGAGTTCCCATCCACGCACGACGGCGCGCCTCGCCATATGTGGTGAGGCGCGCCGTCGTCGTGGGGCACCCGCGGAGCGGTGCGCCGCGGTCAGTGCACAGACTGCTGGAAGCATGCGACGTCGTACTGGGACATCGCGTTGTAGTGCTGCCCGCCGGTGCCGCCGGGGTTTGATCCGAGCGGCTCGTTGAACGGTGAACCTGGGCTGCTTGCCGCGTTGCCCGGCGTGGTCAGCCCAAGGTCCTGGCACGACTGGCTCGGCGGGCCCGGAGTTCCGGTGCTGTCAGCCAGCGCGGGTGCGGCGGCGGCCGCGCACAGCATCAAGGCAGCACCCAGAGAGTACAGAAGGCGTTTCATTGGCTTGTTCCTCCTCAGCGGCGGAGGCGTCGGGGTGGCGTCCCCACGCTGTAGAAGACGCTCAGAGGACCGCGGCGGTTCACTCCGGAAACGACGATTGCCCCGGTCCCAAGACCGGGGCAATCAGATCGTGCGCGGAGGGGGACTTGAACCCCCACGCCCAATAAGGGCACTAGCACCTCAAGCTAGCGCGTCTGCCATTCCGCCACCCGCGCGGGCGGCCTCCGAGTCCATCGCATGAAACGTCATTGCAGGCGTTTCTGGCCCCGGCAGCGATATCCAAGCATACACCACCGGAGTCCGCGCCCGTGACCACAGAGGAAGGCGCGGCGATGCGCGACGGCGCGCCCTCGCCGTCGTGCGTGCGGGGCGAAACGACCCCAGAGCTGATCGGCGGATGAGGCCAAGAAAGCACGGAAGCCCCGGTCCGAAGACCGGGGCTTCCCGTGGTGCGCGGAGGGGTGTGTGATGTCAGGACATCGTTGACGCATGTGGCGGGACATCGTTGACAGGTGACAGTTGACTGCTGTGGCGGGACATCGTTGACGCCTTCCGGCATGTCGCGGGACATCGTTGACACCTCGCCCATTGGGCTTCTGCCATGTCGAAGAACAAGGTCATCGTCGTCGCAGTCCTTGAGGGTGGGATGTCCAAGGCCGAAGCAGCCCGCCGGTACGGCATCAGCCGCCAATGGGTCCACCAACTCATCGCCCGCCACGCAGCCGAAGGAGAGGCCGGCCTCGAGGCCCGCTCCCGGCGGCCCCGCACCAGCCCGCAGCAGACGCCGGCCAACGTTCAGGAGAGGATCCTGGTCCTACGCGCCGACCTGCAGGCCAAGGGCCTGGACTCCGGGGCCGAGACCATCGCTGCCCATCTCGGACGCGAGGGCCTCCCGGTGCCCGCGAGCACCACCATCCACCGCATCCTCCGGGCCGCCGGCGCGGTCGCCCCCGAACCCCACAAGCGTCCCAAGTCCTCCCTGCGACGCTTCGCCGCGGCCCAGCCCAACGAGACCTGGCAGTCCGACTTCACCCACTGGCACCTGGCCGACGGCACCGACACCGAGATCATCGACTTCCTCGACGACCACTCCCGCTGCCTGCTCCACCTCACCGCCCACCCCAGGACGACCGGCGCCATCGTCGTGGACGCCTTCCTGGACACCGCACAGGAACACGGCCTGCCCGCCAGCACCCTGACCGACAACGGCATGGTCTACACCACCCGCCTGGCCGGCGGGAAAGGAGGCCGCAACGCCTTCGAGAGCCTCATCGCAGGGCTCGGGATCGTCCAGAAGAACGGATCCCCCGGCCACCCCCAGACCCAGGGCAAGATCGAGCGCTTCCACCAGACCCTGAAGAAATGGCTCCACAGCCAGCCTCCGGCCCAGACCATCGAGGACCTGAACGACCAGCTCACCAGATTCCGCCACGTCTACAACCACGAACGCCCCCACCGCGCGCTCGGCAGGCACACACCCGCCGAGGCCTACGCCCAGACCCCCAAGGCCGGCCCCGCGGCCGCCGCCCAGGGGGCACACTTCCGCGTCCGGACCGACCGCGTCGACGCCGACGGCAAGGTCACCCTCCGCCACGCGGGACGCCTCCGTCACCTCGGCATCGGCCGCGCCCACAGGCACAAACGCATCATCCTGCTCGTCCACGACGCCGAGGCCACCGCCATCGAGCACGGCACCGGCGAGATCCTCGCCGA